>CAWDFT010000013.1:0-62543 GCA_963801575.1 uncultured Actinomycetota bacterium
CTCCGGATCTCACCCGCCCGTGGAGTATGGTCGTCGGGTGCAGATTGGTCGAGGATGTGGCGGTGCAATTCCGTTGTGAGTAGATGGATTTGGCCCGTCAGTTCGGTGTTGGTGCGTAGTTCAAGTTCCTCTGCGTGGAAGTCGTGATCGGGATTTGCCTGCTGGAAGGACGCCTGGCGGTTCTGACGATCAGGACGAAGGTCGACAAGAAGATTGCCTCGAGCGACACCGCCAGCGTCAGCGTGGGCCAGGGGCTTCGTTCCAGGAAGACCATCCAGATCGTAGAGAACGCGGCATGGATCCAGACGAAGTTCATCGACCCAGCGAACGCTGTGATCTGGTCTGAGAGTCGAAGTTCGAAGACTCTGTTTCGTCTCTTGGCCTCATCCAGCACCGCGGGGTGGTGGACGAGGCGTGTGCGAATCAGCCTGCGGGGGACGAGTTCTGGTTTTGTGCCCGTGGAAGTGCTCCTGCGAGGTACCCATGGGGCCCGCTCCCTTCAACGGTCCTTACGCCAACGGTGACGCCCTATGTTCTCAGCGGCGCCGCTATCCCGTGCGATCAAAGAAATATCGCGGCCCGGCACCATCACGTTGGTCTACGGTGAAGTCGCCCGAAATCAATCAGTTCTGCGGTTGGGTCTTGGGGTAGTCGGCATAGAACCCTTCGCCGGCCTTGACTCCGAGCTTGCCGGCGTCGATGTAGTGGCGCAGCAGGTTTAGCGGCCCAGCCGGCAGGTTCGGGTTCTCCGCGGCGTAGTGTTCTTCGATGTCGTAGACGACGTCAAGACCGACGTAATCCATGGCACGAAAAGGGCCAATCTCCGTGCCGAACATGAGCTTCCACATCTCGTCGACGTCCTGCGGCGTGGACACCCCGCCGGCGACAACATCGAGCGCTTCACGTTTGATCGCGGCCCAGATGCGGTTGAAGATGAACCCGGTGCTTTCACGCCGCACCAAAAACGGACGCAGCCCGTACTCGGGGAAGGTCGCCATGACGAAATCCAACACCGCTTGCGAGGTGGTGCCGCAGGACATCACATCCACCGCGATCTGCGTCGGCGGCATGTAGAAATGCGTGTTGAGCATCCGGTCAGTCGTCGATAGACCGTCGACGATCAACCGGCTCGCATACGAGGAAGAGTTCGATGCGAGGATCGTGTCGCGCTCGGCCACCGACTCCAGTTGCGCGAAGACGTCTTGCTTGAGCTCTAGCCGCTCGGGGACCGACTCGATGACGAGCCATGCACCCGCAACAGCGTCCTCTAAGCGCTCGAGCATATTCGGCCCGTCCGCGCGCCCAGCCGGGGTGAGTTCCCGAAAGCCCGCCAATCTGCTGCTCGACGAAGTCCACAGCCTCCGCGCCTCGGACCGCACGCCGGGCGTTGATGCGGACCAGCCCTCCTCGGCTCGCGAACATCAGCGCCACGCGACGGCCCAATGTTCCGGCGCCGATCACCGCAACCGGCCGGTCCAAATAATCCTGCGGAACCGTCACGAGACCTCCTCGGGGTGCGCGTCGGGACTGCCAGCGCCATTGAACCAACCTGCCCGGTCCAGCGGTGGCGATCGTGGAAACGTTGGGGACGATCCTGCATCCGGGCCGGAGGACGGATGTCTGGATCAAACACTGCCGTGGATTTTACTTCGGACCCATGTGCCCTTCGACGATCAGGCCTCGTTGTGGATAGGCGACGTGCGCGCGCACGTGGGGACATCGTGGGACGTAATTTGTCGGCGTGCGAAGCCGAGGAACTTGTCTCGGCATACTTCACCTACGGCATTCAATGTGTGGTTGATCGGCGCGAGCGATGTCCATGACTGCGGAGACGGCGACGTGTATGAGTTCCTCGAGGGCGTGGTGCTCGCGGTCCACTACGCGACTCCGTGGCGCTGGTCCGACTACGACCCATCCAGTGCGTGGAGACAAGTCTCCGCCTAGCCCAACCACCGCCCCGGGGAACCGCCGAACCGCTCTGTCGGGCCAGATTTCGACGACTGAGACCGGTGTGCGCCGAGCACTGCGAGCATGCGCAGCTTGCTGAACCGCCCGCGGTAGGTAATGACGATGCATCAACACGAAGATGTCCCAAATCGGTTGCACTCATGATGATTTCGCATTCCTCTCGGGACCTTTTGGCGCGTTTGCCTTTTGACCAGCCCAGCCGCCACAAGGATGACCGAGCCTGAGCCCGGCGCCTCGCCGACCTCATCGGTGAAGACGCGGGTGAAGTGGCGTGGGCTCATCGCGGCATTGCGAGCCAGCTCGGTGACGTTGTGCTTGGCGCCCGGCTCCGCTTCGATGGCCTCTTGCACATCGCGGATCGGGGTGCTACGAGCGCGCGGCATCCACACCGGAGCCGCGAATTGTGTTTGGCCGCCCAGCCTTCGCAGGTAGATCACCATCCAGCGCGCACCCTTCTGCGCAACCTCGGTGCCATGATCGTCCTCGACCAACGACAGCGCCAGATCGGTACCCGCGGCCACGCCCGCCGCGGTCCAGACCTTGACCGAGGGCCCTTGTGGCGGTGGAGGATTGGAGATGTCGGTGGGCTTCGACGTGCGCCGTGGCGTCTACGACGAATCGACCGGGTTCGTCCTGCGCGAACTGCTCATCGGTTTGACCACCACGGTGGGCGGGCAGCGCCGGCTCAGCTGGTTGGACCCGTACGCGCCTTGGAAATGCTGCTCAAGGCCGGATGTATTGGCCGCAGGAGGCGTGCCGATGGGGCTAATCAACCGGCTTGTGCGCCGGCAGACGATCTCGTGGACGAGGGCCAGGAACTGGCCGCCCGCTACGCAAAACGCAACCGAGCCACCATCGCCGCACAGAAGCGAATCTTCAACGAGAACCTGGCTTTGTGCCCGCCGAAGGCCTGCGCCGCGAAGGCGCTCTCAGCGCATCGGCCATCATATCCGGCCCGGCGGCTCAAGCACTTCAGAAGTGGGTCGACGTGCAGAACGCCGGTAACGGCGATTCTGTGTTCCTGACTCGCCCAGCGATCCCGCCCCAATGCGCCCAAGGCTGGCTCAGCCCAAGCCGAGCAACGCCTTTAGCGTCCTTGCGTTCTGCATGGCCTAGCCGTGGCCGTCATTGTTGAAATAGACGAGCCCGTCGCGGCTTGCCCCCCACTCGGTGACACGGCCCACCGCTGCAGATCGGCGTCGGAATACGACCCGACATCGAGTGATTCACCGGGCCCATGCATTCGCACGTACACCGCGTCGGTCGTTGACCGCGCAATGCAGGGCAGGCCGGCCCCGTCCCACGAGCGGTGGCGCAGCTCGACGGCCGCGCAGATCCAGTCCGGCATGAGGCCGAGGAAGTGATCGAGCCGCTCGTCGTCGCGCTGCTGTTCGGGATGCAGTTGCCACCAGCTGCGTTGGCGCGCGGTCGCCCAGTAACCACCGGCATCACTTGCCACCCCACCCACGGCTCGGGCGACTTCAGGCGACGGAAGTGGGTGAGGCCGCGATGCGCCTTGACAGACCCCTGCTGCAGCCGCGGCCGTGCCTGCGAACGTGGAATCGCTTCGGCGAGCGGATGGAAGCTCGCGTCCGCTTAACAGCACGCCCACCCAGTGGTCATCCGACCAACCAGACGTGTCGATGCGGATCACGCCGCGGAGTCAGGCTCGGTCAGCTCGTCGAGGTCAGGCAGCGGCCGACGGCAGATCTCCGCGGCCTCGTCGGCAGGCAAGCCGAACATGATCAGCACGTCGCGGGTCACCCGGTCGGCGGCCTCGGCGTCGTCACGCTCCGGCTGGTCGTGCAGCAACTGACCGAGCCCCATCAACGCGCCACCGGCGACCGCCAGCGCGAGCATGGGGTCGTCGACTGAGAATCGGCCTGCCCGCGTGCGCGGCGTCAATGTCGCGCAGGGCCCGCGGCGCGAGCCCGCGGTCGGCGGACATCAATTCCACGCCGGTGTTGAGCAGCACGCGGCTCATGTTCGGCCGCTGCCGGAACAGTCGCCCCACCAGCCGGAAACTGCGGGCGAACGTCTCCGCCGGATCCTCGTCACCCGTCGGTGAGCTTGTCGAGTATCGCGCCGAGTTCGTCGAGTACTTCGTTGACCGCGGCCTGGAACAGCTCTTCTTTGCTGTCGAAGTGGTTGTAGAACGAGCCCATGCCGACGTCGGCCGTCTGAGTGATCTCGAGTACCGGCACGTTGAACTTGCCCGCCGCGATGAACGTCTGGGCGGCGCGGACAAGGGCCGCCCGGGTGCGCATCTTGCGCCGCTCGAGTCGGTTCTCCGCCGTGCCGTTCGGGTTGGTCATGCGCCGATGCTAACAGAAATCGTCAATTTTGAGGACTTCGTCAGAAACTCTTGACTGACGAGCCAGTCGTATGTGACGATATCGTCAGTCCACAAAGGAGAAGAACGTGACGAGCCACATCGACGCCCACAAGAACCTGCACAGCGAGCAGGGCGCCCTGCGCGGGGAGCACCCGGGCCGCTCGCGCAACCCCCTGATCAAGGTCCGCGATCTGGCCTGGCTGGAGTTCGAGAAACCAGACCTGGTCCGCGCGGAAGCCTTCGCGCGGGCGTTCGGCTTCAGCACGGTGCTGCACACCGCGGACGAGCTTCAGCTGCGGGGAACGGATGCCGGCTCACCGTGCGTGATCATCCGGCGCGGGCCGCGGTCGCGGTTCGTCGGGCCCGCGTTCGCCGCCGACGACCGGGCCGACGTCGAGCGGCTCGCCAGCGCGACCGGCGCCAGAACGCGCACTCTGCCGGAGGCGGCTTGGCGGGGTCGCGGTGGACCTGACCGATCCGAACGGGACTCCAGTTCGCGTGGTCGCCGGGACACACGAGCTGCCCGGCTTGCCCGCGCAACAGCCGCACACCTTCAACTTCGGGCACGAGTTGCGGCGCACCAACGCCACGCAGCGCCCCCCGCGCGAGCCGGCCCGCGTGCAGCGGTTGGGACATGTCGTGCTGCAGAGCACGAAGTACATCCAGACACTGAACTGGTACCTCGACCACCTCGGGTTGATCGTCAGCGACTTCATGTACTACCCCGGCCAGCGCGACCGCGGCCCGGCGATGAGCTTCATCCGCTGCGATCGTGGCTCGACGCCCGCCGACCACCACACGCTGGCGTTGGCGTTGGGCCCGTCGAACCGCTATGTGCACTCCGCGTATCAGGCATGCGATCTGGACGCGATCGCGGCGGGCGGTGAATACCTGCGCGAGTTGGGGTATCACCGGTCGTGGGGCATCGGCAGGCACATCCAGGGCAGCCAGATCTTCGACTACTGGCGCGATCCCGACGGATTTCTGGTCGAGCACTTCAGCGACGGCGACATGTTCGACAACACCCTCGAACCGGGATGGGCGCCGTTCACCGCGTCCGGTCTGGCCCAGTGGGGACCACCGGCCACCAAAGATTTTCTCGGCATCACACCCAGCCGGGAAGCAGCTCACGAACTGCGGTCGATAGTGACCGCGATCCGTGACGACAACGAATTCGACATCACCCGACTCCGGGGACTCCTGAAAGTGGCACGCTCATGACTATTTCCATCTATCGCACCGCCGACGCCTGGTGGGCGGGCAGCTCCGACGCCGTGGCCAAGGTCGACACCGACGCGACGACGACGGCGCAGCTGTTGGCCGACCGCCCGGCGATCGATCGGGCCGCCGCGAGCACCGAGACGGTGCCGGTGAGCAGCCTCGAGCTGCTGTCACCGGTGACCGAGCCGTGCCGCGTCGTCGCGCAGATGACCAACTTCGCGTCGCACGTCAAGGACACCGGAGGGGACCCGAACAAGGTGCCGCTCACGTTCTTCCGCAAGGCATCTGGGTCGATCACCGGCCCCGTCGACGACATCGTCAAGCCGGAGCATGTCCGCCTGCTCGACTACGAGGTGGAGATCGGTTTGGTGATCGGTCGCGACATGCCCGTCGGCACCGCGATCACCGCCGACAACCTGGCCGACTACATCTGCGGTCTGGTGGTGACCAACGACGTGTCGGCGCGTGATGTGCAGCTGACCAAAACCCAGTTCTACGAGGCGAAGTCGTACCCGACGTTCACCCCGGTCGGGCCGGCACTGGTGCTGCTCGACGCCGACGAGCTGGGTCGCTTCGGCGAGCTGCGCCTGCAGCTGCGGGTCAACGGCGAACTGCGCCAAGACAGCACGGTCGACGGCGACATGATCTATCGGCCCGTCCAGGCCCTTGCGGCGCTGGCGCGGTTCCAGCAGCTGTCCGCCGGCGACCTGGTGATCACCGGCACACCGGTCGGCACGGCGCTGTCCGCGCCGCCGAAGCCGGTGCAGAAGCTCGTGGGTCTATTGCCGGACGACGTCAAGTGGAAGATGTTCTTCGCCGGGCAGGCCAAGAACACCAAGTACCTGCACGACGGCGATGTCGTCGAGGCCACCATCGCAACCGACGACGGCAAGATCGATCTCGGCACGCAACGCAACCGGGTGAGGTACTCATGACCGAGAACCCGAACTTCGTCCCGGTGGTGATCGTCGGCGCGGGGCCGACCGGGATCACCGCGGCAACGAAGCTTGCGCAGTACGGCGTCGACTGCCTGGTCCTCGACCGCTGGGAGGACGTCTACCCGCAGCCGCGTGCCGTTCATCTCGACGACGAAATCTACCGGTTACTGGCCGGACTGGGCATTGCCGATGAGTTCGCGGCGATCTCCCGACCGGCGCGCGGTCTACAGCTGCGGGACCGAAATGCGCGGGTACTCGCGGAGTTTCACCGGGAATGCGCCGAAAGCGCCAACGGCTACCCGCAGGCGAACATGTTCGACCAGCCGGAGTTCGAGGCGCTGCTGCGGGCGAACCTGAAGCATTACCCGCACGCTGTCCTCCGGGGCAATGCCGAGGTGACCGAGGCCGTTCAGATCGGCGAAGACAGAGTGCAGGTCACGTTCACCGATCGGGTCAGCGGCGAGGAGCACCGCGTGGAGACGCGGTATCTGCTCGGCTGCGACGGCGCCAACAGCCTGGTCCGCACCGCGATCGGCGCCTGCATGGAGGACTTGAAATTCCAGCAGCGTTGGCTCGTGGTCGATGTGGCGACGACCGCAGAGCTGAATCAGTGGGAGGGCGTCCACCAGGTGTGCGATCCGCATCGAGCGGCCACGTACATGCGGATCGGCGATACCCGCTACCGGTGGGAGTTCCGGCTCCTGCCGGACGAGACGGCCGACGACTACAACACCATGGCGGCGCTTTACCCGCTGATCCGGCCGTGGGTGGAAGGCGTTGCGCCAGAAGAGCTGGAGCTCGTGCGCGTCGGCGAGTACACGTTCCGCGCGCAGGTGGCGAACCAGTGGCGCCGTGACAACATGTTCATCCTTGGCGACGCCGCGCACCTGACACCGCCGTTCATCGGCCAGGGCCTGTGCGCGGGGCTGCGCGACGCGATGAACCTCGCGTGGAAGCTTGCCGGCGTGGTCAACGGATGGTTGCCCGAGAGTGTGCTTGACACGTATGAGCAGGAGCGTATGCCGCACGCGCGGTACATGATCCGGTTCGCGCTCGCGATGGGCACGGCGATGACGGCGGGCGGCGAGGTGGGCAATCTGCTCCGGCGTGTGGTGGTTCCGCGCCTGCATCTGATCCCGGGGGTGAGGGAGAAGATCGTCGACAGCACGACGCCCGCGTTGCACAGCAGTGAGCTGGTACATGAAATCACCCGGACGACGGCAACTGGCGGGCCGGTTGTGCCCGAATCCTGTTCTGCTCGACGGCAAACGGCTCGACGAGGTCGTCGGCGCCAGGTTCGCGGTGATCACGTCCGCTCCGCTCAACCCGTCCCAGCAGGACGAGATGACCCGCCGCGGCGCCGTCGTCGTGACGGCTCATCCCGGCACGGAACTGGCCCTCTGGCTGCAGGCCGGTCGGGCCAGGGCCGCGGTAGTGCGACCGGATCGGACGGTGCTGTGCGCCGGCCGCGATCTGGCCGAAGTCTGCTGCGCAGTGCCGGTTTTCGCGCCACCCGCCGATACCGGCGCCGATGCGTAGGCCCGCCGACGTCCCGGCCTACGAACCGGAGCTGTATTCGACGCAGGTGATCGTCGACCCGCATCCGCACTATGCTTCGTCTCCGGAGAAGGGGTGGGGCTGAGGTCTCCAAGCGGCTGTCTCGCGGCACGACGCTCTGGCTGATCTCGGCCTGAGCGTCTCAACGGTTTCGAGACAGCGCGAGAACTTCCCCTGCTCTGGGGGCTTTGCCTTCGGCTGAACCCGGTCGCTGTCGCACACTTCTACGCCAGCGTACGGCTATCGGTTCCGCCAGGAAGATGAGAAGAACTCGTCAGCCATTTCGATGAGAATCTTGGGAACCTGCAGATAGAAGCAGCGCGATCTGCCACCGAGTTCGAGAACCTACAGGCGGTGCGATTAGGGTTGGCAACCGTGCGAGTTCTCGTGATCGGATCCGGAGCCCGTGAACATGCGCTGCTGCTGGCGCTGCGCAATGACCCGGAGGTGGAGAGCCTGGCGATCGCGCCCGGTAACGCGGGCACCTCCGCGATCGCCGACCAGCACGAGGTCGACGTCACCTCTGGTGACGAGGTCGCGAAACTGGCGCAGCGGATCGGCGCTGACCTGGTGGTGATCGGACCCGAGGTGCCGCTGGTGCTCGGGGTGGCCGACGCGGTGCGTGCCGCCGGGATCGCCTGCTTCGGGCCGACGAAGGAAGCCGCGGCCATCGAGGGATCGAAGTCCTTCGCCAAGGACGTGATGGCCGCTGCGGGCGTGCGGACCGCGACCAGTGAGATCGTCGACAACCCCGCGCACCTCGACGCGGCGTTGGATCGGTTCGGGCCGAGCGCAGGCGATGCGGCATGGGTGGTCAAGGACGACGGTCTGGCCGCGGGCAAGGGCGTGGTGGTGACTACCGACCGGGACGCGGCGCGCGCCCACGCGGCCAGCCTGCTCGACGCCGGGCATCCGGTGCTGCTGGAGTCCTTCCTCGACGGGCCGGAGGTCTCGCTGTTCTGCGTGGTCGACGGCGAGACCGTGGTGCCGCTGCTCGCCGCGCAGGACTTCAAACGTGTCGGCGACGGTGACACCGGGCCCAACACCGGCGGTATGGGCGCTTACGCGCCGCTGCCGTGGCTATCCGACGACCTGACCCATCAGATCGTCAACGACATCGTGAAACCCGTTGCTGCCGAGCTTGTTCAGCGCGGCAACTCGTTTTCGGGCCTGTTGTACGCGGGGCTGGCAATCACGTCGCGGGGGCCTGCCGTGGTCGAATTCAACTGCCGCTTTGGTGATCCGGAGACGCAGTCCGTACTGGCACTGCTTGAATCGCCACTCGGCCAACTGCTGCATGCAGCCGCCACCGGTGCTCTCGCCGAGCAGCCGGCACTGCGCTGGCGCGACGGCGCCGCGGTCACCGTGGTGCTGGCCGCCGAGAACTATCCGGGTCGTCCGCGGGTGGGCGATGTCATCGTCGGCGCCGAGGCCGACGGTGTGCTGCATGCCGGGACCGCCCGACGCGACGACGGTGCGACCGTCTCCTCCGGGGGGCGAGTGCTGTCGGTGGTCGGCACGGGTGCCGACATCGCAGCCGCCCGCGATGCGGCTTATGGGCTCATCAAGTCGATTAAGTTGCCGGGCAGCCACTTTCGCACCGACATCGGGCTGGCCGCAGCAGAGGGTCAGATCAAGGTCTAGGTCTTAGCCGACTACGCCGTTAAGAGCGGCGCGATCCAGTCCAATTCTGCCGAAAGCTGCGAACTCCAGAACCCGCCGTCATGTCCGCCCGGCGAGAAGCCGCCCGCAGGCGGGTTCGGCAGCTGAGCGATGAACTGCTGTGTGGCAGAATAGAAGGGATCGCTATTGCCGCAGTCGATTCGGATCGGGATCGAGCCGAGAGCGGGCAGACCCCACACGCTGTTGGCCGCGTAGTCGTCTGCGCCGTCGAAGGCTCCCGGAGCCGCCGCACCCGACGACGTCCACAGCGCCGGGCTGACCGCACAGATCGCAGCGGTGCGTGCCGGGCCGAGCCGGCCGCCCAGCAGCAACGCGCCGTAGCCGCCCATCGACCAGCCCAGTAAGGCCACCCTCGAGGTGTCCAGCCCCTGCTCGCTGAGGAGCGGAAGCAGTTCGTCGAGCACCATCGCGCCGGAGTCCTCGCCCGACGCGCGCTTGTGCCAATAGCTTCCGCCGCCGTCGACGGCGATCACCGCGAAGGGCGGCAGGCCTGCGGCGACCGCCTGTGCCAGACCCTGTTCCACACCGCCGGCCATGACGCCTGCCGCGTCTTGACCCTTGCCGTGCAGAGCGATGACGGGCCGCAGCGGCGCGGTCTGGCCGGGCGGCCGCGCGATCGCCCAATTGGTATCGACGCCGCCGCGTGCGGTAGATACGAACGAACCGTTGACCAACGTCGGCGCCGCGATCGGCGCGGGCTCCAACGGCGCAGGCGGGGCCAGTGGTGCAAGTGGTGCAAGTGGTGCACCGGCGCTCGTCATCGACACCGGCGGGCCCGCGGTTTGCGGCCCCGGTTCGCGCAGCGTTCCGAATGCGAAGGCGCCGACGGCACCTGCGGCCGCACTGACACCGAGACGCAGCATCGCCCGGCGGCTCAGTTCTGGCATGCGGGTCATCATGCCATTGGCGGCTGGCCGACCTTCGGGCGGCGTTTTGGCAATAGATCCAAATTGGTCGACGACGCGACTTCCTGTGTAAAGGATTAGCTTTAGCCGAAAGAGCCATGTCGGCCTCGGGCGACTGGCAGCATGCTAGGCGTCATGGCAGCGGTCACTCCCAAAGGAGTTCGTCGGCAGTATGCACTGGTCAGCGCGGCTGCCGCGCTGCTGTGCGAAGGCGGGTTCGACGCCGTGCGCCATCGTTCCGTGGCGCGCCGGGCAGGGCTGCCGCTGGCGGCGACGACGTACTACTTCTCTTCCCTCGACGATCTGATCGTCAAGGCCGTCGAACATGTCGGCGCGCTGGAAGCGCAGCAGTTGCGGGAGACGGTAGCCGCGTTGTCACGGCGGCGTCGCGGCGCCGAGTCGACTGTCGATGTGTTGGTGGATCTGCTCGTCGGTGACGAACCCGAAGCACGGCTCAGCGAGCAGTTGATTTCGCGGTACGAACGCTACATCGCGTGCGCGCGGCAGCCGGCACTGCGCGAGGTGCAGCGGCGGATTCTGCAGCAGCGAACCGACGCGGTCGTGCAAGTCGTCGAGCGGTCCGGCCGGAGGGTGCGCGCCGAACTGCTCAGCGCTCTGGTGTGCGCCGTCGACGGCGCGGTGGTGGCGGCGCTGGTGGATGACGGCGATGATCCCCGCAGTGCCGCGCGTGCGACGTTGATCGACGTCATCGACGTACTGGCGCCCATCACCATGCCTGTGCTCACCGCAACACCCGGCTGAGTCCGGGTCGCGGTTCGAACCCTCATTGCGCCATTGCCCGTGCGGCAAGCCCGATGCTGGTCGATGATGGGGTACTCGCAACCGTCAGGGAGGCGCCATGAGCGAAGCTCGCGAGCGAATCATCGGTCCTGAATGCGGCGCCCGAGCCTGCGAGGTCGGCGCATGAGTCAGGCCGACACCGCCGAGCAGCAGCCGGAACTCCGGCGAGTAATGGGCCCGGGATTGTTGCTGTTGTTCGTCGTCGGCGACATCCTGGGCACGGGCGTGTATGCGCTGACCGGCGATGTGGCCGCCGAAGTCGGTGGTGCGGCGTGGATTCCGTTCCTGGCGGCATTTCTCATCGCCACCATCACCGCCTTCAGCTATCTCGAGCTCGTCACCAAGTACCCGCAGGCGGCGGGTGCCGCCCTGTACGCGCACAAGGCTTTTGGAATTCAGTTCGTGACGTTCCTGATCGCCTTCGTCGTGATGTGTTCGGGCATCACGTCGGCATCGACGGCGTCACGGTTCTTCGCGGCCAATTTCTTCGAGGCTTTCCGCTTCAGCTGGGGCACGGCCGGAATCGTCGTCGTGGCGTTGGTGTTCATGGCCTTGCTCGCCTCGGTGAACCTGCGTGGGGTGGGCGAGAGCGTCAAGCTCAACGTGGTTCTCACCATCATCGAGATCACCGGCCTGATGCTGGTGATCGCGGTGGGGCTGTGGGCCTTCACCGGTGGTGACGTCGACTTCTCCCGCGTGGTCGCGTTCGACACCACCACCGACAAGAACGCTTTCATGGCCGTCACCACCGCGACGTCGCTGGCGTTCTTCGCGATGGTCGGTTTCGAGGACTCGGTCAACATGGCCGAGGAGACGAAAGACCCGGTGAAAACCTTTCCGAAGGTGCTTCTCAGCGGCCTCACGATCGCCGGCATCGTCTACATCATCGTGGCGATCGTCGCGGTAGCACTGGTGCCGATCGGCACGCTGGAGGAGAGCGAAACCCCGCTTGTCGAGGTGGTCAAGGCCGGTGCGCCCGGGCTGCCGATCGAGGACATCCTGCCGTTCATCTCGATGTTCGCGGTGTCCAACACCGCGCTGATCAACATGTTGATGGCGAGCAGATTGATCTACGGGATGGCACGCCAACACGTGCTGCCGTCGGTGCTCGGAACGGTTCATCCGCGGACCCGTAGCCCTTGGGTCGCAATCGTTTTCACCACCCTGATCGCGTTCGGCCTCATCCTCTACGTCACCGCATTCGCCAACAGCAAGGCGATCTCGCTGCTCGGCGGCACCACGTCGCTATTGCTGCTGGCAGTGTTCGCGGTGGTCAACATCGCGGTTTTGGTGCTGCGGCGCGATGTCAAGCAGGTGGGCGGAAACTTCAAGACGCCGACCGTGTTGCCGATCATCGGGTTCATCACCTCGCTGTATCTCGTCACGCCGCTGTCCGGCCGGCCGGGGCAGCAGTACCTGCTGGCCGCGATTCTCATCGCGATCGGCATCGTGCTGTTCTTCATCACCATGCTGATCGATCGTCAGCTCGGTGTTCGGGAGACCGGCATCGCCGACCCGACGCATTTGGCCGACGCGCCCGACTAGCTCTTCTGGCCCGGCTCCTCAACGCGACGCGTGCCTCGTCGCTTGATCGTCGCCGGGCGGCTCACAACCGGTACAGCCGTTCGCGGATCGTCTTCAGCTCGAGCTGCGCGTCCTCGAGGAGCGTCGCAAGACGGGTGAGCCGTTCGTGTAGCTCGTCGGTGGGTGGCGGCACGACACGTCGGCGGGGAGCGGGTGTCAGGTCGGGTGGAAGGCTCGGGGTGACGATGTAGCCGGTCTCGAAGTCGCCGTAGATGGTCACATCATCAGGGCGGTGATACCAGTACAGCGCAACGTATGCGCAAAGCACGGCATCGACGGGATCTTCGTCCCGGTCGAGTTGTACCGGCTTGGTGGCGGCCTCCACCCGTCTCCGCAATTCCACCCAGGACACACTGCGATTCGCCCGAAGTCGCGGTGTCGCGTTGTCGAGTCCCTCGATCAGCGTCATCAGCTTGAGCAGGTCGCGCTGCCGATCCCCGAACGGGCCCCTCTTGTACTTGAGTGTCTTGTCGAGTTCGAAGAGCACGACGGTCGCCGGGTGCGGGTAGACCTCGATGGCGCGTCGACTCGCGGTCGAGGCGGGGTCCATGTCGAGATCGAGAGTGGTTGCCAACCGGGCGGCGCGGGGATTCTTCAGTTCGGGCTTCTCGGCGAACGCCGGCCGTGCGCCCGCGTCGAATTTCTGGAAGTCGCGGTTGAACTCCATCTCCGCGGGCCGGTGCCCGGTCAAGTTGTTCACGATCAGTGGCGCATCGATGGCGACCAGGCATTCGTCGCCGGTGAACGGAGCGATGGCATCGATGATGCTCGCGTCATCTTGCGCCGCACCGACGTGCAGGAGTCGACCATCTGAGTCGATCGCCGCGACGCCGGTCTGGTTCTTCTCACCCCAGGCAAGATCGAGCCCAACGAAGTACATAGCGCCAGCCTGCCCTACCCGCGCCGTAAGCTGTGTGTTTGTGGCGATTCCCAACGTGCTGGCCAGCAGGTACGCCAGCGACGAGATGGTGGCGATCTGGTCGCCGGAGGCCAAGGTCGTCGCCGAGCGGCGGCTGTGGCTGGCGGTACTGCGCGCACAGGCCGAGTTGGGGGTCGACGTACCCGAGGGCGTCGTCGCCGACTACGAGCGGGTGATCGACGACGTCGACCTGGCCTCGATCGCGGAGCGCGAGCGGGTGCTGCGCCATGACGTCAAGGCACGCATCGAGAAGTTCAACGCGCTGGCCGGCCATGAGCATGTGCACAAGGGCATGACGAGCCGCGACCTGACGGAAAACGTTGAGCAGCTGCAGATCCGCCGCTCGCTGGAACTTGTCTTCTCACACGGGGTGGCCGTCGTGGCGCGCCTTGCCGAGCGGGCGCTGAGCTACCGCGACCTGGTGATGGCCGGCCGCAGCCATAACGTCGCCGCGCAGGCAACCACGTTGGGCAAGCGATTCGCGTCGTCGGCGGAGGAGATGCTGATCGCGCTGAGCCGGTTGCGCGAGCTGATCGACCGGTACCCGCTGCGCGGGATCAAGGGTCCGATGGGCACCGCGCAGGACATGCTCGACGTGTTCGACGGCGACACCTCGCGGCTGGCCGAGCTCGAGCGCCGGGTCGCCGAGTTTCTCGGCTTCACCGAGATCTTCACCAGCGTCGGTCAGGTCTACCCGCGTTCGCTTGACCACGACGTCGTTTCGGCGCTGGTGCAGGTCGGCGCCGGGCCGTCGTCGCTGGCGCACACCATCCGGCTGATGGCGGGCCACGAACTGGTGACCGAGGGGTTCGCGCCGGGTCAGGTCGGTTCGTCGGCGATGCCGCACAAGATGAACGCGCGTTCGTGTGAACGCGTCAACGGGTTGCAGGTGGTGCTGCGCGGCTACGCGTCGATGACGGCCGAACTCGCTGGGGCGCAATGGAACGAGGGCGACGTGTTCTGCTCGGTGGTGCGCCGGGTGGCGCTGCCCGATGCGTTCTTCGCCATCGACGGCCAGACCGAGACGTTCCTGACGGTGCTCGACGAGTTCGGCGCGTATCCCGCGGTGATCCAACGTGAGCTCGACCGGTACCTGCCGTTCCTTGCGACCACGCGGATCCTGATCGCGGCGGTGCGCACGGGCATGGGTCGCGAGGCAGCGCACGAGGTCATCAAGGAGAACGCCGTCGCGGTCGCATTGGCGATGCGGGAGAAGGGTTTGGAGCCCGACCTGCTGGACCGGCTGGCCGCGGATCGCCGGCTGCCGCTGGACCGGCCTGCGCTGGATGCAGCACTGGCGGACAAGCAGGCCTTCACCGGTGCGGCAGGTAGTCAGATCGACGCGGTCGTCGCAGCGGTCGACGAACTGGTCAGCCGCTATCCCGAGGCGGCCAAGTACACCTCGGGCGCGATCCTGTGACTGTGGCCGGTTCGCTGGCCGGGATCGACTTCACCGACCTGGACAACTTCGCCAACGGCTTCCCGCACGACCTGTTCGAGGTGCATCGCCGCGAGGCACCGGTGTACTGGCATGAACCCACCGACAACACTCCCGACGGCGAGGGCTTCTGGTCGGTTGCGACATATGCCGAAACCCTTGCAGTGCTTCGTGATCCGGAGACGTACTCGTCGGTGACCGGCGGTTCGCGGCCGTTTGGCGGGACGCTGCTGCAGGACTTGGCGATTGCGGGCCAGGTGCTCAACATGATGGACGACCCGCGACATTCGCAGATCCGCCGACTGGTCAGCTCGGGCCTGACGCCGCGAATGCTCCGCCGCGTCGAGGACGATCTGCGCGCCCGCGCGAGGCAGCTGTTGGATGCTGTCGAGCCCGGGGAGCCGTTCGACTTCCTGGTCGAGGTCGCCGCGGAGCTGCCGATGCAGATGATCTGCATTCTGCTGGGAGTTCCTGAGTCCGAACGGCATTGGCTGTTCGAAGCCATCGAGCCGCAGTTCGACTTCGGCGGCTCCCGCAAGGCGTCGCTCTCGCAGCTGTCGGTCGAGGAGGCCGGGACGCGGATGTACACCTACGGCCAGGAGCTGATCGCGTCCAAGCGGTCGGTGCCGACCGACGACATGCTGTCCGTCGTCGCCAACGCGACCGTCGACGAGGATGGACTCGCAGCGTCCTTCCTTTCGGAAATCGAGCTGTACCTGTTCTTCAGCCTGCTCTTCAGCGCGGGCGCGGAAACGACTCGCAATGCCGTCGCGGGCGGGCTGCTTGCGCTTGCCGAGCATCCCGACCAACTCGCAGTGTTGCGGGGGGATTTGTCGCTGTTGCCGAGCGCCGTCGAGGAGATGGTGCGCTGGACGTCGCCGTCGCCGTCGAAGCGCCGCACCGCCACCCGCGACGTCGAGTTGGGCGGATGCACGATCCAGGCGGGGCAGAAAGTGCAGATATGGGAAGGTTCGGCCAACCGCGACCCATTGGCGTTCGAGGATCCTGACCGGTTCGACGTCTCTCGGAAACCGAACCCGCACTTGGGTTTCGGCCAGGGCATTCACTACTGCCTGGGTGCCAACCTTGCGCGGTTGGAGCTGCGGGTGCTGTTCGAGGAGCTGCTCGGCAGGTTTTCGTCCGCGCGGGTGGTCAAGCCGGTGGAGTGGACTCGGAGCAACAGGCACACCGGCATCCGGCACCTCATCGTCGAACTGGAAGCGATTTCGGCGCGCTAACGTGCGCTGAGCGCCGTGTCCTGTTTCGGGACATCGCTGACAGGTGTATGTCTCGGGACATCGCTGACACCTGAGTAGGGCTGCGACCAGGATGGTCCATGGCCCAGAAGGTGACGGCGATGGATATCCGTGCCGCGACGGCGTTTGCCGGTCAGATTGACAATGTTTCGCAGTTCTGCCGGGATCAGCAGATCAGTCGGCAGACGTTTTACAAATGGCGGCGCCGCTTTGGTCAGGACGGTCTGGCCGGGCTGAAAGAACGGTCGCGGCGGCCAAATTCTTCACCTGGTCAGACCCCGGCCGCGGTCGAAGAAGCCGTGCTGCGTCGGCGCAAACAGCTTCTTGAGCAGGGCCTTGACCATGGGCCGCAGTCGATCGTGTGGGCACTTCGACGCGACGACGTGGCGGTACCGTCGCGCTCCACGGTGTCGCGGATTTTGACCCGTCACGGACTGATCGTGGCCCAGCCCCAGAAACGGCCGAAGTCAGCGACCAAACGGTTCTGCTTCTCCCGGCCCAACCAGTGCTGGCAGTCCGACTGGACCGGGTG
Source organism: uncultured Actinomycetota bacterium (assembly GCA_963801575.1). Classification (GTDB taxonomy): domain Bacteria; phylum Actinomycetota; class Actinomycetes; order Mycobacteriales; family Mycobacteriaceae; genus Mycobacterium. The sequence goes on from CAWDFT010000013.1 coordinate 17,138, forward strand.
GAGCCTGGCCGATGGCGCGGCGGTGGCCATCGCCGGCAGCATCGATGACCATTCGCGCTACGTTCCCGCGCTGCGCGCCGCTGGCGGGCAGGGCACCGCTGAGTTGGTGTGGTCGACGATGCTGGCCGCCATCAACGAATGCGGAATCCCGGCAATGTCGTTGGCCGACAACGGCATGGTCTACACCGGTCGGTTGTACGCATTCGAGGCTGCGTTCGAGGCCAACCTGCGCGCCCTGGGGACACACACCATCAACTCAACCCCGTCGCACCCGCAGACCTGCGGCAAGATCGAACGGTTCTGGCAGACCCTCAAGAAATGGCTGCGCGCCCGCCCCGCTGCCGTCGACGTGGAAGAACTCAACGCACTGCTGGACCAGTTCCGCGATTTCTACAACCACCATCGACCACACCGCGCCTTGGGCGGGACCACGCCCGCCGACGCCTTCACCGCCACCCCAAAGGCTCATCCGGCTGACCACCCGCTGCCCGCACCGGTTTTCGTCAGCCGCCATACCGTCGGTGAAACCTCCGGCAAGCTGCACGTAGCGCCCTACCGCGTCAATGTCGGTCTGCGCTGGGCCGGACACCACTGCGACGTTGTCCGCCGCGCAGACCACATCGCCATCTTCAGCGGCACCACCCTGATACGCGAACTCATCGCCGACCCCACCCGCGAATACCAGCCCAGCGCACCAAACACACGGACCTACCGCACCCGCGAACCCAAACCGGCATCATGACTGTCAGCGATGTCCCGAGACATAAGTGTCAACGATGTCCCGAGACACCACAGTGCGCGTAGCGCCGGTCAGCGCGCCGAAATCGCAAACCGGATCTCGGCGATCACCCGCTGCGGGTACTCAGTGAGGTCCAGCCAAGTGAAGCGCAGCACCTTCCATCCCATCAGCGCGATCTTGTTCTGTCGTTCGCGGTCGGCTTGAAAGTCTTCTTGGTCACTGTGAAATGCGAATCCGTCGACCTCGATCGCGACCTTCTGCTTCGGGAATGCCACATCAATCCGGTATCCGCCTAGCCGATAGTTCGCCCGCCAGCCGGTGATCTTCGCAGCCTTGAGTAGGCGTATCAGTAGTCGCTCAGCTTCGGATCGGGCACCGTCATCTGCTGCTTGTAAAAGCCGCCGCGCGGCCGGTGAACCGTAGCGGCCCTTGTTACGAAGATGCGCGTGCCACAGCCCGCGCAGCTCGACGCGATGCTGTAACGCCGAATCCATCAGCTTGGCATTGCGGCCTGGTCGGACCGCAGCCTCAACGACCGTCAGCGCCAACTCTGTGACGCGCAATCCATTTCGATCCACGACATCCGCGGGCTTCAAATCGCGCCGCCGCACACGGCAGCCTTGGTGGCACCTGCCGTGGCTGTTCCTCGGCACTGTCACCTCGACGACATCGGGTGCGAACCGGGTGAGGCCGTGCCACCACGCAGCGGCCAACCCGCTCGCAGCGGCGTACTGCCCATAGCTCCACACCGCCGCTCGAATCCGCGCGCCGTCGGTGAAGGGGCGATCGTCGGCAAAGAACACACCTGGAGCACAGCGTCGCCAATGTCCGGAACGGACACGCCGCTTGACGGCATCCTCACTGAGGCCAGCGCGACGGGCCTGGGCAAGTGTGATTACGCCGTCATGTTTACGCAAGAAGTCGTCGAGCACATCATGAGTGGACGTGGGAAGCGTCCCGTCGGGTTCCCTCCACAGCGATTTCGGCGCGCTAGCGTGCGCTCAGCGCCGGTCAGCGCGCCGAAATCGCTAATTACGGGCGGGGGTGCGGCGGCGGGCGACGCCTCTGGCTCGCAACTCGAGTGCCGCCAAACCGCTGATCGCGGCTGCGTCCTCCCGTCGCCAGGCGCCCACCGGATCCGGGCTGATCGCCGCAAGCTTGGCCAGCGGGCGGTTGGCCAGCGCCCGCAGCGCGAGCAGCTGTTGGCCTGCGGGCGTTCCGGCCAGCGTCAGCGCCACCCACTTCCGCCGGAAAAATCGCAGCCGCAGCACCAGCCACGGCATCGCGATCGCCAGGATCGGCGGCGCCGCGACGGCGAACGCCAGCAGCCACGCCAGCCAGCTCGCCGTCGAGTTCAGCTGCTGCCCCGCGCCCGCGATGTCACGGGCGAAACCGCCCGCCGCGGTCAGCGGGTCGCTGAGTGCATCACCGATCAGCGGCACTTTGCCTGCGTTGTCGCCGGCGGAGTCGAGGTTGCCCGCGATCCCGTTGGCGCCGCTCTCCACGTCGCTACCGAATTCGGCGATGGTGGACACGGCCGAATGCACCGCCATTCCCACCGCCACCCAGATCGCAGTCCATGCCGCCACGACTAAGTCACTGAACAACTGCGCGAGCAGCCGGGCGGGAGTGGTGGCGTAGGGCACATACCTCGATGTCATGCCGTCGATCCCAGCACAGATCGACCGCTAGGCTGACCCGATGCGCCCAGCTCTCTCCGACTACGAGTATCTGGCCAGCGGCAAGGTTCGCGAGATCTACCGCATCGACGACGATCACCTGCTGTTCGTCGCCAGCGACCGCATCTCGGCATTCGACTTCATTCTGGACAACGAGATACCCGACAAGGGTCGCATCCTGACCGCGATGAGCGTGTTCTTCTTCGACTACCTGCAGGCACCCAACCATCTCGCCGGCCCGCCGGACGATCCGCGCATCCCCGCCGACGTACTGGGCCGCGCCCTGGTGGTCCGCAAGCTCGACATGATTCCGGTGGAGTGCGTCGCGCGGGGTTATCTGACCGGTTCAGGCCTGCTGGACTACCAGAAGACCGGCGAGGTCAGCGGCATCGCGCTGCCGCCTGGCCTGGTCGAGGCGAGCAAGTTCGACACGCCGCTGTTCACCCCGGCGACCAAGGCCGAGCTTGGCCAGCACGACGAGAACATCGCCTTTGGCGACGTGATCGACATGGTCGGCACCGTGCGCGCCAACCAGCTGCGCGATCTCACACTGCAGACCTACATCCGCGCCGCCGACCACGCTCTGACGAAGGGAATCATCATCGCCGACACCAAGTTCGAATTCGGCGTCGACGAGCATGGCAACCTGGTGCTGGCCGACGAGATCTTCACCCCGGACTCGTCGCGGTACTGGGCCGTCGACACCTATCAGGAGGGTGTCGTGCAGCCGAGTTTCGACAAGCAGTTCGTCCGCAACTGGCTGACAAGCCCGGAGTCGGGCTGGGACCGTGGCGGCGACGAGCCGCCGCCTGCGCTGCCGCCTACCATCGTGGATGCCACCCGCGAGCGCTATATCAATGCATACGAACGTATTTCGGACCTGCGGTTCACCGACTGGATCGGCCCGACGGCATGAAGCTCCGAAGACGACTGCGAGTGAGGATCGCAGCGAGGGACGAGCGAGGACCGGAGCGAGCGGGAGTCGAGGCATGAAGCAGGCTCCTGTCCCGCCCAGCCCGAAACGTGTCGAGCACCGCCGCGAGTATCACGGCGACGTCTTCATCGACCCGTACGAGTGGTTGCGGGACAAATCCGACCCCGCGGTGATCGAATACCTCGAGGCGGAGAACACCTACACCGAGCAGATTACCGACCATCTGGCGCCGCTGCGGCAGAAGATCTTCGACGAGATAAAGGCCCGCACCAAGGAGACCGACCTGTCGGTGCCGACCCGCCGTGGGGACTGGTGGTACTACAGCCGCAGTTTCGAGGGCAAGCAATACGGCGTGCACTGCCGTTGTCCGATAACCGATCCCGACGACTGGACACCACCGAAGTTCGACGAGGACACCGAGATCCCAGGCGAACAGGTGCTGCTCGACGAAAACGTGGAGGCCGACGGCCACGACTTCTTCGCGCTCGGTGCCGCAACGGTCAGTATCGACGCCCACACGTTGGCCTACTCGGTTGATATCGTCGGCGACGAGCGATTTGCGTTGCGGTTCAAGGACTTGCGGACCAACCAACTGTACGACGACGAGATCGTCGGCATCGGCGCCGGCGCAACCTGGGCCGCCGACAACCGCACCATCTACTACACCACGGTCGACGACGCGTGGCGGCCCGACACCGTGTGGCGGCATCGCATCGGTGCCGGGCTGCCGGCCGAGAAGGTCTACCACGAGCCCGACGAGCGGTTCTGGCTCGCGGTGGGGCGCACCCGCAGCGACAAGTACGTGATCATCGCCGCGGGCAGCGCCGTGACCTCCGAGATCCGGTACGCCGACGCCGCCGACCCCGACGCCGAGTTCGTCCCCGTGTGGCCGCGCCGCGAGCTCGTCGAGTACTCCGTCGAACACGCCGTCGTCGGCGGCGAAGACCGCTTTCTCATCCTGCACAACGACGGCGCCGAGAACTTCGCCCTCGTCGAGGCGCCGGTCGCCGACCCCACTGCAACGCGCACGCTCATCGAGCACCGCGACGATGTCCGCCTCGACGCCGTCGACGCCTTCGCCGGGCACCTGGTGGTCAGCTACCGCCGGGAGGCGCTTCCGCGGATCCAGCTGTGGCCGCTGTACGCCGACGGCGAATACGGCCGTCCGGAGGAGTTCACGTTCGAGTCGGAGCTGATGTCGGCGGGCCTGAGCGGCAACCCGAACTGGGACTCGCCCAAGCTGCGGATCGGTGCGACGTCGTTCGTCACCCCGGTGCGCATCTACGATGTCGACCTCGCCACCGGCGACAGGACGCTGCTGCGCGAGCAGCCGGTGCTCGGCGACTACCGCCCCGAGGACTACGTCGAACGCCGCGACTGGGCGATCGCCGCGGACGGCGCGCGGATACCGGTTTCGATCATCCACCGCACCGGCCTCCAGTTCCCGGCGCCAACGCTGGTGTACGGCTACGGGGCCTACGAATCGTGCGAGGACCCGCGGTTCTCCATCGCGCGGTTGTCGTTGTTGGACCGCGGCATGGTGTTCGTCATCGCGCATGTGCGAGGCGGCGGGGAGCTGGGTCGCCCGTGGTACGAGCGCGGCAAGCTGCTGGAGAAGATGAACACGTTCACCGACTTCATCGCCGTTGCAAGACATCTCGTGGACACCGACCTCACCCGGGCCGAGAATCTCGTGGCACTCGGGGGCAGTGCGGGTGGGCTGCTGATCGGCGCGGTCGCCAACATGGCGCCGGAGCTGTTCGCAGGCTTCCTGGCGCAGGTTCCGTTCGTCGACCCGCTGACGACCATCCTCGACCCGTCGCTTCCACTTACCGTCACCGAGTGGGACGAATGGGGAAACCCGTTGGCGGACAAGGATATCTACCACTACATGAAGTCCTACTCACCGTACGAGAACATCGAGGCCAAGGACTATCCGCCGATCCTGGCGATGACGTCGCTCAACGACACCCGGGTGTACTACGTCGAGCCCGCGAAATGGGTTGCGGCGCTGCGGCACACCAAGGCCGACGCCCATCCGGTGCTGTTGAAGACCGAGATGAGCGCCGGCCACGGTGGCATCAGCGGGCGCTACGAACGCTGGAAGGAGACGGCTTTCCAGTATGCGTGGCTACTGGATGCCGCCAAGGCCGACCACGAGGGCGGCGCCTACGAAGACGACCTGCTCGACCGTCCGTAACGGCAGCCGGGTGTTCATGGACTTCGGTGGGTTCGACATCCGCGCCGCGTAGACGTTGGCCGGGAACATCGTCAGCATCAGCACGGCCAGGCACACCGCCGCCGCCACCCGAGCCGGCGGGTACAGCAGCCCGACCGCGCCCAGCAGTTCGAGCACGCCGGTGATGGTGACCAGCAGTCCGGGCGCGGGCAACCGGGGCGGCACGATCGCGATCATGTCCCGGCGCAGGGGATTGACGAAGTGCGCGACCCGGTCACCGCGAACATCGCGGCCAGCCCGACGGCGATCGCCGAAGGCCAATTGTCGACGTAATCGACGCCCAGCCTGGGGGCACCTCCCGCTTGCGGGGGACGGATCATGCGGGCCCCGAGCGTGCCCAGAACAAGCGTGACGGTGACGGCCATTTCCGAACTCCAATCTAGGCACTGTCAAGATTTCCGGGCTATGATGGCCGAATGAGCAGCAGAGACACCTATCACCACGGCGACCTCAAGGCCACGATCCTGGCCGAAGCGGCCACGCTGGTGGCCGAACGCGGCGCCGACGGCCTGTCGCTGCGGGAGCTGGCGCGCGCCGCAGGTGTCTCCCACGCGGCGCCCGCCCATCACTTCACCGACCGCCGCGGCCTGTTCACCGCGCTGGCGACAGAGGGGTTTCGCATGCTGGCCGACGCGCTCACCGGCGCGCGACCCGTCTTCCTCGAGGCCGCACAGGCCTACGTACGCTTCGCGATCGAGCACCCCGGCCATTACGAGGTGATGTTCGACAAGTCGCTCTACGACGCCACCGACCCCGATCTAGTCGCCGCCGAAAAGGCGGCGGGTACCGAGTTGGCCGCCGGTGTCGGAACCCTCGACGATCAGCGTGCCAAGGACGACCCGCAGGCGGCCGCGCTCGCGGCATGGTCTCTGGTGCATGGCTTTTCGCTGCTGTGGCTCAATAAGGCCATCGACAACGACACCGATCCGGTTGCCACCGTGCATCGCGTGGCGGGAATGCTGTTCGCCGGCCGGTAGTGTGCGGGACATGACGGACACGCCGCTCACCGACATCGCACTGACCACTCTCGACGGCAAGCCGACGTCGCTGGCCCAGCTCGCCGACGGCGCAGCGCTGGTGGTCAACGTCGCCTCGAAATGCGGTCTGACACCGCAATACCGCGCGCTGGAGAAGCTTGCACAGGACTACCGCGATCGGGGGCTGACGGTGATCGGCGTACGTGCAACCAGTTCATGGGACAGGAGCCCGGCACCGCCGAGGAGATCCAGACGTTCTGCTCGTCCACTTACGGTGTCACCTTTCCGCTACTGGCGAAGACAGATGTCAACGGGCCGGATCGCCACCCGCTGTTCGCCGAACTGACGAAGGCCCCCGATGCGGCCGGTGAGGCCGGTGACGTGCAGTGGAACTTCGAAAAGTTCCTGCTCTCTCCGGGTGGTGAGGTGGTGAGTCGATTCCGCCCCCGCACTGAACCGGACGCCCCCGAGGTCGTCGAGGCCCTCGAGGCGGTTCTGCCGCGATAGCGGAATGGACAACTGCTGTAAGGGTGTCGGAAACCGTTGCGACACCTGGCGTTGCCATAATGTGGGAGTGGCTGGACAACTGATCGTCTCGATCTCCGGCATCAGTGAGCAGACGCTGCCCGATGTCGAGGCGTTCTGCGCACAACTGGAGGACCGGGCGGTGCCGTCCTCGTTTCTCGTCGCGCCCAGACTGAAGGGCGGCTATCGGCTCGACCGCGACTCCTCGACGGTGGAATGGCTTGCAGCGCGGCGAAACCGCGGCGACGCAATCGTGCTGCACGGTTTCGACGAGGCGGCGACCAAGAAACGCCGCGGCGAGTTCGCGACCCTGCCCGCCCATGAGGCGAACCTGCGGCTGATGGGTGCAGACCGCGTGCTCGAGCATCTCGGATTGCGCACACGCCTGTTCGCCGCACCGGGCTGGACTGTGTCACAGGGAACGATCAATGCCCTGCCGCGCAATGGGTTCCGGCTACTGGCCGGGCTGAGCGGAATCACCGACCTGGTGCGCAAGACCACGGTGCGGGCGCGGGTACTCGGTATCGGCGAAGGCTTCCTGTCCGAGCAGTGGTGGTGCCGGACGCTGGTGCTGTCCGCTGAGCGCGCCGCCCGGCGGGCAGGGATCGTGCGCGTCGCGGTGGCGGCCAGGCATCTGCATAGGCCCGGTCCGCACCAGGCCATGCTCGACGCCGTCGACCTGGCGCTGATGCATCAGTGCGTGCCCGCGGTCTACCAGTGGGGGCCCAATCCGGCATTGACCGACGCCGCCTGAGCCGGCTGGGTCGCGCCCTCGCGCCCGTCGCCTAGCTAGAAGACCGTGCCGTTTTCGGGTTCGAGAACCTGGAAGTCGGTGTCGGTCATCTCCGACAGCCTGCCGTAGTAGATGCCGCGCGCACTCGGGTCGATGATCGCCTGGTGGATCGGCACCGCGCGGGCCGGCGCCACCGCGCGCAGATAGTCAACGGCCTCAGAGATTTTCATCCACGGCGCCGCGGCGGGGGTGGCGAGCACATCTACCGGCTCGCCAGGTGTGAACAGCGCGTCACCGGGATGCATGAAGCGGGCCGGGTGGTCGCCGTCGCCGACGAGATACGAAATGTTGTCGATCACCGGGATTTCCGGGTGGATCACCGCGTGCCTGCCACCGACGCCCCGGACGGACAACGAGCCGATGGTGAACTCGTCGCCGACGTGCACGGCCTGCCACGGTGCGCCCAGCTGTTCTGCGGTTTGCGGATCGGCGTACAGAGCCGCCTGGGGATTGGCTGCCACCAGCGCGGGTAGCCGTTCGGTATCGGCGTGATCGGGATGTTGGTGCGTGATCAGGATCGCCGCCAGCCCGGTGATGCCCTCGAAGCCATGCGAGAAGGTTCCAGGATCGAACAAGACCGTGGTGTCGGAGGCTGAGCCGCCGGAATCGTCGGCAAAAGTGGCGAGTAGGCACGAATGGCCGAAATGCGTCAATTGCATGCCTATATTGTGCGCTCAGGGGTGGTGGGCGAATGCGAATTATCCTGGCGGCAGTCCTGGCAGCTGGCTTGGCCATTGCCCCTGACTCGGCCTGGCCTGCGTATGGGCAACCCATGAACTGTCCACCCAACTGTGATCGCATCCCGGATTCGGCGTGGATCGAACCGGCAGCAATTCCGCTCCACTCGACTTACCGCTGGCCCCGCCTGGCCGGAGTCGCCGTCACCGTGACCGATCCGCATTTCCGGTTCGAGGAGGGCTGCGGCACTCCGCCCGTCGTCGGTGATGCGCGTGGATTCGCCGTTGCGGCCCGAGCCGTCGTCCCACAGCCGGAGGGTCAGTGGCAGCTGCAGGTGCAGGTGCTGCACTGGCGCGGTGAGACATGGCGCGGCGGCGACACCGCGCTAGCCACGTTCCGGGCCGCGGTGACCTCGTTGCGCACCTGCCAGCTGACGGCCCCGCTGGCATCGCCCTCGCTCACCACCGACTCCCCCGAGCGGATGGCCGCGGTGGTCAGCGGACTGCTCCCCGGTCAGCAGATCTTGCACGAATACCTGATGGTCCTCCCCCGCAGCAGCACCCTCGTCGAGGTGGCTATGTGGGCGGTGTCCCCGCCACGGGTCGCCTGGCCGCCGGTACCCGACGCGCAGGTCCTTGACGCCATGACGACGCCCCTGTGCACGGCATATATCGATTCGTGCCGGTGAGGCGGTCGGACTGCGGCCGCCGGTAGAGTGATCGCCGTGGCAAGAGTCGTGGTACACGTGATGCCCAAAGCCGAGATTCTCGACCCGCAGGGACAGGCGATCGTCGGCGCGTTGGGCCGCCTCGGCGTGGTCGGTGTGTCAGATGTGCGGCAGGGCAAGCGTTTTGAGCTCGAGGTCGACGACAATGTCGACGACGACACGGTCGCCGAGATTGCGGAATCGTTGTTGGCGAACACGGTGATCGAGGACTGGACCGTGAGCAGGGAGCCCGCCGGAGAGGCGCTGTGACGGCCCGGGTCGGGGTGATCACGTTCCCCGGCACGCTGGATGACGTCGACGCCGCCAGGGCGGTCCGCGCGGTGGATGCCGAGGCCGTCAGCCTGTGGCATGCCGATGCGGACCTGAAGGGCGTGGACGCGGTCGTGGTGCCCGGCGGCTTCTCCTACGGCGACTATCTGAGAGCCGGGGCGATCGCGAGGTTCGCCCCGGTGATGGGGTCGGTCATCGCCGCGGCCGGCAGTGGGATGCCGGTCTTGGGTATTTGCAACGGTTTTCAGGTGTTGTGCGAGGCCGGGCTGCTGCCGGGCGCGCTCACCCGCAACGCGGGGCTGCACTTCGTGTGCCGGGACGTCTGGCTGCAGGTGGCGTCCAACGCGACCGCGTGGACGTCGCGCTACGAACTCGGTGCCGACCTGTTGGTGCCGCTGAAGTCGGGCGAGGGCCGCTATGTCGCATCCGAGGCGGTGCTCGACAAGCTCGAGGGTGACGGGCGGGTGGTGTTCCGCTACCGCGACAACCCCAACGGGTCGATGCGCGACATCGCGGGCATCAGCTCGGCCAACGGCCGGGTCGTCGGCCTGATGCCGCACCCCGAACACGCCACCGAGGCGTTGACCGGCCCGTCCGACGACGGGCTTGGGCTGTTCTACTCGGCACTTGACCTGGTGCTCGCGGCATAATTCACATCGGCCGGCGGTTTCAGGGGGTCAGCGCCACCGAGGCTTCGGCGGTGTAGCAGAGGAACGTCATCGTCTCCTGCAGGTACAGCTGCACGGTCTCGGCGTCGTGGGACAGGTACCCGATCGACACGTCGGTGCCCAGCTGCAGGTCGAAATCGCCACCGCGGGTGGAAAGCACGAACGCGCCGTCAATCGCGGGCGCCCAGATGATGTCGCCGTCCACCAGCCTGTTGAGGCGCTCGCGGATGGGATAGCCGTGCTCGGTGGTCTCACTGACGTTGGTGTACGCGTCGGCCGAGAGCAGCACCGAATACGGGCCGTCGACACCGGCCAGCCGCAGTTCGGACAATGCCTGCGAGACGACGTCGGGGAACTCGCGGGCGTCGGCGGGCAGTGCAAGCGCCGGGTTTGAGCTGCATTTGCGGATGCCTTCGATCGACGCTGCGGCGTAACCCTCGAAAATGGCTCGATCCTCGATGAACGCCAGCTTCTTGGCGGCCTCCTTCACCGGATCCCAATCGGAGTCCTGCGAACCGCGCTCGACGTCGTCGACGTCGTTGCGCGACAACGTGAACGGCACCCGGAGCCGCACCAGCGGCTTGCTTTCGCGAAGGTGGGCCACCACGCCGTCGCCCGGCGCGGCGACATCGAGCAGATGTCCGGTGCTGATTGCCGCGGTGACGGGGCCGCCCGGCTCGCTGACGTCGACGACGCGTCGTCCGGCGATGTTCCGCTTGAAGGTTCGCGTCGCCTCCAATTCGATCTCCGCCCAAGCGGCTTCGGTGATCGGAGCCAAATCGCGATACAGGTTGTTCATCGGGGACTTCCTTTCAGACTGCCGATGCCGAGTGATCCGTCACGGGACGGGAGTACGACGGGAATGGCCGGAGCTGCGTCATCGGCGGCCGAATCCGCCAGCGGCGGTGGGTCATCGAGAAAGTCGGCCGTGGGGGTGAAGAACATGGTTCCGGTCAAGGCTGTCGAGAAGTCCAGGATGCGATCGGTGTTTCCGGGTGGGTCACCGATGAACATGTTGGTCAGCATGCGTTCGGGGACCGCGGGAGTGCGCGAGTAGCCGATGTAGTACGTGCCGAACTCGCCGTTGCCTACCTTGCCGAACGGCATGTTGTGGCGCACGATCTTCAACTCGTTGCCGTCGTCGTCCTCGACGACGTTGAGCGCGACGTGTGAGTTGGCCGGCTTGACGGCATCGTCGAGTTCGACGTCGTCGAGCTTGGTGCGCCCGATCACCCGCTCCTGTTCCTCGGTCGACAGCGAGTTCCACGAGTCCATATCGTGCACGTACTTCTGAACATGCACATAGCAGCCGCCGGCGAAATCCGGGTCCTCATCGCCGATCCGGGTGGCGGACGCCGCGATCGGCCCATCCGGATTCTCGGTGCCGTCGACGAAACCCATCAGGTCGCGGTTGTCGAAGAACTTGAAGCCGTGCACCTCGTCGACGACCATGATGGCTCCCGCCATCGCGTCGACGAGCTTGCCTGCCAGCTCGAAGCAGACATCCAAAGACTCAGCGCGGATGTGGAACAGCAGATCGCCCGGAGTGGCGGGGGCGTGGTGGCGTCCGCCCTGGATTTCGACGAACGGGTGCAGTTCGGCCGGACGCGGGCCGGAGAACAGCCGGTCCCATGCGTCGGAGCCGACCGAGGTGATCGCCGACAGCTGCTTGGTCGGATCGCGAAAACCGATCGCGCGCACCAGCCCCGAGATGTCGGCCAGCGCGTCGTGAACTGTGGCCGCCGCCGCTGATCCCTCGTTGATCGTGGCCACCAGGAAGATGGCCGCGGGTGTCAGCGGCGCCAGAACCGGTTGCGGCAGCGGAGCGGGCACCGTTTGACCCTAGGGCAACAAGGTCGGCAATGATGGTCGATATGTCGGCAAGTGCGCACGGGCTGTGCGAGTTCATCGACGCGTCGCCGTCACCGTTCCACGTTTGTGCCACGGTGGCGCAGCGGCTGCTGTCCGCCAGCTTCACCGAGCTCGCCGAGGAAGACGCGTGGCCGTCCGCCGCGGGCGGCGAATCAAACTCCGCGGGCAACTTCTTCACCGTGCGTGCGGGATCACTGGTCGCGTGGCGGGCCGATACCGAGCCGGGCGCACCGTTTCGCATCATCGGCGCCCACACCGACAGCCCCAACCTGCGGGTCAAGCAGCATCCGGACCGGTTCGTGTCGGGCTGGCAGGTGGTCGCCCTGCAGCCCTACGGCGGGGCGTGGCTGAACTCGTGGCTGGACCGCGACCTCGGCATCAGCGGCAGGCTGTCGGTGCGCTCCGGCAACAGCGGGGGCATCGAGCACAAACTCATCCGGATCGACTCGCCGATCCTTCGGGTGCCGCAGCTGGCCATTCATCTGGCCGAGGACCGAAAGTCGGTGTCGCTGGACCCCCAGCGGCACGTCAACGCGGTCTGGGGTGTGGGTAGCGGAGCGCGGTCCTTCCTGGGTTACGTCGCCGGGCAGGCCGGAGTGGATGTGGCCGACGTGCTCGGCATCGACCTGATGACGCACGACCTGACGCCCTCGACGCTCGCCGGCGTGGACGGCGAGCTCGTCAGCGCGCCGCGACTGGACAACCAGTGCACCTGCTATGCGGGTCTCGAGGCGTTCCTGGCCGCAGAGCCGACGGGCCACCTGCCGGTGCTTGCCCTGTTCGACCACGAGGAGGTGGGTTCGCAATCCGACCACGGCGCGCAGTCGGAACTGCTGCCTACGGTGCTGGAGCGCATTGCACTGGCCGCGGGCGGCGGGCGGGAGGACTTCTTGCGCCGGCTGCCGGGCTCGATGGTGGCGTCGGGCGATATGGCGCACGCCACCCACCCGAACTACCCCGACCGCCACGAGGCGGGCCACCCGATCGAGGTCAACGCCGGTCCGGTGCTCAAGGTGCAGCCCAACCTGCGCTACGCCACCGACGGGCGCACGGCGGCCGCGTTCGCGCTGGCCTGCCAGCAAGCGGGCGTGCCTTTGCAGCGCTACGAGCATCGCGCCGACCTGCCCTGTGGGTCGACGATCGGCCCGATGACGTCGGCGCGCACCGGCATCCCGACGGTCGATGTGGGTGCGCCGCAGCTGGCCATGCACTCGGCACGCGAGCTGATGGGCGCCGAAGACGTCGCCGCCTACTCGGCGGCGCTGCGGGCGTTCCTGTCACCGCAGGGGTGACCGGTTATCCGCTGGTGTCACCGGGCGCTTCAACCTCGACCCGGACATAGCGGATCAGCGGCCCGACCGCGCCGGTGCCATGCCAGACATGGCTCGGGTGACATGTCGGACGACTGACATAGGGTCAGGCTCATGGCGCTCAAGACTGAGAACATCACGTTCGACTGCACCGACCCCGAAAAGCTCGCCGACTGGTGGGCCCGCGCGCTCGACGGGCAGGTAAACCCTGTCGCACCACCGTTTTTTGTCACCGTGACCGGAGCCGAGGGCCCGGGGCTGGCGTTCCAGAAGGTCGATGACCCGACGCCCGGCAAGAACCGCGTGCACATCGACTTCAGCACCGCCGACATGGAGACGGAGGTCAAACGGCTGGTGGAACTCGGAGCCAGCGAGACCGGCCGGGGCAACTTCGGCGAATTCACGTGGACGGTGCTCGCCGACCCCGACGGCAATGCGTTCTGCGTGGCCGGCGGCTAGGGGCGCGCCCGCCGCAGCACACACGTACGGCAGGCGCGGTGGCCACTAGACTGACCGCGTGACGTCGGAGCTCACCCAGGTGGTCGACACCGTCGAGCACGCCGCAGCCACTCCCGACCAGCCACAACCGTTCCGAGAACTCGGCCTTAAGGACGACGAGTACCAGCGCATCCACGAGATTCTGGGCCGACGACCGACCGACGCCGAACTGGCCATGTATTCGGTGATGTGGAGCGAGCACTGCTCGTATAAGTCGTCCAAGGTGCACCTGCGCTACTTCGGCGAGACCACCACCGAAAAGATGCGCTCGGCGATGCTCGCGGGGATCGGGGAGAACGCCGGTGTGGTCGACATCGGCGACGGGTGGGCGGCCACTTTCAAGGTCGAGTCGCACAACCATCCGTCGTATGTCGAGCCGTATCAGGGTGCCGCGACCGGGGTCGGCGGCATCGTCCGCGACATCATGGCGATGGGCGCCCGCCCGGTCGCGGTGATGGACCAGTTGCGGTTCGGCGCCGCCGATGCGCCCGATACGCGCCGCGTCGTCGACGGCGTGGTCCGCGGAATCGGCGGATACGGCAACTCGTTGGGGCTGCCCAATATCGGCGGCGAAACCGTCTTCGACGCCTCCTACGCCGGTAACCCTCTGGTGAACGCGTTGTGCGTTGGGGTCCTGCGCAAGGAGGATCTGCACCTGGCGTTCGCGTCGGGCACCGGCAACAAGATCATTCTGTTCGGCGCACGCACCGGTCTGGACGGCATCGGCGGCGTGTCGGTGCTCGCGTCGGAAACGTTCGGCGGTGACGAGGGCGGTACCGGGAGAAAGAAGCTGCCGTCGGTACAGGTCGGTGACCCGTTCATGGAGAAGGTGCTCATCGAGTGCTGTCTCGAGCTGTATGCGGCTGGCTTGGTGATCGGCATCCAGGACCTCGGTGGAGCCGGGTTGTCATGCGCCACTTCGGAACTCGCGTCAGCGGGTGACGGCGGGATGGCGGTCGAGCTGGACAAGGTGCCGCTGCGGGCGGCGAACATGACGCCCGCCGAGATTCTGTCCAGCGAGTCGCAGGAGCGGATGTGTGCCGTCGTCGCCCCGGAGAACGTCGAGGCGTTCATGGCGGTGTGTAGCAAGTGGGAGGTGCTGGCCACCGTCATCGGCGAAGTCACCGACGGTGACCGGCTGACGGTGACCTGGCACGGGGACACGGTCGTCGACGTGCCGCCCCGCACGGTGGCCCACGAGGGCCCGGTGTACGAACGCCCGGTCCAGCGCCCGGACGCCCAGGACGCGCTCAACGCCGACACGTCGGAGAAGTTGCCGCGTCCCCGAACCGGTGAGGAATTGCGCGCGACATTGCTTGCGATGCTTGGCAGTCCGCATCTGTGCAGCCGCGCGTTCATCACCGAGCAGTACGACCGCTACGTCCGCGGCAACACCGTGCTGGCCGAGAACGCCGACGGTGGCGTGCTGCGCGTCGACGAGTCCACCGGGCGCGGCATCGCGGTATCCACCGACGCGTCGGGCCGCTACACGCAGCTGGACCCCTACGCAGGCGCGCAGCTCGCGCTGGCCGAGGCGTACCGCAACGTCGCGGTGACAGGTGCCACCCCGATCGCCGTCACCAACTGCCTCAACTTCGGCTCGCCCGAGGACCCCGGCGTCATGTGGCAGTTCTCCGAGGCGGTCCGGGGTTTGGCGGATGGCTGTGTTGCCCTGGGCATTCCGGTCACCGGCGGCAACGTGAGCTTCTACAACCAGACCGGGACGACAGCGATCCTGCCCACTCCCGTCGTCGGCGTACTGGGCGTCCTCGACGATGTCAGCCGGCGCATTCCCACCGGGCTGGGCAACGAACCCGGCGAGACCCTGATGCTTCTTGGCGACACCCGCGACGAGTTCGACGGATCGATCTGGGCTCAGGTCACCGCCGACCACCTGGGCGGACGCCCGCCCAAGGTCGACCTCCAACGCGAGCAACTGCTCGCCGAGGTGCTCAGCGCCACCTCCCGCGACGGCCTGGTGTCGGCCGCCCACGACCTATCCGAGGGCGGCCTGATCCAGGCCGTGGTCGAGGCGGCACTTGCCGGTGAAACCGGTTGCCGCGTACTGATTCCCGAGGGACAAGATCCGTTTGTCACGTTGTTCTCCGAATCCGCGGGTCGAGTGCTGGTCGCTGTGCCGCGCACCGAGGAGAGCAGATTCCGGTCCATGTGCGAGGCACGCGGACTGTCCGTCACCCGCATCGGCGTGGTGGACCGGGGTAGTGACGCCGTCGAGGTCCAGGACCAGTTCACGGTCTCGCTGGAGGACCTGCGTAGCACGTCGGAGGGCGTGCTGCCCGGGTTATTCGGGTGAGTGTTCCGACCGACGACATCACCGGCGAACCGGTCGCCGAAACCCGCGAGCGCAAGCATTACCACCCACTGCTGGTGTGGGCGTGGAGCCTGGTGCACCTCGACTTCGTCGGCCTTCCGTTCGGCGCGCTGTTCTTCTGCCTGTCGCTGACGCCGTCACTGCTGCCGCGCGACTGGCTGTTTCAGGGTTTGATCGGCGGCCTCAACGCGGCGATCGGCTACGGGATCGGGGTCTTCGCCGGGAAAATGATGCGCGGCTCCGGGTTACGGCGCCCTGGCTGGTGGCCGCCGTCGAAGCGCGTGCAGTACTGGCTGAAGGCGGCCACGGTAGCGCTGTCGGCGACGGCAAGCGTGCTGATGCTGATACCTGCGGCGGCCTGGCAGCGTCGGGTGTCGGCGGTGATGGGCATCGAGGGTCCGGGAACGGCCGGCTATCTCCGCACCCTGATAATCGCCGTGCTCGTTGGAGGCGTATGTGTAGGCGTCGCTCGCGTACTCATCGACGTCATCAAGACGATTGCCCGGTTCTTCATCCGGCGCTGGCATCTGAACGATGAGGTAGCGCTGTTCATCGGCACCGCGATCGTCGTCATGCTGGCGATCACATTGATCAACGGCGTGCTGATCCGCGGCTTCCTGGCAGGCGCCAACCGGGTGTTTCAGCCACAGAACACCACGACCAGGGAGGGCATCGCCCAACCAGAAGATTCCGAACGATCGGGCAGCCCAATGTCCTACGCACCGTGGGACACCTTGGGATACGAGGGCCGAAACTTCGTCGCCACCGGGCCGGACGAAGACGAGCTGACCCGACTGAACGGCCGGCCTGCCAGGGAGCCGGTCCGGGTGTACGTCGGGTTGCAGACCGCCGACACCGACGAGGGCCGAATGTCCGTGCTGCTCAGCGAACTCGAGCGCACTGGTGCCTTCGACCGCGAGGTGCTCGTCATCATCCCGACGACCGGCACTGGCTGGATCAACCCGGTCGCCGCTCGTTCGCTGGAGCTGATGTACAACGGCGATACCGCACTGGTCGGGTCGCAGTACTCCTATCTGCCGAGCTGGATCTCATTCCTCGGTGACCAGGAGAAGTCGATACGGTCCGGCCGGATGATGATCAACGCGATCCACAACCGGTGGATACAGATGCCGCCGGACCGGCGGCCGAAGCTGATGCTCTATGGCGAGAGCCTCGGCTCGATGGCCGGGCAGGGCGCCTTCAGCTGGCTGCCCGACGTCTCGCGGATGGGCTTCTCGTCGGTGCTCTGGGTCGGTCCGCCCAACGCCAGCCCGCTGTGGCAGGCGATCACGGCGCGGCGCGACCCCGGAACTCCGGAGGTCCAGCCGCGCTACGACAACGGGCGCACCGTCCGGTTCTCACAGGCCACCGATGCCGCGCAGATCGCAGATGACACCAACGCGCCATGGGACGGGACACGGGTGCTATTCCTGCAGCACGCCTCGGACCCCATCGTCTGGTGGTCGGACGATCTGCTGTTCACCCGGCCGGACTGGCTGATGGAACCACCCGGACGCGACCGCACGCCGTTGATGCGGTGGTATCCCATCGTCACGTTCGGGCAGGTCGCCGCCGATATGACCAACGCCATGTCGGTTCCCGGCGGACACGGCCACAACTACGGCGAGCAGGTGCTCGACGGGTGGGCCGCCGTCGCGCCGCCCGACGGCTGGACCGCCGAGGACACCGAACGCATCCGACTGGCTCTGGAGAAGACCGCAGCCGAGCACGGACCCGAGTACTAGTGCGCCCCAGGCGAATCCGTCAAGCCCGGGCGCTGGCGCTGGCGGCGGCACTGGTCGGTTGGAGCGGGCTGGTCGGTCCACGGATACCGCCCCGCGTTCACCCGTTGGCCTATGCGGTGCTCGGTGCGGGACTCGTCGCGGTGACCGGCGCACCGCTCGGCCTGCGTCCGCCCGCATTGTGGTCGGGGCTGCGACTGGGGCTGCCGGTGGCGGCGCCGGTGGCAGTCGGTGTCGCGGCGTCGACGGCGCTGCCACGGGTGCGGGTGTCGATAGCCGAGCGCGACCAGCCGGGCCCGCATGCGCGCTGGCTGCTTGTGCGCATCCCGCTCGGCACGGTGTGGTCGGAGGAGGCGGCCTTCCGTGCCGCACTGGGCACCCTCGCGGCCGAGGCATTCGGGTCGACGGCCGGTCGGCTGCTGCAGTCGCTGGCGTTCGGGTTGTCGCACATCGCCGATGCCCGCGCCACCGGCGAGCCGGTGGTCGGCACCGTGCTCGTCACCGGTGTTGCGGGGTGGCTCTTCGCACTGCTGCGGGAGACCTCCGGCAGCCTGGCGGCGCCGATGCTGGCGCATCTCGCTATCAATGAGGCCGGAGCGATCGCGGCCCTGACCGCACAACGTGGGCAAACCTAGGGGTTGATGGTCTTCTGCCAGCGCCCCGGGCGGCCCTCCGGCCCGCGCTTGACGTTCACCCGCGGCAGGCTGTCCGCCAGTCGCCTCGGAACTGCAGCTAGACCAACGACGCTGCGACCGCGACGAGCACAAGAAAATCCGCCCCAGCCGCCTTATACGGCGGCTTGTGGCGGTCGACAAACACTTTGAGAATCAGAGGTATGTCCGGCCGTCGCACCGCCGATCCGGCGAAGACGCGCGCGGCCGTCCTCGCGGTCGCCGACTGGTTGCGCGACGAGAACCGGCCCCCGCCTGAGCGATCCGCGCTCGCCGAAGCGGTCCGGCTCACCGCGCGCACGCTCGCCGCGACGGCGCCGGGCGCGAGCGTCGAGGTCCGCGTACCGCCGTTCGTTGCAGTGCAATGCATTTCGGGACCCAGGCATACCCGTGGCAATCCACCCAACGTGGTGGAAACCGACCCGCGGACCTGGCTGCTGCTGGCCACCGGGCTGGTCGCGGTCGACGACGCCGTCGATGACCGGCGGCTCACGCTGTCGGGCTCTCGTGCCGCCGAAGTCGCAACTTTTCTGCCCTTGGTGAGCCCGGACGGTTAGCTTCACCACATCCGCGCGAACGACCTCGACGAGGCGTGCCAGTACCGCGGCGCCACCGTGAACTGCGGCAAAGTCCTTTGCGGGCGAAATGAACGACCCGTCTCAGTTGTTGATCTGGTCTGGCGACACCGCCAGCGAATTCCGTGATTAACCCGCGATGACCGTAGACTGAACACGTCACCCACCGCCCCCTGGGAGCAGCCCTATCGTGACCGGCCCGCAGACCGATAACGAACCAAGAGAAGAGTGCGGCGTATTCGGCGTGTGGGCACCCGGCGAAGAGGTCGCCAAGCTCACCTATTACGGCCTGTACGCCCTGCAGCACCGTGGCCAGGAAGCCGCGGGTATCGCGGTTGCCGACGGCTCGCAGGTGCTGGTGTTCAAGGACCTCGGGCTGGTCAGTCAGGTCTTCGACGAGCAGACGCTGGGCGCCATGGAGGGCCACGTCGCCATCGGCCACTGCCGCTACTCCACGACCGGCTCCACCACCTGGGAGAACGCCCAGCCGGTGTTCCGCAACACGGCGGCGGGCACCGGTGTGGCGCTGGGACACAACGGCAATCTGGTCAACACCACCGAACTGGCCGGCCGTGCCCGCGAGGCGGGGCTGATCAACATGCGCGGGGCCAGCGCCGCGACCACCGACTCCGACATCCTCGGCGCGCTGCTGGCGCACGGCGCCGCGGACGCGACGCTGGAGCAGGCCGCACTCGAGCTGCTGCCCACGGTGCGCGGCGCGTTCTGCCTGACGTTCATGGACGAGAACACGCTGTATGCGGCCCGTGATCCCTACGGTGTGCGGCCGCTGTCGTTGGGGCGGCTCGACCGCGGCTGGGTGGTGGCGTCCGAGACCGCCGCACTCGACATCGTCGGCGCCTCCTTCGTCCGTGATATCGAGCCCGGCGAGCTGTTGGCTATCGACGCCGACGGGGTGCGCTCCAGCCGGTTCGCCCCGCCGTCACCGAAGGGCTGCGTGTTCGAGTACGTCTATCTGGCGCGCCCGGACAGCACGATCGGTGGCCGGTCGGTGCACAAGACCCGGGTCGACATCGGACGCCGGCTGGCGCAGGAGAAGCCCGTCGACGCCGACCTGGTGATCGGCGTTCCGGAGTCCGGCACTCCTGCCGCCGTCGGCTACGCCCAGGAGTCGGGCATTCCGTTCGGACAGGGCCTGACGAAGAACGCCTACGTCGGCCGCACCTTCATCCAGCCGTCGCAGACCATCCGCCAGCTGGGTATCCGGCTGAAGCTCAACCCGCTCAAAGAGGTGATCCGCGGCAAGCGGCTCATCGTCGTCGACGACTCGATCGTCCGCGGCAACACCCAGCGTGCCCTGGTACGGATGCTGCGGGAGGCCGGAGCCGTCGAGGTGCATGTGCGGATCGCGTCGCCGCCGGTGAAGTGGCCGTGCTTCTACGGCATCGACTTCGCCACGCCGGCCGAGTTGATCGCCAACGCCGGAAGCACGGAAGCGAACGAAGAGGAGATGCTGGAAGCGGTCCGGCACGGCATTGGTGCCGACACCCTTGGCTACATCTCTCAGCAGGGCATGGTCGCGGCTACCGAACAGCCCGCCACGCGGCTGTGCACCGCCTGCTTCGATGGCAAGTACCCGATCGAACTGCCCAGCGAGTCGGCATTGGGCAAGAACGTCATCGAGCACATGCTCGCCACCGCGGCCCGTTCCGGTGTGCAAACCGACAATGACAACGTGTCCGCGCTGCGCAGACCGTGATCTATTGCGCCACAGTTGAACTCATCTGGACAAACCGTCGCCTGGTTGATTTTTCGTTCAGCAAGCCGTCGCTTCGCAGCGCGTCCGTCACCGCCTCGCGGTAGCTACTGAGACCTCTTGAAGGTGGCGGGATCACCTTGTCGATATCGTGGTCGGCCATCACGGCGTCGCACTCGAGCGACTCGACCAACGGCCGCGCCAGCCCCGAGGGGATCGGCGTCACCAACCCGACCCACCAACTCGCGATTGTCGGGGTGAGGAAAGGCAGAGCAACAATGACGCGTCGTCGCAACCCGGCGAGTTCGGCGTACCCCTGCATCGCATCGCCGTACTCCAAGACGTCGGGTCCCCCGACGTCCCAGGTTCTCGACTCCGGCAACACTGCGCTGGCCGCTTCGGTCAAATAGTGGAGGGTGTCGTTGATCGCTATCGGCTGAATCTTGTTGTGCACCCACTTGGGTGTCGTCATCACCGGCAAGCGGTCCGTGAGGTGGCGGATCATCTCGAACGACGCAGACCCCGACCCGATGACGATCCCGGCCTGCAACACAGCCGTCTCGATGCCGGAATCGATGAGGATCTCGCCCACCTCGGTACGCGAACGCAGATGCCGCGACAGGTCGCCGCCTTCGGGGTGCAGGCCGCTGAGATAGACAATCCTCCGTACACCGGCGTCGCGGGCGGCCTCGACGACGTTGTGAGCGGAGGCGGCCTCCTCGGTCACGAAGTCGCGGGAAGTACCCATCGAATGCACGAGGTAGTAGACGACGTCGACACCGCCGAATGCCGTTCGCAGGGAATCGGGATCGGTGAGGTCGCCCCGCACCACCTCGGCCTTCGTCCGCCACGGCACGTCGGCGAGTTTGTCCGGATTACGCGCCAGCGCCCGCACCCGCAGGCCCGCGTCCAGCAGTCGCGGCACCAACCGGCCACCGATGTAACCGGTCGCGCCCGTCACCAAGCAGCGCAACTCCTCTGCCGCCACAGCACCTCCATCCCTCGACGCCCTCAATTATGACGCCCTCAATTATTCGGAGCCGATCGACGGGCGGATGACAGTTTCCGGCATCAGGAAAACCCGCAGCCCGGGTCGGGCGCGTCTACCGACAGCGGCGCCCCGGCGGGATTGATGTACAGAATCTGCAGAACCAGCGGCCCCGGTCCGACGTTGCGGCCGATGTGGACGTAGTCGGCGCCGCCCTTCTCCGCGATGCTTTGGCCGGCCACGTACACACCGTCCATCGAGCAGTCGGCCCGGTTGTGCATCAAGACGCCGTCCTTGACCACGCCGAAAAGCTGACCGGGATGCGAATGCCAGCCGGTGCTACCACCTGGCGCCACGGTGATCTCACGGAAGACGTAGTCGTTGCCCGCGTCGGTCATCTGCCAGATGACGTTGCCGTCCGCTTCCCGCGGTGGGGTAGCGGTCGCGGTGCCGGGGACGGTTACCGATACGGCCACGGCTGCGGCGGCGGCCAGCGCAAACGAGCGAACTGCGGTCATGTTGGCTCACGTTGTCATACCGTGCCGAGTCATGCGCGATGACGGTCAGAAATTGCACAGCCAAGTGGCGCGTACCGTGCAGTGGTCCGGCCCGGTAGCCTTGGCTGCGATGACGGATCACGCCGCACAACACGGCATCTCCTATGCATCGGCCGGGGTGGACATCGAAGCTGGTGACCGCGCCGTCGAACTCCTCAAACCGCTGGCGAGCAAGGCAACCAGGCCCGAGGTACGGGGCGGCCTCGGCGGCTTCGCGGGACTGTTCGCGTTGCGGGGCGGGTATCGGGAACCGGTGCTGGCCTCCTCGACCGACGGGGTCGGCACCAAGCTGGCCGTGGCCCAGGCGATGGACAAACACGACACCGTCGGCCTCGACCTCGTCGCGATGGTCGTCGACGATCTGGTGGTGTGCGGCGCCGAGCCGCTGTTCCTTCAGGACTACATCGCCGTCGGCCGCACCGTGCCGGAGCGCGTCGGCCAACTGGTGTCGGGCATCGCCAACGGTTGCGTGATCGCCGGCTGCGCGCTGCTGGGCGGCGAGACCGCCGAGCATCCCGGGCTGATGGCGCCCGACCACTACGACATCTCGGCGACCGGCGTCGGCGTCGTCGAAGCCGACGACGTGCTCGGTCCCGACCGGGTCAAGCCCGGCGACGTGATCATCGGCATGGGTTCCACCGGCCTGCATTCCAACGGCTACTCACTGGCGCGCAAGGTGCTGCTTGAGATCGACCGGATGAACCTGGCGGGCCACGTCGAGGAGTTCGGCCGCACACTGGGCGAAGAGCTGCTCGAGCCGACCCGCATCTACGCCAAGGACTGCCTTGCGCTGGCCGCCGAAACCCAGGTGCGCACGTTCTGCCATGTCACCGGCGGCGGGTTGGCGGGCAACCTGGAACGCGTCATCCCGCCCGGGCTGATGGCCGAGCTGGACCGCGGCACGTGGACCCCCGCGCCGGTGTTCGGCATGATCGCCCAGCGTGGACGGATAGAGCGGGCGGAGATGGAGAAGACGTTCAACATGGGTGTCGGCATGGTCGCCGTCGTCGCGCCCGAGGACACCGACCGCGCGCTGGCGATTCTCACCGCGCGGCACCTGCGCTGCTGGATCCTGGGCACCGTCAAAAAGGGCAGCAAGGGCGGCTCACGCGCCCAGCTCGTGGGCCAGCACCCACGGTTCTAAGAAGAATTCGCCGACAGAATCGCGGCTAGCGCCGCCAGTCGTCTTCGTCGGCCCAGCCGTTTTCGGCTAACCCGTCGGAGCCATTGAGATCGTCATCAGGCTCGGTCGCTTCCGACCCGGCCAGCTCGCGCTGAAGCCGCTCGAAATCGGTCTGCGGTGAGCTGTATTTGAGCTCACGAGCAACCTTGGTCTGCTTTGCCTTCGCCCGGCCGCGGCCCATGGGGGGACCCCCTCGCGCAATAACGGAGCGGCCCAATTAACAGGCGGCTCCGATCTGTGTGTCAGTTATTGTCCTGCCAACACTTTACCGTGCCCGGCTGCGCTCCGCTGGCAGGCCCTCGTGAGCGCGCATCGACCTACCGCGCTCCGCCCCGCAGCCGTTCGACAGCCAATCGACCGGCGCCTGCGGCATCGGCGGCCGGCATCGAATCGGCGTCGATCACGGCGGCCACCTCGACCTCGCCGCCTGTGGTCAACGCCGTATCGGCGGGCAGCCCGCGCTTGAGCAGCGCAAGGGCGATGGGGCCGAGGTCGACGTGGTCGACGACGGTGCCGAGCCGTCCCACGGCACGGCCGCCCGCGAGCACCGAATCGCCGGTCGACGGTCGGTCCGTGGACCCGTCGAGATGAAGGAGGACCATCATTCGCGGCGGTTTACCCAGGTTATGAACCCGCGCGACGGTTTCCTGGCCGCGGTAGCAGCCCTTGTCCAGGTGCACCGCGCTGCCGATCCAGCCCACCTCATGGGGGATCGTCCGCTCGTCGGTGTCGACCCCGAGCCGCGGGCGCAGCGCAGCCACCCGAAGTGCCTCGTATGCCCACACGCCTGCCCGCCGTACACCTGCCGCGGTCAACCGGTCCAGCCAGTCGGCGACCTGCGTGCGGGGCACCACGAGATCCAGTTCGATGCCCGGCTGGCCGATCCGGCGGACGAAGCCGCCGTCGGCGAGTGCCACGGCCGTACCTTCAGCCGGTAGCGAATCAATGCCGAGGGCACTGAGCACCGCCTCGCCGGCCAACCGCGGGCCGAGCAGCGACAGCACGGCCAGGTCAGCCTGCTCGATTGCGACGTCGGACCAGAACACCATCTTGCGTAGATAGGCCAGCAGCGGCTCGCCGCGCCACGATTCGGTGTCGAGGTAGGTGACGTCGCCGAGTTCGGTCTGGATCCAGTGATCTTCGACACGACCCTGGCCGTCGAGGCTCAGATTCTGGGTGACGGTGCCGTTGGGCAGCTCGCTGACATGCTGGGTGGAGATGTTGTGCAACCAGCTCTTCCGATCGCCGCCCGTCAGGGTGAGCACCACGCGATGCGAGCGGTCCACCACCACGGCCTCGTCCATCGCGGCACGCTGCTCGCCGAGTGGGTCTCCGTAGTGCCAGACGACGCCGGCGTCGGGACCCGTGTCGGGGGCGGGAACTGCTGACATAGCTCCAACTCTACGGGGGCTACGCTTTTGGCCCATGGCGAGCGAACCAGTGGTCGTGGTGACGCTCGACGGGCAGTTGCACGATGCGCGGAAACCGCTGCTGTACGCCGATGATCTGGCCGCGGTGCGCGGCGACGGCATCTTCGAGTCGCTGC
Source organism: uncultured Actinomycetota bacterium (assembly GCA_963801575.1). GTDB lineage: Bacteria > Actinomycetota > Actinomycetes > Mycobacteriales > Mycobacteriaceae > Mycobacterium. Next base: position 42,355 of record CAWDFT010000013.1, read on the forward strand.
TGATACGCGGCGGGCGTCCGTGCCTTCTCGAGGCTCACCTGGCGCGGTTGACCCAATCGGCACGGATGATGGATCTGCCGGAACCCGATCTCGTACGCTGGCGGGCCGCGGTCGCCACCGCGGCGACAAGCTGGACGGAGCAGGGCGGCCAAGAAGGCGTGCTGCGGTTGATCTACAGCCGAGGGCGGGAAAGCGGCTCATCTCCGACGGCGTTCGCCATGATCGGCGCGGTGCCGGGCAGGGTCGCCGCGGCCCGCAAGGACGGTGTCGCGGCGCTGACCCTGGCGCGCGGGCTGCCCGCGGACAGTGCCGCCGAGATGCCGTGGCTGCTGGCCGGCGCCAAGACGCTGTCCTACGCGGTGAACATGGCGGCGCTGCGTCATGCCGAGCGGAACGGCGCAGGCGACGTCGTCTTCGTCAGCTCCGAGGGATACATCCTGGAGGGCCCGCGGTCGACCGTCGTCATCGCCACCGACGGAGAGGGCCGAGGTGGGCATCCTTGCCTCTTGACCCCGCCGCCGTGGTATCCCATCCTGCGCGGTACCACGCAGCAGGCCCTGTTCCAGCTGGCCCGCAACAAGGGCTACGACTGCGACTACCGCGCGCTGCGACCCGCTGATCTTGTTGCCGCACAGGGGGTTTGGCTGGTGTCGAGTATCACGCTAGCTGCGCGGGTTCACACCCTGGACGGCAAGCCGTTGCGGCCGGCGCCGCTTGCTGCCGAGCTCAGCGAGTTGGTCGACGCCGCCATCGTCAGCGATCGTTGAGGGCGGCCTACTTCACCTCGTTGTTCACGGTCTGGCCGTTCTTGCCGAAGATGCCGGCAATCTGGGAAGCATCATCGGGATTGCGCTCAACCTCGGCCAGCAAGAGGTCGCGGTCGCGCGACAGCTTCTGCTCATCGAGGTTCCTGCCGCCCAGGTGGCGCGTCTGAATGTGGTACTCGCCCTGCAGACGCTGCACGACGACCGGGTCGTCACAGACCGCGCGTTCGTGGATAACACCTTCGTAGCGCCAGCGCACGCCGTCGCGGAACAACTGTGGGCGCCAATAGGTGAGGTCGCCGATTTTGAAGCGCATCTCGTATGCGTCGGCGCTGAGCCGGCTGAAGTCGGGCGTGCCGACGATCTTGTCGTCGGCGTCCATCGCCCAGATGTAATCGCCGTGTCCCCGCGCGAGGCTGAGCGCTTCTGACCGGTTGTCGCCGAAGTTGCGCCAAGGTCGTTCGGTTAGTTCACCGGGGATGCCCAGAGCGGCCATGTGGCTTCGGATTACGTCCTGGGTCCCGTCTTCGGAGCCGGTGTCAACGATTACCCAAGAGGTGATGTAGGGGGCGACCGCGTCGAGCACCTCGAGCACGATGTGAGCCTCGTTGCGGACAATCATATTGAGGCAGATCGCAGGGCCCCCGATCACGTGGTCAGCCATGGCGGGAGTCTATGTCGACGGCTGATGGCGCAGCCGCGCGCAACCCCGATCGTCAGCGACCGCTAACAGCGGAAATACCCGAAAATCGGTTGTCGGTGTGACGGCTCGCGGGTACGGTCGCTCGTACACAGGGAAGGAGGTGGTCCGACAAATTGAATGACTTATGGACATGTGAGGTGGCTGCCCGCTAGCAGCACCAGGGGTTGATTCACCTGCGCGCGCTGGCGAATTCCCCGCAGTCACCCGGCCCCCGAGCCCCTCGGTTTTGTCCAACCCAGGAACAGCGGCTCGGGGGCCGCTCCATGTCTCGCAGAGGCAGGGAAAGCGCCCGTTCTCGGCTAGCCTGCTGACGGACCCGGCGCCAGTGACGCGCAGCCCTGCGTGGCCTGATGCCACGCGTCCTGATCGCTACCGGGAGGTGGTCCGGCAACCGGTCCCGGCGGAGCCGAAATACCGTGCTCTTGGAGGCATTTGGCATAGGCGCCGTGCCCACTCGGTGCCGGCGTCGACGACTGCTCGGGCGGGGCCTCGTTCGACGAACACCCCGCGATGATCACTGCCGCGGCGATCACCGTGGCCCACCGAATCTTTCGCATCAGCCGACATGCCTCGTCAGGCGGGCCGACAGATGCGGCACCAGCCCGCCGTCGGCGTCGACGCGCTCCTCGACGTAGGCCAAATCGCCCCCCTCGACAATGCCGTACAACCGTTTTGCGCCGCCGACCAGCATCCCGGACTTGCTGCGGGCAAGTGCGTCGGTGACCAGCTCCCATGACGACTGGGTGAGCGGTCTGCCATAGAAAAGCTCGACGTATCCGGCCGAGTGTGCAAGCAGAAGTTCGATCGCCTGGGATTCCGATGGGTCGTTCGGGTCGTTGACGAACCGCCAGTAGCCGGTCTCCCGCAGGCCGTGTTCGTGGTAGTCACCGGATTCGGTCAACCGCCACGACCGCGCATCCCAAATGAGATAGTCGCCGCCGTCGTGGGACACCACGATCTGCTGACCGAATCGATAGTCGCCGTGGGTTCCTCGGCCCTCGCCCTCGCCGCGCCACACGCCCACCAGCGGCAGCAGCGCGAGCAGGGCGTCGTTCAGGTTGGCGCCTTCACGCAAGTTGGCGGTGTCGGGGGGCGCCGGCAGATCGTCGAAGACCGGGATGTTGCGCGCCGCCGTCTCCTTGGCCCGTTCGGCCGCGGCGGCAACCGCCCGGTCGCCGAACCGTCGGCGACGGAGCCTTCGTCAGAGGTCACGATTCGTCTGTGATGAGCCGATACAGCGCGTACAGCGCGAACCAGGTGATGACCACGACGGTCGCCACAAGCAGGAGTTCGAAGAACAACACCACGGCCGCGAGTCTAGTCGGCGGCCCGGTGCCACTTGCGTCCTAGGCGACTTTGACGTCGACCTCGTGGATGCCTGCGCCCGACGGTGCCACGCTGGCGTCGCCGTTGCCCGCGGGCGACAGCGCACGCAGCGTCCACGTGCCCGGGGCGGCGAAGAACCGGAAGTCACCGGTGGCCGATGCGACCACCTCGGCGGTGAACTCGTCGGAGGCGTCCAGCAGGCGCACGAACGCGCCGCCGACGGACTGCCCGGAGCCGTCGACGACGCGACCGGTGATCACCGTTTCCTTCTCCAGGTCAACGCCGGCCGGCAGCGTCTGTCCTTGCTTCGGTGCAGAGCACATATCAACTTCCCAACTCAATCGGGGCACCCACCAGGGAGCCGTATTCCGTCCAACTGCCGTCGTAGTTCTTGACGTTCTTGTGGCCCAACAGTTCCTGCAGCACGAACCAGGTGTGCGACGAACGCTCACCGATGCGGCAGTACGCGATGGTCTGCTTCTCGCCGTCCAGGCCGTTCTCGGCGTACAGCGTCGCCAGGTCCTCATCGGACTTGAAGGTCCCGTCCTCGTTGGCCGCCTTGCTCCACGGAACGTTGATGGCGCCGGGAATATGCCCCGGCCGCTGGCTCTGCTCCTGCGGCAGGTGCGCCGGGGCAAGGATCTTTCCGGAGAACTCGTCGGGGGAGCGCACGTCGACGAGGTTCTTCTTGCTGATCGCGGCGATCACTTCGTCGCGGAACGCGCGGATGGTGTTGTCCGGCTGCTTGGCGGTGTAGCTGGTCGCCGGGCGGTTCACCTTGTCGGTGGACAGGTGACGTCCGTCGAGCTCCCACTTCTTGCGGCCGCCGTCGAGCAGCTTGACCTTGTCGTGGCCGTACAGCTTGAAGTACCAGTACGCGTAGGCGGCGAACCAGTTGTTGTTGCCGCCGTAGAGGATCACGGTGTCATCGTTGGCGATACCGCGGTCGGACAGCAGCTTCGAGAACTGCTGGGCGTCGACGAAGTCGCGCTTGACGGCGTCCTGCAGGTCGGTCTTCCAGTCCAGCTTGACCGCACCGGCGATGTGTCCGCCGTCGTATGCGGAAGTGTCCTCGTCAACTTCGACGAAGACGGTGTTCGGCGCGTCGAGATTGCTCTCGGCCCAGTCGGTTGAGACCAGGACGTCGGAGCGAGCCATAAAGGAAATCCTTTCGATTGCTTGATATTTGAGGTGTTACGCGGGGGTGGGATAGCGGCGCAGTCGAGCCACTATTGGGTAGAGCTGACAGCCGAGGCAGATGGCGAAGGCGGCATTGAGGAAGGCGGCGATCAACGCGAAAGCGGTGGCGACGAGACCCAGCGCGCTGACACCGGTGGCGAAGCCGACGGCACCGACCACGGCGAAAACAAAGCCGACCAGCTGGGCGAATTTCAGCGGCGCCACCGGCTCACGTTCGGTGACTGGACCGCGCCTCGGGGCGACGAGCTTCGCGAAAATCAGGCCGTACGGATGCTTGCGCGGCCCGCCCAGCGCGCCGATCGCGAACACGACGGCTTGCAGGCTCAGGATCACGGCGGCCGCGACGAGGCTGAAGCTGGAGACGAACAGCGCGATGACCAGAACCGCCGTGGTGACCCACGCGGCGAACCGTGGTCCGCGAACGTCGACCTGATCGGTTGGCGCATTGGTCTTGGTGGGCAATCCCATGGAAGTCACACTCCTGTTGCGTGGTCGGGCTGGTTGCGAGCAGGCCACAGAGGGGCTGCTCCGAGCGAGCGCGCAAGATCGCGCAGCTGCGCTCAGCAGCTACAACAACAACAAGAACCCGCGACGCGGCACAGATCGACTGCGCGGCGCTTGGTGAGCATCACCTGAAGGCGGGCGGACACGCCGACAGCTTACCTAATGACATGGTGATCAAGCCAACAGCGGTTCCAGCGCCGTCCGCAGGTCAGCGGCGGTGGGCACGCCGGAGGTGCGGTACCGCTGTCGGCCGCTGGCGTCGAAGATGAATGTCGTCGGCAGCGACAGCACCGAAAGTCGTCGGGCCGCGACGGGATTGGCGTCCATGTCGATCTCGACATGCGCCACCCGGGCAGGTCGCTGCACACCTGGTCGACCACGCGTCGCACCCCCGCGCACGGCCCGCACCACACCGCGCTGAAATGCACGACGGTCGGTCCGGTGTCGGACAGCCCCAGCTCGGAGGTGTCTACCGGCTGCGAGCCGGCTAGCTCGGTCGTCTCTTTGAGCAGCCCGGCCCGCAAGGCGATCAATCTGTTGATCACATAGGCCACCCCCAGCGCCGCGATGAGCACGGCGATGACCACAGCCAGGGAAGGGCTCATGACTGAGTGAACCCGTCCAGCGTGACCGTTACTCCCTCGGCGATGCCCTCGATGATGACGTCGGATCCGCGCGCGCCTTCGCTGGTCGGCGCGATGCCGAAGGGCAGCTTCTGGCCGGGCAGGGTCGTGCTGAACGCGGCCAGCACGGCAGCCGTCTTGTCCCCGGGCACCTGCTGGTCGGCGGTGCCCGCGCCGGTCAGCACTCCAGTAGCGGTGAACACGAGCGTCGTTTGGTCCGGGCCTGCGATGGAGAGGTCCACCGCGACGCTGACCTTCTCACCGAAGTCGGCGGCCTTCGGTATGCCGGTGAAGACCAGTCCCTTGTTGCTGGAGATACCGGATTCGGTGGTGCCGCCGGTGGCGTCGTTGGTCTCCCTGGCCGGCGCCTCCACCAACAGGTCGGGGATGCCCATGAAGCGCCCGATGTGGGTGGAATCGAGGATGATGCGGCTCTCCACCTTTCCGACCGGCAGCTTGGCGTCGGGCCGCACCAGCCACGACGCTTCGCTCAGGTCGATCGAGTGCAGGGTCGCCTCCAGCGACGCCTTGCCGACCACAGGGTGATCAACGCCACTTGCCCGGATTTCCACTTCGTCGTAGTGGCGATCCATCGCCTGGGTGATGAAGGGGAATCCGAGGATAGCCACGGAGGGGTCCCAGACCAGCCCCGCGTCGCCACGCACCGTCCTGGCCAGCCGGTATTCGGCGTAGATGGCGGCCCCGAAGTCGGCACCGACGGCGCCGAGGACGACGGCGGCGACGGCCGACACCACACCGATCAGCAGCTTGCGCACCCGCACATTCTGGCCCACGCGCATCACCACGCCCGCTCGACGCGGCTATTCAGCAGGTGGCGCGTTATCGTTAGATACCCGGTAACGGCCAGATGTCGGCCAAGAATCTGGGAGGTATCCCGGACAGCGGTGTCCGTCAATATCGATCCAGCGCGCTGGAGGGCCTGTTGGACCTACTGCTATTAACTGCAGACCCGCATCCGGAGTCGGTGCTGCCCTCGTTGTCGTTGCTCGCGCACAATGTGCGAACGGCGCCCACCGAGGTGTCTTCCTTGCTGGAGGCAGGCAGCGCGGATGTGGCGATCGTCGATGCGCGCACGGATCTGGCCGCTGCCCGCGGGCTGTGCCGACTGCTGGGGACCACCGGGACGTCGGTGCCCGTCGTTGCCGTGGTGAATGAGGGCGGCCTGGTCGCGGTCAACGTCGAGTGGGGGCTCGACGAGATTCTGCTGCCGAGCACCGGACCCGCCGAGATCGACGCCCGGCTGCGATTGCTGGTCGGCCGGCGCGGCGGGGCGGCGAACCAGGAAAACGTCGGCAAGATCAGCCTCGGCGAGCTCGTCATCGACGAGGGCACCTACACCGCACGGCTGCGAGGGCGGCCGCTGGACCTCACGTACAAGGAATTCGAACTGCTGAAGTACCTGGCTCAGCACGCGGGCCGGGTGTTCACCCGGGCGCAACTGCTGCAAGAGGTGTGGGGCTATGACTTCTTCGGCGGCACGCGCACGGTGGACGTCCACGTCCGCCGGTTGCGCGCCAAGCTCGGCACGGAATACGAGTCGTTGATCGGCACGGTGCGCAACGTCGGCTACAAGGCGGTCCGGCCGGCCCGGGGGCGCGCGCAGGCAGCGGGATCGGACGTGCCCGACGACGTCGATGACTCGGGCGTGTACGACGCGCCCGTCAGCCTGTCCGAAGAGCTGGCTGACCCGCTGCGCAGTCAGTGAGTTCGATTGGCTGGCGCACCGGCCTCACCGACGTAGACCAGCGCGGGATCCGGGAGCTGATCGCCGCGGCCAGGAAAGCTGACGGCGTTGCCCCCGTCGGCGACCAAGTGCTGCGCGAGCTTTCCGGCGACCGCACCCGGCATCTGGTGGCGCTCGGTGACAGTGACACCGTCGTCGGCTACCTGGATCTCGCCCCTGCGACCGAGGAAGGGCCGGCGATGGCAGAGCTCGTCGTGCATCCGCGGTGGCGCAGGCGCGGCATCGGTTCGACGCTGGCCCGCACGGCGCTGACCGAGGGCGGCAGCGGTACCCGGCTCTGGGCGCACGGCAACCTGGAACCGGCGCGTGCAATGGCGAAGTCGATCGGTCTCGCGCCAGCGCGCGAGCTGTTGCAGATGCGACGGCCACTGACCGAGTTGCCGCCGGTGAGGATTCCGGCCGGAGTACGGATCGACACCTACCGCGGTGAGGACGACGACGCCGAACTGCTGCGGGTAAACAACGCCGCGTTCGCCTGGCACCCCGAGCAGGGCGGGTGGACGGCCGCCGATATCGCCGAGCGCCGCGGCGAGCCGTGGTTCGACGCCGCGGGTTTGTTCCTGGCGTTCGACGAGCAGACCGGCAAACTGCTGGGCTTCCACTGGACCAAGGTCCACAACGAGGGTCTCGGTGAGGTGTACGTGGTCGGCGTCGACCCGGCCGCGCAGGGCCGTGGCGTCGGGGCGACCCTGACCCTGGTCGGGCTGCACCACATCGCCGAGCGGCTGTCGGGAGCCGACCAGCCGACCGTCCTGCTTTACGTCGAGGCGGATAACTCGGCCGCGGTGAACACCTATCGGCGGCTGGGTTTCGACGTCTTCCACGTCGACGCCGCCTACGCGTCCCCAGTCCCCTAACTATGCAGGGGCCCAGTTGAACTAGCTGGACCTGTTCACCATCCGTTCATTCCGTCTCCGCGGCGTCCACCGACGAGGTCTACACCAGGGCAACCTTCGTGGACGGCGACGGAGTCAACCGGCACCAGATCAGCAGCGTCGTCACCAACCAGTTCTAAGTTGAGGGCGACATCAGCCTGTCCGGTACACACGAAAGCGTGTACCGGACAGGCTGGTTCTACGAGCAGCAGGTGGGGTCGAGGACGGCGCAGAGCGCCGCGACCGCATCGCTGTGGGGGCGGTGGTACACGTTCATGCCACGACGGTCGGACTCCACCAGACCGGCGCGGCGCAGTTGGCTGAGGTGGTGGCTGACGGTTGACTCGGTCAACCCCAGGGCGGTCGCGAGGTCACCGCTGTTCTCCTCGCCCGCCTCCGAGCTGAACAGGAACGACATGATCTTGACTCGGGCGGGGTCCGCCAGTGCTTTGAGCCGCAACGCCACCTGCAGGGCATCGTCATCGCTCATGGGCCCGGCCGCCACGGGTGCACAACACACGGGAGCGGACATATCGACCATCGGCAGCGTCTTCGGCATGAGAACAATCTTGCCAGAAAGGTTGACATATATCAAAAAGGTGGCATCCTGAGATCGGCGCCAGTTCGATATATGTCACACACGTAGGAAGGATCAACTCATGTCTCGTGTCCAGCTCGCCCTCAACGTCGATGACCTCGACGAGGCGATCACGTTCTATTCAAAGCTCTTCAACGTCGAGCCGGCCAAGCGCAAGCCCGGCTACGCCAATTTCGCCGTAACCGAGCCGCCACTGAAGCTGGTGCTGATTGAGAACCCGGGTCAAGGTGGCACTTTGAACCATCTTGGCGTCGAGGTTGGCACCAGTGAAACAGTGCACCGGGAGATCGCCCGGCTCAGCGCGGAAGGCTTGTTCACCGATGAGGAGATCGGCACTACGTGTTGCTTCGCGAAGCAGGACAAGGTCTGGGTAACCGGCCCGGCGGGCGAGAAATGGGAGGTCTACACGGTGCTCGCCGACTCCGAGACGTTCGGGACCAGCCCGCAACATGCCGGCGCGGACGGTGAGCAGACGTGCTGCGGCACCGCGGAGGCGGAGGTCAAGACCGATGACGAGAAGGCCGGCGCAGGCGCGGGCTGCTGCTGAACATCGACCGAACCCGGTGCGGAGCATCGACGCCCTGCGTTGATGGCGCTAAGGGTCACCGGGCGAGACGCCCGCAGTGGCTCCGAGTGCGGCCAGGGCGGCGATGCCCACCGGCTCGGCTGCCAGCAAGGGCACGACTGCGACTCGGTCGGCGAGCTCGCTGGCAACGGTGGTGATCTCAGGTACTTCGGCGGCAGCGCGTAGTTGAAGTAATGGAGATATCGGGTGTGCGGCGGCGAGCGAATTGTTGACCACCCACGCCCACGGGTGAATGCCAGCGCGTTCGAGTTCGTCCTGTAACCGTTGCATGTGAGTGATCTTTCGTGATCACGCGACTTGCACCCCGTCTCGGGGTTGTTCGGCAGCCTTGCGGCTGCGTCCCTTCCGCGCTTCACGGCCACCAGCCGGGCCAGGCCCGGTCTTACGGTCGGCTCCACGCTTGACGGCGGCCCCAACTGGGCCGACGACGCTAGGTGTTTCCTCGTAGCGTGCGAGGTTCACGGCGGCGTTGTTATCACGTTGGTGACGTGCCGAACAGCCGTCGCATTGCCAGTGTTCGGCCCAGCCGATGTCCTGCACATGCCGACAAACGTGGCAGGTTCTCGACGACGGGAACCAGCGGTCGGCGACCACCAGCTGTGATCCGTACCAGCCTGTCTTGTAGGACAGGTGCCGGCGCGGTGTGCCCAGGGCGGAGTCCGACAGTCCACGCCGTCTGGCGCGGGCACCGGCAAGCCCCTTTTGCCGCAGCATCCCCGCCGCGTCCAAACCTTCGACAACGATGCGGCCGTGGGTTTTAGCCAGTCGTGTGGTCAGGACGTGCAGGTGATGGGTGCGGACGTCATTGACCCGGCGATGCAGCCGGGAAATCTGCGGTGGTGCGTGCACGGTAGCGCCGTGAGCCTTTCGTGCAGCGCGACCGTGCCCGGCATAGCGTGCCGCAGCTCACCCAACGCAGCCTCGAGCGGTCGCGGGTTGTCGACTTGTTCGATCACGACACCGTCAGCGGTGGCCACTGTCGCCAGCCGGCGCACCCCGACATCGACACCAACCCGCGAACCCGGTGAGGCGACGCCGGGTTGTTGGGGGCGTTGCACCAGCACCCGCACACTGGCATCCAGGCGGGTGCCGTTGCGGCGCACCGAGATCGCCAACACCCGCGCCCGCCCGGCACCGGATGAGGCGTTCGATGCGGCGGGTGTTTTCGTGGGTACGCACACAACCGATCACCGGCAGCGTGAGGTGCCGCCGGTCGGGCTCGACCCGCATCGCACCGGTGGTGAAGCACACCCGATCAGCATCGCGGCCCTTGCGTTTGAACCGCGGGAACCCCACCCTCTTGCCGGCCCGCTTACCCGACCGGGACTGCTGCCAGTTCCAGTAGGCGTCCACCGCGCCGGCGATGCCGTCGGCGTAGGCCTCCTTCGAGCACTCCGGCCACCACACCTGCCCGGTCTCAGCGTTGACACACACAACGTCTCTTGACGGTGTTCCAGCGTTTGCGCAGCACCCGAAGCGACGGCTTCGCCGTCTCGACACCGGTGGCCTGCCACGCCTCGATATCGGCTTTCAGGGTGGCCACGGTCCAGTTGTAGGCCGTGCGCCGCGCACCGAAATGCCGCGCCAACGACCGGGCTTGCTGCTCGGTCGGGTCCAGCGTGAACCGAAACGCCTGCACACACCAGCCGTCGGGTACCTCGAATCCGGCCATCAGGTCGCCACCACCAGCTCATCGGTCCCAGCAGCCGCCAGGGCACGTGTGGCGCGGTTCTGCGCAGCTCGCTTGCCAGAGAGCCGGGCGCACATCGAGGTCACAATCTCGGTCATATCCCCCACCAAGTCGTCATCAACCTCGGCGGTGTCGACGACCACCAACTCTCGGTGCTGGGCGGCACGAGCGGCCTGAACGTACTCCGAGCCGAAACGGCACAACCGGTCCCGGCGCTCCACCACGATCCGGGTCACCGACGGATCACCCAACACGGCAAGGAATTTGCGGCGGTGCCCGTTCAACGCGGACCCGACCTCGGTCACGACCATCTCGACCGGGATCTGCCGGGTCGTGGCCCATGCGGTTACCCGCGCCACCTGCCGATCGAGAGCTGCCTTCTGATCCGCCGAAGACACCCGCGCATACACCGCAGCGCACACACACGCCAACCTTGCCGCGACGGCTCATCGACGAGAATCAGCCGGCCCACTCGTTGCGCCGGTAGCGGCAACAGCCCGGCGCCAAACCAGCGATACGCAGACACCCGCGCAACACCACTGCGCTCAGCCCACGCCGCCAAATTCATACTTCACGTTCCTACAGCACACCACTGACAACTACCGACCACTCAGACCGCAACAGCTGGCAGCCCCTTGGCTTCAAGCACCGGGGTGGTTTCGGCGAGCGTGACGAGAATGATCTTGGTTTGGTCACTGTCTTGTAAGCGCATCAACGGCGTCACAAAACGCCTATGGCCCAGCTGCCGGGCGACCTCGCGATGGTAGGAGCCGGTGGTATCGAGCAGCAGCAGTGTATGTCCGGTCGGTGCGGTATCGACGACGACGAAGGCGTGCCGAGACTCGGCGATTATGCGGGAGAACGCCTGGAAGACGGCGACTTCCTCGGTGCACGGGGAACGTAGATCCTCAGCCAGCGTCGCCCGACTCTCTTCGTCGAGTGCCGAGCCCCTCGTCGCGAGCACGTGATCGCGGTAGTTGCGCGTCTCCGCACGTGCATCGATGCGTGAGACCTGCAGACCCTGCAGATTTCCGGCGATCGTGTCGGTGAGATGTCCGGCGGGATCGGTGGTGGTCAAATGGACCGGGTGTCCGCGCTTGACCAATCCAATTGCAATCGCCGCGGCGATGGTCGTCTTGCCCACCCCGCCCTTACCCATGCACATGATCAAGCCATGGTCATTCTCGGCAAGTTCGTCGATCAGGTTGAGCGAGCGAGCCGGCCCGCATCGTGCCAGTCGCGGTACGACAGCAGTGACGGGAGAGTCGGCGCCGGTGAACAAGGACGCCAGTGCATCCAATGCCGACAATGTTTGTTGCCTTGAGTTCCACCAGATCGGTTGGCAATGAACGGAGTTCGGCGGGCAGCGAGGCCATCGCTTGCTGCTCGCGTCGGTAGATCGACGTGGCGAGCGGGTCCGGTTGTCCGCAGGGGCAGGCAGCACCCCGTTGATCACGACATGCTGTTGAGTCAGGCCGATCGCTGCGAGTTCAGAGTGCGTGCGGGCGATCTCTGCCAGAGTGGATTCTGGGCGCGTGCGACAAGGACCAAACGCGTGCGCTCTGGATTCGGCTAGGGCGGCGACCGCAGCGGCGTAGACGGCGCGCCGTTTCTCGAGCCCAGCCAGCGGGCCCAGGCACGACGCGTCGCCCTTTCCGTCGGTAAGGAAGTCCGTCCACGATGCCGGGCAACTGCAACAGGCGGATTGTGTGTCCGGTTGGTGCGGTGTCGAACAGCACATGGTCGAACTGCCCGAATTGATCGTGTGCATCGGTGAGCAGCTCGGTGAATTCGTTGAACGAAGCGATTTCGGTAGTGCATGAGCCGGACAGCTGCTCAATGATCGACCGGATCTCCGAGTCGGGCAATCGACCCTTCGATTGGTCTGACGATGCGTTCCCGGTAACTCTCGAGCAGCCTGCTCGGGGTCGATCTCCAACGCCGACAGCCCTTCGCAGGCGGGAATCGCGGTAATGGTGTTGCCGATCGTCAGCCCGAAGACCTGACCGACGTTGGATGCCGGGTCGGTGCTGACCAGAAGAACGCGCTTTCCCGCCCTGGCCAAAGTGACCGCGGCGGCACATGCGATAGAAGTCTTGCCTACGCCTCCCTTGCCCGTGAAGAAGGCGAATCGCGGTGGACTGTCGAGGAACTTCATGGTCAGTACCGATCTAGGCGTGACATAGCCGAGAACTCCAAGGCCGCTGCCCAAGCCGTCGTCGCCGTCGTCGCGGCTGGCGACTGAGGCACACAACACCCGCTGCGGAGCAATCTTGCCAGAAAGATATGGACACAAGGTCAAGAGGTCGGCCGAGAGTGCGACAGCCCGGGCCTGTGCGGCCCGCGATTTGCGCACAGTATTGACCTCTGTCAATATCGATGTATGTCGAAGCAAGCGTCCCGAACTGACGACGCGGTTTGTACGGTCGCGCCGCTGGTTACAGAACGGCTGACCGCGCGAGCGGCGGTGGATATGGCGGCGAAGTTCAAGGCGCTGTCGGATCCGGTGCGATTGCGCCTGCTGAGTTCGGTCGCCAGCCGCGTTGGGGGTGAGGCGTGTGTCTGCGACATCTCGGCCGGTATCGACGTTTCGCAGCCGACGATCTCCCATCACCTCAAAGTGCTGCGCGAGGCCGGGTTTCTGACGTCGGAGCGTCGTGCGTCGTGGGTGTACTACACGGTTGCGCCGGAGGCGCTCACGATGTTGTCTGCACTGCTCGATATGAGCGCCGACGCCGCACCGACGGTCGGGGTATCGGCATGACCCACACCGCCGCGCGAAACGACGAGCCGGTGGTGGCCAAGTTATCAACGCTCGACCGATTCCTGCCCGTCTGGATCGGCGCAGCCATGGCGGCCGGCCTGCTGTTGGGCCGGTTGATTCCGGGTCTGAATATCGCATTGGAAAAGGTGCAGATCGACGGCATCTCGTTGCCCATCGCGGTCGGGCTGTTGATCATGATGTACCCGGTGCTGGCCAAGGTCCGCTACGACCGCCTCGACACCGTCACCGGCGACCGCAAACTACTAGTCAGTTCCCTGCTGCTGAACTGGTTGGTGGGCCCGGCGCTGATGTTCGCGTTGGCGTGGTTGTTGTTGGCCGACCTGCCCGAGTACCGCACCGGTCTGATCATTGTCGGTTTGGCCCGGTGTATCGCCATGGTGATCATCTGGAACGACCTAGCCTGCGGCGACCGCGAAGCCGCTGCCGTACTCGTTGCACTCAACTCGATCTTCCAGGTCGTGATGTTCGCCGTTCTGGGTTGGTTCTACCTCTCGGTGCTGCCTGGCTGGTTGGGACTCGAGCAGACGACGATTTCAACCTCGCCTTGGCAGATCGCCAAATCGGTGCTCATCTTTCTCGGCATCCCGTTGCTGGCGGGATTCTTGTCGCGGCGGCTCGGGGAGCGGGCCAAAGGGCGTGAGTGGTACGAGACGAAGTTCCTCCCACGCGTGGGACCATGGGCGCTCTACGGCCTTCTTTTCACCATCGTGATTCTCTTTGCGCTGCAAGGTGATCAGATCACCAACCGACCGCTGGACGTCGTCCGCATCGCCCTGCCGCTGCTGGCGTATTTCGCCATCATGTGGGGTGGCGGCTATCTGCTCGGCGCGGCACTGAGGATGGGCTATGAACGCACGACGACATTGGCGTTCACCGCCGCTGGCAACAACTTCGAACTGGCCATTGCCGTCGCGATCGCGACGTACGGTGCGACCTCCGGGCAGGCGCTGGCCGGAGTCGTCGGGCCACTCATCGAAGTGCCCGTGCTCGTCGCTCTCGTGTACGTATCGCTGGCATTGCGGCGGCTCTCGACGACGGCCGCTGCCAAGTAGACCCCGCGATACCTGGCACGCAAGCATTCATCATCGCGGCGGGGCAAGCGCTTTCCCCAGGGTTCGAGGGCAGCCACGTCCACCCGGTAGTACGCCCACTTGCCCGCTGCTCGCGTGTGACGAGGCCAGCATCGACGAGCTGCTTCATGTGATGCGACACGGTCGGCTGCGAGAGCCGATCTGCCCGGTCAGATCGCATAACGCACGCCTCGGCGCCATCGGCGGCGGCGATCATCGACACCAGCCTGACGCGGGTGGGATCGCCGAGTGCCTTAAAGACGCTCGCTAACCGTTGGGCGGGCCCCGGTTCCAGACAGAGGCCGAAACGGCTGGTGCTCTGTCATACGCGCCGCCGACGCGTGAGCAAGCGGTGGCACTCGCCGGTAAGCACGTGGTCATCGTCGGCAGCGGCCACTCTGCGATGACGGCCGTTCTCGAGCTTGCGGGTATGGCACGACAGAACCCCGGCACACAGCTGACATGGGTGCTTCGTCGGGCAGTGGTGGGCGACGCCTTCGGTGGTGGGCGACGCCTTCGGTGGTGGCGCGGCGGATGCGCTGCCAGAGCGTGGCGCGCTGGGCCAGCCGACCTTCGGCTGGTTTGTCGTAGCCTGGATCGCGGCGGGTGCTGCAATGGCTGCGGTGCTGTACCCGCCGGCGTTCGCCGCATTGACGTGTTGGTTCGGCCCGCACGCCGCGGCCGCGCTGACGGCGCTAACGTTTGTTGGCGGCCTTGCGAGTATCGTGTTCGCCCCGATGACCGCAGCGTTGGCGGGGCATCTCGACTGGCGCACAACCTATCTCGTGCTGGCCGTAATTTTCGCCATCGTCACCATTCCCGCTCATTTGTTCGGGCTCCGTCGCGCTGGCCGCCCGTATGCAACCCTCACCCCGTCGAACCGTTTACCCCGCACGGTGCGCAGCAGGCCGCTTCTAGCGCTCACGATCGCGTTCGCGCTGAGTACCTGCGCATCGTATGCCGTTATCGTCAACCTGGTACCTCTGATGACACACCGCGGCATCAGCATCGAGGCGACCGCGGTGGCGCTGGGGCTCGGTGGAGCGAGTCAAGTGGTGGGGCGCCTCGGGTACGGGCAGCTGGTCCGACATATCGGCGTGGTGAGACGAACCGTGCTCGTGCTGGCTGGCGTCGCGGTGATCACGGCGCTGTTGGGACTCGTCACCTCGCTCGTGGGCTTGATCGTCGTGGCGATTCTGGCTGGCGTCGTCCGCGGCATCATGACGTTCCTACACGCAACCGCGATCACCGAACGTTGGGGCTCAGGTGCATTACGGACACCTCGACGGCGTCCTGTCGGCCCCCAGTCACCGTCATGAGTGCGCTCGCTCCGTGGATCGGAGCCGTCCTGGCCGGGTTGCTGCATGGCCCTGCCGCGATGTTTGTTGCGCTGGGGGCGTGGCCGTTCTGGCGGCATTGATCAGTGCAGGCACAACGGCATCGACTAGGCGGGCGGAGCAAAGTTAGTGGCTAAGCGCGCTAAACCTTAACAACGGCCGCTGATCTTCTGCGCGCCATCACCCGCGAGGGCTTCAGCGGCCAGGCACACGATACGAATCCTCGGATACTCGCTCGACTCCTGGGCGCATTCCTTCGAGCGCAACTCGAATTCTGTCGACCTGCGACGCCGTGGGCAGGCGATCGATGGCTTTGGTAATCGCCACCTTGATGTCGGTGTCGTTGATTGGCCGCGAGCTGAGGTCTGCAAGGGCTTCCCGGGTCTGCTTATCGGACAACGCCATTGGCCCGTTGAGTGCGATTAGGCTGCAGTGGCCCGCGCGCGGCGCCTCGTCAGGATAGCCTGCGCGCAGCCAGTCGATGAATGACCGCACGGCCCCTAGTGGGTTAGGCACGAACTGGCACCTCGAGCTGGGCGAGTAGTTGGCGAACCCGGCGCTCGATCTCGTCGCGGATGGGCCGCACACTATCGACCGCCTGGCCGGCGGGATCCTCGAGGACCCATTCCTCGTAGCGGCGACCGGGAAATATCGGGCAGGCGTCGCCGCAGCCCATCGTAACGACGACGTCGGCCGCCCCTACGATCTCGTCGGTCCACGGCTTCGGGTACTCGTTCGAGATGTCAATTCCACGTTCAGCCATCGCTGAGACCGCTGCGGGATTGACCTCTTCTCCAGGCTCGGAGCCACCCGACCACGCCACCGCCTCATCACCAGCGAGATGGGTGAAAAATCCCATCGCCATCTGCGAGCGACCGGCATTGTGCGTGCACAAGAACAGCACGATCGGCTTACCGTCGGATCCGTGGCCCTCCACCTTCGCCAACGCTTGCAGCCGCTGACGGGCGAAGCGCTCCGCCAGCAGCGGAAGATAGTTCGGGACGGACGCCCGACTGGCGAACCGTTCATACGAAGAGTGCAGAGCGCTCGATAGTCTCGACCGCAAAATTGTCCGCGAACTCGGCTTGCAGCCGGCTCGCCGCGGTCCTGAGCGCCAGTTGCTGGTCAATCGACAGTTCTTCACGTAGGTAAGTCGCTGGCGCGGCCGGTTGATCGGTCATCGTTGACTCCTTGTCAGGCTGGTTGTACGAGGGGTGCGAATCGGTCGATTCGCACCGTGAGGTCGTCGAGGGTGTTGTCGAACGCGTGGCGGTGAGGCGCTCCCGCACCGGGTCGGGAATCGACCAGTGAAGGCGGTGCAAATCGGCAGGAAGCTCTTCGTGTGCGTTATCGCAGACCGCGATGACGAGGTCGGTGGGTCGAAGCACATCGCTGATATGGCGCGGCCGGCGTGCACGCAACGGCAGATCGTGCCGCCGCGCCGCCTCGATCGCCTGCGGATGCACCGCGGTGGCAGGGTCGGTGCCCGCAGAGGTAGCCGGCACCGGGCTTTTGCGATGCCACACCGCGGTGGCGAGTTGGCTGCGTGCGGAATTCTGCGTGCACACGAAGACCACACGTTCGACTCGCTCGACACTGCGCGGCACAACTGTTTCCAGGGGTGCGTGTATCAGTCGCAGGTAGGTGCGCCGGCGATCACCCTCAGATCGCATACGGCGTACGGCACGCCGGCATCCTCGAGCACTTTGACGTGATGTGCGAGCAGATTCGACGACATAGACAGAGATGCCTGAAGTTCGGAAGGCGAGGCGTCCGCCGACATCAGCTGGTCGACGATGGCCAGCCGGCCCGGGTCGGCCAGAGCAGAGTACACGGATGCCCGCCTCGCCCGGTCTGATGAAGCCTCAATATACATTGAGTCAATGATAGTTGAGTATTCTCTCCTCGCAAGGCCCCGTCCACGAGGCAGAGCGGTCAATGGCAATGGAGGGCGCCAACCGATAGCCGGCGCCGCGTATGGTGCGAATCAGTGGTCCGTGCTCGATATCGGAGCCGAGCTTGGCGCGTAGCCGCTTGATATGAACCGCAACGGTATTCGTATCAGTCGGGTGGCCCCACACCGCCGCGCTGATCTGGTCGCTGCTGGCGACCCGGCCTCTTTGTCTGATCAGGTAGACGAGGACGTCTAGCTCGCGCAGGGTCAACAGGACATCGTTCCCGCGGACGCGTACTTCGTGATTGAGTGTATTGACGGTCAGCGGGCCGGCGGTCAAGTCACTGGCAGAATGTGTGTGCCGGGCCGTTGCCGGCGAACGCGATGACTGCCGAGTGCTTCATACGGCCGGGCGACGACTGCCGAGCCTCCCAAGGCCAGTGCGCGCCGGGCAGTGGCCTGGTCGTTGGGGTCCGTGCCCACCAGTACGGGTACGTCGGTGTGGTCCCGGACCGTTGCCACGACCTCCGCCGCGGTCATGGAACCGTCGATCTGATCAGCGATGACGAGCACCGTAGGAGCCCGCGCTCCAACCTCGAGGAGCGCCGAGGCCCCGTCGCGGCACCACGTGGCGTGGATCCCATGGCCTTCGACCGCGTGCAACAGAGCCTGGGCTATTTCATCGTCCGAATCGCATACCACCACCGACGTCGTTCTGGCCGCACCTGGTCGCTCGGCGGTGAATCCCGGCCCGGATTGCGCAGCAATGCTCACCGACGACCGCCTCCCCCCGACGCGCCTAACCGCTCAACACGGTCAGGCGGCGTCCGGAAGTCGAGGAAGGCATCAGCCGAACCGTCCGGTGATGTAGGCCTCAGTGCGCGTGTCCGACGGGTTCGTGAAGCTTCTCCGTGGCGCGAATTCGACGAGCTCGCCGAGGCGGTGCCGTCGTCCTCGGCGGTGAAGAACGCAGTGCGGTCGGACACGCGGGCGGCCTGCTGCATGTTGTGCGTCACGATGACGATCGTGTAGTCTTCTTGCAGCTCGCGCATCAGGTCCTCGATCTTCGAGCGTGGAGATCGGATCCAGGGCGCGGGCAGGGCTCGTCCATTAGAGGACACTTCAGGGCTCGACGGCGAGCGCTCGGGCAATGCAGAGCCGCTGCTGCTGGCCACCGGAGAGGTCCACGCCGGCTTGTTGAGCTTGTCCTTGACCTCGTCCCACAGCGCGGCGCGACGCAGTACTGCGCTCCACGACTCTCGTCCAAAGTTGCGTGGCAGCATGCCGGTGCAGGCGCGGGCCGTGCGATGTTGTCGAAGATGGACATCGTCGGGAAGGGATTGGGCTTCTGGAAGACCATGCCGACGCGCCCCCGAGCTCACACCGGGTCCGCGTCGGGCCGTATATATCCTGGCCGGCGAGGACTCGACCGTGCCGGAACCTTCGCGCGCGGGGTCACTTCGTGCATGCGGTTGAGGCAGCGCAACGAAGGTCGACTTGCCACAGCCCGATGGACCGATCAGCGCGGTGATCTCGTGCTTGACGAACCCGAGGTTGACATTGCTCACCGCCAGGAAGTCGCCGTAGCTGACGCCGAGGTCCTCAGTGATCATGATCCCCGCGGACGCCGGCTGAGAGGTTGCCCTGGGGGCCTGATGGATTCGATCTCGGCGAGCAGCTGCTTGTCTTGGTCGTCGAGCTCGGGTGTCGGTGACTGTCCGGGAGCGGTCATGTTCGCCTTAATTTCAGTCATTGTCCGTATCTCTCATTGAGTATTACCAACTTCGCCGGAATCTGTTGCGCAACCAGATGGCCGCACCGTTCATCGCCAGCAGGATCAAGATCAATAGCAGAATCGTCGCCCACGCCAGCTTCAGGTTCGCCTCCTCGGGCAGCTTGACGAGATTGAAGATCTGCACGGGCAGGACGGTGTACCGGTCGAAGAAGCCGTCGGGGTTGAAGGTGACGAACACCGTCGCTCCGACCAGGATCAGCGGCGCTGCTTCACCCATCGCACGGGACAGCGCGAGGATGGTTCCGGTGGCGATGCCGGCTACCGCGGACGGCAGCACCTGTCGCCACGCGGGTTCGTTGACTGGGTGGTCTCCAGCGCCAGCGACGCGTGCCGGATGTCCTGCGGCACCGACCGCAGTGCCTCTCGGGTGGTGATGATCACTACCGGCAGGATGAGCAGGGCCAGCGCAACCGAGCCCGCGAGCGCGACCGGTCCGATCCCGAGCGGTCCCCGGACGATGAATGCCAGGGTCAAGATGCCATAGATGATCGACGGCACCGCAACGAGGTTCTGAATATTCAGCTCGATGAGCCGGTTCCACCATTTGTTGTTGTCGGCGAACTCCTCCAGGTAAACGGCGCCGGCAATGCCGACGGGTATGGCCAGCAGGATCGTGCCCAACATGACCCACAGCGTGCCGAAGATTGCGGACTGCACGCCCGAGCCGTCCGGGC
>CAWDFT010000014.1:0-196171 GCA_963801575.1 uncultured Actinomycetota bacterium
GTAGCGCATCTGCATACCCCGACCCTAAGGCGCACCTATGACAACCCAGACCTACCGCCGCGCCCGGCACAGCGTGTCGTTGCTGCACGCCCATCTGGTGTTCGTGACCAAGTACCGGCGCCCGGTGTTCACCGACGCCATGCTCACCTACTGCCAGAACACCATGCGCAGCGTGTGCGACGACCTGGGCGCCGGGTTGATCGAGTTCAACGGCGAAGCCGACCACCTGCACCCGCTGGTCGCCTACCCGCCCACACCGGCAATCTCGCAGCTGGTCCAGCGACTCAAGGGCCGCACCGCTTACGCCGTGCGCCGCGAGTACACCGGCGCCTGTGTCCGCGCCCGCATGCGCGGCCACCTCCGGTCGCCGTCCTACTTCGCCGTCTCCTGCAGAGGCGCACCACTGTCGATCACCAAGCAATACATCGACGGCCAAGCCCGCCCACTCCGAACGCCAGGCTTCGCCCGCCGACACACGGGATGGGCTCACCCCGGACTGAAGTCCGAGGCTTGCGCCCAAGATGCCGGTCATGCCGCCCCAGACGCCGAACTCCATCTGGTTGTCGAGCGCGTCGGCGAGGCACTCGGCGACGACCGGACATTGCCGGCAAATGACTGCCGCCTTCCTCTGCGCGGCTCCACGAACAAAGAGATCGTCGGAATCTGTGGAGTGACATCGTGCCTTCGCCACCCACGCGATGCGGGCTTCGGTCGCCGAGTTGCTGAACGCCGTCATGTTCACACCTTCTGAAACCGAGGGCCAGCTGAAGTGCGTAGTCGACTACGCGAATCTGCGGCGGAGGCGGAGATCGAGTGCTGTTGGCTACAGGCATACTCCTGTAACTGAACTTCGTTTGCCGGAGGGTTAGCTGCGAGAGAGCGTGGGGCGCGGGCACCGATGCTCGGCTTGACGTCAGTGAAAATACGCCGTTGCGCTGCCCGGCGAATCCGATTCGCGCTCTGCCCGAGTTCTAGGCTGCCGGAGTCACCATGGCGTTGAGAAGGGCGTATGCCACTTCCTTACCGGTCACAGCGGAGTGCCCGGATATGAAGGTGTCGGCCTGCAAGTTGCTGACTCGTCGTGGCTCGAACGCGTAGCTACCGCCGACGGGCTGAAGTGTGCCGGGGCCAAGTGCTTCTGGTGTTTTGAGAGCTACCGTTTCGGCCTATGCCACCGTAGCGGTCATCGGGGCCGCCGATGTCGATCGCGACCTGCCGCGCCAGCCGTGATGCGATGGCATATGCAAGACCAACGGCCTTGTCGTTCTTTGTGTGCGTTACGACCATCGGCCCATGGATTCGGTTGGGAACGGCGCGGAAGAGGCCGTCGGCGCCCTGACCATTCCAATCGTCCGCGAGCGCGTAATGGCTGAAGGCTCCTTGCAGAAGGACTAGAGCGTGGACAGGCGCATTTGTGGCGTTCGCTGCCGCGGTCGCGGCGCGGGCGCCAAATGAGTGACCTACCAGGTGAATCCGCCGGCCGTTGCCGTCCAGCTGCTCGAGAAGGGGGGCGATTCCATTCGCGCCGACCGTGCCGGCGCGGTCCCGCATGGTGTAGTACGTGGTGAGATTCAGGAGGTTACGTGCGGCCCGCGTGAAGCCGCCCAAGGAGAATCCCGCGGCGCCGCCCCGGCCCTTCCTGTCCCGGTCAACGCACCGGCGCGACCGGCGCGCTCGAAGGCGGTGTCGGCGTCCCCCTCAAGAAACGAGGGCGGCGGCGCGTCCTCCCCGCCCTCGATCTCACTGGGCAGCTGAGCTCTCAACAGATCCAGGTACTTCCGACGCGCGGTCGCCGATGTGTCCAACTTGGGTACCAACTGTTGCAGTTGAGCGGCCACGCTTGGGTCAAGGTCGCGATCACCGATCTCGGCAATCAGGGCATCCTTCGCGTCAGCGGCGCTGGCGCCGCCTCCGGCGAGGTCATCCTCGTCGGCCCACTTGACCGAAGGCCACAGGACACCGATCACCGCGATCTTGCGCCCGGCGGCGCCGGTAACCTGACCGCGCACGGCGTCGACGTTGTCGGTCAACTTCTCGTATAGGCGGAGTGCGGCAGGCATGTCGTTGTTCCAGCCGTGCACCAAGACGAGAACGTCGTCGGCTCCGTCGACGACAGCACGTGCCGCGTCGAGCTGTGCGGGGTCGTGCACCGAACCGTCTGACTCGAGTTCGACTGCCGCAAATGGAAACTTCACCGCCACCTCCTCAAACCGACTGGATTGCCCGCATCACGTCGACCATGCCTCGGCCCTGAAAGGTTCGTGAACGACCAATGTCGGTGGCCGCATCGAGCAGAACCCGTTTGACTTCCTCTGGCCGACCCACAAACTCCCGATGCACCGATAGGAATGCGGCAGCAGCCCCCGACACGTGAGGAGCGGCCATCGATGTACCGGAATTCTCGACGTACGTGGCCTTCGGGACCAGTGCCTGCGCCTTGGCCAGAAGAGCTCCGGCCCCGGCGCTCACCACACGTTCGCCCGGCGCGACGAGGTCGGGCTTCATCCGGCCGTCGCCAGTCGGCCCCTTGGATGAGAAGTAGGAAACGCCGGTGGCGTGAGGCATCGTCGAGGTCGAACCGACAGTGATTGCGCGGTCGGCGTTGCCGGGGTCGTTGATCGTCATGTCGAATCCCAACCGGAACTGCTGCTCCTCTGGGTCCAACGCATAGCCGTATCCGGTGTTGCCCGCAGCGGCGACCACGAGGACTCCGCTGCGCACCAACCGATCGACTTCGCGGCACACGGGGGTCTGGCCGGTGGCAAACCACGACGGATCGAACGGATATCCCACCGATAGGTTCACACCGTGGACCTTGAGATCTCGTCCACCGCGGTTGAGGTCCTGGATGTACTCCAGTGCCTCCAGTAGGGCCGCGAGATCACCCGAGCCGTCGTCGCGGAGCACCTTGCAGGACAGCAGTTTGCAGCGCGGTGCCATACCGCTGATGCGCGGAAGGGCGATCTCGCGTACTGCGCTGTCACCACGATCGTCGTGGTACCAGGTCGCGGCGATGATCGGTGCGTCCTCGTCGGCAATCTGTTCACCGGCGAGGATGCCTGCAACATGGGTGCCATGGCCAGCGGGGTCATGCAACGCGTCGTCGTCGTTGGTATCGGGCACAAACGATCGGTGCGGCAAGTCACCGTTTTTCAGACCGAGGTTGTCGTGTAGCTCGAAATGAGCATGCTGGCGGTCGATGCCCGAGTCGAATACAGCCCAGACCAGTTCGCAGCCCGTTGCGTCGAACGAACGCTGCGCTGCGTCGCACTTGGTCGTGACGACCGTTCGGTGAATAAGCGCGTTGACCTCGAAGTTGGGCCAGATCCGGTGGATCGCCCACCGAGGGGCACGGACTGTCGGCATGGCATTGGGAGAGGACCGGTCCCCACGCTTCTGTTCTTCCTGGACAACTTTTCGAATCTGACTAGTGAGCAGCGCCGTGACAACGTAGCTGCGGGAACGCCTGACCGGCGCTTTCGGCGCGATTCTCTTCAGCAGACTTTCGACGTCGAGTCCGGCGCCTTCCACTCCCTCAGGATGTTTGGCGCTGAGCTCGATGACGACGCCGATCCGCTGCCGCGCCGTCGTCCTGGCCATCAACTCGGCCAGCGGACGCGAGATCATCGAGTCGGCGACCAGATCTGGCGACGTGGGCACCGCTATGGGATCAGATCGCGCAGGTCCTTCCGGTCTAGGCGGAGGCGCTTTTTTCGGAGCAGGCCGCCCGCGAGCGTGCCGTGGCTGCTTGCTTGCGGGCGATGCCTCACGCGGCATGGCGAATTCAGACGGGACGTCGGGTCGCTGGCGCGGCGACTTGTCTGGCGGCTCGGGCATGGCGAACCAATCTTCGCACTTGTCCGTCGGACAGACGGGTGCAAAACGCTCATTGAGGATGTGTCGCCAGGTATTCGGCGACGGGCATCGGTGAGGTCGCGACGTACCCGATCGGCAAGAGCACGTCACCCGCGGTGGTGTAGTAGTAGACGTCCCACCGGT
The DNA here is from genome assembly GCA_963801575.1 of uncultured Actinomycetota bacterium. Lineage (GTDB taxonomy): Bacteria > Actinomycetota > Actinomycetes > Mycobacteriales > Mycobacteriaceae > Mycobacterium. The sequence goes on from CAWDFT010000014.1 coordinate 4,000, forward strand.
GGTAACCGGCGAACGAGGAAGGGTCGGTTGCGAAGACGGCGGCGTAGTCCTTGACCGCCCGCACGTACAGGTCGGAGTTGTTGTAGCGGAAGAGGGCGTGATCCGGGTCCTGCGCGAAACCGTTGGCGGCGAGGTAGCGACCGGCCGCCATGATGCTGTCGCGCGGCGAAAGGATGTCGCCACCGTCGCCGTATGCGGCGAACGTCGAGGGCATGAACTGCATCGGGCCCTGTGCACCGGCGGAGCTCAGGCCGGCGATGCGACCGAACCGGGATTCGATCAGGTTGATCGCCGCCAGATAATTCCAGCCGACACCGGTCGCGCTTTCGGCTTCGTGGTAGTGACCGAGCAGTGCGGCGGCCGGCGTAGGGGCGTCGATGCGCCACGCGGGCAGGGTGTCCTTCACGTCGCTGCCGAGCAGTGCGTCGAGCTGGTGACGCGCGTCGATGTTGTAGTCGTAGATGTCGAGGAGCTGCGGCGGAATCCGCGGGCGCGCGATCGCCTCCGCCTCGGGATTCCTGGCGATCGTCCGGTACGCCAGTTGCTGGCGGCGCGCCGCGTCGGTGAGCACTTGTTCCGATGACGACGGATCGCGCAGCGCCTGCTCGTCGGCGACAAGGTCGTCGGCCAGTTGCACAAGCTCCGTTGCCAGCCGAGGCGCTGCGGGGAGTGTGGTCGCCACTGGCGACGGCACGGCGGTCGGCACGACGGACGACGCCGTGGACGGGGTGGCCGTCGGCGCGGACGTCGACGACGTGGTCTGATGCGAACAGGCCGCGAGCGCGAACGTCATCGCGACCGCGAGCAGTGCCGTGCCGGAACGCATCCCCCTATGGTGAACCAATTCGCCGGGCGCGACCGAAGAATGAGCCGGTAACCGTTGCGAGTGAGTGATCTTTAGTGGTCACGCGACTCGCACCCCGTCTCGGGGTTGTTCGGCAGCCGTGCGGCTGCGTCCCTTCCGCGCTTCACAGCCACCAGCCGGGCCGGGCCCGGTCTTATGGTCGGCTCCACGCTTGACGGCGGCCCCAACTGGGCCGACGACGCTAGTGGTGTCCTCGTAGCGTGCGAGGTTGATCGCGGCGTTGTCGTCACGCTGGTGGGTGAGTGAACAACTGCCGCACTGCCACTGTGCGGCCCAGCCGATGTCCTGGACATGCGAGCAGGCGTGGCAGGTTTTCGATGACGGGAACCAGCGGTCAGCGACCACCAGTTCCGAGCCGTACCAGCCTGTCTTGTAGGACAAGTGCCGGCGTGGGCTGCCCAGTGCGGCGTCGGAGAGTCCGCGCCGTCGGGCGCGGGCTCCCGGCAAGCCCTTCTGTCGCAGCAACCCCGCCGCGTCCAGGCCTTCGACAACGATGTGGCCGTGGGTTTTGGCCAACCGCGTTGTCAGGACATGGACATGGTGGGTGCGGACATCGTTGACCCGGCGGTGAAGCCGGGACAGCTCGGTGGTGCGCTCACGGTAGCGCCGTGAGCCATTCGTGCAGCGTGATCGGGCCCGAGAAACCTGGCGCAGCTGCTGCAACGCCGCCTCCAGCGCACGCGGGTTGGGCACCGTCTGGATCACGACACCCTCGGCGCTGGCGACGGTGGCCAGCCGACGCACGCCCACGTCGACACCCACTCGCGAATCAGGCAGCGCGACACCGGGCTGCTGCGGGCGTTGAACCAGCACCCGCACGCTGGCGTCCAGGCGGGTGCCGTTGCGGCGCACTGAAATCGCCAACACCCGCGCCTGCCCCGCCCGGATCAGCCGTTCGATGCGGCGGGTGTTCTCCTGGGTGCGCACGGTGCCGATCACCGGCAGGGTGAGGTGGCGACGGTCGGGCTCGACCCGCATCGCCCCGGTGGTGAAACACACCCGATCGGCGTCGCGGCCTTTGCGTTTGAACCGGGGGAACCCGACCCGCTTGCCGGCGCGTGTGCCGGCCCGGGAGTTCTGCCAATTCCAGTAGGCGTCGACCGCGCCGGTGATGCCGTCGGCGTAGGCCTCTTTCGAGCATTCCGCCCACCACACAGCCCCGGTCTCGACGTTGACACACACCTCGCTCTTAACGGTGTTCCAGCGTTTCCGCAGCGCCGGCAGCGACGGCCTGGCCGTCTCCATCCCGGTCTCATGCCAGGCCTCGATATCACCTTTGAGGGTCGCGACAGCCCAGTTGTACGCCTTTCGGCGGGCACCGAAATGCCGCGCCAATGACCGAGCTTGCTCCTCGGTGGGGTCCAAAGTGAAGCGGAATGCCTGCACGCACCACCCGTCAGGCACCTCGAAGCGCGCCATCAGGCCGCCTCCCGTCAGCGACAGCGGCAGCCTCCACCGCCCGCTTTGCGCGGTTGGCGGCGGCGCGCTTTCCGTACAGCCGTGCGCACATCGAGGTCAGGATCTCGGTCATATCCCGCACCAGGTCGTCATCGACCTCAGCTGAATCGACCACCACAAGCTCTCGGCCCTGCGCAGCCAACGCGGCTTGAATATACTCCGATCCGAACCGGCAGAACCGATCCCGATGCTCGACGACAATGCGACCCACCGATGGATCACCCAGCAGCGCAAGGAACTTACGGCGGTGCCCGTTCAGCGCCGACCCAACCTCGGTCACGACCTTGTCGACCGGGATCTGCTGGGCCGTGGCCCACGCGGTCACCCGTGCCACCTGCCGATCCAGATCGGCTCTCTGATCAGCCGACGGCACCCGCGCATACACCGCCGTGCACCTGCGTGGCTCAGCCTCGCCGCCGATCAGCTCGTCCACCAGAATCAACCGGCCCACCCGCCGGGCCGGCACCGGAAGCAGGCCAGCGCGAAACCAGCGATACGCCGTCACCCGCGCAAAACCATTGCGCTCAGTCCACGTCCCCAGATTCACGCTTCTGTTCCTACATCACACCACCGACTACTACCGACCACTCAACCCGCAACAGCCGGTAACCCCTAGGCTGGCCCCGTGGGCCAGCTTTCCAGCGTCGACGCAGCGTTCTGGTTCGCCGAGACGCCCAGCTGGCATATGCATGGCTGCGGGCTGGCGATCTGCGATCCCGCCGAGGCGCCGGAATTCTCCATTGACGCGGTGCGCGATCTCATCGCCTCGCGCCTGCCGGAAATGCCGCAACTGCGCTATCGCGTGACCGGAGCGCCGCTGGGGCTGAACCGGCCGTGGTTCGTCGAGGACACAGAGCTTGACCTCGACTTCCATATCCGGCACATCCGCGTGCCTCGCCCCGGTGGGCGCGCTGAACTCGACGAACTCGTCGGGCGTCTGATGGCCCACAAGCTCGACCGCAGCAGGCCGCTATGGCAGTTGTGGTTCATCGATGGTGCCGAGAACGGACGCGTCGCCATCCTGACCAAGCTGCACCACGCCGTCATCGACGGCATGTCAGGCGCGGGCTTGAGCGAAATCATGTTCGACGCCAGTGCGCAACCACGACCACCCACGGGCGAGGTCAACAAGTCCTTGGTGGGCGTCGAAATTCCCAGGTTCGAACAGCGGGCAGTCGGCTCTATTGTCAATGTCGCCGTCATGACGCCCTACCGCTTACTCCGGATGGCCCAGCAGACGCTGTCACAGCAGCTGGCCACGTGGCGCCTGCCCAACAAACCGCCCCGGTACTTCGAGGCGCCGACGACACGGTTTAACGCTCCGCTCACGCCGCACCGGCGCATCTGCGGTACACAGGTTGAACTGGACAGGGTGAAGGCCGTCAAGAACGCCTTCGGTGTGAAGGTCAATGACGTTGTGCTGGCATTGGTTTCGGGTGCCGTGCGGCACTATCTGCTCGCGCGCGGCGAGCTACCACATCGGCCGCTGGTGGCCCAGGTGCCGGTATCGACCCGGGGCGACAGCACAGAGGTGGGCAATCAGGTCAGCTCGATGACGGTGGGACTGGCCACCGATGTCGCTGACCCGGCCAAACGCATGAGGGCCATCTACGCCAACTCCCAGGGCGCGAAGGAGATGGCCAAAGCGCTTACGGCGCACCAGATCATGGGTCTCACGGAGACGACGCCGCCGGGCCTGCTGGCGTTGGCCGCCCGCGCCTACACCGCAAGCCACGTCGGGGGAAACGTCGCCCCGATCAACCTGGTGGTCTCCAACGTTCCCGGAGTCGACTTCCCGCTCTATCTGGCCGGAGCGGTTGTCGAGTACATGGTTCCGCTGGGGCCCTTGGTGATGGATGTGGGCCTGAACGTCACCTGTATCAGCTACCGCGGATGGCTCCAATTCGGATTCGTCACGACACCGGAGATCGCCGACGACATCGACGAACTGGCTGCTGAAATCGAACCGGCATTACAGAGGTTGGAAAAGGCCGCGGCCAAGATGTAGGCCGATCGATGCAGCGCCGTAAGACCAGTTCAGGCGGGGCGGGGCTCGAACCTGCGACCAACGGATTAACCAAGTCGCCGATTTCTGGCAATCGACTGTGAGAAGCGGCGTAATTTACAGCCTGGTCATTCCACGACGTTGCGGCGGGACCTATGCGGCCACGGCAGTACCACGCGATTGCGCGCGCCAAACGCGCCCACGTAGACCCACGGATGACGCCGCCCATGGTCTTTGCTACCCCGATTCGGTGCAGGTGAAAGAAACGAAAGGGAACTGTCATGGGTTACGCGAGGCACATCGGTCGGGTTGGAGCATTAGCGGTGACGTTGGGCGTTGGCGCGGCCATTGCGAGCACGCCCGGGATTGCATACGCCAGCCCATCCGGCTCGTCGGCGGGGGCCGGTTCCTCATCAACGGACACTTCCTCATCAACGAAGAAGTCCCCATCGACGAGTAAGACCCCGGTTGATAAGGGTGCAGCTTCGGCTGACGGCGATGACGCCGACTCGCCGGCCTCGGACCGGAAGTCGCTGAGGTCGGTGTTGCGCTCAGCAGCCGAATCCATCCGGGATCTCGGCGCAGGTAATACCCCCGCAACGCGCGACGACGGCACCCCAGGTACAGGGGTGCCGCCGGCGCAGGACGAAGACGAAACCCAGGATTTGGTGAGCGGCGATTCGGCCGGTCGGAAGGCATCGAACACGAACACCTCAAGGCGTGCACACACCCGCTCTTTCGCCGACACCATCGGCGACGTGAAGTCGGCAGTCGATGCGGCCACCCAACGTGGTGAGAAAACCTTGCAAAAACTCAGCACATCCGGGCCGGCCGACACCCCGACGACGTTCTCCTTCGCGACCGCCCCGATTGATACGGCCAAGACGGCCGTAACCCCATTCACGACGGCGGCCGCGCTGACGCCACAATCAGCACCGCGGCCACGGACAAGCATCGTCCCGATTTTCACAGACGCACTCGGCTCAGTACTGCAGCCGTTGGTGAGCCCAGGCACGGGGTCGCCGCCTCTGCAGTTGCCGACGCTGGCAGCCATATTGGCTGCGGTGCGCGACGAATTCGAGCGGATCCTGGTGCCCCGCCCAACGCAGGTCACGTACCCGCCGACCACCAGTCAGCCCGTGGATAACCCAGACCTGCCGGCAGCTACGGACCAACACGTGCTGGTGATCGCCATCGACGGCACGAACATGAGCAAGGTGCTGGCCGACGACGACACCCCCAATGACAACTTCATCAAGCTGATGAATACCAGTACCACCTCCGCGCCCAGCATCGTCGGACACACCACCGTCTCCAACCCCTCGTGGACGGCCATCCTGACCGGTGCCTGGGACAACAAGACCGGCGTGATCAACAACGTCTACACACCGCAGACGTACGACAGGTGGCCAACGGTCTTCACCCAGCTTGAGACCGACGACCCGACCATCAGGACGAAGGCGATCGCCGACTGGGACGTCATCGGTGCCATCGCTGCTTCCGGCGAGGGCGCCGACGAAGTCGTTTACATTGCGCAGAAGCCAGACGACCCGGACTGGTGGAAGACGGATGCCGCGGTCACGGACGAGACCGTAAAGACCATCCTGGACACCGAAGACGAAGACGTCCCGAACTTCATGGTGACCTACCTCGTCCAAGTCGACGAAGCCGGGCATATGTACGGGGGTGATTCGCCCCAGTACGACGCGGCCATCCAGCGCACGGACGTCAATCTCGGTGCGATCCTGGCGGCCGTCGAGGCGCGGGAGCAAGCCACAGGTGAGGACTGGACTGTCATTGTCGTCACCGACCACGGTCACCAACCGCAGCAGGGCTTCGGGCACGGCTTCCAATCGCCCCGTGAGACAGAGACATTCGTCATCGTCGACGGCCCGCAATTCGAATCCATCGACGACGACTGCGAACCGGATTGTGGCAGATTCAACCCGAACTACGAGATCGTCGACGTCACGCCGACAGTCTTGAGCCTGTTTGGCGCACAGCCGGACCGCAGATCCGACGGTGTTCCGCTGCAGTCGCTGAATGGCAGCAGCTCCGATCCCCTAGCTCAGGCAGCATTGCACGAAGCCCTCGAAGCGCAGATCGCTTCGAACGACTATCCCAACATCGTCGTCAACGCGGCCCTGAGCCTCCGCACGATCGTCGCTTTCCTGCCGTACTACGTGCACGGCGCGGATCTGCCAGCCCCACTCGGCGACATCCTGTACGTCGCGACGAATATCCCCGCGCAGTTGGTCGCCTTCGGCACCGGCGTCTACGGCGCCAGGCTGTTCCCGATCCTGCCGCCGCCTCCGGCGATCACGTTCATACCGGATGAGGCGACCTCGATCGAGGCCGCTTTCCGGACGGACTGCGGAGTCGGCAGCCTCGCTGCCGTGACATGTATAGCGAGCTAACGGCAGGAGCGACCGAAGCACGTCGAACGTGAAGGTACGGCGAAAAAGTTGTCAGATTTTCGCAACAGCCGCACATTCGGCGCCGCAAGGGTCAAAAGTTCAGGCCCGAGAACATGATCCGGCCCGGGTCAAACTTCTGCCTCACGGCCGTTAGCCGAGGTAGGTTCGCGCCGAAGTACCGCGAAGCCGGTTGGTTCGCCTCGAGATAGTTCACATAACCGCCGACCGAATACGGTTGCACCGCTTGATGTGCAGTGTTGAGCCAGCTGGTGACTGCCGACGCCGAACCGGAATTCTCGACGTACCACTGCACCAGGGCGGGCTGCTTCCGCCACCGAAAGGCGCTGGCCCCCGGCGCCACAGTGGCCATGGCGCCGTCGAGTGCATGCATGATCGCCAACATGCGACCCGCGCCGCGCGGAAAGGCGTCAACCGCCGAGGCGATCCCCTGGGCGGCGGCCGGGGTGATCGTCGTAAACACGTCGGATCCGCCGACATATCCGAGCGGCGACGGGTTGAGGTTTCCGGCCAGATATCTCACCAAGCCCAAATAGTCGAACGTGTGGTTCTCGGTCCCGGTCGGTTGCATTCCAACGGCCGACGTGATGGCACCCGCCACTTTGCCGCCCGACCCGGCCGGGCAGGTCGCCATGATCCGACAGTGCGTACCCATCGCGTCGGTGGTGCTGTCCGCCAGTGCCCAGCTGCTTCGGTCGGCGCTACGCAGCCAGTTCTGCCAACCGACGAGGACCTGCGCGAACGACTGTGGCGGGAAATTGAGGTTCACGACGTCGACGTCCGCGGTGGGGAACGTCGCAAAGGTCAGCGATGTCGTCACCCCGAAGTTGCCGCCACCGCCGCCGCGCAGCGCCCACAACAGGTCGGGGTGGCTGGTGGCAGACGCGGTGACCGCCTGACCACCGGGCAGCACCACCGACGCCGGCGTCAATGCATCACTCATCAGCCCCGCATGCCGGGACTGAGCACCCAGCCCGCCGCCCAGGGCGTGCCCCGCGGCACCGACCGTCGGGCAGATGCCCGTGGGGATGCCCCGGCCGGTCGCGGCCAGCGCCTCGTGTATCGCGTACAGATTGGTTGCGGGGGTTGCCGTGACCTGCCCGGTGGCGGCGTCGTAATTGATTTCCCCGGGCAGTTGACGCAGGTCGAGCACCATAGTGCCGTTCGCCGTGGACGCCCCCACATAGGAGTGCCCACCACTGCGCGGAGCGACCTTGAGGTTGTTGGCAGCAGCGAATGCCATCGCCCTTTGCACGTCCGCCGCCGACGTCACGGTAACGACCGCCGCCGGCGTCGTGCCATTGAAGTTGGTGTTGAAAACCTGCTTGGCCGTTGCGAATTGCGCACCGCCGTCCGGGCGTAACACTCGCCCGCCGATGGCGTCAGAAAGACCGTCCCAGCCGGAGGTATTCGGATCGGCGGTAGCCCGGCCCGAGCCGAAAACCGCCCCGGCGGCTAACGCTCCGGCGGCACCCCGCAGAAACGTCTGGCGTGAGATCTCACGCGCCAACGTCAGGCTCCCGCGATTGCGTCATGTCCCGCATTGTCAACCACGGGACGACAAAAACCGCGGTGCCGCATGACGTGTCGCGGGACGGGGACGCCGAGCGATTGCAGGAACGACGCCTTTACTGAATCTTGACCGCCTATTGAATCGCCACACTGACGATGGCAACGTGACTACGCTTCAACAGGTGGAGCTGGGGGTTTTAGGACCTCTGCAGGTCCGGCAGTATGGCCTGCCGGTCTCCATCCCTGGCGCCAAACCGCGGGCGATCCTCACGATGCTCGGGCTGCACGGCGGTTCGGTCGTGTCAGCCGACACGCTCGTGGAGCTCCTCTGGGGCGATGAGCCGCCGCGTACAGCCGCCAAGGCCCTGCAGACCCACATCTCCTCTCTGCGTCGCACCCTGGGCGACGGCTTCGTGTTGACGGAGGGCACGGGGTGGACCGTGGCCGGGACAGAGGTGGATGCATCGCGTTACAAAGCGGCCGCAAGACTGGGCCGCGAAGCCGCTGCCGCTGGCGACACCAGCCAAGCGGTGGCCCGCTTCGACGAGGCCCTGACTCTCTGGCGCGGCACCCCCGAGCTGCCCGATGGCCCGCGCGGTGTATCCGAGAAGACACGCTGGATCGAGGGCCATGCCGCCCTTGTCGAGGACCGGGCCGACGCGCTGCTCGCGACGGGTCGCGCCGCAGAAATCATCGGCGATCTCGAGGCCGCGGTCGCCGACGCGCCGCTGCGCGAGAGGCGATGGGGCCAGCTGATGCTCGCCCTCTACCGCGCCGGCAGGCAGGGTGAAGCCCTTGGCGCTTATCAGCGTGCGCGGTCGCTGCTCGCCGACGAGCTGGGCGTCGACCCCGGACCGGACCTTCGCCGGCTCGAGGCCGCGATCGTCGCGCAGGAAGCCACGCTGGAAATTCCTGTGTCGCAGCAGCTTTCGGTGATGACCCGTGCGGTGACCTTCCTGCTCACCGACATCGAGGGATCGACTGCCGCGTGGGAGGCAGACGCCGACGCCATGACGGTGGCACTCGCCCGACACGACGAGATCGTCGAACAGGTCGTCACGTCCCGCGGAGGGCGGCTCATCAAGACTCGCGGCGAGGGCGATGCGACCTTCTCGGTCTTCGATCGGCCGTCGGCGGCGGCCGCCGCCGCTATCGAGCTGCAGGAAGCGATCGCTCATGAGCCGTGGCCGCTGCTGGAGCCCATGCGCATCCGCGTGGCGCTGCACACCGGAGAAGTCGAGCTCCGTGACGGCGACTATTTCGGTCGGGCGGTCAACCGTGCCGCCCGCCTGCGGTCGCTGGCGGCCGGCGGCCAAATCCTGTGCTCGGGTGCGACGGCCGAGCTTGTCATCGACACACTTGCGGACGATGTCGTGCTGACCGACCTGGGGATGCGCCAGCTGCGCAACCTGGCGCGCCCGGAGCATGTTTTCGAGCTCCGCTTGGAGACCGCCGACGACTCCCCCGCACCCACAACTGATGCACCCATGGAACGGCCCGGCCTACCCGCCGTGCTGGCCGGTCCGGGGCCGTTCGTCGGGCGTGGTCACGAACTCGAGCGACTTCTCTCCGCATGGCAGACGACGCTCGCTGCGGGCACGCACGCGGTGCTGATCGCCGGTGAACCAGGCGTGGGCAAGACGCGTCTGGCCGGTGAATGGTCCCGTCAGGCCTACGAGGAAGGCGCCGTCGTCCTTTACGGTCGCTGCGACGAAGATCTCGGGGCGCCCTACCAGCCGTTCGCGGAGGCGCTGCGGTCGCTGATGCCTTGCCTCGGTACCAACCGGCTGCGCGGGCTGCGCGGCGTCGAAGCACTGCTTCCACTGGTGCCCGAGTTGACCGATGCTCTGCCCGATTTGGCCGCGCCGACTCGCGCCGACCCGGACAGCGAACGCTACGCACTCTTTGACGCCGTCGTGGCGCTGTTGGGAATCGCCTCCACGAGTGCACCGGTCGTCCTGATTCTCGACGACCTTCACTGGGCGGCCAAGCCGACGCTGCTGCTGTTGCGGCATCTGCTGCGCTTCGGAGAGCACGCTCGCGTGCAGATCGTCGGCACCTACCGCAGCACCGACCTCGACCGCTCCCATCCTCTGGCGGCGATGCTCGCCGACCTTCACCGCGACGGCTCCGCCATTCGCCTTGCGCTCAGCGGCCTCGACGAGGACGACGTCACCGCCTACGTCGCCGAAGCCGGCTACGACGACGAAGAGCTGGCCCGGGCATTGGCGGCGGTCACGGGTGGCAATCCGTTCTTCCTCATTGAAGCCCTGCGCCATGTGGACGAAAGCGGCGGCCATTGGAACCCGAACACCCTGCCACAGGGGGTTCGTGAAGCCGTGAGCCGCAGACTATCTCGGCTTCCGGCGGAGACGAACAAGGCCCTTGCGGTGGCGGCGGTGGTCGGCAGCCGGTTTGCGCTCGAGCTGGTCGAGCGCGTGGTCGACGCAGACCTCGTCGACGCATTCGACGATGCGTGCAAGGCCGGCCTCGTCATCGAAGAGCCCGGCGGTCGTTACCGGTTCAACCACGCCATCGTCCGGCAGTCGCTGCTCGCCGAGCTGGCTTCCGTGCGGCGCATGCGGCTACACCAGCGCATCGCCGCGACGCTCGAGACAGAGCCCGGCGCCGACGACGAACTGCTGGCCGAACTGGCCTACCACTACTTCGAATGTGCGTGGGCCGGAAACGCGGCCAAGGCTGTCGACTACTGCCGGCGCGCCGCGGACCAGGCGATGGCACGCCTGGCCTACGAAGGCGCAGCCGACCTCTACGACAGGGCACTGCACGCGCTCGAAGAACTCGACGAAGAACTGCCTGACCGCGACGATCAGCAAGCCGAACTGCTGGTCGCTCGCTGCGAGGCGCTGCTAGCCGCGGGCGACGTGGTGACGGCGACCGGTGCAGTCTCGCAATTGCAGCAAGCCGCAGGCGATTCCGCCCGTCTCGCGGCCTGGGGCACGTGTTTCGACGGGCAGCTGTCGATGCTCACCGACCCCGAGCGCTTGGACGAGATCGAAGCAGCGGTGGCGTCGGCCGCCGAGAAACTCGCCGGACTGGACGACGCCGCGGGAGAGGCCAAGGCCCACACCGTCCGCGCCGCGTGCCTGGGCCGCCTAGGACGAATCGCTGATTGCGAAACCGCCCTGGACCAGGCGCTCACTGCGGCGCGACGGGCAGGTGAACACCGGCTGGTGAACGCCGTACTGGCGGGCGCGCCACTTGCGGCACTGTGGGGCCCCAGCCCGGTTCCGCGTGCCGGCGGACGATGTCTCGACGTTGTTCGGCTGCTTCGCATCACAACGGGATCACCGGTCGTGGAGGCCACGTCGACGAGATGCCAGGGTGTGCTGGACGCGTTTCGCGGACGCGCCGCCGCGGGCCGTCAGCTGATCGACTCTGCCAGACGGTCACTCACCGAGCTCGGCATGCGGCACGCGTTGCTCGAGGTCGAGCAATTCGCCGGTATCGTCGAGTTGGTCGCCGACGATCCTGCGTCCGCCGAGCCGCATTTGCGGCGGGCCTACAACGGCTTTCGCCGTATGGGCCTCGACGCGGACACGGCCGAGACCGCCGCGTTGTTGGCTCGAGCATGTCTTGCCCTCGACAGAGACGCCGAAGCCGACGAATTGTGTACGGAGAGTAAGCGACTCGCCGGCCACGACTTGAAGGCGTCGATCGCCTGGCGGACGGTTCGGGCACAGCTGCTGGCGCGCGGCGGTGCTCACGACGAGGCCCGCCGGATCGCCGAGGAGAGTGTCGCCATCGCGGAGCGAACCGACGCCCTGGTCGACCACGGCGACGCCTGTCTGGCTCTGGCGACGGTGTTGAGCAGCGCCGGCGACGCCGCGGGAGCGCGAGCCGCCGCCGAGCGAGCCGTCGGCCTGTACGAACTGAAAGGGGCTGCGGCACTTGCCGAGAAGGCGCGCCGCATTCTCGGCGAGCGCGACGTCCCGATCGCCCCCGCTCCACCCGAAGCGCCGATCGTCGAACTGGACAACGCCTGCGTGCGAGCGATCCGGCGCGGGGAGGCTGTTATCGATCGGGAGGCATGGGACGAGTTCGAGGAGCTTTACGCGACCGAAGTCATCATGGAGAGTCGACGGAAGGATGGTCGGCTTTACGCAGAATGATCTCCCGGACGAGTGGCTACATCAGTCGAGGCGCTTTCACGAGACGGGAGATATACGGCCCAACTCAGTTGTCGTGATCGCCGTGCGAGGCGAGCGCCTGGCTCTGGCTCGGATGGTGCTGGGCACTGTCGACGTGAGCCCCGGAGCGCCGTACGACGAAGTTCTCCTGCTATTCGGTATCGACGAGGACGGTCGAATCGCGCTGCAGGTCGCGTTCGACGTCGAAGACATCGACGCCGCGATCGCCGCACTCGACGCCGCGCACGCCCGGCTCGAGGAGCGACAGCCGCGAGCGCCGCTCGAAAACGCCGCGACTCGAGCCGATGATCGATTGATCACGCTGTTTGGCGACAATTGCTTGGACGAGATTGGTGCGCTGTTCTCGGAGGACACCCGGCTCGATGACCGGCGGCAAGGTCTTCGCCGTGAGAGCAATGATCGCGCGACAGCGGTCCAAAATGTCCGTGCGATCGCAGCCTTGGACGCCGCCGTCACAAAGACGACTCTCGCCTTGCGCGGCGATCGTCTCTGCCTCAGCCACATGCGGTTCGAAGAACATGCGACGCAGCCCGCCGCGTTTTGCGTTGAAGCGCTGGAGATCACCGAGGTCAACGCCGACGGGTTGATGGTAGCCAAGGTCGATTTCGACCTCGACGACTTCGAGGTGCGCCATCGCGGAGCTCGACGCCCGATACCTCGCCGGCGAAGCCGCCGCCCACGCGCACACGTGGTCGGTCTTCGCGCGCGCTTACGCCGCGCTCAACCGGCACGAACTCCGCCGAACGACACCGGATTGGGTGAATGTCGACCACCGGCTGCGCGCCACGATCGCGCGCGGCTGATCTGACCGCATCGTTCCGTGCCACGTGGGAGCTCGACGCCGGACATTCACATGTACGTCGAGGCTGTGCATCATCTGAGCGACCTCGGAGCGCTCGTCACACACGCGGCGTATGGGACTTCACAGGAGGGCTTTGACGCCGAGTGGCGGATGATCGACTCTCGTGACGGTCGACGGCGACCTGATCAACCGCTGCGAGCTCTTCGACGACGCAGACCTCGACGCCGCGCTCGCTCGCTTCGACGAACTCACCCGTCCGGCGCCGCAGCTCGAAAACGCGGCAAGCCAAGTGGAAGAACGCTTCCAGCGGCTTCGCGGCACGCGACTGGGACGCGATGACGGAGATACTGGCCGAGGATGCTTTCCGGCGACGATCGTCGACGAGTGGTGGACGCGGGCGTCCGACACGGTCGAGACGTCGCTGATCGCAAACATGCGGGCGACCGCCGACCTCGGGATCACGAACGTGACGTCCACCGTCATCGCGACCCGCGGGGAGCGCCTCGTCCTCAGTGCGTGTCCGCTTCTCGGGCCGACGACCAGCGGCCCGAGGCGTTCCACACCGAGGTGCTCGGCATCGTCGAGATCAACGCCGACGAGCGGATCGTGGCACGTCGTCGCGTTCGACCTCGACGACATCGACGCCGCCTTCGAGGAACTCGACGCCCGGTACCTCGCCGGCGAAGCCGCCGCCCACGCGCACACATGGTCGGTCTTCGCGCGCGCTAATGCCGCGCTCAACCGGCACGAGCTACCCCGAGACGACACCGGACTGGGTCAACATCGACCATCGGCGCGGTGACCACGATCGACGCCGGGCGATCTGACCGCGGATATCCGTGCCGCTTGGGACCTAACGCCGGACGCCAGCGATCTACATCGAGGCCGTGCATCGGCTGAACGATCTCGGAGCGGTCGTCACCCGGGCGGCGAATGGGACCTCGACCAGAGGGCTTCGACGCCGAGTGGCGGGTGATCGAGCCTCTTGACGGTCGAAGGCGATCTGATCAACCGCTCCGAGCTATTCGACGAGGCAGACATCGACGCCGCACTCGCGAGATTCGACGAACTCAGCCGTGCCGGCGCCGCGGCTGGAAAACGCGGCAAGCCACATGGACGAGCGCTTCCCTGCGTGCTTCGCAGCCCGCGACTGGGACGCCATGGCCGAGATATTGGCCGACGACTTCTCCATCGACGATCGCCGTCGGGTCGTGAACATCGGGATCCGAAACGGTCCAGATGTCGAAATCGCCAACATGCGGGCCGCCGCCGAGGTCGGCGCCACGACCATGACATCGTCGTCATTGCGACCCGCGGCGAGCGCCTCGCTCTCAGTCGTGTCCGCTCCTCGGGCCGGGATCAGCGGCCCGAGGCCTTCCACACCGAGGCGCTCGGCATCGTGGAGATCAACGCCGACAACCGGATCGTGGCGCGCGTCGCGTTCGACCTCGACGACATCGACGCCGCCTTCGAGGAGCTCGACGCCCGCTACCTCGCAGGCGAAGCCGCCGCCCACGCGCGTACGTGGTCGGTTATGGCGCAGGCCTTCGCCGCATTCAACAGGCGCGAAATGCCCGAGCGACGCCGGACTTGGTGAACATCGATCACCGGCGAGCGAGAGGGTTCGCGCCCGGCGACCTGACCGCATACATGCGTGCCACGTGGGACCTCGCACCGGACGTCATCGCCTACGTCGAGGCTGTGCATCAGCTGAGCAACCTTGGAGCAGTCTTCACTCAGGCGGTCAGCGGGACCTCGCAAGACGGCTTCGAAGCCGAATGGCGAGAGATCGACCTTGCTCACCGTCGATGGCAACCTGATCAACCGCATCGAACTGTTCGACGAGGCGGACATCGATGCCGCGCTCACGAGATTCGAACGAGCTCAGTCGGCCGGCGCGGCGGCTGGACAACGCGGCAAGCCGAGTGGTCGAGCGCTACCTAGCGCACTTCGCCGGCCGCGACTGGGACGTCATGTCGGGATGCTGGTCGACGACTTTTGGGCCGACGATCGTCGCCGTGTGGTGAACAGCGGCGTCCGAACCGGTCGGTATGCCGAAATCGCAAACATGCAAGCCATCGCCGAGCTCGGATGCGCAAACATTACGTCGACCCCCATTGCGACCCGCGGGGCACGCCTCGTCCTCGGCTCATGACTATTTCAACGTCCGCGACGAGTCGGTCGGGGACATGATCGATGTTGTCGAGATCAACGCCGACAACCGGATCGCGGCAGTCGTCTCGTTCGACCCCGACGACATCGACGCCGCCTTCAAGGAGCTCGACGCGCGCTACCTCGCCGGGGAAGCGGCCGCCCATTCGCACACATGGACACTCATGGCGGAGGCTTTTGCAGCGCTCAACCGGCACGAACTCCCCGAGACGACACCCGACTTCGTCATCGTCGACCACCAGCTACAACACACGACCGAGGCGAGCGGGCTGACCGAATATCTGCGTGCCCAATGGGATCTCACTCCGGACCTTCGCATGTATATCGAGGCTGTGCATCGACTGAGCGACCTCGGTGCGGTCGTCACCCTTGCAGTGCGTGGAACCTCGACCGAGGGCTTCGACGCCGACTGGCGATTCGTCGAACTTCTGACGCGCGAAGGCGACGTGGGCAAGCGTTGCGAAATCTTCAACGAGGCAGACATTGACGCCGCGCTCGCTCGCTTCGACGAGCTGAGCCGTCCGGTGGCGCAGCTACAAAACACGGCGAGCCGGGTAGATGACCGTTTCAAGACTTACTTCGCGGCCCGCGACTGGGACGCGATGGCGGAGCTGTTGGCCGATGACACGGCCACGGACGATCGCCGTCAGCTGGTGGGCGTCGGGGTCCGACGCGGCAGGGATGCCGTCATCGCCGACTGGCGGGCGACCGCCGATGTCGGGGTCAAGAACATAACGTCGACCGTCATTGCAACCCGCGGAGAGCGCCTCGTCCTGAGTCGTTACCGCTTCTCGGGGCGCGACCAGCGGCCTGAGGCGTTCCGCACCGATGTGCTCGGCATCGTCGAGATCGACGCCGACAATCGGATCGCGGCGTGCGTCATGTTCGATCTCGACGACATCGACGCCGCCTTCGCCGAGCTCGATGCGCGATACATCGCCGGCGAAGCGGCCACCCACGCGCGCACCTGGTCGCTCGTCGCGCAGGCCTACGCCGGGTTCAACCGACACCAGCTGCCCCCGACGACACCGGACTGGGTAAACATCGACCACCGGCGCGGGACTGCTTTCGCGCCCGGCGACATGACCTCATACATCCGTACCGGCTGGGACCTCACCCCCGACAGAAAAATGTACATCGAGGCCGTGCATCGGCTGAGCGACCTCGGCGCGGTCGTCACCCATACGGCACATGGGACCTCACACGAGGGCTTCGACGCCGAGTGGCGGGAGATCGCGTTGGTGACGGTCGACCGCGACCTGTTCAACCGTGGCGAGATCTTCGACGAGGCAGACCTCGACGCCGCGCTCGCTCGCTTTGAGGAACTGCAGCCAGCATGCGCGGCGGCTGGAAAACGCGGCAAGCCGAGTGGACGAACGCTGTCAGGCGTGCTTCGCGGCCACACGACTGGGACGCCATGGCCGAGATGATGGCCGCGGACATGTTCGCTGACGATCGTCGTCGCGTGGTGGGCGCCGGCGTTCGACACGGTCGGGATGCCGAGATCGAAAACTTGCGGGCATGGGCCGACGTCGGGGTCGAGAACGTCACGTCAGACGTCATTGCGATCCGCGGGGAACGCCTCGTGCTCAGCCGTGACCGTTTGTCGGGTCGCGACCAGCGGCCCGAGGCGTTTCACATCGAGGTACTCCGCATCGTCGAGGTCGACGCCGACGAACGGATCGTGGCACGCGTCGCGTTCGATCCCGACGACATCGACGCTGCCTTCGCGGAGCTCGATGCGCGATACCTCGCCGGCGAAGCGGCCGCCCACGCGCACACGTGGTCGGTTATTGCACAGGCCTACGCCGCGCTCAACCGCCACGAACTATTCGCGACGACGCCAGATTGGGTGAACATCGACCACCGCCGAGCGACAGCAGTCGAGGCGGGCGATCTGACCGCATACATCCGTGCCGCATGGGATGACACGCCGGACATCGTCGTCTCCATCGAGGCGGTTCATCGGCTGAGCAACCTCGGAGCGGTCTTCACCCAATCTGGCTGTGGCACATCGCAACGAGGGCTTCGACGCCGAGTGGCGAGGAGTCGGCATTCTGACGGTCGAAGGCGACCTAATCAACCACTGCGAGTGGTTCGACGAGGCAGACATCGACGCTCGCGCTCGCCCGCTTCGACGAGCTCAGCCGGCCGGCACAGCGGCTGGAAAACGCTGCAACGCGGGTACTCGAGCGCCTCGAGGTGTGCTTCGCGGCCCGCGACTGGGGCGCCATGGCGGAGATCGTGGCCGACGGTACCTACGCGGACGATCGCCGGCGGGTCGTGAACTCCGGGATCCGACACGGCCGAGACGCCGCAATCGCGAATATGCAGGCGATCGCCGAAGTCGGCACCCAGAAAATCAGGTCGACCGCAATTGCGACCCGCGGAGGACGCCTTGCCCTCTGTCGTACCCGCTTGTCAGGGCGCAACCAGGGACCCGAAGCGTTCCATACCGAAGGACTCATCGTCCTCGAAATCGACGCGGACAACCGGATCGTGGCGCGCATCGTGTTCGACCCCGACAACATCGACGCCGCATTCGCCGAGCTCGATGCGCGATACCTCGCTGGCGAAGCGGCCGCCCACGCGCACACATGGTCGCTTGTCAAGGAGGCCTATGCCGCATTCAATCGACGCGAGTTCCCTCCGACGACACCGGACTGGGCGAACATCGACCGTCGCCGCGGGGCGGGATTCGCGCCCGGCGATGCACTCCCGTACGTCCGTGCCGCGTGGGAGGTCGCGCCCGACGTCAACATCTACATCGAGGCCGTGCATCGGCTGAGCAACCTCGGTGCAGTGGTCACTTACGCGGCCAAAGGGAAGTCGAGAGCAGGTTTCGACGCCGAGTGGCGCGAGATCACGCTTCTGACGTTCGCGGGTGATGCGATCAGCCGCTGCGAGATCTTCGACGAGATGGACCTCGACGCCGCAGTCGCAAGGTTCGACGAGCTCGATCGGCCGGTGCCGAAGCTTGAGAACGCCGCGACGCCGGTTCTCACACGCGTGATGGATGCGTTCAACCGTCGCGACCTTGACAGCTTCCTTGCCGTTGTCACTGCAGACGGACGATATGAGGACCGGCGAAAAGGGCTGCGTGACGAGGGTCCAATCAAGCCGGGCTTCGCGCGCACCTTGTTCTTCGAGTCGGCGACGAGTTGGCAGGAAGAGATAGAGCCCATCGCCGTCAGGGGACCTCGCCTGGTGGTGTGCCGCGTGATGTTTCGCGATCACAGCGAGGTCGACCGGCCGATCGCTGTGGAGGCCTTGGTTCTCACCGAAGTCACCGACGACGAATTGATCTCCCGCTTCGTGGTTTTCGACCCCGACGACATCAACGGCGCGATGGCTGAGCTCACCGCTCGCTGGATCGCGTCTGGGGAGGTCGCCCATCCCGAGGTCATCGAAACGGCGCGCCGGCTCAACGAGGCCGTCAACCGTGATGACTGGGAAGCATTCGCCACACTCAACGCTGATGCCACGTTCGTCGATCACCGGCAGCTGTCCAGTCCAGGCGTCGAAACGATCGCCGACCAGATGTCATCAATCCGAACCATGGCATCGCTTGTACCTGACTACTGGGTCGAACTCGCGGAGGTTCTCACGTACTCGGCGAGGGGCCTTGTCGGTGACGTGTTTCTGAGGGGCACAGTGACCGACGGCCTCGCGATCGAGATTCCGCTTGTCATGCTCCTTGTCGTCGACCGCGATCGTGTCACAGGCTTTGAGGCCTTCGATCCCGACCAGCGCGACTTGGCCTTGGCCCGGTTCGAAGAACTCAGCGTCAAGGATCAGCCAAAGTAACTGTCAAGCATCAGGCGAAATACTGTCAGGCATCACCCCTACATGCGTTCCAGCTTGGTCCCGACGATTTACCACGCTGCCCTACAACTGCGAGCCGGATACTGCTTACTCGACCGCCCACGCGCCCGGGTGCCATCGTTTGCGAACCATCGAGGGGTAACATGTTGAACATGAGTACTCATAGCTTGAAGGAGTTGCGAAATCGGCTCGGCGCGATCGTTCGCGAGGTCGCCGCGACCGGCGAAGAAGTGATCGTCACCGACAGCGGCACCGAGGTGGCCGTTATTATCGGCATGGCGGACTACGAGCGTCTGCACGAACACGCCGACGTCGCCGACGCCTTACGGCTCCGAGGCATACGCGAGCGGCCATTCGCAGCGATGTCGATGTCGGAGATGCTTGACGCTCTCGGTGTCGACCCCGCCGTAGTGCGCGCGTCGTGAATGTCGCCTTCCATCCCGAAACACTGAAACAGCTGCAACGACTGCCGCGAGCCGTGTTTGAGGCAGCGCTGCTGGCCATCATCGCTCTCAGTAAGCAGCCACGTCCCGCCGGGGCCAAGAAGCTGGTCGGCAGCAGCGACGATTGGCGCGTCCGAATCGGCCAGTACCGCATCGTCTACGAGATCAACGACGCCGAGAACCTGATCACCATCTACACCGTCGCGAAACGATCCGACGCGTACCGCTGAACGCCGGCGGCGAGTGCAGCCAAGCCGCCATTGCCTCCGGCCGCTACAGGCCCCCCTTGCGCGATACCCCGAGAGAGGCCAAAGCCAGCCGTTCAACCCCGACGTCACAGGCTGTGCGTCACTGCCGCAGAACCCATTTCCGTTGCAGGAGTTACGTTCTGCTGTTGTCTGGTGACGTCTAGCTTGCGACGGCCTCGTGCGGGGTGATGCGGTCCAGGGCGGCCAGCCCCGAAGTCGTAGAACCGCGCCTCAGTATCGATCCGGCACGAAGCGCCACGGATAGTCCGGTTCGACATAGCCCTGGGGCTTCTGGCGGGCGGGCAGCTTGACCTTGTTGGGCTCGGCCCGCTCGTAGGGCACCTGGTCGAGGAGGTGCGCGATGCAGTTCAGGCGGGCGCGGCGCTTGTCGTTCGACTGAATCACGTGCCAGGGGCTGATCTCCGTGTCCGTGGCGGCGAACATGGCGTCGCGGGCGCGGGAATAGTCGTACCAACGACGATGCGACTCAAGGTCCATCGGGCTGAGCTTCCAGATCTTGCGCGGGTCCTGCGCCCGGTCCTCGAAGCGGCGGGTCTGTTCTTCCTGGCTGACCTCGAACCAGTACTTGATGAGCTGGATCCCGCCAGCGATGAATGCCTCCTCCACCTTCGGCACGAGGTGCAGGAACCGCTCGTAGTCCTCGTCGGTAGCGAACCCCATGACCCGGTCAACGCCGGCACGGTTGTACCAGGAGCGGTCGAACAGGCAGATCTCGCCGCCCGCTGGGAACTGCTCGATGTAGCGCTGCGCGAAGAGCTGGGTCTTCTGCCGCTCCGACGGCGCCGGAAGGGCGACGACGCGGAAGACCCGGGGACTGGTCCGCTCGGTGATGCGCTTGATCACGCCCCCCTTGCCGGCGGCGTCGCGGCCCTCGAAAAGGACGGCGACCTTTGCGTTCGCTTCCTTGGCCCAGAGCTGCATCTGGACGAGTTCACCCTGCAGGCGGGTCATCTCCTTCTCGTAATACTTCCGGCTCAACTTGCCGGTCGGAACATCCGAATCCTTCGCCTTTTTTGCCATCACATCCCTGCCAATCATCGCCACCCGTTCCGACAATCATCCCACTCGGCCGGACTCAAAGCGTGCGTTCTGCTCAGCCACTCTGACTCCGCCATGAAACGACCGTCAAGCATTAGCCGACGTCATACAAATGTGAGGGTGACTCTCACACAGCGACGGCTTGTTCCAGGTCCGTCAGGGCCGCTTCCAGGTGGCCGAGCAATCGCTGGAGGTGTGGCACACTGCGGCGGCATCCGACAAGTCCGAAATCCATGCTGTTCGCGCTGCTTACCACTGTGATGTTGAGCGCCTGTCCGTCTAAAGCGATCGACAGCGGATAATTGCCGTCGAGGCGGGCCCCGTTGCAGTACAGCGGCTCCCGGGGGCCAGGGACGTTGGAGATGGTGATGTTGTACGGTGGCGGGCTCGCCGTGCGGAAACCAGGAAGACCGCTGACCACCGGCAGCGCCAGTACGAGCATCCCCAGTGCCATTGCTTGCGCCCTGGGCATTTGCGCCAACACCTTCTTGTTCTCCTGCATTGACGTGTGAATGGTTTCCAGGCGTTTCGCAGGGTCATCGAGGTGGGTTGCCAGATTGCACAGCACGGTTGACAACGCGTTTCCGCCGCCGGGGTCGTTCTCGGAGCGCACGTTTACCGGGACCATCGCGATCAGCGGCGTATCGGGCAGGGCATTGAGATCGATGAGGTAGGTACGCAGCGCGCCGGCGCACATGGCCAGAACAACGTCGTTGACAGTAGCTCCGACCGCTCCTTTGACCGTCTGGATGCGTTCCAGCGACCAGGACTGCGCCGCGCACCGCCGCGCTCCGCCGATCGGAACGTTCAGCATGGTGCGCGGTGACCGGTACGGCAGGGTCAACTGTTGCTCGCGCAGTCCGGCACGAATCGACGACAGCGTTGACGGAGCAAACGCGGCGAAGGATCCCTTCGCACGGCTCAGCCTTGGCCTCGCCTTAGGGGGCGTCTCTTCACGCTGGCGGGGGCGCGGCGGCAGCGTCCACGGCACCCGGATCTCGGTTTCGCCGGGGTCGGTGCTCAGTGACCGCTGCATCAGCTTGAGCGCGGACACGCCGTCGACCAACGCATGGTGGACCTTCGTGTAGACGGCGAAGCGCCCGTCTCTCGGACTCTCGATCACATGCGTTTCCCACAGCGGCCGGTGGCGGTCGAGCAGGGTGCCGTGCAGTCGGGAGGTCAGTTCCAACAACTCCCGGACCCGTCCCGGCGTGGGCAGAGCGGAGCGGCGCACGTGATACTCGAGGTCGATTTCGTCGTCGAATTCCCATGCCATACTGGTGAATCCGCCGAGCCTCTTGGCCGGACGCTTGCGGAAAGTCGGCTGGACGTCCCCGCACGCCAGCATCGCTTCATAGGTCTCCGAGATGAACTCCGGTCCGGCGCCGTCCGGCGGCGTGAACACCTGCAAACCGCCGACGTGCATCGGGTGCTCGCGGGTTTCGCCGATCAAGAACATCGAATCCATGGGCGACATGAGTTTCATCGAATCTTCCCTTGTTCGTTTCGGCACCGCGGAAGCATGTCGGGTAATGTCCCCACGAGGCGTCGAAGAGTTCGGTAACTACCTCCATCGGCAGCCGCCGTTTGGGTGTCTGGGCTTGCATCGCAGATGCCGGCCCCCGGCTCGGGGGTTACGAGTGTCTCGTTCACTTCACCAGGCAGGTTGGGATCCTTGATTTAAGTAGGTGAAGACCACAATGCGCTCATCTGACTCTCGATATCCGACTTTGCACTCGATCCGCTCAACAACATCAGGAACCTTGTCCATTTTCCCGGTGGCGCGTGCTTAACCCCGTGCGTGTGAACCACACCATGCACCAACCAGATCGCCGTACGGGATTTCTGCCTTCAGCACGAACGCCCAGGTGCTACAGGCCCACATTCCGCGATACCCCGAGATAGGCCAAAGCCAGCCGTTCAAACCCGCGCGCGACGCGCCGAAGAACACCGAAAAGCGTTCCGCCGCACCATCAAATGGCGCACCCGCAGCGAAGGCCGCATCAGCTACCTCAAACGCGGATACAGCTGGGACCGCACCCGCATCGACGGCACCGAAGGCGCCCGGATCTGGACCGGACACGGCGTCCCGGCACATAACCTGATCAAGATCAGCGCCCTCGCGTCATGACCGAACACCCTCTGGCCGGTCTGTGTCCCCCGACGATCGGGGCGCATTCACCTGCACAGAAGCCGACCGACCCACCATCACTTTTTCGGGTCGAAGTAACCAAAGGATTACCGTTGACTCCTAGGTGAACGAGAGGTGACCGGTCGGTGAACGTTTCGGATGGTGCCCGGAGCCGACTGCCCATCCTGTCCTGGGCACCCCGCTATCGGCGGCGCTTGTTCGGCGGCGACCTGCTCGCCGGACTCGTCGTCGCCGCCCTCGCCGTGCCTCAGGCGCTGGGCTACGCCGGCATCGCCGGTGTCCCGGTCGTCGTGGGCATCTACGCGATCCCGGCGGCACTCATCGCCTACGCGATCTTCGGGTCGTCGCCCCACCTCGTCGTTGGCCCGGTCTCCACCGTGTCGGTCGTATCCGGCTCGATTGTGGTGCCAATGGCGGCCGGCGACACCGACCGCGCGGTGGCCCTCACCGCCGCGCTGGCCATAGGGGCCGGACTCGGCCTGCTGGCAGCGGGGC
The DNA here is from genome assembly GCA_963801575.1 of uncultured Actinomycetota bacterium. Taxonomy (GTDB): domain Bacteria; phylum Actinomycetota; class Actinomycetes; order Mycobacteriales; family Mycobacteriaceae; genus Mycobacterium. Next base: position 27,643 of record CAWDFT010000014.1, read on the forward strand.
TCTTGCGCCTCGGATGGGCCGCCGAATTCCTTTCCAGGCCCATCGTCACCGGGTTCGTGTTCGGCCTTGTCCTGGTGATCATCATCGGAGAGATACCGAAACTGTTCGGATTGCCGCCCGCGAGCGGCAACTCCATCGAACAGTCGATCCAGCTCGTGCGCTCCATCACACAGCTGGATACGCCGACGACCCTGCTCGGAGTAGGCGCACTGGCGGTGCTCTTCCTGGGAGCCAGATTCGCGCCCCGGGTCCCGTGGGGGCTGGTGGTGCTCATCGCGGCCATCGTGATCTCCTCCGCCGCGGACCTCTCCGACCGTGGGGTGGTCGTGGTGGGCGAGGTTCCCAGGGGTCTGCCGCCAATCGGACTGCCCGGCATCGAGTTCGACGACATTGCCCCGGTCGTGTTCGGCGGGCTCGCCATGGCGATGGTGGGACTGGCTGAGGGGCTCAGCGCCGCCCGCCTGTTCGCCGTTAAGGAGGGGTACTCGATCGACTCGAACCAAGAGCTCGTGGGATCGGGTGCAGCGAACATTGCGGCAGGGATCTCGGGCGGGCTCGGGGTCGCCGGTTCACTGTCGAAGACCGCGGCCTCCCGACGTTCCGGCGGGCAGACCCAGGTGACCGGACTGATGACAGCCATCATCGTGCTGCTCGTGCTTGTGCTGCTCGCCGAATTGCTGGCTCCTCTTCCCCGCGCCGTGCTGTCGGCCATTGTGATCCAGGCGGTGTGGGGGCTGATGGATACGGCGGCGCTGAAGCGGTACCGGTGGATCCGCCGCAACGACTTCGTCTCCGCGATTGCTGCGATGATCGGCGTGCTGCTGTTCGGTCCGCTGTACGGGTTGTTGATCGCGATCGGGCAGGCGCTGCTAGGGCTCGTGTACCGCTTCAGCCGTATCCACTTCGAGGTGATGGGCCGAGTGCCGGACGAGAAGGCTGCTTGGGGGTCGATCACGAACCATCCCGAGCGGCGCACCTACGACGGCATCGTGGTAGTCCGACTGGATGCGCCGCTGTTCTGGGCCAATGCGAGCGACGCATGCGACGGGGTCCTGGCCTGCGTTCAGGAGGCCGGCGACGATGTCCGCGCAGTGCTATTGGACCTGGAGGCGACGAGCCAACTGGACATCACCAGCATCGACGCGCTTGAACTGCTGCTTCAACGGCTCCAGGACCGCGGCATTGACCTCTACCTGGTGCGGGTGTTCTATCAGGCCAGGCAGACGCTGGCGCGCGCCGGGTTCATCGGACGGCTCGGCGAGGAGCGCATGTGGCACAGCATCTCGGCCGGGGTGCGGGCGGCCCGCAAGGCGGCCGAACTGCACGGTCGCGCGCATCCACAATGGGCCACGGTGTCCGACGATGACGAGGCCGATGCATCTGCCGACGTGTCTGGGGCCGCCGAGCGCATAGTCGGGGAGCGCAGTGGCCTCGGCGGCTACGAGGACCCCGACCGGGACGTTCGAAGAAGTCTCTGGTGGCCCTGGAACTGAGGGCGCGGTGAGGTGCAGGCCCAAATCGCCTGGGGCCGGGCTGGCGGTCTTACGTTGTGGGGCGGGCGGGACTCGAACCCGCGACCAACGGATTATGAGTCCGCGGCTCTAACCAACTGAGCTACCGCCCCAGGCCGGCGACGTGGCCACTGCCCGGACCACTACGTTAGCGCCCGCCGGAATCGCTTCAATGCTGACCGTCCGGCAAACGGGGAATACCATCAATCCGAGGTGATCATATCCGTGGCCGACTGTGCCGTTTCATCCGCAACTCGCCGTCGAGCCGTATGAATTCGCACCCTCACCACGTCTTCGCGCATAGAGGTGTAGGTACGAGGTCGGTCAGCTGTAGACCGTCTGCCCGTCCTCGTCGATGAGGTATCGCTCGGTGCCGTGTTCGACTCTGGGGGCATCGGCAGCCAGCGAGACGGCGATCTTGTTGCTCGCGTTGCGCATCACGTCCACCGTCAACTCGAACGCTTCGGCCTCGGTGAAGTACGTGCGAACTCCGCCCGCCACTTCCGGCTCGATCGCGGCGGGCGACCAAATAAGCCGGTCGGCATACCTCAGCGCTGCCTTGTGTCGGTCGGTCAGCGCATCGGACGTCTCGTAGCGCTCGATCTCCTCATACAGCGACTCTGATCCACCCGCGTCCAACGCATTGCCCTCGCGCAGCGACTTGCACAGTCGGCAGTTGTGTTGTGTGGCCCCGCGCAACCGAACGATTTCGGTTGTCAACGGATCGAGGGCGCGCAACCGGGCCACACCCGGGAGAAAACGGTTGAACAACACGTCGCCCAGATCGCTGTCGTGATCCCAATCGACCGGGTCGGACCACGGCAGCGGCAAGCCGAGCGCTTCCAGGCCGGCACGCACTCTCGGGAGAAAGTCGGCGATGTAGGTCAGCACCACCGCGGGGAACGCTGAATTGCCCAGCGCGGATGTGAACCGGTCCCGCAGATCGTCTCCGATGGATGACACGTCGACGCTGAACTGTTCGGCAAACTCGACGAGGACGGCTTCCGCGCCGTCCCCCGACCCGTCGACCGAGACTTCGGCGGGCAGCGGCGGAAGCGACAGCTTCTCGGCGCAGGTCCGCCGCACCAGCCCGTTGATTCGGCTGAAGTCGCGGGGAGCGAGGGCCAGAATTCGGCCGAGTTCGCCGTTCAACGGGTCATGCATCGTCGCATTATTGCGCCTGGCTGACCGATGACATGTGGAAGTCGGGGATACGCAACGACGGCATCGCCGCCCGGGTGGCCCAGTCACCCCATTCGCGCGGCAGCGTGACCTCGCTGGCACCCGCCTGCGCGACCCGCCGCAACAGGTCCAGCGGGCTCTCGTTGAACCGGAAGTTGTTGACCGCGCCGGTCACCTGCCCGTCCTCGACCAGGTAGACGCCGTCGCGGGTCAGCCCGGTCAGCAGCAGCACGGCCGGGTCGACGACGCGGATGTACCACAGCGTCGTCAGCAACAGTCCGCGTTCGGTGCCTGTAATCATGTCGGCCAGACTGTCCGAACCGCCGGTCATCAGTAGGTTGTCCGCGGGCACCGTGACCGGGACACCGAACTCGGCGGCCGCCGCCCGCGGGTAGGCCAGCGCATTGATCGTGCCGTCGCGAATCCAGTCGACCCGTTCGATGGCCATGCCGTTGTCGAAGACCGAAGCCCGCTCCGAGGAACTGGGCACCGAGACGAAGGGCAGGCACTGCAGGCCCGTCGCCGCAGGATCGGAGTAGATGGTCAACGGCAGTTCGGTGAGCTTCTCCCCCACCCTCGTGCCGCCGCCTGGCGCCGCCAGCGCGGTACGGCCCTCCTGTGCCCCGCGCCCTTCCATCGACCACGACAGATAGATCATCAAGTCGGCCACTGCCGACGGCGGCAGAATCGTCTCATACCGCCCCGCGGGCAGATCGACCGAACGCCGTGCCCAACCGAGCCGCGTCGAGAGCTGTTCGAGCATGGAATCGGTTGGCACGTCGACGAAGTCGGGCGTGCTGGTACCTGCCCACGCGCTGGCTCCGTTGTGTTTGGCATTGATTTCCACCGAACCGGTCGGCTGGGTGTAGCGCCGGCGCAGCCCGTTCGAGGTGGCGACGAAGATGGTCTCCACGATGTGCCGTGCGTACCCGTACAGCAGATCGGGTCCGCGAAAGCCGCGGGCCAATGCATCGGCGACACCGCCGAACACCTCTACGCCGGTGGCGGGAGTCGGTGCGTCCCAATCGGATGGCACGTCGGTGGCGGCAAGCGGCGGAGCGCTGTCCCGGGCTTCGGGTGCCGACAGCGCGGCGTCCTGCGACGAAGCCACCAGCCCGCAGATGACCGACGGATCGACCTCGCTGGATGCCAGCGAGGCGACGTGACCGCGATCGCCGCGCCGCACGATGGAGATCACCGTGGTCTTACGCTGCACTGCAACACCATTGGTGGTCATCGAGTTGTTCGCCCACCGCAGCGCGGCATCAGTGCGGTCGGCGACCACCACGATCGTCTCGTCGGCCTTTCCCAACCGGGTAGCCTCCGCCAGCGCCATGTCGACGACTTGTTGTGCACCGATCACCGCTACCGTCCCCCTTCGGTGCGGGTGTTGAGCACGTTGATACCGCGGAACAACGCCGAAGGGCAGCCATGGCTGACCGGGGCGACCTGCCCCGGTTGCGCCTTGCCGCAGTTGAAGGCGCCGCCCAGTCGCCAGGTCGACTGCCCGGCAACGGCTTCCAACGCACCCCAGAAGTCCGTGGTGGTGGCTTGATAGGCCACGTCGCGCAGCTGGCCGGCCAGCTTGCCGCCCCGAATCCGGAAGAATCTCTGGCCGGTGAACTGAAAGTTATACCGCTGCATGTCAATCGACCAGGACTTGTCGCCGACGACGTAGATGCCGTCGTCGACACGGGCGATGAGGTCATCGGTGCGCAGATCGTCGGCGCCCGGCTGCAACGACACGTTGGCCATCCGCTGGATCGGCACGTGGTGTGGCGAGTCGGCGTACGAGCAGCCGTTGGAGCGCGCCATCCCCAGCCGCGGTGCGAACACCCGGTCGAGCTGGTAGCCGACAAAGATGCCGTCGCGCACCAGATCCCACCGTTGTGCCTGCACGCCTTCGTCGTCCCAACCGACGCTGGCCAGGCCGAATTCCTCGGTGCGGTCGGCGGTCACGTTCATCGCAGGCGAGCCGTATCGCATCGTGCCCAGCTTGTCCGGCGTGGCGAACGACGTACCCGCGTAGGCGGCCTCGTAGCCGATCGCGCGGTCGTATTCGGTGGCGTGCCCGATGGATTCGTGAATGGTCAGCCACAGGTTGGACGGATCGATTACCAGGTCGGTCGGCCGCGCCGACACGCTGGGCGCCTTGGCCTTCTCGGCGAGCAGCGACGGCAGCTCGGCCAGCTCGCCCGACCAGTCCCACACGTCGTCGCCGTCGACGGCCTCCCAACCCCTCCCGGTCGGTGGCGCCAGCGTGCGCATCATCTCGAAGGCTCCCGCCGCGGCGTCGACGGTCACCGCCTCCAGTGACGGCTGCACCCGCACCCGCTGCTGGGTGATCGACGAGCCGAACGTGTCGGCATAAAACGTCTGCTCCTTGACCGCGTGCAGGCTGGCCGAGACGTGGTCGACACCGTCGGCGGCCAGCAGCCGCCCCGAGTACTCGCCAAGCAACCCGATCTTGTCGGCCCCCGCGATCGAAAAGGGATCGATCCGGTAGTCCGAGACCCAGCTGACGTCGGCGTACACGGGTTCCGGCGCCAGCTCGATGGTCTCGGCGTTCAGCGCAGCCAAACTACGGGCCACCTGCACCGCACGACTCGCGGTCTCGGCGGCGACGTCGGGATCCAGCTCGGCATGGGAGGCAAAGCCCCAGGTGCCGTCGACGATCACCCGCACCGCCAGCCCGATTTCGCGGTCGACCACGGAGGTCTCCAGCTCGCCGTCGCGCAGCTGGATGACCTCGTTGGTCACGCGGTGGATGCGCAGGTCGGCATGGCTGGCACCGGCCGCCACGGCAGCCGACAACGCGGCATCGGTAAGGTGGCGGCGCGGCAGCTCGAGGAAGTCGGCATCGACCTGTCGCCTCGCTGTCACGCTAACTCGTCCCCAGCAGTGTCAGTTCCAGGGCCAGCGCAGCGCCGCACACCACCACGAATATCGAAAGCGCCACCCAGTCCCGCGATTTCGGACCCGACGGCGCCGCCGAGATCTGTCCGGCACCGCCCCGTGTGGTAATCGCATCGCCTATCTCGTCGGCGCGCCGGAGCGCGACGATCACCGCCGCGGCGATGAGGTCGACCAATTCCAGGGCCCATCGACGCCTGCGGTCCCGACGCCTGGTGAGCACGGGTTTGGGCCGCAGGCTGCGCGCCGCGTACAGGATGCGGAACTCGTCGATCAACATCGGGAAGGCACGCAGCGCCAGTGCCAGCGCCACCGCCCATTCGTCGACGGGTACCCGAAGCGCGCGCAGCGGCCTGCCCAGTTTCGCTACGGCGGGCGCGATCTCGGCGACGTTGGTGGTCCACGACACCATGCCGCCGAGTGCGAGCAGCACGATCGACAGCGCGGTGATACGCAGGAACTTGAGCAGTCCACCCAGGCCGATGTCGAGGCCGCCGAGTTCGATGACCGGGCTTCCGCCGGCGAACGCAGCGGTGACGCCGCCGAGAATGAGCAGGAACCACAGCCAGCGCGGTATCGAGGGCAGTACGCCGCGCGGGATTCGCGCCAGCCACGCCGTCGCCAGAATCAGGGCCGCCACCACCCCGATCGGCACCCAGCCCGGGTAGAAGGTGAGCAGCAGGCCGATCCCGGTCACCACGATGAGTTTGGTTCCGGCCCACAGGTCGTGGATGACCGTGCGGCCGGGCACCGGCCGCAGCAGCACGACCGGCTTACGTTGTTGTCGGCGGGTGGTGGTGGTCATGACATACCGCCCGCCGCGGTCGGCGCGGTCGCCAGCACACCGTCCTGCAGGTGCAGGATGCGCGGACACAGGTCTTCCAGTCCGGAGAAGTCGTGCGAGATGACGACGACCGTCAGCCCGGCATTGCGCCGCAGATCCTCGAGCAGTCGCAGCAGCCCGCGCGCGCTGGCGGCGTCGAGTCCGGCCAGCGGCTCGTCAAGGATGAGGGCCCGCGGTGATCGCGCCAGCAACCCGGCGAGCACCACGCGACGCATCTGGCCGCCGCTGAGCTGGTCGATCCGTCGCTTGGCCAGCGTCGCGTCCAAGCCGACGGTCGCCAGCGCCCCCGCCACCCGGGCACGGTCGTGCACCGAAAACCCGGCAGCCGAAGCAACTTCCAGGTCCACGCGGCTGCGCATCAACTGCAGTCGTGCCGCCTGGAACGAGATGGCCACCGCACCCACCTGGTCGGCTGCCGGAGCACCGTCGAGCAGACAGCTGCCGCTCGTCGGGACGGTGAGTCCGGCCATGATCCAGGCCAGCGTCGACTTGCCCGACCCGTTGAGACCGTGGATCAGCACGCCGTCGCCCTCATGCACCACGAAGTTGATATCCCGCAATGCCGTTGTGGCCCATGGTGTTCCGCTGCCGTACTCGTGGTTCACATCGATGAGTTCGAGCACCGGGGCGTCACTGTGCGGCCGGATCGGCGCCGTCGCGGCCGGTGCAGCCGCGGTTTCCACCATCTCGGTGTTGTCCGCCGCGCCGCCACCTCCGGTGAGATTGATCGCACGGTCGGCGGAGTCGGCCTCGTCGTTGTAGTGGGTGATGTGCACCAGCGACATGCGGTGGTGCTCGGTCAGTCCGGACAGCACGGCCATCAGCGCGTCGCGGCCGTCCTGGTCGACCATGCTCGTCACTTCGTCGGCGATCAGCAGCGCCGGCTCACGGGCCAGCGCGGCGGCCACGGCGAGGCGCTGCAGTTCACCGCCGGAGAGGCCACCGGTGTCGCGTTCGGCCAGTCCGTCGAGGCCGACCTCGGTAAGCAGTTGATGGACGTCGGTGGTCTTGCCGGGCGGCAGTCCCCAGACCACGTCATCGGCGACCCGAGTGCCGAGCACCTGGCTTTCGGGGTGCTGCATGATGACCGCGGTGCCACCGAGTCGGCCGAGTCCGACGGAGCCGGGGCGCTCGACGGTGCCCGAGGACGGTTCGCGTCCGGCCAGCACCAGCATCAGCGTCGTCTTGCCGGAGCCGTTGGGGCCGGTCACCGCGACGTGTTCGCCGGGTTCGATGCTCAACGACACCGCGCCGAGCGCATCGTGGTCGCCGTGGGGATACCGGAAGCGGACATCGGTGAGCCGCACCGGTACCGGTGCCACCGGGCCGGTTTCGGGTGCGGAGTCCAGCTTGTGCACATCAGGTATCACGAGCAGCCGGGTCATCACGTGGGACAGCACCCACCAGCCGATCAGCGTGACGATCGTGATGGACAGCATCGATGAGCCGCCGATCAGGAACGGCCAGTAGTGCAGCGCGGTGGCGAAGTCGCTCTTCAGGCGCTCGGCGTACACCCGCATGTCGGGGATGCCCGAGAGGACGGTGGCCACGCCGTTGATGTTGGCGGTCATCGATTCGAAGATCAGGTTGCGCAGCCGGGACAGAATCGTCAGCGCGACGACGGAGGCGACGCCGAATACCGCTCCTGCGGCCAGGCCCGCGAGGAGGACGGTCGGCGTACCTCGTCCGCGCCGTTTGATGATGCCGGTGAGCCCGCCGATATAGGCGCAGTTGACCACGGTCATGAAGCCGCCCATGCCTGCGATCAGGAACGCGATCGTCGCACCCGCGACCGTGGCGGCGATCAGTACCCGAAGCCGGTAGCGGTAGGCCAGCAGGCCCATCGGGACTGTGCCCAGCAGCGACACTCCGGCCGCGAACGGGACCACGACGGCGATGATCGCGGTGGCCGCGCACAGCGCCGCCATGACCGATGCCTGCGCCAACTCGACCGGTTGCAGCGAACCCGCTCGCCGAGGTGCGCTCGGGCGGGTCTCGGTCATTTCTCGATTCTGCCAGTCGCCGCCCGAGAGCCCCGCAGCACACTATGGCCACCGGCACGCGTCCGCGCGTTTGATACGCATAGCAAAACTATGTAATTATGGTGTGGTGACACGGACCCTTGGTGCAGACCTGCTCGCCGTGGTGGCGCGGCTCAACCGCCTGGCGTCGCAGCGGGCCCGCATACCGCTGCCGTTCGCGCAGGGACGCCTGCTGTCGACAATCGAGGACAAGGGCGCAGCGCGCATTTCGGATCTGGCCACGCTGGATCATTGCTCGCAGCCAACGATGACGATGCAGGTGCGCCGGTTGGAGGACGCAGGGCTGGTGTCGCGCACTGTCGATCCCGACGATGCACGGGCCGTGCTGATCCGCATCACCCCCAAGGGTGTCGACACGCTGCGGCAGCTGCGGATCGACCGCGGCGCGGCGATCGAGCCGTACCTCGAGCGGCTTGATGCCTCCGACCGACAGACGCTCGACGACGCCGTTCACGTTCTGCGCAAGCTTCTCAACGACGCAGCGGCCCCGAAAGGGTCCGTCAAATAGCTACGAGTTGACCGTCGAGTTCTGCAGCAGGGCTGTGGGCGCGCGAAAATCACGACCCTGGTGTCGATTTCGACGCTAGGGCCTCAGAGGAACGAGTCGACGAGCGTGCCGACCACGTAGGTGGCAGCGATCGCGACCGTGCCGAACAACAGCTGCCGCAACGAGGCCCACCAGGCAGGTCTGCTGGTGAACCGTGACGCGACGCCACCGGCGATGATCAGACCGATGCCGCCGCAGATCAGCCCCGCCCACAGCGATTCGAAGCCGAGCAGGTACGGGACGAGCGGCACGATGGCACCGATCGCGAACATGACGAACGACGATGTGGCCGCGACCCACGGCGACGGCTTCTCGGTCGGGTCGACCCCCAACTCCTGAACGAGATGGAAGTTGATCGCCCGCCCCTCGTCGCGGTGGATCTCGTGGGTCGCCTGGACGGCGGTCTCCTGGCTCATCCCCAGATTGACCAGTGTCGCGATGAGTTCGGCCCGCTCCGCCTTGGGATGCCGCTCGAACGCGCGCCGCTCCGCCCGCACCTCGGACTCGATCTGTTCGTTGGCCGTGGTGACCGACGTGTACTCGCCAAGCGCCATCGAAAACGCCCCAGCGAGCAGACCCGCGACACCACTGATGACCACGGTGTGGGCATTGGCGGCGGCAGCGACCCCTGCTATCAGTGCGGTGTTGCTGACCAGTCCGTCCATCGCGCCGAAGGTCGCCGCCCGCAGCCAGCCTCCGGACACGTCGGAATGCTTGTGATCGAAGGTGTGCGGCGCGCCTGTCGGTGCCGTCGGACGCCGCCCATCCCACTCAGCCATGGATCTGATTCAACCGTGACAGTTTCGGCAGGTCTAGCCAGGTTTGCCTACGTTTACCACATCACAGTTTCCGCAGCCCACCGAACGGCTACCGTCGGGGTATGACCACTGCGGAGCATCTACGCAACACACTCGACGGCCGCTGGCGCGACGTGAAGAACAGGATGCGGCAGGAGCTCTCCACTGAGATCTTCAAACCCCATTACACCCCCAACACCGTCATCGCCCGCACCAAGGTGACGGAGCAGTTGAAGATCATGGCCGCCCACGGGGCCGCCGAGGACGGCTTCAAAAAGGAGCACGGCGGTAACGGGGATGTCGGCGCCGCTGTCACCCAGATCGAGATGCTGGCGATGTCCGACCTGTCGCTGATGGTCAAGGCCGGCGTGCAATGGGGCCTGTTCGGCGGAGCCATCGAGAACCTCGGCACCGAGCGGCATCACAAGGCGTACGTACAGAAGATCATCGACCTGGACTTGCTGGGCTGCTTCGCCATGACCGAGACCGGCCACGGCAGCGACGTGCAATCCATCGAGACGACCGCCACCTACGACCCGTCGACACAGGAGTTCGTCGTCGACTCCCCCACTCGCACCTCGCGGAAGGACTACATCGGCGGTGCCGCCGAAACCGCCCGGGTGGCAGCCGTTTTCGCGCAGTTGATCACGCCCGACGGGGAGGGCCACGGCGTGCACTGCCTGGTGGTGCCGATCCGCGACGACGAGGGCAACGACCTGCCGGGCGTGACGACGTCGGACTGCCATTACAAGGGCGGGCTGCCCGGCGTCGACAACGGTCGCATCCAGTTCGACCATGTCCGCGTCCCGCGCGAGAACCTCCTCAACAAGTACGCCGACGTCGCCGAGGACGGCACATACACGTCGCCGATCGAGAACCCCAACCGCCGGTTCTTCACCATGTTGGGCACCCTGATCCGCGGCCGCGTCACCGTCGCAGGCAGCGCAGCCGCCGCGGCGCGCGTCGCACTCGACATCGCGACCCGGTATGCATTGGAGCGCAGGCAGTTCGAAGCACCCGGTGACGACAAAGAAGTTCTGATCATGGACTACCTCGTGCACCAGCGCCGGTTGTTCCCGCTGATCGCCCAGTCCTATGCGCTGCAGTTCGCGCAGAACGAACTGGTCGCCAAGTGCCACGACTTGCAGACATCGGACAGCCCCGACGCGGAGGAGCAACGCGAACTGGAAGCCAGGGCGGCCGGCCTGAAGGCGGCCAACACCTGGCATGCCACCCGTGCTATTCAGGAGGCCCGCGAAGCCTGTGGCGGCGCAGGCTATCTCGCGGAGAACCGGCTGATTGCGCTCAAGGCCGACACCGACGTGTTCACCACCTTCGAAGGCGACAACCATGTTCTCACCCAGCTGGTGGCCAAGGAACTGCTGACCACCTATGCAGACGACATCAAGGGTATGAGCCCGGTGGAGTGGGTGCGGTTCGCGGCCAACTTCGCCGGCGAGCGGGTAATGAAACGCACTGCGGCACAAACGATCATGCAGACCATCCTCGACACCCGACAGGACAACGAGGAGGAGGGCAGCCTGTTCAACCGCGGCACTCAGGTCAAGATGTTCGAGGACCGCGAGGAGTACCTAATCGCGTCGGTGGCGCGGAGGCTGCAGGGCAAGTCCAAGGAGATGAGCGCGTTCGACGCCTTCAACTCCGTCCAGGACCACGTGCTGCACGCTGCGCGGGCACACATCGAACGGGTCATCCTCGAGGCGTTCGTGGCCGGCATCGACTCCTGCGAGGACGAGGAGGCCGGAAAGATCCTTAACATGGTGTGCGACCTGTACGCGCTGTCGGTGATGGAGCAGGACAGGGCGTGGTTCGTCGAACACCGCTTCCTGTCCACCGAGCGTTCCAAGGCGGTGATACGCGGCGTCAACGAACGCTGCCGCAATCTGCGGCCGTACGCCGAGCTACTCGTGGACGGGTTCGGAATCCCCGAACAGCTGCGATACGCCGAGATGCTGCATCCGGAGAACATCGTCGACACCTGACGATTCGGTTCTGACTACGGGTTGGGGATCGGGTCGAGCGCCTTGAGCTTGCCGTCCTCGCCGATCCGAAACCGAACCTGGCCGATGCCGGTCGGGCAGCACGCCGGGTCCTGACCCTGCCGCCACTGGTACTGCACGGTGACGGTTTCATTGCCCATCGTCGTCACATTGATGTACGGGCGAGGCTCCGGAGTGGCAGGCCCCAGAGAGTTGTTGCGGTCGAAGAACAACACCTGCTGCGGGCTGTCCGACGCGTCGCCCGCGCTCACCACCACCCAGTTGACCCGGCAATCGGGGGTGTGGCCGCGCGAGGCCTCGCGCCACTGGGCCTGGGGCAGACTCGCGATCGCCTGCTGGACGGTTTCGGGGCTGGGCGCGTCCGACGGCGCGCAGGCCTGCGTGCTGGTCGGCGACGCGGGCGGCGGTTTCCAGCCGCAGCCGACGGCGACGAGGCCAAGGGTCATCAAGACCGCGATCAGGCGTGAAAGCCGCATGGAATCGAGCTTACGGGCCGAAAGGCGCGTGCATTCGTACCGCAGGCGTCAACGAACAGACGCCTGTCATCCGACTGTGGTCCGCCTCGACTACCCAGTGGCGAGCTGCTTCTTGCCGTAGACCCGCTCCAGCATCGCCGTATCCCCGTGCAACTGTACGCGGACGGTCTTGCCGTCGCGGACGGTGAATACGTCGGCGTCCTCACCGGTTTCACCGCCAACGGTCACGTCGGTGATGGCGAGGACGGTGTCGCCCTCGGCGATGAGCCTATTGAGCTTCACCGTCAACGACTTCTCGGCCAGCCGCCCCATGTACTCCATGACTTCGGCCTTGCCGTGGTAGGTGCCGCTGATCGCGCTCTCGCCCGGCTGCACCCATTCGACGTCGTCATCGAACAGACTCATCACCGTTTCGACGTCACCGGCGGAGAAGGCTGCGTAACCCTTCTCGATGAGTTCTTTGTTTTCCTGCTCGGACACTGTGGAACCCCCTTCGTGCGCATCCGATATCTCGGCTGCGAGAGGAGTGGCCGGTCTTGGGGCCCGATTCGCTCACAGATCCAAGACCCGGCGGCGCCGATGACACGGCACAGTGAACCGGAACGCGCGCACCCGCCGGTACCGTGTGAGTTCCACGCCGATCGCGCGGACATGGTCGAGGAGTGGTTGACATGACGTTCGGATTCCGTGTCGAACGCACGACATCTGCGCCGTCTAACCGTGTGTATGACCTTTTGGCCGACGTGGCCGCCTTCCGCGAATGGGCGCCGCTTGTTCGTTATTCGGAGCTGATCCGGCAGGGAACGCCCGACCCCTCAGGCGCCGGAGCGGTCCGTCGGCTGGGCGTGTGCAACACGGCGAGCGTCGACGAGGAGATCGTCGAAGCCCGACCGCCGCACTACCAGCGCTATATCGGCGTGCGTGGCTTTCCGGTTTCGCAATACCGCGGAGAGATCCATCTCAGCCAGGTCGAGACAGGTACGGAGCTACTTTGGACCGTTACTTTCGAGCAGCTGGCTCCCGGCACGGGTCGGCCGCTTCAGATGATCATCCGCGGAGTGATCACCTACCTGGTGGATCACGCTATTAGCGCGGCTGAACACGCGGCCTGAGGTTCCAAAGCTGCGGAGTGTCTAGCGAGGCGCAGGCCTCAGAACGGTCACGCCGCTGTTGCCGACGCGCACGTGGTGCCGAGTGCTGGCTGACACACTGACGCCTGCCAGCACACAAAGCATGTCGACCAAGCCGACGAATTCGTTCGGAAGCCTTGGGACCTTCGGCTCTATATCGTGTGTCTGCACGAGGCAAGGCTGCGACGAAGGGGCTTGGCTTGTAAGGCGGCAACGAAATGGAGAGCCGGTATGAGTAAAGACGATGCGCTGGTGTTGGTGGGCGGTTATCCGGACCTCGATTCTGCTCGCCGGGACTTCGATGCACTGGTCGAGCGGGTCAAGACCAAGGACATCGCGCTTCGCGGGGCGGTGCTCGTGGCGAAGGACGCCGAGGGTAAAGCCACGGTGATCGACACGGGCAACCACCTCGGCCGCAAGGGCGCCGGCTGGGGGGCGGGTGTCGGTGTCGCGGTGGGTCTGTTCGCACCGGCGTTGCTGGCCTCCGTGGCGGTCGGCGCGGCCGCGGGCGCGCTGGCCGGCACATTCGCCGATCACCGGCTCAAGAGCGGTCTGCACGACAAGATCGGCCAAGCGCTGGCCGCTGGGACCGGGGTGATCATCGCGGTGTTGCCACCCGAGAGCCGGCTTGCCGTCGAGCAGGCGCTGGCAGGGTCGCCGATGAAATCAGTTGTGGAGTTGGAGCATTCGACGCTGCGGGGAATGGAGGCGGCGTTGGCCGAGGCGATGGGCAAATTCAATCCCGACCGCACCCGGCTGCCGCTGCCCAACCGCGACTTCGGCGGGACGATGGGGCGCACACTGGATCAGTCCGTCGGCGACTGGACGATCGTGCCCGGCCCAAAGGCTCCGGAGGGGGCGCCGAACGTGCTGATCGTGCTGATCGACGACGCGGGGTTCGGCGGCCCTGACACGTTCGGCGGCGCGATTCGCACCCCGAACCTGACCCGTGTTCAGCGGCAGGGGTTGACCTACAACCGCTTCCACGTCACGGCGGTGTGTTCTCCGACTCGAGCGGCGCTGCTGACCGGCCGTAACCATCACCGGGTCGGCTTTGGTTCCGTCGCCGAGTATCCGGGCCCGTTTCCCGGCTACTCGTCGGTCAAGCCCCGCAGCTGCGCGGCGTTGCCCAGGATTCTGCGCGACAACGGTTATGTCACGGGCGGTTTCGGCAAGTGGCACCTCACCCCGGACAACGTTCAGGGTGCCGCAGGGCCGTTCGACAACTGGCCGCTGGGTTGGGGATTCGACCACTTCTGGGGGTTTCTGTCCGGCGCCGCCGGCCAGTACGACCCGATCATCACCCAGGACAATGCCGTCATCGGTGTGCCCGAAGGGGAAGATGGGAAGACGCTATTACTTCCCTGACGACTTGACGGACAAGGCTGTGCAGTGGCTGCATGCGGTCCGCGCCCAGGACGCCGAGAAGCCGTGGATGATGTACTACTCCACCGGCTGCAGCCATGCCCCGCACCATGTGGCCAAGGAATGGGCCGACAAATACAAGGGCCAGTTCGACGACGGCTGGGACGCCTACCGGGCAGACGACCCTGGAACGGCAGAAGAAACTCGGGATCGTCCCGCAGGACACCGAATTGACCGACCGCCCCGAGCTGTTCCCGGCGTGGGACAGCTTGTCCGACGCGCAGAAAAAGCTTTACGTGCGGCAGATGGAGGTGTTCGCGGGGTTTTCGGAGAATGCGGACTGGAACGTCGGGCGACTGCTCGACGCGATCGACGACCTGGGTGACCTCGACAACACGCTGATCTTCTACATCTGGGGCGATAACGGCGCCAGCATGGAAGGGACGATCACCGGGTCGTTCAACGAGATGACCTTCCTCAATGGCGTGGCTCTTGACGCCGACCACCAACTGGCGCTGATCGAAACCTACGGCGGCATCGAGGAACTCGGCGGCGATCACACCGCGCCGCATTTCGCCGCCGCGTGGGCGCATGCCAACAACACCCCGTTCCAGTGGGGCAAGCAGATGGCCAGCCACCTCGGCGGAGCACGCGACCCGATGGTGGTGGCCTGGCCGAGCAGGATCCGGCCCGACACGCAGGTCCGCACCCAGTTCACCCACTGCATCGACGTCGCCCCCACCGTGCTGGAAGCCGCCGGGCTACCGGAAGCCACCAGTGTCGACGGCATCGACCAGGAACCGATGGACGGCACCAGCTTCCTGCACACTTTCGAGGACGCCGACGCCGAGGAGCGGCATACCGTGCAGTACTTCGAGATGGTCGGCAGCCGCGCGATCTACCAGGAGGGCTGGTGGGCGTGCGCGCGGCTGGACAAGGCGCCCTGGGACTTCACACCCGAGACCATGAAACGGTTCGCACCCGGGGTTTATGACCCCGACAAGGACGTCTGGGAGCTGTACTACCTGCCGGACGACTTCTCTCAGGCGAAGAATTTAGCGGCCGATCAACCCCAGAAACTCGCCGAACTCAAGACGCTGTTCTGGCAGGAGGCCGAACGCAACCGGGTCCTGCCGCTGCTGGGCGGGATGGCGGTGTTCTTCGGCATCCTGCCGCCGATGCCGACGACCACCCGATTCATGTTCAAGGGCGGCGTGCAGAACATTCAGCGCGGCATGGTTCCGCGCATCGTCGGCCGCTCCTACGCCATCGAGGCGCACCTCAACGTTCCCGACGGCGGCGCACAAGGGGTGATCGTGGCCAACGCCGACTTCATCGGCGGCTTCGCGTTGTGGGTCGACGAGCAACACCTGCTGCATCACACCTACTCCTTCCTGGGTATCGAGACCTACAAGCAGGTGTCCACCCGGCCGATCCCCACCGGCGATGTCACGGTGAAGATGCTGTTCGAGATCGACAAGCCCGCCCCCGGCACCGGAGGTCACGTAACGCTGTGGGCCGGAGACGAATTGATCGGCGAGGGCGACCTGGCGCGCACCGTGCCCGTCGCTTTTTCGTCCTACGCCGGGTTGGACATCGGCCGCGACAACGGGCTCGTCGTCGACCGTGACTACGAGCCCAAGGCCCCCTATGCGTTCACCGGTACGGTGAAGGAGGTGGTGTTCGACCTCAAGCCCACCGACGCCGACGCCGAGCAGGCCTTGCACGCCCATGCCGCGACGCAGGCCGTCGGGCAGGGTGCCGCCGGTTGACCTCGGCCGGCGGCCAACGACGACGGCAATTCCCTTCGCCCGCAACACCGATCAGCGCAGGAAATTCGACGATGTGTTTCGCCAACTCCTCGCCGGCGTCTTCCTGAAGGAAATGGCCGCCGCCCGCGATTACGGGATGGTCGATGCCCTGTGCTCCCGGCATCGCCTGGAAGATCGGTGCCATCGGAGCGGTGATCGGATCGCCGTCACTGAACGCGACCAGCATCGGCGTCGAACTGGCGGACAGTACCGCCCACGCCGCTCGGTTGGCTTCCGTCGCCGGGTCATCGGGCGAAGTGGGAACCAGACAGGGCATGACGCGTGGCGCCGCGCAGTAGGTGTCGTCGGGGAACGGGGCGTCATACGCCGCGCGGACGGCGTCGGTCATCTGCCGCGTGCAGAGGGTTTGCATCATCGAGCCGACATGGTCGTGAAGGGACGGCACCGTTTGAATCGCCTCGCGGATTTGCCACCAGACATCCGGCATCGGCATGTCGCCGGTCGGTAAGCCGGTGTTGGCGACGACGATGCGGGAGAAGCGATCCGGGTTCTCGGCGGCCAGCCGCAATCCGATCAGCCCGCCCCAGTCCTGACAGACCAACGTCACCCGTTGCAGATCCAGGACGTCGAAAGCCAATGCCCGCATCCACTCCACGTGGCGCGCGAAGGTATGGTCCTCGCGCCGAGTGGGCTTGTCGGAGCGGCCGAACCCGACTAGATCCGGGCAGATCACTCGATGGCCGGCGGCGACCAGTATCGGGATCATCCGGTGATACAGGAACGACCACGTCGGCTCCCCGTGCAGCATCAAAATGGGGTCGGCGTCGGCGGGTCCGGCCTCGACCCACGCGATCCGCAGGGTGCCCCCCTCGTCGTCGTCGACTTCGCAATAGCGGGGAGCGTAGGGAAAGTCGGGGAGGTCAGCGAACCGCTCCTCCGGGGTGCGTAGCGTTTGCATCGAAGTCTCCTGATGTCAGTGTTGTGTCGGCTCTCTGCCGCTGACCCAAAGGTAGGACTTCGCCGCACCGTTTCTCTCGGCGCGTTGCGACAGCGTTTCGCGCCCTGATTGTGCCTGCGCCACAATCCAGCAGGTCTCGTCGCGCTGGGGAAATGCGACAACCGCGCACCGCAACGTTGGCGCGCACAGACAAGCGCCCACCTGGCCCGCTGACCAAAGATCGACGCATGCGACAACTGACAAGTCTCGACGCCCAGTTCCTGGCCATGGAAAACGCCCGCACTCAAGGTCACGTAAGCGTGCTGGGGATCTACGACCCCACTACCGCGTCCGGCCGGCCGTTGGATGCGGCACTGGTTCGTGAGCTGGTGACCGCGCGGATGCATCTGCTGCCCACGTTCCGCTGGCGGCTGGCGTCCGTCCCGTTCGGCCTCGACTACCCGTACTGGGTTGACGACGGCACCTTCGACGTCGAGTACCACGTCCGCGAGCTCGCGCTGCCATCGCCGGGCAATGAGCGACAGCTGGCCGCGCAGGTCGCTGACCTGATCGGCCGTCAGCTGGATCGGGCGCGCCCGCTGTGGGAGGTGCTATGTGATCCACGGACTGGAGGACGGCGCGGTGGCGGTGTTGACGAAGATGCATCACGCCGCCGTCGACGGAGTCTCGGGCGCCGAGGTCATGAGCATTCTGCTCGACGACACCGCGACCGGCCGGGAGCTGGAGCCAACGTCTGCGGTGGTCGGTGAACACTTCCCGTCCGAGGTCCAGATGCTGGGCCGTGGCCTCGTCGGTATGTTGCGCCAGCCGCTGCGGGTGCTGCGTGCAGCACCCACCACGCTGCCTCACCTCGACGACGTCGTGACGGTTCGTCACCTGCCCGGGGTGAAGGCGATCGCGCGAAGCGGTCGAATGATCAAGCGGCTGATTCCGGCCGGCGACAAGATCCGCAGTGCACGGCAGCGACGTCGTCGCCCCCCAAACTCGATTCCAAACCCGCATATCCGCGCATCGCCGAGTCGCGTTCGGATCGCTATCGCTCGCTGACGTCAAGACCATCAAGAACACCTTCGGGTGCACGGTCAACGACGTCGTCCTTGCCTTGGTTGCATCCGGCTTGCGATCGTGGCTGGACGAGCGCGGAGAGCTGCCGGTGCAACCTCTCGCGGGCTTCATCCCGATGTCGGTTCGCACCCCGGAGCAGATGGGCACGTTCGGCAACCGGGTCTCGGTGATGCTCGCCGAGCTGCCCACTGACGAGGCCGACCCCGTAAAGCGGCTGCGCCGGATCAACGAGACGATGAAGGCGGTCAAGGAGCGTCACAGCACGCTGCCGGCGTCGCTGCTGCTGGACGCCAACCATTTCATCCCGCCCGCCCTGTTCGCCCAGGCGGCCCGGGCGACGTCCCGGCTGGTCGGCGTGCGCGGCATCAATCAGCCCGCCAACGTGATGATCTCCAATGTCCCCGGCCCTTCGACGCCGATGTATCTCGGCGGAGTGCGGCAGCGAGCTCAATTCCCGGTCTCCGGAGTGCTCGACGGGATCGGCATCAACATCACCGTGATGAGCTACCTGGACTCGCTGGAGTTCGGGATCGTCGTGGATCGCGAACAGCTCGACGACCCGTGGCCCATCCTCGACGCCTTGCGGGTCGGCCTGGACGAGCTTCGCGACGCTCGCGAAGGTCCATGCAGCGCAAACCTCTCCGATCTCCATTCGCCGGCAAGCCTCGACCCGGAAGAGGGCAACCTCATGAGCGGGCGGATTCTCGACGGCAACAGCATGGATGACTATCCGCTGACGTTGACGAGCATCGTCGAGCGAGCCGAGCGGTTCCACGCCGATCGCGAGGTGGTGTCGCGGCGGCCGTCGGGTGCGATTGATCGCACCACGCTCGGCGCCTGCGCCGGTCGCGCCCGTCGTCTTGCCGGCGCGCTGGCGGCGCTCGGCGTCGGCGAGGGAGACCCGGTCGCCACGCTGCTGTGGAATCAAAGCGAGCACCTGGAACTGTACTTCGCGGTGCCTGCGATGGGCGCGGTCATCCACACCCTGAACCCCCGGTTGTTCCCCGACGAGCTCGCCTTCATCGTCGACGATGCCGAGGACAAGGTGATCGTCGTCGACGAGTCGCTGCTCGAAGTGTTCGAAACCTTCACGGCTGCACGCGACTTCGCTCATGTCATCGTCGTCTCCCAGTCGGGCGAGACGCCGGCGGGGATGCTCGATTACGAGTCGCTGGTCGCCGGCGGCGAGCCGGTCGCAGTGGCCCGCGCTGGACGAACATCGCGCGGCGGCGATGTGCTACACCTCGGGCACGACCGGCCGACCCAAGGGGGTCGTGTACTCGCACCGCGCACTCGTGCTGCACTCGCTGGTTGCGGCACTGCCCGACCAGCTGGCCGTATCAGCAAGGGACACAATCCTTCCGGTCGTCCCGATGTTCCACGCGAACGCGTGGGGACTGCCCTACGCCGCAGCCCTCGCCGGAGCGGGTCTGGTCTTCCCGGGGCCGCATCTGGATCCCGAGAGCGTGCTCGACCTGTGCGCTGCCGAGCGAGTCACCATGACAGCGGGTGTCCCCACCGTGTGGATGGGGATGCTGACAGCGCTTGACGCCGAACCGGGCCGGTGGGATCTGTCCGCCCTGGACCGGTTGGTCGTCGGGGGTGCCGCCGTGCCGCGGTCGATGTTCGAGGGGTTCGACCGGCACGGCCTCACCGTCGTCCAGGTGTGGGGGATGACCGAGACCGCGCCGTTGGGCACGGTGTGCCGGCCGCCGGCGAACCTCGACGAGAGCGGCGCCGACGAGCAGTACGGCTACCGCGCGCGGCAGGGCGTCGCCAGCCCGTTCTTCGACATCCGGGCCCGCGACGACGAGGGACAGTTCATCGCGTGGGACGACGCCGCCATCGGTGAGCTCGAAGTCCGCGGGCCGTGGGTCGCGGCGAGCTACCACCGCGGCCGCGGCGCCGACAGCTTCACCGCCGACGGCTGGTTCAAGACCGGCGACGTGGTCCGCATCGACGCACACGGTTGCATCCGGATCTGCGACCGCTCAAAGGATCTCGTCAAGTCCGGCGGCGAGTGGATCTCCTCGGTCGACCTGGAGAACCACCTGATGGCGCATCCCGCCGTCGCGCAGGCCGCTGTCATCGCCGTACCCGACGACCGTTGGGGCGAGCGCCCACTGGCGGTGGTATCACTGCGCGCCGGCGCGCAGGCTTCGCCGGCCGAGCTGCGTGAGCACCTCGCGCGCGACTTCGCCAAGTGGCAACTGCCGGACCGCTTCGAGTTCGTGGCGACGATCCCCTGCACGGCCACCGGAAAGTTCAAGAAGACCGCAGCTGCGCGACCAGTTCACGCCAGCATGACCCCACCAAGGAAGGGAAACCGAAGACAAATGAGCCGCTTCGACATCACCAAGACCAATATCGCCGTGGAGCGATTGATCGAGACGACGGACAACCCCCGCCACCTCTATCTGCTGCACGCCTACAACCGGCACCGCTACCTTGAGATGGCCGGCCGCTGGGAGGAGATCTTCACTCCCGACATGACCGTTGACAAACCGGTCTATCACTTCAACATGTACGGCAAGGTCCTGACACTTGACGGAGCCGAGGCCGTCCAGACGGTGTACAGGGAGTGGACCCGCACCGGACAGAACGTCTTCTACACCGGCGACGACGAGAAGATCGCGGTCAGCGACAACATGGTCGTCTCGACATCGACGATGTACCAGCAGACCCCAGGTCACCTCCTCGCAGAGGACGGGGCGCCCGTCGATCCCGACGCTGTGTACCTGGTCAAGTCTGCCGAGCACATGATCTGGCCCTACGACGACCAGGGCCGCCTGATCGGCGAGGACGTCTGGGAGTACGACGAGACGGTCCGCGAGATCATCGCGCTCGACCCCGCCGATGTGCTGACCGCGGAGCAGGCCGGCAAGCTGCTCGATCCGCTCATCAAGCCACTTCCGGCCCACAACCCGTTCACCGCGTGACCATGACGACTCTGACCAGGAATTCCAAAGGCCTGCACGGGAAGCTGCTGGTGATCACCGGCGGCGGAAGCGGCATCGGACGAGAAACGGCACTCGCCTTCGCCCGGTGTGGCGCCGAGGTCGTCCTTTCCGATGTCAATCTCGATGCCGCGAAACAAACTGCGGCGATGATCGACGAGGCGGGCGGCACCGCGCACGCCTATCAACTCGACGTTGCCGATGAGGCCGCGGTGCACGCGCACGCCGAGGAAGTCGCCGAAAAGCACGGTGTACCAGACATCCTGATCAACAATGCAGGCATCGGACAGGCTGGGCCGTTCCTGGAGACTCCGTCGAAGGCGTTCAACCGAGTGATGGACATCAACTTCTACGGCGTGGTCAACGGCTGCCGCGCATTCGGAGCGAAGATGGTCGAACGCGGTTCGGGAGGCCACATCGTGAACCTGGCCTCGATGGCCGCTTACTCGCCGCTGCAGAGTTTCACCGCTTACTCGACGAGCAAGGCGGCGGTCTTCATGTTCTCCGACTGCCTGCGTGCCGAGCTGGCCAGTTACGGGATCGGCGTCAGCACCATCTGTCCCGGGATCGTGCACACCAACATCATTGCGACAACTCAATTCTCCGGCGTCAGCGCGAGCACCGAAACCGACAAGCAACGGAAGTTCGATCGGTTGTACGAGAAGCGGCACTACACACCCGACAAGGTGGCCGAGCGCATCGTGGCGGCGGTGGCGAAGAAGAAGTCGATCGTGCCGGTCACGCCGGAGGCTCACGTTGCGTATCACGCGCGGCGGTTGGTGCCCGCACTCGGACGCTGGCTTGCCGCGCGCAAAGACATCGTCCAGTAGCCACGGGTGATTGAGGAATAACGTGGTTCTCAGGGTCACCGTGTCGCCCGGTCTCATCGGCGGGGACGTCGACGAGGGGTACGGGAAAGTCGCCGATGTCTTTCGCCGCAACATGCTCAGCGGTCACGAGGTTGGGGCGGCAGTGGCCGTCTACCGCGATGGTGTCAAGGTGGTCGACTTGTGGGGTGGTTTCCGCAATGGGATAACCAAGGCACCGTGGCGGGAAGACACCCTGGTCAACATGTTCTCGACCACGAAAGGTGTTTCCGCGCTTGCGATCGCAGTCGCTGCCGCTCGGGGACTCATTTCGTATGACGCCAAGGTCGCCGACTACTGGCCGGAGTTTGCGCAAGCGTCCAAGGGATCAATAACTGTCCGGCAACTGCTTTCCCATCAGGCGGGGCTGCCCGCCATCGACGCGGCTCTGACGCTGCGCGACCTGGCGGACCCGGCGAAGATGTCGGCGGTGCTCGCCGCGCAGGCCCCCGCTTGGACCCCTGGGACCAGACACGGCTACCACGCCGTCACGCTCGGCTGGTATGAGTCCGAGCTCATCCGCCATGCCGACCCGTTGGGCCGCTCACTGGGCCAGTTCTTCGCTGACGAGGTTGCCAAACCACTTGGGCTGGAGTTCTACATCGGGTTGCCGGCCTCGGTGGACCGCGACCGCATCGCCCACTTGCACGGATATTCCAGAGCCGAGTTGCTGCTGCACCTCAAGACGATGCCGCCCCGATTTGTGGCCGCTATGTTGAATCCGCGGGGTCTGACTGCTCGAACACTGGTCAACCCCAAAGGCATTGGCGATATCCACGCCTACAACCGGGAAGAGGTCCGTGCGGTCGAGATACCCGCCGCCAACGGCATCGGTACCGCACGGTCGGTGGCCAAGGCGTACGGCTGCGTCGCGACAGGTGGTGCTGATCTCGGCTTGACCGCGAGCATTGTCGATGCGCTCGCCAAACCCGCGATTCCGCCGACCAGGGGCTTGCACGACAAAGTGCTGCGAGTCGCGACGACATTCTCGCTCGGCTACCTCAAGCCCTTCCCCAAGTTCAGGTTCGGTTCCTCCGACAATGCGTTCGGAACCCCCGGAGCCGGTGGGTCGTTCGGGTTCTCCGATCCCGATACCGGTATCGGCTTCGCCTACGCGATGAACAGAGCCGGTTTCCACCTGTACAGCGATCCGCGGGAGCTCGCGCTTCGCCAGGTCCTGTTCCGAGACATCGTCGGGACGAGGTCGCAATCGTAGATGCACTCCAAGAGTGCACATTTCAACACGGGTCGGTGCGTCCGATCCGGCAGAGAGGACAGACCGATGGGACTCACCGTAGCTGTGACCGGGCCGACTGGCGAGATCGGAATCTCGGCAGTGACAGCCCTGGAACGAGACCCCGCCGTGGAACGGATCGTCGGGATGGCCCGCCGGCCATTCGACCCGGCCGTGCACGGGTGGACAAAGACGACTTACCAACAGGGCGACATCATGGACCGCGACGCCGTTGACGCGTTGGTCGCCGATGCCGACGTCGTCATCCATCTCGCATTCATCGTGCTGGGTTCGCGCGCGGAAAGTGAGCGCGTCAACCTTGCCGGAACACGCATCGTCTTCGAGGCCGCCGTCGCCGCTGAGCGGGTGACGCGGCTGGTCTATACGTCGTCGGCGGCGGCCTACGGCTACTACTCCGACAACCCGGATCCGATCACCGAAGACGTTCCGCCCCGCGGATCACCGGAGCACGATTATTCCGCGCAGAAGGCGGCCTGCGAAGCCGCGCTCGCCGAGATCACGTCTGGCTCTTCGCTGGAGGTGTTCGTGCTCCGTCCGTGTATCGTCGCCGGACCGAAGGCCACTGCGCTGGCCGACTCGATGCCGTGGAACCAGCTTCCCTCCGCATTCCGGTCGATCACGCGCGCGATACCGCTTCTGAAGATGCCTTTCCCCGACCCCGGTTTCCCGCTTCAGCTCGTCCATCATGACGACGTCGCCGCTGCCATCGCGTTGGCGGCGACGACGTCGGCACCGCCGGGGGCCTACAACATCGCCGGTGACGGTGAGACATCGCTGTCGGAGATCGCGGCGGCGCTTGGCGGACGTCCCGTACGGGTGCCCGCCGCCACCGCCACCATCGGGTCGGCGGTGGTAGCCCGACTGCCGTTCCTGCCCGCCGAAGCCGGGGCCTTTCACGTGGCCCGAACGTCAATGCTGATGGATACCGGCAAAGCCAAGTCCCTACTCGGCTGGACCCCCAAATACAGCGCTACGCAAACCCTTCAGGCACTGGCCGCGGCGGTCTCGAACTGACGACACGCCACGGCGCGCAATGCCGTTTCTCTCATCGATTCGGTTCAGGCGTCTCGCCGACGAGATCGGCCAGGCTGAGTGCGACACGCAGTTCGAGGGTGCGCTTGTCCACCGGCCTTCCCAAGATCTCCTCGGCCTGCCGGAGCCGGTAGGAGACGGTGTTCTCGTGGACGTTGAGTCGTTTGGCGGTTCTGGCGCGGCTTCCGTTCTCGTCGAGGTAGGTGCGCACCGTCGCGGCCAACCGCCGGGTGGTGTCATCGCGGGCCGACAGTGCACCCAGCTCGCATGCGACGAAGGCGCGGGCCTGGTCGACGTTCGCGGTGGCGAGTGCGCGCAGCGAGATGTCGCGGTAGCGGGTGATGCTGCCTTCCTCGCGACCCGCCACCTGGGCGATCCGCTGCGCTTGGAGCGCCTCGAGATGGCTGGCGCGAAATCCCGCGATACCGCGGGCGGGCTCGCCGATCGCGACACGGACCCCGGGCGCCGTCGCGGTCCGGATCCGCAGCTCGTCGAGGACTCTCGACGGGACGTCGCCCTTGGTGCTGATCCAGGCAGCCACCGACAACGTGCCGAGGGGCTGGACAAGCGGATGCTGGCTCCCGATCGCCGCGGCGATGTCGCGGATGGCCGCTTCGAGCAGGGCCAACGTGTTGCGTCCCTCCTCATGGGTGTCCAGCCAGGCGATCGCGGCGACGTGCACGCGCTGCAGTTCATGGCGCAGCCGCCGGCTTGCCACCTCGGTGTCGATGGGTTGCCCGGACAGGATGATGCCGATCGTCTCGGCCTGGCTGGCAGCGGCGCTGCGCAGCCAGCGGTCACGCTCGGTCGTGTACGCATCGTCGAGGAGGCAGAGCGCGGCGTCCACGTAGGCGAACATCCATGCCGAGCACAGCTGGCTCGCCCGGTTCAGCTCGTCCGCGTCGGTCACATGGTCGGCCAGGATCGCGTTGAGGTGCTGCGATGTGGCAGCGTGAGCGAGTCGGTAGCTGCGCAGCAACACGGTCAGCGGTACGCCGTGGTGGACACCGTCCAGGGCGTAGTCCAGGGTCGCGGAGCGGAGGCTGACGGCGCTTTGGGGATCGGCCCCGGATTGCAACACTTCAGCGAAGTCGCGGATACTCGCTTCGGTGCTGGCCCGGTTCGCTTCCAACGCCTCGGCGTTGTTCAGCAGATCGGGTAGCCACTCGCTGATATAGCCCACGACCGCATCGGAGATCTCCCCGGCGCGATCGGCCAGTTCGACGGCCGCCGGTTGTAGGACGGTCGACCACAGCCGGCGCTCGGCCTCACCCTGAGCGCCCACCCAGGCCGGTTGCATACTGCGAACGCTAGCGCTGCCTGTGACGCGCTGGTGCGGATATCCGACAACACCGCAGCGCGACGTTGGCGCGCGTAGACAAGCGTCCACCCCGCCCGCTGACCGACAATCGACACATGCGACAAATCCGGCACGCCGACCGCGAGATGGTCCGTCGCAGGCTGAGCGTCATGGCCGCGACGACTCTTGTGGGCGTGCGGTTGATGGCGATAGGCGTCACTGCGACGGAGCCGCACAAATTTCCTGCTGGCTCTCCTAGCCCGCGCTCGGTGCGTCAAACGTTCACCGCTGCCAGAACCGGCATCAGCCTGTGATTCGGTTGTGCGGCTAGCGGTCACCGCACCCGAGTTGACCGCAGCTCGCGGCGGAAGGTCGTGGGGCCGGTTCCGAACCAGCGCTGGCACGAGCGTGTCAGTGCGCTCTGCTCGGTGTAACCCAGTTCGCGCGCCAGGTGCGACAAACTGATCTCGGTATCGCGGAGGTAATGCTCGGCGGTTTCCCGCCGGACCGAGTCGATCAGCGCGGAAAAGCTCGTGCCTTCCCCGGCGAGTCGGCGCTGCAACGTCTTTGGGTGGAGATCGAATTGTGCGGCTACAACCTCAAGCGTGGCGGCCCCGGTGGGCAGCAGTTGCCGCACGATGGTGCGAACCGACGGGGTGGTGCCGGGTTGGTGCGTGGCTACGAGGCTGCCGAGGTACTCGACAACCGCTTGGTGCGCCAATTCGTCGTGGTCGAGCGGGCGTCTCAGGTCGGAAGTCCGAATGGTGAAGCCGGCGCGCGGCTCGGCGAAGTACGCGGTGCACCCGAAGTACGCGACGTAATCTACTGCGGGAGTCAGCGGCTCGTGTGGCAAGTGCACCGACCGCGGGGCATATTGCACGCCCAGCAGCAACCGTAGGACCTTGAGGGTGACGCCGAGCGAAAGTTCCCGAGTCTGGCTGTGTGAAGGCAAGCCGTGCAACATGATGCGGAGTTCGAAGAACGACTGCTGTTGGTTTGTGAGCGGTTCGACGCGGGCGGACAGGGCAGGGCTGTACGCGGCCATGAATTTCGCGAAAATTGCCATGGCGTCGGCGACGGTGGCCGCTGTGCGGGCAGCGACCCCGACCGGTCCGAGAATCTCGATGCCTTGCCGCAGCGCCAGACGGCGCCCGAAATCCGGGGTGTGGGTGACAGCGGCTGCAGACTCAATGGCTTGGATGGCGCCGCGCATCGACACAAAGGTGTCCTGCTTCCCAACGTCCTTCCACCGGATTCCAGCCGCGCGAAGCAGCGACCGCGGATCACCACCCAGTTCTGCAACGAGGCGCGGATAGTTCGACAGCGCCGTGCCGCGGACTACCGACATGAGACCGGATGCTAACCAGGCCCGGGCCGGTTGTCCTGAAAAGTTAAATTCTTGTCCCGAACAGTCAAGACTTCAGGCCGCCGCGTGCGGCATCGTTGAGTCAGCGGAGGAAAAGCCACCGCTGTCTCGGCAGAAGCTCTGTCGGGAGCCATTGCATAACAAGGATTTCCGATGAGTATCAGTATCGAGACGACTACCACGACGACGAGTTCGGGTGCGCCCCTACCAGTGGCGGTACTGCCGCAGGGTGAACTGCTGACCGTCAATGAGGCTGACAATCCCCTGCTCCGCGACGCGCTGGGCGCAGGTGTTCATTTCAAGCCGCTGCGGCTGGATCTGGAGGCCGGCTGTTGGGTGGTGCTGGCGGTACTGAGCCCGGGCGCTAGTCTGCCGATCCACTACCACACGGGGACCGCTGAGGCCTACACGATCTCGGGCCGCTGGTACTACCTGGAATACCCTGATCAGCCGCAGACTGCGGGTTCGTACCTGTACGAACCCGGTGGTTCGGTGCACACATTCGTCTGTCCGGAGTCCAACACCGAGGACACCACGATCTTCATCCGCGTCGAGGGTGCAAACATCAACTTCACCGAGGATGGCCAGTTCCACTCGGTCCTCGATGCGGTGATGATCCGTCACTTGATTTCGATCATCACAGGCTCGCAGGAAGTGGGCTCCGTGAACTACATCAGCGGCAGCAACGCCGGTTTGATCGGCACGGAGGCGTGATGCGCACCGTCGGGATCACCGGCGGAGCGCGCGGCACCGGCGCTGCCACCGCGGAAGCTCCTCTCCGCGAGGGGTTCTCGGCCGCGATCGGTGACATCGACATGCAGTCGAAGGCAATTCGATGACGGCCACATCCCTTCAGATGCGCGAAGTCGTCGTGAACAGCGTTCGGTCGCCGATCCTGATCGGTGGCACGGGCACGCCGGGCGAGGCCGTCGTGTTCGTGCACGGCAACCCCGATGCCGGCGCGGACTGGGAACCGCTGATGGAGCGAGTCGCCGAGTTCGCGACCGTGGTAGCCCCCGATATGCCGGGCTTCGGCGGAGCCGACAAGCGCTCCGACCAGGACTACACCCTGACCGGATACGCCGCGCACCTGGCCGGCGTGATCGACCAACTCGGGATTGAGCGCGTGCATCTTGTCGCTCACGACTTCGGCGGACCGATCGCGCTCACGTGGGCGGCGACCCACCCGGAAACGGTCGCGAGCGTCACGATGATCAACACGGGGGTGCTGCTCGACTACCGCTGGCACCGACTGGCCCGGCTGTGGCGTACACCTGTTGTCGGTGAGCTGGTACAGCGGGCAGCCACGCTACGGGTACTGCGCTTTGTGTTGCGGCACGACAATCCGGGTCTGCCCGGGGAGTGGTTGCAGCGCATCGCGGGGCACGCCGTACCGGAAGGGACCAAACGAGCTGTGCTGCGGCTCTACCGGTCCACGCAGTCGGCCGACATGGAGGCCCTGGTCTCCCCGTTGCGCGTGCGCGACCCCGACGCCCTCGTGGTGTGGGGTGACGCCGACGTCTACATCCCGGCAGAACAGGCCGAGCGCCAGCGCGAGGTCTTCCCACGCGTTCGGATTGAGATGTTGCCCGGCGTTGGCCACTGGGCTTGGCTCGAGCAACCCGACCGGGTGGCCGAGTTAGTCGTCCCGTTCCTGCGTGATCGGGTTGGACAAACCGCTAGAAACCGCACGAGATAAGGAGATTCAAAATGAGCACGACCTTCGAGACCACTGCAGATCAATTCGCCGCGCTGGCGGCCCGGCCGGCAGACGCCCAGGTGGTGATGGTCAACCTGCTGAAGTTCAAAGAGCAAGGTGGCCGAGAGCGCTACCTGCGGTACGGGGAGCTGGTTGCCCCGCACCTGGAGCGCGTCGGCGCGACTATCCGTTACGGCGGCACTGCCCCGGCGGTCATCATCGGCGACGGCGAGCGCCCGTGGTGGGACGCGATCCTGATCGTTGAGTACCCTTCACCAGCGGCGTTTGTCGAGATGGTGACGACCGAGGAGTACGCCAGCGTGCATGAGCACCGCGCCGCGGCCCTTGATCGCGGTGACCTGATCGCGACGTCGATATGGTCGCTCGCGGACTGACATAAGCGCACGGTGCGGTACATCTTGGGGTACGACGCCAGCCGTAACGTTCTAGCCTGCGGTGGGGCCTCGGCAACTCCGGCTTCAACGCGAGGCGCAGCGCAACCCGCGTCCTCGACGCGATCATCCAGGCGGTTCACATAAAAGCCGAATCGCCGGTCACCGACCGGCGCTGGAGAGCGCGGCGGTCACCTGGCAGTCCGGCCAGCAACAGCCTGACGCGCTGGCAGCGCTGGTAGTCGCCCACGATGTGCTAGTCCACTCCCGGGCAACTGGGTGCATATCGTGTCACCACTCGACGTCGAGCGCCGAGTGCGCGAGGGGCGTGCTGCACCGGCGACGTCAGCAACGGTCGTCGGCTGACCGGAGATCAAGTTCGGCGGTGTGGCCCGCCAGACCCCCGAGTAGTTATAGCCCGCTTATAGCCCGGGCCGGACAAAAATCGCCTCTGAACTGGCTCCCCCGGCTGGACTCGAACCAGCAACCCTTCGGTTAACAGCCGAATGCTCTGCCAATTGAGCTACAGGGGATTGTCCGTGCTCGCGGGCCCAGCCGCGGGCAAGTGAAGACTTTAGCTTACGTGCGGGTCGGCCCGCCAATACTCTCCCTGGCCCGGCACGCACCCCCGGCGGTGAGGCAGGATGGACGCCATCGCACCGTCGTCTGGAAGGGGCCCTGTGTTCGGGTATGTCGTCGTATTGGCTGTCGGCTATGTGTTGGGTACCAAGGCCGGCCGGCGTCGATATGAGCAGATATCGGGCACGTATCGGGCCGTGACGGAAAGTCCGGCGGCCAAGGCCATGATCACCGCCGGGCGCCGCAAGATTGCGAATCGGGTGTCTCCGGACCCCGAAATGGTGACGTTGACGCCGATCGACGCCGATACCGCCGTGCTCAAACCACAGACGGCGCCTACCGCTGAAGAGCGCTAGCGGATCGGCTGGTTGATCGTCTGGCCGGGTAGCAGCGGCCCTGTGCTGAACCCGAAACCGCCGCCGTCGGGGCCGTAGATGCCGAAGTCGGGGGTACCGGCGTTGATCGGCTGGCCGTTCGAGTAGGACAGGCACTTGTTGTCTTCTCTGTTGCCGAACCAGGCGAGGCACTCGCCCGGGGAGGCCTGGTAGTCCTGGGGCGCAGCGGTCGAAAGCATGGTCGCGGCGAAAGCCGGTCCCGCCGCGGCGGCGACCGCAAAAGCGCTGACAGCGATCGTTCGACGAGTTCTTTTCGAAACCACCTACTTGCCTTTCACCAATGGCCTAGGGCGTTTCCACCTTAACGGGTGATGGCTGATTACGCAGTAAGGTCGTCGCCGCTGGCCTGTTCCAGCAGGCTGCGGCGATATGCCTCCATCGCGACCAGGTCACCGAACAGAGCGTGGTACTCGTCGCCCTGCTCCACCGGCGACATGCGCTGCAGCTTGGATTTGACCTCGGCGATCTGGCGACCGACCGCCACTTCCTGCAGCCGGGCGAGCACTCCACTGATGTAGCGCGGCAGCTTGTCGTCGTCCTCGACACTGATCGATTCCACGCCGAGCTCATTGACCAGGCTCGCGGTCGCCTCCGAACCGGTCTGCTGACGCACCGCCTCGATCCATTCCGCACCCGCAGCGCCTGCCGTGGTCCCGCCCGCCGCCGAAATGGCCGCACGAACCGCCGAGTAGCCCGGATGGGTGAAGCTCTCCGCCGACAGCGCGTCGAACACCGGACCTGCCAGTGCGGCGTACTGCAGCGCGGATTTCAGCGCCTCGCGCTGCGGCCACAGCGTCGGATCCCTCGGGTCGGGCCGTACCACCGCCGCGGCCGCCCGATTCGGCGGCTCGGACCGCGCACCCTGAGCCGACGGGCGCCTGCCGCCACCCTTTGACTCGTCCCGGACCCTGCCCACCACTTGGGCCACGTCGTCCCAGCCCACCCAGCCGGCCAGCTGGCGCGCGTACTCGTCGCGCAACGTCGGGTCCTTGATACGGGCCACCATCGGCGCGCACCGACGCAGCGCGGCGACCCGCCCTTCCGCGTTGTCCATGTCGTGGTCGGCGAGCGCGGTCCGAATTGCGAACTCGAACAACGGGGTTCGCCGCGCAACCAGATCGCGCAGGGCGCCGTCTCCAGATTTCAAGCGAAGGTCGCATGGGTCCATGCCATCGGCAGCCACCGCGACGAACGACTGCCCGGCCAGGTTCTGTTCGCCGTCGAAGGCCTTGACCGCCGCCGCACGACCGGCCGCGTCGCCGTCGAACACGTAGATCAGTTCGCCGCGAAAGAAGTTGTCGTCCATCATGAGTCGCCGCAGCATCGCCAGGTGTTCGTCGCCGAACGCCGTACCGCACGACGCCACCGCCGTCGTCACCCCCGCCAGATGCATCGCCATCACGTCGGTGTAGCCCTCGACGACTACGGCCTGGTGGCTCTTGGCGATGTCTCGCTTGGCGTGGTCGAGGCCGAACAGCACCGACGACTTCTTGTACAGCACGGTCTCGGGGGTGTTGACGTACTTCGCTTCGTTCTGGTCGTCGTCGAACAATCGGCGGGCGCCGAATCCGATGACCTCTCCGCTGGACACCCGGATCGGCCAGAGCAGTCGACGGTGGAAGCGGTCCATCGGGCCCCGACGGCCTTCCCGGGACAGCCCGGCCGCCTCGAGTTCCTTGAACTCAAAACCCTTGCGCAACAAGTGTTTCGTCAGTGTGTCCCAGCCCGACGGCGCGAACCCGCAGCCGAAATGCATGGCGGTGTCCGCGTCGAAGTTCCGGTCGAGCAGGTACTTGCGTGCAGGCGCAGCCTCGTCCGACTTCAACGCCTCGGCGTAGAACTCCTGGGCGGCGGCGTTGGCCGCGATCAACCGGCTGCGACTGCCACGGTCGCGCTGCACGCTGGTCGCGGCACCGGTGTAGGTGACCGTGTAGCCGACCCGGTCGGCGAGCAGTTCGACCGCCTCGACGAAGCTGACGTGCTCGATCTTCTGCACGAACGCATAGACGTCGCCGCCCTCGCCGCAGCCGAAACAGTGGAAGTGGCCGTGGTTGGGGCGCACATGAAAGGACGGGGACTTCTCGTCGTGGAACGGGCACAGGCCCTTCAGCGAATCGGCTCCGGCGCGGCGCAGTTGGACGTAGTCGCCGACCACCTCTTCGATGCGCACGCGTTCACGGATGGCCGCGACATCGCGATCAGGGATACGGCCGGCCACCGAATCAGTCTAGGCCCGGTTCGATGCGCTCCAGCCGGCCTTCGGTGAACGACGCGATCTGGTCGACGACGACCCGCAGCCGGCCGCCGTCGTCGGCCGCCGCGTTGAATGCGGGCACGAAGATCGGGTCGAGCGTGGCCGGTGCGCCGGCCAGCAACCACTGCGCCACGCGGTGGATGCGGTCGCGCTGCTGGGCCTGCAGGTCCAGGTGCCGCGGGTCGGACATGATGAACTGCAGCGCCAGGATCTTCAGCACCGCCACCTCGGCGCGGACCAGCGCGGGCACCCGCAAGTCAGCGGCGTATCGAACCAACGGTCCCGGCCCGGTCTCCGCCCGGGTCGCTGCCATCGCCGCGGAGGCGAACCTCCCGACCAGCTCGCTGGTCAGCCTCTTCAACGCGACCGACGCGGCGAGCGTGGCGTCGTACTTACCGATGGCGGCGATGACCGGCAGCTCGGACAGCCGCTGGGCGGCCGACACCAAGTCGTCGCCGGACAGTCCGCCGCCCATCCCGCTCGATTCCCCCAGCCGGCCCAACTCGGCCGCGGCGTCATCGTCGGCAAGCACCCGCATGTCGATCCGGCCGGAGACCACCCCGTCCTCGACGTCGTGCACGGAGTACGCCACATCGTCGGCCCAGTCCATGACCTGGGCCTCCAGGCACGGCCGGAACTCCGGCGCATCTGCCCGCATCCAGTCGGCGGCCGCGGTGTCGTCGGCGTAGAAGCCGAACTTCTTCCGTTCGGGAGTCCGCTGCCACGGGTACTTCGTGACCGCGTCCAGCGCCGCGCGGGTGAGGTTCAGCCCGGCGCTATGCTCTTGCGGGTCAAGGACTTTGGGCTCCAAACGGGTGAGGATCCGAAAGTTCTGCGCGTTGCCCTCGAAGCCGCCGTGTGCGACGGACACCTCGTCGAGCGCGCGCTCGCCGTTGTGCCCGTACGGCGGGTGCCCGATGTCGTGCGCCAGCCCGGCCAGGTCGACGAGGTCGGGGTCGCAGCCCAGCCCAATCGCCATGCCGCGGCCGATCTGAGCCACCTCCAGCGAATGCGTCAGCCGGGTGCGCGGGGTTTCGCTCTGGCGCGGGCCGACGACCTGGGTCTTGTCGGCCAGCCGACGCAGCGCGGCGCAGTGCAGCACCCGCGCCCGGTCCCGGGCGAAATCGGTGCGGTGCTCGGAGCCGGTACCCGGCAGCGCGGCGCCCTTCGGTGGCTCGACCACCAGCCGCTGCCGGTCGAACTCGTCGTATGGGTCGTTGTTCGTCGCCACCGAGGCACAGTCTGCCAGGAGTCTTCGCCGGTACCTGGTGGCCCGGCACCGCCATCGCACTACATTGACGGTCATGCGTATCGCCCGCTTGCTCGGCCTGATTCTCGCGATCCTGACCGCCGGGGTCCTGATGGCGCCCGCCGCGGGCAGCGCACCCCCACTCCGGCTGCCCGGCTACGTCACCGACGCCGCGGGCGTGCTGAGCGGTTCCCAACTGAGCGACGTGAAACAGGCCGTCGACAAGCTCTACAACGACCGCCGCATCCGGCTGTGGGTGGTGTACGTCGACAGCTTCGACGGCCGACCCGCGGTGAGCTGGGCCGACGGGACTAGGCGAGCCAGCGACCTGAGCGACGAGGACGCCATCCTCGCCGTGGCCACCACGGATCGTTCCTATGCGTTCCAGGCAGGCCCGTCGACCGGAATGAGCAGTAGCGACTCCGACAGCCTCCGCCGCGATGCGATCGAACCCGCACTCCGCCGCAGCGATTGGGCCGGCGCCGCAGTCGCTGCTGCCGACGGCATCAACACAGCGACAGCCCCGGGACCCGGAATCTCCCCGATCGGCCTGCTCGTCGCCGTGGCCATCCTGGTCCTCCTGGTGCTGGCTTTATGGCTGTGGGCACGGCGGCGACGCCGTAAGCGCCGGGAGGCCGAGTTCGCGGCCGCGCGCCGGGTGGATCCCGCCGACCCGAGCGCGCTGGCGTCGGTTCAGATCGACGCGCTCGACGACCTGTCCAAGACCATGGTGGTGGACGTCGACAACGCGGTGCGCACCAGTGACAACGAATTGGCTTTGGCCATAGAAGAATTCGGCGACAAAGAGACGGCGCCGTTCAGCCACGCGGTCGTCAACGCGAAGACGGCGCTGGCGCAGGCTTTCAACGTCCGCCAAATCCTCGACGACGCCGTCCCCGAGACGATGGCGCAACGCCGTGACCTGCTGACCCGGGTCGTCGTGGCGGCCGCGAAGGCGGACCGGGAGCTCGATGCCCAGCGAGAAGCGTTCGAGCAGTTGCGGGATCTGGTCATCAACGCGCCGACCAGGCTCGATGCGATGACCCGGCAGATGGTCGATCTGACCGCGCGCCTTCAGCCGTCGGAGCAGGCACTCGCCGCGCTGCACAACCAATTCGCCGACTCGGCGTTGGCTTCGGTCGCAGGCAATGTCGAAACCGCAAAGCAGCGGCTGACCTTCGCCGACCAGAACATCACCAACGCACGCAATCTGCTGTCGCGGCCGGTGGAACGCCAGACCGGGCTGGTCGATGCCGTTCGCGCGGCGGAGTCGGCGCTGGGCCAGGCACGGACATTGTTGGACGCCGTCGACAGCGCGGCGACGGATATCAACCGTGCAGTCGCCACCCTGCCGTCGGCCGTCACCGACATCCAGAACGGCATCAAGGCCGCGGAAGATCAACTGGCTCAGGGCAACACCGCCCATGCCGACGAGCTCAGCGCCGCCCGTGATGTCGCGGTCAAAGCCGTCGCCGAGGCTCAGAGCACCGGCACCGCCGATCCGCTGGGCGCATTCACCAAGTTGACCCAGGCCGACGTCGACCTGGACCGACTGCTGGCCAGCGTCGCGGAAGAACGCGAGGCGGCCGAGCGGCTCAGCCGTGCCTTCGACCAAGCGCTGTTCGCCGCGCAGTCCAAGGTTCGCGCGGTGTCGGACTACATCGACGTGCGCCGCGGCAGCGTCGGCTCCGAGGCCCGCACCCGGCTCGCCGAAGCGGTGCGACAGCTGCAGGCCGCGCAGGACAAGCGAGCGACG
Organism: uncultured Actinomycetota bacterium; assembly: GCA_963801575.1. Taxonomy (GTDB): domain Bacteria; phylum Actinomycetota; class Actinomycetes; order Mycobacteriales; family Mycobacteriaceae; genus Mycobacterium. The sequence continues at coordinate 63,366 of CAWDFT010000014.1, forward strand.
AACCTGACCGAGGCGATCGCACATGCCAACGGCGCGGCGATGCTGGCGTCGCAGGCGCAGTCGATTGCGAATTCCGATGCCCAAGAAGCACAACGGTCGTATTACGGCCGATACGGCAGCACAAGCAATTCCAACATGGGCGCGGTGCTCGGCGGCATCATCCTCGGCAACATCCTCAGCGGCTCGATGCGCGGCGGTTTGGGCGGCAGCATGGGCGGCGGCTGGAGCTCGACGTCATACGGTGGGTCCGGCTCGTGGACCGGCGGCGGCGGCCGCTTCTAACCTCGCGAGCAGACGCTTATGCCCGCAAAAGCCCAGGAGACGCCGGACTTTTGCGTCTGTTCGCGCTAGCTGCCCTTCAGCCGTACCGCCAGATAGTCGGGCACCTTGTCGATGGCGATCCGTTCCTGCGACATCGCATCGCGTTCGCGGATCGTGACGGCCTGGTCGTCGAGCGTGTCGAAGTCCACCGTCACGCAGAACGGCGTGCCGATCTCGTCCTGGCGGCGATACCGCCGTCCGATCGCACCGGCGTCGTCGAATTCGACGTTCCACGACTTGCGCAGCTCGGCGGCGAGGTCACGCGCCTTGGGTGACAGATCGGCATGCCGCGACAGCGGCAGCACCGCCGCCTTGATCGGAGCCAACCGCGGATCCAGCCGCAGCACCGTGCGCTTGTCGACGCCGCCCTTGGCGTTGGGCGCCTCGTCCTCGGCGTAGGCGTCGACCAGAAACGCCATGAACGACCGGGTCAGGCCGGCTGCGGGCTCGATGACGTACGGCACGTACCGGGTGTCGGTGGCCTGATCGTAGAACGACAGGTCGACGCCGGAATGCTTTGAGTGCGTTGACAAGTCGAAGTCCGTGCGGTTGGCCACACCCTCCAGCTCGCCCCACGGGTTGCCATGGAAGCCGAACTTGTACTCGATGTCGACGGTGCGGTCCGAGTAGTGCGACAGCTTGTCCTTGGGGTGTTCGTACAGCCGCAGGTTGTCGCGGTCGATACCCAGGTCGACATACCAGTCCAGCCGGTTGTCGATCCAGTACTGGTGCCATTCCACGGCGGTGTCCGGCTCGACGAAGAACTCCATCTCCATCTGCTCGAACTCGCGCGTGCGAAAGATGAAGTTGCCCGGCGTGATCTCGTTGCGGAAGCTCTTGCCGATCTGGCCGATGCCGAACGGCGGCTTGCGGCGCGCCGTCGTAACTACGTTGGCGAAGTTGACGAAGATGCCCTGCGCGGTCTCCGGTCTCAGGTAGTGCAGCCCCTCCTCGGTCTCGATCGGGCCGAGATGGGTCTTGAGCATCATGTTGAAGTTGCGCGGCTCCGTCCACTGGCCCTTGGTGCCGCAGTCCGGGCACGCGATCTCAGACATCGGCACCGAGTCCGGGTCGTCGATTCCCTTCTTCTCGGCGTAGGCCTCCTGCATGTGGTCCTGCCGATGCCGCTTGTGGCAGTTCAGGCATTCGACCAGCGGGTCGTGGAACACCTCGACGTGCCCGGAGGCCACCCACACCTCGCGCGGCAGGATGATCGCGCTGTCGAGGCCGACGACGTCGTCGCGGCTGGTGACCACCGACCGCCACCACTGCCGCTTGATGTTCTCCTTGAGCTCGACGCCCAAAGGGCCGTAGTCCCAAGCGGACTTCGTGCCGCCGTAGATTTCGCCGGACTGGTAGACGAGGCCACGGCGCTTGGCCAGATTCGCAACGGTGTCGATGATGGACGCCACGGGTCAACAGCGTAACGATGACCGAGCGGCGCCCGGCGATGCCGTTGACATGCGCAACCGCGCATGTATCGTGGCTGACATAATGAAAACGGTTTCCACCTACTCGTCGGGGCTGGCGCCACACATCGACGACCACCACCAACACAGCGACGCCCCGGTGCCCGATCTCCCGCCTCGGGAGCTCCTCGACACCGCAGGCGACCTGCTGCGCGCGTTGGCCGCACCCGTGCGGATCGCGCTCGTGCTGCAGCTTCATGAGTCGCCGCGCTGCGTGCACGAACTCGTCGACGCGCTCGGCGTGCCGCAACCGTTGGTCAGTCAGCACCTTCGCATCCTCAAGGCCGCAGGCGTGGTGGCCGGCGAGCGATCGGGCCGCGAGGTGCTCTACCGCCTCGTCGATCACCACCTGGCCCACATCGTGGTCGCCGCGGTGACCCACGCGGCCGAGGACGGCGAGTGAGCAGCGCACCCGGCGTGCGTGCCACCAGGCAGCGCGCGGCGATCTCCGAACTGCTCGAAAAACTCGACGACTTCCGGTCCGCCCAGGATCTGCATGACGAACTGCGCCGCCGCGGCGAAGGCATCGGCCTGACCACCGTCTACCGAACACTGCAGGCGATGGCGGCTGCGGGTCTCGTCGATACCTTGCGCACCGACACCGGCGAGTCGGTTTACCGGCGTTGCTCGGAGCACCACCATCACCACCTGGTGTGCCGGATGTGCGGTTGCACGGTCGAGGTGCAGGGCGGTCAGGTCGAGACGTGGGCGGCCGACATCGCCCGCGAGCACGGCTTCTCCGACGTCAGCCACACGATCGAGATCTTCGGCGTCTGCGGCGGCTGCGCGCCAAACGGGTGACGTGCAAACGGCTCAGGTGTCCGGGTCGCCCACCAACGCCCGACGCACATCGGCGCCCGTGCTGAGCACCATCACGATCAGGGTCTGCAGCGCATCGTCGGTCAGGCCGGCGACGGGAAAGTTGTAGCGCAGCGTCACATCCGCGACGCCGCCACCTGCCACCTGCTCGGCCAGCGACACCGTGCCAAGCAGCGTGTCGTGCGCAAGTTGCGCAACTTTGTCGCGAATCTCGTTGTCCAGCGGCAAGTCCCACGCCAGGATCTGCGTCAGCGACACCATGTCCAGTCCTTGAGCGATCGTCACCACCCGCAACGAGGCGAAGGTGTGGTCGTGGTGCACGGTGAGGGCGCCGTCATCCTCTTCCTCGAACGGAAGCACTCCGTCGAGAACTGCGCGCAGCCGGTCGGAAAGGTCCATCGCTACCTGCCGCTCAAGCTCATTGTTCGGCCCGGCCGAAGCGGCGGTTGCGGTTCACGTACTCCTCGCACGCCTCCCACAGATCGCGGCGGTCGTAGTCGGGCCACAGCTTGTCCTGGAAGACGTACTCGGCGTAGGCCGCCTGCCACAGCAGGAAGTTGCTGGCCCGCTGCTCCCCCGACGTCCTGATGAACAGGTCGACGTCGGGGATGTCGGCGCGGTGCAGGTGTTTGGCGAACGTCGCCTCGCTGATCCGGCCGGCGTTGATCCTTCCGTCCGCGGCCTCCTGCGCGAGCTCCCGTGCGGCCTCGACGATCTCGGTGCGGCCCCCGTAGTTGACGCAGTAGTTGATGGTGATGACGTCGTTGCCGACCGTCATCTGCTCGGCGATGTCGAACTCCTTGATGACGCTGCGCCACATTCGCGGTCGCGAGCCCACCCAGCGCATCCGCACGCCCATATCGTTGAGGTTCTGCCGCCTTCGCCTGACGACTTCGCGGTTGAACCCCATCAGGAAGCGGACCTCCTCGGTGCTGCGCTTCCAGTTTTCGGTCGAGAACGCATAGACCGTCAGATGTTTGATGCCGAGTTCGATGGCGCCGCAAGTGATATCTATCAGTACCGCCTCGCCCATCTTGTGGCCTTCGGTGCGGTGCAGCCCGCGCTGGGTTGCCCACCGGCCGTTGCCGTCCATGACGACGGCGACGTGCTGCGGGATCTGGTCGGCCGGGATCTTGGGCGCGGCGGCCTTCGAGGTGTGCTGGGGCGGGCGGGCGAACCTGCCGTTGGTACGTGGCGGCAACTCCGGAAATACGACCGGCCAGGTCGACTTGTCGGGAAAGGTCGGGTAGTCGTCAGGCGCCGGAGGCAGCTGTGGGTAGGTGGTCTTGGCCGCCCGTTTCATCACCACGGGTGACATCCTGCCCGACCAGCGAGACCCGGTGGTCGGCGACCGCGCGATCGACCCGGTAGACGCGTTCGACCAGCGGCAATGTGCGGAGCTGACGCTCGAGATGCCATTGCAGATGCGCCGCAACCAGCCCGCTGGCCTGGCTGCGGTGCGACTGTTGCGACGCCTCGGCGACGTCCCAGTCGCCGTCGTAGAGCGCGGACATCAGGTCGAGCACGGCCTGCGGCGGTGTGGTCGATCCGGACGGCCTGCAGTGCACGCACACGCTGCCGCCCGCGGCGATGTGGAACGCCCGGTGCGGACCAGGAGCGGCGCAGCGAGCGCACTCGGTGAGCGCAGGCGCCCACCCGGCGATCCCCATGGCGCGCAGCAGGTAAGCGTCCAACACGAGTTCCCACGGGCGGCTGCCGTCGGCCACCGCCCGCAACGCGCCGACGGTCAGCTGGTGCAGCGCGGGCGCCGGGGCGCGCTCCTCGCCTGCGAGGCGTTCGGCAGTTTCCAGCACGGCGCATGCGCAGGTGTAGCGGCCGTAGTCGCTGACGATGTCGACGGCGAACGCATCGATGGTCTGCACCTGGGTGACGATGTCGAGATTCCGGCCCGGGTGCAGCTGAACATCGATGTGCGCGAACGGCTCCAGCCGGGAACCGAACTTGCTGCGGGTGCGCCGAACTCCCTTGGCCACGGCGCGGACCAACCCGTGCTCACGGGTGAGCAGCGTGACGATCCGGTCGGCCTCGCCGAGCTTGTGCTGGCGCAGCACCACCGCCCGATCCCGGTACAGGCGCATTCGACCAGTTTCCCATCGTGTTCCGACATGGCCGGTAGGCAGCGCCGGGATATTCTCGACATTAGTGACATCTCTGATGGCTGAAGCCAGCAGCTTCATGGCCTTTACTCAGCCCCAGATTCTTCTCTGCGGTGCGTCTCCCGACGCCGCACGACGGGCCAGTCCGACCCTGAACGGAAAGCTACCAGTGAGCAACGACAACATCCGCCCCCATGCAGCGGAGGCCCCGATTCCCCCGACGGCTGAAGCCGCCGGTCCCTTCGGGACGCATTAATGGCTGCGCCGCCCCTACCCACCGCATCTTTCGCCTCCCGATCCCCCATGCCCACCCTCACCAGCCTGCTGTATCGGCTGGCCAGCGGAACCGTGACCTCCGACGAACTGGTGCGGACGTCGCTGCGTGAAATCGAGGCCAGCCAGCCGACCCTTAACGCGTTCCGGGTGGTGTTGAGCAAGCAGGCGCTCGCCGACGCCGCCAGGGCCGACCGCAGACGCGCGGCCGGGGAACAGGCTCCGCTGCTGGGGATTCCGATCGCGGTCAAGGACGACGTCGACGTCGTTGGTGTGCCGACCATGTACGGCGCGGCAGGCCGGGTGCATCTTGCCGCGGCCGACGCCGAAGTCGTGCGCAGGCTGCGGTACGCGGGTGCGGTCATCGTCGGCAAAACCAACACATGCGAACTGGGTCAGTGGCCGTTCACCAGCGGACCCGGGTTCGGCCACACTCGAAACCCGTGGGCGCCCGACTACACTCCGGGCGGCTCGTCGGGCGGCAGTGCGGCGGCGGTCGCGGCCGGTCTGGTTACCGCGGCGATCGGCTCGGACGGCGCGGGCAGCGTCCGGATCCCCGCCGCGTGGACACATTTGGTCGGCATCAAACCGCAGCGGGGCCGCATCTCGACGTGGCCGCTGCCGGAGGCATTCAACGGCATCACCGTCAACGGCGTATTGGCCCGCACCGTCATCGACGCGGCGCTGGTGCTCGACGCCGTATCCGGCAACGTCGACGGTGACCGACACAAGCCGCCACCGGTGCAGGCGGCCGAGGCGGTCGGTCGTGCTCCGGGCCCACTCAGGATCGCGCTGTCGACCAAATTCCCCTTCACCGTTTTCCGGCCGAGGCTGCACCCCGAGATCCAGGCCGCGCTGAAGGCCGTCAGCGAACAGCTCACCGAACTGGGGCACACGATCGTCGCGGCGGACCCCTCCTACAGCAAGGGGATGTCGTGGAACTTCCTGGCCCGGTCCACAGCGGGCCTATTGGACTGGGCGGACCGTCTCGGCCATGAGGTCGAGCTGGACCCCCGCACCGTGGCCAACCTTCGAATGGGCCGGCTGCTGTCGGAGAACGTGCTGCGCAAGGCTCGCGCCAGCGAGGCCGCTGCGCAGCACCGCGTCGGCTGGATCTTCAACCTCGCCGACGTCATCCTGGCGCCCACCACCGCCCTGCCGCCGCCGAAGGTGCACCATTTCGACAAGCGCGGCGGCTTGTCCACCGATCGGGCGATGATTCGGGCCTGTCCGGCAACGTGGCCGTGGAACCTGCTGGGTTGGCCATCGATCAACGTCCCGGCCGGTTTCACCTCCGACGGGCTGCCGATCGGCGTGCAGTTGATGGGCCCTGCCAACAGCGAACCGGTGCTGATCTCGCTGGCCGCCGAGCTGGAGGCGATCAACGGCTGGGCTACCAAGCAGCCAGAGCCGTGGTGGAAGACGTCCATCCAGGAGACGGCGGGCGACCGGCTCGCGTAAGGTCATCGAGCGTGACGGTCAGCGACACCACACGGCGCTGCGCAGGCGTTATCCCGGTACTCACCGTGCTGGGTGGTGCGATCGCGGGCATGCCCGCAGCCAGCGCCGACAACAGGCGGCTCAACGAGAGCGTGGTCGCCAACGTTTACACCGTGCAGAAGCAAGCCGGTTGTGCCACCGAAATCAAGATCAATCCCAAATTGCGTCTGGCCTCCCAGTGGCACACCAACGACGTGCTGAACAACCGCGCACTGGACGGTGATATCGGTTCGGACGGGACGACGGCGGCTGACCGCGCACGAAACGCCGGCTACGGCGGGGCGGTGGCCGAGACGGTGGCGATCAATCCGGCGCTGGCAATCAGCGGGATCGAGTTGATCAACCAGTGGTATCACCGACCCGACTATTACGCGATCATGGCGGATTGCTCCAATGTCGACATCGGCGTGTGGTCGGAGAGCCTGATCGACCGCACGGTCGTGGTCGCGGTCTACGGCAAGGGTGACGGCGCTCCGCCCGTTCCGTCGCCGATCCGCGACTTCGGCCAGGTGCCCGGCTGGACGCCCTGAACCACCTGTTTCTCTAACTCAGAAGCCCAGTCTCCCAAGCTGTTTGGGGTCTCGCTGCCAGTTCTTGGCGATCTTGACATGCAGGTCCAGATACACCTTGGTGCCGAGCAGCTTCTCGATCTGCGTGCGCGCGGCGGTGCCGACCTCCCGCAGCCTTGCCCCGCCCTTGCCGATGACGATGCCCTTCTGGCTTGACCGCTCGACGAAGAGGTTGGCGTGCACGTCGATCAGGTCGTCACGGCCCTCGCGCGGGCTGACCTCCTCGATGACGACGGCCAGCGAGTGCGGCAGCTCGTCGCGGACCCCTTCCAGTGCGGCCTCGCGGATCAGCTCGGCCATCAGGACCTCCTCGGGCTCGTCGGTGAGCTCCCCCTCGGGATAGAACGCCGGTCCCGGCGGCAGCTGCCCGGCGAGCACGTCGATCAGCACGTCGACCTGCTCACCCGTCGTCGCCGACACCGGCACGATCTCGGTGTCCGGGCCGACCAGCTCGCTGACCGCCACCAGCTGAGCGGCGCCCCGCTCCTTGGACACCTTGTCGATCTTCGTGACGATCGCCACCAGCGTGGTGTTGGGCGCGACCGTCCGGATCTGTTCGTGGATCCACCTGTCCCCCGGCCCGATCGGCTCGTCGGCGGGAATGCACAGCCCGATGACGTCGACCTCCGAATAGGTGTCGCGAACCAGGTCGTTGAGCCGCTGTCCCAACAGCGTGCGCGGCCGGTGCAGACCGGGGGTGTCCACGAGAACGATCTGGAAGTCCTCCCGGTGCACGATTCCGCGAATGGTGTGGCGTGTGGTCTGTGGCCGTTTCGACGTGATCGCCACCTTGGTACCGACCAGGGCGTTCATCAGCGTCGACTTACCCGTGTTCGGCCTGCCGACGAAACAGACGAAGCCGGAACGGAACTCGGTTTCGCGGACGCGAGGAGCAGAGTCAGTCATGCACGGTTCCGGGCCGATCCGTGACGATGATGTTGGCGTCCCCGGACAACTCGCGCACCGCGGCGACTCCGGCGTCGTCGGCCGACCCACCGACCAGCACCGCCGCCTCCAGTCCCGTCGCACCGCTCGACACGGCTGCGGCCACCGCCGCCTGCAACGCGGTCAGCGTCAGCGCGTCGAGCGTCACCGGCGCCCCGGCGTAGGTGCGGCCGTCCTGATCCCGCACGGCCGCCCCGCTGCCCGCCTCGGCGCGGCCCATCGCACCGCGGGCCAGCACCACCAGCTTGGCGTCCTCAGCATCGAGCTCAGCCATCGTCACCCTTCTGCTCGGGCTCGGTGGGGCTGACCAGGACGGTGCCGATCCGCACCCGGCCGCGGTCGTCGGGTCCGCCCTCGGCGCACAGCCGCAGTCCGTCCCAGGTCACCTCGGCACCAGGCAGCGGGACGCGACCGAGCTGTAGGGCCACCAGGCCACCGACCGTATCGACGTCGAGGTCCTCATCGAACTCGATGTCGTACAGCTCCCCGAGGTCCTCGATCGGCAGCCGCGCCGAAACCCGAAAGCTCTTGTCCCCCAGCTCCTCCACCGGAGCAACCTCGTCGGCGTCGTACTCGTCGGCGATCTCACCGACGATCTCCTCCAGCACGTCCTCGATGGTGACCAAGCCGGCGATCGCACCGTACTCGTCGACCAGCAGCGCCATGTGGTTGCGGTCGCGCTGCATTTCGCTCAGCAGTGCGTCCAACGGCTTTGAGTCGGGCACGAAAACGGCCGCCCGCATCACCTCCGACACCTGGGTGTCGTGACCACCGTTGTTCGAGTAGTAGGTGCGCTGAACGAGGTCCTTGAGATACACGACGCCGACGACGTCGTCGACGTTCTCCCCGATCACCGGGATGCGGGAATGTCCGCTGCGCACCGCAAGCGACGTCGCCTGGCCCGCCGTCTTGTCGCTTTCGATCCAGACCATCTCGGTGCGCGGCACCATCACCTCCCGCGCGGGAGTGTCGCCGAGCTCGAACACCGACTGGATCATCCGCCGTTCGTCGTCGGCCACCACGCCGCGCTGCTGGGCCATATCGACGACCTCACGCAGCTCGATCTCCGAGGCGAACGGCCCGTTGCGGAAACCGCGCCCAGGCGTCAGCGCATTACCGATCAAGACCAGAAGCCGGCTGATCGGGGTCAACAGAACCGAAATCGCTTGCAAGGGTAGGGCCGTCGTCAGAGCGATTGAGTACGCGTGCTGACGACCGAGCGTTCGGGGCCCGACACCCATCGCCACGAAGCTGACGACCGTCATGATCGCGGCCGTCGCGGTCAGGCCCCAACCCACGCCGAGCCGGCCATCGAGATAGGCGACCAGCAGCACCGTCGCGGTCACCTCGCAGATGATCCGGAGCAGCACAACAAGATTGATGTAGCGCGGCCGCTCGGCGACGACTCGGGCCAGCCGCACCGCGCCGGGCCGCTCGTCGCGCATCAGCTCTTCGACGCGCGCGACGGAAACCGTGCTGATGGCTGCGTCGATGGCCGCGAACAATCCACCCAGACCGATGAGTGCGATCGCGCCGAGCAGCGGGGCTATACCGTTCACGGTTCGTCGAAGAAACGGGACTTGTCCAGCAGCCGCCGATCCTTTTCGGTCTGGCGGTCCTGGCGGTAAGCCTCGACCTGGTCGGCCACCCATTCCTCGAGCAGTTGACGCTGCAGCGCGAACATCTCCTTCTCTTCGTTGGGCTCGGCGTGGTCGTAGCCGAGCAGATGGAGCACACCGTGGATCGTCAGCAGTGCCAGCTCATGGCCCAGCGAGTGGCCGGCCACGGTGGCCTGCTCGGCGGCGAACTGCGGGCACAGTACGATGTCGCCGAGCATCGACGGGCCTGGCTCCGGCGCGTCGGGCCTGCCCCCCGGCTCCAGCTCGTCCATCGGGAAGCTCATCACGTCCGTCGGGCCGGGCAGGTCCATCCACCGCATGTGCAGATCGGCCATTGCAGCGGTGTCGAGCAGCACCATCGAAAGTTCCGCCGCGGGGTGGACTTTCATCTTCCTGATGACGAAACGGGCGACGCTGACCAGTTCTTCTTCGGAAACGTCGAGGCCCGATTCGTTGGAAACCTCAATACTCATGCCTGTCCTATCGCCGCGGACGGCTGCCTGAGGCACGCCGCTGCGCCCTGTTCATCAGCTCGGGCTCCTCGTGTTTGGCATAGGCATCCACGATGTCGGAGACCAGCCGATGCCGCACGACGTCGGCGCTGGTGAGTTCGGCGAAGTGGATGTCCTCGATTCCGTCGAGGACGCGCATCGCGTTCCGCAATCCCGACGCGGCGCCACCCGGCAGGTCGACCTGTGTGATGTCTCCGGTGACAACGATCTTCGACCCAAAGCCCAACCGGGTGAGGAACATCTTCATCTGCTCGCCGGTGGTGTTCTGCGCCTCGTCGAGAATGATGAACGCATCCGAGATCGTGTTGTGAGTGAGCAGAAAGTCCTCGGTGACATAGAGCGAATCGGCGGCAGCGACCTGTATGCAGACCGCCTCTTCGGTGCCAGCGGACTCGATACGTTCAATGAACCGCATTGGTCGGCCACCGCCGGTAACGTCGTACTTCGCGATCTTGCGTGCCAACCGGAACGGAATGACTCCCTGAGGAAGCCGAATATCGAGGATGTGCGCATCGGCTCGATGATGAACTGGACGTCCCCGTGCGAACCCGGGTTTGCGTCCTTGTGCTTTCCGTTTGCGGCGATACACCACTCCGCCCAGCGACTGGACGAGGAACGTTACATCGTCGGCGAGTTGTTCCGAGGCCGTTCCGTACTGGACCCGACACGTCCGGCCGTCTTGTGTCACCGGCCCGCCATCGGTGTCGAACAGCCCCTGTAGGACGGCCAATCGGACGTCCGGTGTGTTGCGCAGGTACTCCACTGGAACGAACTTGTCTTCCGACTTCGCGCCAGCGAGCCTAAGTTGATGCATCGCCTCGGTGATCGGGTTCTTGATCCGAACGTCCCCGCCCTTGGCAACCCGTCTGACCAGTACATAGTCAATGTCTGACTTCTTCCGGACGGTGATCTCTGGAACCAGGCGCTGCAACGCCTCAACCAATTCAGGGTCGCAGGTTGTGAAACTGGGCGAGGTACGGCACAGGATGCAGCCGTCGCCGAGCAGCAGACCGAGAGCATAGGGATCCAACGGCACTGGCTGCGATTCGAAATACACCGGTGCACTCAGCAAAGGCAGTTCGTAGCGGTGATAGTGCGCCGCACCGAGGTTGCCGATCATCTCCTTGGTCTGCAGCACTCGGACAGGCTTGCCTCGAAGCTTGTCATGGCGGGTGTGCACGGCCCATAGATGGTCACTCGACGCGAGCGTCGACGAACCATCCTGTGTATAGACGCGGTAGATCTCCTTGAATCCCTGAGGGTAGATACCGAGTACCTTCGTCGGGCGGCCATCGGAACCGATCACGGAATCCCCGACTTTGAGATCACCGATCGCCTCGAATCCATTAGGCGTCAATACCTTAGTGAAGAGGGGTTGCGCGCGGCCACGCATGTACCCGAGTGGTGCTACCTCAATTATCCCGGCGCTCATCAACTTCGGGATCAGTTCCGGGTCCAACATGTCGTGCAACGCATCGTAGAGTGGCCGCAGATACGGGTCGATCTTCTCGCTGAGCGTGCCGGGCAGAAAGCCAAGGCGTTCACCGGCTTCCACCGCCGGGCGGGTGAGGATGATCCGGGACACCTGCTTGGTCTGCAATGCGCGGACCGCCTTGGCCATCGCCAGATACGTCTTGCCGGTGCCCGCCGGGCCGATGGCGAACACGATGGTGTGCGCGTCGATGGCGTCCACATATCGCTTCTGGTTCAGCGTCTTTGGCCGGATCGTCTTACCGCGCCGGGACAGGATGTCGAGCGTCAGCACCTCGGCCGGCGACTCTCCCTCGGTGCCGGTGAGCATCGCGACGCTGTGCCGCACCACTTCTGGGGTCAGCTGTTGGCCGCTGGCCACGATCGCGATCAGTTCGGAGATCACCCGCTCGGCCAGCGCCACGTCGGCAGGCTCGCCGGACAGCGTGAGCGCGTTGCCCCGCGCGTGGATATCAGCGGACAGAATGCGCTCAAGTGCGCGCAAATTCTCGTCAGCGGAACCCAGCAGGCCCACGACGATGTCGGGCGGAACATTGATGCTGCTGCGAACGGGTGCGTCCGAGTCAGCGTTCATCTCGCTGGGCGTCACCTGGGGTTTTCTGCCTGCTTTCTGGGTCCTGGCCTGGTCGGTTGCTGCTGAATACCCAGTTTACCGCCGGGTACCGACCCATCCCAACGTTTAACCAGCAACCACCTCGGCCGGAGCCGGCCTCGGGCGCGGCGGCCGGGTTCGCACATTCATCGGCCACCAGAACCATCGGCCGAGCAGGGTGGCGATCGCGGGCGTCATGAACGACCGCACAACGAGCGTGTCGAACAGCAACCCGAGCCCGATCGTGGTGCCCATCTGGCCGATGACCCGCAGATCGCTGACCACCATCGAGCACATGGTGAGCGCGAACACGAGACCGGCGGCTGTCACCACACTGCCGGTACCGCCCATCGCGCGGATGATTCCCGTCTTCAACCCGCCGGGTATCTCCTCCTTGAACCGGGACACCAACAACAGGTTGTAGTCCGATCCGACGGCCAACAGGATGATGACCGCCATCGCAAGAACCATCCAGTGCAACTCGATACCGAGGATGTGTTGCCAGATGAGCACCGAGATCCCGAACGACGCACCGAGAGAGAGCACCACGGTGCCGACGATCACCAGTGCGGCGACGAGGCTCCTGGTGATCAAGAGCATGATCAGGAAGATCAGGCAGATCGATGCGATTCCGGCGATCAGCAGATCATACTTCGAGCCGTCCGCCATATCCTTGAAGGTCGCCGCCGTTCCTCCCAGGGAGATCTTCGCGTCCTCCAGCGGGGTGCCCTTCACCGCTTCGATGGCCGCGATCTTGATCGGTTCGACGCGCGAAAGACCTTCGGGTGTAACCGGATCCCCGCGGTGCGCGATGATCATCCTGACCGCCTTGCCGTCCGGCGAGAAGAAGCTCTTCATGCCGCGCTGGAAGTCGGGATTATCGAACACTTCCGGCGGAAGATAGAAGGAATCGTCGTTCTTCGCTTCGTCGAACGCCTTCCCCATAGACGTTGAGTCCCTGCTCAGTTCGTCCATCTGGTTGTAGAAGCCCGACATGGTGCTGTGCGTGGTCAGCATCATGCGCTGCATGCTTTCCATCGTGGTGATCATGGGCCCGAACTGCGCGAGCATCTGTGGCATCAGCGCATCCAGCTGGTGCATGTTCACGATGAGCGTGTCCATGGTGTCGGTCATCTGACTGACACCGTCCATGGTGTCGAAGATGGAGCGGATGGACCAGCACACCGGGATGTTGTAGCAGTGGGGTTCCCAGTAGAAGTAGTTGCGGATCGGTCTGAAGAAGTCGTCGAAATCCGCGATGTGGTCGCGCAGTTCGTGAATCGTTCCCTGTAACTCGTTCATCTGCCCGACCATGTCGTGGGTGACGCCCGTCAGCTGCGTCATCAGCTCGTACATGCGTTTCATGGTCGCGAGGGTCTTGCCCATTTCGTCGGCCTGAGTCTTCATGTCGGCCATGCGGTCCTTCATCAGCTTCATGTTCTGCATCTGGCCCGCGCCCTGCATGCTCATCAGGAACGGAAGCGATGTGTGTTCGATGGGGGTGCCGGAAGGCCGGGTGATCGCCTGCACCCTGGCGATACCGGGCACCCGGAACACCGCCTTGGCGACCTTGTCGAGGACGAGGAAGTCCGACGAGTTGCGAAGATCGTGGTCGGCCTCGATCAGTAACACCTCCGGATTCATCCGGGCCATCGAGAAATGCCGGTTCGCCGCGTCGAATCCCAGGTTGGCCGGTATGTCCTTGGGGATGAACTTCGTGTCGTCGTAGTTCGCCTTATATCCGGGCAGGGCGGCGAGGCCGATGAGGGCTAGCGCCAGCGACGCGGTGAGCACCGGGCCCGGCCACCGCACGATCGTGGTGCCGATGCGCCGCCAGAACCGGATGCGCATCGAGCGCTTGGGTTCGAAGAGGCCGAAGCGACTGCCGATGGTGATGACCGCAGGGCCCAGCGTGAGCGCCACCGCGACACCGGCGAGAATGCCGACCGCGCAGGGCACTCCGAGCGTGTGGAAGTACGGCATGCGCGTGAAGGTCAGGCAGTAAGTGGCGCCGGCGATGGTCAGACCCGAGCCCAGGACGACGTGCGCCGTGCCGTGGAACATCTCGTAGTAGGCCTCTTCCCGAGTCGCTCCGGAAGAACGCGCCTCCTGATAGCGCCCGATGAGGAAGATGGCGTAGTCGGTTCCCGCCGCGATCGTCAGGGACACCAACATGTTCACCGCGAACGTCGACAGCCCGATGATGTGGTGGTATCCGAGCACCGCGACGATTGCCCGGGCCGCCGTCAGCTGAACTCCCACCATCAGTAACAGCAGAACGACCGTCACAACCGAGCGGTAGAAGAACAGCAGCATCGTGATGATGACCACGAAGGTGACGATGGTGATCTTCATTAAGGTGCTGTCACCGGCGTAGGTCATATCGGCCTGCAGCGCCGCCGGACCGCTCACGAACACCTTCACACCCGGCGGCGGAGGCGACTGGTCGACAATGCTGCGAACCGCTTCGACCGACTCGTTGGACAGGGTCTCACCCATGTTTCCGGCGAGATTCAACTGCGCGTATGCGGCCTTGCCGTCGTTGCTTTGTGCGCCGGCCTCGGTGAGCGGATCACCCCAGAAGTCCTGGATGTGCTGGATGTGCTTGCTGTCGGCCCTCAACTTGGCGACCAGGCCGTCGTAGTAGTCGTGCGCGTCCTCGCCGAGCGGCTCGTCGCTCTCCAGGATGATCATCGCGATGGCGTCGGAGTCGGATTCCTGGAAGAGGCGGCCCATATTCGCCATCGCCTGCATCGACGGCGCATTCGTCGGGCTCATCGATACCTGGTTCTGTGCAGCCACCTCCTCCAACGGGGGCACGACAACGCTCAAAACAAAGAGCAGAGCCAGCCAGCCGAGAACGATGGGTACCGACAGGCGTCGAATCCACTGGGCGATGAACGACGGCTGCCGCCGGGTCTGCAGGTTGTTCATGCTTTGCTCATGCCGACTTCACAAAGCAGTAGATGTAGGCGCTGACCTCGTTCACGGTCCGTTCGTCCTTGACTTCGCCGTCAGAGGTGATACGGCATCCGATGAAGTCGCTGTCGCCCTGCGCCACAATGTTTCCCGTCATCGACGGCGCCGTAGTGACGATCTCGTGCGACCACGGCAGCGTTGCGCCGTTGACCTGGTTGGTTTCGCCGTCGTCGTCGATGTAGTTGATGTCGGCGGTCGCCCCGGCCGGACCGAAGATTTCGTAGACGACGCGTTTGGGGTCCGACCGGTTCTCGTCATCGGACATGCTGCCCGCATAGGTCGGCAGCTGGTGTGAGCCGAAGATGCCACGGACCCGTGCCACCGCAAATCCGCCGACCGCTACCACTACCACCATCACCAGCGGTATCCACGTACGTTTCAGAACGCGCAGAATCGGGGATCCCCTCAACTCGGCTAGCTCAGTCGGCTTTGCAAGCGAGGCTAACAAACATCGGGCCGCTATCGGGAGTCACGGTCTGGGCGGCCTCAGCGTCTTGTCAGCAGTTCGTTGGCGGGCAAATCCTTTTCGAGCACCTTCTGAGCCTGTGCAGCACCCGTCACCGGCAACGTCGTGTCATCGATGAGGCCGACCTGCACGAGCAGCGACGCCTGATCCCAATAAATGCGTTCGAAGGCCACTTTGTCGCCGTCGAACCCCATGACGACCACAACCGGTAGCCGCACCGCGCGTCCGGTCGCAGCGACGCCGGGTAAGAACGTTTCCATCGGGATGTCGTGTGTGAAGCTCATGATCATCTCGTCGACCACCTTGTCGGCGCCGACCGTGCGGCTCACCGGGATGATCTCGGTGTCATCCGGCCAGTGCCCGACGAAGTACTTGTCGTAGAAGTCCGCGACGCCCCGGCCGCCGACTCCGCCCATCATCGTCGGAACGTGGTTGACGAACGGTTCGGCCGTCATCGTCGACATCGTCGCCGCGACATCCTTCGCGACGAACTCGTCGGCCACGTGCTGCTCGAAAATCGCGTTGAGGTCGTACTTCTCGCTCATACCGCTGAGGCTAATCCCAGCGCCGGGTCAATACTCCCAATGCGCCGAGTGCGACGGCGGCGGCGCTGGATGTTCGCAGCACCGTGGGCCCTAGGCGCACCGGTTTGGCCCCCGCTTCGGACAGCGCGGCGATCTCGTCGTCGGCGATACCGCCTTCCGGCCCCACCACTAGCATCAGCGAATCAGCCTGTGCCAGGGGCAGTTTCGTCAGCGGTGCGGTGGCGGACTCATGCAGCGCCAGCACCGTCGTCCCCGACGCGACGGCGTCGCGCACATCGGCCACCAACGCATCGGTCGTCGCCACGCCGGTTACCGACGGGATATGCGGTCGCCGGGACTGGCGAGCGGCCGACCGGGCCACCGCGCGCCACCTCCGCAGGCCCTTGTCGGCGCGGCCGCCGTCCCAGCGGGCCACGCAGCGCGCCGCCTGCCAGGCCACGAAGGCGTCCGCTCCGGCCTCGGTGGCCAGCTCAACGGCCAGTTCGGACCGGTCGGACTTGGGCAGCGCCTGCACGACGGTCACCGGCGGGTTCGGCGGCTCGACGGTCCAGCGGTTCAGCACGCGAGCCGACAGCCGACCCTTGCCGACCTCTTCGATGACGCAGTGGGCCATCGCGCCCGCTCCATCGCCGAGGTCGAGCGTTTCGCCCGTCCTGATCCGGCGCACGTTGGCGGCGTGGAAGCCCTCATCCCCGTCGACCACGACCAGGTCACCGACCTCGGGCAGGGTGTTGACGTAGAAGAGCGCCCCGGTCATGGCCGCCGGCTAGCGGCCGGTGAAGGTTTCGCGCAGCCTGCTGAACAGCCCGCCGCCCGCGCTGCCCGCCTGCGTGGACTTCACCTCGGCGGCGTCACGGGTGCGGTGTTCCTTCAGCTTGCTCAGCAGTTCGATGTCCTGGTGGTCGAGCCGCGACGGCACCACCACCTCGACGTGGGCATGCAGGTCGCCCCGCACGCCTGACCGCAGGTGCGGCATGCCGTGGCCGCGCAGCGTGGTCACCGAGCCGGGCTGGGTGCCCGCGGGGATGGTGATCTCGGTCGGTCCGTCCAGAATCGCGTCGACGGCGACCGTGGTGCCCAGCGCCGCGTCGACCATCGGCACCGAGATGGTGAAGTGCAGGTCGTCGCCGTCGCGGACGAAAGTGTCGTGCTGCTTCTCGTGGACCTCGACGTACAGGTCACCGGCCGGCCCGCCGCCGGGCCCGACCTCGCCCTGGGCGGCCAGACGCACCCGCATACCGTCCCCGACGCCGGCCGGGATCTTGACGCTGATCTCGCGCCGCGACCGCACCCGGCCGTCGCCGCCGCAGCGATGGCAGGGGTCGAGGATGACCTCGCCGACCCCGCCGCAGACCGGGCAGGGGCGCGACGTCATGACCTGGCCGAGCAGCGAGCGCTGAACCGTCTGGATCTCGCCGCTCCCGTCGCAGGTGTCGCACGCCGACGGGGTGGACTTGCCGTGGGTGCCCTTGCCCTGGCAGAGGTCGCACAGCACGGCGGTGTCGACGGTGACCTGCTTGGTCACCCCGGTGGCGCACTCGTCGAGGTCCAGGCGCATCCGCAGCAGCGAGTCGGCGCCGGGCCGGACCCGGCCGATCGGTCCGCGAGAGGTGGAGCCGCCGCCGAAGAAGGCCTCGAACACGTCGCCGAGCCCGCCGAAGCCGCCGAAGCCGTTGCCCGCTGCCCCTGCGGTCGCCAGCGGGTCGCCGCCGAGGTCGACGATGCGGCGCTTCTCCGGGTCGCTGAGCACCTCGTAGGCGACGCTGATCTCCTGGAAGTGCGCCTGTGCCGCTTGGTCCGGGTTGATGTCGGGATGCAGCTCCCGGGCCAGCTTCCGGTAGGCGCGCTTGATCTCCGAATCACTCGCGCCCTTGCTCACCCCGAGCAGGCCGTAATAGTCGCGTGCCACTTCCTGACCTTCCCTACCGCTGGCGGCGGTTTGTTGTACTCCTCGCGTCCGCGGCGGTTTATCGGCTGCCTAAGACTTCGCCTATGTACAGCGCAACCGCAGCGACATTAGCGATAGTTCCCGGATAGTCCATTCGAGTGGGCCCGAGCACACCCATCCCGCCGTAGACCTTTCCCATACTGCCGTAAGTTGTGCTGACCACCGAAGTGCCCACCATCTCCTCGGCCTCGGTCTCGTGTCCGATGCGCACGGTGACCTTGCCCGCCTCCTGCTGCGCGGCCAGCAGCCGCAACACCACGACCTGCTCCTCGAGCGCTTCCAGGACCGAGCGCAGCGACCCGCCGAAGTCGGCGGTATTGCGGGTCAGGTTGGCGGTGCCGCCCAGCAGCAGCCGCTCCTCGCTGTGTTCGACGAGCGACTCCAGCAGGACCGTCGCCGACCGGCCGATCGCGTCGCCGAGGCCACCGCTGCCGTCCATGTGCACAGCCAGATCCGACACCGCGACCGACGCCGCCGCGAGCCGTTTGCCTTCCAGCGCCTGGCCGAGCATCTCGCGCAGCTGGCCGACCTGTTGGTCGTCGATGGTGTCGCCCAGCTCGACGATGCGCTGGTCAACACGGCCGGTGTCGGTGATCACCACCAGCAGCAGCCGGGCCGGCGTCAGCCCAACGACCTCGAGATGCCGGACGCTGGCGGTGGACAGCGTCGGGTATTGCACGACGGCCACCTGGCGGGTCAGCTGCGCCAGCAGCCGCACCGCGCGGCGCAGCACGTCGTCGAGGTCGACACCGGACTCCAGGAATCGCAGGATCGCGGTCCGCTCGGACGTCGACAACGGCTTGATGTCCTCGAGCCGGTCGACGAACTCGCGGTAGCCCTTCTCTGTGGGCACCCGGCCCGAGCTGGTGTGCGGCTGGGTGATGTAGCCCTCGGCCTCGAGGACGGCCATGTCGTTGCGCACCGTCGCGCTGGACACGCCCAGGTTGTGCCGTTCGACCAGCGATTTCGAGCCGATCGGCTCCTTGGTCGACACGAAGTCCGCGACGATGGCGCGCAGCACCTCGAAGCGACGGTCGTCGGCACTACCCATTGTTCACCTACCCTTCCGGCAAGTTGGTATTCATTTTACGGTCATCAGCTGGGGCAACGCCTGCGCGCACTCGTTGGTGTGGCGATTCAGCCGGTTGGGACTAGCCTCAGTTCATGGTGATGCCATCGCCACGGGTGACGAGTCGAGGGACTGGCAGGTGATCTTCAAGGGCGTCCGCGATGGCAAGCCGTACCCCGACCACGGCCTGACCTACCGACAGTGGTCTCAGATACCGCCGCGGCAGATCCGCCTCGACGAGCTGGTGACCACCACGACCGTGTTGGCGTTGGACCGGCTGCTGTCCGAGGACTCCACGTTCTACGGTGACCTGTTTCCGCACGCCGTGCGGTGGCGCGGGGTGATCTATCTCGAGGACGGTCTGCACCGGGCGGTGCGGGCGGCGCTGCGCAACCGGACCGTGCTGCACGCCCGCGTGTTGGACATGGACATGCCGCTCGCCCAGCAGATGTAGCTCTCGCTCGCCTCGTACCGCGAGCGAAGGTGTCTGCCCAACGACACGCCGCTTATGTGCGTACAACTGTGGCCGGTCGCGGCCACCGAATGTCCGCGAAATGCCAACCTGGCCGCCCGGTGCACGAGTCTCAGCGTTCCTCGGTCGACGGCAATGCATCGGTGGACACTCGTAGCACCGCGAGCGACCGCCAACGAGCGGTCGTTCAGCCCCGAGGGCTTCTACCGCAGCGGTGACCGGGTGCGCCGCTTCGAGAACGGCTACCTCGAGGTGACGGGGCGGGTAAAGGACGTCATCCACCGCGGCGGCGATCACATTCAGCTCGTCGGCCCGCCGCTATAGCCGCAGGGTCACCCCCAGCAGCGCGATGAGGCCGAGACCGGAGACCATCGCGGCGACGATCGCGGCAATCGAGTAGCGCATCGGCCCGAAGTCCGCCCTGAGCGCCTTCAACTCCTGGCGGTGCTGAAACCACGCCAGTACCAATGCGGCCAGCCCGACCAGGATCATGGCGACACCGAACACCTGGGGGCTGACGTACGGGTCCCGAAGCCGTTCGTTCGCCGAGAGGTACCGGAAGATCTGGTAGATGGTGAAGCCGAAGGCGATGAGCGACGTGCTGGTGCGGGTCCAGGCCATCAAAGTCCGTTCCAACGCCAGACGGTTGCGTTCAGCGGCCAGTCGAGTGTTTGCGTCCAGCGGCTGGTCTGCCATGGCCATCTCCTCCAACTACACGCGAGGCGGCGGCTGCGAGCCGGCCGACTCGGGGTCAACCTCGACCGCATACGACGTGATCGCGGCGATCTGCTCGCCGGCGAACTCGTAGATGTCGCAGCTGGCGACCGCGGTGACGCCGGCGGGGCCGCTGTAGCGCGCGAAGTTGTCGACCGCGACGACGTCGGATCCGGCCGCCACCACACATCGGTCGTAGGTGGTGGTGGTGTCCTCCAGGCTGGCCGCCGTCTGTCTGCACGTCTGCCGGACGGCGTCGGCACCCTCCAGCACCGTGTAGCCCACGATCGTCCAGCGCACGTCCTTGGCGAGATACCCGAGCGCCTCGTCGAACCGGTGCTCGGAGAACGCGCGGCCGATGGCGCCGGGGTCGAATGCCATGAGGCGACGGTACTGCGCCCGCCCCAAGCGCGGGCTAGACCCGCCGGACCAGATACGGGGCGAGCGTGGTGAGCTTGTCGCAGGTCTCCTCGAACTCGCGCTCCGGCGTGGACGCCGCGATGATGCGTGCGCTAGGGCCTCCAGCGCATCCATCCGGTCCATCGTCGGATCGAGTCGCCCACCCACCGTGGAGCCGAGATGTTGCACACTGCCCCGCTCGCACACGGTCAGGAAGTCGGTGACCATCGCAGTACCCGGTTCGGCGACCTCCGCGATCTCCTGCAGCGAGCTCCGCACCGAAATCGCATGCTCCACAACTTCTTTGGTGTTCGACTCCAGATCGTCACGTGCGGCTCGATCAGCACCGTTCCATCCTCGAGCACGTCGGCGACCAGTTCCCGCTGTCGACGGCACGAATGGTCAGTCGAGGACGGTGCGGACGACGGCGTCGGCCAGCAGCCGGCCGCGGTCGGTGAGCACCAGCCGATCGGCGTCGACCCACAGCAGGCCGTCACCAACGGCGGTTTGCGCGCGGACGCGCTCGCGATCGCTCAGCCTGCCGAACGGCAGTCCGTATCGCAGCCGAAGCCGCAGCATCACGTCCTCGGTGTGCGTCGCGTCGGCGTCGAGGTCCTCGAAATCGGCGACCGGCAGCCGCCCGTCGGCCAGCGCTTGCGCATATGCGTTGGGATGCTTGACATTCCACCAACGCGTGGATCCGACGTAGCCGTGCGCTCCTGGCCCGGCACCCCACCACTCGCCGCCGTTCCAGTAGCCCAGGTTGTGCCTGCACTCACCACCGGGCCGGCTCCAGTTGGAGACCTCGTACCAGTCGAAGCCCGCCTGGGCCAGCAGACCGTCCGCCAGCTCGTAACGATGGGCCAGCACGTCGTTGTCGGTGCCGGGAATTTCGCCGCGCCGCACCCTGCGGGCCAGCGCGGTGCCCTCCTCGACGGTCAGCGCGTAGGCCGAGACGTGATCAACACCTCCCTCGACGGCGGTGTCGACCGAACGCCGAAGGTCGTCGTCGGACTCGCCCGGCGTCCCGTAGATGAGATCGATGCTGACGTGTTCGAATCCCGCCGCCAGGGCTTCGCGGGCCGCCGCGGGCGCCCGCCCCGGCGAATGCACCCGGTCCAACGTGGCCAGCACGTGCGCGGCCGCCGACTGCATGCCCAGCGACACCCGCGTGTAGCCGGCGGCACGTAACTGCGCGAACAGCTCCGGCGACGTCGACTCCGGGTTGGCTTCGGTGGTCACCTCGGCACCCGGCGCCAGCGCGAAGCGCTCCCGCACCGCGTCGAGCACGGCGGTCAGGCCGGAACCGCCCAGCAGCGACGGCGTTCCCCCGCCGACGAACACCGTCTGTATTTCCGGAGCCGCTCGGCCGGCGATATCAGACCCAGGCGGCGAACCCAGCAGGTCCGCGGCCAGGCCCAGCTCGGCGCGCAGCGCCACCAGCCAGCCGTCGGGGTTGGCGCCGCCCAACTCGGCGGGCGTATAGGTGTTGAAGTCGCAGTACCCGCATCGGGTGGCGCAGAACGGCACGTGGATATAGATGCCGAACGGCCGGCCCGGCGTGGACGCCAGGCCGGGCAGCTCCGTTGGCGCCGCTCGCACCGTCATGTAGTCAGTCTCCCAGAGCGCGATTTCGCTCACCCTGAGCGCAAATCTCCCCCGGTTAGGGCATATGTCGGTGTCCGTGGCACAATTGGGCACGTGACCGCCGCCTGGATCTTCCCCCACCGCGTATCGCTGGTGGCGCGGCGGCATGTCGACTTCAAGCGCGTTTGTACCTGTTGTTGTCTGCCTTGATGTCGTAGACCTGCCCACCTGTACTTTCAGCTGGCCGCCGGATCTGCGCCGCCGGACAGCTCCCGGTGAATCGCGCGTCTGAAGGCCGGCTCCAAGAAGGAGCCACACCAATGACCACCGCACCGAAGACACGTGCCGGCTCGCCGGCGGCGGTCAAGCGCCCACGTGGCGAGGGCCAGTGGGCGCTCGGCTACCGCGAGCCGCTCAACCCGAACGAACAGTTCAAGAAGGACGACGACGCGCTGAACGTGCGGGCCCGCATCGTCGACATCTACTCGAAGCAGGGCTTCGACAGCATCGACAAGCAGGACCTGCGCGGCCGGATGCGCTGGATGGGCCTCTACACCCAGCGCGAGCAGGGCTACGACGGCACCTGGACCGGTGACGAGAACGCCGACATCCTCGAGGCCAAGTACTTCATGATGCGGGTGCGCTGCGACGGCGGCGCGCTGACCACCGCCGCGCTGCGCACGCTGGGCGAGATCTCCACCGAGTTCGCCCGCGACACCGCCGACATCTCCGACCGCGAGAACGTCCAGTACCACTGGATCCGGATCGAGGACGTACCGCAGATCTGGGAGCGGCTCGCCGCGGTCGGTCTGCAGACCACCGAGGCGTGCGGCGACTGCCCCCGCGTCGTGCTGGGCTCGCCGCTGGCCGGTGAGTCGCTCGACGAGGTGCTCGACCCGACCCGGGCGGTCGACGAGATCGTCCGGCGCTTCGTCGGCAATCCGGAGTTCTCCAACCTCCCGCGCAAGTACAAGACCGCGATCTCGGGCCTGCAGGACGTCGCCCACGAGGTCAACGACATCGCGTTCATCGGCGTCAACCACCCCGAGCACGGCCCGGGTCTGGACCTCTGGGTCGGCGGCGGCCTGTCCACCAACCCGATGCTCGCCCAGCGGCTCGGCGCCTGGGTGCCGCTGGACGAGGTGCCCGACGTCTGGGAGGGCGTGACGTCGGTGTTCCGCGACTACGGCTACCGGCGGCTGCGGGCGAAGGCGCGGCTGAAGTTCCTGATCAAGGACTGGGGCATCGAAAAATTCCGGGAAGTTCTCGAACGGGAGTACCTAGGCCGAAAACTGATCGACGGGCCCGCGCCCGAGCCGGTCAAGCACCCGATCGACCACGTCGGCGTCCAGAAGCTGAAGAACGGGAAGAACGCCGTCGGCGTCGCCCCGATCGCCGGCCGCGTCACCGGCACCATCCTGACGAAGGTCGCCGACCTGGCCGAGGCGGCGGGCTCGGACCGGGTGCGGTTCACGCCGTACCAGAAGCTGGTCATCCTCGACGTCGCCGACGACAAGGCTCGACAAACTCGTCGCCGGCCTGGACGCGCTCGGCCTGCCGTCGACGCCGTCGCACTGGCGCAAGAACCTGATGGCCTGCACCGGCATCGAGTACTGCAAGCTGTCGTTCGCCGAGACCCGCAACCGCGCACAGGTGCTGGTGCCCGAGCTCGAGAAGCGCCTCGAGGACATCAACGCCCAGCTCGACGTGCCGATCACGGTCAACATCAACGGCTGCCCCAACTCGTGCGCGCGCATCCAGGTCGCCGACATCGGGTTCAAGGGCCAGATGGTCGACGACGGCGACGGCGACCGGTCGAGGGCTTCCAGGTTCATCTGGGCGGCAGCCTGGGCCTGGACAGCGGTTTCGGCCGCAAGCTGCGCCAGCACAAGGTGCTCTCCACCGAGCTCGGCGACTACATCGACCGGGTCGTCCGCAATTTCGTGAAACAACGAGAGCAAGGCGAGCGTTTCGCTACGTGGGCGGTACGAGCAGACGAGGCGGATTTGCGATGAGCGCTGGCGCGAAGAACGGATCTGAGGTGACGATGACCGAGACAGAGCTGCAGCAGCTGGCCGAGCGCGGCGCGGCCGAACTCGAGGGCGCCAGCGCGCAACGAGCTGCTGCGCTGGACCGACGAGAACTTCGGCGGCGACTACGTGGTCGCCTCCAACATGCAGGACGCGGTGCTGGTCGACCTGGCGGCCAAGGTGCGTCCCGGCGTCGACGTGCTGTTCCTGGACACCGGCTACCACTTCGTCGAGACGATCGGCACCCGCGACGCGGTCGAGGCGGTCTACGACATCAACGTCGTCAACGTCACAGCGGAGAACAGCGTCGACCGAGCAGGACCAGCTGTTCGGCAAGGACCTGTTCGCCCGCGAACCCAACGAGTGCTGCCGGATGCGCAAGGTCGAGCCGCTGGGCAAGGCGCTGCAGGGATACACGGCGTGGGTCACCGGGATCCGCCGGGTCGAGGCACCCACCCGCGCCAACGCGCCGCTGATCAGCTGGGACAAGGCGTTCGAGCTGGTGAAGATCAATCCGATCGCGGCGTGGACCGACGACGAGATGCAGGCCTACATCGACGCCAACGACGTCCTGGTGAATCCCGCTTGTCGTTCGAAGGCTATCCGTCGATCGGCTGCGCGCCGTGCACGGCGAAGCCGGTCGAGGGCGCCGACCCGCGCAGCGGCCGCTGGGCGGGCCTGTCGAAGACGGAATGCGGGTTGCACGCTTCGTGAGTGCTGCTCCTGCCCACCGTCCTGACAGCGCACGGCAGCGCCGACCCGCGGTCCGCGGCGAACGCACATGCGGTGGCCGACTGCACGCGCTGACTGCGGCCTCGACTCGACGTGCGAGTCGCGTTCTGCGAGCAGAACTATCCGAACCTGCGCGACGTGCTGCGCCACGCTGCCGCGGCACGCAGTCGTGGTCCCGCTGCTGCTGGCCGACGCCTACCACGCCCGGGTCGACATCCCCGCGATGATCGCCGACGCCGGCGTCGACGTCGACCAGGCCGACGTGCTCGGCGAGGATCCGCGCTGCTGATCGGTGTATGCGGCAGCGGCTCGGCCGAGACCGGAGTGTCTCGGCTCGACGCCGACGGCCTCGGCGTGCTCGTCGTCGCGGTCGGCTCGTCGACAGCCAGGCGGCCAACGCCCGCACCGCAACGGTGGCTCGCGAACTCAGCCCTCGGGACCCGGTGGGCCGGAGCGCAGGTCGCGTTCGCCACCGGACCGCATCCCGGCGTGGCCGACGCCGCCGAGTCTGTGCGAGGGCCGCGGCGCCGACCGCCTGGTCATCGCGCCGTGGTTCCTGGCGCACGGCCTGATCACCGACCGGGTCGCGGCATTCGCCGCCGCACAACGGCATTTCGATGGCCGCGCCGCTGGGCGCACACCGCCTGGTGGCCGAGACGGTGCTGGACCGCTTCGACGCAGGCGCTCGCCGAGCGCGCCGCGGCCTAACCGCACGATCGAGCGTTGTCGGCACGTCGCGGTCATCGAGCCGTCGGAGACGCACTAGCTACCAAGCGCTGTGGACTCTCGTCGAGCGGCGGGCAGGCAAAGGCATCCAGCACGGCTCGTCACGAGGCGTCGGTGATGCCGCAAGCACGCGCCGTCGGATCGATCACCGAGGACGCGGACGGCGCCAAGGTCGAGACGATGAGCGAGGCCGAACTCGAGACGTCGTGCTCGGCACTCGCCTGACCGATTCAGCGACGCAAAGGCGTCGACATGGGTATCGCGTTGGCGCACCAGCCTGCGGACCACCTGTCGACAGACAGCCGTCGCCCGCACCCGTGAAGCACATCGCCGAGCAGGCATCTACGGCGTGCTCACTGAGATCGACATGAAGGCGACACTGACGAACAAGCTCAACGAGGACATGGAGTAACTCGGTGCCTGCAACCCGCCGCTGCGCGCATCGGGCCGTCAGCATCGACCGCCAGACTGGGCTGCTTCTGCCGTGCAACGTCGTCGTCCGCACCGACCCTGACGACCAGCACACCGTGCTCGTCGAAGCGACGGACCCGCAAGTGCTGGTCGACGTCACGGGCGAGTCGCCAGCTGAAACCGGTTGCCGACGAGGTGACGACGAAACATCAGGCCGCCATCGATGGCCGATGTTAGTCCCGCGAGCAGACGCAAACGTTCGCAAAACCCCAGGTGTGCGTGGACGATTCTCCGTCTGCTCGCCGGAGAAGAGCTCAGGCCTTCGTCAAGGCCCGCCTCGTCCTCGTCGGCCGCGTCGCTCGTCGGGATCTCGGTGCCGCCCGGCAGCGCCGGCACGCGGGTGGCCCGCACGTAGACGGTGTCACCCTCTTTGAGCCCGAGCGCCTCGGCGTCGCCGCGGGTGATCTGCGCGGTGAACGGACGTCTTGTTCGTCGCGCTGGTCAGTTCCACCCGAACCTCGAAGCCCAGCATGACGATTCGATCGATGGTGGCTCGCATCACGCCGGTGGCCTGGACGGTGTCGTCGCCGGCGGCGATCGCCATCTCGGGGTTGCGGCCGACCCGGATGTCGTGCGGCCGCACCAGCGTTCCGTTCAGCGACGACACCGCGCCCAGGAACGACATCACGAACGCGTTGGCCGGTGCGTCGTAGACCTCCGTCGGCGAACCGACCTGCTCGATGCGGCCCTTGTTGAGCACCGCGATCCGGTCGGCGACGTCGAGCGCCTCGGACTGGTCGTGGGTGACCAGCACCGTGGTGACGTGCACCTCGTCGTGCAGCCGGCGCAGCCAGGCCCGCAGATCCTCACGGACCTTGGCGTCCAGCGCGCCGAACGGCTCGTCGAGCAGCAGCACCTGCGGATCGACGGCGAGCGCGCGCGCGAGCGCCATGCGCTGCCGCTGGCCGCCGGACAGCTGGTTGGGATAGCGGGTCTGGAATCCGCTGAGCCCGACGACCTCCAGCAGGTTGTCGACCTTCTCCTTGATCTCGGCCTTCGGCCGCTTGCGGATCTTGCAGACCGAACGCGACGTTGTCGCGCACGGTCAGGTGCTTGAACGCCGCATAGTGCTGGAACACGAAGCCGATGCCGCGCCGCTGCGGCGGCACGTTGGTGACGTCGCGGCCGTTGATGGTGATCGGTGCCGGTGTCGGGCTGGTCGAGCCCGGCGATGGCGCGCAGCAGCGTGGACTTGCCCGAACCGCTGGGCCCCAGCAGGGCGGTCAGCGAACCGGACGGCACCTCGAAGTCGACGTTGTCCAGCGCGGCGAAGTCGCCGTAGCGCTTGTTGGCGCCCCGCACGGTGATCGCATTCGTCATGTCAGTGTCTCCTGAGGCCTAATTGGCGGCGCTGTGCTCGTCGGGCGTCGAGGATCACCTGAACGACCAGGACGAGCACCGCGACGGCCATCAGCAGCGTCGAGACGGCGTAGGCGCCGTACTCGGCGCCGCGGTTGTACCGGTCCGCCACCAGCAGTGTCAGCGTCTGCGACGTTCCCGGCAGGTTGGACGACACCATGATGACCGCGCCGAACTCGCCGAGGGTGCGCGCGATCGGTGAGCACGATGCCGTAGGTCAGGCCCCACCGGATCGACGGCAGCGTGATCCGCCAGAACGTCTGCCACCAGCTGCGATCCCAGCGTGGCGGCGGCTTCCTCCTGGTCGGTGCCGAGCTCGTGCAGCACCGGTTCGACCTCGCGGATCACGAACGGCACGGTGACGAAGATGCTGGCCAGCACGATGCCCGGGAAAGCCGAAGATGATCTTGAACCCGAGGTCGTTCTCGACGAACCCGAACAGCCCCGCCGAGCCCCACAGCAGGATCAGCGCCACGCCGACGACCACCGGCGACACCGCGAACGGCAGGTCGATGACCGCCTGCAGCAGCGCTCTTGCCCCGGAACTTGTTGCGCGCCAGCACCAGTGCCGTCGGCACCCCGAACAACACGTTGAGCGGCACCACGATCGCGACGACGAGCAGCGACAGCTGCAGGGCCGATATCGCGGCCGGAGTGGTGATCGGACTCGAAGAACGCCCCGACTCCCGGCGCGAAGGTGCGCCACAGGATCAGCCCGACCGGCACGATCACCAGCACGAAGATGTAGGCCAGCGCGACGTAGCGGGCCAGGTAACGCACCGGCGTCGACAGGTTCACTGCGCCAGCTCCTCCCGCTTGGCCGCGCGCGAACCGACTGCGCGCAGGATGAACAGCACGATGAACGAGATCGACCAGCAGCACAATCGAAATCGCGGCGGCGCCGGTGCGGTCGTCGTTCTCGATCAGCGTCCGGATCCACTGCGAGGACACCTCGGTCTCGCCGGGCACGGCGCCGCCGATCAGCACCACCGAGCCGAACTCGCCGATCGCGCGCGAGAACGCCAGGCCCGCACCGGACAGCAGCGAGGGCAGCAGCGCGGGCAGGATGACACTGGGTGAAGATGGTGCAGTTGTTGGCGCCCAGCGAGGCCGCGGCCTCCTCGACCTCACGGTCGAGTTCGAGCAGCACCGGCTGAACCGAGCGCACCACGAAGGGCAGCGTGACGAACAGCAGCGCGACGCCGACGCCCCACTTGGTGTGCTGCAGATGCAGGTCGACCGGGCTGTTCGGCCCGTAGAGCGCCAGCATCACCAGGCTGGCGACGATGGTGGGCAGCGCGAACGGCAGGTCGATGACCGCGTCGACCAGCCGCTTGCCCGGGAAGTCGTCGCGGGTCAGCACCCACGCGACCAGCAGGCCGAAGACCAGGTTGACCAGCGTCGACGCCGACCGAGATGGTCAGCGTGACGCGGAACGACTCCAGCGCGGCGTTGGACGTGATCGCCAACCAGAACGCCTGCCACCCGCCGCCGGCGGACTGCCACACGATGGCGGCCAGCGGCAGCAGCACGATGACGCTCAGCCAGATGGATCGCCACCCCGACCCGCAGCGACGTCGTGCCGTACCGGCCCTCCAAGAAGCCGGGCGGCCCGGCCGTCACCCCCGCCGTGCGTCGGTGAGCTCGGGCCGGACCGCCTCAGGGTTGAGCGCAGCTGTCATCCAGTGGCCTGCTTGTAGATCTTGGTGATGGACCCATTGTCCTTGTCGAACAGCGCGGGATCGACCGCGCTCCAGCCACCGAGGTCGGCGATCGTCCACAGCTTCTGCGGCGTCGGGAAGTCGGTGGCGAAGTCCTCGGCGACCGCGGGATCGACCGGCCGGAAACCGGCCTGCGCCCAGATCTTCTGTCCCTCGGGGTGTACAGGAAGTTCTTCAGCGCGTTGGCCTGGTCCAGGTGGGCGCTGGAGGTGACGACCGCGACCGGGTTCTCGATCTTGAAGGTCTGCGGCGGGTTGACGTGCTCGACCGGCTTGCCCTGCCGCTCGACGTTGATCGCCTCGTTCTCGTAGCTGAGCAGCACGTCGCCGGTGCCCTGCAGGAAGACGTCGGTGGCCTCCCGACCGGAGCCCGGGACGGGTCTTGACGTGCTCGGTGACGAGCTTGGTGACGTAGTCCAGGCCGGCCTGCGTGTTCTGGCCGCCGTTGCTCTTGGCGGCGTACGGCGCCAGCAGGTTCCACTTGGCCGAGCCGGAGCTCAGCGGGCTCGGGGTGACGACCTCGATCCCCGGCTGCAGCAGGTCGTCCCAGTCCTTGATGTTCTTCGGGTTGCCCTTGCGGACGACCAGCGACACCACCGAGCCGAACGGGATGCCCTTGGTGGCGTCGGTGTTCCAGTCCTTGGCCACCTTGTCCGCCTTCACCAGGCGGGTGATGTCGGGCTCGACCGAGAAGTTGACGATGTCGGCGGGCTTGCCGTCGACGACGGCGCGCGACTGGTCACCGGAGGCGCCGTAGGACGTGGTCACCGCGACGCCCTTGCCCTCCTCGGTGGCCGCGAACGCCGGGATGATCTTGCTCCAGCCGGGCTCCGGCACCGCATAGGCGACAAGCGTCAGCGTGGTGTCGGCCGCCGGCTGGTCGCCCCCGCCGGCGACGTCGCTGGACCCGCCACCGCACGCGGCGAGCAGCGTCGCCGCGGTAGCCAGCACGGCGGCATTTCGCCAGGACTTTGCGGATGTTGAGCATTGGTGACCTTTCCTTGCGGGGACTTATGGGTGGATCCCGTCACGAACGGAAAGGCTTTGGATCAGTATCTCGGGCATCAATTACAGCCGCTACCGACACCAGACCGCGGACGGGTATGGAGTCAGCGACAACAACAGACATCAGCGACGGCGGTGAAACCCACGGCAATGAGGGCCAGGATGTGGCCGCTCTTGTTGCCGGTTGCCGTTCGCATGGCGCGAAGAATAACAGAGTCCGGGGTCCACGCTCAGTTCGGCCTTAGCCGACTTAACGAGTTAGCAGCCACATGACGATCACCAGCACCACGAGGATGACCAGCACCAACGTCACCCGGGACCGCGGCATACCGCCGCTCACTCGACGTCCTCGTCAGAGTGGCGCACCCGGCGCAACAGCCGGATGCCGTTGCCCAGCGCGCCGTCCAGCAGCATGGCGAGGCCATAGGCCAGAGCCAGCACCACCGGCATCACGACAGCGGTCTGGGCGACGAACGGCAGGCCGGACAGCCACAGCTCGACACCGTCCCACCAACTGAGGAAGCCGCCCACCCAGCCAGCCTATTCGATGCGAAGATGGCCGGATGCCGGCCGATACAGCGAGCAGAACCACCTGCATCGTCGTCGGCGGCGGCCCGGCGGGAATGATGCTCGGCCTGCTGCTCGCCCGCGCGGGCGTGCGAGGTCACGGTGATGGAGAAGCACGCCGACTTCCTCCGCGACTTCCGCGGCGACACGGTGCACGCCAGCACGCTGCGGCTGCTCGACGAACTGGGGCTGGCGACCGGAATTCGCCCGACTGCCGCACCGCGAGATCGACACGCTCGGACGATGAGCATCCAAGGCACGCGAGGTCGAGTATCGATCTGAGCCGACTTCCCGGGCCGCACAAGCACATCGCGTTGGTCCCGCAGTGGGATTTCCTCGAGCTGCTGGCGCGCGGCCGCCGAGAACGAGCCGAGCATTCCGGCTGCTGCGCAGCACCGAGGTGCTCGGGCCGATAATCGCAGCGGCAGACAAGGTGATCGGCGTCAGCCTACCGCGGCGCCGACGGGCGAAGTCCAGAACGCTGCACGCCGACGCTGACCGTGGCCTGCGACGGTCGCTCGTCGACACTGCGCAGCGCCGCCGGACCTGCGGCCGCGGAGCTTCGGCGCCCCGATGGACGTGTGGTGGTTCCGGCTGCCGCGCGAGCGCCGACGACCCGCGACGGCCTGGCCGGCGTGCTCGGCACCGGGCACGCGTGCAGGTCGTCATCGATCGCGGCGACTACTACCAGTGCGCGTACGTCATCCCGAAGGGCCGCGACGCCGCAGCTGCGCGCGCAGCGGCATCGAGGCGCTGCACCGCGGCGTGGTGGCCCTGGTGCCGTGGCTGGCCGGCCGGGTGGAGGCGCTGACGTCGTTCGACGACGTCAAACTGCTCGACGTGCAGCTCAACCGGCTGCAGGCGCTGGTACGTCGACGGGCTGCTGCTGATCGGCGACGCCGCGCACGCGATGTCACCGGTCGGCGGGGTCGGCATCAACCTGGCGGTCGCCGACGCGGTCGCGGCGGCCCGGATCCTGGCAGGCCCGCTGCGCGCCGGACATGTCGCACCCCGGCAACTGGCCCTGCGTCCAGGCCCGGCGATGGGTTCCGGCCGCGCTGGTGCAAGGCCGTGCAGCGGCTGGTCCACAGCCGAACTCATCGCGGTGGCCGTTTCGTCGACAGAGCACGCTGAACCGCCGCTGGCGGTGCGGATGCGGCACCGAGTTTCGGCCGCCTGCGGCGCCTCGGTCGGCTACGCGATCGCGATCGGCCGCTGCCGGAGCACGTGCCGGGCTACGCCCGCCGGTGAGCCAGCAACGCCGGACACTCCCCGCGTCACAAGTAGACGCCGGGCAGCTCGGCGGTCGATGATGTCCGAATGGTTCTGCAACAGACCGAGGCAGGCCGACGAGGTCACCCGGGACCGAGTCCGAGACCCGTTGACCGTGACGGCCCCGGTGCCCTACGCCTCAGGCGGATCGTTGCGGAACCCGTTCCCGCCGATCGCCGACTACGCGTTCCTGTCGGACTGCGAGAACACCTGCCTGATCTCCTCGGCCGGTGCGGTGGAATGGCTGTGCGTCCCGCGGCCGGACTCCCCGAGCGTGTTCGGGGCGATCCTGGACCGCGGCGCCGGCCATTTCCGGCTCGGCCCCTACGGGGTCTCGGTGCCCGCCGCCCGCCGCTACCTGCCCGGCAGCCTGATCCTGGAGACCACGTGGCAGACCCACACCGGCTGGGTGATCGTGCGCGACGCGCTGGTCATGGGCCCCTGGCACGACATCGAGGCCCGGTCGCGCACGCACCGGCGCACCCCGATGGACTGGGACGCCGAGCACATCCTGCTGCGCACCGTGCGCTGTGTGAGCGGCACGGTCGAGCTGGTGATGAACTGCGAGCCGTCGTTCGACTACCACCGGGTCAACGCCACCTGGGAGTACTCGGCGCACGCCTACGGCGAGGCGATCGCGCGGGCCAGCAAGGATCCCGACGCCCATCCGACGCTGCGGCTGACCACCAACCTGCGGATCGGGCTGGAGGGCCGCGAGGCCCGCGCCCGCACCCGGCTGAAGGAGGGCGACAACGTCTTCGTCGCGCTGATCGTGGTCGAAGCACCCGTCGCCGCAGACCTATGAAGAAGCCGCCGACAAGATGTGGCAGACCAGCGAGTGCTGGCGGCAGTGGATCAACATCGGCGACTTCCCCGACCATCCGTGGCGCTCCTATCTGCAGCGCAGCGCGCTGACGCTGAAGGGGCTGACGTACTCGCCGACCGGCGCGCTGCTGGCGGCCCGCACCACGTCGCTGCCGGAGACCCCGCAGGGCGAACGCAACTGGGACTACCGCTACGCGTGGGTGCGCGACTCGACGTTCGCGTTGTGGGGCCTCTACACCCTGGGCCTGGACCGCGAGGCCGACGACTTCTTCTCCTTCATCGCCGACGTGTCCGGCGCCAACAACGGCGAACGGCATCCGCTGCAGGTGATGTACGCCGTCGGCGGCGAACGCAGCCTGGTCGAGGAGGAGCTGAACCACCTGTCCGGCTACGACAACGCCCGCCCGGTGCGCATCGGCAACGGCGCCTACAACCAGATGCAGCACGACATCTGGGGCACCATGCTCGATTCGGTGTACCTGCACGCCAAGTCGCGCGAGCAGATCTCCGATCAGCTGTGGCCGGTGCTCAAGGAGCAGGTCGAGGAGGCGATCAAGCACTGGAGGGAACCCGACCGCGGCATCTGGGAGGTGCGCGGCGAGCCGCAGCACTTCACCTCCTCGAAGGTCATGTGCTGGGTGGCGCTGGACCGCGGCTCCAAGCTGGCCGAGCTGGACGGCGAGAAGAGCTACGCCCAGCAGTGGCGGGCGATCGCCGAGGAGATCAAGGCCGACATCCTGCGCCAACGGCGTCGACAAGCGCGGGGTGCTGACCCAGCGCTACGGCGACGACGCGCTGGACGCGTCGCTGCTGCTGGTCCCGCTGGTGCGCTTCCTGCCGTCCGACGACCCGCGGGTGCGGGCCACGGTGCTGGCGATCGCCGACGAGCTCACCGAGGACGGCTTGGTGCTGCGCTACCGCGTCGAGGAGACCGACGACGGCCTGTCCGGCGAGGAGGGCACGTTCACCATCTGCTCGTTCTGGCTGGTGTCGGCGCTGGTCGAGATCGGCGAGGTCAGCCGGGCCCGGCATCTGTGCGAGCGGCTGCTGTCCTTCGCCAGCCCGCTGCACCTGTACGCCGAGGAGATCGAGCCGCGCACCGGCCGGCACCTGGGCAACTTCCCGCAGGCGTTCACCCACCTGGCGTTGATCAACGCCGTGGTGCACGTCATCCGCGCCGAGGAGGAGGCCGACAGCACCGGGGTGTTCCAGCCGGCCAACGCGCCGATGTAACGGGTCGGGCGGCTATTCGGCGGCGTTGGCGACGATGTCGATGGCCATGGTGGCCGCCTCGTCGGCGACGGTGTATGCGCACGCCCAGGCCTCGGCCGTCATGTTCGACACCACCGCCAGGGCGTGCTGACATCCCCAGCCGTCGGCGTCCTGCTGCGTCGCCATCTGGGTGATCAGACCGTCTTCTGCGGTGACGTCGCCGATCTCCCACGTCGAGCTGGAATCCTCGATCGTCCACCTCGAGCGATGACCCCGCGCAGTTCTCCCAGATCGTCCGGGACTTGTCGAAGAACTTCTTCGCCGTCGTCGGCCGACGGGTAGAGCACCGCGGTCTGCTCGACCCAGTGGTCGTTCTCATCTTCGGGTTCGCGAGCCACCACGTCGCGCACGGCCGTCCACCCGCTGCCGTCGTAGACCGGCTCCTCGGCGCCGTACATCGCACCCAGGCAGTCCGGGTCGGACACCTTCCCGGAGGAGTTGGTCATCTCCTCCAACTCGCTGGTGACCTCGATGTCGGTAACGCCCATGATCTCGTTGACCTCATCGATGGAGAGCAGCACCTTGTCCAGCGCCGACTCCTTCAACAGCGGCACGTCGGACGGCACCGCGTGCCCGTCCCGCATGGCGATGCCGGCGACGGTGCTCACACACCCGGAGAGAAGTACCGATGCCGCGCGCACACCGCCGAGCACCTCGAGAACCCTTGCCACCGGAATCACCACGTCATTGTGGCCGACGGCCGCCGATGCCGCGGGACGACGGCTACTTCTTCGGCTTGTCCCCGCCGGCGTCGGTGGACAGCGCCGCGACGAAGGCCTCCTGCGGCACCTCGACCCGACCGATGGTCTTCATCCGCTTCTTGCCCTCCTTCTGCTTCTCCAGCAGCTTGCGCTTACGGGTGATGTCACCGCCGTAGCACTTGGCGAGCACGTCCTTGCGGATCGCCCGGATGTTCTCGCGGGCAATGATTTTCGAGCCGATCGCCGCCTGGATCGGCACCTCGAACTGCTGGCGCGGGATCAGCTCCTTGAGCTTGGTGGTCATCTTGTTGCCGTAGGCGGCGGCGGAGTCCTTGTGCACGATCGCGCTGAACGCGTCGACGGCCTCGCCCTGCAGCAGGATGTCGACCTTCACCAGGTCGGCCTCCTGCTCGCCGGCCTCCTCGTAGTCCAGGCTGGCGTAGCCGCGGGTGCGCGACTTCAGCGAGTCGAAGAAGTCGAAGATGATCTCGCCCAGCGGCATCGTGTAGCGCAGCTCGACGCGGTCCGGCGACAGGTAGTCCATGCCGCCGAGCTCGCCGCGCCGGGACTGGCACAGCTCCATGATCGTGCCGATGAACTCGCTGGGCGCGATGATCGTGGTCTTGACGACCGGCTCGAAGACCGTCGCGGACCTTGCCCTCCGGCCAGTCCGACGGGTTGGTGACGACGATCCCTGGATCGGTGCCGTCCTCTCTGTCACCACCCGGTACACGACGTTCGGCGCGGTGGAGATCAGGTCGAGGTCGAACTCGCGCTCCAGCCGCTCGCGGGTGATCTCCATGTGCAGCAGGCCGAGGAAGCCGCAGCGGAAGCCGAAGCCGAGCGCCACCGACGTCTCCGGCTCGTAGGTCAGCGCGGCGTCGTTGAGCTGCAGCTTGTCCAGCGCGTCGCGCAGGTCCGGGTAGTCCGAGCCGTCGACCGGGTACAGCCCGGAGTAGACCATCGGCTGCGGCTCGCGGTAGCCGGTCAGCGCCTCGGTGGCGCCGTGGCGGGCGGTGGTCACGGTGTCGCCGACCTTGGACTGGCGGACGTCCTTCACGCCGGTGATGAGGTAGCCGACCTCGCCGACGCCGAGGCCGTCGGTCGGCTTGGGCTCCGGCGAGACGATGCCGACCTCGAGCAGTTCGTGGGTGGCGCCGGTGGACATCATCTTGATCCGCTCGCGCGGGGTGATCTTGCCGTCGACCACGCGGACGTAGGTGACGACGCCGCGGTAGATGTCGTAGACCGAGTCGAAGATCATCGCCCGGGCGGGCGCGTCGGCGTCACCGGTCGGCGGCGGGCACCTCAGGCGCACCACCTCGTCGAGCAGCTCGGCGACGCCCTCGCCGGTCTTGCCGGACACCCGCAGCACGTCGTCGGGCTCGCAGCCGATGATGTGGGCGATCTCGGCGGCGTAGCGGTCGGGGTCGGCGGCGGGCAGGTCGATCTTGTTGAGCACCGGGATGATCGTGCAGGTCCCGGTCCAGCGCCAGGTAGAGGTTGGCCAGCGTCTGCGCCTCGATGCCCTGGGCGGCGTCGACCAGCAGCACCGCGCCCTCGCAGGCCTCCAGCGCGCGCGACACCTCGTAGGTGAAGTCGACGTGGCCGGGGGTGTCGATCAGGTGCAGGACGTACTCGGTGTCGCCGACCTTCCACGGCAGCCGCACGTTCTGCGCCTTGATCGTGATGCCGCGTTCGCGCTCGATGTCCATCCGGTCCAGGTACTGCGCGCGCATGTCCCGGTCGGCGACGACGCCGGTGAGCTGCAGCATCCGGTCGGCCAGCGTCGACTTGCCGTGGTCGATGTGGGCGATGATGCAGAAGTTCCGAATCTGCGCCGGCGCGGTGAAGGTCTTGTCGGCGAAACTGCTGATGGGAATCTCCTGGTCGGGCTGGTACTTCGAGGGGCGCGCTGGGCCCGTCCAGGGTATCGAGCGACGGGCGCGGCGACACAATCGCGCGGCGCTGCTCACCGCGCTTCCGCTCTATGCTGTCGAGAATGGCGTCGCAGTGGAAGACGTTCCAGCGGTTCGCAGAGCAACCTCGTGTTCAACGAGGCGCCCGAAGTTCATCCGGCAGCTGCAGAGTCCCCGAGACCGTGCCGCGCGACCATCCAGCAGGGCATCAAGATGGGCATCGACGCGCTGGTGGCCAGCACCGTCGCCACCGAACACGCCCGCCGCGATCACCGCGGGCCGGCCGGTGACCAGGAACAGCGTCCCGACCGCGCACCGCGCCCGCCGGCTGGTCTACGCACCCGATCTCGACGGCCGCGCCGACCCGGGCGAGATCGTCTGGACCTGGGTGGTCTACGAGGACGACCCGACCCGGGGCAAGGACCGCCCGGTGCTGGTGGTCGGCCGCGACCGCGCGACCCTGCTCGGCCTGATGCTGTCCAGCCAGGAGCACCACCACGACGACGACCGCAACTGGGTCGGCATCGGCGTCGGGCAGCTGGGACTACGACGGCCGGCCCAGCTGGGTGCGGCTGGACCGGGTGCTCGACGTCCCCGAGGAGGGCATCCGCCGCGAGGGCGCGATCCTGGAGCGAGCAGACGTTCGAGCTGGTCGCGACCCGGCTGCGCGCCGAGTACTCCTGGAGCTGAGTTACCTCGGCGCCCGCCACATCGGCCACATCTTCGGGCCGTCGGGAATCTGGATCTCGCCGATCTGCTCGAAGCCGAACCGGCGGTAGTACGGACTCAGTTGCGCCGGCTGCTGGCTTCCAGGTACGCCGGCGCACGCTCGGCGTCGCACCGATCCAGCCGTGAGCGCATCAGCGCCTGGCCGAAGCCCGCGCCCCGGACCGACGGGTCACTGCCGATGACCATGAGGTACCAGTGCGGCTCCTCGGGATGGCGCCTCCTCCATGACCCTGCCCAGGGTTTGGGTCGCCCGGCCGCGCGAGCGGAAGACGCCACAGCCATCGTGGGCATCATCATCAGCCCTTCCAGACGAGACGACTCCCGCTGTCCGGGCGGATCCCACAGCGTCGCGGCGCCGATCGTCCCGTCGCGGCTGTGCCACTTCGGACGCGCCGCGAGACATGAAGTGATGCCTGCGTCAGCGTCGCGAACATCCGGGGAAGCGCCGCCGACCTGGCCTGATCGTCCGGCAGCATGTACATCATCACCGGGTCGTCGAAGAATGCCCGGGCCAGCACTTTGGACAGGGAGCGAACGTCGGCCCGCTTGATGGGCCGACGTTCGATCTCAGCCACGGGTGATGTAGGCCTGCAGCGCTCGCTGCTCGGCCTGCAGCTCCTCCATCCGGTTCTTCACGACGTCGCCGATGCTGACGATGCCGACCAGCCGGTCGTCCTGCAGCACCGGGACGTGGCGCACCCGGTTGTTGGTCATCAGCGCGCTGAGATCGTCGACCGTGTCGTCCGGTGTGCAGGTCACCACGAATGTTGCTCATGATGCTCGGAAACGGGCAGCGCAGCAGGTCAGGGCCGTGTTCGTGCAGCTTGCGCACCACGTCGCGCTCCGAGACGATGCCGATCACGCCGTCGGGCGACGACCACGACCATCGCGCCGATGTTGTGCATCGACCAGCTCGGTGAGCAGCCCGGTCACCGTGGTCGTCTCGGTGACCGTGGCCACCGCCGCACCCTTGGTCCGCAATATGTCCGCGATGCGCATCGTCGCCTCCCTTGTGATCGATTTCACACCAGGCTAAGTCGAACTAGTCGGGGCGAAAGCATCTTGCGGAACAGACGCGAAGCGGTTCCGGTTGGACGACCATGGAATCAGCGCCAATTACACCGTCGGAATGGAATTGAAGCATGACTAACAAACCTGTTGACGGCCGCAGTAGCTTGGGCGACGGACTGACGGTGAGTGCGATCGGTTTCGGCGGGATGGCGCTGACCCCGGTGTACGGCGAGGTCGACGACACCGAATCGCTGGCGACGTTGCACAGCTGCCTTGACCTCGGCGTGACGTTCATCGACACCGCCAACGTGTACGGCGGCGGCGAACAACGAGCGGCTGATCTCCCGACTGCTGGCCGATCGCCGCGACGAGGTCACGCTGGCGACGAAGTTCGGCATCGACAGCAACCCGACCAACCGGTGGCAGAAGATCTCGAGGCCCGCGGCGACGCCGCGTACGTGCGCCAGTCGATCGACGAGAGCCTGGCGCGGCTCGACACCGACGTGGTCGACCTCTACTACATGCATCGCCGCGACCTGTCGGTGCCGATCGAGGAGACCGTCGGCGCGATGGCCGAACTGGTCGACCGCGGGCAAGGTGCGCCACCTGGGGCTGTCGGAGGTGACCGCCGACGAGTTGCGCGCCGCGGTCGGCCGTGCATCCGATCGCGGCCGTGCAGAGCGAGTGGTCG
This sequence comes from uncultured Actinomycetota bacterium, assembly GCA_963801575.1. GTDB lineage: Bacteria > Actinomycetota > Actinomycetes > Mycobacteriales > Mycobacteriaceae > Mycobacterium. The sequence continues at coordinate 102,802 of CAWDFT010000014.1, forward strand.
ATCTGGAGCCGTGACGTCGAGCACAACGTCGTGCCGGCAGCCGCCGAGCTCGGCGTGGGCTTCGTGCCGTACTCGCCGCTGGGACGGGGCTTTCTCGCCGGCACGGTCCGCTCGGCTGCCGACCTGTCCTCGCCGGGCGACTTTCGGCGCAACCATGCCGCGCTTCGCCGGGGATGCGCTGGACGCCAATCTCGCTGTGGTGCAGGTGGTTACGTCGGTCGCCGAGGAGGCGGATGCGACGCCGGCGCAGGTGGCGCTGGCGTGGCTGCGGCAGCGCGCCGAGGCATTTGGCGTGGCGTCGGTGCCGATTCCCGGCACCCGGCGCGCCGCCCGCGTCGACGAGAACGCTGGCGTCGTTGTCGGTGAAGCTGTCCGCAGATCAGCTCGGCGCGCTGGAGACCGCCGCAAAGGCGGTGTCCGGGAATCGGTTCCAGGACCTGAGCTGGGTGTCGGCCGGGCGCGAGTGACCGTCTCGAGGGCATCGTTCGCCAGGAGCCGAGGTGATGGACGGCGAACCCGTCGAACAGAGAACACCTCACGCAGTCTGCGTGCGATCACGACCGTAACGATCTCCCGGACGTCTTCGGTCGTTCACCACAACCACGTCGCGACCGGTTCGGCTGGATGTGCGGTCATACAATCACGGTAGGTAGCGGATTGCGGTTAGGAATGACCCATGATCGACGTCACCCTGCTCGGCACCGGAAGCCCGATGGTCGACCCCAACCGCGCCGGCCCGTCGACGTTGGTGCAGGCCGGCGATCAGACGTTCCTGGTGGACTGCGGGCGCGGGGTGCTGATGCGGGCCGCCGCGGCCGGTGTCGGCGCCGCCAACATCACCGCGCTGCTGCTGACCCACCTGCACAGCGACCACATCACCGATCTGTCCGACGTCATCACGACGCGATGGGTGACGACGTTCACCCGCTCTCCGCTGCCGATCATCGGTCCGCCCGGCACCGAGGCGGTCGTCGATGCGACGTTGGACGCGCTGGCCCCGGACATCTGCTACCGCATCGGCCATCACCCCGACATCACCGAACCGCCCACCGTCGAGGTGGAGGAGTACACCGCAGGGCCTGGTGTGGGCCAGCGACGGCGTACGAATCACCGCGGCGCCGACCGATCACCGACCGGTCGAGCCGACCATCGGATTCCGAGTCGAGTACGACGGAGCTTCGGTGGTACTTGCCGGCGACACCGTGCCGTGCGCGAGCCTCGACGCGCTGGCGGCAGGCGCGGGCGCGCTTGTGCACACGGTGATCCGCAAGGATCTGGTCGAACAGATGCCTGTGCGGCGCATCAGAGACATTCTCGACTACCACTCGTCGGTCGAGCAGGCCGCTGCCACCGCCGCGCGCGCCGGGGTCGGCATCCTCGTGCTCACCCACTACGTGCCCGGCATCGCGCCGGGCCAGGAGGACGAGTGGCGGGCGTTGGCCGCCACCGAGCCTTCAGCGGGCCGATCGAACTCGGCGACGACCTGCACCGGGTAGAGGTGCACCCCGGGGTGGCCGTCGTCCAGCCAGGGCGCTAGGCCAGCCGGGTGATCTCCACGACCACGTCGAGGTCGGTCGATCCCTCGCCGGAGTAGATGCCCTTGAGCGGCGAGACGTCGGCGTAGTCCCGGCCCACACCGACGCTGATGTACTGCTCGTTGATCTCGGCGTCGTTGGTCGGGTCGTAGTTCCACCAGCCGCCCGTCCAGGCCTGGATCCAGGCGTGGCTCTGGCCGTCGATGGTGTCACCGACCACCGCCTTCTTGGTTGGGGTGCAGGTACCCCGACACGTAGCGGGCCGGAATTCCCATGCCGCGCAACAGGATCAGCGTCAGGTGAGCGAAGTCCTGGCAGACGCCCTTGCCCTCGCGGTGCGCGTCGAGCCCCGACGAGTGCACGCCGGTGGTACCCGGGACGTACTCGAGTTCGCTGTGCGCCCACTCGGGCGGCGGCGATGAACGGCATCGGACGGGTCGTTGTACTTGGCGATGCGCCTGCCCACCCGCTGGATCCGCCTGCTCGCTGGGGTGTAGTGCGTTGGGGTGAGCATCTCGTCGAACCGGTCGATCACCGCCTCCGAGGCCAGGTCCTCCCAGGTGACCTCGTCCTCGGGCATCTCGCCGACTGTCGGTCTCCACCACCGACGACGAGGTGACCTCCAGCTCGGTGTGCGGCGCATGCAGGTCGAAAGCCGTTACCGCCGTGCCCCAGTAGTCGACGTAGCGGTAGGACCGGGTGGCGGGAACGGTTTCGACGCGGTTGAGGATGACGTTCTGCCGGGAGTCCGACCGCGGCGTCAAGCCGCGCCTCGTTGTAGGACGCGGTCACCGGCGACTTGTACGCGTAGCCGGTCGAGTGCACCACCCGCATCCGCCACATCAGATCTCACCCTCCTCGATGACCAGCGAGCCGTTGCGGCCGGCATCCGTCCACGCCACCCAGGGCGCGGAGTGGAAGTACTCCAGCGCCAACGCTTCTCCGACGTCGCGGCAGGTCTTCTGCAAACCGGCGAGGCGCTGCTCGAGCGACTCGAGCAGCACGCCGGGCGCATGAACTCCAGCTCGCTGCGTGCCCGGCCGAGCAGTCGCTGGGCCTCGGCGGTGGCGCCGATGCGGTTGAGCGCGCGGTTGATGCAGTTCGTCGAGGCTGTGCTCGGCCAGTCGCAGCGAGTAGAACGACCGACCGCGGGAAAAGCCGGTCGAGCAGCATGAACTCGACGACGCGGCCCGCGTCGAGCACACCGCGATAGGTGCGCAGGTAGGTGTCGTGTGCACCCGCCGAGCGCAGCACCGTCACCCACGTCGGCGAGGACGCGCTGTCGCCGACCCGGGACAGCAGCAGCCGCACAGTCATGTCGACCCGCTCGATGGCGCGGCCGAGCACCATGAACCGGTAGCCGTCGTCGCGGGACAGCGTCGAGTCGGCCAGGCCGGCGAACATCGCCGCACGGCCCTCGACGAAGGACAGGAACTCGTGCGGGCCCGAGGCGTTTGGCGGCGCGCTCGCGTTCGGCCAGCGCGTTGTAGGTGGTGTTCAGGCACTCCCAGATCTCGGTGGAGGTGACTTCACGTGCGCCGCGTGCATTCTCGCGTGCGGCCGAGATCGCGTCGACGATCGAGAGGCCGCGGGTGTCATGGCTGAACGCGACGATATCGGTCAGCGACCACACGTCCAGCGCTTCTTTCGGGCGGTTCGATGCCCAGCACCCGCAGCAGCGTGCGGGACGTCTGGTCGGGATCGACGCTGGAGTCCTCGAGCAGCTGGTGCACGGTGACGTCGAGAATGCGGGCGGTGTCGTCGGCGCGCTCGACGTAGCGACCGATCCAGTAGAGCGATTCGGCGTTGCGGGCCAGCATCAGTCCATCACCGCCTGTTGCTGTTGCTGTTGCTGCTGCTGACTCTGGCCCGAACCAGGTGACTGCGACTGCTGTTGTTGCTGCTGTTGGGAGTCGCCGTTCTTGTCCGTCTGCGGGCCTTTCGACGCCTTGGGCAGCGAGCGGACCACCTCGGCGGCGGCCAGTTCACGGTCGGCCACCGACGCACGCGACGCCAGCACCCAGGTGTCCTTCGAGCCGCCGCCCTGGCTGGAGTTGACCACCAGCGAACCCTCCGGCAACGCGACCCGGGTCAGGCCACCGGGCAGCACCCACACGTCGTCGCCGTCGTTGACCGCGAACGGCCGCAGGTCGACATGGCGTGGCGCCAGCTTGTCGTCGATCTGGGTCGGCACCGTCGACAACTGCACGACGGGTTGGGCGATCCAGCCACGGGGATCGTTGCGGATCTTCTTGCTGATCGTCGCCAGTTCCTTCTCCGACGCGTCGGGACCGAAGACGATGCCGTAGCCGCCGGAGCCTTCGACGGGTTTGACGACCAGTTCGTCGACCCGGTCGAGCACCTCCTCGCGCTCGTCGTCGAGCCAGCATCGGAAGGTGTCGACGTTGGCCAACAAGGGCTTCTCGCCGAGGTAGTACTCGATGATGGTCGGCACGTAGGTGTAGACGAGCTTGTCGTCACCGACGCCGTTGCCCACCGCGCTCGAGATGACCACGTTGCCCGCCCGCGCCGCGTTGAGCACGCCGGCGATTCCGAGCACCGAGGCGGGGTTGAACTGCATCGGATCGAGGAAGGCGTCGTCGATGCGCCGGTAGATGACGTCGACCTGGCGCTCGCCCTCGGTGGTCCGCATGTAGACGGTGTTGTCGCGACAGAACAGGTCGCGCCCTTCGACGAGTTCGACACCCATCTGCCGGGCCAACAGCGAGTGCTCGAAATACGCCGAGTTGTAGACGCCGGGCGTGAGCACCACGACCGTCGGGTCGGCCTCGTTGGACGCCGCGGCGTTGCGCAGCGCCTGCAGCAGATGCGAGGAGTAGTCGCCGACGGCGCGAACCCGGTGGGTGGCGAAGAGGTTTGGGAAAACCCGCGCCATGGTTCGGCGGTTCTCCATCACATAGGAGACGCCCGACGGCGAGCGCAGGTTGTCCTCCAGCACCCGGAAGTTGCCCGCGGCGTCGCGCACCAGATCGATGCCGGCGACGTGAATGCGTACGCCGTTGGGCGGGACGATGCCCGCGGCTTCACGGTGGAAGTGCTCACAAGAGGTGATCAGTCGACGCGGGATAATCCCGTCACGCAGGATCTCCTGCTCGCCGTAGATGTCGTCGAGGTACATCTCGAGCGCCTTCACGCGCTGCCTGATGCCCTTCTCCAGGCGCGACCACTCGGCGGCGGAGATCACCCGCGGCACGAGGTCGAGCGGGAACGGGCGTTCCTGACCGGACAGCGAGAAAGTGATGCCCTGGTCGACGAAGGCGCGGCCAAGCGCATCGTTGCGCGCTCCGAGCTCAGACGCGTCGGACGGAGCGAGTTCGGCGAAGATGCCCTTGTAGGGCCCGCGCACGTTTCCCTGCGCGTCGAACATCTCGTCGAACGCCTCGGAGTAGGTGCCCAGTTCGTTGTAGCCGTCGAAGATCCCGTCGTAGCGAGCGGCTCGACGGGAGTTACTGCGCGCGGACTTGGCGGTGTCGGTCGGCAGTGTGCGAAGGCTCACGGTTGACATGTTGCCCCAACTGGCGCGTTTCCGCAGGCCAGCGGCCTCCTCTCTTTGGGCACTTTGGGCTTTTGCCCGCTGCGCTGGTAATCTGAACCCTCGCTACCCGCTCGACGGGCGCCAGACTTTGCGAACCCCAACGAAGATTTACGAAGGAACTAGCGCGTGGCCAACATCAAGTCTCAGGAAAAGCGCATCCGCACCAACGAGCGCGCCAGACTGCGCAACCAGGCGCTGAAGTCGTCGCTTCGCACGGCTGTCCGCTCGTTCCGTGAGGCTGCCGAGGCCGGCGATAAGGACAAGGCCGCCGAGTTGCTGGAGTCGACCAACCGCAAGCTGGACAAGGCCGCGAGCAAGGGCGTGATTCACAAGAATCAGGCAGCCAACAAGAAGTCCGCGCTGGCGCGCTCCCTCAACAAGATCTGATCGGCCCGACCCGGATCAGTCCCGCCCGTCCGCGACCAGTTCGGCCACCTTCCGCACCGCTGCTTCCAGCGCATAGTCGGCGTCCGCCGCTGCTCCCTTGACGTCCGCATTGAGCGTCGCCACCAACTTCATCGCCGTCGCGACCGATTCCCGCGACCACCGCCGCGCCTGCTTCTGTGCCTTCTGCACCCGCCACGGCGGCATGCCCAGCTCGGACGCCAACCGGTAGGGGTCACCCGACTGCGGCCCGACCCTGGCGATCATGTGGACGGCCTCGGCGAGCGCGTCGGCCAGCACCACCTGCGGCTCGCCGCTCATCATCGCCCAGCGCAGCGCTTCGGCGGCGCCTGCGACGTCACCAACCACCGCCTTGTCGGCGATATCGAAGCCCTTCACCTCGGCCTTGCCGCTGTGGTAGCGGTGCACCGCGGCGGCATCCACCGTCCCGTCGGTGTCGGCGACCAGCTGTGAGCAGACCGATGCAAGTTCGCGGAGGTCTGATCCCACCGCGTCCAGAAGGGCCGTGACGGTGTCGTCGGAGACCTTGACCTTCAGCGCCCGAAACTCACCGCGCACGAAGTCGGCGCGCTCGGCGGCCTTCGTGATCCGGGCGCACGGGTGGACCTTCGCGCCGTGGTCCTTCAGTTGACCGGCCAGCGCCTTGGCACGCCCGCCACCGGAGTGCACCACGATGAGCATCGTGCCGTCGGGTAGGTCCGCCGCCGCCGTCTCGATGAGGGCGACGGCGTCCTTGCCCGCTTCGGCGGCGGATTCCAGCACCACCACCCGCTCGTCGGCGAACAACGACGGGCTCAGCAGCTCGGCGAGTTCGGCGGTGCTGACCTCTCCGGCACGCATTCGGTTCACCGGGATGTCGTCGGTGCCCGCCTGCTTGCGGGCGGCACGCAGGACGTCGGCGACGGCCCGCTCGACCAGAAGTTCCTCGTCCCCAAGAACCAGGTGCAATCCAGGGACCGATTCGCTCACCACCCGATCGTGTCATGCCGTGCCGACAGTCGTCATTTCGCTCCTCGCGTGCGCAGTCCCCGCGCCCTGGCTTGATACCATCCACCCCAGCAGGCACACCGCAACCGCGCACAGGGCAATCCGGGACCTGCGCCACCGGGACAGTACGACGACCGCCACTCCGGCCGCGCCGACCGTGAGTGCGCCGAGCGCCCCGGCGGGCACGGGCACCGATGCGCCGGGAACCCCGGCCGCCCAGTGCGCAACCTTCAACAGCCACCACAGCTCCGGTCCGGTGAACCGGATCAGCAGCTGAGCGCCCGCAGGCCACAACGCAGTCAGTGCCGCTGCCGCTGTGCCGATCACGGTGATCGGTGGAATCACCGCGGCCGCCAACAGGTTTGCGGCCACCGCCATTACGCTGAAGGTGCCCGATATGGCCGCTACGAGTGGCGCCGTGACGAGCTGGGCGGCGACGGCGACGCTCACCGCGTCGGCAAGCGGTTTGGGCCAGCCGCGGCCGACCATGCGTTGCGACCATGCGGGCGCGACGACGACCAGTGCGGCGGTCGCCGACACCGACAGCGCGAAACCGATGTCGACGGCGAGTTCGGGGGCGCCGATCATCAGCGCGATGACCGACGCCGACAGCACCGGAATCGCCTGCCTGCGGCGATGCGATACGACCGCCAGCAGTGTGATCGCACCCATCAGCGCCGCCCGCAACACGCTCGCCGACGGTTGTACGACGATGACGAACGCGAACAGCGCCAGCGCGGCCAGTGCAACGGCGACGCGAGGCCCGACCAACCCCGCAGTCAGCAGCACCGCACCGCAGACGATCGTCACGTTCGCTCCGGATACGGCGGTGAGATGGGTCAGCCCCGACGCGCGGAATTCTGCGGTGGTCTCGCCGGTCAGCGCGGCGGTATCACCGAGGACCAGCGCGGGCAGCATCGCCGACTGGTCGGCCGGCAACGCCGAGCGCGCCCCGGCGGCGAATTCCGCGCGCACCCGCTGCGCCGCCCGTTGAATCGGTGCGGCCTCACCCAGCGTCGGCTCACCGATTGCCGACAGAGCTGCAACGCTGAGATCGCGTCGGGTTGGTCTCGAGATCCGGGCGTCGAATGCGGCCGGCTGGCCCGCAGTCAGCTCGGCGAACCCGACGACGGAAGTGAAAACCACCACCCGACCGGACATCTCGTCGGCGTCGACGGCCTGCAGCGATCCGCGAAACATCATCCTGCCGCCGCCCAGCGACCGCGGCGTCTCACTTGGCGTGACGATGACGGCCGCGACGGCGCCGTACCGGTCGGCGATCGGGTGGTGCCGTACCTGGTCTACGCGCAACTGCACCGCGATGGCGAAGCCAAGCCCGACCACCGCGACCGCGACGGTGCCCGCCGCGGTCGTCCGCACACCGGCATGAAACCCGCGGTGCCCACTACCCCACCACGCCGCGGCGGTCGCGACCGCGATCGCCACCAGAAGCACCACGACGATGCCACGGATCGACCACAGGATTCCGGCGGCGGTGACTGCCCAGCTCGTCAGCGCCGCGGGTACCAGACGCAGGTCCAGGCGGACCGCGCGATCGTCGGTGGCGGTCACACATGGACCTGGGCACGCAGCTTCTCCAGCCGCGCAGGACCGATGCCGTCGATGTCGGCGAGCTGGTCGACGCTGGTGAACGACCCGTTGGCGTCACGCCACGCAACGATGGCGGCCGCGGTCACCGGACCGACACCGGGCAGGGTGTCGAGCTGTTCGAGCGTCGCGGTGTTCAGGTCGACCAAACCGCCTGGCGCCGAGGCACTTCCGGAAGTCGGCGGTCCGCCTGCCGATGCGGCGGTACTCGGCTCGGATGCGACCGAACTTCCCATCGACGTCGGTTCCCCGGGCGGAGCCGCGATGCCGACGATGATCTGCTCACCGTCGACGACGCGGCGAGCCATGTTCAGACCCATCAGGTCGGCGCCGTCGAGCGCACCTCCCGCGGCGGTGAGCGCGTCGGCAATCCGGGCGCCGGGGGCCAAGGTCACCAGGCCGGGCTTGTGGACCAGGCCGACCACGCTAACGACGACCGGCCCGTCGGGTGCGGCCGCGCTCGTCGCATTCGGCGTGGGCCGGGCCGACGAAACCATCTCGACCGGTGGCAGTTTGGCCGAGACTACCGGCGGGGTCTTGTCCCGAATCAAGGTGAACACGGTTACCAGCACGGCCACCACACCGACGACGCCCAGCGCGATGGCCCCGGCGCGACCGGGATCGGCGCGGACCGCCGCCAACCACCCGGCCGTCTCGCCGGTCTTGGCATCGGGCAGCCATCGCGACAGCGCGGCATCGGTCTTGCCGTCGTCACGATCCGGCTCGGTTTCGGCGCTGGGCTCTCCACCGAGCCTGCGGTGAAGCCGATCGGCAGGCAGTTCGGTTCCCATGCGCCCGACGGTAGGTGCGACGAGCGACCAAACCGGCGGGCGGCCTCGCAGGCAGCGCGGGTCTGTGGATCATCTTGGCTCTGTGGAATGCCTCCGCTAAACGAGCGAGGCCCTCCCCGGATGACCGCCCGGGGAGGGCCTCTATTGGAGGTGGCTCTGTTGGAGTTGTGCGCTTACTGGGTGAACAGGTAGGAGTGGCCGACACCGTGGTGGTGGCGCCAGCCCGGCATCGCGGTCGGCGCCGGCTTGGCGTAGGTGTCCGGAGTGGTCACGATCGAGGTGCCGGTGCTGTCCTGGGTGGTGGTGGTCGTGGCGTTGGCCATGCCGGCCAGGCCGAGGGCGGCACCGCCGATGATGCCGGCCGAGACGATCGGGAGGGCGATGTAGCGGGCGATGGTGGCGTTCATGTCGTTCGATCTCCTTGTGTGAGTTGGCTTTTGAGTTCTCCGACCGGTCGTTTCCGGCCTTGAGATAACTGTGCCTCAGCGCCATGGAGATGCCTGTCGGCCGACCGGCCCTCGGACCGGTTGAACCGCATGTCCCCCAATCGGGGGAAGTCGGTGGGCGGGTAGGCCCGTGCGGGTTCGGTGCGACGGGCGGCCGTCGGCGACGTCGCCGGGAACGGATCCCGCAATGACCTGCGGATATGGGTGTTCGCCGTCTCGACGGCATCGGTGACGGTCCGTCGGGCCGCCCTGCCGACGCCCGCCGCCTGCGTCGCACCCGCAGACACCGCCGCCGCGAGGTTTGCGGTGTCGGCCAGCGTCTGGGCGGCGACATCCGCGGTCTGGACAACGCCCAGGAGAGCCGATTCGCCGGCCTGGAAGAGAACCGCCGACGCGATGTTGACCCCTTCAACCGCGACGACCTGTGGCAGGTTCGCCGCCCCCGTCGGGCCCGGCCGGACGCCGATGGGTTGGTCGAGTGCGGCCGCGATGTTCGTGCGCGCGGTGTCGACCGCCTGCAGCAACTGCCCGGGCGCAACCGCGGCGGAACCGACATTGATCAGCTCGACCAGTGAGACCTGCAGCGCGTTCTGGGCCTTCGGCAACACCAGCGTCAGGTCGTTCCCGATGATCGGTTCGGCGGCGGCCCTGGCCGGACCGGTCACCGACGCCGCAGCGGCGCCGACGGCCCGCAACACCGATCCGTCATCGCGCAGGGCGGTAGCGAAGGTGATCGGAGTCGCCCCGATCGCCACAGGCACCGTCACCGCGCCTGCACCACCGACGGGCAGATGACACCGCAGTACTGAAACTGATTGCGAACGACCCGCAACGGGATGCCACCGGGTTCGACCGCCGCGGCCAGCCGAATGTCACGGACTCGGGGCGAATCGGCCGCATCAGGTGGCATCGGTACTGATGGGGACACGGTGATTGCGCTAATCGTGGCGACCGCAACACATCTGATACCTCGGGCCACACTAATGTCACGTCGTCGAAGACCGGATGGTTCAAGTTGGCCGAAACTCGGCGCTCAGAGCCGATCCGGACGAACGGCGATCGCGGCCGTGTCCACCCCGCCGAGCGGTCCGGCGTCGACCTCTGCATTGTGCGCGTGGGCGCTGATCCCGATGCGGACGCTCCCCAACGCCGAGCTGCGCGCGTTCCCGAACTGTGGGAACTGGGCGATGATCGAGGCCAGGGACGCGTTCGAAAGCGCGGTCTTGGCGTTTCTCACCCGGCCCGCGTCCTGAGGCGGTACCTGGCGAACCGCGTCAGGTACCGCGGGAGCCCGAAGGCGCCGACGCGCCTTGGCCAGTCGTCGGCGCGCAGGTACGCGTCGGACCCGCCATCGACGAACACTATGCTGCCGCAAAGGAAGTCGGCGGATCCAGAGAGCATGAACACCATCCAGTCCGCCAGCTGCCCGGGGTCGCCGAATCCGCCGACAGGAACCGGGAAGGCGTGGATGGCCTTGGCTTGACTCGGGATGTCAAGCTGCTGTTGAAGCAGCGGCGTCATGATTGCCCCCGGCGCGAGCGCGTTCAAGCGGATTCCCGCGCCAGCCCACGGTGCCGTCACCGCCTCCCGCCGCACCCACCGCGAGACCGCGATCTTCGACGCCGCGTACGCGAGCGAAGGAGCCGCGGGCTTCAACAGCCTCATCGCCCTTTCCGCCTTCGCGGCGTCGCGCTTCAGCAGCGCGCGCACTGCCCGCCTCGGCACCAACGGTGTCGTCGTCGTCGAGTTGCTCGCCACGACAACAACCTTTGCCTCGCCCGCTGCGCCCAGCGCCGGCCGCCAGGCGTCCAGTAGGTCGACGACGCCGAAGAAATTGATCTGGAAGATCAGATGTGGCCGGTCGGCTCCCGGAGTCGGGCCGATGCCCGCGGCGAGAACGGCTCCGTCAAGTCGGCCCGCGCAGGCATCCAGCACACCGTGGGCGGCCTGTGCGCGCCCCTCGGGGGTGGACAGGTCCGCGATCACCTCGGCGTCCTTGAGGTCGACGCCGATGACGGTATGGCCCGCGGCGCGCAGCCGTTGCGCCGCCTGATATCCCATACCGGACGCTGAGCCGGTCACCGCGTATGTGCCCATCAATCCCCCCGATCCGCCGCCACATCTACCCGGTTCCCGGCGGCCCCTGCTGAGAGCAGGCGGTACGCCACCGGATCGCCGTTGAGCATACGGCTGGTTCGCTTCGTGATCCGCCAGCTTCCGTCGATGCGTGACAACTCGAAGTGGTTGGCCGTCGCCCGCCACACCACGTACTCACTCGGTGAGTCCGCGAAATGCCAAGCCGTGACATCGGCCAACTACTGACCCCAACAGTCGTCTCGCCAGCACACCCAGTCGATCTCGACCAGAGCACCGACCGCCAAACCGGTAGTGCCTACACAGGTGCGGCTGGGCAGCCGGTCGGGAAACCATCGCGCATAGGCGGTGTTGAACGCCTCGTAGTCGTCCCAGTCGAGGAGGAACGCGCGGACCGAGACGACGTCGGACAGTCCGCCGCCGCACAGCTCGGTAACCCGCAACAGGTTGCGCATCACCTGATCGGTCTGGGTCGCGACGTCGTCACCGACCACGGCGCCGGTGACGTCGGTCGGCATCTGACCGGTGACGTACAGCGTCGGGCCCGCCGCGGTGGCGTGGGCGAACGGTGCGACGGCAGGCGAGACACCGTCGTCCGGGGTGAACGTGAACGCGCAGATTCCGCAGGTGCCCATCGGCCGATCATGGCATCCAATTAGTGTCTTCCGCATGAGCACATCCAATGCCGACCAGCCCCTTCGGGTGATCCAGTGGACGACGGGCAACATCGGCCGGCGCTCGCTGCACGCCATAATCGGCAGACCCGACATGGAGCTGGTCGGTGTCTATGCACACGGCGCCGACAAGGTCGGGGTCGACGCCGCCGAGCTGTCGGGCTGGCCGGAGCCCACCGGGGTGAAGGCCACCAATAATATCGACGAGCTGATCGCATTGAAGCCCGACGCGTGTTGTTACAACCCGCTGTGGCCCGACATCGACGAGCTGGCCCGGCTGCTGGAGGCCGGCGTCAACGTCTGCTCCTCTGCAGCCTGGATCACTGGTGGCAAGCAGACCCCGGAGGATCTGGATCGCATCCGAAAGGCTTGCGAGAAGGGCGATTCCACGATCTTCGGCAGCGGCGCCCATCCGGGCATGACCAACATGGTCGGCATGGTGCTGAGCGGGTCCTGTGAGCGCGTGGACGAGATCAGGATCACCGAGTCGGTGGACTGCTCCACCTACGAGTCGGCGGGCACACAGACGGCGATGGGCTTCTCACAGGACCCAGAGACCCCCGGACTGGCCGAAAGTGTCCGGCGCGAGAGCGAGGTGTTCGCCGAGTCCGCGGCGATGATGGCCGACGCGATCGGCGCGAAGCTCGACCGGATGACCTTCGACGTCACCTTCACCGCCGCCACCGGCGACAGCGACCTGGGTTTCATGCAGATCCCGAAGGGCACTGTCGGCGGTGTCATGGGCTATCACCGCGGCTGGGTCGGCGACAAGCACGTGGTCAGTGTGGGCTTCAACTGGATCATGGGTGAGTACGTGACGCCACCCAAACCGCTCGAGCACGGTCACGTCATCCAGGTCTTCGGACTACCCAACATGCGCACGGTGCTGCACTGCCTGCCGCCGAAGGACTGGACCGAGCCCGGGTTCATGGGCCTGGGCATGATCTATACCGCCCTGCCGGTGACCAACGCGGTGCCTGCGGTCGTCGCGGCCCCGCCCGGCATCGTCACGCTCAAGGACCTGCCACCCGTCACCGGCCGGGTAGCGGTCTAGCGATTTCGGCGTGAAAACCCGCGGTGAGCGCTGTGTGGTGAGCGCTAGAAATCACGCCGAAATCGCTAATCGTCGCCGCCGATACACACGCCGACCGCGCCCGCACCGACGTGCACGGCCAGCACCGGACCCATGTCGGTGACGGTCGGCGGGGCGATCTGCGGGAGCCGCACCGTCAGCGTCTTGGCGATGTCGTCGGCGGCATCGGGATTGTCGACATGGTGCACCGCGATCCGTGCAGTGCCGTCGCCGATCACCTCGGCGACCTGGTCGATCATCGCCGCATGCGCCTTGGCGGCGGTGCGGATCCGCTGTGCCAGCACCAGCCTGCCATCGACATCGAGGCACAGCAGCGGCTTCAGCGACAGCGCGGAACCCAACAAGGACGCTCCGCGCTTGATCCGGCCACTGCGCCGGAGGTTGTCCAGCCGGTGCACCACGATGAACGCGTGACCGCGCGGGACGGCCGAACGTGCCGCTGCCTCAACGGCATTGAGGTCGGCACCGCAGGCGGCCTGCTGCGCAGCGGCCAACGCGACGAACCCGACACCCATAGCCGCCGACCTGGAGTTGACGACGCGAACCGCAGGGCCGAACTCTCGGGCGGTCGACACCGCCGAGCTGTAGGTACTCGACAGTGCGGCCGAGATGTGCACGGCCACCACGCCGTCGCCCCCGCTCTGTCGCAGTGCTTCGCGGTAGGCCTCGGCGAGTTCGACGGGCGTTGCACCAGCGGTAGTGACGTGGCGCTGATAAACGTCGGCGGGCACGTCATCGACACCGTCGCGCAGATCTCTGCCGTCCAACAGGATATGCAGCGGCACCTGACGAATACCGCACCGTTCCAAGTCCTCGGGCGCCAAGCGAGAGGACGAGTCGGTCACCACGACAACGGCCATGACTACGCGGAATCCTCTTGACCGACCCCGGCCTCCTGCAGACCCTTGAGCATCAGTTCGGCCACCGCCTGATGCGCCTCGAAGTTCCAGTGAATGCCGTCGGGATTGCCCCGGCCGCCCATAACGTGTTCGGCGACAGCGGCCTTCAGGTCGACCAGCGGAACGTCGTGTTGCTCCGCCCATTCGGTGATCGCCTTGACCGTACCCGCCCTACCGCGGTGCGCCTTGCCGTACGTCTCGGCGATGTGCACCGATGGCAGCGAGGCGACGATCGGAATGCCCGGCCGGTTGAAATCGATTGCGCCGCGGGTCAGTTCGAGATATTCGACGGACAGGTGCGGGGGCAGCGCTGCCCGCGCGACCGGAGAGAGCCTAGGCTGCACCCAGCCGTACCCGTCGCGTGCCCAGCGGCGAAGCCACGACGGGCGCACATAGCGGATGAGTTCACGCAGCGCGGTCGGCAGCGGCGAGGGCAGCGAGTCCATGCCGCCGGTCGCGAAGATCGACGGCACCGGCCCGCGGCAGCGCCGCCCACGCCCGCGGATCCTGGGTGGCCGCCCACCACACGTCGCGGCAGGTCCAGCCGATCCGCCCGATGAGCTCGACATCCCAACCGAGTTGCGTGGCAACGATATTGGGCCAGATGCGCGGATCGTCGGAGGGCAACCCACCAGTCGGCCCGTAGTAGGACAGCGAGTCGCAGAAGACGAGTAGAGTCTTGCGCTCAGAGGACATCGTTGGCCACCTGTGCCGAGGCGTTCCACACGTCGAGCCGCCAGCGGATGTCGTCGACCGGCGCATCGGCCACCCCGTCCGTCTGGGAATGACCGGACAGCTGCACCCAGCTGGCGTTGCCCATCCCGCCCAGGACCGGCCAGTTGTCGACCGGCAGCTCCAGCAGCGCCGCGGTCAGCGCGGCGATCAGCCCGCCGTGTGCCACCAGCACCACCGGTCGCTCGGGTTCATCCGCGCCCCACTCGGTTTGACCGGCAATCAATTCGGCGACCAACGGCACGCTGCGCGCCGGCGACGTCGACCCGGCTCTCCCCGCCGTGCGGTGCCCAGCTGGCGTCGTCGCGCCACGCCAGCCGCGCTCCCGGCGCCGCGGCGTCCACCTCGATGGTGCGTCATCCCCTGCCAGTCGCCGAGATGGGTCTCGCGCAGCCGGGTGTCGACCTCCACCGCGCAGTCCGGTGCGCTCGCCGAGCGTCACCGCGGTGTCTAGGCGCGCCGCAGGTCCGACGAGACGATCAGCAGCGGCTGCCGCTTGGCCAGCACCTCGGCCGCGGCGACGGCCTGGTCGCGGCCGAGATCGGTCAGCTCGGTGTCGAGCTGACCCTGCATGCGGCTGCCCGCGTTGTATTCGGTCTGCCCGTGTCGCAGCATGACCAGGCGGCGCACCCTCACGGCGCCCTCTCCCCCGACTCCAGGTCGACGGCGACGATCGGGCAGTCCCGCCACAACCGGTCCAGCGCGTAGAAGTTGCGCTCGTCCTGATGCTGGATGTGCACGACGATGTCGACGTAGTCCAGCAGCGCCCAGCGGCCTTCGCGGGCGCCCTCGCGGCGGGCGGGCTTGTACCCGGCGAGCGCGCATCTTCTCCTCGACCTCGTCGACGATCGCGTTGACCTGACGCTCGTTGGACGCCGACGCGATCACGAAGCAGTCGGTGATCACCAGCTGGCCGGACACGTCGATGACGACGACGTCCTCGGCGAGCTTGGCTGCGGCCGCCCGCGCGGCGACCGTGGCCATCTGGATGGCTTCGTCGGACGCGCTTCATCGCTTCGGGCTCCTCCTGCGCCAATGGCGTGGACTGCGGTAGAGGCCGCGCTTGGAGACGTACTGCACGACACCGTCGGGCACCAGGTACCAGATCGGCCGGTTCTCCTCGGCGCGCAGGCGGCAGTCGGTCGACGAGATCGCCAGGGCGGGCACCTCGACGAGGGTCAGCGCCTCGCCGGGCAGTCCGTCAGGGCCGCGACGATGTGCTCGCCGTCGAGTTCGTAGCCGGGCCGGCTGACGCCGACGAACTTGGCCAGCGCGAACAGCTCCTCCCAGTTCTGCCAGGACAGGATCGACGCCAGCGCGTCGGCTCCGGTGATGAAGTACAGGTCGGCGTCGGGGTTGAGGGCCTGCAGGTCGCGCAGGGTGTCCTTGGTGTAGGTGGGCCCGCCGCGGTCGATGTCGACCCGGCTGACCGAGAACCGGGGGTTGGAGGCGGTGGCGATCACCGTCATCAGGTAGCGGTCCTCGGCGGCGGTCACGTGCGGCTGACCTTCTGCCACGGCTGGCCGGTGGGCACGAACACCACCTCGTCGAGATCGAACAGGTCGGCGACCTCGCTGGCGGCGACCAGGTGGCCGTTGTGGATGGGATCGAACGTCCCACCCATCACGCCCAGCCTGCGTCGAGAAAACCACGATTAACCAGCTTACGGGAGTGTCGGCGGAGCTGCTCAGACCGGCAGCAGCTGGTCGATCACCGCGGCCAGCTGCTTGGCCGACCGGCATTCGTGCATGGTGATGACGTCCTCGTAGCGCGGCACCGCCGAGTCGCCGCTGCCCCACAGGTGCCGGGGCTCCGGGTTGAGCCAGTGCGCGTGCCTGCTGGCGTTGACCATGTGGGCCAGCAGGTCGGTCTCGGGGTTGCGGTAGTTGGTGCGCCCGTCGCCGAGCACCAGCAGCGAACTGCGCGGCGACAGCACGTTGGGGAAGTTGCTCGATGAAGGACACGAACGCGTTGCCGTAGTCGGAGTGCCCGTCGCGGGTGTACACCCCCGCCTCGCGGGTGATGCGCTGGATCGCGACGGCCAGGTCGGCGTCGGGCCCGAACAGGTGGGTCACCTCGTCGGTGGTGTCGATGAAGGCGAAGACCCGAACCCGGGAGAACTGCTGGCGCAGCGCGTGCACCAGCAGCAGGGTGAAGTGGCTGAAACCGGCCACCGAGCCGGACACGTCGCACAGCACCACCAGTTCCGGCCGGGCCGGGCGCGGCTTGTGCAGCACCACGTCGATCGGCACGCCGCCGGTCGACATCGACTTGCGCAGCGTCTTGCGCAGGTCGATCTCGCCGGCGCGTGACCGCCGTCGCCGGGCCGCCAGCCGGGTCGCCAGCGTCCGGGCCAGCGGGGCCACCACTCGGCGCATCTGGCGCAGCTGCTCGCCGGAGGCACGCAGGAACTCGACGTTCTCGGCCAGCTGCGGGATGCCGTACATCTGGACGTGGTCGCGGCCGAGCTGTTCGGCGGTGCGCCGCTTGGTCTCGGCCTCGACCATCTTGCGCAGCTGCGTGATGCGTTGCGCGGCAAGCGCTTTGGCGATCTGCTCCTGCGTCGGCGTCGGTTCGTCGCCGTACGGGGCCAGCAGCCCGGCCAGCAGCCGGCCCTCGAGTTCGTCGAGGCCCATCGCCTTGAGCGCCTGATACGACGAGTACGACGGGCCGCGACTGGAGTTGTAGCGGCCGTAGGCCTCGACGATCTGGGCGATCATCGCCACCAGTCCGCTCGTCCATGTCGGCGAGGTCGGGGTTGTCGGCGAGCAGGTCGAGCAGCATCTGCGCGCATCGCCTCGACGTCCTCGGGCGGCAAGCCCTCGGCTCGTCGCTCATCGTCGTCCTCGTCGACGAGGACGGTCCGCGCGCCCAGCGCCGCCGGGAACCACAGGTCGAACATCGCGTCGTAGGTCTCGCGGTGGTCGGGGCGGCGCAGCACCGCGCACGCGATGCCCTCGCGCAGCACCTCACGGTCGCCCAGGCCCAGCACCGTCATCACCCGGCCGGCGTCGACGGTCTCCGACGGGCCCACCGAAATCCCTTGTCCGCGCAGCGCTTCGACGAAGCCCACCAGATGGCCGGGCATGCCGTGCGGGGCCAGCGGCTGCGGCGGACGGATGCGGCGGACGGCCATCAGTTCAGCCGCAGCTCGCCGGACGCGCTGCTGGTCGGACTGGTGCTTGAGCACCACACCGAGGGTGGCGGCGATGGTGGCGTCGTCGATGGTGTCCAGGCCCAGCGCCAGTATGGTGCGGCCCCAGTCGATGGTCTCGGCGACCGACGGCAGCTTCTTGAGCTGCATGCCGCGCAGCACGCCGATGATGCGCACCAGTTCCTCGGCCAGCTGCTCGGGCAGCTCGGGCACCCGCGACAGCAGGATGCGCCGCTCGAGATCGGGGTCGGGGAAGTCGATGTGCAGGAACAGGCAGCGGCGCTTGAGCGCCTCGGACAGCTCGCGGGTGGCGTTGGAGGTCAGCACCACGAACGGGGCGCGCTCGGCGGTGATCGTGCCCAGTTCCGGCACGGTGACCGCGAAGTCGGACAGCACCTCGAGCAGCAGGCCCTCGATCTCGATGTCGGCCTTGTCGGTCTCGTCGATCAGCAGCACCGTGGGCTCGGTGCGCCGGATCGCGGTCAGCAGCGGCCGCGACAGCAGGAACTCCTCGCTGAACACGTCGGTCTTGGTCTGATCCCAGTCGCCGGACCCGGCCTGGATGCGCAGGATCTGCTTGGCGTGGTTCCACTCGTAGAGCGCGCGGGCCTCGTCGACACCCTCGTAGCACTGCAGCCGCACCAGGCCCGATCCGGTGGCCTGGGCGACCGCGCGGGCCAGCTCGGTCTTGCCGACACCGGCCGGTCCCTCGACCAGCAGCGGCTTGCCCAGCCGGTCGGCGAGGAACACCGCGGTGGCGGTGG
Organism: uncultured Actinomycetota bacterium; assembly: GCA_963801575.1. Lineage (GTDB taxonomy): Bacteria > Actinomycetota > Actinomycetes > Mycobacteriales > Mycobacteriaceae > Mycobacterium. The sequence goes on from CAWDFT010000014.1 coordinate 121,540, forward strand.
CGGTGTCGGGCAGGTAGCCGGTCTCGGCCAGCCGTCGGCGACATCGTCGATGTCGGCGAACAGCGGCGCCGGGCGTGCGGGGACGCTCACGTCGTTGTTCTCCTGTTTCAGGCCGGGCGGGTATGGCCGTCTCCCCAGACGATCCACTTGGTCGACGTCAATTCGGGCAGACCCATCGGGCCGCGGGCGTGCAGCTTCTGGGTGGAGATGCCGATCTCGGCGCCGAAGCCGAACTGCTCACCGTCGGTGAACGCGGTCGACGCGTTGACCATCACCGCGGCCGCGTCCACCCGTTCGGTAAACCGTTGTGCCGCAGCAAGATTCGGTGGTCACGATGGCCTCGGTGTGGCCGGTGCCGTACGCGTTGATGTGCTCGATCGCGGCGTCGAGGCCGTCGACGACCGCCACCGCGATGTCCATCGACAGGAACTCCGCCCGCAGGTCGTCCTCGGTCGGGTTCGTCGTGCACGGTGACGCCGGCCTCCTGCAGGGCGCCGATCAGCCGCGGCAGGGCCGTCTCGGCGATCGCGGCGTCGATCAGCAGCGTCTCGGCGGCGTTGCAGACGCTGGGCCGACGGGTCTTGGCGTTGAGCAGGATGCGTTCGGCCACGTCGAGGTCGGCCGCGTCGTGCACGTAGACGTGGCAGTTGCCGACACCGGTCTCGATGGTGGGCACCGTGCGCGTCGCGCACGACCGCGTCGATCAGTCCGGCGCCGCCGCGCGGGATCACCACGTCGACCAGGCCGCGGGCCTGGATCAGGTGGGTGACGCTGGAGCGGTCGGCGCTGGGCAGCAGTTGCACCGCGTCGTCGGGCAGACCCTCGGCCGCCAGTGCGCCGCGCAGCGCGGTGACGAGCGCCGGCGTTGGAGTGCGCCGCCGACGAGCTGCCGCGCAGCAGCACGGCGTTGCCGGACTTGAGGGTCAGGCCGAACGCGTCGACGGTCACGTTGGGCCGGCCCTCGTAGACGATGCCGATCACGCCGAGCGGAACCCGCTGCTGGCGCAGTTGCAGTCCGTTGGGCAGCGTGCGGCCGCGCAGGACCTCGCCGATCGGGTCGGGCAGGCCGGCGACCTGGCGCAGGCCGGCGGCGATGCCGTCGATGCGCTGCGGGTTGAGCGCCAGCCGGTCCAGCATCGCGTCGGCGGTGCCTGCGGCCCGGGCAGCGTCGAGATCTGCGGCGTTGGCGGCCAGGATCTCGTTGGGCGTGGGCGAGCACGGCGTCGGCGGCGGCGTGCAGCGCCCGGTTCTTGACGGCGGTGGTCAGCGTCGCCAAGGGTGCGCGGCGCGACCGCGCGCCCGGCGGGCGGCGTCGTGAACCTGGTCGCGCAAGTCCCTGAGATGCGACGGCGCCTGCACACTCATTAACCCAGGGTATCGGTCTCCCCACGGGCGACCGGCAGGTGGGGGCCGTGGACTAACGTGACAGCCAGGGCGGCGCGGGTCTGCGTAGTGGGCAGTGTCGAACGTCGACCACTTCTTCACGCGTCGACCGCTCTGCCGCGAGCCCGGCCAGACGGTTCTGGCGTCGGCGGTGACCACCGCCCCCGGCGGCAAGGGCGGCAATCAGGCGGTGGCCGCGGCCCGCGCCGGCGCCAGTCGTGCAGTTCGTCGGGGCGGTCGGCACCGATCCGGCCGGCGCCGGGTTGCGCGCGCACCTGAGCGCCAACGACGTCGGGCTCGACGGCCTGCAAGAACTGCCGGCCGCCAGCGGCAGCGCGGTGATCCTGGTCGATGACCGCGGCGGAGAACATGATCGTGGTCGCCCCGGGCGCCAACGGGCATCTGACGCTGGACTCGGCCGCCGCCCGCGCGGTCATCGCCGACTGCGAGGTGCTGCTCGTGCAGTTGGAGGTGCCGATCGCGACGGCGGTGGCAGCCGCGCGTGAAGCCCGCTCGGCGGGAGCGACCGTGATCGTCAACGCCTCCCCCGTCAGCACCGACCCTCGACCTGAGCGAGCTTGGCCGCCGTCACCGACGTCGTGGTCGTCAACGAGGCCGAGGAACCGCACTGGACTTGGCCGACACCGACATCTGGTGGTCACCCGCGGTGCTCGCGGGGCGACCTACCTCGGCGCCCGACGGGGACGGTCGAGGTACCCAGCCCCGAGGTCGAGGCGATCGACACCACCGGCGCAGGCGACGTCTTCGCCGGTGTGCTCGCCGCGGACTGGCTGACCGGCCACGAGCGTGCCCTTCGCCGAGCCTGCGCGGCGGGCGCGCTGGCGACCCTGGTGTCCGGCGCCGGTGATTGCGCACCGGACGCCGAGGCGATCGATGACGCCCTGCACCCGTACTGAACGCCCTACGGTTGTGGCGATAGTCTGCACCCGATGACACACAGCGACACTCCGCGGCCACCCGAGGGTGACTGGCTGGGCACCCCGTTCCTGAAGTTCACCCGCGAAGGGCGCGTTCGGGGTGTGCACCCTGGACCGGCCCGAGGCGCGCAACGCGATGACGCCGGCGATGTACTTCGGCATCAAGTACGCGGTCAACCACGTCGGGTCCGATCCCGACCTGGCCGGTCTGCTCATCACCGGCACCGGCGACGTCTTCGCGCCGGGCGGCGATATGGGCGGCGGCGGGCGGACAACTGGCTGACCTTCGGTGCGGCGCTGGGCATGGACGCGCTGCCGTTCGACACGCTGCGGCAGTCCGCCAAACCGGTGGTGGCCGCGGTCAACGGGCTGTGCCAGGGCGGCGGACTGCAGATCGCGCTGTGCGCCGACATGGCGGTGGTCAGCGACCGCGCGACGTTCCGCGTCCCCGAGCTGCTACCGCGGGATCGCCGACACGTACTACAGCCAGATGCTGGCGCGGCTGATCGGCCCGGTCCGCACCCGCGACCTGATGTTCACCGGCCGCACGCTGAACGCCGAGGAAGCCCTGGACTGGGGCATGGTCGCGCGGGTGGTGCCGCACGAGGACCTGGTCGACGCGGCCCGGGAGGTGCTCGCCCAATGCTGCCGCACCGCGCCGGGCGCGCGGTCGGTGGTGAAGGCCAGCCTGGACAACTACCTGGGCCTTTACGACCGCATCGGGATGCAGCGCAGCCTCGGCTCGCCGGAGTCCATCGAGGGTTTCATGGCGTTCAAGGAACGCCGCTCGCCGGAGTGGGTGCACCCGGACTTGCGCATCGACGGCAGGCTGTAGCCCGCCGGCAAAAGTTCAGTCTGTTCTGAATACAGAATCTGCTGTACTGTCTGCGTCATGCAGACGGTCACCCACAGCGACGCACTCGCTCGGTTCGGATGCGCGCTGTCCGATCCGACCCGCGCCGAGATCCTGCTGATGCTGCGCGACGCGTCCCGGCTATCCGTCCGATCTCGCCGACAAGATCGGGGTCTCGCGCCAGATCCTGTCCAACCACCTGGCCTGCCTGCGCGGCTGCGGGCTGGTGGTCGCCGAACCCGAGGGCCGGCGCAGTCGCTATCGAGCTGGCCGACGAGCGGATCGCGCAATGCCCTCGACGATCTGATCGGGCTGGTGCTGACCGTCGACCCGGCGTGCTGCCCCGCCGCCGACAGCCGACGACTGCTGCTGATGACGCGCCGTCTCGACCCGCGCGCGCCGACGCCACTGACGCGGCGGATCCGCCTGCTGGTGGCCGCGACGATCACCTACAACGTCGTCGAGGCGGCCGTCGCCCTCACCGAGGGCACGCGGGTCTCGTCGTCGGCGCTGATCGGGTTCGGCCTCGACTCGGTCGATCGAGGTGTCGTCGGCGGCCGCCGTCGCCTGGCAGTTCTCCGCCAAGGACCCGGAGACCAGGGAGAAGACCGCACTGCGGTTCATCGCGTTCTCGTTCTTCGCGCTGGCGACCTACGTCGCCGTCGACGCGGTGCTGTCGCTGCTCGGGCGTCGGCGAGGCGCGACCGTCGCTGATCGGCATCGCGCTCGCGGCGGCCAGCCTCGTCGTCATGCCGGTGCTGTCGTCTGGCGCAGCGCCGAGCAGGCCGCGAATTCGGCTCATTGTCGGCTGTTGCCGATTCCAAGCAGACGCTGCTCTGTACCTATCTGTCGGCGGTCCTGCTGGTCGGCCTGGTGCTCAACGCACTCCTCGGTTGGTCGTGGGCCGACCCGGTCGCCGCGTTGGTCATCGCCGCGGTGGCAATTCGCGAGGGCCGAAACGCCTGGCGCGGTGACCCGTGCTGCTAGAGAAGGGAATGTCGATGCCCGTTGTCGCGCTCGTGCTGTTCGCCGTCTTCGCCGTGCTCGGATTCGGTTGGCGCAGTTGGCTGCAGCGCCGTCGCACGGGGTCGACGGGTTTTCGGGGCATCAGCGGCCGCGTCGGTTCGCCCGAGTGGTTCGCCGGGGTGGGCTTCGTCGTCGCGTTGGCGGCGGCGTTCTTCGCGCCCGTCCTGCAGCTGGTCGGCGTGGTATCTCCCCTGAGCCTGTTGACGGCACCGTGGATCCAGGTCGCTGGGATCGCGCTTGCGGTCGTCGGCATCGCCGCGACGGTCTACGCGCAGGTCGACATGGGCGACTCGTGGCGGATCGGCGTGGATCCGACCGAGACGACAACCCTTGTCCGCAAAGGTGTTTTCGCCCTTGTGCGCAACCCGATCTTCACCGCAATGCTGATATTCGGGTTGGGTATCGCGCTGGTGACGCCGAACGTGGTGGCGATCGTCGGCTTCGTGCTGTTGGTCGTGACGATCGAGGTTCAGGTGCGTGTCGTCGAAGAGCCCTATCTGTCGACGAAGCATGGCGAGAGCTACCGGGAGTACTCCGGCAGCGTCGGCCGCTTCGTCCCCGGTGTGGGGCTGATCCGACACTGACGACGTCAGTCCTCGGGCACCTCGCGTTCGATCTCGTCCAGCCAGGTCTGGGCCGACATGTCCGACGGTGCCCGCCAGTCGCCGCGCGGTGACAGCGATCCGCCGAGTGACACCTTGGGCCCGTTCGGCATTGCCGACCTCTTGAACTGGGCGAACGAGTAATACCGCTGCACGAAAACCTGCAGCCAGTGCCGAATCTCCTTGAGCGAGTACACGGGCCGCTTGTCCACCGGGAAATCCGGCAGGCCAGTCGCCGCGTTCCGGGTCACTCCAGGCATGCCAGGCCAGGAATGCCACCTTCGACGGCCGGAAGCCGTACCGCAGCACCTGGAACAACGAGAAGTCTTGCAGCGCATACGGTCCGACTTTCGCCTCGCTGCTCTGGATCTCCTCGTCCTCCCCGCGGGGAACCAGTTCGGGGGTGATCTCGGTGTCCAGCACCGACGACAGCACCTCGTTGACTCGGTCGTCGAACTGGTTCGACGCGATCACCCAGCGGATCAGATGCTGAATCAGCGTCTTGGGGACGCCGCCGTTGACGTTGTAGTGCGACATCTGATCGCCGACGCCGTAGGTCGACCAGCCCAGCGCCAGCTCCGACAGATCACCGGTGCCGAGCACGATCCCGCCGCGCTGGTTGGCGATGCGGAAGAGGTAGTCGGTGCGCAGCCCGGCCTGCACGTTCTCGAATGTGACGTCGTAGACCTTCTCACCGCGCCCGAACGGGTGGTCGATCTCCTTGAGCATCAGCTGTGCGGTCGACTTGATGTCGATCTCGGAGAACGTGACGCCCAGCGCCTCGGCGAGCCTGATCGCGTTGCCCTTGGTCCGCTCACCGGTAGCGAAACCCGGCAGCGTGAACGCGAGAATGTCGCTGCGGGGACGGTTTTCCCGATCCATCGCGCGAGCGGCCACGATCAGCGCATGGGTCGAGTCAATGCCGCCGGATACACCGATCACCACCTTCGGGTAGTTCAGCGCGCGCAGCCGCTGCTCCAGCCCCGCCACCTGGATGTTGTAGGCCTCATAGCAATCCTGTTCCAGCCGTGACGGATCCGCCGGAACGAACGGAAACCGCTCGACCTCACGCCGCAAACCGATATCCCCGCCCGGCGGGTCGAGTTCGAACTCGATGCGCCGGAACGAACTCACGTCGATGTCGTGGTGCACCCGGTTGTCGTCGAACGTGCCCATGCGCAGGCGCTCGGCGCGCAGCAGCTCGGTGTCGACGTCGGCGACCGAACGCCGTGCGCCCCTGGGGAAGCGCTCCGACTGGACGAGACACACGCCGTTCTCCCAGATCATGGTTTGGCCGTCCCAGGCCAGGTCGGTGGTCGACTCGCCTTCGCCTGCCGCCGCGTAGACGTATGCGGCCAGGCACCGCGACGACGCGGAGCGGGCCAGCAGGCAGCGGTCCTCGGCGCGGCCGATCGTGATCGGGCTGCCGGACAGGTTCGCGATCACCGTCGCGCCCGCGAGCGCGGCCTGCGCGCTCGGCGGTATCGGCACGAACATGTCTTCGCAGATCTCGACGTGAAGGACGAAGCCGGGCAGATCGGCGGCGGCGAACAGCAGGTCGGGACCGAACGGCACCTCGGCGACGGCGCTGCCCCGGCCCATCCGGATGACGCCGCGAACATTGTCACCGGCGGCCATCTGACGGCGCTCGTAGAACTCGCGGTAGGTCGGCAGATACGACTTCGGTACCACGCCCAGCACGCTGCCGCGGTGGATCACGACGGCGGTGTTGTAGATGCGGTGCTGGTAACGCAGCGGCGCGCCCACCACGAGCACCGGCAGCAGGTCCGCAGACGCCGCCACGACGTCGAGCAGCGCGTCTTCGACCGCGTCCAGCAGCGCATCCTGCAGCAGGATGTCCTCGATCGAATAGCCCGAGAGCGTCAGCTCGGGAAAAACCGCCAGCCCGACGCCTTCGTCATGGCAGTCCCGCGCCAGCGCCAGCACGGATTCGGCGTTGGTCGCCGGCTCCCCGATCGCGGTGTGCAGGGTGCAGGCGGCCACGCGCACAAAGCCCTGGCCGTAGGCGGAATAGAAGTCCATCGCTTTCTATTGTCGCCCGTCTAGTGTCAAGAACCGGTGACGGGGTATCAACGATTGATGAGCGACACCGCTGTACTCGATGGAAGTGAACATGCGCGCCGAGATCGCGTCTGCGGAGAAGTGCCTGGACTGACAGCGCCCGCGGCTTGGTGTTGAGTGGTCGCCTACCCTCGGAGGCGTGGAGGCCCCCGAACTCGTCACCCTGCTGCAGGGACGCCGAGTCGCGGTGCTCACCGGTGCGGGGATGTCCACCGATTCGGGCATCCCCGACTACCGCGGACCGGACTCGCCGCCGAGCAATCCGATGACGATCCGCCAGTTCACCTCCGACCCGCTATTTCGGCAGCGCTACTGGGCCCGCAACCACGTGGGCTGGCATCACATGGATGAGACGCTGCCGAACGCCGGTCACCGCGCCCTGGCCGCACTCGAGCAGGCCGGTGTGGTGTCCGGTGTGATCACCCAGAACGTCGACCTGCTGCACACCAAGGCGGGCAGTCGCAGCGTGGTCAATCTGCACGGCACCTACGCCCAGGTGATCTGCCTGGACTGCGGCCACACCATGACCCGCGCCGCGCTGGCCGAGTTGCTCGAAGCGGCCAATCCCGGCTTTCTCGAACGCACCGAGGCTGTCGGCGGCATCGCGGTGGCCCCCGACGCCGACGCCGTCGTCGGCGACACTACCGCGTTCACGATCATCGACTGCCCGAACTGCCGCGGCATGCTCAAGCCGAACATCGTCTACTTCGGCGAGAATGTGCCGAAAGACCGTGTGGCGCAGGCGTATGCGTTGGTCGACGAGGCGGATGCCCTGTTGGTGGCGGGCTCGTCGTTGACGGTGTTCTCCGGATACCGCTTCGTGCGCCACGCCGCCGCGCTGGGCATCCCGATCGCGATCATCAACCGCGGCCCCACGCGTGGTGACGACCTGGCCACCGTGAAGATCGACAACGGCTGCTCCCCGATGCTGGCGCTGCTGGCCGACGAGCTGCCCGTCGCCCTGTCAGCGTGATTTCGGCGCGCTTACGTGCGCTGAGCGCCGGTTAGCGCGCCGAATTCACTGTTAGTTAGACGGCGACGAGATCGTCGGCGTGTACCGCGGGGCGGCGCATTTCGGCGGGTAGATCCGATGTCGACCGGCCGAGCATCGTCGCCAGTTCGGCCGCGTCGTAGGCGACCACGCCGCGGGCCACCATCGTCTCGTCGGGCGCGCGCAGCTCGACGACGTCGCCGCCGAAGAACTTTCCGGACAGCCCCGTGATGCCCGCAGGCAGCAGCGACCGCCGCTGCTTCACCACCGCACGCACCGCGCCGTCGTCGAGGGTCAGCGCGCCCGCCGATTCGGCGGCGTAGCGCACCCAGAACCGGCGCGCCGACATGCGTTCGGGCCGGGGCGCGAACACCGTGCCGACCGACGCGTCCACCAGCGCGGTGGTGGCGTCGGACGCCGCGGCCAGCAGCACCGGCACGCCCGCATCGGATGCCAGCAGCGCCGCGGACAGCTTCGAGGCCATCCCGCCGGTGCCCAGGTGGCTGCCACGACCGGCCACCACACCGTCGAGGTCGGCAGGCCCGCCGACCTCAGGGATGAACCGGGCATCGCCCTTCCGCGGGTCCGAGTCGTAGAGGCCGTCGATATCCGACAGCAGCACCAGGGCGTCGGCGCCGACAAGGTGTGCCACCAGCGCCGAGAGCCGGTCGTTGTCGCCGAACCGGATCTCGTTGGTGGCGACGGTGTCGTTCTCGTTGACGATCGCGACCGCGTGCAGCGCGCGCAGCCGGTCCAGCGTCCGCTGGGCGTTGGTGTGCTGCACCCGCATCGAGATGTCGTGTGCGGTCAGCAGCACCTGCCCGACGGTGCGGTTGTAGCGGGCGAACGCCGAACTCCACGCGTTCACCAGCGCCACCTGGCCGACGCTGGCCGCGGCCTGCTTGGTGGCCAGGTCGCCCGGCCGCTTGGTCAGCCGAAGCGGTTCGATGCCGGCGGCGATGGCGCCCGACGAGACGATCACGACGTCCGAACCGGCCTCCATCCGCGCTTCGATGGCGTCGGCGAGCGTGGCCAGCCTGCCGGCGTCGAACACGCCGGACGGTGTGGTCAATGCGGTGGTGCCGACTTTGACGACCACGCTGCGCGCGGTGCGAACGGCTTCCCGGTAAGCGCTCACGGCTGCTGCTCCCGGCGTTGCTTTCGAGCCCGTTTACGTTCGTCGGCGCGCACCCGGTCGGTTTGTTCCAGCCGGGTGTCGGTGCCCCGACCCGACAACGGCACGTCTACACCGGCGGGTGTCTGGGGCTCCCAGTCGAATGTCATGTCGCCGATGGTGACCGCGCAACCGGGTCGGGCGCCCAGCCGAAGCAGCTCGTCTTCGACGCCGAGGCGGGCCAGCCGGTCGCCGAGGTATCCGACGGCCTCGTCGTTGGTGAAATCGGTTTGGGCAACCCAGCGTTCGGGCCGCACACCGTGCACCACGAATCCGCCCGTGCCATCCGATTCGACGGTGAATCCGCTCTCGTCGACCGGTATCGGCCGGATCACCGGACGCCGAGGCACGATCTCGGGCTGCGCGGCACGATAGGCCGACACCAGATCCCACAGGGCGAAGGTCAACGGCCGCAACCCTTCCCGACTTACGGTCGAGACCTCGAATACCGGCCAGCCGTACCGCCGTTCGATCTCCTCGCGGACGAAGTCGGCGAGCTCGCGGGCCTCGGGCACGTCGATCTTGTTGAGCACCACCGCGCGCGGCCGCTCGGCCAGGTCACCGAGCGTCGTATCGCCCCGCAGGGTGGGCGTGTATGCGGCCAGCTCGGCTTCCAGTGCGTCGATATCGGAGATCGGGTCGCGGCCCGGCTCGAGGGTGGCGCAGTCGACCACATGCACCAGCACCGCGCACCGCTCGATGTGCCGAAGGAAGTCCAGGCCGAGGCCACGCCCCTCGGAAGCGCCGGGAATCAGCCCGGGTACGTCGGCGACGGTGAACGTCTGCTCCCCCGCCGAGACGACGCCCAGGTTGGGCGCCAACGTGGTGAACGGGTAGTCGGCGATCTTCGGTTTGGCCGCCGAGATCACGGACACCAGTGACGACTTGCCCGCCGATGGAAACCCGATGAGGCCCACGTCCGCGACGGTCTTGAGCTCCAGTGTGAAGTCGCGGGCCTGGCCCTTCTCGCCGAGCAGCGCGAAGCCGGGGGCCCTGCGGGCCCGCGACGCCAATGCGGCGTTGCCGAGTCCCCCGCGTCCGCCCGCGGCAGCCTCGAAGCGGGTGCCCGCGCCGACCAGGTCGGCCAGCAGCCTGCCGTTCTCGTCGAGCACGACGGTGCCGTCGGGCACCTTCAGTTCCAGATCGTCGCCCGCGGCGCCGTCTCGGTTGTTGCCCGCGCCCTGCTTGCCCGACGGCGCGGCGACATGCGGGTGAAAGTGGAAATCGAGCAGGGTGTGCACCTGCGGGTCGACGACGAGGACGACACTGCCGCCACGTCCGCCGTTACCGCCGTCGGGACCGCCGAGGGGTTTGAACTTCTCGCGATGGACCGATGCGCAGCCGTTACCGCCGTTGCCCGCCCGCGCGTGGATCACGACGCGGTCTACGAACCGGGGCATCGGGCTTCCTTTCCTCGCCGAAATCTACGTTTTGCAGAACTTGTGCGAAGCCCAGCTGCAAAACGTCGATCTCGACGCGGAACTAGGCCTCCGAAGAAACGGACGGTCGCACGATGCTGATCGTCTTGCGGCCTCGCTTGACGCCGAATTCGACGGCCCCGGCAGCCTTGGCGAACAGCGTGTCGTCGCCGCCACGCCCGACGTTGACGCCTGGGTGGAAGTGAGTGCCCCGCTGCCGGACGATGATCTCGCCTGCCTTGACGATTTCACCGCCGAACCGCTTGACGCCGAGCCGCTGGGAGTTGGAGTCGCGACCGTTGCGTGAGCTGGAAGCGCCCTTCTTGTGTGCCATGTCGTTCGCTCCCGTCGCTACTTGATGTCGGTGACCCGCAGGACCGTCAGCTGCTGACGGTGACCCTGTCGCTTGTGGTAGCCGGTCTTGTTCTTGAACTTGTGGATGCGGATCTTGGGGCCCTTGGTGTGCTCGAGCACCTCGCCGGTGACGGCGACCTTCTCCAGGTCCTTGGCGGCACTGGTGACGTTCGCGCCGTCGACAACCAGGGCGACGGGCAGCGAGACCTTGGCGCCGGGCTCGGAGTCCAGCTTCTCGACCTTGACCACGTCTCCGACGGCGACCTTGTACTGCTTGCCGCCGGTCTTGACGATTGCGTACGTCGCCATCGTTCCTCTACTCCCTAGGCTTCTCTGCGCGCCGCGCTACCCGTGGCTGCGCGTGCGGGTCTGGGTGCGGAGCCGCGTGGGCCCGCTGTCATCGGCATCAGCCGAAAGACAACTGGTCAAGGGTACGTGAGGCCCGCCTTCACGGTCAAATCACCGCAGGTCACGGGTCAGTCGTCGTGGATCGGTGGACCGGCCGGTCGTGCGGCGGCGCGACGGCGCGGACGCCTGCCGCCAACGGTCGCGGCGGGTGCTTCGTCGGAGTCGTCGTCGTCCGATGCGTCGAAGTCGGATTCGTCGACGTCGTCGACGTCGTCGTCGTCCTCGTCGTCGTCCGAATCCTCATCGTCCTCGTCGTCGTCCGAATCCTCGTCGGAGTCGATCACCTCGATGTCGTCGTCGAGGTCTACGTCCTCGTCATCCTCGTCCAGGTCGATCTCGTCGACGTCCTCGTCTTCGTCATCCGAGTCGTCCTCGTCGAATTCTTCGTCCAGATCGTCGTCTTCGAGCTCTTCATCGGCGGCCTCGGTGACGGCGTCCTTGATGGTCTCGGTGTCGGCCTCGCCGACCTCCTCGACGACCTTGTCGGCTGTGTCCTCGTCCTTGACGTCCTCGCCCACCTCGGCGTCTTCGTGCTTACCGTTGGCCGCGGCCATCGCCTTGAACATCGGATGCTCACCCGCGGGGTGCGCAGGCACCTTCGCGACGGCGACGTCCTCGCCGCGGCCCTTCTTGCCGCGCTTGCCCCGACGGCCGGACTCGGACTTGCGGCCACTGGCAGGTGCGGAGTCGACGGGATCGGTGTGCAGCAGGAAGCCTCGACCCGCGCACTGCGGGCACGGCGTAGAGAATGCCTCGATCAGGCCGGTGCCCAACCGCTTTCGCGTCAACTGCACCAGCCCGAGCGACGTTACCTCGGACACCTGGTGGCGGGTGCGGTCGCGGGCGAGCGCCTCGGTCAGGCGCCGCATCACCAGGTCACGGTTGGACTCCAGCACCATGTCGATGAAGTCGATGACGACGATGCCGCCGATATCGCGCAGCCGCAGCTGGCGCACGATCTCCTCCGCGGCCTCCAGGTTGTTGCGGGTGACGGTCTGCTCCAGGTTTCCGCCCGAGCCGGTGAACTTGCCGGTGTTGACGTCGACCACGGTCATGGCCTCGGTGCGGTCGATGACCAGCGTCCCGCCGGACGGCAGCCACACCTTCCGGTCCATCGCCTTCATCAGCTGCTCGTCGATGCGGTGCACCGCGAACACGTCGGGGCCGTCACTGGCGGGCTCGTATTTGTTCAACCGCGGAACGAGGTCCGGTGCAACGGAATTGACGTAGTCATTGATGGTGTTCCAGGCTTCGTCGCCCGACACGATCAGCCCCGAGAAGTCCTCGTTGAACAGGTCGCGGATGACCTTCACCAGAACATCGGGCTCTTCGTAGAGCGCTACCGCCGCACCGGCGGCCTTCTCCTTGGTCTCGACCGCTTTGGCTTCGATCTGGGTCCAGCGTTCCTGCAGCCGGCTGACGTCGGAGCGGATGTCGTCTTCCTTGACGCCCTCCGACGCGGTGCGGATGATCACGCCGGCGTCCGACGGAACCACCTCGCGCAGAATCTCTTTCAGCCGCTGCCGTTCGGTGTCCGGCAGCTTGCGGCTGATTCCGGTCGACGACGCGCCCGGCACGTAAACGAGATAGCGGCCGGCCAGCGAAACCTGGGTGGTCAGTCGGGCACCCTTATGCCCGACCGGGTCCTTGCTGACCTGGACGACGACGTAGTCGCCGGGCTTGAGGGCCTGCTCGATCTTGCGGGCGGCCCCGCCGAGACCCGCTGCCTCCCAATTCACCTCGCCGGCGTACAGCACGCCGTTGCGGCCGCGGCCGATGTCGACGAATGCCGCCTCCATGGACGGCAACACGTTCTGCACGATGCCGAGATAGATATTGCCCACCAAGGATGCCGAAGCCGCAGATGTCACGAAGTGTTCGACGACGACACCGTCTTCGAGAACCGCCATCTGGGTGTACCGGGCACCCTCGTGCGGTGGCTCGGTGCGGACCTTGTCGCGCACGACCATCACCCGCTCGACCGCCTCGCGACGGGCCAGGAACTCGGCTTCGCTCAGGATCGGCGGACGGCGCCGCCCCGCATCGCGGCCGTCGCGGCGGCGCTGGCGCTTGGCCTCCAGGCGCGTCGATCCGGTGATGCCCTGAATCTCGCCGTTGTCCTTTTCGGCGCGTCCTGCGCGCTCATGCACGACGGTGTTGGGCGGGTCGTCGGGCGAGGCGTCGTTATCGTCCCCCGCACCGGACTTGCGCCGCCGACGCCGACGGCGGCGACGGGTTGCGCCGTCGGAGCCACTGGTTTCGTCGTCGCCGCTGTCCTCGTCGGATTCGTCGCCGGAGTCCTCGGCCTGGCCGTCGTCGGAGTCATCGCCCGAGTCGTCACCGCCCTGGTCACCCCGACCGCGACCCCGGCCCCGGCGGCCGCGGCGGCGGCGCCGGCTGGGGCGCTCGGCTTGTTCTTCGTCGGAATCCGGACCGCCGTCGTCGGTGTCGTCGGTGTCGTCGTAGTCGTCGGTGGGCGTGGAATCGACCTTGACCGGCTGCGGCGCAACGAAGAGCGGCATGTACTCGGCGTGTTCGACGCCGGTCTCGAGAATCAACCGCGATTCGGGTTCGGCGCCGTCCACGGCCTCGGCCTGTGGCTGGTCGCTGTCGTCCTCGGCGGACCCGGCCGGATCCGCCGCGACCACCGTCAGCCCGTCAGGCTGGGCCTCGGGCGGCTGAGTCTCTTCCGATACGTCTTCTGTAGCGGCATCGTCGGCCACGTATTCTCCTTAAGCCCCCGGGCGCGTCGTGTGACGCGGCCACGCGAGGGCTTCCGCTGTTGGCCCGGGTTGTTTCCTTCCGGGCTTGTTATGGTCTCGCCCCGGGCGGTTCGCTGGGAACCCTCCCGGTGCCTGGCTGAATGATGGCTGGGACGGTCGGCGCCACACCACGGGTGAGCGGTGGTCGCGCTCGTCGAAGTCTTCATTCGGGTGTCCGGCCCTGGTGTAAAGCCGTCTGCCCGCGTTCAGTATCCCACATCAGCCGTGGTCGGCGGACCAGGGCGTTTGTCCGAGCTACCGGCCCGGGAACCAGATCTCGATTTCGCGGGCGGCCGACTCCGGCGAATCGGAGCCGTGCACCAGGTTGTCCTGGGTGACAAGTGCCAGGTCACCGCGGATTGTGCCCGGGGCGGCCTTCTCCACCGGGTCGGTAGCGCCCGCGATCTGGCGAAACGCTGCAATCGCTCGCGGACCTTCGACGATGGCGGCCACCACGGGCCCAGAGGTGATGAATTCCAGCAGGGAGTCGAAGAACGGTTTGCCGTCGTGCTCGGCGTAGTGCTTGCGGGCCAGCTCGTCGCCGACGTCGCGCAGTTCGAGGGCCGCGATGGTGAGGCCCTTGGCCTCGATCCGGCTGACGACCTCCCCGATCAGGCGCCGCTTGACGCCGTCGGGCTTGATCAATACCAGGGTCCGCTCAGTCACGGCCGACAGCGTACCTGCGGGCGCGCTGGACCTGGGCGGTGCGGCTAATCGGGTGGGGGCTGCTGCCCAGGCAGCAGGCCCTGTTCCTCACGCCGTTTGACTTCGCTGCGCAGATACAGGATGAGCAGCCAAACGCCCGCGAAGATCAGCCCGATGAACCCGACGGCGCCGTGCACCGCCCAGCCGGCGATCAGCACCAGCTGGATGGCGAGGTTCAGCCAGATCGCCCACGGCCGCCCCTGCAGACCGGCCAGCAGAATCAGGACGACGGCGAGGCCGATCAGGTAGGTGCCGGTGACGGGCGTCAGCCCGCCGTCGGCCGCCGCCACGACCGGCAGGGCGAGCAGTACGACGATGGCTTCCAGGACCAGGGTGCCTGCCATCACGCCGCGGAAGCTCTTCCACGGATCCGGGGCGTTCGCCGCACCCGATGATGGTCCGTCGTTGCTCATTCCGGCTCCCGCCCGAACAGGGTGCGGGCCGCACCGGCGGTGACGACCGACCCGGTGATCACCATGCCGCTGCCGGAGAAGCCTTCGCCGTCGGCGCCGGACTCCTCGACGAGAGCAGTCGCGGTCTCGATGGCGTCGGGCAGCGTCGCCGCGGCGATCACCCGCTCCGGGCCGAACCGCTCCTCGGCGCGCAGTGCCAGGCTCTCGACGTCGAGCGCACGCGGCGAACCGTTGTTGGTCACCACCACCTGATCGAACACCGGCTCCAGTGCGGCCAGGATGCCGTCGACATCCTTCTCGGCCATCACCGACACCACGCCGACCACGAATCGGAAGTCGAACTCCTCGGTGAGCGTCTGCGCCAGCGCGGCCGCACCGGCGGGGTTGTGCGCTGCGTCGATGAAAACCGTTGGGGCGCTGCGCATCCGTTCCAGCCGCCCTGGGCTGGTGGCGGCGGCGAATCCGGCCCGGACCGCGTCGACGTCGAGTTGTCGTTGCGCCCCGGCGCCGAAGAACGCCTCGACGGCGGCCAACGCGATGGCGGCGTTGTGCGCCTGATGTTCGCCGTGCAGCGGCAGGAAGATCTCGGAGTACACCCCGCCGAGGCCCTGCAGTTCGAGCAGCTGGCCGCCGACGGCCACCTGCCGGCTCAGCACCGCGAACTCGGAGTCCTCGCGGGCCACCGCGGCGTCGGCACGCACCGTTTCGGCCAGCAGCACCTCCATGGCCTCGGGCACTTGTCTACCGATCACGGCGACCGTGTCGACGGGCACCAGGTCATCACTCTGCCTGGCGATGATGCCGGCCTTCTCGGCGGCGATGTCGGCGATCTCCGTGCCCAGATACTCGGTGTGGTCGACACCGATGGGGGTGATGACGGCGACCGGCGCGTCGACGACGTTGGTGGCGTCCCAGCGGCCGCCCATGCCGACCTCGACGACGGCGACATCGATTGGCGCATCGGCGAAAGCCGCGAACGCCATCGCTGTGACGACCTCGAACTTGCTCATCGCGGGCCCACCGGCGGCTTCGGACTGCTTGTCGACCAACTGCACGAACGGTTCGACCTCTTCGTAGGTCGCGACGTACAGCGCCGGGCTGATCGGCTTGTTGTCGATCGCGATGCGCTCCACCGCGGACTGCAGATGGGGGCTGGTGGTGCGGCCGGTGCGACGGTGCAGGGCGGTCAGCAGCGCATCGACCATGCGGGCCACCGATGTCTTGCCGTTGGTGCCCGCGATGTGGATGGACGGATATCCACGCTGCGGTGAACCGAGCAGTTCCAGCAGTGCGGAGATGCGGGCCGTGCTCGGTTCGAGCTTGGTCTCTGGCCACCGCTGATCCAGCAGGTGCTCAACCTGGAGCAGCGACGCGATTTCGTCCGGTGTCGGGTCCGGCTCCGATGTCATTGCAGAGAAGCCAGCCTTGCCTTGATCCGGTCGACTTCCTCGCGGGCGACCTGCTGGCGATCCCTGATCTTGTCGACGACGTCGGCAGGCGCCTTGGCCAGAAAGGCCTTGTTGTCGAGCTTGGCGGTGGTGCCCGCAAGCTCCTTCTCCGCGACGGCCAGGTCCTTCTCCAGCCGACGCCGCTCGGCGGACACGTCGACGGTGCCCGAGGTGTCCAGCTCAACCACGACGGTGCCCCCCGTCAGCCGCACCTCCACCGAGGCCGACGGGGCGAAGCCGTCGGTTGCGGGCGTCAGCCATGCCAACGATGTCACGGCCGGGGTCTGCGAATCGAGGTCGGCAGCCGTGACGTCCGTCAGTCTCGCAGGCACCTTCTGCCGGTCGGCAAGACCCTGGTCGCTGCGGAACCGACGCACCTCGGTAACCAGCTTCTGCATATCGGTGACACGTTGCGTCGCAGTCGAATCCACCGCGAACCCGGACGGCTTCGGCCATTCCGCGATGACGAGGGACTCGCCGCCGGTGAGCGCCTTCCACAGTGCTTCGGTGACGAACGGCATCACCGGGTGGAGCAGTTTCAGCAGCGTGTCGAGAACCTCGGCCAGCACCGCCGTGGTGTGGGTGATGCCGTCGGCCAGTTGCACCTTCGCCAGTTCGACGTACCAGTCGCAGAACTCGTCCCACGCGAAATGGTAGAGCGACTCACAGGCGCGGCTGAACTCATAGTTGTCGAACGCCGAATCCACCTCGGCGCGAACCTGTTCGGCGCGGCCGAGGATCCATCGGTCGGCGTCGGTGAGGTCGGCCGCATCGGGCAACGGCGCGGGGGTGGCCCCGTTCATCAGCGCGAACCGGGTGGCGTTGAACAGCTTGGTGGTGAAGTTGCGCGATGCCCTGGCGTGGTCCTCGCCGATGGACAGGTCGCCGCCCGGGCTGGCCCCGCGGGCCAGTGTGAACCGCAACGCGTCGGCGCCGAACATCTCCACCCAGTCCAGTGGGTCGATGCCGTTGCCGCGGGACTTGCTCATCTTTCGGCCGAACTCGTCGCGAATCAGCCCGTGCAGGAAGATGTTTTCGAACGGCACCTGCGGTCCGCGTTTCCCGTCCAGCGTGATGGCCGCGTCTTCGGAGACGAACATGCCGAACATCATCATCCGCGCCACCCAGAAGAACAGGATGTCGTAACCGGTGACCAGGACAGTGGTCGGATAGAACTTGGCCAGCTCGGGGCTGTGGTCGGGCCAGCCCATGGTGGAGAACGGCCACAGCGCCGAGGAGAACCAGGTGTCCAGCACGTCGGGGTCCTGTTCCCAGCCCTCGGGCGGGGTCTCGTCCGGGCCGACGCAGACGGTGTCGCCGTCGGGCGCATGCCAGATCGGAATGCGGTGCCCCCACCAGAGTTGCCGGGATATGCACCAGTCGTGCATGTTGTCCACCCAGCCGAACCAGCGCGGTTCCAGGCTGGGCGGGTGAATCACGGTGTCCCCGTTGCGGACTGCATCGCCGGCCGCCTTGGCCAACGACTCCACCTTGACCCACCACTGCAGCGAAAGCCGCGGTTCGATGGCCTCCCCGCTGCGTTCGGAATGTCCGACGCTGTGCAGATACGGTCTCTTCTCTTCGACGATGCGGCCCTCGGCGGCCAGTGCCTCGCGCACCGCGACCCGGGCGTCGAATCGGTCCATGCCGTCGAATTCGGTTCCGGTGTTGGCGATCCTGCCCTTCGTGTCCATGATCGAGGGCATCGTCAGCTGGTGCCGCAGCCCGATCTCGAAGTCGTTCGGGTCGTGGGCCGGTGTGACTTTGACTGCGCCGGTGCCGAATTCCGGGTCGACATGTTCGTCGGCGACCACGATCAGCTCACGGTCCGCGACGAACGGATGCGGCAGGGTCTTGCCCACCAGGCCGCGGTAGCGCTCGTCGTCCGGATGCACCGCGATGGCGGTGTCGCCGAGCATCGTCTCCACCCGGGTGGTGGCCACCACGATGTGCGGTTCGGCATCGTCGAGCGATCCGTACCGGAACGACACCAACTCGCCCTCGACGTCGGAGTAGGACACCTCGAGGTCGGAGATCGCGGTCTGAAGGATCGGCGACCAGTTGACCAGCCGCTCGGCCTGGTAGATCAGCCCGGCGTCGTAGAGCCGCTTGAAGATCGTTCGGACCGCGCGGGTCAGGCCGTCGTCCATGGTGAAACGGTCACGGCTCCAGTCGACGCCGTCGCCGAGCCGGCGCATCTGGACCCCGATCGTTCCGCCGGAGTCGTGCTTCCAGTCCCACACCTTGTCGACGAACAGCTCGCGGCCGAGGTCTTCCTTCGTCTTGCCGTCGACCGCCAGCTGCTTCTCCACCACGGACTGGGTGGCGATGCCCGCGTGGTCCATCCCCGGCAGCCACAGCACCTCGTAGCCCTGCATCCGTTTGCGCCGGGTCAGCACGTCCATCAGCGTGTGGTCGAGCGCATGCCCCATATGCAGGCTGCCGGTGACGTTCGGAGGCGGCAACACGATCGAGTACGGCGCCTTGTCACTCGCCGGATCGGCCTTGAAGTAGCCGGCGTCCACCCAGCCCTGATAGAGCTCGCTCTCCACCTCGCCCGGATCCCATGATTTGGGCAGGGCGTCGGCGGATGGCTTCGGACTGGCGGTCACCGCGTCATTCTATGAAGTGCGGTGCCCCCAGCCCGCTTGAGGGTTTTGCCGGCTCGGCGTGCGCGCTACCTCTTGCCGCCGAGCAGGCCGCCGAGGATGTCGCCGAGCGCACCGCCCTGCTGGCCACCGAGCACGCTGCCGAGGATGCTGCCCAGCGGGTTGTTCCCGCCGCCTGCGCCTCCGCCGGCACCTCCGCCGGCACCGCCGAGGATGCCGCCCAGGATGTCGCCAAGGCCGCCGCCGCCCGCCGGTGCCGACTGGGCCTGCGTGGCAGCGCCGCCGGCAGCCGCCCCGCCCCGCTGGGTGAGCTGCTTTCCGATGTAGGCCAACACGATGGGCGCCAGGATGGGCAGAAGCTTCTGGAGCAGACCGCTGCTGCCCGCGCCACCACCGGCCAGCGCGGAGGCGACTGCATTGCTGTCGTTGCCGCCGAAGATGCGCGAGACCAACTGATCGCCCTGGCCTTCGTCGACCTGGTCGACGCTGACCCCACCGTCGAGCAGTCCGCTGACGCCCTGCTCGGCGACGGCGGACTCGAGCTCACTGGAGTCGATGTCTTCAGATTGCACGTTCTGCGCCAGCCCTCCGACGAGTGCCGGTACAAGGGTCCGGATGGCGTTGTTCACCTCACCTTGGTCCGCACCGAGTTTGCTCGCGATGTCCTGTACCGGGATCTGTGCGAAAAGATCGTCAAGCGCTGCCATTGTCGCTCCACCTTCATTGCTGGTTATCGCATGTCGGATCGACACTAGCCCACGTCATCTTGGCTGACAGGTGTTCGGCGCTCACAGAATCAATTCAGCCGGGACGTCTCCAATGACACACCGGCAGCGGGGAATCGAGCCAGCAGCGCGTCACCCATCGCCGCCGCGGGCGTCAATACGCCGCGCAGATCGGAAAGCCGGTCACGGTCCAGCGCTAGTGCCAAACCGCTTTCGCCAAGCAGCACCGAAGTCGCCTTGTATCCGGGGTCGCCCTTCTGCGACATGGTGGCGACGTAGCGAGCACCGCTCGTGGTGGTGGTGTACGTCTCGATCGTGTAATGCCCGCGTTCGCGGACGCGTTCGCTCGGCCCGGTACCCGGCTGCGGAGCGAGGCGTTCGACGAGCTTGTCCGGCAAACGGTTGAAGTAACGACTTCCCAGACCCGCGATGGCCGCGCCCGCGCCAGCGGCCATTGCCGACGCGACGGGCGCCACGATCGACGATCCGACGCTCTGGCTCTCGGCGTACCGGAACTTCCTGCCGTACGCCCAGTCCTGTAATGCGTTGCTGCGCCTTACGATTCGGGTGTTGATGACCGCCATCGCGAATCCGGACGTCCAGATGCCGTCGAGTTCCGGTGCGATCTCGCGGCCGCGCCGCCATGGGAGGTCCGGCTGTGGGCCAAGTTCGGGCTCGGCTGTGCGGTCCGGGGTCAGGGTGTACGGGTCTTCTATCGCACGCCGTACTTCGGGGTCGCTGGACATGGCGCGCAGGACATCCATCATCGAAGCAGCGGTGCCCCCGGAGACCCCGCCGGCAAGTGACCGCACCACCATATTCGTGTCGACCAGTTCGCCCGTGTTGTCCTCAACGGCACGGCGGTACAGCGCGTACACGCTGAGATCCGAAGGGATGGAATCGAATCCGCATGCGTGCACGATGCGGGCACCGGTGTCGGCGGCCTGCTTGTGGTAGAGATCGATGCTCTCGCGGATGAACATCGATTCACCGGTGAGGTCGGCATAGTCGGTCCCCGCCGCGGCGCACGCCGCCACCAACGGCAGGCCGTAGCGGGAGTACGGGCCGACCGTGGTCACCACCACCTGAGCTTGAGCCGCCATCGCATCGAGCGTGGACGGCTGCGAAGCATCAGCGGCGATCAGCGGCCAGGACTGCGCCGTCTCCGCCAACGTGTCCCTGACAGCGAGCAGCTTGTCGGTGGACCGGCCCGCCAGCGCGATGCGGGCAGACCCGGCCGCGCGGGTGAGGTATTCGGCGGTCAGTCTCCCGACGAAGCCGCTCGCGCCGTAGAGAACAATGTCGAACTCACGCTGTGCGCTCACACGTGCCGACGCTACCCGAGCGTCTCCGGCGGGTCGGCTTCGACGTCGTCACCGAGCACGTGGCGTCACGCCGTCTCGCCCGACGACACCGACCGACAACGCAGGTATCGACCGATGAGCGAAATGAAGGAATCAAAGGGATGACCGCAGAGCTGGTCGAAACGAGCACGCGCGAGGACTAGGGGCCGGAGCGCTCACGCACCGTCACATGGCACGAGCCCGGTCCGAGCACCGCCAAGGGCCTCACGATGGCCGGAGTCGACTACTTACGGGCGATGGCCAACGGCGAGCTGCCCCAGCCGCCGATCGGCGGGTTGATGCGGTTCGCCATCGTGTCTGCCGACCCGGGGCGCGTTGAAGCCGCTGGTCTCGGTGATCTGGACCTGCATCCCTGGTCGTGATGGCCCGGGCCCAGCCCGTCGGCACGGGCAGCCAGGCTGCAGTTCGGCATGATGCACTCGCTCTCCCAGTACATCGGACTTCCTTTTGGCCATCAACACAGGAACGTCGTGGCCGCGACGAACACTTCCATCGCCTCGTCGCGGGAAGTCTCGTCCCCGGTGTTGTCGTAGATGTAGTCCACGATGGTGCCCCGGCTGACCCCGTGGTCCCAGTCGTTGCAGGCTTTGCGGCCCAGGTCCAGCAGCACCTCGTCCGACCCGGCCCAGCCGGTGTCGCGCAGCTCCTCCAGGTAGGTGGTCTCGTCGGCGTGCGCTGGGGCGGCGGTCAGCAGCATCACCGGAACGGCCAGGGCAGCCAGGGCGATTTTGTTCATGATCATCCCACTCTCTCTAGCACCGGGGGACGTTCCCCCGCATGGACGTTGGCCACCCGCAGGAAGCCCGGTTCGTCGGTCATCAGCGCCAGCAGCTGGGCCGCCACCACGTCGTTGGTGGGCAGCCAGCTCGATGGCGCTCCAGGGCCTTGGTGACGGCGCTCATTCGTCATCCTTGAGCTCGTGGCGGGACTCGGGGCGGTCGTGCCACCCAGGTGCAGCACCGATCCACGTCGCGTTCGCGTGCCGCTGTACCGCCCGGCCGACCCGTCGACCATGTTCTCCGCCCCGTCATCAGGAGATACACAGCAGCATTACAGGGAGTAGAGGAGACTGTCTCGATTATCAGCAAATTTTTGAGGATTAACTGACGTCGTCAAGCCGGGATCGCGGCCGGCTTCACCGAAGGCGTCATCACCGACGCCACCGAGCAGATCACCCGCTACCTTCGAGGAGTGGCGCCTCAGCAGTTCGTCGTAATCGGTGCGGGCATCGCGGGTCTCGCGACGGCGGTCGCACTGCAGCGGCGCGGTCACGACGTCACGGTTCTCGAAGGCCGTTCCGACACGACAAGCGGGGCGGGAATCAGCATCTGGCCCAACGCCCTGGCGGCCCTGGACCACATCGGCCTTGGCGATGCGGTCCGCGAGGCCGGCGGCCGGGTGACCGCAGGCGCGATGCGCTGGCACAACGGCACCTGGCTGCGCCATCCGTCACGAGAGCGAATCGTGACGGCCCTCGGCGAGCCGCTGGTGGTGGTTCGCCGTTCCGCGTTGAACGATGTGCTGGCCGGCGCGCTGGCGAGCGGCACCATGCACTACGGGGAGACGGTCGAAGAGATCGAGCAGACATCGGACGGCGTGCGCATCACGCTGTCGGACTCGACGACACGGCAGGCGGCCGCGGTCATCGGCGCCGATGGCACGCACTCGATGGTGGCCAGGTACCTCAACGGCCCGCTACGCGACCGATATGCCGGCTACACGGCGTGGCGCGGCATCGCGGAGTGCGCGATCGATCCCGACTTGGCGGGCGAGACCCTCGGCGCAGGCATCGAATGCGGACACGTTCCGTTGGGTTCGCATCACACGTACTGGTTCGCCACCGAGCGCGCCTCGGAGGGGCGGGTCGCACCGGACGGAGAGTTGGCGTACCTGAAAGCCAAGTTCGCGTCATGGGCGGAGCCGATACCGACGCTGCTGGCCGCCACCGATCCCGACGTCGTCCTGCGCAACGACCTCTACGACCGCGATCAGGCGCGAGTCTGGTCCAAGGGGCCGATCGTGCTCGTTGGCGACGCCGCCCACGCGATGCGCCCGCATCTGGGCCAGGGCGGCTGCCAAGGGCTCGAAGACGCCGCGATCCTGGCCGCCTTCGTCGACCAGACCGACCACCTGGCGATAGCGTTCGCGCGGTTCGCGAAGTTCCGCAGGCCGAGGGTGCGGGCACTGGTGCGCGAGTCGGCGCTGATCGGCAAGCTCGTCAACCTGCGGCCGGCGGTCCTGAGCGCCGCGGTCAGCCGTGCCACGGTCGTGGTGCCGGAGGCGATGCTGACGCGGCATCTCGCGCCAGGTGGCGTCGCGGTCGGCCTTCGCCGTGCCCGCGGCGTCGTCAGCCTAGGCCGAACGGGCTGAGGACCCGTCGAGGACAGCCGGCGCAGGTCGAATGATGCCCAGCACGGCGCCGCCCCGCATCGCCTGGCAGCCCACCGACGGGCCCGACGCGGTCCACAGCGCAGGCCCGCCCGCGTTCGTGCCGCAGGACGGCCACGCGCCCATGCCCTGGTCTTGCGGCGACGTTCTCGGCCACCCGGATCTGCTCCTCACGGGAGGCCATCGCGGGTGATCCGATACCGCCGTTGGCGGCCCACGTCGCCTGCTTGAACTGCAGGCCGCCGTAGATAGCCGTTGCCGGTGTTGGCGACCCAGTTGCCGCCGGACTCGCACTGCGCGATCGCGTCCCAGTCCACGCGCTGTCGGCGCTGGCGTGGCTGCCGACAGGTCATTCCGGCCACGGCAAGTGCTCCGGTTATTGCGGTGAGCAGGGTGACCATCTTGCGCCCGAGGAGTGAGTGGCGACTGTTCATCCTTCGGTCCTTCCCGACCTTGTAACTAATGGGTCTTTCGGGTGACGAGGGTCACGCGTTACAAGGGAGGTGCAAGTAGTTATCGAGACGCGATAGACGCCAGCTAGCGATGGGACAAATGAGTAAGAAGAGGCAAAAGTGCAGGACGGGGCAGATGAGACAAGAAATGGCGCCGGGCCCTTTCGGACCCGACACCATCAAGTGCTTCGTTAATGCTGGGTGCTAGCCCCGCCCGGCCGCAGGACCGGCCACGCGCCGATGCCCTGGGTCTGCAGCACGTTCTCGGCCACGCGGATCTGCTCCGCGCGGCTGGCGGTGTGCGGCGAACCCGAGCCACCGTTGGCCCGCCAGGTGCCCATGCTGAACTGCAGGCCGCCGTAGTAGCCGTTACCGGTGTTGATGGCCCAGTTGCCGCCGGACTCGCACGCCGCGACGGCGTCCCAGTTGACACCGGAGTCCGCAGTCGCGGTACCGGTCGCCAGCACCATCGGTGCAAGGGCGAGCGCACCGCCAATGGTGGCCATACCGAACGTTTTGCGGATGTTCTTCACTATTTTCCTTTCGCCAAGCGCGCGCCGACAACGCCCGCTTGGCGCGGGCGCAGATGCCTGTAACAGGCGGGAGACTTGGGTCGTGCCGTCTCGGTCAGGCACGACAGCGCGGGGGCGACACGTCACCCCACCGGGCGTTCAGACCCGGCGTCCACCGAAGGCGATCCCGCCTTCCGCGACCCCACTCACACGCAGGGTTCGTGGGTTTGAAATTATTTGCTCGTTTAGGAGCCGTCTGGACCGTACGGAACCAATCACGCAAAGTCACGTCGGACGACACGCTTATCTCGGTTAGATCACAGGAAGATCACGACCGGTCTGTGAGTTTCTGTGCAGGTCACCCGGCGGTTGCCCGAAATGTCACATTGACACTGCGCGTCAATTTCGTGAGTCAGATCACGCACTATTTGTGGCCTCGGACACAGGAATCCATGTGACATGCGAAGGACAATTGGGTAACGCGGTCGAGTTCCGGCTCCCGACTTGGACTTTCGGCCAACTAAGGCCCGATCGGATCGCTGACCTCTCCGACTGCGCGGTGAACGGTGAAAACAGCCGTAGGTACAGGTTATTTCGACGTTCCGTCATGGAAGCGACTTCCATCGCCGGCTACTCGAGGCTGCCTATGCCGTTAGGCGAAAGGTCCACGGTTGAGGGCCTTTCGCGGGTGCGTCCGGGGCGCCTGTACACCGCGGAGCTCGAGGCTTGACGCCACCGCGGCATCGGCCGTTACAGCATGGGCCACACTCATATTCAGTGCTGCCTGCCACAAGCGCAGGTTGCTTCGGAATGCAGCGCCGACTGACGCCCGGTCCAGAGACACCAGCGATGGGGCCGAAATCCGCACGGCGGTAAGGGATCTCAGAGGGTCCGTCAGCCTTGAGCCAATTAATCGACGAACCCATATAGCAGATTAATAGCCCAAATATTGCAGCGAATAACGATTTGAAAGGTCTTGAATTACTCAGGGTGGTCCGAAATGTGAATCCACTAATTTGCTGGAACAATTACCAAAGGTAATACAGCTATTTGCAGCGCAGAAGTCGGCCGCGGAATTGACGTTCGCCAGCGACCGTGCTCGGCCATCACGACCCGCTGGGTGACGACGGTCTCGGCCAGCGCGCGCATGCTGCGCTCACCCGCGGCGACCAGCGCATCGACCTGGTCGGCGAGGTCGGTGCGGTAGACCCCGGCCAGGTAGTGGTCGCGGCCGTCCCAGGGCAGCACGATGTCGACACCCCGGTAGGTTCGGCCAGCTCGTCGATGACGTCGGTGGACAGGAACGGCATGTCGACCGCGCTGACGAACGCCCGCTCACTGCCGGCCGCCGCGGCCGCCCGAAGCCCACGGCCGGTCGCCAGCAGCGGCCCCACCCCGCGAACCTCGTCGCGCAGGACCTCGGCTTGCAGCGCCGGCAGCGGCTGGCCCGGGGCGGCGATCACGAACACCGGGGAGCAGCGTGGGACTCACGACGGACGACCACTGTACTCGACCATCGTGGTCGGCCCATCGTGCCGGGATACGCCAGCGTGGCCTTGTCCCGGCCCATCCGGCGCGACGCCCCACCAGCCAGCACAACGGCGGCCAGCGGGGCGGGTGTGCTCACGTCAGTTGAGGCTCGGCTAGTCGACGGTCCAGGTGTCGCGGCCGCGCAGCAGCGATTGCAGCGCGTGCCGGTCGTGCGGCGTGGCCTCTCGTGCCAGACGGACCTGGTCGCGGGCGGCGTCGTCGTAGGTCGGCCGGCTGACCTGTCGGAAGATGCCCATCACGGTGTGCTCGAGGTTCTGCTCGGACAGCCGCGACAGCGCGAAGGCGTAGGCGGAGTCATCGGCGATGGTCGCGTCGTGCACCACGATGTCGCCGGCCGCGACGTCGGCGGTCTTGGCGACGTCCAGCCCGAAGCCCGATCTTGACCACGCAGTACTCGCCGTTGGCGCCGAACGTGACCGGCTCACCCTGGCGGACGTTGATGATCCGCTCCTCGGCGCCCTCCTTGCGGAGCAGCGTCGAAGGAGCCGTCGTTGAAGATCGGGCAGTCCTGCATGATCTCGACCAGCGCGGCACCGCGGTGCGCGGCGGCTCCGCGCAGCACCTCCGACAGACCCTTGCGGTCGGAGTCCAGCGCGCGGCCGACGAACGTCGCCTCGGCGCCCAGCGCCAGCGACACCGGGTTGAACGGATAGTCCAGCGAGCCCATCGGGGTCGACTTGGTGACCTTGCCGACCTCGGAGGTCGGCGAGTACTGGCCCTTGGTCAGACCGTAGATCCGGTTGTTGAACAGCAGGATCGTGATGTTGACGTTGCGGCGCAGCGCATGGATCAGGTGGTTGCCACCGATCGACAGGGCGTCGCCGTCACCGGTGACCACCCAGACCGACAGATCCGCGCGGGCCAGCGCCAGGCCGGTGGCGATGGTCGGGGCGCGGCCGTGGATCGAGTGGAAACCGTAGGTCTCCAGGTAGTACGGGAAACGGCTCGAGCAGCCGATGCCGCTGACGAACGCGATGTTCTCGCGGCGCAGGCCCAGCTCCGGCAGGAAGTTGCGGATCGTGTTGAGGATGACGTAGTCACCGCAGCCCGGGCACCAGCGCACCTCCTGGTCGCTGGTGAAGTCCTTGGCCTTCTGCGGCTCGTCGGTGGTCGGCACCCCGCGGTCTTGGACAACGGGGTACCCGCAGATCCGCCCCAATCATGTCAGTCATCCGTTCACTCCTGCGCCGCTGTCCACGGTAGCTGCCGCAAGTCGCGCGAACTTCGCCTTGTCGCTTTCCTTTTCGGCCAGCGTCCCGTCCAGGGCGCCATCGATGATGCCCTCCACCTCGTCGGCCAGGAACGCCATGCCCTCCACCTTCGTCACCGACTGGACGTCGACCAGGTACATGCCGCGCAGCAGCAGCGCCAGCTGGCCCAGGTTCATCTCCGGCAGGACGACGTTCGGGTAGCGGCGCAGCACCTCGCCGAGGTTGGCCGGGAAGGGGTTGAGGTGGCGCAGGTGCGCGTGGGCGACCTTGATTCCCTGGCGCCGCGCCCGCCGGCACGCCTCACCGATCGGGCCGTACGAGCTTCCCCAGCCGAGCATCAGCAGCTCGGCGTCGCCGGTCGGGTCGTCGACTTCGAGGTCGGGCACGGCGATGCCGTCGATCTTGGCCTGCCGCAGCCGCACCATGAGGTCGTGGTTGTTCGGCTCGTAGGAGATGTCGCCGGAGCCGTTGGCCGACTCCAGCCCGCCGATGCGGTGCTCCAGGCCGGGCGTGCCAGGGATGGCGAACTGGCGGGCCAGCGTCTCCGGGTCGCGGGCGTAGGGCTGGAACGGCTCACCGGTCTTGGCGAAGGTATGTGCGATCGGGTCGAAGCTGGTGACGTCCGGGATCCGCCACGGCTCAGAGCCGTTGGCGATGGCGCCGTCGGACAGGATCAAGACCGGCGTGTGGTAGGTCAGCGCGATGCGGGCGGCCTCGATGGCCACCTCGAAGCAGTCCGAGGGCGACCGCGGCGCGATCACGGCAACCGGCGACTCGCCGTTGCGGCCGAACATCGCCTGCAGCAGGTCGGCCTGCTCGGTCTTGGTGGGCAGGCCGGTGGACGGCCCGCCGCGCTGCACGTCGATGACGATCAGCGGCAGCTCGGTCATCACGGCCAGGCCGATGGCTTCGGACTTCAGCGAGATGCCGGGGCCCGAGGTGCTGGTGACGCCCAGCGCACCGCCGTAGGACGCACCGATGGCCGCGCCGATACCGGCGATCTCGTCCTCGGCCTGGAAGGTCAGGACGTTGAAGTTCTTGTGCTTGGACAGTTCGTGCAGGATGTCCGACGCCGGCGTGATCGGGTAGCTGCCCAGTACCACCTGGATGTCGGCGAGTTGACCGGCGGTGATGAGACCGTAGGCCAGGGCGGTGTTGCCGGAGATCTGCCGGTACTCGCCGGGCGTCAGCTTGGCCGGCGACACCTCGTAGGTGGTGCCGAACGCCTCGGTGGTCTCGCCGTAGTTCCAGCCCGCCTTCAGCGCCAGCACGTTGGCCTCGGCGATGTCGGGCTTGCGGGCGAACTTCTCGCGGATGAAGGTCTCGCTGTTCTCGAGCTCGCGGCCGTACATCCACGACAGCAGCCCGAGCGCGAACATGTTCTTGGCGCGCTGGCCGTCCTTCTTGGAGGCGCCGATCGACTCGACCGCACCCAGCGTCAGGGTGGTCATCGGGACGGACTGCACGACGTAGTCGGAGAGCTCGTCGGACTCCAGCGGGTTGGTCTCGTAGCCGACCTTGGCCAGGTTGCGCTTGGTGAACTCGTCGGAGTTGGCGATCACCAGCCCGCCGCGCGGCAGGTCGGCGATGTTGGCCTTGAGCGCCGCGGGGTTCATCGCGACCAGCACGTCGGGACGGTCACCGGCGGTCAGGATGTCGTAGTCGGCGATCTGAATCTGGAACGACGAAACACCGGGCAGAGTGCCTGTGGTGCGCGGATCTCGGCGGGGTAATTCGGTTGCGTCGCAAGGTCATTGCCGAACAGTGCGGCCTCGGAGGTGAACCGGTCGCCGGTGAGCTGCATGCCGTCGCCGGAGTCACCGGCGAAACGGATGACGACCTTTTCGAGCTTCTGCCGAGTGCCCGGATAGCCCCGTTGCCGTTCGGACTCACGACCCTGCCTTTCACTCTTCATTGGACGTGCTCGTCAGTCGCGGTCGAGGTGCGCGCCATCGGAGTTGACGTCCACAAAGTTGCTGTCACTCGCAGTACCGATTATTGCACTTTCTTAGGCAAGCCTTTACCCGACTCGCGGGTTACTCTCGGGTGGCCTTCGCCCGAACCTGCTGTTCAGCGGCGTGTGCGGCGACGCCGTGAGACAGAAGTGTGGGTTTCGTCACGTTTCTGGGACATGACATTTCTAAGGAAATTGTTACCGACTGGTAGCTGCTTGCTAGCGCCCCCGGCTAGCCGGGCAGGTTGAACGGTGTGATCACCTGGATCGGCACCGGCCGAGCCGGTTCGGCGGGTAGTGCGCCGCGCTCCTGCAGAATCAGCCGCATGGCCAGGCGGGCGTCGGCGCGCAGGTCGTTGTGTAGCACGACGGAGATCCGGCCGTCGCGCAGCAGCCTCCGGTTGTCGGCGTCGAGGTCGTGTGCGATGAAAGCCCGGCAGTCGCGCCCGAGCCTCTCGAAGGCCGCGACGGTGGCGGCGTTGCCGCCCCCGACCGAGTAGACGGCCTCCACCGACGGGTTGGCCTCGAGCGCCTCGAGCACCAACCTCTCATTCGTCGCGTCGATGCCGTCGCTGTCGCTGACCTCGACGATCTGACGGCCGGAACCGCGCAGCGCGGCGCGGAAGCCGACCTCGCGCTCACCCTCGCCGCGGAAAACGTTCCGGCTGAGCGTGATCAGCACGTCCGACGGCGCGGAACCGAGCCACTGCCCCATCAGATAGGCAGCGGTCACGCCCGCGCCGTGGTTGTCGATGCCCACGTATGAGCAGCGGGCGCTGGCGGGCACGTCGGTCGCGTAGGTCACCACCGGCACGCCGCTGGCGACGAGCCGGTCGATCGCCTCGGCCACTTCGGGATCGTCCTGCGCCTTGAGAATCACGCCGTGGCTGCCGCGCAGTCGCCCGAGCGCCTCGACCATCTGCGCGGTCGAGCCGGTTTCCCACAGGTGGAAGCGGGCCCGCAGCATGGCCGGCGCGAAGGCGGGTAGTTCGGCCTCGACCGCGGCGCGGAACGCATCGGAGAACCGGTGCGGGGTCTGCATCACCACGTCGATCAGGTATCGACGGCCGTTCAACCGCAGCTGTGCGCGCTGCTTGTCCAGGTCGGCGATCGCCTGCATGACCTCGGCACGGGTGTTCTCCCGAACGCCCTGCCGCTTGTTCAGCACGCGGTCGACGGTGGCCTCGCTCAGCCCGGACTGCTGCGCGATCTCTCGGACCTTGTAGCGGTGCGCCACGATGTATGTCCCGTTTTCTGCGCGAGCAGACGGAGAGTCGCACGATCCTCGACTCAGTCGTGCGATTTTGCGTCTGCTCGCGCTGGATTCTGAGGTCTTTTTGATGGTTTTCTGGTGTTGATTAGGGGTCGGACGACTATCAGACTAGCTCCATGGCAACGGCGCTGACCACTTCATACAAGTCGTGGATCGACGAGTCCGACTGCGGGCTTGACGACTTCCGAGCCGAGGTGGCTCAAGACACCGACCTCGGCGACTATCCCCACGCCGTCGATGTCCGCGAGAACGTCCTGATCTACTCGGCCACCACGCCGTCGGACCGACGGGCGCTGCAGGCCGAGCTGATCCGGGCGCTGACCGACGGCCCGGGCGTCGTCGTGTTCGAAGGCGCCTTCTCCGCTGGGGTCATCGATCGCGCCAGCGACGCCTTCTACGACATCATCGCGGCGCAGCGCGCGGACGGTTCGGCCGCCGGTGACCACTTCGGCAAGCCGGGGGCGAACGACCGCATCTGGAACGCGGCGCAGAAGCTCGCGCTGCACTCCCCCGACGTCTTCGCCGAGTACTACGCCAACGACACACTCGCCGTGGTCTCGCAGGCCTGGCTTGGCCCGCGCTACCAGGTCACGTCGCAGGTCAACGTCGTCAATCCCGGCGGCAAAGAACAGGTTCCGCATCGCGACTATCATCTCGGCTTCGTTGCACCCGACGACCTCGCCGCCTATCCGGCGCACCTGCACCGCATGTCGCCGGTGCTGACCTTGCAGGGCGCAGTGGCCCACTGCGACATGCCGATCGAGAGCGGGCCGACGATGCTGCTGCCCTACTCGCAGCGGTTCCTCGGCGGCTACATCGCGTTCAACCGCCCCGAGTTCGTGGAGTTCTTCGCCGCAAACCATGTGCAGGTGCCACTGCACACCGGCGACGCGGTGTTCTTCAATCCCGCGCTGTATCACGGCGCCGGCTCGAACATCTCGACCGACATTCGACGGATGGCTAACCTGCTGCAGATCTCGTCGCCGTTCGGCCGGGCGATGGAAGCGATGGATCGCACCGCCATGGTGCGTGCCGTCTATCCGGCGCTGCTCGCGATGAAGGCCGCGGGCCGCACCGAGCGCGAACTGCGCAACATCGTCGTCGCCACCGCCGAGGGCTATCCCTTCCCCACCAACCTCGACCTCGATCAGCCGATCGGCGACCTTGCCCCGCCATCGCAGGTCGACACCGTGTTGGCCGCGCTGGCCGACGACCTCAGCCCGGCACACCTCGATGTCGCGCTGCGCGACCAGGACGAGCGGAGAATCCCATGACCACACTCGGCGTGATCGGGTTGGGCCGCATCGGCGCCTTCCACACCGATACCCTCAGCAGCCTGGACAACGTCGATGGTCTGGTGATCACCGACGAGCGACCGGAGCTCGTCGCTGAAGTCGCCGCGAAACACGGTGCCACACCGGCTGATTCGGTTGACAAGCTGCTGTCCTCGGGCATCGACGGAGTGGTGGTGGCGGCGGCGACGCCGGCCCATGCCGAGCTGACACTTGCTGCGGTCGAGCGCGGAATTCCGACGTTCTGCGAGAAGCCGATCGCCGCGACCGCCGCGGAGAGCGCCAGGGTCGCGGACGTCATCGCCCGCTCCGGTGTGCCGGTGCAGGTCGGCTACCAGCGCCGATTCGACGCCGCGTTCGCCGCAGCCAAACGCGCGGTCGATGACGGATCGCTCGGTTTCCTGCACACCGTCCGCAGCACCACGATGGATCCCGCGCCTCCGCCGATGGAGTACATCGAAGGGTCCGGCGGAATCTTCCGCGACTGTGCGGTGCACGACTTCGACGTGTTGCGGTGGATCACCGGGCAGCAGGCGGTCGAGGTGTATGCCACCGGCAGCGTGCAGGGCGATCCGCGGTTCGCCGAGTTCGGCGACGTCGACACCGCCGCCGTGGTGGTGACGTTCGATTCGGGCACCCTCGGCGTAGTGTCGGCCGCCCGGTACAACGGCCGCGGCTACGACTGCCGCCTGGAGGTCCACGGCTTTCACGACACGGTCGTCGCCGGCTGGGACGAGGGCGTGCCGGTGCGAAACGTGGATCCCGCCAACGAATTTCCCACCGGCGTGCCGCACCACTTCTTCATGGACCGGTTCACCGACGCGTTCCGCGCGGAGCTTTCGGCCTTCGTCGACGTCGCGAACGGCGAGGCCGCCCCCGCCTGCACCGTCGAGGACGCGGTCGAGGTGGCGTGGCTTGCCGAAGCCGCGACCGAGTCGTTGAAGCGCGGTGTCCCGGTACGAGTCGAAGAAGTGAGGTCGCGATGAAGACCGCCGGTGCTCCGATTTCCTGGGGGGTGTGCGAAGTTCCCGGGTGGGGCTATCAGCTCACACCGCAGCGGGTGCTCGCCGAGATGCGCGACGTCGGCTTGTCCGCGACGGAGTTGGGACCCGAGGGATTCCTGCCGTCTGATCCAGCGCAGCTCACTGCGCTGCTGAGCTCGTTCGGTCTCAGCTGCGTGGGCACGTTCGCTCCGGTGGTGCTGCACGACTCGGACCACGATCCGCTGCCCGACATCGCCAGCCCGCTCGACGCGTTGGTGGCCTGTGGGGCGGATGTGCTCGTGCTCGCCGCGGCCACCGGCGCCGACGGATACGACGCGCGACCCACGCTCAACGACCGGCAGTGGGCGACGCTGCTGGCTAATCTGGACCGGCTCGCCGATGCCGCCGCCGACCGCCGTGTGTTGGCCGTTCTGCACCCGCACGTCGGCACGATGGTGGAGACCCGCAACGAGGTCGAGCGCGTGCTGGACGGCTCGGCGATTCGGCTGTGTCTGGACACGGGCCACCTGTTGATCGGCGGGACGGACCCGCTGCAGCTGGCTCGCGACGTGCCCGACCGCATCGCCCACGCCCATCTGAAGGACGTCGACGCCGGCCTGGCCGCCGATGTGAGAGCCGGCAACTTGACCTATACCGAGGCGGTTCGGCGCGGGATGTACACGCCGCTCGGGACGGGCGATGTCGACATCGCCGGCATCGTCACGGCGCTGCGGAGCAACGGGTACGACGGTTGGTTCGTCATGGAGCAGGACACCATTCTCGATGGCGAGCCCCACGGTGAGGGTCCGCTGCGCGATGTGCGGGCTAGTGTGACGTTCATGCAGAACGTGTGCCGCAGCGTCGCGGTATGACCTTGCGGATCGGGGTGCTCGGTGCATCCCGGATCGCCGACCTCGCGATCGTTGGCCCTGCACAGCAGCTCGGCCATCGGCTAGTGGCCGTCGCTGCCCGCGATCGGGACCGCGCTGAGTTGTTCGCCGAAACGCACGGCGTGGAACGGGTTTTGGCGTCCTATGCCGATGTCGTGGGGGACCCCGAGGTGAACGTCGTCTACAACCCGCTGGCGAATTCACTGCACGCGCCGTGGAACCTTGCCGCGATCGCCGAGGGTAAGCCGGTGCTCACCGAGAAGCCGTTCGCCCGCAACCGTTCCGAGGCGCAGGAGGTTGCCGAGGCTGCGCAGGCCGCCGGTGTCACCGTGATGGAGGGATTTCACTATCTGTTTCATCCGGTGATGCGCCGGGCCTTGGAGCTCGCGAACGACGGCACGATCGGCGAGATGCACCATGTCGAGGTGCGGATGGCGATGCCCGCGCCCGAAACAAGTGACCCGCGTTGGTCACTCGAGATGGCCGGCGGGGCGATGATGGATCTCGGCTGTTACGGCCTTCACCTCATGCGCAGGCTTGGCCACCCGTCGATCATCCGTGCTCATGCCAAGGAACGCTATCCGGGCGTGGACGAATGGTGCGACGTGGAACTGGGTTTTGCCGGCGGAGCGACCGGCCTGAGCGCCAACACGATGGACGCGTCCGAGCACTCGTTCACCCTGCGCATCGTCGGCACCAAGGGAGATGTGTTGGTGCACAACTTCATCAAACCTCACGAAGACGACCGTCTGACCATTCGAACACCGGCAGGCACCCGACTGGAGCGCCACGGCACCAGGACCTCGTACAGCTATCAGCTGGAGGCGTTCGCCGCACACGTGCTGTACGGCGCGCCGTTGCCGATCGACGTCGCCGACTCGGTGGAAAACATGGCTTACGTCGATGCCGCCTACCGCGCTGCAGGCATGCAGCCCCGCTAAGTCGAGTCCGGTGCGAGCTTTCGCTGAGCAGACGCATAAGCCCCCGGGGGCTTTTGCGTCTCTCTCGAAAATGGACGAATGCCCTGGTCGGCAGCCTGAGAGGAATCGGGGCATTCGCGAGACTACGGAATATGACGGATATCGGGCCAGATCCGTCATATTCCGTAGTCTCGGCGCAAATTTTCATCCTCCACGGCGGAGCGCAGCGCCCCAAGCAGCTGCTCGCGCTATGCCTTCTTTCCGCCACGCAGTTCGTGTGACAACGCCTCGAGCTCGTCGCCGCCGGCCATCTCCTGCGTGAGGTGCTCCAGGGTGATGTCGTCGTAGGTGCAGTCCAGCTTCTGCTGGCCACGGTTCAGCAGCACGAAGTGGTCACCGACCATGTGCGCGTGGTGCGGGTTGTGCGTGATGAACACGACGCCGAACCCGGCCTCCTTCGCGGCGGTGATGTACTTCAGCACAACGCCCGACTGCTTGACACCCAGCGCGGCGGTTGGCTCGTCGAGAATCAACACGCGCGCACCGAAGAACACCGCCCGCGCGATCGCCACGCACTGCCGCTGACCGCCGGACAGCGAGCCGATCGGCACGTCGACGTCGGGCAGGTCGATGCCCATTTTCGACAGCTCTGTCAGTGTGGTGGCGCGCATCGCATTGGAATCCAGTGCCCACGGGAAGCGGCTCTGCCGGATCTCCTGGCCCAGGAAGAAGTTGCGCCACACCGGCATCAGCGGCACGACCGCCAGGTTCTGGTACACCGTCGCGATGCCTTTGCCCAGCGCGTCCTTCGGTGAGGTGAACTTGACCGACTCGCCGTCGACGAGCAACTCACCGTCGGTCTGCGGGTGGTAACCGGCGATGATCTTGATCAGCGTCGACTTGCCCGCCCCGTTGTCACCGAGGATGCCCGTCACCTCGCCGGCATGCACGCGCAGCGAGATGTCTTTGAGCGCAGTGATATTGCCGTAGCTCTTCCCGACGTTCTTCAACTCGACCAGCGGCACCTTGCCTCCGGATGGGGCCTCTTCCACGGGACGATCAACAGTTGCGGTCACGGGTCACCTCTTCGCGGCGTAGTTGCGGAATGCATTGTTGGCGATCACCGCGAACAGCAGCATCACGCCCATGAAGAACTTGAACCAGTCGGGTTCCCAGCCGGCATACACGATGCCCTGCTGCACCATGCCGAAGATGAATGCTCCGATCGCAGCGCCGATCGCCGTGCCGTAGCCGCCGGTAAGCAGGCAGCCGCCGATCACCGCGGCGATGATGTAGATGAACTCCTGGCCGACACCCTGACCGGACTGAACGGTGTTGTACGAGAACAGCAGATGCATGCCCGAGAACCAGGCCGCGAACCCGACGAACATGAACAGACCGATCTTCACCTTGGTCACCGGAACGCCGACCGCACGGGCACTCTCCTCGTCGCCGCCGACGGCGAAGATCCAGTTGCCGATCCGCGACTTGAACAACACAAAGGTCGCGATGGCGGTGAACAGCAGCCACCACAACACCGTGATCCGCACCCCGACGCCGAACACCGTGATTGTCGATGCGAACACCGCACGCGCCGATTCCCAGCCCTGCATGTCGTTCACGCTCGGCGTGGCGACCTGGCCCGAAACCCATTTGGTCACAGCGATATTGGCGCCCGTCAACATCAACAGGGTGCCCAACGTGATCAAGAAGCTCGGGATCTTGGTCTTCATCACCAGATAGCCGTTGAAGAAGCCGACCGCCAACGCCAGAAGCAGAGCCAACCCCGCCCCCGCCCACAGGTTCAGATGGAAGTTATAGGCCAGCATCGACGCCGCGAGCGAACTCGTGGTGACCGCGACGCCAGCCGACAGGTCGAACTCGCCGCCGATCATCAGCAACGCGACGGCGCAGGCCATGATCCCGATCGTCGAGCTGCCGTACAGCACGGTTGCCAGCGCATCGGGCGTCCGGAACGGCGGGGCCATGATCGTGAAGAAGATGAAGATCACCACCGCGCCGATCAGCGCACCCATCTCAGGACGAATCAGCAGCCGCTGCAGCCGGTTTCGTTCCTTGACTCGATCGTCGCGGACAACCTTGCGTTGCGAGAGGTCGACCTCGGTACTGGTACTCATTAGCGCGTTCCGCCCTTCGCGTACTCGGCCACGGCGTCGATATTCGACTTATCAATGAAGGCGGGGCCGGTCAGCGTCGGCTGACCGCCACCGATCACGTTGCCGTTGTTGATGTACAGCCACAGTGAGTCGACGGCCAGGTAGCCCTGCAGGAACGGCTGTTGGTCAACGGCCCACTGCACGTCACCGGCCTTGATCGCGTCGACGAGCGCGGCGTTCGTGTCGAAGGTCGAGATTTTGGCCTCGCTACCCGCGTTCTTCGCCGACTGCACCGCGGTCAGTGCGAACGGTGCACCCAATGTCACGACACTGTCGACCGACGGGTCCTGCTGAAGCTTGGCGGTGATCGTCGACTCGACCGCAGGCATGTCCTTGCCGTTGACGTTGACGTTCTCGGTCGCGGGGAACGTGTTTTTCACACCGGCGCACCGTGCTTCGAGCCCGACGTGGCCTTGTTCCTGGATGACGCAGAGCGCCTTCTTCGCCCCGTCCTTCTTGAGCCGTTGGCCGGCCGCCTGGCCTGCGATGTACTCGTCCTGGCCGAAGTACTCCTTGACGCCCATGTCCGCCCAGGCATCCGAGCCGGAGTTGAACGCGACGACGGGAATGCCCTTGGCCTCGGCGGCCGCCACCGCGGCCTTCATCGCGTCCGGCTTGGCAAGCGTCAACGCAATGCCCTTCACGTCGCTGTCCACCGCGGTCTGCACCAGGTTCGCCTGGTTCGGCGCCTCGGGATCGTTCGAGTAACGCAGGTCGACGTTGTCCTTCTTCGCTGCCGTCTCTGCGCCCTTGCGGATCAGGTCCCAGAACGAGTCGCCGGGCACCTCATGGGTCACCATCGCGATCGAGATGCGCGGCGTGTCGGCGGTGCCGCCGCCCATTCCCCCGTCGCTCTCACGCGGCTTACCCCCGGTGGAAGAACATGATGCGATCCCGAACACAAGCACGCTTGCCCCGGCGACCGCCGCGAGCCGACTGAACCTCATTGTTTCTCCTTGCCATCGAGTGCGACGTCGAGTGCGCCGCAACACGCCTCAGGGTCGATGTAATACGGATCACAGCCGAAAGTCAATAGTTTGTCCTGACATTAGGACTGCATATCAAATGCTAGGGTGCATCGGTGCTGGTGGAGATGAAGCGGGTGATAAACGATGACTGACATCCAGTTGGCGGTCTGCTCCGAAATGGTGTTCACCGACCTCCCGCTCATCGACCGGGTCCAGCGGATCGACGAGCTGGGCTTCGCCGTCGAGATCTGGAGCTGGCACGACAAGGACCTCGATGCGCTGGCCGCCACCGGCGCCCGGTTCTCCTCGATGACCGGCTACCTGCACGGCGACCTGATCGATCCCGCCAGCGCCGACGAGGTGGTGCGGACCGCCGAGCTGAGCATCAAAGCCGCTGAGACGCTTGGCGTTCCGCGGCTCAACCTGCACACCGCCGAGCTCGTCGACGGCAAGGCCGCCCGTCCCCGCCACCGCGCGACGGGCGAGATGTGGCTGACCGCGCTGCGGGCGCTCGAGCGGATCGGCGAACTCGGCGCGACGGCTGGCATCACCTATTGCGTGGAGAACCTGAACACCATCGTCGACCATCCTGGGGTGCCGCTCGCCAGGGCGAAGGACACGCTGGCGCTCATCGAAGCCGTCGGCCACCCGAACGTGCGGATGATGCTCGACCTGTACCACGCACAAATCGGCGAGGGCAATCTCATCGAGCTGATCCGACGCTGCGGGGAAGCCATCGGCGAGGTCCAGGTCGCCGATGTGCCCGGCCGCTGCGAGCCGGGCACCGGTGAGATCAACTATCCGGCGATCGCGAAGGCGCTGCGCGACATCGGGTACGCCGGCACGGTCGGCATGGAGGCGTGGGCCTCCGGTGACGGCGTTGAAGGCAGTGAAGCCGCGCTCGAAGCCTTCCGCCGCGCGTTCAGTTGACTGCGCGAGCAGACGCAAAAGTCCGCAAACTCGCAGGACGTGGCGGACTTTTGCGTCTGCTCGCAGGGAGAGGTGACCTATCTGTCAACAAGCGTCGTGTCGAAGTAGTAGCGCGACGCGCGGTAGCAATGCGTACCGAACTCGACGGCCGTGCCGGAGTCGTCGAACGCCGTGCGCGACATCGTCAGCAGCGGCGCACCGGGCTTCTCGTCGAGCAGCTTGGCCTCCGCCCGTGTCGCCCCGCGGGCCCCGATGCGTTGCCGGGCCAGCCTGATGTGCACACCGCGGGCCCGCAGCGACTGATACAGCCCGTTGCCCTCGAGCTCTTCGGGATCCGGCGCGATGCTCGACCGGCAAGTGGTTGGTCATCACCGCCAGCGGCTCGCCGTTGGCGCAGCGCAGCCGGTGGATCGACACCACCTCGCGGTCATCGGTCAGGCTGAGCTCGCGGGCGACCTCTTCGTCGGGCGGCCCGACGTGGTAGTCGAGCAGCTGCGTGGTCGGCTCCTGGCCGGCCCGCGCCAGGTCGTCGAACAGGCTGGTCAGCTCGACGCGGCGGTGCACCGGGTTCTGGACGACCTGGGTGCCGACGCCGCGCTTGCGGACCAGCAGGCCCTTGTCGACGAGTTCCTGGATGGCGCGCCGGGTGGTCGGCCGCGACAGCGTCAGCCGCTTCGCCAGCGCCAGTTCGTTTTCGAACCGATCGCCGGGCGCCAGTTCGCCCGTCGCGGATGGCCGCCTCGATCGCCTGCGCGAGCTGATAGTAGAGGGGAACAGGGCTTGACCTGTCGAGCTCCACCGCCAACGGCACGTCGACTCCGATCTCGGGCTCGTGACCAGATAACAGTAGCTGAAGTACTAACACCCTATGATTGAAAGATAGAATGTCAGGACAAACTATTGACAGACCTGGACTGTGGCGGAGGGCACAGTCGTAGCAAGGCCGCCATCATCAACCGCTGGAGAGCCGATCTTGACTACTACGCAGCCTTTCGACGTACTCGCCATCGGGCGCAGTGGCGTCGACATCTATCCCGCTCCAGATCGGCGTCGGCCTCGAGCACGTCGAGTCCTTCGGCAAGTTCCTCGGCGGCAGCGCCGCCAACGTCGCGGTGGCCGCGGCCCGGCTCGGCAACCGCAGCGCGCTGATCTCCGGCGTCGGCGCCGACCCGTTCGGCCGGTTCGTCCGCGCCGAGCTGGCCGCCTCGGCGTCGACAACCGCTACGTCGTGACCCACGACGAGTATCCGACGCCGGTGACGTTCTGCGAGATCTTCCCGCCCGACGACTTCCCGCTGTACTTCTACCGCGACCCAGCGCACCCGACCTGCAGATCCGCGCCGACGAGATCGACCTCGACGCCGTCCGCTCCGCGCGGCTGTACTGGTCGACGGTCACCGGCCTGTCCGAAGAGCCCAGCCGCAGCGCGCATTTCGCCGCCTGGGAGGCTCGCGGCGCAAGGCCCGCCACACGGTGCTCGACCTCGACTACCGCCCGATGTTCTGGGAGTCCCCCGCCGCCGCCACCGAGCAGGTGCAGCGGCGCTGCCGCATGTCGACGGTCGCGGTCGGCAACCGCGAGGAGTGCGAGATCGCGGTCGGCGAGACCAACCCGCAGCAAGGCCGCCGACGCGCTGCTGGACCTCGGTGTCGAGCTGGCGATCGTCAAGCAGGGCCCGCGCGGCGTGCTGGGCAAGACCCGGCGCATTCGGCGGTCACTGTCGCCGCCCAATCGACGTCGACGTGGTCAACGGCCTCGGCGCCGGAGACGCCTTCGGCGGCAGCCTGTGCCACGGCCTGCTGCACGGCTGGCCGCTGGAGAAGACGCTGCGCTACGCCAACGCCGCCGGCGCGATCGTCGCGTCCCGGCTGGAGTGCTCGACGGCGATGCCGACGGCCGCCGAGGTGGCCGCACTCGCCGAGCAGACCGCTGTGGAGGCCGTCAATGTCTGAGCGCTCTGTGCCGGGACTACGCCGCGATCACCGACCTCGCGCACAGCCGACCCCGCCGCGATCGCGCGCGCGTGGCAGAGCGCGCACCACCCGCCCGACGTCCGCGGCAACGGCCGGCTGATGATCGTCGCCGCCGACCACCCGGCACGCGGCGCGCTGGCCGTCGGCTCGCGGCCCACCGCGATGAACAGCCGCACCGACCTGCTCGACCGGCTGCGCGCGGCGCTGGCCGACCCTGGCGTCGACGGCGTGCTCGCCACCTCCGACATCCTCGACGACCTGCTGCTGCTCGGCGCGCTCGAGGACAAGGTGGTGTTCTCGTCGATGAACCGCGGCGGCCTGGCCGGCGCCCTGTTCGAACTCGACGACCGGATGACCGCGGCCACGGCGGCGGCGACCGCCGCGGCGAGGATGAACGGCGGAAAGATGTTGTGCCGCATCGACCTCGACGATCCGGGCACCGTCGTCGACGCTGGAAGCCTGCGCGCGGGCCGTCGACGAACTCGCCGCGCACGGGCTGATCGCGATGGTCGAGCCGTTCCTGTCGCAGCCGGGTCGACGGCAAGGTCCGCAACGACCTGAGCCCCGACGCGGTGATCAAGTCCGTCCACATCAGCCAGGGCCTCGGGTCCGACGTCGGCCTACACCTGGATGAAGCTGCCGGTCGTCGACGAGATGGACCGCGTGATGGAGTCGACCACGCTGCCGACCCTGCTGCTCGGCGGCGATCCCGCCGACCCGGACGAGGCGTTCGCCAGCTGGGAGAAGGCGCTCGCGCTGCCGTCGGTGCGCGGGCTCGATCGTCGGACGCACCCTGCTCTACCCCGCCGACGACGACGTCAGCTCG
Organism: uncultured Actinomycetota bacterium; assembly: GCA_963801575.1. Lineage (GTDB taxonomy): Bacteria > Actinomycetota > Actinomycetes > Mycobacteriales > Mycobacteriaceae > Mycobacterium. Next base: position 163,094 of record CAWDFT010000014.1, read on the forward strand.
GCGGTCGCGACCGCCGTGTCGATGGTGAGGTGACGGATGCACAGCAAGTACTACATCCCGGCCCGCAGCGCCGACGGTGCCCTACACCGTCGACGTCACACCCGAGTCCGCAGGCTGGACCGAATCCTAGTCTGCAGGTGGTGGAACTGGATTCGATGCAGGAACTGCCGCTGGACACCCGCGACACCGAGGTGATGATCCTGCCGCTGGCCGGCGGGGGCACGGTCGACGTGCGGCAACCAAGACGTTCGACTTGTCGCCACGGGCATCGGTCTTCGACGGCCCGGCCGACATGGTCTACCTCGGCACCGGCCAGAGCTACACGCTGTGCGGCGAGGGCCGGTTCGCGATCTGCGGCGCTCGCGCCAAGCGGCCGTTCCCCAACCGCCGGGTGGCCGCCGCCGACGTGGCCGTCGAGCTGCGCGGCACCGGCAACTGCAGCCGCCAGGTGCACAACTTCGGCACCGCAGGCGTTTTCGAGGCCGACTCGCTGATCGCGTGCGAGGTGATCACCCCCGGCGGCAACTGGTCGAGCTACCCCGCGCACAAGCACGACGAGAAGTCGCCGGTCGAGTCGGCGCTCGAGGAGATCTACTACTTCGAGATCGCCGCCGGGCCCAGACGGTTCCCGCGGCTTCGGCTATCACCGCGTCTACGGCACACCGAGCCGCCCGATCGAGGTGCTCGAGGAGGTCCGCTCCGGCGACGTCGTGCTGGTGCCGCACGGCTATCACGGCCCGTCGGTCGCCGCGCCCGGGTACCACATGTACTACCTCAACGTGATGGCCGGACCCGGCGAGGAACGGGCCTGGAAGATCGTCGACGACCCCGAACACGCCTGGTTGCGCGGCACCTGGGAAGACCAGGCCGTCGACCCCCGGCTTCCCCTGCGTCCACGAGGAGTTTGACGTGGTTTCCACCGCATCCGTCTTCGAGAAGTCGCCGACGCCGAACCGACCGTGCGGCTGACCGTCGCGCAGGCCACCATTCGGTTCCTGGCCAACCAGTACGTCGAACGCGACGGGGAGCGCAGCAAGTTCTTCGCCGGCTGCTTCGGCATCTTCGGCCACGGCAACGTGGCCGGCATGGGCCAGGCCCTGCTGCAGGACGAGGTCGAGGCCGCGCAGGCCGGCGGTGCCGGAGGCTCTTCGCGCGAGACGCTCATCGCCGAACCCGCCCTGCGATACGTGTTGGGCCGCAACGAGCAGGCCATGGTGCACACCGCCGTCGGCTATGCCAGGCAAAAGGATCGCCTGCAGGCCTGGGCCGTGACGGCCAGCATCGGGCCAGGGTCGACCAACATGCTCACCGGTGCGGCGCTGGCCACCATCAACCGGCTGCCCGTGCTGCTGCTGCCGTCGGACACGTTCGCAACCCGGGTGAGCGCTCCCGTGCTGCAGGAACTCGAACTGCCGCACGACAACGAGGTCACCGTCAACGACGCGTTCAAGCCGCTGTCGCGGTACTTCGACAGGGTGTGGCGCCCCGAACAGCTGCCGTCGGCGCTGCTGGGCGCCATGCGTGTGTTGACCGATCCGGTCGAGACCGGGGCGGCCACCGTGTCCCTGCCACAGGACGTGCAGGCCGAGGCCTACGACTGGCCGGAATCGCTGTTCGCTGAACGCACTTGGCACATTGCCCGGCCGATGCCGGAGCGGTCGGTGATCAGCCAGGCCGCCGAGGTCATCCGCTCGGCGACGCGTCCATTGGTCGTGGCGGGCGGCGGCCTGATCTACTCCGGCGCCAACGACGCGCTGACGGCCTTCGTCGAACGGACCGGGATCCCGGTGGCGGAGACGCAGGCGGGCAAGGGCTCACTCCCCTACGACCATCCGCAGTCGGTCGGCGCCGTCGGCTCGACCGGCACCACGGCCGCCAACGAGTTGGCTTCTGAGGCCGACGTGGTGATCGGAATCGGAACCCGCTACAGCGACTTCACCAGTGCATCGCGCACGGCGTTCAACAACCCGGAGGTGCGGTTCGTCAACATCAACGTCGCCTCATTCGACGCCGTGAAGCAGGGCGGTCTGTCGGTGGTCGCAGACGCGCGCGAAGCGATCGAGGCGCTGTCCGACCTGCTGAACGACTACTCCGTCAGCGACGAATACCACACCCGCACAATCGAACTCGCCCGCGCGTGGGACGACACCGTCACGGCGGCATACCGAGTCGAGGACGACGGCAGCGCCCTGAACCAGAGCCAGGTCGTCGGGCTGACGAACGCCCTGTCCGACCCGCGCGACGTCGTCGTGTGCGCGGCCGGCTCGATGCCCGGCGATCTGCACAAGCTGTGGCGCACCCGCGACCGCAAGGGCTATCACGTCGAATACGGCTACTCGTGCATGGGATACGAGGTGGCCGGCGGCATCGGCGTGCGAATGGCCAGTCCCGACCGCGACGTATTCGTCATGGTCGGTGACGGCTCCTATCTGATGATGGCCACCGAACTGGTGACCGCGGTCCAGGAAGGCGTCAAGGTCATCCTGGTTCTGGTGCAGAACCACGGCTTCGCCTCGATCGGCTCGCTCTCGGAGTCCTTGGGGTCACAGCGATTCGGCACCTCGTACCGCTACCGCGACGACTCGGGCAGGCTGGCGGGTGACAAGCTCCCCGTCGACTTGGCGGCCAACGCCGCGAGCCTGGGCGCCGAGGTGATCAAGGTGTCGACGGCGGCGGAGTTCACCGACGCGGTCAAGGTGGCCAAGGCCAACGAGCACACTACCGTCATCCACGTCGAAACCGACCCGCTGATCTACGCGCCGGACAGCAAGTCCTGGTGGGACGTCCCCGTCAGCCAGACCTCGGAGCTGGAATCCACACAGGATGCGTATGAGACCTACGCGGAGTGGAAGAAGGTTCAGCGCCCCCTGCTGAAGCCCGTAAAGCCCTACGACGAAAAGGATTGATACGTGAGCACCATTCTCGTCGGCTCCGCGCCCGACTCGTGGGGTGTCTGGTTTCCCGACGATCCGAACCAGACGCCGTACACCCGATTCCTCGACGAAGTAGCCGCATCGGGCTACGAGTGGATCGAGTTGGGCCCGTTCGGATATCTGCCCACCGATCCGGAGAAGCTGTCCGCCGAACTCGCCGCCCGCAACCTGAAAATTTCGGCGGGAACGGTTTTCGAGCGGCTCCACCAGGACAATTCGTGGGACGCCGTTTGGACGCAGATCGAGGATGTCGCGAAGCTGACGGCCGCGGTCGGCGGTAAGCACGTCGTCGTCATCCCCGAGATGTGGCGCGATCCCTCGACGGGTGCTGTGCTCGAGGACCGCAAGCTCACCGCCGAGCAATGGCGCAAGAAGACCACCGGCATGAACGAGCTCGGCAAGGCGATGTTCGAAAAGTACGGCGTACGTGCGCAATACCACCCGCACGCCGACAGCCACGTCGACACCGAGGAGAACGTCTACCGTTTCCTCGACGGCACCGACGGCGAGTTCGTCAACCTGTGCCTGGACACCGGCCACATCAGCTACTGCGGCGGCGACAACCTGGCGATCATCGAACGTGCACCGGAGCGGATCGGCTATCTACACCTCAAGCAGGTCGACCCGGAGGTACGGGCCAAGGTGGAGACCGAGGACCTGCCGTTCGGTGAAGCGGTCAGACTGGGTGCGATGACGGAGCCGCCGCGCGGCATTCCCGAGATGGCGCCGCTGCTGTCGGCCGTCGAAAAACTCGGCATCGACGTCTTCGCGATCGTCGAACAGGACATGTATCCCTGTGAGATCGACGCACCCCTGCCGATCGCCAAGCGCACGCGCTCCTATCTCGGCTCGTGTGGTGTCCCGTCCGTGAGATTCGCCTAGAACCAATCAGGAAAAACTATGTCTGACTTGCGCATTGCCGTGCTCGGTGTGGGTGTGATGGGCGCCGATCATGTCGCTCGCATCACGAGCCGGATCAGCAACGCCCGCGTCGTCGTGGTGAACGACTACCTGACGGAGAAGGCCGAACAGATCGCCGCAGAGGTTCCCGGCTGCCGCACGGTGGCCGACCCGTTGGATGCGATCGCGGCCGACGACGTCGACGCGGTGCTGCTCGCCACACCGGGTCCGGTGCACGAGAAGCAACTGCTGGCCTGCCTGGATCACCGCAAGCCGGTGCTGTGCGAGAAGCCGTTGACCACCGACGTGGAGACATCGCTGGAAGTGGTGCGGCGGGAGGCCGAGCTGGACACCCCGCTGATCCAGGTGGGCTTCATGCGCCGCTTCGACCCGGAGTACCAGCAGCTGAAGGCGCTGCTCGACGGCGGCGAGCTCGGCCAGCCGTTGGTGATGCACTGCGTGCACCGCAACCCGGCGGTTCCGCCGACATTCGACTCCGCGATGGTGGTGAAGGACTCGCTGGTCCACGAGGTCGACGTCACCCGATTCCTGTTCGGCGAGGAGATCGCATCGGTACGGATCATTCGGCCGACACCGAATCCCGGTGCGCCACAAGGGCTCCAGGACCCGCAGATCGCCATCTTCGAGACCGCCAGCGGCCGACACGTCGATGTCGAGGTCTTCGTCACCACCGGTGTGGCCTACGAGGTGCGCACCGAGGTCGTCGGTGAGCTCGGCAGCGCCACAATCGGTCTCGATGTCAGCGTAGTCAGCAAGACCAGCACCGGCCGGTGGGGCGGGCAAATCTCACCGGGATTCCGCGAACGATTCGGATTGGCCTACGACATCGAGGTGCAGCGCTGGGTGGACGCCGTGCGCTGGAGAGTCAATGTCGCGGGGCCGACGGCTTGGGACGGGTACGCCGCTGCGGCGGTGTGCGCGGCCGGCGTCCGGTCGTTGGAGACCGGTGAGCGCGTCGCCGTACAGCTGGCCGAAAGGGTCGGAGCCTGACATGAAGATCGCACTGGATCCCACTCCGTTTCACCACGACTACGAGCTCCTCGAGTTCCCGCGGCTGGTAGCGGATTTGGGCTACGAGTACCTGCAGCTGACGCCGCATCGGGACTTCATCCCGTTCTTCAATCACCCCCGCGCCGACGACGACCTCGTCGCCCGGTTCCGCAAGTCGTGCGCGGACGCCGGGGTGGGTATCGCGTCGGTGCTCCCGGTGCTGCGGTGGTCGGGACCCGACGAGGACGCCCGCGAAGCCGCAGTGCGCAACTGGAAACGCGTCGTTCAGATCACCGTCGATTTGGGTGTGAACGTGATCAACACCGAGTTCTCCGGCCGCCCCGAGCGTGCCGAGGAATCCGAGCGGGCGTTCTTCCGGTCCATGGAAGAGCTGGTGCCGATCTTCGAACGCGAAGGCATCGACGTGCGAATCGATCCGCACCCAGATGATTTCGTCGAGGACGGGCTGGAGGCACTGCGGATCATCCGGGGCGTCAACTCGCCCAACATCGGCATGGTCTACGTCGCATGCCACAGCTACCACATGGGTGGCAACATGACCGAGATCATGCGTGCGGCAGGCGACAAACTGCGGCTGGTGCATGTCGCCGACACCATGGACCACCGCCGCAGCCATGGCCTGCGCTACATCACCAACCCACCTGGCAATCCGGCGCGGGTGCACCAGCACCTGAAGATCGGTGACGGCGACATCGACTGGGACGAGTTCTTCGGCGGTCTCGCCGAGATCGGCTTCTACGACCGGCCCGACACCGTCATGGTGTCGTCGGTTTTCGCCGAGGACGAGAACGCCCACGAGGTATCCCGATATCAACTCAACACCATGACCAACTACGTCTCGAAGTACGGAAAGTGACTATGAGCAAGACCATCTCCCACTGGATCGACAACAAGGCCTATCCCGGCAACAGCGGCGCCACCGCGCCGGTGACGAACCCCGCGACCGGCGAGGTCACCGGCCAGGTCGCGCTCGGCAGCGTCGAGGACGCACGGGCCGTGATCGACGCGGCGGCGGCGGCCTTCCCGGCGTGGCGGGACACATCGCTGGCCAAGCGCACCGCGATCGTGTTCAACTTCCGCGAGCTGCTCAACGCCCGCAAGCAGGAGCTGGCCGAGATCATCACCAGCGAGCACGGCAAGGTGGTCTCCGATGCGCTCGGCGAGGTCAGCCGTGGCCAGGAGGTCGTCGAATTCGCCTGCGGCATACCGCATCTGCTCAAGGGTGGATTTACCGAGAACGCATCGACCAAGGTCGACGTGTACTCGATACGCCAGCCGCTCGGGCCGGTCGGCATCATCAGCCCGTTCAATTTCCCCGCCATGGTGCCGATGTGGTTCTTCCCCATCGCGATCGCGACGGGCAACACCGTCGTGCTCAAGCCAAGCGAGAAGGATCCGTCGGCATCGCTGTGGATGGCCGAGTTGTGGGCCGAAGCCGGCCTTCCGCCAGGGGTTTTCAACGTTCTGCAGGGTGATAAGACCGTCGTCGACGAGCTGCTGACCAACAAGGCGATCAAGTCCGTCAGCTTCGTCGGTTCGACGCCGATCGCACAGTACGTCTACACCACCGGAACCGCGCATGGTAAGCGCGTGCAGGCCCTCGGCGGCGCCAAGAACCACGCGGTGATCCTGCCGGACGCCGATCTGGATCTGGTCGCCGACGCGATGGTCAACGCCGGCTTCGGTTCGGCAGGCGAACGGTGCATGGCGATCTCGGCCGCCGTCGCGGTCGGCCCGATCGCCGACGACCTGGTCGCCAAGATCGCCGAACGGGCCCGAACCATCAAGACCGGCGACGGCGGCCTCGATGCCGACATGGGCCCGCTGGTGACGAAGGTGCACCGCGACAAGGTCGCCTCCTACATCGACGCGGGCGAGGCCGACGGCGCCAAGATCGTCGTCGACGGCCGCAGCCTCAGGGACGAGGCAGGTGCCGAGCGGGATCCAGCCGGCTTCTGGCTTGGCCCGACGCTGATCGACCACGTCAAGCCCGACATGAGCGTCTACACCGACGAGATCTTCGGCCCCGTTCTTTCGGTGGTGCGCGTCGAGTCCTACGACGAAGCGCTGGACCTGGTGAACTCCAACCCGTACGGCAACGGGACGGCGATCTTCACCAACGACGGCGGCGCGGCCCGGCGCTTCCAGAACGAGGTGGAGGTCGGCATGGTCGGCATCAACGTGCCGATTCCGGTGCCGATGGCCTACTACAGCTTCGGCGGCTGGAAGGCGTCGCTGTTCGGCGACAGCCATGCCCATGGCATGGACGGCGTGCACTTCTTCACCCGCGGCAAGGCCATCACCAGTCGCTGGCTCGACCCCAGCCACGGCGGCCTCGAGCTCGGCTTCCCGCAGAACAAGTAGCCGCCCCGGCGCGGCAGCCGTCAGACGGGAAGGTCGAGCTTCTCGGCGCCGTCGTACTCGTCGTCGACGAGCACCACGGTGCGCCCGGGCCGGTCGATGTCGCGTTGCGGATCTATGACCACCGCGGTATCACCGTGGTCGACCAGATAGCTGCGGTCGCCGAGCCCGGAGGTTTCGATGATCGAGATGTCCATGGGAACCCTTCCAGAGGTGTTACCGAAAAACGATGGTGTCTAGCAGCACGTAGGCCGCCACGGCGAAGACGAGGTAGGCGAACCAGCGCTGGAGTCGGGCCGTTTCGAGCTTGGTGCCGTAATGGCCGGCGATGAGTGAGCCCAGAATCGCGGTGCCGACGAACGCGGCGGTGATCGACCAGTCGATGCTGGCCGCACCCAGATGGGAGACCACACCTGCTGCGGAGTTGGCGACGATGATCAGCAACGAGGTGCCGATGGCGATCGGCATCTCCACGCCGAGCATCAGCACCAGCGCCGGGATGATCAGGAAGCCGCCCCCGACACCGAACAGACCGGTCAGCAGACCGACGGCGAATCCGGCGGGGATCGATCGCGGGGCGCAACGGCGCCAGTTGATTCCGGAGTCACCAACGGTACAGGCGGTTCCGGTGTCGCCCGTTTCCTGCAGCATCCGAATTCCGGCCACCACCATCACCAACGCGAAGCCGATCAGTAGGACCGATTGCGGCAGGTGCTTGCCGATCGCCGCGCCGATGAACGTGGCCGGGATACCGGCCGCCGCGAAGATTCCGGCCAGTCGCCACTGCACCTGGTGCGCGCGGATCTTCGGTAGCGCACCGACCGCCGAGGCGATGCCGATCACGATCAGGGACGTCGGAATCGCCTGTTCGACACCGAGTCCCAGTACGTAGACCAGCGCAGGCACCGCAAGGATGGACCCGCCGCCGCCGAGCAAGCCGAGCAATACACCGATGACGGCGCCGAGTGCGAGGGCGATTCCGATGTTCACGGGGTTGAGTTCCGCCCGCAGGGCGCGGGCCCGGAGCTACTTCGCCGGTGCGGTCGCAGACAGTGCGTCGATTGCGGCGTGCAGCTTGGCGGCGGCGTCGTCGGCGACCTCACGCAGGCCAGGTTCGTCAGCCACTTGAACCATGATCTGGGGGTCCATCGCGTCGATGATCACATTGCCATCGTGGGCGGGGTCCGAGCGCACCACCACGTTGCACGGCAACAACAACCCGATCTTGCGGTCCACGTTGACCGCGCGGTGCGCCAGTGGCGGGTTGCACGCCCCGAGAATCAGGTAGTCCTCCATGTCCTCGCCCAGTTTTGCCTTCAATGTCGCCTTGACATCGATCTCGGTGAGGACTCCAAACCCCTGGTCAGCCAGTGCTTTACGGGTCATCTCCACGGCATCGGAGAAAGATGCGCGCAGTGTGGTCGAGATAGCCAGTGCCATGTTCTTCTCTCCCTTCTCTCAGACGGCGACGAAAGGGTTCGATGTCAGTGTTCCCGCGAACCGTCGCGCTGAGCGTGTCGTCCGGGCTTGATACTCCCCGGAGTTGCCGATGCCCCATGGGATATCGGCCGCACTGCACTCAAGTTACCCATGGAGGTATCTGATGTCGAGTCGCAGGTGCATCGTTCGGCCTGAGGCACCGAGCGCATCACGTCATCCACGTGCTGTCCGCAGCCGGCCCAGCCGGTTTTTCCGCAGCGGGGGCACTTCTCGGGGTAGCACATAGTTTTTTCCTCGTGGTCAGCGTGCTTCGGTTACTTTGACACCGCGGCTCTTTGGGCGTCGAGCTGCGCGCGCACTTCGGCCATGTCGAGTGCCTTGACACGACCGATCAGGTCCTCCAGCGCGGCAGGTGGCAGGGCGCCGGGCTGGCTGTAGACCAGAACGCCCTCCCGGAAGGCCATGATTGTCGGGATCGATCGGATCTCGGCGGCGGCAGCGAGTTCCTGCTCGGCCTCCGTGTCGACCTTGGCGTGCACGACGTCGGGATGAGCCTGCGACGACCGGTCGAAGACCGGAGCGAAGGCTCGGCATGGGCCGCACCACGAAGCCCAGAAGTCGACCAACACGACGGGGTTGTTCATGATCGTCGACTCGAATTCGGCCACGGTCAGATTGGTCACGCTCATTGTGATGTCCTTCTAAATAGTTTGGGAAATATGGCGTTACATCGCATCAGCAAGGGAGTCAGGCAAGACCCTTGAGCATCAGGTTCCAGTACATGAACGGCAGCCCGTACTTCTTCAGGTACCAGTACGCCCGGTGCGGCTTCGTCGGATCGAGCAGCGGGAACGAGGGTTCCAGGTTCAGGTCGTAGTCGAACTCGGCGAGCAACATCGCGTGCGACGAGGTGACGATCGGGCACGAAGAATAGCCGTCATACGACGCGCGCAGCGGTTGGTTCTTCAGGAACGCGTCGATGTTGTCGACGACGACGGGGGCTTGCTTGCGGATCGCGGCGCCCGTCTTCGAGTTCGGCGAGGAGCCCGCGTCGCCGAGGCTGAACACATTCGGGTAGCGCACGTGCTGCATCGTGTGCTTGTCGATGTCGACGTATCCGGCCGCGTCACCGGTGGACAGCGGGCTGGACTTGATCCAGTCCGGAGCCGACTGCTGCGGCACGACGTGCAGCAGGTCGTACGGGAGCATGGTGTCGGTCCCTTGAGAGCCAACGCTGGTGATGCCGACCTTGTGCGACGCCGGGTCGACGGAGGTCATCTCGGAGTTGGAGTGCAAGGTGATTCCGTAGTCGGCGATGACTTTGTCGAGACTGTCGGCGATCGCGGGGATGCCGAAGGGCCGCGGTGCCGGCATGACGAGGTGGACGTCGATGTTGTCGAGCACGCCCTGCTTCCGCCAATAGTCGGAAGCCAGGTAGGCGATCTTCTGCGGAGCCCCGGCACACTTGATCGCACCGGATGGAACGGTGAACACCGCGGTGCCCGACCGCAGGTTGCGGATGAAGTCCCAGGTACGCGGCGCGAGGTCGAAGCGGTAGTTCGACGACACGCCGTCGCGCCCTAGGGCGTTCTCGAGTCCCTCGATGCGGTTCCAGTCGAGTTGGATGCCGGGGCAGACCACGAGCACGTCGTACTCGTACGCGGCCCCGTCGGCGCAGGTGACCGTGTTGTTGTCGGGGTCGATCGCGCTGGCGGCGTTCTTGATCCACGTCGCGCCCTTCGGCATCACCGAGGATTCCGCCCGCTCGGTCGTCGAGGCCTTCACCTGCCCGCCGCCGACGAGAGTCCACAGCGGTTGGTAGTAGTGCTTGTTCGACGGTTCGATGACGGCGACGTCGTCATAGCCCTTGCGGAGCATGCGGGCCGCGACGGTGATGCCGGCCGTTCCGCCGCCGACGATCAGGATCTGATGTTTGGCCGTGGTGGTCATGGTGTTTGGTCTCCTCGGATCGCTCAGGCGTTCTGGACGGCTTCTTCCCAGGCGCCGAAGCCGCCCAGGATGTCGCTCACGTCGGTGAAACCGTGTTGCCGCAACAGGCTTGCCGCGACCGACGACCGGTAGCCTCCGGCGCAGTACACGACCGTTGGCACGGTCGGGTCGAGCTCGCCCAGGCGGGCGGGCAGCTGGCCGACCGGGATGGGGATCGCATTCGGGATGGTTCCTGCGGCGACCTCGCCCGGGTTGCGGACGTCGACGATCTGGAGATTGCCGATCTGCGCGGCGCGTTCGTCGAACGCCTTGGCCGTCAACCGTGAGGCGACCTGGACCTCGTCCTGATGGGCGAACATCGCCTGATAAGGCTCGGCCAGGTAACCGATAACCCGGTCGAATCCGATCCGGGCGAGCCGATTCTTGCCCTCGAGTTCCTGACCGGGTTCGGTGAACAGCACGACGTCGACGTCGGACGGGAGCACCGAACCGGCGAACTCGGCGTAACGGCCCTCGAGCCCGATGTTGATCGCGTGACGCAGATGACCCTGAGCGAACTCCTCGGGAGTGCGTCCGTCGACCAGGACGGCGCCGTCGTCGATCGCCGCACGGACCTGTTCGTAGGTCATCGCCGTCGGCATCTTGGTTTCGTCCAAAAGCTCGCGGTCCTTGCGGTTCAGGATCGCGTCGTAGACGAAGTAGCTCGGCGCGGGCGGCTGTCCCTCGGTCACGAGGTTCATGAACGTCGCCTTGTCGGGAGCGCGCAGCGCGTAGTTCGTCGCCTTCTGGTCACCCATCGTCGACCACAGGTCGGTCGACAGGTTCTTGCCGCACGCCGAGCCCGCGCCGTGCGCCGGGTACACCCGGGTCGCGTCGGGCAGCGTCATCAGCTTGTTGTGCAGCGAGTCGTACAGCTTGTCGGCCAGTTCCTCACGGGTGAAGCCGATCGACGCCAGCAGGTCGGGGCGGCCCACATCGCCGATGAAGAGCGCGTCGCCGGTCAGGACGCCGTAGGGGACCTTATCGTCGGCGTGCTCGTAGACCACGATGCTCATCGACTCCGGCGTGTGCCCCGGTGTGTGGCGGAACTCCAGAGTCACGTCGCCGAGCGAATAGCGTTCGCCGTCGGCGACCCCCATCGACTCGAACTCGGTCTCGGCGACCGAGGAGTAGACGATCTTCGCGCCTGTCGCCTTGGCCAACTCGAGGTGGCCGGACAGGAAGTCGGCGTGGAAATGGGTCTCGATGACGAGTTCGATCGTCAAGCCCAGTTCCTTGGCGTCGGCCAGATACTCGGCGATATCGCGCTGCGGGTCGACAACGACTGCGCGCCCAGTGGTTTCGTCGGCCACCAGGTACGACGCGTGAGACAGGCAGTCCAGGTAGTACTGGATGAATTTCATGGCGCGAGTCCTTACGTTCGGGTGCGGGTAACACCATCCTGGCATATACCCCTATGGGTATGTCAAGTACCGCAGGGGGCATCTTATTCCCTACTTGACAATACCGGTGGGGGTATGTCTACCATGTCAATTGAACATACCCCCGGCGGTATAAAGGTCCTAGAGGCTTTGGTCACCGCCGACCCTGCCGGAAGGACCCTGATCACCATGACCGCTCCCGCCACCATCGATTCGCAGGACCTCAGCGAGCGCCTCAGTTCGGCTGCGCCGCCACGGGTGCTCGACGTCCGAACCCCCGGCGAGTTCGAGACCGCCCACATCGCAGGCGCCTACAACGTTCCGTTGGATTTGCTTCGCGAGCACCGCGACGAGATCATCAGGCACCTCGACGACGAGGTCGTTCTGGTGTGTCGCTCCGGTCAGCGGGCCGCGCAGGCCGAGGAGACTCTGCGTGCGGCCGGCCTGTGCAACGTGCACATCCTCGACGGCGGGATCACCGCCTGGGAAGCAAAGGGTTTCGCGGTCAACCGCGGCGCACAGCGCTGGGACCTCGAGCGCCAGGTGCGCCTCGTCGCCGGCTCGATCGTGCTGACGAGCATTCTGGGCAGCATCGCCGCACCGAAGCTCAAGTGGCTGGCCGCTGGCGTCGGCGGGGGGCTCACCTTCGCGGCGCTGTCCAATACCTGCGCCATGGGCATGCTGCTGTCGAAGCTGCCCTACAACCGCGGCGCCACCTGTGACGCCCAGACCGTCGTGGCGCAGCTCGTCGGGTCTCCCGCCGACCAGAAGGTCGGGTAACCGACATGATCGCGTTGACGGTTGCCCTCGCCGTATTCGTGGGCGTCGCACTCGGCCTGCTCGGCGGCGGCGGCTCGATCCTGACCGTCCCGCTGCTCGCCTATGTGGCGGGTATGGACGCCAAACAGGCCATCGCCACGTCCTTGCTGGTGGTTGGCGTTACCAGTGCGGTCGGCGCCGTTTCGCACGCGCGGGCCGGCCGCGTCCAGTGGCGGACCGGGCTGATCTTCGGTGCCGCGGGGATGGCAGGCGCCTACCTCGGCGGCGTGCTGGCCCGGTTCATCCCGGGGACGGTGCTGCTCATCGGCTTCGCCCTGATGATGATCGCCACGGCCATCGCGATGCTGCGCGGACGCAAGAACGTCGTCGCATCGGATGCCGGGCAACGCATGCCCATCGTCAAGATCCTCGCCGAAGGCCTTGTCGTCGGACTGGTGACCGGCCTCGTCGGCGCCGGCGGCGGATTCCTGGTGGTTCCCGCACTGGCGCTGCTCGGCGGCCTGCCGATGCCGATCGCAGTGGGCACCTCGTTGATCGTGATCGCGATGAAGTCCTTCGCCGGACTGGGCGGCTACCTGTCGAGTGTGCACATCGACTGGACGGTGGCGCTCATGGTCTCCGCCGCCGCGGTGGTCGGCGCACTGCTCGGTGCTCGGCTGACGGCGATGGTCAATCCCGACGCACTGCGCAAGTCCTTCGGCTGGTTCGTCCTGGCGATGTCGTCGGTCATCCTCGCCCAGGAGATCCACCCGAGCGTGGGAATCGCCGCTGCGGCACTGACCGCCGTTGCCGGGGCGCTGTACTTCGCCTGCAATCGGACACGATTCTGTCCAGTGCGCCGACTCGCCGCCGATCAACGGATTCGGGTGGCGACAGGCTGAGCTGCAAACCCTCCCCGCATACCCCCGCGGGTACTATTGGAGATAACCGAACCACACGGAAGGACAGTTCAATGGTTGGCGACCAAGACAGCATCGCTGCAGTGCTGAACCGGCTGCGGCGCGCTCAAGGGCAACTGGCCGGGGTCATCTCGATGATCGAGCAGGGCCGGGAGTGCAAAGACGTGGTCACCCAGCTTGCCGCGGTGTCCCGGGCACTGGACCGTGCCGGCTTCAAGATCGTCGCCACTGGGCTACGTGAATGTGCGACCGGGGCTACCGCCGACGGTGCCCCGCCGATGACCGAGGCAGAGCTCGAAAAGCTCTTTCTGGCGCTGGCCTGACATCGCCGGGCGCGACCTCGCGCCGCATTGGAGCCGATTCGGGCTGTGCCAGATCGCTCCAGAAAGCGAAACCCAGTCCGAACCAGTGAAGATCCCGCGCTTTGCCAAAATTCACGCTGAGCGTTGTCATTGACACCGTTGAAACACTTCGTGAATCAATATTTTCGGACAAACCCCATCGTGGCACCGCCGACCGGCGACGGCACCGTCAGGTAACGATTGGGATCGTGATGCAAGCCACTACGCGAAATGCGGCGATCCGAGTGGCTTCTCCCTTACCATTCCCTTACCATCCAACGCAGTGAAGATTTGCGCCCTTCGCGACTTCTGAGGCAAAAGCGCCGGAAACTGGGGGGACCGTGAGCCGCTTCACCGAGACGATGTACGCCAACGCGCACACCAGTACCCGTGGCATGGTCACCGGCGAGCCCGACCTCCCGGTCCGCCGCACCTGGCGTGAGGTGCACGAACGGGCCCGCCGGGTGGCGGGCGGCCTGGCCGCCGCGGGGGTGGGCCACGGAGACGCCGTCGGCGTGCTGGCCGGCGCTCCCGTCGAAATCGCCCCGACCGCGCAGGGCCTGTGGATGCGCGGCGCCGTCCTGACCATGCTTCACCAGCCGACCCCACGCACTGACCTGGTGTTCTGGGCGGAGGACACCGCCAACGTGATCAACATGATCAACGCGAAAGCGGTAATCGTCTCCGATCCCTTCATGGTGGCCGCACCGGTTCTGGAGGAACGCGGCATCACCGTCCTTACCATCGAGCAGCTGTTGGCGGCCGATCCGATCGACCCGATCGACACCGACGAGGACGACCTGGCGTTGATGCAGCTCACGTCCGGCTCAACCGGCTTTCCGAAGGCCGTCCAGATCACCCACGGCAATCTGGTGTCCAACGCCGAGGCGATGTTCGTCGGTGCGCAGGTGGACAGGGACACCGACGTGATCGTGAGCTGGCTGCCGCTGTTCCACGACATGGGCATGACCGGTTTTCTGGTCGTCCCGATGTACTTCGGCGTCGAGTTGATCAAGATCACACCGATGGACTTCCTGCGCGACACGCTGCTGTGGGCGCGGCTGATCGACAAGTACAAGGGCACCATGACCGCGGCGCCGAACTTCGCCTACGCATTGTTTGCCAAGCGGTTGCGCAGACAAGCCAAACCTGGCGAGTTCGACCTGTCGACGCTGCGCTGGGCGCTGTCGGGCGCCGAGCAGGTCGAACCCGCCGATGTCGAGTACCTCTGTGAAGCCGGCGAGCCGTTCGGCCTGCGGCCGGAGGCCATCCTGCCCGCCTACGGCATGGCGGAAACCACCGTCGCGGTGTCCTTCTCCGAGTGCGGCGGCGGGCTCGTCGTCGACGAGGTCGACACCGACCTGCTGGCCGCGCTGCACCGTGCGGTCCCCACCACCAGCGGCAAGACGACGCGCCTCGCCACGCTGGGCCCACTGTTGACCGGGCTGGAGGCCCGCGTCGTCGACGAGGTGGGCAATCTCCTGCCGGCACGTGGCGTCGGTGTGATCGAGCTGCGCGGCGAGCCTGTCACCCGCGGCTACATCACCACGGCGGGCTTCATCTCGACCCAAAACGAAGCCGGCTGGTATGACACCGGCGACCTGGGATACCTCACGGAGAACGGGCACGTCGTGGTCTGCGGACGGGTGAAAGACGTCATCATCATGGCCGGCCGGAGTATCTATCCGACCGATATCGAGCGCGCCGCCGGGCGGGTCGAGGGTGTCCGCCCCGGCTGTGCGGTCGCGGTGCGGTTGAACGCCGGGGATGCCAGGGAGTCCTTCGCCGTCGCGGTGGAGTCAAACGCGTTCGAGGACCCCGCCGAGGTGCGCCGCATCAAGCGCGACATCGCACACGAGGTGGTCGCCGAGGTCGATATGCGTCCCCGCAGCATCGCCGTGCTGGGCCCCGGCATCATTCCGAAGACGCCGTCGGGCAAGCTGCGCCGCGCGCACTCGCTGGCGCTGCTGAGCTGAGGGCTGACCGCACTGACCTAGGTCGGTCGCCGAGTGCGGGCGCTGCGGGTTAACAATGCCCGCACATGACGAGCACGGCACCCACACCCGGCGACCTGGTCGTGGGATGTGGTCAGAGGATGTAAAGCATCTCCTGATAGGTGGGCAACGGCCAGAGGTCGTCGGCCACAGTGCCTTCCAGTATGTCGGCCGCGTCGCGCACCTTCGCCATGGCGGGCAGCAGGACGTCGCGGGCGTGCGCGGCCTCCTCCTCGGCGCCGTCGGCGGAATGCCCGAGGCACGTCTTCAGCTCGGCGAGCGCTGACGACAGCTCGGTAGTCGGTACCGAAATGTCCTCCAGCAGAGTCATGTTCGGCTCGACGCCTGCGGCCTTCATCGTCGCGACGTTCTGCGCCAGTTCGGTCTGGTAGCGCACCGCGGCCGGAAGGACAACCGTGGTGCCCACCTCGAGCATCAGCTTAGCCTCGACGGCGATGGTCAGGGAGTACTGCTCGAGCCGGACCTCTTAGCGGCTCTGCAACTCGCGCTCGTTGAACACGCTGTAGCGCTCGAACAATTCCAGCGACTCCGGCTTGGTGAGCTCGGGCAGCGCATCCAGTGTGGTCTTCAGGTTCGGCAGACCACGCGCGGCGGCCTCGACCTGCCAGTTGTCCGAGTAGCCGTCGCCGTTGAACACCACCGCGCCGTGCTCGGTGATGATGTCGGTGAGGAGCTGCTGTACGGACTCGTCGAAGTCCTCACCCTCGGCGACGGCCTTCTCCAGGATCGTGGCCATGTAGTCGAACGAGTCGGCCATGATGGTGTTGAGGATCATCATCGGAACC
Source organism: uncultured Actinomycetota bacterium (assembly GCA_963801575.1). Lineage (GTDB taxonomy): Bacteria > Actinomycetota > Actinomycetes > Mycobacteriales > Mycobacteriaceae > Mycobacterium. The sequence continues at coordinate 179,951 of CAWDFT010000014.1, forward strand.
GCGACCGTCTGACCCGACCCCGGGGCGCGGAACTCGAAACGGTTGCCGGTGAACGCGAACGGGCTCGTCCTGTTGCGGTCACCCGGATCGGTCGGCAGGTGCGGCAGCGTGTCGACGCCGATGATCATGGTGCCCTTGCCCTTTGACGACGTGGCCGCGCCCTTGGCGATCTGCTCGAACACGTCGGCGAGCTGGTCACCGAGGAATATCGAGATGATCGCCGGCGGCGCCTCGTTGGCACCGAGCCGGTGGTCGTTGGTCGCAGAAGCCACCGAAACCCGCAGCAATCCCGCGTACTTGTGCACCGCGCGGATGACCGCCGCGCAGAAAACCAGGAACTGCGCGTTCTCGTGCGGGGTGTCGCCGGGCACCAGCAGGCTGCCGAGGTCGGCGTTGCCCATCGAGAAGTTCACATGCTTACCCGAGCCGCTGACGCCTGCGAACGGCTTCTCGTGGAACAGGCACTCCATGCCGTGCTTCTTGGCGATGGTCTTGAAGACGGTCATCAGCAGCTGCTGATGGTCGGAGGCGAGGTTGGCCCGCTCGAACATCGGCGCGACCTCGAACTGGCCGGGCGCGACTTCGTTGTGCCGGGTTTTGGCCGGTATGCCGAGCTTGAACAGCTCCCGCTCGGTGTCCATCATGAACCCGAGCACCCGCTCGGGGACGGCGCCGAAGTAGTGGTCGTCGAATTCCTGGCCCTTCGGCGGCTTGGCGCCGAACAGCGTGCGGCCCGCGTTGATCAGGTCGGGGCGGGCCAGAAAGAAGTGCCGGTCGACGAGGAAGTACTCCTGTTCGGGGCCGCAGAACGACACCACCTTCTCCAGGTCGGTGTGGCCGAACAGCTTCAGAATGCGCTCGGCGTGCGCGCCCATGGCCTGCTGGCTGCGCAGCAAGGGAGTCTTGTAGTCCAGCGCCTCGCCGGTCATCGACACGAAAACCGTGGGAATGCACAGGGTGTTGCCGTTCGGGGTCTCCAGGATGTAGGCGGGGCTGGTGACGTCCAACCCGTGTAGCCGCGGGCCTCGAAGGTGCTGCGCAGGCCGCCCGACGGGAAGCTGGACGCGTCCGGCTCGCCCTGAATCAGGGTCTTGCCTGCGAACTCGGCAAGTGTCTGGCCGTCGGACACCGGCTCCAGGAAGCTGTCGTGCTTCTCGGCGGTCAGGCCGCGATCTCCTTTCCGGGCGCCAGGGTCATCGCGGTGAGCAGCAGCGCGGCGGCGTTGTTGTTGACGACATGCACGCCGCCCGCAGTGGGGACCGCTCGGGCCAATGCGACAGGTCGAACTCGACGTCGGTCGCGCCACTGGCGGTGACCACCGCGTCGACCGCGGCCTGCGACAGCGGCGCGCGCCCGAGGTTGGTGTGCACGACGACCCCGGTGGCGTTGATCACCGGCCGCAGGCTCGACGCGCTCTGCGGTATTGCGGCGACGGCATCGTCGGCGACTTGCTCCGCCTCGATCTTCCCGGTCCGCGCCCGCTGTTGTGCTTGGGCAACAACGGATTTGACCAGTGTGCGACCGAGCATGCGCTGGGCCTCGACGAGGCGAGGATCGGCGAGCAGTACATCGGTGCGGGGCACGCGCCGCCGAGGATCACCCACGGAAGGCCCCGGAAGGGTGGCGGAGGCGGACGGGAATCGAACCCGCCAGCGACAGGAGCCGCCGCTCAGCGATTTTGAAGACCGTGCCGGTTACCAGGCCGGATACGCCTACCTGGCCCATGGCCCAATCATGGCAGGGCAGCATGGAGGCCATGGCCTATCGACTGACGCAGTACGGCCACGGTGGCGGCTGCGCGTGCAAAATCCCGCCGGGCCAGCTCGAGCAGGTGGTCCGCGGGCTGACGAAGGCCACGCCACGCGATCCGGTCGGCGAGCTGCTGGTGGGGCTGAAGGACGGTGACGACGCCGCGGCGGTGCGCATCCAGGACGGACTTCTTCACCCCGGTAGTCGACGACGTGTACGACTGGGGCCGGATCGCGGCGACGAACGCGCTCTCGGACGTTCTACGCGATGTGCGGGGTGGCTATCGCGGCCGGTGCCTGCGGCGGCACGGACATGGCTGATCTCCCTCAGCTCGCGAGGAGCTCTTTGAGGACGTCGTCGATGAACTTGATGTCGTCGGGGTTCGCGCCGTCGCCCGCGAAGTGGCCGTAGACGCCCGGAATGACGCGCAATTCGGCGTTCGGGATGTGGCTGACCGCGAACTCCTCGTCCTCGGGCGGGAAGTAGAGGTCCTTGAGCGCTGGCAGCACGATCATCTTGGCCTTGATGGTCTTCAGCGCCGCGACCTGGTCGCCGTCGAACCCGCGGCCGGGCGTCGCGCCGACGTTGCCGTTCTGCCAGGTCCACAGCATCGTCAGCAGGTTATTCGGGTCGCGGCGGTCGAGGAAGAAGCCCTCCCAGAAGCCGACGAGGAAGTCCTCGAGCGAGGAGTAGCCCATCGTCTTGTACTCCTGCTGCCAGTAGAAGGCCTGCGAGAAGCCCCAGCCGGCGTACACGCGGGCGGCCGCGCGCAGGCCTTTGGTCGGCTTCTCGGTGTACCAGCCCTCCTTGAACGCGGCGTCCGCCGTCAGCGCGGACTTGACGCCCTCGAGGAACACAACATTATGCTCGCTCGTTTTGGACGAGCCGCAGAACGGGCACGCCCGCTGGACCATGTCCGGGTAGCTGACGGCCCACTGGTAGGTCTGCCCGGCGCCCATCGACCAGCCGGTCACGAGCGGGAGCGTCTCGATCCCGAAAGAGGTCACGAGCTTGTGCTGCTGCTCGACCTGGTCGTAGAAAGTGACGTCCGGGAAGCGCGCGGCGTTGTAAGGCGGCGGCGTATTGGACGGCGAGCTCGAGAGCCCGTTGCCCAGCATGTTCGGGACGATGATGAAGTACTTGGCCGGGTCCAGGGCCATGCCGTCTCCGATCAGCCACTCGTTGTCCCAGTGGCGCCCCGAGTACCAGGTCGGGTACACGATCGCGTTGCTCTTGTCGGCGTTCAGCTCACCGTACGTCTTGTACGCAAGCTTGGCGTCGCGCAGCGTCGCGCCGTACTGCAGCGTCACATCGCCGAGATCGAAGACCTCGTAGTCCTGCGGGAACTCATCTATCGGAATGACACCTCCTCCTCGTGGAAAGCACCAGCTAGCGCATCATCGGCGCCTCCCGGTACCTGATGGATTATCGGTAACTCCGGTGTATCCGAAATGCCTTGATGCGTCTGATGATAACGAACATGGATGGGCTTTATTGGTAACCCGCACCTTTGGCCATGCCCTTCGTGATGCGGCATCGAATCACAGCCCTGCGCCCAAGCTACTCGCATCGGAAACAACCATTCGAACCCCACGCTTCTAGCCAATCCGTCCTCCGATGCGCAGAAACCCTGCGATACTGCTTTGCGTGGCGCAGTACCGGTATCGGTGCGTAGTGGACGGCGTGTTCGACGTGAGCCGTCCGATGGGAACGGCCGGGTCTCGAGCGCCATGTCCGGTCTGTAACAGCGAGGCGGTGCGGGTCTTCTCAGCGCCGATGCTCTCGCTGGCGCCTCGTGCGCTCGTGGCCGCGATCGACAGCACCGAGAAGACCCGCGACGAGCCGGAAGTGGTGTCGGCTCTACCGCCACACCGGGCCCGCACGCGGAAGCCAGCGGCCGCACTGAACCCAGCTCTGCAGCGCCTGCCGAGGCCCTAATCATGCGCATCTGCCCGGCAAGTGTGTTTCCCGAGCGACAGCCCGCATGGGCCGGTAAGACCTTCCGGCCGCCGGGCGTTCTGCTGTGCACACTCGGCGCCGTGACTGCGGCGGTGTATACACGCCTGGTTGCTGACCAGGCGCGCCCAACTAAACCCATCAGGAGATGCAATGCCGAAAGTAGTGTTTCCCCTCGATTCCTCGAAGAAGTTCACTGAGCAGAAGATCGTTGGCCACAACCGGTGGCATGGGGACATCCCGGCCCAGGTCCAGGTCAAACCGGGCGATGTCTTCCGCGTGCACTGTCGCGAGTGGTTCGACGGTGCCATCCACAACGACGACTCCGCCGAGGATGTTCTTAACGCGCCGCTTCCTAGCGTGCACGTGCTCAGCGGGCCGATCGCCGTCGCGGGCGCGGAACCCGGCGACCTGCTCATCGTCGACATCCTCGATGTCGGCCCGATCCCGCAGGAGGACTCGGGGCCGTTGTCCGGCCAGGGCTGGGGCTACACGGGTGTGTTCGCCACCAAGAACGGCGGCGGGTTCCTCACCGAGCAGTTCCCCGACGCCTACAAGGTGATCTGGGACTTCCGCGGCGGGGTCGCGACCTCCCGGCACGTGCCGGGGGTCTCCTACACCGGCATCGTGCACCCCGGGCTGATGGGGACCGCACCATCGGCAGCGCTGCTGGCCAAGTGGAACGCGCGCGAGCAGGCCCTGATCGACACCGACCCGGACCGGGTGCCGCCGTTGGCGCTACCCCCGCTCCCGGACTCCGCCATCCTCGGCAGCCTGACCGGCGCCGAGTTCGATCGGGTGGCCGCCGAGGCTGCCCGCACGGCACCCCCGCGGGAGAACGGCGGCAACCAGGACATCAAGAACTTCACCAAGGGGACCAGGGTGTTCTATCCGGTCTTCGTCGACGGTGCGAAGCTCTCGATGGGTGACCTGCACTTCTCCCAGGGTGACGGCGAGATCACGTTCTGCGGCGCCATCGAGATGGGCGGATTCATGGACCTGCACGTCGACCTGATCAAGGGCGGCATGCAGACCTACGGCGTCTCCGAAAACGCGATCTTCATGCCGGGGAACGTCGACCCGCAATTCAGCCAGTGGCTGGCGTTCTCCGGGACCTCGGTCACCCTCGACGGCGTGCAGCACTACCTGGACTCGCACCTGTCCTACCAGCGGGCCTGCCTGCACGCCATCGACTACCTCGAAAAGTTCGGCTACAGCCGCATCCAGGCCTACATGATCCTGGGTTCGGCGCCGATCGAGGGCAGGTTGTCCGGCGTCGTGGACATCCCGAACTCGTGTTCGACGGTGTACATCCCAACCGCGATCTTCGACATCGACGTGCGCCCCTCGGCCGCCGGGCCGGCGCAGGTCACTGGCGGCATGGATGTGCCGAAGGCCAGTTTCTGACGCCTCACCCGGCGTCAGTGCCTGCTCCAGCGCCGGCAGCGATGCATCGTCCGGCGCTGGGCGCGGGATTCCCGAGACGTCCGTAGAACACGCCTGAGGAGGCGGTCATGACGACGGCACATCCAACACAAGGCCCGCTGCGATTGGTGGACGGCACGATGCCGGCCCTGCAGGAGCGGGTGCTGGACATTCCCGTGGTGGGGTTCATCGAGTACTGCCTGCGTGGAGTCGGGCAGGTCGTGTTCATGAACAGTCCGATCACCGGTCTGCTGATCCTGGCGGCCGCCTGGATCACTGACCCGTGGTTCGGTTTCGCCGGCACGATCGCGGTGATCGCTTCGACGCTCGCCGGGATCGCGCTGGGCTTCGATCGTGGCGCCATCCACGCGGGACTGTATGGGTTCAACGGGGTACTGGTCGGATTGGGTCTCGCGCTCTTCCTGGACCCGCCGTGGGATGCGCTCGTCATTGTGTGGATCATCGTGCTCAGTGCTCTGTCCTCGGTGCTGATGGGGGCGCTCGCTGCTGTGTTCGGTGGAGCGTGGGGGGTGCCCCCGTTCACGCTGGCGTTCAACATCACCACCCTGCTGTTTCTCGTTACGGCGCTGAATATCGCGTTTGGGCGACTCAGTGCGCTGGTGGAGCCCGCGCTGCCCGCCGCCGACGGGCCGGGCGTGAGTGTCTCGTTGCGGGAGACCGCGGACGCCACCGGGAGCACCGACGCGATGGCGATCCTGAACGCCATATTCCGTGGCATCGGGCAGCTGTTCTTCCTCAACAGCATCCTCGCCGGCGTCCTGATCATCGTCGGGATCGCGTTCTGCTCCCGGATCGCCGCCGGCTTCGCCCTCGTCGGCTCGATTGTCGGAATGCTCACCGGCATGGCACTCGGCGCCGACGGCGTGGCGATCTACAACGGGCTGTGGGGGTTCAACTCGTTCGACGCGGCGCTGGCGATCGCCGGGGTGTTCTACGTGTTGACCTGGCGCTCGGCGTTGTTGGGCGTCGCCTGTGCGGCGTTCACCGCTTTGCTCTTCGGCGCCATCGCCTCGATCTTCGTGCCTTGGGGGCTGCCCGCCCTCACGCTGCCCTTCTGCTTTGGAACACTGGCCTTCGTGCTCCTGAAGGACGCGTCGAAGCACTTCACGTGGGTGCCACCCGCTGAGGTCGTCACACCGGAGGAACACCTGCGTCGGGCCCGGACGCGCCAGGAGAGCTCGGCTCCGGCCGGCGACGTCGAGACCGAGACCGCATGAACGGCCTGCCTTTCCCCGCACGGGGCTACGGCCCTTCCTCGAATCGCAGGGTCATACCCTGGTCGTCACCTCGGACAAGGAGGGCGCCGACTCGGTTTTCGAACGGGAGCTCCCGGACGCCGAGGTCGTGATCTTGCAGCCTTTCTGGCCCGCATACTTGACCGCTGAGCGCTTCGCCAAGGCACCCAACCTCAAGCTCGCGATCACCGCTGGTATCGGTTCCGATCACGTCGACACAAAAATTCGTTTTCGCCCGCGGTGCGTACCGCATCAACCGCATCGCGGAGATCATCGATGACTTCAGTAACGATATCGACGACGAGACGGAAACGACCTCAACTACCAGTTCGAATACCTCTTGGACCTGCTGTGGCTGGCGGCGTTCGTCGACGATCACCGGGCGGAAAGAAGATTCTGGAGGATGAGCCCCGAGGTGCGCGAAACCGTCTCTGAGGCGGCGAGCACCTACGGCGACCGACAGATCGCCACCACCTTACGTTTCGGCGACAGCAAGCACGATTACGTCACCCAGTTCTGGCACCCCGACCCGCTGCACCCCGCAACCGCCCCGGCGCGGTGATGGAATTTTGCGAAGGGCCCTACCCATGGCGCCACCGACACCTGATCGTCACGGCGCCCGGGATCATCGATGCAGTGGACGAACCGGAGACGGAGGACGACCTCCTACCGCGCGAGGGCGGACATGCTGACGACGCCCTCGCCGCCCTGGGGATCAAAACAGAGCCTGACCGCGAGCCGGAGCCTGACCCTGAGGAGGCGGAGCCCTGGCAGATGAAGTGGGAATGGGAGGTCGCGATGGACGCCGTCATGCTCGAGCTGTCCAATGAGCTGGCGAACCATTGCGGCCATGGAGGAGGCGTGGCCGGACACCACCGACAAGGAACACCAATGACCAGCACCGATCGCCACCTGACCTTGGTCCCCAAGCCCCGTGCCGCTACTGCAGGAAGCCAGCGGACGGCCTGGACAGGCTGTGCACATCGTGCCGGGCCGAATCGGCGTGTACCGGCCTGACCAACGCCCTCACCGATGCGCTGTAGAACTTCCTCGACGCCCGGTGGTCGCCGCACGAGTTCGACCGCCGGTGGCCTGCCTACTACCTCGACGCGCCGGCGTTCGATGACGATTCGGTGTACGACGAGATCGTCGCCGCTGCAACCAGGTGGCGGCGGGGGTCTAGAAGTTGGTCGAGCTGGCTTTGGCCGAACATGACGATCTTCGGTACGCGACAGCACGCGAAACTACGTAGCGCGACCCGCGGGAACGCTGAGGAGTGTTGATGGCATCAACACCCCGGCACCCCGGCGTATCCGCGCCGCTGAACGAATTTTAAGTCTGTCCTATTCGGCGTTTGTACCCTCATGCTGTGTTGATCGCGCGACAAAGGGCCTGGTCACCTCCGGGCGCAGCATCCGCATCACCCACCGCCACGTGAAGAACAACCGGCTCGCCGCCGTCGGATTCGTCTGGGCCTTCGTCGCGGCCGACTGCCCAGGACCCACCCCGCGCGCACTACCTGGCACGCCGCGCCCACGGCGACCGCCACCCCGCCGCCCTGCGCCACCTCTACAACAGCATGCTCGGCCAGCTCTACCACTGCCTACAAACAGGGCAAACCTACAACCCGATCAAGGCATACGGGCCGCCACCGACACACCCCACACGAGCCGCCGCTTGACCATTAACAAGATCGGAGGTCTCCTGGAGGCGTTCGGCACCATGCCACGGTCGGCCATCACGGCCGACCACGTCCGAGCATCACGCCGGGTTCACCGCCCACACCCCGACCCTGCGCTCGCACCCGGAGGGGGGCGAGAGGAGAGCGGACCATGACCGGACCCAGCACGGAAGAACGCACACCCGCCAAATAAGAGGTAGGGATCGTCATCACCTGGCTGATTGTCGGCATACCCTTGGCTTACGGGGCGTTCAACGCCGTCAAAGCAGCGCTGCAACTCTTCGGCTGATCGACCGCCCCGGGTGTCGCACCCCGAGAGGCGGCAGCCGGGCGGCCAGGGCATCGGCACCGACATCGCCATCGAGTACGCAAGGAGGTGAGCCCGCCATGACACCCGTTGACGGGTCGCACACCCTCGGCTGTGCGGCACCAGCGGCCGTTGTCGTGCTTGCCGGGGGCCGCTCGACGAGGATGGGCACCGCCAAGGCGGCGCTTGAGTGGCACGGCTCGACCCTGCTGCGCCACGTAACGGGGATCGTGGGTCGCGCGGTCGACGGTCCGGTGATCGTCGTGCGTGCCCCGGGACAGCAGCTGCCCACCCTCGACCCGCAGGTGCTGGTCCACACCGACCCGGAGGAAGGCCGGGGGCCGATGCAGGGCCTGGCTGTCGGATTGGCCACCGCGGCCGGGTACGCCCCCGTGGCCTTCGTCTGCTCCACCGACCTGCCCTTCCTGCACTCTGCCTTCGTGACCGCAGTGCTCCGCGGCTTCGACCCCGCACCCGCGGCGGGTGAACCGGAGGCATCCCCGGACGTGGTGCTGCCCGTTGTCGGCGGCTACCGGCAGCCGATGGCCGCCGGCTACCGCACCGACCTCGCTCCGCGGGTCGAGAAGCTGATCGAGGCGCAGCGGATGCGCCCCGCGCACCTTTTCGAGGAAGTCAACGTGCGCCAGCTTGACGAGGCCACGCTGCTCGCTGACACCCGGCTGGCCCGTGCCGACCCCGAGCTGGACTCCGTGCTCAACGTCAACACCCCCGACGACTACCGCGCGGCGCGTGCCCGACCAGCGCCCGCGGTCGTCGTCGAGTGCTACGGCGTGCTGGCCACCAAGGGCGGCGTCCGTGGGCCGCGGCGGGTCCGGGCCGCCACCATCGGTGCGGCCGCCGAGCAGCTCGGGCTGGCCTTGAACCGGCATGTCCGGGCCGCGATCAACGGCGATCAGATCCGGGGCGACGCGCAGTCGCCGCTGCAAACAGGCGACACCGTGTCGTTCATCTCCGCAGACGTGGGCGGATGAAAGCTATGGCCGACGTGTACAACGGCGTTCGCAACGACCACCTCGGCGCACCCGGCGGCTACTTCGGCAACGCCCTGGTGGTCGACGTCACCGACGGCTCCACCACGACCCTGGCATTGCCCGAGCGGGTGCTCCGCGACTACCTCGGCGGAGCAGGCCTGGGAGTCTGGTTGATGACCGAGCTGGCGCCGCCCGGCGTCGACCCACTAGATCCCGCCGCGCCGCTCGCCTTTGTATTCTCGCCGTTGGTGGGCACCCCGCTGACGACCAGCGCGAAGTTCGCGGTGGTGGCCAAGTCGCCGCTGACCGGTCTGCTCACCGACGCGCTGGCCTCCAGCCACTTCGCGATCTCGGGCAAGTTCACCGGCCACGACGCGATCGTGCTCACCGGTCGGGCGCAGGCGCCGGCCCATCTGTTGATCGACGCCGACGGCGTCCGACTCGTCGACGCGGCGCCGCAGTGGGGCATGTCGGCGTCGGACGCCGAGGAGTCGCTGCGCGCGCAGTACGGCCGGCGCTGGCGTGCGGCCTGCATCGGCCCGGCGGGCGAGCGCGGCGTGCGCTACGCCACGATTTCTCACGACGGCCGGCACGCCGGGCGAGGCGGTCTGGGCGCGGTGATGGGAGCGAAGAACATCAAGGCGGTCGCCGTGCAGGGCCGCACCCGGCCCACGGTGGCCGACCGCGAGGCGGTGCTGGCGGCGGCCAAGGACCTGCGCGAGCGGTCCTTTGGCCCGGCCACCGCGAAGTACCGCGAGCTCGGCACACTGGCAAACCTGCTGGCGTTCAACGCGATCAACACCCTGCCCACCCGCAACTTCCAGTCCGCCACCTTCGCCGAGGCACCCATGCTGTCCGCCGAGGATCTGGCGCAGAGCCGGGAGGTCGCCAGGAACAGTTGCGCCTCCTGCACCATCGGTTGCGAGCACATCTATGCCGCCAAGGGCGGCAAGACGGCGAGGGTGGAGTACGAGAACGTCTTCGCGCTCGGGCCGATGTGCGGGGTATCCGACCCTGACCAGGTGCTCGAGGCCAGTGCGCGCTGCGACGCGCTCGGGCTCGACACCATCTCCGCCGGCGGCACCATCGCCTGGGCGATGGAGTGCGTCGACCGTGGGCTACTCGACGCGCCATGGCTGCGATTCGGTGACGGCGCGGCCCTGCTGCGGGTGCTGGACGAGATCGGTTCCCGCACCGGCCTCGGCGAGCTGCTCGCCGAGGGCTCCCGCCGGGCCGCTGAGGTGGTCGGTCAGGGCTCGGCCGCGTTCGCCCCGCAAGTCAAGGGCATGGAGATGCCCGGCTACGAGCCACGCACCATGCAGTCCATGGCCCTGGGTCTGGCGGTCAACGCCAGGGGTGCCGACCACAATCGGTCCGGCGCCTACGAGGCCGACCTCAAGGGCGGTCTGGACCGCATCCGTGGCAGCACCGAGCACGTACGCGGGGCGATCGAGACCGAGGACCGCGCCGCCGTCATGGACTCGCTGATCCTGTGCAAGTTCCTGCGCGGGGTGTTCACCGAGCCGTTCGCGGAGTGGGCACAGCTGCTGTCGAAGGTCACCGGCTGGGACGTCGACGCTGACGAACTGCACGAGACCGCACGACGCATCGTGCTGGCCAAGCGCGCCTTCAACCTCCGGGAGGGTTGGACCCCCGCCGACGACTGGCTTCCCGAGCGGTTCCTCGACAACCCGCTCGAGCTCGGGTCCGGTCGTACGGCGACGCTGCCCGCCGCCCGGCTGCGCACCATGATCGACACCTACTACGCCGAACGCGGCCTGGACCCACAGGGCCGGCCGCTCTCGCACAGACCGCTGCAGGAACGGAGCAGACGCTATGACCATCACCCGTCCCGGCACGACCGACGTGCAGCAGCGCACCGTGTCGCTCACCATCGACGGCCGAAGCCTCACCGTCGCTGAGGGTACGACGATCTGGCAGGCGGCCCGTGACGTGGGAATCGACATCCCGACGCTGTGCCACGACGTGCGCTACGACCCGGTTGGCGTGTGCCGGATGTGCGTGGTCGACGTCGGCGGGCGGGTCGACGTGGCGGCGTGCATCAGGCCGTGCGAGGAGGGCATGAATGTCGCCACCGCGACGCCGGAGATCCAGAACCGGCGAAGGGTGCTCACCGAACTGCTGGTCGCCGACCAGCCGCCGCGCGTGGAAGACCCGAAGCAGACCACGACCGCCGACAACGAGCTGATCGCGGTCGCGGACGGCTTCGCCATCACCGGCGTGGCAGACCTGCTTCCGGGACCCGCCCGGGGCGCCGACATGTCCAATCCCGTGATCGCGGTCGACCACGACTCCTGCATCCTGTGCGACCGCTGCGTGCGCGCCTGCGACGACATCCAGGGCAACAATGTCATCGGCCGCAGCGGCAAGGGCTACTCCACCCGCATCGCATTCGACCTCAACGACCCGATGGGGCGGTCGTCCTGCGTCACGTGCGGTGAGTGCGTGGCGGCCTGCCCCACCGGCGCGCTGACCAACAAGGCGATCAACAACATCCCGATCCAGCCCCGCGCAACGCTCGATGCGGTCGACACGGTGTGCCCGTACTGCGGCGTGGGCTGCGCGCTGACCTACTACGTCGACCGCGAGCGCGGCGGCATCTCGTTCGCCGAGGGTCGCGACCAACCCGGCAATCAGGGCCGGCTGTGTGTGAAGGGCCGCTACGGCTGGGACTACGCGGCCTCACCCCAGCGGCTCACCAAGCCGCTGATCCGCATCGCTGAGTCCTACCCCAAGGGGCCGCTGTCGTCGGATGTGAAGGCGGACGGCGGACAGGGACGCAGTGACAAGCGTGGCCGCAAGCCCGGCGGCCTGGTGCCCTACGAAGAGGTGATGCCGCACTTCCGGGAGGCGAGCTGGGAGGAGGCGCTCGACCTCGTCGCGCGCCGGCTCGGTGAGATCTACGCCGAAAGCGGCCCCGACGGCATCGCCGGCTTCGGGTCGGCCAAGTGCTCCAACGAGGAGGCCTACCTCTTCCAGAAGCTGATCCGCACCGGCTTCCGCACCAACAACGTCGACCATTGCACCCGGCTGTGCCACGCGTCCAGTGTCGCGGCGCTGTTCGAGGGCGTCGGCTCTGGCGCGGTCTCGACCACCTACGGCGACATCGCGAACGCCGACGTCGCGATCATCACCGGCAGCAACGCGACCGCCAATCACCCGGTGGCGTCGTCGTTCTTCAAGCAGGCAAGGCGCCGCGGCACCAAGATCATCTACATCGACCCGCGGGAAGGCACGGTCGCCGACCACGCCGACATCTTCTGCCAACTCAAACCCGGCACCGATGTGGCGCTCTACAACGCGATCATGCACGAGGTGATCCGCCTCGGCCTGATCGATCGCGACTTCATCGCGAACCGCACCTCCAACTACGACCAGCTGGCCAAGACCGTGCAGGCCTACCCGCCGGAGCTGGCCGCGCAGATCACCGGCCTCGACGTCGAGCTGATCCGCGAGGTCGCCAAGCTGTGGGGAGAGGCCGGGGCCGGCGTCATCTACTGGGGCATGGGCATCTCCCAGCACACCACCGGCACCGACAACTGCCGCTGCCTGATCGCGATGTGCGCGATCACCGGCAACGTCGGCCGGCCAGGCACCGGCCTGCATCCGCTGCGCGGTCAGAACAACGTGCAGGGCGCATCCGACGCGGGGCTGATCCCGATGTTCTACCCGGACTACCAGTCGGCCTCGGACAGCAAGGTCCGGGCGCGGTTCGAGCGGGCGTGGGGCGCCGAGCTCAATCCCGACAGGGGGTTGACCGTCACCGAGGTGATCAAGTCGATCCTCGACGACGGCGTCCGCGGGATGTACATGCTCGGCGAGAACCCGTTCCTGTCCGACCCCAACATCAACAAGGTCCGCAAGGCGCTGTCCAAGCTGGACTTCCTGGTAGTGCAGGACATCTTCCTCACCGAGACCGCGGAGTTCGCCGACGTGGTCCTGCCGGCCTCGTCGTATCTGGAGAAGGACGGTACCTACACCAACACCGACCGGCGGGTGCAGCTCGGCCGCAAGGTGTTCGACCCGCCAGGTGATGCCCGGGTCGACTGGGAGGTCGTCCAGGACATCGCCCGCCGGCTGGGGCTGGACTGGAACTACTCCTCGCCGAGCGAGATCTTCGACGAGATGGTGCCGTTGATGCCGGACTACGCCAACCTCAGCCACGACAACCTCGGCTCGTACGGCAAGCTGTACCCGATCGAGGACCCAGACCACAGCGACGGCACCGTGGTGCTGTTCGACGAGCGGTTCAACACCGACGACGGGCTCGCCCACCTGGTGCCGGCGGAGTGGTTGCCGGGCAAGGAGCTGCCCGACGAGGAGTTCCCGTTCGTGCTCAATACCGGACGACTGCTGGAGCACTGGCATACCGGGTCGATGACCCGCCGCTCCTTCGCGCTGGACTCGATCTCGCCGCGCGCGGAGGTCTACGTCAACCCCGAGGACGCGGCCGAGCGAGGTCTCGTCGACGGCGAGCTGGCCCGAGTCTCCTCCCGTCGGGGCACGATCGTGCTGCATGTGAAGGTCTCCCACCGCGAAGCGCGGGGGAACGTGTTCATCCCGTTCCACTTCCGGGAGGCCGCGGCCAACCTGCTCACGATCGACGAGATCGACCCGGTCGGCAAGATTCCAGAGTTCAAGTTCTGTGCGGTCCGCATCGCCCCGGCGGGCGACCGCGAGAGCGCGTTGGTCGGAGGTTCCGCACGTTGACAGTCACGGCTAACCAGCAGCCGGCCGTCCCGGGCGTCGAAGCGCGGGCGGGCAAGTTCCGGGGTCCGAGCCTGATCCCGATGCTGATGGAGATCCAGGGGCGCCTCGGCTGGCTGCCGCGCGAGGAACTGGAGGCGCTGGCGCGGGAGCAGAGGCGGCCGCTCTACGAGATCCAGGGTCTGGTGTCCTTCTATCCGCACTTTCGCACCGAGCCGCCCACAGGCGTCACCGTCCGGGTCTGCCACGACCTCACCTGCTGGCTGCACGGCGCGGAGGACCGGATCGCGCAGTTGCACGAGCAGTACGGCGATGCCGGTGACGTGGAGGTGGTGGAGATCTCCTGCCCCGGCCGGTGCGACATCGCGCCGGCGGCCACCGTCGACGAACAGCCTGCCCGGCTCGACGACGTCGACACGCTGGTCGACGCCAAGCGCAGCGGCGACAACGACCTCGGCGCCGTGGTGGCCTATGGCCCGCAGGGCGGCTGGCCCAACGACCCCTATGGCCCCGGCGAGCCGCGCTACCAGGCCCTGCGTGCCGTGCTGTCTGGGGAGATCACCCCGCAGCAGGTGATCGACAACCTGCAGGCCTCCGGCCTGCGCGGGATGGGCGGAGCGGGCTTCCCGACCGGCAAGAAGTGGGAGCTGGTGCGCGGCGAAGAGGCCGTCGACGGCACCGGCATCAAGTACGCCATCTGCAACGCCGACGAGTCCGAGCCGGGAACCTTCAAGGACCGCCAGCTGCTCGCCGAGCAGCCGCACCTGGTGCTCGAGGGCCTGCTGATGGGCATGGTCGTCACCGGCGCCGAGGAGGGTTGGGTCTTCATCCGGCACGAGTACGGCCCGGAGGAGGCGGTGCTGCACGCCGAGATCGAGAATCTGCGCGAGCAGGGCCTGATCGGAGACGACGTGCTGGGCAGCGGCCGCCGACTGAGCCTCGACATCTTCACCTCGCCGGGTGGCTACATCCTCGGCGAGGAGACCGCGCTGATCGAATGCATGGAGGGGCATCGGGGCGAGCCGCGCAACAAGCCGCCGTTCCCCGGCGTCTGGGGCCTGTGGGGTCGACCGACGCTGATGAACTCCGTCGAAACCTTCGCCGACGTACCCATCATCGTCTCCCGCGGTGCGCAGTGGTGGCAGGACCAGGGCTTGGGCGACAGCGACGGTTTGAAGTTCTTCGCCGTGTCCGGTCACGTGGAGCGACCCGGCGTTTACTGCGTGCCGATGGGCACCACCATCCGCGACCTGCTCGACCTCGCCGGCGGGGTGGCCGGCGGGGCGGCGCTCGACGCGCTGCAGCCCGGCGGCGCCTCGTCGAACTTCCTCGGCCCGGAACACCTCGACGTGCCGCTCGACTTCGGCACGCTCGCCGAGGCCGGCTCGATGCTGGGCTCGGGCGCGGTGGTGGTGATCGCCGAGGGCACCGACTCGCTCGCGGCGGCCACGAATGTGCTGCGCTTCTTCCGCAACGAGTCGTGCGGCAAGTGCGTGCCGTGCCGGGTCGGCTCCGCCAAGGCCCACGACCTGCTCACCGATACCCTGCGGGCCGGAGGCGAGCTCGACGAGGGTCGACGGGCCCGGCTGCTGGAGCTGGAGCTGACCATGCGCAAGACCTCGATCTGCGGTCTCGGCCAGGTGGCGCTGGGCCCGGTGGCCAGCGTGATGGGACGGCAGCGAGGTGGCGCCGTGGCGCGCGCGCAGCCGCGGCAGACACCGGATCAGTGAGGTTCGGGTGACCGGTCGGGAGTTCTTCACGGCCCAATCGGTGTCGCAGGCGCTGGCCGGGTTCCGGCCGTCGCGACGGACCCGCATAGAGACGGTTCCCGCGAAGCGGCCCTCGGCCGGGTGCCGGCCTCGCCGGTTGTGTCGGGTTCTGCGCTGCCCGGCTTCGCCCGGTCGACCGTGGACGGCTACGCGGTGAGCGCCGCCGACACCTACGGCGCCAGCGACTCCCTTCCGGCGTACCTCGACCTCGCCGGGGCGGTGCGGATGGGTGCCGCCGCCGACATCGCCGTGCGCTCCGGAACGGCGGTGCAGATCCCGACCGGAGCGGTGATCCCCACCGATGCCGACGCGGTTGTCATGGTGGAGTACACACAGGTCACCATGCCCGGCGTGATCG
>CAWDFT010000015.1:0-250449 GCA_963801575.1 uncultured Actinomycetota bacterium
CTCAGTGTGCCGATAAAGCCGCCGGACATACCAGTGATCTGGGCCGACGCTTCACTTTCGGACATTGGGTAGTTACGCCTAGTGACTACCCAGGCAGCTGGCCTGTGCGGGTCCGGTGTCAGCGGCGTAGCAGTTCGATGACCGCGCTGAAGTCCTTGTCGGCGTGGTCGGCTGCGAACTTGGCGTAGATCTCGGCGGCATGGCTGCCCAGCGGCGCCGATGAGCCCGTCGAGTTCACCGCGTCCATCGCCAGGCCGAGGTCCTTGTTCATCAGCGCCGTTGCGAAGCCCGGCTTGAAGTCGTTGTTGGCCGGTGACGTGGGTACCGGACCGGGCACCGGGCAATTGGTGTGCACGGACCAGCAATTTCCTGTTGCGCCGGTGATCACGTCGAACAGCGACTGTGCGGACAGCCCGAGCTTCTCGGCCAGGACGAATGCCTCACCGACAGCGATCTGCTGTACGGCCAGCACCATGTTGTTGCACAGCTTGGCGCTCTGGCCGTTACCGGAGCCGCCGCAGTGGATGATCTTGCCCGCCAACGGCTCCAGCACCGGTCGCGCACGGTCAACGGCATCGTCCTCGCCGCCGACCATGAACGCGAGCGTGCCCGCGGTCGCGCCCTTGACGCCGCCGGACACCGGCGCGTCGAGTTGTGCGAAACCCTGTTCGGTGGCCTGCTTATGGATGTCGCGGGCATCGGCGACCGAGATGGTCGACGTGTCGATGAACAGGGCTCCGGCCCTAGCCGCGGGCAGTACCTCGTCATAGCACGCCTTGACGATGGCCCCGTTGGGCAGTGAGGTGATCACCACATCGGCATCCGCCACCGCCTCGGCACCGGTATCGAAGACGTTGGCGCCCTTGCCTTCCGCGGCCGCCTTCAAAGTGGGCACCGGGTCGAATCCGCGCACGGTATGCCCCGCTGCGACCAGGTTGGCCGCCATCGGGCCGCCCATGTTGCCCAGTCCCAAGAACGCGATGTTCATGCCTCGGCTCCCACTCGCTCCGGTCCTCGCTCGTTCCTCGCTGCGATCCTCACTCGTGCTCTCCTTCGGGCGTCGTCATCGACTACGGCCTTCCTATACCGACGCGCGGGCCCGGGCGGCTTCGGCCCGACCGATCACCACGCGCATGATTTCGTTGGTTCCCTCAAGGATTCGGTGCACTCGCAGATCGCGGACGATCTTCTCCAGGCCGTACTCGTTCAGATAGCCGTAGCCTCCGTGTAGTTGCAGGGCCTGGTCGGCGACGTCGAAGCAGGCATCGGTGACGTAGCGCTTGGCCATCGCGCACAACTCCACCTTGTCGGGGTGGTCGTTGTCGAGGGCAGTTGCCGCCCGCCACAACAGGGTTCGCGATGTCTCCAACGCGGTGGCCATGTCGGCGAGTGTGAACCGGATGGTCGGCTCGTCGAGCAGCGCGCCGCCGAACGCCTGGCGGTCGGCCAGGTAACTCGCCGCCTTGTCGTAGGCGGCCTGGGCGCCGCCGAGCGAGCATGCGGCGATGTTGATGCGGCCGCCGTTGAGCCCGTTCATTGCGACGGAGAAGCCGGTGCCCTCGCCGTCGGCGCCGCCGAGCATCGCCTCTGCCGGTACCCGCACGCCCTCGAAGATGACCTGTGCGGTGGGTTGGGCGCGCCAACCCATCTTCTCCTCGTTGGCGCCGAAACTCAGCCCCGGAGCGCCCTTTTCGACGATGAACGCCGAGATGCCACGCGGTCCATCACCGCCGGTGCGGGCCATCGCGATGTAGACGTCCGATGCGCCCGCTCCGGAGATGAACTGCTTGACGCCGTCGATCACGTAGGTGTCGCCATCGCGGACGGCCTTGGTGCGCAGTGCGCCGGCGTCCGACCCCGCGCCGGGCTCGGTCAGGCAGTAGCTGGCGATGGATTCCATCGACGCCAGCCTCGGCACCCACGACTTGCGCTGTTCGTGCGTGCCGTACGTGTCGACCATCCACGCGCACATGTTGTGAATGGACAGGAATGCCGCGACCGTGGGATCGGCGGCGGCCAGCTGCTCGAAGATGCGGACGGCATCGATGCGGCGCAGACCGCTGCCGCCGGCATCCTCGCGGCAGTAGATCGCCGCCATCCCTAGCTGGGCGGCCTCGCGCAGCTCGTCGACCGGGAGGTGATGCGTACTGTCCCACTCCAACGCGTTTGGGGCAAGCCGCTTTTCGGCGAACGCGGCCGCCGTCTCGGCGATAACGCGTTCGTCGTCGTCCAGACCGAAGAACTGCACGCAGGCCTACTTCATTGTCGGGATGGAGAACTCGGCGCCGTGCGAGCCCGCGGGCCAACGTTGGGTCACCGTCTTGACCTTGGTGTAGAAGATGATCGACGACGGCCCATGCTGGTTGAGGTCGCCGAAGCCGGATCGCTTCCAGCCGCCGAAGGTGTGGTAGGCCACCGGCACCGGAATCGGCACGTTAACGCCGACCATCCCGACCTGCACCCGGGACACGAAGTCGCGTGCGGTATCACCGTCGCGGGTGAAAATCGCTACGCCGTTGCCGTATTCGTGTTCTGACGGCAGCGCCAACGCCTCCTCGTAGTCGTTGGCGCGAACGATGCACAGCACTGGGCCGAAGATCTCGTCGGTGTAGATCGACATGTCGGGGGTGACGTGGTCGAACAGCGTCGGGCCGATGAAGTAGCCCTCTTCGAGGCTGTCGTCGCCGAACTGCAGGTCGTCGCTGGTGCGTTCGCGGCCGTCGACGACGGCTTCGGCGCCCGCCTCGACGCCCTGGTCGATGTAGTCCTTCACCCGCGCCAGCGCGGCCTCGGTGACCAGCGGGCCGTAGTCGGCCTTCGGATCGAGGCTGTGCCCGACCCTGAGGTTATTGACGCGTTCAACGAGCCTGGCGCGCAGTCGATCTGCGGTCTGTTCGCCGACGGGCACGGCGACGCTGATCGCCATGCAGCGCTCGCCTGCACTGCCGTAGCCCGCGCCGATCAGGGCATCGACGGCGTTGTCGAGGTCGGCATCGGGCATCACGATCATGTGGTTCTTGGCGCCGCCGAAGCACTGCGCCCGCTTGCCGTGCGCGGCAGCGGTCGAGTAGATGTACTGCGCGATGTCGGAGCTGCCGACGAAACCGACGGCCTGGATCTCCGGGTGCTCGAGGATCGCGTCGACGGCTTCCTTGTCGCCGTGCACGACCTGGAACACGCCCTTGGGCAGTCCGGCTTCGAGGAACAACTCGGCCAGCCGCACCGGCACCGACGGATCGCGCTCGCTGGGTTTCAGGATGAACGCGTTGCCGCATGCCAGCGCCGGGCCCGCCTTCCAGAGCGGGATCATCGCCGGGAAGTTGAACGGGGTGATGCCCGCGACCACGCCGAGTGGCTGGCGCAGCGAGTACACGTCGATGCCGGTGCCTGCGCCCTCGGTGTACTCACCCTTGATCAGGTGCGGGATGCCGACGGCGAACTCGATCACCTCGACGCCGCGTTGGATGTCGCCCTTGGAGTCCTCGACGGTCTTGCCGTGCTCGAGGGAGAGGGTTTCGGCGAGTTCGTCGACATTCTGGTTGACCAGGTCGATGAAGCGCATCATCACGCGGGCACGGCGCTGCGGGTTGAAGGCGGCCCACTCCTTCTGCGCCTCGGCGGCAACGGCGACGGCGGCATCGATGTCGGCCGCGTTGGCCATCGGCACCTTCGCCTGCACCTGGCCGGTGTTGGGGTTCATCACGTCGGCGGTGCGCTTGGATTGTCCGGCCGTGCGCTGGCCGTCGATGAAATGGGAAATCTGTGTGGTCATGAGCGTGCCCTTCGGCGGAAATACTGGTTTCGCAGAATACTTGGATATCCTAGTAAATCGTGCCGAGGCTGCGCAAGTGCCTCGGTCTCTGGTCAAGCGGGAAAACGCGATCTGCACGCAGTCTCGCGGACTCTAGGGGCCGAGATCGCCCAGCAGGAACTGGTCGAAGACGCGATCGTGTTCGATCGCGAACGCTTCGTCGAACGTCACGCCCGCGTTGGAGACCAGATAGCGCTTGGTGGCTTCGAGGGCGGGCTGCGGCGCCTCGGCCATCACCCGAGCCGTCGCCATCGCTTCCTCTTCGAGGCGCTCGGCCTCCACGACCGCGTTCACCAGCCCGATCCGGTGGGCTTCCGCCGCATCGACGCGCCTGCCGGTCAGGCACAACTCGCGTGCGATGCCAGCACCGACGATCCACTGCAACGGCGTGAACAGCGGCGGGGCGCCGAACTTGATCTCGGGGTGGGCGAAGACGGCGTTCGGCGTCGCGATGCGAATGTCGCACAGCAGGCAGAGGTCGAAACCGCCACCGAACGCGGCGCCGTTGACCGCGGCGATCACCGGCTTGGGAAACTGCCACACGGCGAGGTGGTAGCGGTGCGAGCTGTCGCGGATGGTCTTCGCGAGCTCTGGCTTGGCGAATTCCTTGAGGTCGAAGCCCGCGCAGAACGTGCTGCCCACTGCGGTGAGCACGATGACGCGCACCCGGTCATCGGTGGCCCATGACTCGAGGGTGTCGCTGATCGCGTCGCGCATCGCGATGGAGAGCGCATTTCGACGTTCCGGCTGGTTGAGACGCAGTGTCGCAATCCCGTCGGGATGGATTTCGGCGACCAACATGGTTGGCAACGCTACGCAGCGAGAGTGCGGTATCGTGCGGTTCGCGCACGCCTGACCTCTTTTCGTCAAATACGGTGTCGGGATTCGTGCTCACTGAGCTAGGAGATTTCGATCATGGGTGTAGTCAATGCCTACCTGTCTGCGGTCGCCGCGGGCGCGCTGACCGCGGGAGTCGCGGCTGCCAACATCGTGGCGGTACCGCCCGATACCGCTATATCGCCTCAGCCGACGGCGAGGGACGTCGAACTGGCCGCCGAGATCACGATCCCGATCTTCGATATCGACACGCCGGGGCCGATCAGTATCAGCCGATTGCTCACGTTGACGTTGGAGGCCCTGCCCAACAGTCTCAGGGCCATCTTGGACTCCGAGGCCGGCACCGTTTACAACTTGCCGGGCTTGCATACGGACTTCAGCAGCAGCGGCCAGCAGATCTTTTCGGCGATCCGAGTTCCCGGCGAAAGCATCGGCTTCGGCTTTTCATCGGCAGGACCACAAGACAACGTCTGGAGCGTACTCGGCGATTTTGCGACGGGCGAAACCCATGTCGTACCGAGCAGGGAACTCGGCCTCGACCTGCTTACCGGCGGCAGTGAAGGAATCGGTGCAGCCCTCGGCGGCACTTTGTCGCGGTCCACGGTCGACCGTCAGGTGACGCTGCTCGACAGCGGGATCAGCACTGTCGGCGAACGAACTGTCGGCGACTTCGGCGGTCAGCTGTCGTTCATGCCCTTCGATGGGTTCAAGGCTGTCGGCGACGCGACCTTGATCGATGTTCCCAATTACCAGACAGGGTTCCGGCTGGGCTCCCTCGAGGTCGGCGCCGGCGGCAATGGCAGCCTTGGTGGGGACGCCGGTCTCTGTCTGGGGTCGGCCCAAGGAACAGACGTCCTGCGGTGGCAATACCGCGTTCCTCGAGGTCGGCGCGCCAGTGACTGGAGCCCTGACACTCGGCAGCACGAACATCATTTCGGGAAACTTTGCATCCAATAGGGTTGTCGCTGAGCTGGGACAGGGTCAGTTCTCCGTTACGGGCGCGGTCGGCGGCACCTTCACGGTCGGCTCCGTCTCGATCGGGCAACCCATTCCGATCGACATCCAGATCCCGCGCGCGTCGTCGATGACGTGTTGAGCGGTGACCGGCAGGCGTCAACGGTGAGGGATTCGTTCAGGGCCGTCCCCCGAAAGTTGGGCTCCGACAACGAGACCGGCGGCCGGCACCGCGCGCCGCTGCGCGAAGCTATTGCCAATGTCAAGACGGCTGTCGACAACGCCGTCAACGGTAAGCACGCCGCCGAGGACTGACCGAGGCCCGGCCGCCGCGCTACTCATCGAGTCTGCGGGGAGATCGCGAATTCGCCGGAAATTGCGATCTCTCCGCAGTCTCGGCGTCAGGAGTCGCGGCGGCGGAGTTCCTCGACGAACGCCTTGGCGTCGTCCCATGTCGGCAACAGGCCTGCGGCCTTGACCTCGTCGAGTGTCGGCGCGTCGGCGTCGCGGCCCGACAGCACACGATCAGTGCCAGGCCATTCGATGTCCAGTGCCGGATCGGTGGCGTGGATGGTGTGCTCGCGCGCCGGGTCATATCCCGCCGAGCACAGGTACATCACTGTCGAATCGTCGTGCAGCGCAAGGAAACCGTGCGCCAGACCCTCGCTGATGTACACCGAGCGACGGCTCCGGTCGTCGAGCAGCACCGAATCCCACCGTCCGAATGTCGGCGAGCCGACCCGGATGTCGACCGCGACGTCGAACACCGCACCACGCAGGCAGGTCACGTATTTGGCCTGGCTCGGTGGCAGCCGCGCGAAGTGCAGCCCCCGAAGTACGCCTGCCGCCGACACCGAGCAGTTCGCCTGGCGTAGATCGAACCGGTGTCCGGTGAAAGCCCGAAACTCCGTGTCGGTGAACCACTCGTAGAAGAGGCCGCGCTCGTCGATGTGTTGCCGCGGGGTAATCTCCCAGGCCCCCGGGATGGCAAGTTCGCGTGCTTTCACGTCACTGGCCACGCTTCTCGTAGTCAGCCTCGACGGTATCTTTGAGTGGGCCCCACCAGGATTCGTTATCGCGGTACCAGTCGATCGTCGCGCGCAGTCCCTCGTCGAAGTCGGTGTGTTTGGGTCCCCAACCCAATTCGTCGTGCAGCGCCGACGGGTCGATTGCATACCGCAGGTCGTGACCGACGCGGTCGGTGACATGGTCGAAGTCGTCGGGGTCGCGGCCCATCAGGCGTCAGCAGGGTGCGCACCACCGACAGGTTGTCCCGCTCGCCCTCCGCCCCGATTAGATACGTGCGCCCAATCTCGCCGTCTTCCAGAATGCGCCACACCGCACTGTTGTGGTCGTCGACATGAATCCAGTCGCGGACATTGGCACCGCTGCCGTACAGCTTGGGCCTTCTGCCGGTCAGCACGTTGGTGATCTGGCGCGGGATGAATTTCTCCACATGCTGATACGGCCCGTAGTTGTTGGAGCAGTTCGAAATCGTCGCGCGCACACCGTAGGACCGCACCCATGCCCGCACCAGCATGTCGGCGGCGGCCTTCGTCGACGAGTACGGACTCGACGGGTTGTACGGCGTCGCTTCGGTGAAGCGGCGGTCCTCGTCGAGCGCCAGGTCGCCATACACCTCGTCAGTCGAGACGTGATGCAACCGCACGCCGTGCTGGCGCACCGCCTCCAGCACCGTGTACGTCCCGATCACGTTGGTGTGCAGAAACGGCTCGGGGTCGGCCAGCGCGTTGTCGACGTGGGTCTCGGCGGCGAAATGCACCACCGAGTCGGCCTCGGCAACTAGCTTCGACACCAACTCGGCGTCGGCGATATCGCCCTGTATCAGCCTGATGTCGTCCTCGACGGGCGCCAGCGATTCGCGGCAGCCCGCGTAGGTCAGCGCATCCAGCACGGTCACCGCGTGCTCACGCACGGCGCCATGCACGAAGTTGGCGCCGATGAAGCCGGCGCCGCCGGTGACTAGCAATCGCATGGACCTACCGTAGCGGTCGGGGGCCTGTTAGCCCTTCAGGCCCAACGGCCCTGCCAGCTCGGTCAGCGTCGGCAGCAACTTGTCCCAGCCGCCGAGCACCTGGATCGTCACGTGGTCGGCCCCTGCTTCCAGATGCTCGTTGAGCCGATGGGCGATGTCCTCGGCGGTGCCGTAGGCCACCACCGCGTCGATCAGCCTGTCGCTGCCCGGCTTCGCCAGGTCCTTGTCGGTGAAGCCGAGCCGCTTCCAGTTGTTCAGGTAGTTGCTCAGGTTCAGGTAGAAATCGACCGTCTTGCGGCCGATCTCGCGGGCCTCGGTGGCGTCGGTGGTGAGAACCACCTTGTGCTCAGGCGCCAAATACACTGTGGGGCCGACCAATTCGCGCGCCGAGCCGGTGTGTTCCGGTGTCGTCAGGTACGGGTGCGCGCCGGCGCTGCGCTGCGCGGCCAGCTTGAGCACCTTCGGCCCCAGCGCGGCGATGACCCGCCTGCTGGTGGGCACCTTGGCGGCGTCCAATGCGTCGAGGTACTCCACCAGCACGTCGTACGGCTTGCGGTACTCCTCGGTGTGCTCGGGATGGCCGATGCCGATGCCGAGCAGGAAGCGGCCAGGGTAGGCGTCCTCGACGCGGTGATAGGCCTCCGCGACCTCTTCGGCCGGCGCCGTCCACACATTGACGATCCCGGTGGCTACCTGCAGCGTCTCCGTCTGCTCAAGCACGGGTTCGACATACGACAGGTCGCCGGCCGGCGACCCGCCGATCCACACCGCGCCGTACCCGAGCTTCTCGATCTCGACGGCCTGCTCGGGTTTGACCGCTCCGAACGTCCACACGCCGTAACGGCCGAGGTCGGGTTTGAGCTGGACGGCATCCGTCATGCGGGTCCCCCTTTGATCCGAAAGTTCACTGCAGGCCGAGCGGTCCGGCGAGTTCGGCGAGTGCAGGCACCAGCTTGTCAGGTCCGGTCAGCACCTGCACGGGCACGTGGTCGGCGCCGGCGTCGAGGTGTTCCTTCAGCCGCGCCGCGATCGCATCCGGGGTGCCGTAGGCGACGACGGCGTCCACCAGGCGGTCGCTGCCGGGCTTGGTCAGGTCATCGTCGGTGAAGCCCAACCGTTTCCAGCTGTTCAGGTAGTTGGCGAGGTTGAGGTAAACCTCGAGCGCCTTGCGGCCGACGGCGCGGGCCTTCTCCGCGTCGGTGGTCAGAATCGCCTTGTGCTCGGGCGCGAGGAACGCCGACGGCCCGATCAGCTTCCGCGCCTCCGCGGTGTGTTCGGGCGTCGTCAGATACGGATGCGCGCCCGCGGACCGGTCCGCCGACAGCTTCAGCACCTTTGGTCCCAGGGCGGCCACCACCCGGCGGTTCTTGGGCACGCCATACTCGTCGAGCTTGTCCAGGTAGTCGGTGAGCGCGTCGACCGGCTTGCGGTACTCCTGGTGCGCCTCGGGATGGCCGACTCCGATGCCGAGCAGGAAGCGGCCGGGGTAGGCCGCCTCGATGCGGTGGAACGACTCCGCGACGGGACCGGCCGCCGCGGTCCAGATGTTGACGATCCCGGTGGCCACCTTCAGCGTTGAGGTCTGCTCGAGGATGGGTTCCACCCAATCCAGCTCGGCAGGCGGAGAGCCGCCGACCCACACCGCGCCGTAGCCCAGCGCCTCGATTTCCTTCGCCTGCTGCGGGTGTCACGCCGCGTCCGAATGATCCGAATCTGCCGAGGTCGGGTTTCGTGTCGGTCATGGTCACTCCAACCTACGGCCCGGCGACGGCTATTCCGACGGCGCAGGAAGTTCCGTCGGCGTCGGCGCCACCGGGGCGGGCGCCTCAAGGGGCAACAGCACGATGAATCGGGTGTTGCCGGGCTCGGACTCCACCCGGATGTCGCCGTGGTGCTTCTCGACGACGATCCGCCGGGCCAGATCCAGACCGAGGCCCGTGCCCTCGCCGAACGGCTTGGTGGTGAAGAACGGCTGTGAAGATGCGGTCGATGTTCTCTTCGGAGATGCCCGGTCCGTCGTCGCCGATCTCGACCCGGACCATGCTCGTCGCCCTCGCGCGCCGTGCGAATGCGTCAGCGTGCCGCGGCCGTCCATGGCCTGAATCGCATTGTTGATGATGATGTCCCACACCTCGTTCAGACCGCCTGGATAGCAAGAGATTTCGGGTAGCGACTTGTCCCACTCCTTGACCAACTTGACGGGTTTGTCGTGGCCGATCTTGTCGCCGAACAGCGTCTTCAGCGTGCTGTGCAGCAGCTCATGAACATCGACCACCTGGTACTCGGCCCGGTCCATCTGCGAATACTGCTTGGCGCCGGCGAGCAGGCCCGAGATGCGTTTGCTGGCGTCGGCGATCTCGTTCATCCGCAGCTCGGTGTCGATGGTGTATTTCAGCCACCCGATCGCGCCCTGTAGCGACGCCGTCGCGTCGACCTCGTCGACCGAGGCCTCGATCCGCTCCAGCCAGTCGATGTCGAGGCCGGCCTCGACGAAGGTCGGTGCGTAGTCCCACGCGCCGACGATGCCGTGGTCGTCGAGCCAGTCGCCGAGCTGGTCCTCCCGGTCGGAGGTCTCCAACGCGGTGAGCTCCTGTGCCTTCGACTTGGCGACCTGTTCGGCGACCTCGTCCTGGATGCTGACCAGCGCGCGCAACGCCTCGGGGGTGAACTTGCCGTCGGCCAGCATCGCCAGCTTGTGCCGCATCTTGCCGACACCTTCGCGCAGATCGGCGACGGCGCGTGCGGTGGCCGCCGCCGGATTGTTCAGCTGATGGGTCAGGCCGGCGGTGATGGTGCCGAGCGCGAGCAGCTTCTCGCGCTGGCCGAGGAGCTGGCTCTGCCGTCGGCCGCCGACCTTGTGGCCCTCCAGCAGATGCACTGCCATCGGGAACTCCGACTGCATGAACTCCGCGAACGCGGCCGCGTCGAGAACGAAGAACCGCGACGGCTTGGTCACCCGCACGGATGCTTCGTAGATGTGTTCCTCGCCGGGGATGTACGCCGACCACGCGCCGCAGTACACGCCGCGCTGCGAGGTGCGACCGGTCTCGATGTCCACCCCGCCCGATCGCTTGGACATCACCAGTTCGCCGTCGAGCAGCACGTAGAAGCAGGTCGCCGGGTCGCCCTCGATACAGACCGGGCCGGGCTCGAAGGTGGCGATGTGGCCGTTCTCGCACAGCGTCTGCAACTGCTCGTCGGTCAGCTTCTCGAACAGGAACAAGCGTCCGCAGTTCGTCAGGCAGACATTTCTCGCCCATCGCTTACTTCCCTCTACGCCTCGGCCAGGTACCGGTGCACCAGCATCACGGCCATCGATCCTTCGCCGACGGCTGCTGCCACCCGTTTGGCGGACTCGGCACGCACATCACCTGCAACAAACACACCCGGCACACTTGTTTCCAGATGGTGAGGCGGTCGGTCCAGCGTCCAACCACAGACGTCGCGCAGGTCCGGGCCCGGCCAGAATGAAGCCGTGGTCGTCGCGGGCGACGATCCCCTCGAGCCAGTCGGTTCGCGGTTGCGGCGCCGATGAAGATGAACATCCGCCCGCAGTTGGCCTCCTCGCGCTCCCCGGACTGGGTGTTCTCCAGGCAGATGCGCTCGAGGTGGTCGTCGCCGGTGACGGCGTGTACCACGGTGTTCGGCATGCTCCTTGATGTTGTCGTTGGCCCTGATCTGCTGGATCAGGTAGTACGACATCGAGTCCTCGAGCGTGCGTCGGCTGACGATGGTCACCGATTTGGCCGTGCGGGACAGGTACATCGCGGCCTGCCCGGCCGAGTTGGCCCCGCCGATGACGTAGACCTCGTCGTCGTCGCAGTCGGCGGCCACCGACGCCGTTGCTCCGTAGTAGACGCCTGCTCCGGTCAGCCCGGCGCAGCCTTCGGCAGGCAGTTGGCGGTATTCGACGCCCATGGCCAGGATGACCGCGCGTGCCCCGATCGTCCCTGCCGTCGCGACAGCTTCACGGTTCGCGCCGACCCGTCGACCTCCAGCGCTGTGACCTCGGCGGCGGTGATCAGCTCGGCTTCGAACTTCTCCGCCTGTCTGCGGGCCCGGTCGGCCAGTTGGGCGCCCGACAGCCCGTCGGGGAAGCCCAGGTAGTTCTCGATCCGGGAACTCTGGCCGGCCTGCCCGCCGGTGGCGGTGCGTTCGATCAGCACGGTCTTGAGGCCCTCGGAGGCGCCGTAGACGGCCGCGGCCAGGCCGGCCGGGCCGCCGCCGATGACCACCAGGTCGTAGAACTCGTCGGCGGGCGTGGTCGTCAGCCCCAGCGTGGCCGCCAGTTCAGCGTCGGTGGGCTCGACCAGGGTCTCGCCCTGCTCGGTGATCACGACGGGCAACGTCAGCCCGTCCTGGCCCGCGGCCTCGAGCAGCTGCTTGCCCTTGGGCTCGTCGGCGCGGAACCACGTGTAGTAGAGCCGGTTTCGGGCGAGGAATTCGCGTACCTCCGACGACCGCGGCGTTCCAGGGGTGTCCGATGATCTTGGTGTGGGGGATCGCGCGGTCCCCGGTTTCCCGCCACGCCGTCAGAAGGGCGTCGATCACCGGATAGAGCTTCTCCTCCGGCGGGTCCCACGGCTTGAGGAGGTAGTGGTCCAGGTCGACGACGTTGATGGCGTCGATCGCGGCATGGGTGTCGGCGTACGCCGTCAGCAGCACGCGCCGCGCCATCGGGTACAGGTCCATGGCTTCTTCGAGGAACTCGATTCCGCTCATCTGCGGCATCCGGTAGTCGGCGACGAACACCGCGACCGTCTCGCCGCGAAGTTTGAGCTCGTTGAGCGTCTCGAGGGCGTCCGGCCCGGATTCGGCGCGGACGATCCGGAACTGCTCGCCGTAGTGGCGGCGCAGATCGCGGGCAACGGCCCGGGATACGGCAGGATCGTCGTCGACGGTCAGGATTACGGGTTTGCGGGGCTGGGGATCGGGTCCAGTCATCGGTTCTAAGTATGCTCCCGTCGTCCAGCGGATATATGGCCGAGGAATCGGCGCTGAGGTGGGCGTTCGGCGATTTTGGGGCACGCCGCCGAGCAGGTAGTATGGACCAACGGTGCGGCATCCGCGCCGGCTCTTGCGTGCCCCTGTTCTGGAATTTCTAGTTACCGGCTCACGTTTTGAAGTCGGAACGAATACTGCGCCGACCGGCGCCAACGATCAGACGGACACGGAGGATCTCCGAACAATAATGGCCAAGAAAGACGGTGCCATCGAGGTCGAGGGCCGCGTGGTCGAACCCCTGCCCAATGCGATGTTCCGCATTGAGTTGGAGAACGGACACAAGGTGCTCGCCCATATCAGCGGCAAGATGCGGCAGCACTACATCCGCATCCTGCCCGAGGACCGGGTGGTGGTGGAGCTCTCTCCCTACGACCTGTCCCGGGGCCGCATCGTTTATCGGTACAAGTAACACCAACGAGACAAGAACAGGATCGACAAGCCGTGAAGGTGAACCCGAGCGTCAAGCCCATTTGCGATAAGTGCAGGGTGATCCGCCGGCATGGGCGGGTCATGGTGATCTGCTCCGATCCGCGTCACAAGCAGCGGCAGGGCTGACCTAAAGCCCCGGCGATGAGCGCTTGCGCGATGAGCAAAACTGCAAGCCACAACTGAATGATGACCTCCCAGTACCAGTGAGCGGATAGGCCGCTTGCAATGAGCTCCGGCGAAGCAGCATCGGACTCAGCACGCCCGGCACGGAGGCCGGGCCCCGCGAGCCGGGAACGGACTGGGATCAGACCTCCGCATAGAAGAAGGAACACTGCCTGATGGCTCGACTAGTGGGCGTTGACCTCCCGCGCGATAAGCGCATGGAGATCGCGCTGACCTACATCTACGGCATCGGCCGTACCCGCTCCCAGGAGATTCTGGAGGCCACCGGCATCAGCCGGGATCTACGCACCAAGGACCTGAGCGACGATCAGGTGACCCAGCTGCGCGAATACATCGAGGGCAACCTCAAGGTGGAGGGCGATCTGCGCCGTGAGGTGCAGGCCGACATCCGCCGCAAGATCGAGATCGGCTGCTACCAGGGCATACGGCACCGCCGCGGCATGCCGGTGCGCGGCCAGCGGACCAAGACCAATGCGCGCACCCGCAAGGGCCCGAAGCGCACCATCGCCGGCAAGAAGAAGGCCAAATAACCGATGCCACCCGCAAAAAAGACCGCAGCCGCCCCGAAGAAGGGCGCCAAAACCCGCCGCAGGGAGAAGAAGAACGTCCCGCACGGCGCCGCGCACATCAAGAGCACGTTCAACAACACGATCGTGACGATCACCGACCCGCAGGGCAACGTGATCGCCTGGGCGTCGTCGGGCCATGTCGGCTTCAAGGGGTCGCGTAAGTCGACTCCGTTCGCCGCGCAGCTGGCCGCCGAGAACGCCGCCCGCAAGGCGCAGGAGCACGGTGTCCGCAAGGTCGACGTGTTCGTCAAGGGCCCCGGCTCGGGCCGCGAGACCGCCATCCGGTCGCTGCAGGCGGCCGGCCTGGAGGTCGGCGCGATTTCCGACGTCACCCCGCAGCCGCACAACGGCTGCCGTCCGCCCAAGCGGCGCAGGGTATAGCAGGGACCGGAAGGGAAAAGACTAATGGCTCGTTACACCGGACCCGCAACGCGCAAGTCGCGCCGGTTTGGCACCGACCTCGTC
This sequence comes from uncultured Actinomycetota bacterium, assembly GCA_963801575.1. Lineage (GTDB taxonomy): Bacteria > Actinomycetota > Actinomycetes > Mycobacteriales > Mycobacteriaceae > Mycobacterium. The sequence goes on from CAWDFT010000015.1 coordinate 14,249, forward strand.
GGAGGCGACCAGGCCTTCGAGAAGCGCCCCTACCCGCCCGGCCAGCACGGCCGCGCGCGGATCAAGGAAAGCGAATACCGCCAGCAGCTGCAGGAGAAGCAGAAGGCACGCTTCACCTACGGCGTGATGGAGAAGCAGTTCCGCCGTTACTACGAAGAGGCCAACCGCGTCTCGGGTAAGACGGGCGAGAACCTGCTGCGGATCCTGGAAAGCCGATTGGACAACGTCGTGTACCGCGCCGGGCTGGCGCGTACCCGCCGGATGGCCCGTCAGCTGGTCAGCCACGGCCACTTCACCGTCAACGGTGTCAAGGTGAACGTCCCGAGTTACCGGGTGTCGCAGTACGACATCATCGACGTGAAGGACAAGTCGTTGAACACGCTGCCGTTTGAGGTCGCGCGCGAGACCGCGGGCGATCGGCCCATCCCGTCCTGGCTTCAGGTTGTTGGGGAACGCCAGCGCATCCTGGTTCATCAGCTGCCCGAGCGGGCGCAGATCGACGTCCCGCTGGCAGAGCAGCTGATCGTCGAGTTCTACTCGAAGTAAAGGCTTCCCAGGCCGTCCCGATGGCGGTCTGGGCCCCCAGCTTGCTAGGGGAAGAAAACGTGGCATCAAATAGCGGGTGCCGCGAAGGAGGAAAGAAACACCATGCTGATTTCTCAGCGACCCACATTGTCCGAAGAGGTCCTTGCCGAGGATCGCTCCCAGTTCGTCATCGAGCCGTTGGAGCCCGGATTCGGTTACACCCTTGGCAATTCGCTTCGGCGCACGCTGCTGTCGTCCATTCCCGGCGCGGCGGTCACCAGCATCCGCATTGACGGAGTGTTGCACGAATTCACCACCGTCCCTGGTGTCAAGGAAGACGTCACCGACATCATCCTCAACCTCAAGGGTCTGGTCGTGTCCTCCGAGGAGGACGAGCCGGTCACCATGTACCTGCGCAAGCAGGGCCCCGGCGCGGTCACCGCGGGTGACATCGTGCCGCCGGCCGGCGTGACGGTGCACAACCCCGACATGCACATCGCCACCCTGAACGACAAGGGCAAGCTGGAGGTCGAGCTCGTCGTCGAGCGTGGCCGCGGCTACGTGCCCGCCGTGCAGAACAAGGCGTCGGGCGCCGAGATCGGCCGCATCCCGGTCGATTCCATCTACTCGCCGGTGCTCAAGGTCACCTACAAGGTGGAGGCCACCCGCGTCGCGCAGCGCACCGACTTCGACAAGCTGATCCTGGACGTCGAGACCAAGAGCTCGATCACCGCTCGTGACGCGTTGGCGTCGGCGGGCAAGACGCTGGTCGAATTGTTCGGTCTGGCACGCGAACTCAACGTCGAGGCCGAGGGCATCGAGATCGGCCCGTCGCCGGCCGAGGCCGACCACATCGCGTCGTTCGCGCTGCCGATCGACGACCTGGACCTCACGGTGCGGTCGTACAACTGCCTCAAGCGCGAGGGTGTGCACACGGTGGGCGAGCTCGTCGCCCGCACGGAGTCCGACCTGCTGGACATCCGCAACTTCGGCCAGAAGTCCATCGACGAGGTCAAGATCAAGCTGCACCAGCTCGGTCTGTCGCTGAAGGACAGCCCGGCCACGTTTGATCCGTCCGAGGTCGCAGGCTACGACGTCGCCACCGGTACGTGGAACAGCGACGCGAGCTACGAGCTGGACAACGACCAGGACTACGCCGAAACCGAACAGCTCTAGACCCGGTTAGCCAATCCGGGCCGTAATACAAGGAGTCACCAATGCCCAAGCCCACCAAGGGCCGTCGCCTCGGCGGGTCGTCCTCGCACCAGAAGGCGCTGCTGGCCAACCTGGCCACGTCGCTGTTCGAGCATGGCCGGATCAAGACCACCGAGCCCAAGGCGCGGGCGCTGCGGCCGTACGCGGAGAAGCTGATCACCCACGCCAAGAAGGGCACGCTGCACAACCGGCGTGAGGTGCTCAAGAAGATCCGGGACAAGGATGTGGTGCACACCCTGTTCGCCGAGATCGGGCCGTTCTATGCCGACCGCAACGGCGGTTACACCCGCATCATCAAGGTGGAGGCACGTCAGGGCGACAACGCTCCGATGGCCGTCATCGAACTGGTGCGGGAGAAGACGGTGACGTCCGAGGCCAATCGCGCTCGGCGCGCGGGTGCGTCGAAGAAGGCGGCACCGGTGGCCGCAGCGGCGGCGCCGCAGGCAGCCGTCGAGCCGGAGGAGGCTGTCGGACCCGAGGCCGAAGAGTCTGTCGACGAGGTGAAGGCGGAGGACGCCGCGATCGAGGAGGCCCAGGCCGCCGAGGCCGAGGCCGAGGTCGCCGAGGCTGACTCCGACGAGGATGCCGACAAGTCCTAGTGACATGAGCGCGAGTCGTCTGCGCCTCGACATCGCCTACGACGGAACGGAGTTCGCGGGTTGGGCGGTGCAGGCGGGTCAGCGCACAGTCGCTGGAGTGCTGGACGACGCGCTGACGACGGTGTTCCGAGTGCCGGTCGCGTTGCGCGCGGCTGGACGCACCGACACCGGCGTGCACGCGACCGGTCAGGTGGCTCACGTCGACGTGCCCGCTGGCGCCCTCACGGAGGCCTATCCGCGAACCCCGCGCCCGAATGACACGGAGTTCTTGCCGCTGGTGCGACGGCTGGGCCGGCTGCTGCCGGTCGACGTGCGGGTGCGCGACATCGTCCGCGCGCCAGCCGGTTTCGATGCCCGCTTCTCGGCGCTGCGCCGTCACTACATCTACCGACTGTCAACGGCACCGTACGGTGTCGAACCGCAACAGGCCCGCTACGTGACGGCCTGGCCGCGTCCGCTGGACGTCGACGCGATGGCAGCGGCGTCACGACAACTCGTCGGACTCCACGACTTCGCGGCGTTCTGCCGTCACCGGGAGAGCGCCACCACGATCCGGGATCTGCAACGGCTGGACTGGACGCGCGACGGGGACAACGTCACCGCGCACGTCACCGCCGACGCGTTCTGCTGGTCGATGGTGCGCTCCCTGGTCGGCGCGCTGCTGGCCGTGGGGGAGGGGCGCCGCGAACCGGCTTGGTGCGGCGAGCTATTGACGTCGACCAAACGCTCCAGCGACTTCGCGGCGGCGCCGCCGCAAGGCCTGACGCTCGTCGGCGTGGACTACCCACCCGACGATCAACTCGAGGCGCGTACCAAGGTCACCCGAGACCTCCGGGTCAGCGACTAGATCCTGCCCGCGACGAAGTCGGCGGCCTGGTTGACCATGCCGGCATTGATGTACGCCCTGGCCGCATGGTCGCCCCAGTTGTCCTCCCAAGTCTCCGGGTCGGCGGGATTGCAGATCGGATCTGCGCCGTGACACAACTCGATGGTCCGCGCGGAGTACAGCGGGTTGAAGTTCGTGATCGGCCCCATCCACGCGGCGCCATTGCCGAAGAGCGCGATCGCGGCGACCTTCTGGTCCATGCCAGGGGGCAACGGGTTGTCGAAACCGAAGAAGGCCATCGGGACGGCAAGCACCACGTCGGTGACCGCGGCGCCCAGTGAGTAACCGCCCAGCACCAGGCGGGTGTCCGGGCAGGAGTTGGCCATGTTCTGGATGTGCGCGCTCATGTCGTTGGCGCCGATGTCGATCTCGTTGTCGGCGGGGTATCTCACCGCGTAGACACCGATGTTCTTGTTGCTCTTGGACCGTAGCGCGCTGACAAACGCGTTGCCGATCACGCCGATGCCCGCTGGCTCCAGTCGCCCGCGCGCGAATATCACTTCGACTTGCGGACACGCTGCCGACGCCGCGGGGATGGCGTTGCGGCCAGGGAGCACCGCGGGCGCTGCAATAAGGCCGCCCGCCGCGAGCAGGGCGATTACCGACGCCACGATCCCGCGGCGGAGCCGATGAGCCTTGCCGGCGCATTCAGAACAACTGATCACCAACGCGATGGTAGCCGAACTTATTGACACCTACGCTGAGACGGGTGGGACGTGCGTTACAGCCGGCCCGCGACGAAGTTGGCGGCCTGCTCGACCGGTCCGCCCGTATACGCCCTGTGCGCAGGGACACTTTCACCGTCCGTCTGGCATATCGGGTCGTCGAAGTTGCACAGGTCGATGGACCGTCCGCCCCACACCGGGCTCACTGTCAGCGGCAAGCCGAGCTTGGCCGACGGGTTACCGAAGACCGCGATCGCTGGCACGAAGTCGGGAGTGTTGGGCGGTAGCGGGTTGGTGAACCCGACGACGGGGACGGGCACGGCGGCGATGACGTCCATCACGGCGGCCCCCTGCGAATAGCCGCCGAGCACCAGCCTGGTCTGAGGGCAGGCGCCCATCATGTACTGGATGTGGGCGCTGGCGTCGTTGGCTCCGCTGGCGGCTGCGAGGAAGTCGTAGTCCGCCGGATAGTTGACGGCGTACGCGCCGACCGAACGGCCACCCACCTTGCCGCGCAACGCGTCCACGAACGCGCCACCGATGCGGCCGAGTCCGGGGGCTTCGTCGGTGCCGCGCGCGAACACCACCTCGATGTCGGGGCAATCCGCAGACGCGACCGGGGCGAAGGCGATCGACGGCGTGACGGCCGCCGCGGCGGCGACAAACAGGGCGGCTGTTCCTCTCAGCGCACGCATCATCTACACCCTTCCTGCTGCGAAGTTCGCCGCCTGCTGGGTCATGCCAGAGCTTTCATAACCTCTGTGGGCGAAGGGATTTCGCCCATCAGAGCAGATCGGGTCGCCATCCTTGCACAGGTCGATGGCCCGGCCGGCGAACTGGCCCACCGCCGACAGGGGATTGCCGAACTTCGTTGCGGGATTCCCGAACACCGCCACCGAGGAAACGAGGATCGCTGCATTGACGGGCAGTGGGGGAGCGGAGCCGATCTCGCCGATCCTGTCTCCGAGCGGCGGGACGCCGGCCAACATGTCGACCACTGCCGCGCCCTGCGAGTAACCGCCCAGCACGATCCTGGTTGACGGGCACTGCAGTGCCATGGACGCGATGTGGCTGGCCGCGTCGGCGGCCCCGTCGGCGGTGGTGAGGAAGTCGTAACTTGCCGGGTAGTTCACCGCGTAGGTGCTCACGGTGCGACCGCCCAGCTGTGAACTCAGCGCGTCGGTGAACGCCTGCCCGACCCGACCGATGCCGCCGGGTTCGGCCGTGCCGCGCGCGAAGACGACTTCGACGTCCGGGCACGGTACGGCCGATGCGGTCGGGACCGTACCGACGACAACCGCGGCGGCCGCGGATCCAACAGCTGCAAGGATGGCGGCCCCCCGGGCCAAGCTACGTGGCAAAGTCACGCCGCCATGGTTTCATACCTGCCTGCGCCTGGGCTAACTGATTGCCCTGCAGCTGGTGGTGAGCTCCTCGACGGGTCCAGCGTCTGGCCAGGTCGCGGCGTCGACCTTCTCGGTGCGGTCGCCCTGCCGGGCCAGCGCCAGGCCGACCAGGACGACGGCGCCGCCGACGGCCTGCGTGAGCGTTATCGCCTCGCCGAGCAGCACCCACGCCGCCAGCACGGCGAACATCACCTCGGCCAGGCCGACCAGCGAGGCGAACCTCGGCCGCAGCCGGGCGATGCCCATGATGCCGAGCGTGTAGGCGATCGCCGTGGTGATCACGCCGAGCGCGATCACGGGTATCACCCAGGACATCGTCAACCCCGCGACGACGGTGTCGTTCGTGGTGAAGGTCAGGGGCGTCACGCCGGACACGCCCAGCATGGCGACGGCGGCCGCGCCGACGATCGTTCCGCCCGCGGCGAGCGTGATCGAGTTCAGCCCGCTGCCGTCTGCGGTGACTTCGTCGGACATCATGAAGTAGCACGCCGCGCACACCGCGGCGGCCAGTCCCCACGCCACACCGGTCGCGTTGATATGAGCACCGGAAATGACGTCCAGCACCAAGATGATTCCGGCGATGGCGAGCGCAACACCGGCGAGCGTCATGTTGGTGGGCCTGCGCCGCGTGGTCGCCCACAGCCAGCCCACCACGAGGATGGGCGCGGTGTACTCCAGCAGCACCGCAACGCCGACCGACAGGTGCGCGACGGCGTTGTAGTAGCACAGCTGCGCGCCGGCGATCGGGATCAGCCCGTAGGCGATCACGGTCCTGCCGTGCTGCAGGGCCTCGCGGAACCAGTCCGGTTTGACGATCGTGGCGAAGATGGCCATCACCAGCGCGCCGCCGGCCATCCGCGCGGTGACCGCTGCGGTAGGGGTCCAGCCGGCGTCCATCAGCGACTTGGCCAGCGGCCCGGACATCCCGAAGGTGAAGGCCGAGCCGACGGCGAACAACAGGCCCAGCCGGAAGTGATCGAGGCCCCTGGTGAGCTGGGTCGCTGTCATCTGGCACCTCCGGCATGTAATGAGTAAAATGTTCTTTGGTCATGACACTAGACGGCAGGAGGTCATGAGTCAAATGATTTTTACTCATGACACAGAGCTCACACTGAAGGCGGCGTGTGTGCTGATCAACACCGACCGGGTGGACGGCGAACGGCTCGGTGACCTCGCCGTGCTCGACACCTTTCTGGACAGCTTCGGCTGGACCGGCAGGCGCGACCACGACAACGCCGAACTGAAGTCGGTGCGGCGGCTGCGCGAGCGGCTGGCCAACATCTGGGCGTCCGCCGACGACGAAGAAGGTGCCGTGGCCCAGGTCAACGCGCTGCTGAGTGACACCAAGGCGCAGCCGTGGCTGACCCGGCACCCGGAAATGCCGGAATGGCACCTACACCTGGCCTCGGTGCATGACCCGCTGTGGCAGCGCATGGGGGCGGAGATGGCGATGGCGCTCGCCGACGTGATCCGTGCAGGCGAGCTGCGGCGGCTCAAGATCTGCGCGGCGCCCGACTGCGAGGCCGTCCTGACGGACCTGTCGCGGAACCGGTCGCGGATCTTCTGCGATACCGGCAACTGCGGTAACCGCCAGCACGTGGCGGCCTACCGCGAGCGCCGGGCGCAGGGCGGCTGACCGAGCCCTCAGGGCATGTAGAACCCGCGGATCCGGTGATAGCGCCCGCGGCCGAGTAACGCGTTCGCCGCCTGGAGCCCCGACATCACCGCCGCCTCGATGCAGCCGGCGTTCATACCGCAGTCCGTCCAGTCGCCGGCCAGAACGACGTTGTCATATCCACTTTCGTCGGGCCGGAGACGGTACTGGTCGGAACCGGGTACCGACTGGACGTACCGGTCCGAGGGATCGATGTTCACGCTCACATGCTGGGTGGCCAATGCCGAATCACCGCGTTCGCCGTTCACGCCGCTGAGCAGGTGCCAGGCGAAGCCGTCTTCGGTGACTGCGTCCGGTAGGTAGAGACCGACGTGATGGTCGAGATACTTGACGGCATCCGCGCGCACCCGCATCTCGCAATCTCGTACGTAGTCAGCGTGGTCCATCGTGGTCGGCCAGGCCGTCTCCAGGCTGCCGCAGAAATACGCGACGGTGCCGGGCCGGTCATCGTCGGGCCAGTCCTCGGCCCACAGTGTCTGCGGCATCGATGCCCAGGTGTCGAACGGGGGCACGTAAGCGCTCGTGGTGACACCTGGCCGGTGCCAACCCAAGGCGCGGTCGTCGGGCCGCAACCAGATCTGGAACGCCTGGGTGGCCACGGTGCGGATGTGGCTGGTCATGTCGCGCCAGTCGGGTCGATCCTCGATGAGTTCCTTGGCGACGATCGGGACCATGCCCAGCGAGACCGCGAGCACGACATGGTCGAAGTCAACGCCGCGACGCAACACCCGGGTCTCGACGTCCTCGCGGGGGCCGAAATGCGTTTCGAAAGAGTCGAGTACACCGGATTCGATCTGGCCGGCCAGCGGAGCACGCGGGAACACCGGTAGACCGCGCACCTTCGTCAGTGGTTCATAGTGGTCGACGCCGTCGGCGAGTTTCACCTGCCGCCCCAGGGTGATCGCATCGACGGCCAGCCGGCTGTCGTCGAGATGCAGCGCGTCCAACCGATGGAAGAACTCGAAGTCGACGCCGCGTTGCCGCAGTGCCTGATAAAGGGGAGCGATCACGACGTCGCCCATCCCCGCGGTCATCTTCCAGAAGAACGCGCCCTTGTAGCCGAACAACAGGACGCCGGTCAGGAAGACGGCCAGGCCCGCGCCGAATGCAGGGCGCTGCGGGTCACCGTCGGAGTATCCGAAGACCATGTCGTAAAGGGCTCGTACCAAGGGGAATTCCAACACGCCGGGATGTGCGCCGTTCCGCAGTATCCAGGCGCCGAAGTCCTCGTCGTTCATGGCGCGGAAGCCACGAGGATCGGTCAGTAGCCCCTCGGCGATCATGCCGCGCGCGGTCGCCGTCACCAAAGACAACAGCAGCCAGGACCGAAGCTGTTCCGGAGGGTGCTCGAGGTCGAGCACATCGTTGATCCCGTCGAGCACCTGATCGACCAGGCCGACAGCGTCATCGGCAGGCAAGTGGCCTGCCAACGCCGACGCCGTCGTGAGCGCCGCCGTCCGCACGGCTTCCATCGGCGGAGCCGTCGGCGGATCGGGAGAGGCGGACAGGACGAGGCCGAGTTCGGTTGCGTGACTGACTGACTCGGAGAAATCGAGGAGCAGCTGCGTGGCGCGCCGGAGGAAGCCGACAACGGTCATCTCCCGGCCGGTGGCGTCCGGTTCACCGGGCAGTTCTTCGTTGCGGGAAAGCCGACCCGGCCATACCAGCCATTCGCTGCCCCAGCGATCCGCCAACCCGAGATTGTCGGCCGGGACCAGTGCTTGGCTCCAGGCATGGATCGGCGCTTCGGGATCCGATGTCGCCCGGTCGAGTTCGGCGTAGCACTCGCGCAGCAAGGCGAAGGCATTCTCGTATGAGCCCAGCCAGACATGCAGGCCGTGCTCCTCGATGCGGCCGTTCTCACCGCGGCTGGACGCGCCCTTGCCGCCGAGTCGCCAGCCCCGCTGGTAGACGGTGATCGACTCGAAGCGATCCCGCCATCCGGCCTCGCTGAGTCGCCAGGCGGCGGTCAAACCAGCCATGCCCCCGCCAAGGATCGCAATCCGGGGCTTGGATCGGCTCACCCGAGCAGCGCTCGCGCATGTGCCAGCTCCGGCCATGTTTCACTGTCCGGCAAGCGGCCCGTTACATCGGCCAAAGCCTCCCGCGCCGGTTCGCCAACCAGCTCGAAATGATCTGTAGCTGCGCGTAATTCGAACAGGCCGGCGCCCTGGCGGCGAGCAAGGACGATGGCGGTGTGCAGATCCGCTTCGCGGGCGCCGGGTTCGTCCGACGTTTGCGCGCGTAACCTCAGCAGCTCGGCGTCGTAGAAGTGGATGTCGGTCTCGTCGGCCATCTGGAGCGAGAGTTTCACATGTGCGCGCGCCTCGTCCCGCTTGCCGGCGGCGACGAGCAGACGAACCAGGATGGCGTCATAGAAGGCGAGCCACGTCCGTAACTCGTAGGTGCGCCATGTCCGAGTGACTGTGGTGAGCGCCTGGATGTGCGGCTCCAACACGGCGGCGTCAGGGGCACCGGCAGCCAGCGCCCGCATCGCGTCGATGACGGCCCGATTGCTGGCGGCGACCATCACCCATTCGTCGAAACCGCCCTGGCGGCTGCGTGAGTTGAGCTCCTTGACCAGCTCGGCCGCGCGATCCAGCTGGCCCGCCTCGATGCGTATCCAAGAGTCCAGTGCCCGCCCGTAGCACAGGCTGAACGGGCCACGAGGGAAACCGAGTGTGTCGCAACGACTTTCCATGGCCGCCAACGCTGCCTCGGCGCCGGGAAGGTCGCCCTGCAGGAACCGCGTCAGCGCCAGGAACGAATACATCCCCGCGATCGGGTCGTTGGGTGCATACCAGGACTGCACGTCCGGTGTGCCCGCGGCCTGCAGAGCGGCCGCGGCCCCTTCCAGGGTGGACCGAGCGAGATGTAGCTCGCCGCGGAACGCCGCGAGTACCCCAAGGGCGGCGTCACTGACTGCCGTGGTCGCGTCTGGCTCAACGAGGCGGCGCATCCTCATGGACTCCACCAGCTGTGTGCCCCGGCGCAAATCACCGCGGGAGGAGTAGTAGTACCACAGCGCATTGAAGGTCGCGTAGAGAGCGCGACCGGGCTCGCCGTCGATGAGCTGCAGACACCGCTCGAACTCGGCGGCGGCCTCGGCACTTGTGTGGCCCTGGGCAGCCGAGGTGAGGAAGCCGCGTTCGAGCCGCACGGCGATCTCGCGCTTGTCACGTGGCCGGCCGGCAGGAATGCGCTCGATGTGTTCGACCGCGCGGTTGAGGTGAGTGCGCGCTTCGCCGAGCGCGCCGCGGCGGCGGGCGTCGGCGGATGCCTGTTGGCAGGCGGACACGGCGTCGTCGAACCGCTCGGCCTTGTCGTAATGCGTTGCTACCAGCGGCCAGTCGGGATTGCCATCCGCGGCAGCCAACGTGTCGGCGATCCTGCTGTGCAGCCTGCGGCGAAGGCTCGGCGGTGGCAGCTCCGCGGCGAGCTCGCGAAGGAGCTCGTGGCGGAACCGCCAGTTCTTCTCGTCGACCGCGACGAGCACGCGGCCCTTGACGAGCTCATCGATGACTTGGTCGACCCCCTGCTCATCCACCTCCGAGGCCGCCACCAGCAGGTTGCGGTCGAAGCGACCGCCGCTGATCGCCGCCGCCTCGACGACGCGCACGGCGTTCTCGCTGGATCGAAGCCGCGCGAACAACGCCTCATAAATGCTGTCGGGCACCCACCCGGATTCCGCGGTATCGGACGGCTGCTCCTTCAGCTTGGTCACGACTTCTTCGATGTAGAGCGGTATGCCGTCGCAGCGGCTGCGCACCGCGGTGCGCGCATCGGAATGCAGCCCGGGGCCGAGGGCCGCGATCAGCGCGTCAGACTCGTCGTCGGTGAGCGCTTTCAGATCGAAGACTCGCGCACCATCTGGAACCGACTCCAGTTCGCGTGCCGTGATCACGACGAGTAGTCGGCCCGAGTTGTTCTGCAGTAGCGAGCCCACCACTTCGATGGTGTCCTCATCGAACCAGTGCATGTCATCGACCAGCAGCAGTGCGGGCCTGTCGCCAAAGCACGCCAGCAGGTAGTCCCGGACTGCACCTGCGATCTGGTCAAAGAGCTTGAGGCCCCCGGCTTTGGCGGGTTCATACCCGGTCCGCTGCGAGATGCCGAGCACCGGGGCCAACAACGGAACGATCGTGGCCGGGTCCAGGCCGCGCGCCGCGACCTCGGCTTCGAGCCGGCGTAGGCGGTCGGCAGGCTCGGAGTCTCGGTCGATGCCGCAATGGCGTTCGAGCATCCGTCGCACCGGTCGCAGGCCGACGTCGGTGTGAAACGGCGATCCGAACAAGCCCAGGATCACCGCATGGGACTTCTCGGCCATCTCGATCGCCGCACCGGCCAGCCTGCTCTTGCCGATTCCGGCCTCGCCTCGGAAGATCACTCCCGGAGTCGTGAGCGAGCCGTTTTCGGCCTGCGCCCAGGTCTTTTCGAGGTACTCGAGCTCACTGTTGCGCCCGATCAGGGGTCCACGTGAGATCTGACCGCTGTCGCGTTCGGCGATCACGCGATAGTGCTCGATATCGCCTTCGATGCCCTTGACGGGTCTGGCGGGCAGACTGTCGAGTTCGAACGAGTCGCGCACGATGCGCTCGATTGCCCCAGATACCGCGACGGTGCCGGGCTCGGCGAGGCTGCACATGCGGGCGGCGAGGTTGGCGGCAAGACCGTAGACGTCGTCGTCGGCGGTGTCCAGGTAGACCACTCCGCGGTGCACGCCGACACGAACCCCGATGTCGAAACCGAACCGCTCGTGCACCCGCTCGCTGAGCCCGGCCATCTCACGGGTGATGTCCAGTCCGGTCTGCACGGCTCGTTGTCCGTCGTTCTCATGTGCCTGAGGATGACCGAAGACGGCCAGCAGGCCGTCGCCCTTGGTCGACCCGATGTGGCCCTCGTAACGATCGACTATCTTGCGCACGACCTGCTTATAGCGGCCGACGACCGTTCGGTAGACCTCCGGCTCGATACGTGTGGACAGCGCCGTGGAGTCGACCAGGTCCGCGAAAAGTATTGTCAGTCGGCGAATCTCGCCGCTGTCTTCCGGCGCGGCGAGCAGCTCCTCGGCTTCGGCGTTGCTGCTGTCAACGGCCAGCACCTGCTCGGCCAGGGCATCGGCCGTTGCGCGGTCGCCGCGGTTGATCGCGTGGACGGCGGCGTCGAGTAATTCGTCGATCGACGCCGGATGTTGAGGATCGCTCACAGCCCCGCAGTGACGGTTATGTCCAGTGGGGCTTGTGCCGCCATCGCCGTCGACGTCGGCCTCAAGCGCAATGTGCCTCGGTAGTTCGAGCCGATGTAGTTGTAGTCCTTGACACCGATTCGGAACTGGCCGACATTCGCGGGCAGCACCGGTGGAAGCTTGATCAGGTGGACGGAGAGGTCTATCTGGGGGTAAGCCACCCGCCGCCACGGGGCGATGGCCTCGATGCTGCGCGGATAGGGAACCGGGGCCACGCTTATCGGGTCGGAATCCATCGGCGTACCCGACACGACGGGGACCAACGGGCCCTTGATGAGAGTCTCCAAGAGCTTGGCGTGGCCCTTGATCTCCATATCGACGAACTTGTGCGCCGTGCTGATTCGGGCATCGATGCCGAAGTCGTCGGCGTCGGCGAGTTTTGCCGCCTCGACCGTCATCTCCCCGGCCTGTTTGATCAGGTCTGTCAGGGTCTGCGAATATTCGTCGAACTGGTCGGCCGGCTGGGTCATGGGCCACCTCCCTCTACGGGGCCGGGTGGTTTGGGCTGCGGGCGAGTTGGCGGCTGGGTCAACTCGTGGAGCAATTGCCATGGATCACTGGCCACTTTGGCGCCGACCTCGCCGCTGACTTTCGCCAATTCCTGGTAACTGAGCTGGTTGGCCAACCACTTGCCTGTCAAATCGACGTGCGTTTTGGTCAGATAGTTGATGCATTCGTTCCACTTCATCGCGATTTTGGTCACCGCGTCCATAGTGGGAGCCGGTTGCTGACCGACTGGTACCGCATCTGCTGCCTCTTCCATATCTTTCTCCAAGTCACCCTGTTTCTTCAGCGGGCCGTCTTCCCATTTCTCGAAACCGTCCAGATTCGACCACGTCGCGGGTCCGAACAGCATTTCGGCGGCGGCGAACCCGTACCCGCAAATGCACAGCATTTTGGCCTGCGCATACGGCGAGATGTCGGTTACATGTGCGACCTTCCTGGTGCGCACCCAAACCCCTGTCTTTCCTGGATCGCCGTCTGGCGAGGTGCACCGCATGTTGATATAGCCGCGGTCGACCAGGACCTTGAGAGAAGCGCCTGCCTGATTCTCGGAAAGGTCGTAGTCCAGGCGGGCGTCTGTGTTCGAGACTTCGCTCTTGATGTACTTCAAAGCGGTCTTGAGCAGGTAGCCGCCAGGGATATAGCAGAAGCCCGCCGTTTCCAGGACGTCGCGCCATTTGTCGTAACGCATGCCCCTGTTCTCCATTTTGCAGAAAAAGCTGGGGTAGGCCTTGGGCCAGTTGAGCGGGTCGCAAACGTCCTTCAGTTTGTTCAAAGTGACCTTGGACGAGGTCATTTCGACGTCGATGACGACACACAGTAGGCCGTTTACGGTCACCACTGCGGGACGGCACAGTGGGACTTCCTCGATGTCCGGATCGAGCCAACCCTGCAAGACCGCGGCGTGGGTGATTTCCTCCCAGTCCTGCCATCCGGTGAAGTTTTCGGTGAGGAAGTTGAGGAACTCCGCCGCTCGAACCTGTCGCTCTTCGGCTGGCGTGTCCGGAGGCGCAGCGAGGGCGAGAACCCCTACGAAAAGGTCGGTGTTCTCGCTTAGCGACTGGGCCGCGTCAATGTGAGTGAGTGCACCGAGGACATAGACCATCCGCGACAACGTGGGGACGGAGATCGGTGGCTCGTCCTCAAGCCCAGTCAGGATGTCGTTCAGGGCGCCCCCGACGCTGTCCCGATCTCCGCGATCCGTACTTCTTCCGGGAAGAAGAGGTCGTCGATCTCCTGCGACCATCCCGGGTGCTCGCTGGCGCGCGGAAGATATTGATCGACCGTCGTGGCGATACCCGGGTCGCCTTCGGACTGCAGTCACGGCCAGATCGAGTGCGCCATAGAGTGTCAAGAGCGAACGCAGTGCACTCATTTCCCCTCCTGCCCCACGGTTGCGCATAGCATACCGGGAAGAAAACACGCCCACAGGGTTTAAACGGGCAAGGAGGATTCGGTGGCAAATCGTGGATTTGGCGATGACGGCAACTTCGCCGACCTTTTCTGGGCGTCGATCCTCAATCCCGAGGCGAATGCTCGCGCACTGACCGCGATTCAGGCCGAGGGGCTTCGGGCGGCGAGCCAACTGGTGGATCGTTTCGTTCGCATGGCGACCCCGAATGGCAACGGGTCGGACCGCTCGACGACACCGCCCGTTCATCCCCCGCAAGGGGAGGAGTCCGGCGACGTCGCCGACGGCGCGGCTATCGAACCGGTCCTGCGTTCCTGGCTGTCGTTCACCGACCAGTTTCTCCGGGGGTCGACGCAGATCGTCGACGGTGCGCCCGACGGCCCAGCCAAGTTGGATTTGGACAAGGCCCAGGCACAAGGCGCGATCGATCTGGAGTCCGGCTCCCCGGGCTGCGCCAGGGGCGAAGTGTGGTTGCACAACAGGGGTGCTGGTGATCTGGGTAGTGTCCGGCTGCGGTGCAGTGAGTTGCTGGCCCATGACGGACACGTGATCAGTTCGGCGGCAATCGAATTCGAACCGGGGATCGTGCCGATGCCTGGCCGGTCCAGCCGTGGTGTCGGCGTGAAAATTCTGGTCGGACAGGACGTTCCGGCCGCACGGTACTGCGGTACCTTAGTGGCCGAGGGCTATCCGGACCTTTCGCTTCCAGTAGCGCTGACGGTTCGTCGTCCAGCCTCGTGACCGAGACCGCCGACCGAGCCCACCTGGTAACCGGAGTCGACGACCGGTTGCGGGAGGTGGCCAAGGTTGTCCGGCGGGCGATGCTGGACGCGATCCCCGACGGGGAACCGGTCCGTTGGCTCTACGCGCCGATGCGCGAATATCCATCGCGACCGGGCAAGGCGTTACGGCCGGCACTCTGTCTGTCGGCCGGCCGGGCGTTCGGCGGGGAGTCGGAAGACCTGCTCGGAATCGCCGTCGCAATCGAGATGCTGCACAACGCGTTTCTGGTCCACGATGATGTCGCCGACGGCAGTGAGATGCGCCGGAACAGGCCGACCCTGTCATCCACATACGGAGTCGCGGCCGCATTGAACGCCGGAGACGGCCTCGCTGTCATCGCCGGCCAGGTGTTGCGCCGTGCGACCCGTCGGCTCGACCCAGAGCTCGCGGACCTGGTATGGGCCGAGTTCGACATGATGGCGCTGCGCACGCTGGAAGGGCAGGCGACCGAGGCCGGGTGGCAGCTGGACGAGGTGGAGGGTCTTCGGCCCGAGGACTACCTCGAGCTGATCATGCACAAGACATGTTGGTATACAACGATTCACCCGCTGCGTGTCGGTGCGATCGTCGGGTCTGGTGGCGCAGCCGAGCTGGGACCCATGGTTCGCTTCGGATTTCACTTCGGCGCGGCGTTTCAGATCCGCGACGATCTGCTCAATCTCGTTGGCGACGAACGGACGTACGGCAAGGAGATTCTCGGCGATCTCTACGAGGGCAAGCGCACCCTGCCGCTCGTGCACCTGAGTTCCAACGCGGAGGGGGCAGACCTCGCCCTGGTGCGTGACTACCTGCGCCGCACGCGCGCCGAGCGGTCGCCCGAGCTGGTCGCCAAGGTTCGGGCACTCAT
This sequence comes from uncultured Actinomycetota bacterium, assembly GCA_963801575.1. GTDB lineage: Bacteria > Actinomycetota > Actinomycetes > Mycobacteriales > Mycobacteriaceae > Mycobacterium. The sequence continues at coordinate 30,010 of CAWDFT010000015.1, forward strand.
GGACGAGTACGGCAGCATCACCTTCACCAGTGAGTACGCCGAGGGCATTCTGCTGGTGGCCGAGGAGTACTTCGAGCAGGCATTTGCCGATGCCCAATCCGGCCCGGATCTCGAGTTCCTGCGGTCGCTGGTGCCCTACGTGTGGGCCCGGTGGCGCTAGCTCAGAAGCCCCGCGATTGTTTGCTGGATTCTGCCGCGCGAACGCGGTGCTAGCGCGAGCGCGACATGCTGGCCGAGAACGATGCGGCGGTATGTGTGCGTCCGCCCCCGCTGCGTCCCCCGCGGCTGCGCCCCCCGCCGCTGCCGCCGTTGCCGCCGTTGCCGCCAGGCTTGCGCTTACGTGGCCGGTTGGGCTGCGGAGACGCAGGCGTGTGCGGGCGCGCGATCGCTATCGGCTTGCCGAATATGCGCTCACCAGGGGCGATCTCCTGCAGCACGGGGTGCGATGCGCCGCTGAATCGGGTGATCGTCGGCTTCACTCCCGCCTTACGGGTGAGCTGCCGCACATCGGATACCTGGTCGTCCTGCATGAGCGTGACGACCGTGCCGTCGGCCCCGGCTCGGGCGGTACGTCCCGACCGGTGCAGGTAAGCCTTGTGCTCGACCGGCGGATCGGCGTGCACCACCAGGCCGACGTCGTCGACGTGGATGCCACGGGCTGCGATGTCGGTGGCGACCAACACCGTCGCCGAACCGTCGGAGAACGCCGCGAGATTGCGGGTACGCGCGTTCTGAGACAGGTTGCCGTGCAACTCAACTGCCGCCACCCCGCGTGAGTTCAGCTGCTTGGCAAGCTTTTTCGCGCCGTGCTTCGTTCGTGCGAAGACGAGGGTGCGTCCGGGCGCAGCTGCCAGGTCGGTCAGCACGTTCATCTTCGCTGCGTTGTCGACGTGCAGCACATGGTGGACCATGGCCGACACCGGCGATTGCGCCGAATCGACGCTGTGCACCACCGGGTCGTGCAGGTAACGCTTGACCAGCACGTCGACGCCACCGTCGAGCGTGGCCGAGAACAGCATCCGCTGACCACGGCTTGGGGTTTTGTCGAGAAGTCGCTTGACCGGGGGCAGGAAGCCGAGATCGGCCATGTGGTCGGCCTCGTCGAGAACGGTGATCTCGACGGCAGACAGGTCCGCATGGCGCGATTTCACGTGATCCTCGAGCCGGCCGGGGCAGGCGATGACGATGTCGACGCCTTGGCGCAGTTTGGCGATCTGCGGCTGCGGGCTGACCCCGCCGAAGATGGTGACCGAGCGCAGGTTCATGACCGCGGCCAGCGGTGCCAGTGCCGCGTCGATCTGTGCGACGAGCTCGCGTGTCGGGGCGAGGATGAGCGCCCGCGGACGGCCGGGTGCGCGTCGGGAATCGCTCGTTGCGAGCCGGGCCACCATCGGCAGTAGGAAGGCGTAAGTCTTGCCGGACCCGGTGCGGCCGCGGCCGAGCACGTCGCGGCCGGCCAGCGAGTCGGGCAGCGTCGCGGCCTGGATGGGGAACGGCGCGGTGATGCCTAGATCGGCAAGGCTGGTGACGACGGCCTCGGGTAGCCCGAGGTCGGCGAAGGTGGGCACGGTTGTGCCACTCGAATTGTGAAAAGACAAGGTTGAAGCTCCGAAAGATAAGTGTGTGGTCGTCCTGCCCGGCGCGGTGATCCGCGGCGCTTGGTATGACGATCGAGAAAGCGGCAAAAGGCAGAACAGGCGGTGCCGCTGCACATCACTATACAGGGCTAATTTGGCGTCGTTGCCCCCAGCCCGACCGGGTTACCGTGAGATTGGGCACATCTGGGGGAGTATGGCTCGTCAACCGACAACGCGGCTGCAGGTCAGCGGGTATCGATTTCTGGTACGGCGGATGGAGCACGCGCTGCTGCGCGGAGACATCCGCATGCTGCACGATCCGTTACGGGCACAGTCCCTTTCGTTCGTCGCAGGGTGCATGCTGGCGGTTGTCGTGATAGCAGTGTGCGCCGTTCTGGCGTTGTTGCGTCCGCACGGCGGACTGGGCGATGCCGCGATCGTCGTGTCACGTGAGTCGGGTGCGCTATATGTCCGGGTGGACGACACCTTGCATCCTGTCTTGAATCTGTCGTCGGCGCGCTTGGTCGCCGGGACCGCCGCCAGGCCGGAAATCGTCAGCGAGGCCGCCATCGACAGGGCCAAGCGCGGTCCGCTCTTGGGCACCCCTGGCGCGCCTGCCGTCATCGCCGCGCCATTGACGGATGAGGAATCAGCATGGACGGTCTGCGACGAGGCGACCACCACGGTGATCGCCGGTCGGACAGAGGGCATCGATCCTCGGGCACGCCAACCGCGAGTGCTGGTCACGCCGCGATCGGAGAGCGCTGCTACGACATATCTGCTGTACGACGGCTGGAGGGCCGAAGTCGACCTCCGCAATCCCGCCGTCGTATGGGCACTGCGCCTCGACGGCATCGAGCCACGGCCTGTCTCGAGGGCACTGCTCGATGCAATTCCCGAAGCGCCGCCGATCGGTCCGCCGCACGTCCCGGGTGCCGGCGGGCTGGGGGCCGTCGCGGGCCTGCGGGTCGGAACGGTGGTGCGGGTGACCCGAGCCGACGCCACCGACTATTTCGTCGTGTTGGCCGACGGCGTCCAGCGGATCGGCGAGGTCGCAGCGGATCTGATCCGGATCACCGACTCGCAAGGAAGCCGTGAAGTGGTTGCGGCCTCACCCGATGTCGTCGGCAACGTACCGCTACTCGACTCCCTGCAGGTGTCGACGTTTCCCCAACGAGCGGGCACACCCATCGGTGCGAGCGATGACGGGGTGTTGTGCGCACAGTGGCTACCGCAGGGTCCGAAAACGGTTCTTTGGGTTGGCGACTCGATACCGGTGACAACCAACTCGAATCCGACGGTGCTCGTACAGGCGGATGCCGAGGGGCCGAACCTGGACAGCGTCGCCATACCGCCTGGGCGAAGCGCGTATGTCCGAGCGGCCGGGATCACCGGCAACGGTCGCGACACCGGTCCGCTGTACCTGATGACGGACAGCGGCGCGCTTTTCGGAATGCGTGACGAGAACACCGGGAAACTCCTCGGTATACAGGCAGCCCCCGTACCGGCTCCATGGCCGGTGCTTTCGCGGCTGCCTCGGGGGCCCGAACTGAGCCGGGACAGTGCGCTAGTCGCGCGCGACAGTGTTCTCCCGCCGCCGTAACCGGCCGACCGAGGCCACCATCGCCACCGCGCCAGCCACTACGGCGACACAGATCCCGGCTCCGCCGAACGCGATTCGTCGCGCGCTCGGGTCTTGCGGGGTATGGCTGGCGGGCGATATCGGGCGTTCGGCGCTGTCATGCGGCGCATCGCTCTCGACGGTCATCCGCGCAGTACTGGTATCGCCGCTGACGGCGGCCAGCGCATCGGCGACACCGTGACCGACGAACGGATCCCAGCCCGCCGGAGGTCGATGCGCGGTGTCCTCGATTCGCTGCATCACCTGTCGGGCGGTCAGATGCGGCGATCGGGCCCGCACCAACGCGGCGATCCCGCTGACCACGGGCGCCGCATAGCTCGTCCCCACGATCGGCATCGAACTGTCGAACACCGGCAGCGTGTCGACGAACCCCTCGCCGTCTGGATCCAGCGACACGACCGACTCACCCGGGGCGGCGACGTCCACCCAAGGACCCGCCAACGTGAACCGAGACGGCGACCCCTGCGGATCGATGGAGCCAACCGTCAGAACGTAGTCGTCGTACCAAGCCGGGCTCACAACGACTTTCACCGAGTCCCAGTCGGGCTGTCCGCGGTGAGCCGGGTCTGCCGACGGGTTCTGGTCAGGGCATGCGCCCAGACCGCCGACGTTTCCCGCCGCCGCGACCACCACGACGTTCTTGACGTCCACCGCATACTCCAAGGCCGCACCCAGGGCGCGGTCGTCCAGCGCGGCCGCGTCGGCGACGCAGGCGATGGAGGACACATTGATCACCGTGGCACCCATATCGGCGGCGGTCCGCACGGCCATCGCGAGTGTGTTGACGTCGCCGAAGCCAGGCTCCGGTCGACCGGCGGGCGCGAACTTGATGCTCGACTGCCGAATGCCGATGATCGTCGCCTCGGGTGCGACTCCGCTGAACCCCGCGCCACCCGTAGAATCCATTGCCGCGCCGATGATTCCGGCCACGATCGTTCCGTGCCCGTCGCAGTCATCGGTGCCATCGCCGGTGAAGACGTAGTCACCGCCGCCGACGAGGCGGGGAAGCAGGCGATGACGTGCCACCCCCGTGTCGATGACCGCGACCGTCTGGCCGGCTCCTCGAGTGAGCCGCCACACGGCCGCCAGGTCGAGATCCTTCAGCTGGTTTGCGTTCGCAGCTCGGTCCCGGACCGCTGCTGCGGTGGAGACGAAGCACGGTTGTCGCTGCTCGGTCGGGCCCGGTGGAGCAGGCGGGCGCGGTGCAGGCAGAAACGAGTCATCGACCATTGGCGGAGTGACGGCACCGGCAATCGGTGACATCCACACCGAGATTGTCGTCAGCACGACTGCTCCGGCGATCCGCGCGCGGCGGCGTGTATGAACCGTCATGTCAGGCTCAAGCCACGGACGATGCCGAACACATCGGCGACCCAACAGGTCAGGGGGGCAACCGAAGCCAGCGCTAGGTAGTCAAGCAGTTCTACGCTTCGCCGCCCCACTGGGCTCAATCGACCGGCGAAGTCCGAGTGAGCCAGGCACAGGGCGCCGACGCCGAGGACAACCGCGAGCAGACTCGCCCAGTGGGCATGATGCGGTGCCGAAACAACAGCCAACACGAAAGCGGCAGTAGCACTGACCATTCCACTTCCGAAGAGCACAGCGGATCGGACAACTCCTCGCTGTTGGCGTGACCGTAGAAGCATCACCGTGGAGACAACGGCGGTGAGGGCGACACCGCTCAGCGCACCCCCGTCGCGTAGGCCCACGGTGACCAACACTGCGGCCAACGCCGCCGACGCCGAGAACCCGGCCTGTAGTCCCGTCAGCGTCTGGTGGCCGCGTACAGCCCTTTCGGCACGGCCGCCGGGAGGTAGGTCCTCCTCGGCGCATTCGCGGTCCGTTGCGGTGGGCATCGTCGGTGACAAGCCCGTCAGGACCATCGACAGCTTGGCCGCCACACCCAGCATGGCCAGCGATGCGGCGGCCAAGAGTGCGCCCACCGCTTCGACCGGCCCCGGCCAAACGGCCACGCCCGCCGCGGCGATCGCGACCGCTGTCGAGAATGCCGCGATCGCGGTGAAGCATGTCGTTTCACGGGATGTGACGTGGAGCAACACGATCGACACCGCAGAACAGATGGCCGCCGCCAGAAAGAAATTCGGCGGTGCGGGGCCACCGGGTACCACCAGGAAGCCTGCCACCGCAGCGAACGCGGCAGCAGTCACGCCAAGGGCCAACGTCGGCAGCGGCTCAGCGTCGACACGGCTTACCGCGATTGTCCCCACAGTCGCCGCGACAGCCACTGTTGCCGCGATGAAGACGTGGTGGCTCGCGGATGAAATCGCAGACCAAGCGAGCACGATCGCACCGAAGCCCGCGGCCCACAAACACGTAGCGGCGCCCATGCCCCGTGCCATCTGGTCGTCACGGTCACCCGATGCCGACGTTTCGATCACGGAGTGACACAGATCGTTGAACTCGGCCTCGGGCATCCCTGACTCGGCATTCGTGAGCAGGAGGATCTCACCGTCTTGAATACCGTTCTCGCCTAGTGTCGTCGCCTCGTCGAACGGTGAGCCGTCGAGGCGTGCCATCGTCCAGCGTCGGCCGATGCCATCGGTAGGTTCCACCTTTGGGCCACCGACGATGTCGACGACGCACGGAAGCAGTTCTCCGAGCTCCATCCGTGTCGGTAAGGCGAGATCAACCGCGACCCAACGACCATTGCGATCGGTCTGTACCGTCACCCGGCACAGGTCCAAAACCGTCATGCAGACCCCCCGCGAATCACCGTAACCACCCTCACGGGTGGGGAGCCGCAGCAATTTTCGGCACTGTGGATGGGGAACGAGATCGGGTGCGGGCTCGTCTATCCCCCGATGGAGTTCTGGATCAAGCCGCGTCTGGCGACACCGCCCATGGACGAGGGTGAAGTCGTCGTGAAGGCACCCCCCGAAGTGCCAACGGACGTACCCGCGAATCCCCTCTCCAGGTTGCTGCCGGTGGCAATGGTCATCGCCACCGTGGGGATGATGGCTGTCTACTTCACATCCGGCACAACCGCGATGCGCAACCCGATGTATGGGTTCTTTCCCGTGATGATGGGGGTTTCGCTGCTAGGCACGGTAGCGATCGGGGCACGCGGGAACAGTCGAACCGCCGAGATCAACCAAGGCCGCCGCGACTACCTGCGCTACCTCGAGTCGCTGGAACACACGATCTCGAAGAGCCGTGATGCCCAGCGTGTTTCACTCTCTTGGATCCATCCCGATCCTGCTTCGCTGTGGACGTTGGTTGGCGGCAGGCGAATGTGGGAGCGTCGGCCTGACGACCCCGACTTCGGCCAGGTCCGAGTCGGGCTCGGCGCGCAGAGCCTGTCGACCAGACTGGTCTCACCCGAGCTCGGAGAGCGCGATGAGCTAGACCCTGTCACCTCGACGGAATTGCGGCGGCTCCTCCGTAACCAGTCGACGGTGCCCGATCTGCCCGTCGCGCTGGCCCTCAATGAGTCCGCCGCGGTCACCGTGCGCGGCGACCGACAAGCCGCCCGGGGTCTGCTGCGGGCGGTGATATGTCAGCTGGCGGTACTGCATAGCCCCAATCATCTGCACATCATGTCTGTCGTCGACCCCCTCACAGCCGCTGACTGGGACTGGCTGAAATGGCTGCCACATCACCAACATTGGCGCGCCACGGACGACGGCGGGCCGGCACGCATGATGTATGGCGACCTCGCATCCGCCGAGACTGCGCTCGCCGGCTGTGAAGGAGCCCATGTGGTCTTGGTGATTGACGGCGGGCTGGTCGCTGGCAGCGAAGGTCTGTTCCAGCCAGGTGGTCTTGGTGATGTGACCGTCCTGGAGGTGGGGATCGCGTGCGACGAGGTGGCCGCTCAGGCTGGTCTGCGCCTTGTCATCGGCGAGGACGACCTAGCGCGGCCCGACACGATGACGACGGGACAGGCGCTGGCCTGCGCGCGGCGGTTGGCTGCGTTCCGGCCCGCCACGGAGTCGACCGACGGTGCGGAGGGCACTTCACCGGCGGTTGCCTGGCCGGAGTTGATGGGCATTGCCGATGCCGGACAGATCGATCCTCTCGTGGTTTGGCGTGGCCGCGATGTCAAACGCAGGTTGCGCGTCCCCATCGGGGTTTCGGAGAATGGTGTGCCGGTTGAACTCGACATCAAAGAGGCGGCCGCGAACGGTATGGGCCCACACGGGTTATGCATCGGCGCAACGGGTTCGGGTAAGTCGGAGTTCCTCCGCACGCTGACGTTGGGAATGCTCACTCTGCATCCGCCCGACACCCTGAACCTGATCCTGGTCGACTTCAAGGGCGGTGCCACTTTCCTCGGGCTCGAGCGCGCACCACACGTAGCCGCGGTAATCACCAACCTGGCCGACGAGGCACTTCTCGTTGCGAGGATGAAGGATGCGCTCGCCGGTGAAATGAACCGCCGCCAGGAGCTGCTCAGGGCCGCCGGGAACTTCGCCAACGTCGCCGACTACGACCGGGCGCGGGCCAGGGACACGACGCTCGCACCGTTGCCGTCTCTCTTCATCGTGGTCGACGAATTCTCCGAACTGCTCAGCCAGCATCCCGACTTCACCGATCTGTTCATCGCGATCGGTCGGCTCGGACGCTCGCTCGGCATGCATCTCTTGCTCGCGAGTCAACGACTGGACGAGGGCAGGCTGCGCGGGCTGGAATCCCACCTGTCCTACCGGATTTGCCTCAAGACATTCTCGAGTGGCGAATCACGGTCCGTCCTCGGCGGTCCCGACGCATACCACCTGCCGAGCGCACCGGGTGCGGCGTATCTGAAGACCGGTTCGGATGGACCGCTGCGTTTCCAAACGGCATTCGTTTCCGGACCGTACGAAAGCACAGCGATCCGTTCCATCGCGTCGGTGCCACCGCCGGCGCCGCGGCTGTTTACCGCGACTCCAATGGGCCGCACCACTCTGCGAGACGAGCAGGCGACCGACCACAGCTCCGCCTCCCGCACGCTGCTGGACACTGTCCTCGACCGGCTTGAGGGTCGCGGATCGCCTGCACACAGAGTCTGGCTGCCTCCAATAACCGAATCACCCACGCTCGACAGCGTGTTGCAGCGCGTCGGAACTCGGGTACGACTCACTGTGCCAATCGGCCTCGTGGATCGTCCGTACGAGCAGCGCCGAGACTTATTGGTCGCCGAACTGTCCGGTGCAGCAGGAAATGTCGCCGTCGTGGGCGGCCCAAGGTCGGGCAAATCGACTGCGCTGCGGACGCTGGTCTTGGCGTTGGCCGAATGCCACGATCCGCGCGATGTACAGGTCTACTGCCTCGACTTCGGCGGCGGCACGCTGTCATCGTTGCTATCGCTGCCGCACGTCGGGTCGGTGGCAGGCCGACACGATGCGGACCTCGTCCGGCGCACTGTCGCGCAGTTTGAGTCCCTGCTGCGAGTGAGGGAGGCGCGGCGTAGCTCGAACGATTCAACTTCCCCCGACGACCTGTATGGTGACGTGTTCCTCGTCATCGACGGCTGGGCAACGATTCGTCAGGAGTTCGACGCCCTGGAGGCATCGATCACTGCGCTTGCCGCCCAGGGTCTTTCGTACGGCATCCACGTCGTCGTCGCGGCGTCGCGGTGGGCGGAGATCCGGCCTGCGCTGAAGGATCAGATCGGCACCCGTATCGAACTGCGGCTGGGCGATCCGGCCGACTCCGACATGGATCGGAAGCGCGCACGGCAACTGGCCCAGAGCCCACCCGGTCGCGGGATTACCCGTGACGGTAGCGAGCTGGTGATTGCCCTGCCCGAATTGGATGCTGCACGTGCCGATCGACTGCGGACGCGATATGCGGGCCGCGTCGCGCCGCCAATCGCACTACTGCCAACTCGGGTGGATCAACACGCCCTGGCCGCGGGTGCCGCCGAGCCCCGCCCGGCGACGCAGATTCTGTTGGGCATCGGCGAGAGCGAGTTACGCCCCGTCGCTGTCGATTTCGCCGCAGAAGCCCACCTGATGATCTTGGGGGAGGGGGAGTGCGGCAAGACCACCACGTTGCGGACGCTGTGTCGTGAACTCGTCCGCACGAACACCGCCAACCACGTTCAACTGTTCATCATCGACGTCCGCCGGACACTGCTCGGCGTCGTTGAGTCCGACCACCTCGCGGGATACACGCCGTCGGCAGCGGCGTTGACGTCACAACTCGCTGTGCTGTTGGAACGGCTGCAGGCGCGAATGCCGGGCGCGGACGTCACCCAGCAGCAGTTGCGGGCACGGTCATGGTGGTCCGGGCCCGAGATCTATGTCGTCGTCGACGACTACGACCTGGTTTCCGGGACGACCGGTAACAACCCGCTTACGCCCCTGCTCGACTTGCTGCCCCACGCCAAGGATCTCGGTTTGCACGTCGTGGTGGCGCGGCGGTCCGGCGGCGCCGCGCGAGCGATGTTCGATCCCGTCCTCGCTCGCCTGCGCGACCTCGGATGCATGGGCCTGATGATGAGCGCCAACCCGGAGGACGGTGTGCTGCTCGGGTCGGTTCGGCCTTCGCCACTGCCGCCCGGCCGGGGAACGCTTGTCACCCGCTCGCATCCGGATCAGCTCATCCAGGTCGCGTGGAGCGACCCGGCATGACGGAATACGTCGTCGAGGTCGGGCCTGGGACGGTCCGCGGGCCGTGCGACCTGGCACAGGAACTGGTGTCGACGGCACTCGAGTGCATCGACGATGAGATCGCAGTGCTCGACGATCAGCCCGTCGCGGTGTCGGCGGTGTGGTGTGAAGTCTTTCGCGCGGTGCTTCCAGAAGGCGCCGAAACCGCTGTCCTGGTCTGCCCGACCTGGTGGCCGCCGGCTCGAGTCGAATGTGTTCGGCAAGCCGCGGTGACCGTGTCGACGAATGTCGTTGTGCTGCAGCGGGCTCAGGTGATCGCCGACGGTGTGCCTGGCGCACCGTCGGTGGTTGAGATTGCGCCGGAGTTCGTGACGGTCGCGCGTGCAGGCTGTGTGGTTGCAGCCGAGCCACGCCTGGGGGATTGCGCTGACATCGCCAGAGCGGTAGCGGATGGTGTCGATGGGTCCGGCGCGGTACTGGTGGATGCGCCGGTCGGCGTTCACGACGCCGTCGTACTGGCCCGAGCCATCGCCGACTGTTTTCGGACCGACGGCGTTGCGGTGACAACGGTTCACCAGGATCGGGTTCTCGCCGCGGTGCGGAACCAGCCCACGCCGTCGGTGCACAGGGTCGAGTCGCCCGGGCGGAGCCGGTCGAGGGTGGCGGCGCTGGCGTCCGTCGTTGTATCGGCGGCTCTGCTGTGCGTCGGCCTCGCCGTTAGGTCCGACGTGAACGGGGACCCGGCAACCGATCTGCCGATGACACTCTTGGTCGAAGGCCGGGTCGCGGCGAAGGTTCCGGCTCCGTGGGTGGTTCGGCGCATCACGGCCGGACCTGGCTCTGCGCGGGTGCAGGTGACGGCGCCAGATGGTGCGACCGCAGTGCTGATCACACAGGCTCAGGTGCACAAGGACGAGACGCTGTCCACGACGGCGGCAACGCTGCGCAGGGCTCTCGACGACCAGCAGGCCGGCGTGTTCGGCCAGTTCAACCCGGACGCGCGCCGAGCCGACCGACCTGCCGTCACATATCGGGAAATCCGTGCAGGACGCCAGATCGACTGGGCGGTGTTCGTCGACGACACCGTGCGAATCGGCGTCGGCTGCCAGAGCGCGCCGGGCGGTGAACAGACGGTCCGCTTCGTCTGCGAGGAGGCCATCCGGTCGGCGCACTCAGTTTTCTGACTCAGGGAACCAAACGGTGCTGCGCGCCGTCGAAAACACAACTCGAACGGAAAGGACCCTGATGACGACACCCGCAGGTGGATCGCTCAATACCGATTTCGATCTCATGACAGCCGTCGCAGGCAAGATCGACGCTCGCAACGAGGAGATTCGGTCGATGCTGCAGTCATTCATCGGACGGATGACCAGCGTGCCACCGTCGGTGTGGGGAGGTGTCGCGGCAACGCGGTTCAGGGACGTGGTGGACCGGTGGAACGGCGAGTCGCGGAAACTCCATGTCGCACTGCAGGAAATCGCCGAGACCATGCGCCTCAACGAGCGGGCATTGCGTGAGGCAACCGAAACCCATTCGCATCAAATCGGCGCCGTCGGCACCAATATCTAAGGAGACTCACCATGGACCCGGTTCTGTCCTACAACTTCGACGAGATCGAGTACACCGTCCGGCAGGAAATACACACCACCTCTGCGCGGCTCAACGCGGCGCTCGACGACCTGCGGGCCCAGATCGCTCCGCTGCAGCAGATCTGGACCCGCGAGGCCGCCGAGGCGTATCGAGTCGAGCAGGCCAAATGGGACCAGGCGGCGGGTGCGCTGAACGAGATCTTGTTCAGCCTCGGCAACGCGGTTCGCGACGGTGCCGACGACGTCGCGACCACCGACCGCAGCGCGGCCAGCGCCTGGGGCGGGTAGCCATCACAGACCACTGTGCGGTCCCGTTGGTAGGGGAGACCACGGGACCGCACAGTTCTGTCTCGTCTGTCTCGACGCGCTACGGGCCGACGAGGAAGGCGTCCAACGGTACTGTGCGTCCACGCAGGCTTAGTGTGCGCCGGGGTGCGTTCGCCGCCATGTCGTCGGCAACACCATGTGCGACAAGCAATTCGCCGCCGGCGGCGTGCTGCTGCATCCGCGCCGCGACGTTCACCGTGTCGCCGAGGGCGGTGAAGTCCATGACCGCGGCGCCGACATTGCCGACGTACGCAACGCCTGCGTTGACGGCGGCGCCCAGCTCTATCCAGGGTTCCTCGGCGGTGCCGTAGCCGACCGCGCGCAACAGGTCCATCCCCGCTTGCACGGCTCGCCTGCGATAGTCGGGCCCGCTGATGCCGCGGACGAAGAACGCCATCACCTCATCGCCGACGAGCTTGTCGATGATCGCGTCGTGGCGCAGCAGCGTGCGGGTCGCTACGCAGTAGAAGCGGTTCAGCAAAGCGGCGAAGTCGGCAGCGCTGGCCCGCTCGGCCAGGCCGGTGGAACCACGCACATCGGCGAACAACACCGCGATGTCCACCTCGGCTCCGCCCGCGGGAAGCGCATCGCAGCAGCGCGTGCACAAGTTGGGGTTCTTGCGTGACGGGTTGAACCCCGCTGCGGCCAAAACCCGTCCGGCGACGCCGCCGAACGGGTTGTTGCACACCTTGCAGCGCGGCTCCGCGGGCAGATAACGAAACACCCGCCGCGCTCTGACCAGCGGTGCGTGCCCGTCGGTGAGCACCTTGTGCCACTTCTCCGAGGCGACCAGGTCGCTGCGTTCTACGGTGGCGTCCCCGCGATCTTCGATGATCATGGACTCATGCTGGCCCGCGGCGGCGTCGTCGCGCGTGGGGCATTTGCCTCAAGTCTGCTCGAAGGCGTTTTGACCTGCGGTGACGCCCGCCGGTATGCTCCTCGGTTGGCGTGCGGGTACGCCGGGTCCTCGGGTCAATGTCGGTCGCCGAGGGTTTCCCACCGTTCACGCCTGACCGGCGCCCGGGTCACACCGGGGTCCAACCCGAGAGATAGAGAAGGTAAGCGCTGTGCCTACGTACACGCCGAAGGCGGGTGACACCACGCGCACGTGGTACGTCATCGACGCCACCGACGTGGTGCTCGGCCGGCTCGCCGTCGCGGCAGCCAATCTGCTGCGCGGCAAGCACAAGCCGACATTCACGCCGAATGTCGACGGTGGCGACTTCGTCATCGTCATCAACGCCGACAAGATCGCCATCAGCGGCGACAAACTGCAGAACAAGATGTCCTACCGTCACTCGGGTTACCCAGGTGGCCTACGGGCGCGCTCGCTCGGCACCGAGATGCAGCGCCATCCCGACCGTGTGGTCGAGAAGGCGATCGTCGGCATGCTCCCGCACAACAAGCTCAGCCGTCAGATCCAGAAGAAGTTGAAGGTCTACGCCGGGCCGGAGCATCCGCACACCGCCCAGAAGCCGGTGCCCTACGAGATCAAGCAGGTGAGCCAGTGAGCGAGAACAACGAAACCACCGAATCGACTGAAGCCCCCGAAGCCACGGAGGCCACCGAGGCTCCTGAGGCGCAGGCCCCCGAGGCCACTGAGGCTCCCGAGGCTCCAGAAGCCACGGAGGCTCCAGAAGCGCCCGAGACCGTGACGGAGCCGGCCCCCGAGCCGCGCGCGCCGCGGGAGCCGGTCGTGCTCGACCGTCCCATCCAGACCGTCGGCCGCCGCAAGGAGGCCGTGGTGCGGGTGCGTTTGGTGCCCGGCACCGGGAACTTCCACCTCGACGGGCGCACTCTCGAGGCCTACTTCCCCAACAAGGTCCATCAGCAGCTCATCAAGGCCCCGCTGGTGACCGTGGACCGGGTGGACAGCTTCGACATCCACGCCCACCTCGACGGCGGCGGCCCCTCCGGGCAGGCCGGCGCGTTGCGCCTGGCGATCGCCAGGGCGCTGATCCTGGTGCAGCCCGAGGACCGGCCGGTGCTGAAGAAGGCCGGCTTCCTCACCCGCGACCCGCGGGCCATCGAGCGCAAGAAGTACGGACTCAAGAAGGCCCGCAAGGCGCCTCAGTACTCCAAGCGCTGACCTGTCAGCTCTGTCAGCCGCCCGGCGTGCGCACTGCATGCCGGGCGGTTTTCGTCTTCACGGAGTGGAGTTGGCGAGTTGGCTGACTCGTTGAGGTGAGATGTCGAGGAGTTCGGCGATGTCGCGCACGGGTACGCCGTAGGTGGTGAGTGAGCGGGCGTACGCTTGCGCCTTTTCGGTTGCTTTGCGTTCCATCTCGTTTGCTTCGGCCCTCAAAGACTTGATCTCGCGGGCGATTTCGAGAAGGTCGCGGAAGGCTGGTCCATCCATCCTGACACTGACCGTTTCGGCTTTGATGTCACCTAGGGGGAGATTCTGGTCGAGTGCGATGTACTCCCGCGCCATGGTCTCGGCTTCGGAGAGCCGGCGGGCCTGGGTAAGCCCGTCGATTTCCGGGATGTGGACCATCCACCAGCGGCCGTCGCGCATGACGTCAATCTTAAATTCGTACATCACTTCTCCTGGCTGCGGTGAATGGCCTTGTGGACCAGCCGGATGACTCCCGGGGAGGCGCTGCACCGGCCACCAGCGTAGTCAAGCGTCCTTTACTTATTCTAGTCTAGCCTGATAGATGGACAAGCTAGCAGTTCATCGCCGCTTTTCAGCGTCGTGGGCGACATGTCGAAGCTGATCACCTTGCATAGTCTCGGACGAATACCGGTTCAGCCGCGGCACGCCTGCTGACATCGGCGGTTGTGTCTTCCGGCGTCATCTGTGAGAAATTTGTGGCCATGGGTCGACTGTTCGGCACCGACGGGGTGCGCGGAGTCGCCAATCGCGATCTGACCGCTGAGCTGGCGCTGGCGCTGGGCTCGGCAGCCGCGCGTCGACTCGCAAACTCCTCGCAGGCACGCCGGCGGGTCGCCGTGGTGGGCCGTGACCCGCGGGCCAGCGGCGAGATGCTGGAGGCCGCGGTCATCGCCGGGCTGACCAGCGAAGGGGTCGACGCATGGCGGGTGGGTGTTCTGCCCACCCCCGCGGTGGCCTATCTGACCAACGCCTATGACGCCGAGTTCGGCGTGATGATCTCGGCGTCGCACAACCCGATGCCCGACAACGGCATCAAGATCTTCGGCGCGGGCGGGCACAAGCTCGACGACGCCACCGAGGACCGCATCGAAGACTTGGTCGCGGCCGGCCCCGGCGACCGTCCGGTCGGTGCGGCGATCGGCCGGGTCGTCGACGCAGGCGACGCGCTCGAGCGCTACCTGCGGCATGTCGGCAAGGCCCTCACCACCCGTCTGGACGATCTGACCGTCGTCGTCGACTGCGCGCATGGCGCCGCATCGGCGGCCGCGCCGCGGGCCTACCGCGCCGCGGGTGCCAACGTCATCGCGATCAACGCCGAACCCAACGGGCTCAACATCAACGACGGCTGCGGTTCCACGCACATGGAGTCGCTGCAGCAGGCGGTCGTGTCCCACCGTGCCGACCTCGGTCTGGCCCACGACGGCGATGCCGATCGCTGCCTGGCCGTCGACGCTGCCGGCCGAATCGTCGACGGCGACGCGATCATGGTGATCCTGGCGCTTGCGATGCGTGAGGCGGGCGAGCTGGCCTCCAATACCCTGGTCGCCACCGTGATGAGCAACCTCGGGCTGCATCTCGCGATGCGCTCGGCGGGCATCGAGGTCCGCACCACCGGCGTCGGCGACCGCTACGTGCTCGAGGAGCTGCGCGCAGGCGAGTTCTCGCTCGGCGGCGAACAGTCCGGCCACATCGTCATGCCCGCGCTGGGCACCACCGGCGACGGCATTGTCACCGGGCTGCGGCTGATGTCCCGGATTGCGCAGACCCGCACACCGTTGGCGGTGCTGGCCTCGACCATGCAGTCGCTGCCGCAGGTGCTGATCAACGTCGAGGTGGACGACAAGGCCACCGTGGCCGACGCGCCGTCGGTACGCACCGCCGTGGCCGAGGCCGCGGCCGAACTCGGCGACACCGGCCGAATCCTGTTGCGGCCCTCGGGAACCGAGCAGATGGTCCGCGTGATGGTGGAAGCGGCAGACGAGGACACCGCCCGGCAGTTGGCCATCCGGGTGGCCGAATCCGTCAGCGAACACCGCTGAAACTTCGGTGGAACCCGAAGGGTTTCGCCGGCGTCCTAGTCAATGTGGGAGAACCTGACGTCGCGCGTGTCGACATTGCGGCGGTGCTCGGCGCTGCCCGCCAGTACGACGCGGCGGCCGACATCGTCGACACCGCGGTCCGAACTCATTTGACTAGCTTGCGATTCGACGGTGCGGTCGCCGGCCGCATGCACACCGCACGTGGCGACGCGCTACGACTCGCTGTCGACGATGTGGTGGACCGGCTGCACCAGTGGTCGCGCGCGGCCACCGAGGTCGCCGCCGAACTGCGCGCGTGTGCGGATCGCTACGTCGATGTCGATGCCCGCGGTGCCCGGCGGATGGGTTGACCCATGGCCGTACCGCTCGACGTCGCTGCGCGGCTGGCCGAGGGACGCGCGGCCGTCGACAACATCGGCGACTATGTGTGGGCCTGTCACCTGCTCGGCTATCAGAATCCTGACTTGACCCTGCACGGAGGGCAGGTGCGCGACTGGTACAGCAGCGAAGACGGGTTGGACCTGCGGGCGTTGGAGGCGGATCGAGCGGCGCTCGATGCGGTGGCGACGGCGACCGAGAGCGCACGACAGCTGCAGGAGCAACAGCTCGGTGCGCTCGCCGGGGCGTGGCAGGGACACGGCGGCGATGCCTCGCATGATTTCCTTGTCCGCCACGGCGAGGCGTCCGCGGCCGCGGCCTCCGCGGTGCGCAATGCCGTCGGCGCGTTCACCGGTCTCCGCGACGAGTTGTGGCACACGGTCGACGATAAGGTCGCCGCCGCTGTGTCGATCGACGACCGCCGCCAGGTCGAACGACCTGAATGGCTGGCCGCCACGCAGACGGTGACCACTGGAGCCGGAGATCGTGCGGTGGCGAGCGAGCTGATCGACCAGCAGGTGAAGCCGTTCGTGGACAACGACATTCGATCGGACTGGCTGACCGCGATGCAATCCGCGATGGCGGCCGTCGCGGCTGCCTTCGACGCCGCGACCGCTGGACTGACGTCCGAGCCGGCCGCCATGTTCGAAGTGCCGGGTGATCTCGGGCCTGCGTCGATGCCACCGCCGAGCGGTGCTCCACCCGCCGAGGCAGCCGCCACCGCCCCGTCGGCCTGGACGAGCCCGGCGCCCGCGGCGGCACCGGCCGTCGGTCCGGTGACAGCTCCGATGCCGTCGCTTCCCGCCGCGGCAGATCCCGCGTCTCCCACCGCACCGCCCATGTCGGCCGCGCCAATGCCTGCACCGTCTGCGGCACCGGCGATGCCGTCGATGCCGTCGCTCGGCGACTTCGGTGGCGGGTTGCCCGGTGCCGCAGGCGGACTCACGGGTCTGGGCACACAGCTCGCCGACGGGTTCAGCGGCTTGCTGGACCGGCCCGATGATGCGGTTCCGGATCCTCCGGAGCTCGAGGAAGAGCCGGAGATCGACGAGCCTGTGCCCGACGACGAAGAGCTCGAAGACGAACCGGCAGAAGAGGTGGACGAACTCGCCGAGGCCGAAGCGCCCGAGTCCGAACCCGACGACGGCTGCGTGGACGAAACCGCGGGCGAGGCTGCCCCGGCTGCGCCCGCGCCGACGCCACCGCCCGCACCGATGCCGCCGCCGCAGCCCATCGTCGAACCGCCACCGAGTCCCGAACCGGTCAGCGCGGGAACCCCGTGTGAGATTGCGGCAGACGAGCTGCCGCAGGCCGGCCCGTGACGCCGCTGACCGCGTCGATCAACAGCTTCGCGGCCACCGTCGCCCCGTCGGTACGAATCGTGGCGGCCACGGCGGTCGCCCGGGTGCGGGTCTCGGGGCGCAGGGCCGTCCGCAGCGAAGCCGACAGGGACTCGGTGGTCGGGGTTGGACCGTCGTGGGCCGCGCCGATGCCCAGGCTGGCCACCCGGCCCGCCCAATACGGCTGGTCCACAATCTGCGGTATTACCACCTGAGGTGCGCCGGCCCGCGTCGCCGTCGTCGTGGTGCCCGCGCCGCCGTGGTGCACGACGGCGGCCAGCCGGGGAAACAGTGCCTGATGGTTGACCTCGCCGACGACGAAGCAGTCGTCCCGGTCGTCGATCGGGGCAAGGTCGGCCCAGCCGCGGGAGACGATGACGCGACGGCCCTGCGCGCGGATCGCCGCGATGACCACCCGGGCGGCGTCCTCCGGGGCGCGCACGCTGCTGAAGCCCACATACACCGGTGGTGTGCCTGCGTCCAGGAACGCCTCCAAGTCGGCCGGCAGCGCGCGTTCGTCGGGCAGGATCCACGCTCCGGTCTGCACGACGTCGAAGTCCGCCGACCCAGGCCATGGGGCCAGGATGGGGTCCGCTGCCAGCCACGGGCGTTCGGTGAAGACATGGTTGCGGACGTTGTCCACCGGTGGCAGGCCGACCGCCGCCCGGTGGGCGTTGAGCGGCGGGCCGTACAGCGCTTGCACCCGCTCCGCGTCCACGTCCCACAGCACCCGGTTGTCGGTCTCGCCCGGCGGGAAGGGCCGACCGGGCCGCGGCAACGGCGAGTGGTGCGGCGACGGTAGTACTGACGGAATGAAGGTCGCCAGGACATAGCTGATGCCCAGAGTCTCGGCTATCGTCCGCTCGCCGGCAGGCATCAGGCCGGTCGCCACCAACGCGTCGCAATCCTCGGCCGCCGCTGCGACCGTGTTGAACTGCGCGGCGACCAAGTCGGCCGCGACCCGAGGTGCGTCCGCCTGCGACGGCGGCGTCGGCCCGTGCACCATCGCGCGCACCGACCAGCCGACCGGAACCATCGGAACGCCGACCCGGGCCGCCACCTCCGCGAAGTCCGGCGGCGCGCACAACCGCGCCTCCGCGCCGAGTTCCCGCAACCGCGCCGCTAGTCCCAGCAGCGGTTCGACATCCCCGCGCGACCCAAACGTCGACAACAACACGCGCATTTCGCTATCCCCAATTCTCGCGAGTTCTGGCTTCGGCCAGTGATTCTGGGGCATCACCCGGGCCTTGCCGCAAGCCCCCCGGTGCGCTATATGTTGAAAGTGGCGGGGAAGTGTAGCCCAGCCCCACGGCACCTTAGCCTGAATCCGTGGATGTGTGATTTCGTGTGGTCATCGGCGCGGTTGCCCTGATCTGCGGCCGGGTGTGGTGCGGCGGTGCATGCGCGATCTGCTGGCCTGTACCAGCTTTTCCTTGTTGCGATGTTCCTGGGGACGAGCCTGGGATGGCGGGGTGGACAGGGACTGGCCGGTGGGGTCAGCTGGCGCGGGGTTGGGTGGTCGGGTAGCAAGAGCCGATGACGTTGTGCCACAGGGTTTTCCATCCGGTTTGCCAGGGCCAGTGGGCGGGCAGGTGCAGCATCGGTTTGCGGGCCGGGGCGGCGAAGCGGGCGGGCACGTTGACCAGGTCGCGGCGCAGGGTGGCGCCTCGGGCCACGGCGTGTGCCGTGTGTGGTGATGGGACACGGCGGCAGCGCCACCAAACGACTCGGGCTTCCGGCCTACGCGCAGACGTTCGCATCCGAGGGGATGGCCGTGTTGGCATTCGACTATCGGCACTTCCGCAGCAGCGACGGCCAGCCGCGACAAGTTATCGACGTCAACGAGCAGCAGCACGAGTACCGGTGATCACCATGACCACCGCCGGGCTCGGATACGGCGAACGAGCAACAACAGCGGCGCCGACGGCGGTGCGCAAGGACTGAGGTGATGGGCATGCGGGACAGAGATGAACGGCTGCGCAATGAGGTTGAGCACCCGGAGCGCTACCAGGAGGTGACCATCACCTCCGCGGGCGTGCCGATTGTGCTGTCGGTGTGGCACGGCCGATCGGGCGGGCCGGTGGTGGTGTTCCTGCCGGGAACCATGACCCATCCGCTGTTCTATGAAGAGTTCTGCGATGGGCTTGCCGCCCACGGCATCACCGTCGTGGGCATGCACCCCGAGGGGCACGGCAAGAGCCCTCGCGTCGGGCGGCTACTGCGTCTGGACACTTTCGTTGCCAACGCGCTCGACGCCACCGCGTGGGCCCGGGTACGGTTCGGGCGTTGCCCTGAAGGCCGAGGTGACCTTCGCCCCTACAGCATCCGTTCCGACGCCTCGATGCTGGCAAAGTGAGCAGATTACGTTTCCCCGGTCTGGCGGCCTTCGGGGCGATCGACCTCGCCGGGTTGACCCACGCGCGGGTTCGCAGCATCCCCGTCGACCGCCCCGCACTGCGGGTGATCATCAGTGGCGGCCTCGCCCTGGCGGTCACCGCCTCATCGGTCAGCCGTTTTATGTCCGCAGGTTGAGGAGTATGCGATGAGCGAGCACGCGACAACCGCACCGCCTGTCCGGCGTATTAAGGCTGCACCGGCGTGGGGTCGCCGCAGGGCAATCCAGGTCCTGGTCCGAGTTGTGCTGATGCTGCTGGTGCTTGAGGCGGTTTTGATCGTCGTCTTCCGCCTGCAGGTACGCCCGGCGATCGACGCCATCCGCCGCTTCAACAGAGCTGTGCTCAACCCGGCGATGATGAAACTGGCCGGATCGTCCCACTGGTACGCCTCGGTGATCCATCATCAAGGCCGAGCCTCCGGACGGTGCTACGCGACGCCTGTCGTCGTCGAGCAGGCCGGAAGCCACTTCTACATCCCACTGCCGTATGGCCTTACCGACTGGTGCGCCAACGTGACGGCTGCGGGCGGATGCACCATCGAACGCAGGGGCAAGCGCTATCACACCGCAGC
The DNA here is from genome assembly GCA_963801575.1 of uncultured Actinomycetota bacterium. Lineage (GTDB taxonomy): Bacteria > Actinomycetota > Actinomycetes > Mycobacteriales > Mycobacteriaceae > Mycobacterium. The sequence goes on from CAWDFT010000015.1 coordinate 50,545, forward strand.
GCCGACAATTGTTCCGTTCGCAGACGCAGCGCCGGTGATCTCGGCGCGGTCACTGCGATCGTTTCGCCTCTACAACGTGCGTTCGTTCCTGCGTCTGGACATCACCGGCGAGGAATGACGCCGAGTAGGCCGGACGGCACATGCGACGAACATTCCCAGCCCAGCAAGCGAGAGTAATCCGCGCAACGGTTCGCGTGGCGCTGATCGCCTGGGAGGCCTGGTGTTTCCGCCGCGGTGACGATCAGGCGATCTCGCGCCGCCAACGGGCCCGGCTGCAGGAGCTCGTCCGCCATGCCCGAACGGCGTCACCGTACTACCGGAGCTTGTACCGAAACCTCCCTGTGGGGCCGGTGCATCTGACGTCACTGCCCGTTGTGGTCAAGCGCGACCTCATGGCGCATTTCGACGACTGGGTCACCGACCCCGACATCACCATCGCGTCGCTGCGACGCGACTTCCTGTCCGACCACTCACTCGTGGGAGCCCGCTACCTGGGCCGCTACCACGTCGCAACCACATCAGGAACGAGCGGAGAGCCGGCCATCCTGATTCACGATGACGCGTCATGGGCGCTGTTCCACTTCGTGGGCCGCCGGGGTGAATGGCGGTTCATCGCTCGATGGGACCTTCTGTCCGGGGTTCTGCGGCGCGGTCTGCGCGCGGCGGCACTGTTCGTCGCCGACGGGCATATCGGCGCCTCCGCGGCGTTGGAGTCTGCCCGGCGCCGCAGCACCTTCCTGGCCAACCGCGCCCGGGTGTTCTCGGTGCTGCGGCCACTACCGGATTTGGTGAAGGAAATCGACGAGTTTCAGCCGACCGTCCTCGAGGGCTACCCGAGCGCGTTGGCGCTGCTGGCCAGCGAACAACGGGCCGGACGACTCACGATCCAGCCGCTGCTAGCGATCACCGCGGGCGAACAGCTGACCGCGCCGACATCGAGTCGACGTTCGGCTGCCCGGTGCAGAACCGTTACGCCTCAGCCGAATTCCCCGGCCTGTCGATGGAATGCCGGCACGGTTTGTTCCATGTCAACAGCGACTGGTATCTCCTCGAGCCAGTCGACGAGAACTACCAACCCGTCGCAGCGGGCGTTGTCTCCCACACCGTTCTGGTCACCAACCTGGCCAACCGGGTGCAGCCGCTGATCCGCTACGACCTCGGCGACCGGGTCAAACTGACCGGCACCCCGTGCGTGTGCGGTAATCGGCTGCCGGCCATCACGGTAGAAGGTCGCACCAGCGACCTCCTCTCATTTGACGCGCCGGACGGAACAGCGGTCACGGTGCTGCCGCTGGCGCTTGTGACGGTGATCGAGGAAACCCCCGGTGTTAACCGGTGCCAGGCTGTCCGCACCGGCCCGCGGGCCTTGACGGTGCGACTAGAGATGTCGACCGACGCCGACCCGGATCAAGTGTGGCGTGCGGTCGACAAGCGGCTGCACGCGTTTTTCGCCGGACAGGGAACCGCACCCGTTGTCGTGGTACACGCCGCCGAACCACCCGCGCTCGACCCGAGAAGCGGCAAGTATCGGCAGGTGTGGTCGGCGCGCTAGCGGCTACGCGTGTTCGGATAGGTCTCAGGTGAGGGAACCGGAGCGGGTTTGGGAGCAGTCGTGCGCAGATCTGGCGGCGTACCTGGTGGCGCAGGGGCTGCCCGACATCGAGATCATCCGCTCCCCCGAGCCGCCGCAGCGAAGCGCCACCAGCGGGTAAGTTCCGGCAGGTCATTGCAGTCGCGCCGCGGAACTGAGGATCACCGGACCTTCGGTGACCGCTGGGCCACTGCAGCGGCCACGACGGTGCCGACGACGGCCATCGCGGCCAGGAAGGCGATCCCCTCGACGGGTGGTGTCCGCAGGTAGGGGTGGCCAATCGCGCCGAAGAGGGACATCCGCGCCAGCCATTCCGGCCAGCCGAAGAGCTGGACCAGGAGCACGAACAGGTAGGAAGCTCCGACGAGGATGGCCAGCACGGTCACGGCCACACCGGTTCGCAACCAGGCGACCAAGACGGCGGCTAGCGCGCCGAGGCACCCCGCGAGCAGGTAAATCGCGGCCGCCAGCCGCGCCACGCCCGGGCCGTAGACGTCCGCCCCGACGGCGCGCGCACCGATGACGAGTCCGGCCATCCCGCCTATCACGACCACCGCCACCTCGACCAGCAGCACGATGAGGCGCTGCCCAACCAGCCCGGCCCAGGACAGTGGAGTGGACAGCGTGATCTCGACCCGGCCCGATTGGAGGTCGGCCACCCAGCTCGCAGCCCGGGTGATGACGAACGCCGCGACGATTGGAGCGAGGATCTCAGCGGCGAACGACAGATAGTGGTCAGCCGCACTGAAGCTGGGATCGATTGCCATCACGTTCCTGGTGAAGCCGAACTTGTCCCACACGTCGATGACGCTCGGTGTCAACCAGGCCGTCAAGCCCATCCAGGCGGCCGCCGATAGGCACCACGCGACCAGGCTGGAGCGGTCCCGCATCAGCATGGCGGACCACAACGCGCGCAGCGCCGGCTGCTGCACCCGCGTCGCTGAGGCCGTGCGGCGGGGTCGACGTGCCAAAAGCGGCGCGCCGACATCGCGTCGCTCGAACGCCCAGGCCGCCAGGGTAAGCAGTGCCCCGGCCAGCACGACCGACACCAGTGCGGCGGGGATGCTGAAGCTGTGGCCCGGTACCAGCGCCCGGGACTCGTCGAAGTAGTAGAAGGGTGAGATGAACCGGACGGCACCCAGTACGCCTATCCGGTCCCAGACGTTGGTCAACAGATACAGCACGGTGACGATCAAGGCACCGACGCCGGCCGCCGAGCGCGCGGTGCCGATCAACTGTGACACCGCGACACCCAGGGCGTAGGCCACGTATGCGCACACCCCCGACGCGACAGCGGTGAGGAACGACCCGCTGGCATTGGGCTCTCCCCCGGCCATCATCGAGACAGTGAGCCCGATCCCGAGACCGAGGCTGATCGCCAGCAGCACAACGGCGAAACCGATCGCGCGGTCACGAAGAACGCCCCCACGAGTGCGCCCGGTCGCCAGCACCGGTTCGAGCGCCTGCGCAGCTTCGGCGCCGCGAATGGCACCCGCCCCCTGCACAACCGCGTACAGGCTGAGGAAGTAGGTGAACAAGGTGACGTTGTGATAGGTCAGATAGCCTCCGAGCGTATCCAGGCGTTCGGCCGGCCAGCGCAGCAGGCGCATGGCCTCGGCACCGGCTTGCACACTGGCCGCCAGGCCTTCGGGACCACCCTCGAACCGGGCTAACTCGCTGTGCAGGGCCAGTGCCATCACGTACATCACTGCGCTGCCGATCAGAATCCAGATGGTCGCGCCGCGCCAGTGCGCGCGAATTGTGTCAGCGATCAGCAGCTGACCGCGACCCGTCCGCCACTTCATGGACAAACACCTCCTCGAGCGACATCTCGTGGCTGTCCAGCTCAACCACATCGGCTGCGGCCAGTGATTCGAGCAGCGGCGCGATGGAGCCCTGCACCGAGCAGGTAAGGCGGTGGTCGGTGACCACCGGATCACTCACGCCCGGCAGTCGGCCGACCTGTGCGGCGTCGAGGGTGCCGGCGAACACCGCCTCGACGCGGTGAATGCGCGTGGCCCGCAGCTCGTTGAGTGAGCCGACCTTGCGTAATCGGCCTTCATGTATCAATCCGATTCGGTCACAGATCAATTCGACCTCAGCAAGCACGTGGGAGGACAAGAAGACCGTCGCCCCGTCCGCCACCGCCTCACCGAGCAGGTCGCGAAACTCCCGTTGGATCAACGGGTCGAGACCCAGCGTGGGTTCATCGAGAATCAGTAGTTCCGGGCGATGCATGAAGACCTGCAGCAGCCCGACCTTCTGCTTGTTGCCATGCGACAGGTCCTCGTAGCGGCGACCGAGGTCGAGATGGAGACGCTGCGCCAGCGATGCGACGTAATCTTCATCGACACCACCGCGCAGTCCCGCCAGCATCCCGATGACGTAAGCCGCGCTGACCTTCGGCCACTGCATGAGTTCGCCGGGCAGATAGCCGATCTTGCGTTTGAGCTCGACGCTGTCCCTGCGCGCATCTCGGCCGAGCAGTTTTGCCGAGCCGCGATCGGGTCGGATGAGATCCATCAACAGCCGGATCACGGTTGTTTTCCCGGCGCCGTTCGGGCCAATGAAACCGAAGACCTCGCCGCGAGGCACTTCCAGAGTCAGATCGAAGACACCGTGCCCGCCGCCGTAATCCTTAGTCAACGCTTGACACGCGACGGCGAAACGGGGCGTGCTGCCGACTGGTTCCCCCCGGCGGTTATCGGTCATGGGCTGAGTCTGAATGCGGCGATGGCGAGCACAACAGGGCCTTAGGTCATGACAGAAGTTGCGACCGGCTCGGGAGGCGCATTATGGGCGCGCAGGTATCGAACCCTATTCACCTACCTGATCAAAGGCGCTGATCGCTGGTACGGGTTGGTAGTCGTCCCCACACGCCCGGTAGGGGCTGGCCCGCAACGAACTCCGGGGTGAAACCAGTCGGGTCGCTGAACGGAGATCGCAAAACAACCCGGAAGAGACAGTTATGACGGCAACGAACTTCGCATTACTACACGGGGCGAGCTGGGCAGGTGGGTCTGGAGCGAGACAATCGAGGCACAGCATGCCCTGGCCAAAGAACTCGACCGAACCCAACCGGGCAGGCGGCCAGCCTGCGCGAGGGGCTCGTCACACGGTGGCGATGGCACCCGCTACTCGAGGACGAACGTGACCAGCATGTTGACGCGGTAGGCAGCAGCCTTCCCGTTCTCCACATCCACGGACTGCTCCTTGACCCAGGCTGATTTGACACCACGCAGCGTCTCGTGGGCCCGAGCAAGGCCAACCTTCACGGCGTCTTCAAAACTGGTGTCGGACGTGGCGCTGATCTCGGTGACGCGAGCGACGGTGCCTGACATGATGACCTCCCAGAGTCGATGTTGGATCGGATGGTCGCAGCCGTAGCCATTCAATCAAATCCCGCCGCAACAGGTGAGGGAACCCTCGTGTTGCGGTCGGGCCACCGAACCACGCCGAAGTCGCCGACATGTGGCTCGGCGGCCCCGGACGGGATGCGAGGCTCCTCTGAAATGGCGATGCTCGGGTCTATGTTGCGTAACGCTTTGTGTTGTTTGCGTGCGGATCGCGTACACGAACATCTCGGATTACACCACGATGCGAGAGGATGCCCAAGTGCGAGCCCTAATCGTTGTCCGACTTTCGCGGCGACGTGCTGATCGTTGAGGTGCCGAGGTTGCAGACCCAGTGTGTGTAAAGAATCCGAAGGGCAAACGTTTGAAAGACATCAAAGCCACCTACGACAAAGGCATCCTGACCGTCTCGGTGGCCGTTGCCGAACAAGCTGGACGCATCGGCGCGGGGACCTTTTGCTCTACCTCGGCTTCAGGCGTATGGACGATCCTGAGCGTGAAGCGGTGCCACGCCTAGAGGGGATACGACATGAATCGCGACATCTTCAAATTCCTATGCGGGGTGGCGGCGGCGGCAAGTTTTGGACATGTCGGTTACGCCGTGGCAACCGCGCGGGGCACCATCTCCGTACCGATCTGGAGAGGACGCGAATGGGGCGTCGGCAAGATGCTGATCGAAGCCGTGATCTACGGCGCGATCAGTGTTGGCCTGGGCTACCTCGGTTGGCGCTCTGAGCTGCGTGAGTTGCCGCAACCGGCAAGCCCCCTAGGAGATAGCCGTGAGGAAGCGTGAGGTTTACAAGTTTCTCTGCGGATTCCTTGCCGGGGCCGGCGTAGTACACGCGAACATCGGCTTCGGAATAGCGACAGGAATGTTCAACGAGCCGCACTATCTGCGGAAGGACTTGGAGCGCCGCATCTCTCTGGATTGCGGCTGCGCTCTATCTCGTCGTCAGCGTTCTCCTCGGCTACCTCGGCTGGAAAGGGTCCCGGAGCGAAAGAAGATAGTCCGCTTTTATCGCTGGCCCAGTAGGACAGCATGTTGCGAGCTCAACTTTGCCAAAGCAGCCCGGCAATGCGCTGCTGCTGCTCTCTCTAATACAGATGATCGTCGACGTAGTAGCAGCCCAATGCTATCCGCCACGCGATGCGGAACGATTGCCTGCGGGTACCCTCCGCGTGGACCAACACGCGTCACAGGCTGAACAGCTGATTCAGCCTGGGAACCGTTGCCTGCCAGCCGAACTCATGGTCCAGCCGGGTGCGCAGGGTGTCCGCTGGCTGGGGTTCGCCGTGGACCACGAACACCCGTCTCGGTGGTGTGCCGATTTGGGAGGCCCAGCGGATGAGTTCGTCGGCGTCGGCGTGCGCGGAGAGCATTTGCAGGTTTGCGACCTGCGCATTGATCGGGATCCACTCACCGTGGATCCTGACGTACCGCTCACCGGCGGCGATGGATCGGCCGCGGGTACCCGGCACCTGATAACCGGTCAGCATGATCGTGTTGCGCGGATCCGGAGCGAATGCCTTGAGGTGGTGCAGGATCCGGCCGCCGGTAGCCATGCCGCTGGCCGAGATCACGATCTTGGGCTCGCGGCTGGCCGAGATCTTCATGGACTCCTCGGCCTCCCGCGTGTACGTGGCCATGGCGCACATGTCCTCGTAGACCTCCGGCGGCAAGCGGTGGTCACGATGATAGGTGCCCAGCAAATCGCTGGCGTTGATCGCCATCGGACTGTCCAGGTAAACCGGGATGTCCGGCAGCCTCCCAGCGGAGCGCAGCTGCCACAGGTAGTAGAGCAGCGTCTGAGCCCGACCCACCGCGAACGCCGGTATCACCACGGTGCCGCCGCGATCCACCGTCGCGTTGATGACCTCGGCGAGGGCGTCGGCGGGGTCGGCACGCTCATGCAGGCGGTCGCCGTAGGTCGACTCCATCACCAGGTAGTCCGCGGCCGGCACCGGGTCCGGGTCGAGCATCACCGGGTCGTCGTAGCGGCCTAGATCGCCGGTGAAGACGATGCGGCGGCCGTGCCACACCAGGTCGACGGTCGCCGCCCCGAGAATGTGCCCGGCGCGGCGGAACGTCACCACCGGCCCTTCCCCCGGAAGGCTGAACGCCTGCCCGAACGGATGGGTGTCGAACAACTCAAGGGCTCGCCCGGCGTCCTCGCTGTCATACAGCGGCAAGGCGGGGTGGTGTTTGGTGGCCTTGTGCTTGTTGAGGAACGCCGCGTCACGCTCCTGCAGCTTGGCACTGTCACGCAGGATGATGTCGGCGACGGCGGCGGTTGCTTCGGTGGACACGATCGGCCCGCGGAATCCGTCGCGCACCAACCGGGGCAGGTAGCCGGTGTGATCGAGGTGGGCGTGGGTCACGACGACTGCGTCGATACTCGAGGGGTCGACCGCAAGTGGTGCCCAGTTGAGCTCGCGAAGGTTCTTCAAACCCTGGAACAGGCCACAGTCCATAAGGATTCGCTTGCCTTCGGCTTCCAGGAGGTGTTTGGAGCCCGTGACCGTGCTTGCCGCGCCCAGGCTGCGCAAAGTGAGGTCGGTTTTACGCGCTCGGCTGTCACCGGAGGCCATGTCCCCAGTCTCCCAGAGGCAGCGCGGACGAATAACAACTGACTGGAATAACTGCCTCGCTACTCACACGACATCGCTCTCAGGTTGAACCCAGTCACGGGGGCAGACTGCAGTCCCATCGGGAGCGAACCCCGCGATGAAGGGCTGTAGGAAATGACGCGTCATGAGACAATCCGCGGATGAAAGGGCTTGAGACAAGTGGCTGAGCCGCAGGTCAAGCCATCGCGAGATGAAACAGAATTTGAGAACCTATAGCTACATCGCCCTAAAACAGCTCGCTCATCGTCCGGTCGAGCGAGTCCTTCTTAGGGTATGGGTGGTCCAGGGCAGAACGGCATCCGCCTCGACCTGCACAACGTCATCGGCGTCTATCTCGGCGCTGCCGATTCGGTCGTCGAGATCGGCAAATCCTGCGGAGAATTATCTGCTCCACATCGGCCAATCGGGTAGCGACCAACATGGACTCCTCGGTGGTGAAGGTCCGGGCTAACCGGGCCGATACATCAGACGCTTGTGCGCAGGTCATGTGAGTATCCATTCCTCAGTATGTGTTTGAACCAATCAGCAGCGGACATGCCCGCTGCGTTCATCACGGGCGTGAGCGGTTGTGCGCCAACGAGAAACACGCTCAACGCGGCCATGTAGTCGTGTAGACCGTTGGGGTAGTACCAACCGTCGAACGACCTTAGCTTAGGGAGGAGAACCATCCCTCTTAGAAGGGTGGGGTGTCGGTTTCGTTGAGGGCGCGTTCGGCTTTGATGCGGGCGGCGTCCTCGGCGGCGCGGCTGCGTTTTCGGCGCGGCATCATCAGCCCGCGGAGCGCTGTCGCCGGTGGTGGTTCGGGGGTGGGCGGCGGCGGTAGGTCTGTGGTGGTGGTGTTCCAGGTGGGGAAGAAGATGCGGCTGCCGGGGTGGGTGGTGTAGGTCTTGCCGCTGGGTGAGGTCCAGATGACTGTCCCGTCGGGCAGCTGGATGTCTGCCCAGCCGCCGATGCCGGTGCAGAAGGTTTTCATCAGGTGGTGTTTTCGGCACTTGCAGTTGAGGTTGGAGGCGTGCGTCGGGCCCAGCGGCCAGGGTCGGGCGTGGTCGATGTCGCAAAGCTCGGCGGGCACGTCGCAGCCGGGGAAGCGGCAGAACAGATCGCGCATCCGCACGAACTCGGCCAGCTCGGCCGAGGGCCGATACCCCGGCTCGGGCTCGTCGCTGGGCAACCGGATCGGCTTGACGGCGGCGCCGGTGCGGATCGCTTCGGCCAGCAGCGGGGTGGGCAGCACCCCGTGGCCCAGCATCAGCGCGGTGCCGCATTGTCGGTGGGCCGCATCGGATCGTTGTTGGGCCGCGCCGGACTGTTGTTGGTCGGTGGATTGTGCTTGGGCGGCGTCGATCGCGGCTTGCTCGGCGATCACCCGGATCACCACGTTGGATTTGGGTTGCTCGCCGGCGACTGGGCAGGTCGCCGATCCGCACCCGCAGGCCAGGGTTTGGTTGCCGGCGGCCAACGCGCCCAGGGCGTCGGCGCGGCGCTCCCCCATGCTGCGCGGATCGCCGTCGCACACCCCGCGGGCCATCGCGGTGACCCGCCGCTGTAATACCGCGGCGTCGGTGGCCAGCAGCCGCCCCCACAGCGCGGTGGTGTCGGCGTCGTCGTCGGCGTTGCCGATGATCAGGTCACGCCCGCGCATCGTGGTCTTGGTGCGGCGCAGCGCGTCGGGGTCATAGCGGGCCACCCACACCTCCACGGCCTGGCGCAGCTTGTCTTCTGACAGCGGCCCCCACCGGGTGGCCCGCTCGGCCAGCGCGGCGTCGATCAACGCCAGCGCCGCCGGGTCGTCGACCAGATGGGTCAGCCAGGTGATCGCCGCCACGATCCGCGAACTGAGCGCCCCCTTGCGGTGCAGGGCCGCCACCCGGGGCAGCCGGTCGCGCAGCGCCACCGCGATGCGCATCTGCCCCGACGCGCGGCGGTGCCCGATGCTCAGCGCGGCGGCCACCTCGGCGGCCACCCCATCCCACGGGTCAAACGCCCACAGCGCCCGCTCGTCGTCGCCGTCGACGCGGCGGCGCACCAACTCCGCGATCGCGGCCAGCCGGCGCGCGGCCGCGGCGGCCTCGACCCGGGCGCCGTCCTCGATCGCGGCAACAAGCTCGCCGTCGTCGGCCGCCGCGAACTCCGAATCGAACATACGTGCGACTCTACTCACCCGGTACGACTCGAACCAGCAGCTCAAGCCCTACCTGTGGATGAAATTACGACTGTGGATAACTCAGCCGGGGTCTGCTACGGCAGCAATTCGTGCAACTCCTCGACGTAGCGCACGGATTCGCGGCGGTCGCCTGTCAGCGGATGCACCAGCAACGTCGTCACCCCTGCTTCGGCGTAGGCGGCCACACGTTCCTTGACGAACCCGCGCGGCCCGATCAGCGAGACGTGCCGGACCAACTCGTCGGGCACCGCGTCGGTCGCTTCGGCTTTGCGGCCGGACAGGTAGAGGTCCTGGATGTGGTTGGCCACTTCGCCGAACCCGTAGCGCGTGGCCAGGTTGTGGTAGAAGTTCTTGCCGCGCGCGCCCATGCCGCCGATGTACAGCGCCAGTTGGGGTTTGGCCCACGCCAGCCGGTCCTCGACGTCGTCGCCGATGGCCAGGGTGGCGCTGACCATCACATCCAGCGGTCCGAGGTCCGGGTCGCGCTTGGCCATCCCGGCCCGAAGCGCGTCGCCCCACGCCTCGTCGGCCTTCTCGGGGTAGAAGAAAACCGGCTGCCAGCCCTCGGCGATCTCCGCGGTCAGCTCGACATTCTTCGGGCCAAGGGCAGCGATCGTGATCGGAATGCGTTCCCGCACAGGATGATTGATCAGGTGTAGCGGCTTACCCAGACCGGTGCCGCGGTCATGCGGAAGGGGTATCTGGTAGTGCTTGCCGTCAAAATGGACGTTCTCGCGTCGCCACACCTGTCTGCAGATCTCGACGACTTCGCGGGTCCGGCCCAGCGGAGCGTCGAACGGAACGCCGTGGAAACCCTCCATCACCTGAGGCCCGGACGTCCCGATGCCCAACCGGAAGCGGCCGTCGGAGACGTAGTCGAGCCCTGCGGCCGTCATCGCCAGCAGCGACGGGGTGCGGATGTAGATCGGCACGACTCCGGAGCCCAGCTCGATCCGCGACGTCTTCGCCGCGAGGAAGCCCAACTGGCTGATCGCGTCGAATGAGTACGCCTCCGCGACGAGTGCGATGTCGACGCCGACCTTCTCCAGTTCGACGACCTCGTCGACGGCTTCGAGGAAGCCGCCGGCGTAGTTCAAAAATATTCCGGTCCGCATGCAAGACCCTCACGGCTTCAACAGGGCGACGACCTTGTTCTCCAGGTCGACCGGATTGCCCGCGAACGGATCCATCGTCGCCGCCTTGGGCAACGCCACCTCGGGGTCGGCGAAATCGCGGTAGGTCTTGTCGCCGGTGAGCATGTGCAGCAGGTAGCCCGTCATCAACGCCCGCACCAACTTTTGGGTGCTGCGGTCGGCACCCGGCAGCCCCACCACCCGTGCCAGTCGGCGTCCCTCGATCAGGCCCCCGGCTTTGGCCTTCGGAGTAGCCCGCAGCACCGCGCCGTCCCATACCCGCGCCAACTCAATCGCGTTGGACCGCAGCGACATCGGATCGCCGGGGTCGGTGAGGATCAGGCCCGGAACCTTCAGCGTCGCCGCGGGCTCCTCGGCGCGCGGCTTGGTGACCGTCGGGAACGCCGCGACCACCGCCTTCGGCTTCGCGGGCATTCCGGCCGCGGCGAACACCGCCGTCGACGCACCGAAACCGTGCCCGACGATGCCCAGCTTGGTGGGATGCACGCTGATCTTCCCGTCGCCCAGCCGCACCCCGGCGATGATGTCCAGCGTGGTGCCGAGGTCGAACGCCAGATTCAGCACCGACGGCGCGATGCCCTTCTCGGTGTCGGGCGCCGCCGCGACGATGCCCCACGACGCCAGATGCTCGAGGGTGCCGTAGTAACGCTCCACTCCGGTCACCCACTCGTGGGCGAACGCGACACCGGGAAGGTTGAAGCCCGATTCCGGGGTGTAAACCACGCCGCGCAGGCCGGCGAAGGCTAGGTCTCCGCGCAGAACGCGGTGCGGCCCGCGTCGTTTCAAAGCGGCGAAGAGCCTTTTCGTGCTGGCCACGTGACGACCGTAGCCCACCGCCGTGACGGCGGCGTGAGGGTCCATCTGTGAAGTTGCGCCTGCCCGGCGCGGTGTTTCTCTTCGTGCTGGGGCGCTGCTCGCCGCGGCCGGACTGGCCCGCTCCGCGATGTACTTCGCCTTCGGTGTGGTGGTTTCGCTGCTCGCGGAGATAGCCACGTCGAGCGTCGACTCTGCGCCGAAGGCGGCTTTGTGCGAGTAAACCTCGCCCTGTGCGCAGAATCACCGTGAAGTGGCGTTAGCTGGCTCCTGCACTACGCTGGATGCTTATGTGCGGAATCGTCGGCTACGTCGGATGGCGGGATGCCCGCGGTGTCGTCGTCGACGCGCTGCGCCGGATGGAGTACCGCGGATATGACTCCGCAGGGGTGGCGCTGCTCGACGGTGACGGCGGCCTGACCGTCGCGCGCCGCGCGGGCCGGCTGGCCAACCTGGAGGCGGCGCTGGACGAGACCGATCCGGCCAGCCTCACCGGCAGCACCGGCCTGGGCCACACCCGGTGGGCCACTCATGGCAGGCCCACCGACCGAAACGCCCATCCGCACTGTGACGCCGCGGGCAAGATCGCGGTCGTCCATAACGGGATCATCGAGAACTACGCCGTGCTGCGCCAGGAACTGGAAGCCGACGGTGTGGAGTTCGCCAGCGACACCGACACCGAGGTCGCCGTGCACCTCGTCGCCCGGCAGTACCACCACGGCGACACCGCAGGCGACTTCGCGAAGTCGGTGTTCGCCGTGCTGCCCCGGCTCGAGGGCCACTTCACGCTGGTGTTCGCCAACGCCGACGATCCCGGCACGATCGTCGCCGCCCGCCGCTCGACGCCGCTGGTGCTCGGTGTCGGAGACGGCGAGATGTTCGTCGGCTCGGATGTGGCGGCATTCATCGAATACACCCGCCACGCCGTCGAGCTGGGCCAGGACCAGGCCGTCGTGGTGACAGCCGACGGCTACCAGGTCTATGACTTCCACGGCAACCGGGACGACGCGAGTGCTCGGACTTTCCATATCGACTGGGATCTGTCGGCCGCCGAGAAGGGCGGCTACGAGTACTTCATGCTCAAGGAGATCGCCGAGCAGCCCGCCGCCGTCGCCGACACCCTGCTGGGCCACTTCGTCGACGGCCGCATCGTGCTCGACGAGCAGCGCCTCTCCGATCAGGAGCTGCGCGAGATCGACAAGGTCTTCATCGTCGCCTGTGGCACCGCCTATCACTCCGGGCTGCTGGCCAAGTACGCGATCGAGCACTGGACGCGGCTGCCCGTGGAGGCCGAGCTGGCCAGCGAGTTCCGCTACCGCGACCCGGTGCTGGACCGCAGCACGCTGGTGATTGCCATCTCGCAGTCCGGCGAGACCGCCGACACCCTGGAGGCGGTGCGGCACGCCAAGGAGCAGAAGGCCAAGGTGCTGGCGATCTGCAACACCAACGGCAGCCAGATCCCGCGCGAGTGCGACGCGGTGCTCTACACCCGCGCCGGCCCCGAGATCGGCGTGGCGTCGACCAAGACGTTCCTGGCGCAGATCGCCGCCAACTACCTGGTGGGTCTTGCGCTCGCGCAGGCCCGCGGCACCAAGTACCCCGACGAGGTGGAGCGCGAGTACCGGGAACTGGAGTCCATGCCCGAGTTGGTGAAGCGGGTGCTGGCCACCGTCGAACCCGTCTCCGCGCTGGCCCGCCAGTTCGCCAAGTCGCAGACCGTTCTCTTCGTCGGCCGCCACGTCGGCTACCCGGTCGCCCTCGAGGGAGCGCTGAAGCTCAAGGAACTGGCGTATATGCACGCCGAGGGGTTCGCGGCAGGCGAACTCAAGCACGGCCCGATCGCGCTGATCGAGGACGGCCTGCCGGTGATCGTCGTGATGCCGTCACCGAAGAGCTCGGCGACCCTGCACGCCAAGCTGCTGTCGAACATCCGCGAGATTCAGGCCCGCGGCGCGGTCACCATCGTCGTCGCCGAGGAAGGCGACGACACCGTCCGGCCGTACGCCGACCATCTGATCGAAATACCCGCGGTGTCAACGCTTTTCCAGCCGCTGCTGTCGACCATTCCGCTGCAGGTGTTCGCCGCGGGGGTCGCACAGGCGCGCGGCTACGACGTGGACAAGCCGCGCAACCTGGCCAAGTCCGTCACCGTCGAGTAGCGCCGAGCGTGTGGGTACGGGCTTACGTGTGGTGATCGAAACCCGCTGGGCGGTTCAATAATTCACGATGGCGTTCGTCCAGCTCGCCACGTGCCAACACTGCGGTGTCCTCGAGAACATCCTCCAGCGCCGACGCCCAGCTCTGCCAGTACGGCCGCGCATCGTCTTCTGCGATGTGGGCGATCAATCGTGTCCGAAACGTCTCCCAGTCGCACGCGCCGGACCGGCACGCGGCCACGGTAAGCCCGAAGACCCGCCGTTCCCACGGCGCCGCGAAGACGATCTCCCCGTTGTCGCGGGGCGGGGAGACCGGCCCTTCGAGGTCGGCGTCGATGCTCGGCGAGTCAGCCGTCACTGACGTCCGTGGGGGATAGTGGCCGCCCCACCCCGATCATCGAATCGCGCGTGACCAGACGCGCCAGTTGTGCCTCGCCGAGGCCATCGGTCCCGGCCGGCCGCTCGGGGACGACCAAGTAGCGGGCCTCTGCCGAGCTGTCCCAGACCCTGATGAGTACCTCGGGCGGCAGTTCGAGCCCCATCTCCGCGAGCAGGGCCCGCGGCTGGGCAACCATCCGCGACCGGTACGCCGATGACTTGTACCAGGACGGCGGCAGCCCGAGCACCGGCCACGGATAGCAAGAACACAGAGTGCACACCACCACGTTGTGAACCGTGGCCGTGTTCGGTACGGCAACGATCATGTGACCTTCGGGACCCCCGAAGCCGAGTTCCGCGACAGCGCGTGTTCCATCGGCGAGCAGTCGCCGGAGGTACTCCGGATCGTTCCACGCACGGGCGATCACCTTGGCGCCGTTGAGGGGTCCCACGTTGGTCTCGTAGTGGACGACCACCTCGTCGACGACCTTTGGATCGACGATCCCCTTCTCCACCAGCAGGGCCTCCAGCGCCTCGACCCGCGCTGCCGTCGCGTCGCTCACGCCGCCTCCAGATAGGACTCGTACAGGTCCACCCGCACTTCAGTGGCGGGCTCGGCTGTGACTCCCCACAAGTCGGCAGCCCGGAAGGCGACTGTGTAGAGATGCTGCGGTAACGCGTGCCTGCCCACCGTTTTTGCGTCGGGAAAAACTGTCGCGCCGAGGTGCGCGACGATTACGCCGGGTTTCCCGGTTACGTACCCCGGTTGTCGCGTGTATGGCACCGCGCGGGTACCGCGCACCCGGACGCGGTCTCCAAACGCGAAGTGCCTGCGGCGCAGCGCGGGCCGCGACGTACCCAGCAGCCGGGGGACCACCTGACCGGCAAACCAGCGGGGAAGTGTCGGACGCAGCAGGGAACGCACCGCTCGTGAGGTGGCCGCGAGGCGCGCTCGCGACATGCGCCGCCCGGCCGGCGCGGATCGGCCGACGACTCGGGCATCGACCTCACCGGGCGCGAGGTAACCGGCCTGCACAAGCAGCTTCTCGAAGGCTCCGAGCCAACGTTGGTAGTAGCTCGAGAGATAGTCCTCCCGCGGCAGTTGCTCCATACCGAAGCGGAGAATGTCGACGTTGCGACCGAGCAGCGGTAGCAGGAAATTGGAAATGCCGAAGACGCGGCCTTCCCAACGTTCGTGGAACGTCGGCTCGTCGAGCTCCCGAATGACCGGGCCGAAGAACTCGGTTCGGCCGCCCATGTCGCTAGGCGCGGTCATGGCGCGACCATACACCGGCATTTGATCCGCATGACCGGTTCAAACACCGGCGAATTCAGCGGTGGCGCCATATAAGTGTGCAACGGCATGCAATCCTGGCATTGATGCGGTACTACTACTCCGCTGATGCGATCCGCGAAGCCGAAGCACCGCTGTTGGCGTCGCTGCCAGACGGTGCCCTGATGCGCCGCGCGGCAAACGGACTGGCCATCGCGATCGCCCGCGAGCTCGTCGTGCGCACCGGCGGGGTCTCCAGCCGTTCGGTGTGTGCGGTCGTCGGCTCCGGTGACAATGGCGGCGACGCGCTGTGGGCGGCCACCTTCCTGCGTCGCCGGGGCGCGGCGGCGTCCGCGGTTCTGCTCAACCCGGAACACACCCACTCCGAGGCGCTGGCGGCCTTTCGCAAGGCCGGCGGCCGAGTGGCGCAAAGCGTCCCGGCCGCAACCGATCTGGTGATCGATGGCGTCGTCGGCATCTCCGGGTCCGGCCCGCTGCGTCCCGCCGCGGCCGAGGTTTTCGCCGCCGTCGACGCTGCGGGCATCCCGGTGGTGTCCGTCGACATCCCCAGCGGCGTCGACGTGCAGACGGGCGCGGTCAGCGGACCCGCCGTGCATCCCGTGCTGACCGTGACGTTCGGCGGCCTCAAACCCGTTCACGCGCTGGGCGACTGCGGCCGGGTCGAACTGATCGACATCGGACTCGACCTGGCGCCGACCGACCTGATGGGTTTGGACGCGGCCGACGTCGCCGCCCGCTGGCCGGTGCCGGGACCGAAGGATGACAAGTACACGCAGGGTGTCACCGGCGTCCTGGCCGGCTCGTCCACCTATCCGGGCGCGGCCGTGCTGTGCACCGGCGCCGCGGTGGCCGCCACGTCCGGCATGGTTCGCTACGCGGGAAGCGCTGCACAGCAAGTGCTTTCGCACTGGCCCGAAGTCATCGCCGCACCGAGCGCCGGCGCGGCGGGCCGCGTGCAGGCCTGGGTCGTCGGTCCGGGACTGGGCGTCGACGACGCCGCAGCGTCCGCGCTGTGGTTCGCGCTGGACACCGACCTGCCCGTGATCGTCGACGCCGACGCTCTCACCATCCTCGCCGCCCATCCCGACCTTGTCGTCAACCGCAGCGCTTCGACCGTGCTGACCCCGCATGCCGGGGAGTTCGAACGGTTGGCCGGCGGTTCACCGCCCGGCGACGACCGGGTCGCCGCCACCCGCAGACTGGCCGACCAGTTCGGCGCGACCGTGCTGCTGAAGGGCAATATCACCGTGATCGCCGAACCGGGTGGGCCCGTCTACCTCAACCCGGCCGGGCAGTCGTGGGGGGCCACCGCCGGATCGGGTGACGTGCTCTCCGGCGTCATCGGCGCACTGCTGGCCGCGGGTTTGCCCGCGGGCGAAGCCGCCGCGGCCGCGGCGTTCGTGCACGCCCGTGCCGCGAACCTGTCGGCCGCCGATCCCGGACCAAGCGCCGTCCCCACGTCGGCGTCCCGCATCCTCGCCCACATCCGAGCCGCAATCGCCCGTTTGTAGTCGCCACGAAAGGACTTGCCTTGTCCCGCAAGCGTTCCCACGCCCCGCAGATCAACCCGGCCTACACGGGGCGGCTGGCCATGGCGCCGATCCCGTCGTTGCGGATGCCCGACGAAGCGATGGATCCCGATGCCGCCTACCGGTTCATCCACGACGAGCTGATGCTCGACGGCAGCTCCCGGCTGAACCTTGCGACGTTCGTGACGACGTGGATGGACCCGCAAGCCGAGAAACTGATGGCCGAGACGTTCGACAAGAACATGATCGACAAGGACGAGTACCCGGCCACCGCGGCGATCGAGTCGCGGTGTGTTTCGATGGTCGCCGATCTGTTCCATGCCGAGGGGCTGCGCGATGACGACCCATCCAGCGCCACCGGCGTGTCCACCATCGGGTCCAGCGAGGCCGTGATGCTGGCCGGCCTCGCGCTCAGCTGGCGGTGGCGCGAACGCGTCGGAAAGGATTGGCGCAAGCGCAGGCCGAATCTGGTGATGGGCTCCAACGTGCAGGTGGTGTGGGAGAAGTTCTGCCGCTACTTCGACGTCGAGCCGCGGTACCTGCCGATGGAGAAGGACCGCTTCGTCATCACGCCCGAGCAGGTGCTGGAGAACATCGACGAGGACACCATCGGCGTGGTCGCGATCCTTGGCACCACGTTCACCGGCGAGCTCGAGCCGATCGGTGAGATCTGCGCGGCGCTGGACAAGCTGGCCGCCGACGGAGGACTGGATGTACCCGTGCACGTCGACGCGGCCAGCGGCGGCTTCGTCGTTCCGTTCCTGCATCCCGACCTGATCTGGGACTTCCGGCTGCCGCGGGTGGTGTCGATCAACGTCAGCGGCCACAAGTACGGCCTGACCTATCCCGGCATCGGCTTCGTGGTGTGGCGCAGCCCCGAACACCTACCCGAAGACCTGGTGTTCCGGGTCAACTACCTAGGCGGCGATATGCCGACATTCACGCTGAACTTCTCCCGGCCCGGCAATCAGGTGGTCGGCCAGTACTACAACTTCCTGCGGCTCGGCCGGGCCGGCTACGGGCAGGTGATGCACTGTCTCTCGCAGACCGCCCGGTGGCTGGGCGACCAGCTTCGGGAGAGCGAGCATTTCGTCCTGATCTCCGACGGGTCGGAAATCCCGGTGGTCAGCTTCCGGCTGAAGGGCGATCCGGGGTACACCGAGTTCGACGTCTCACATGCGCTGCGCGCCTATGGCTGGCAGGTGCCCGCCTACACCATGCCGGAGAACGCCACCGACATCGCCGTGCTGCGCGTCGTCGTGCGAGAGGGCTTCTCGATGGACCTGGCGCGGGCGCTGCGAGACGACACCATCACCGCGCTGACCCACCTGGACGAGCTCAAGCCGGGCGGCCATTACGACGAGCTGCAGCCGTTCGCGCACTGATTGGAAGCCCACCTGGGCGGTTCTGGGACAATCGGCTGTGAGATGCAAACAACCGAGCTGATGACCGCATTGACGCCGAGCGCGAACGCCGAGGCGGTGGTGGACCTCGCCGCGATCGCCCACAACGTGCGGGTTTTGCGCGAGCACGCCGGCTCGGCGCAGGTGATGGCGGTCGTCAAGGCCGACGGCTACGGCCACGGCGCCACCCAGGTGGCCCGGGCGGCGCTGGCGGAGGGCGCGGCCGAGCTCGGCGTCGCCACCATCGACGAGGCGCTGGCGCTGCGCCACGACGGCATCACCGCGCCGGTGCTGGCCTGGCTGCACCCACCCGGCACCGACTTCGCGCCCGCACTGCAGTCCGACGTCCAGCTGGCGCTGTCCTCGCCGCGCCAGCTGCGGGAGCTGCTGGCCGCCGTCAAGCTCACCGGCCGCCCGGCCAACATCACGGTCAAGGTGGACACCGGGCTGAACCGCAACGGTGTCGGCGCCGCCGAATACCCGTCGATGCTGACGGCGTTGCGGCGGGCGGCGGCCGACGAAGCGGTCCGGCTGCGCGGCATCATGTCGCATCTGGTGTACGGCGACGACCCGGACAATCCCGTCAATGACTTGCAGGCGCGGCGGCTGAGCGACATGCGGACACAGGCCCGCAACCAGGGTGTGCACTTCGAGGTGGCGCACTTGTCCAACTCGCCTTCCGCCATGACACGCCCCGACCTGGCCTACGACATGATCCGCCCGGGCATCGCGGTCTACGGCCTGAGCCCGATCCCGGAACGCGGCGACATGGGACTGCGACCCGCGATGACGCTGAAATGCCCTGTGGCACTGGTCAGATCGGTGCACGCGGGCGATGGCGTGTCCTATGGGCACACCTGGATCGCCGACCGCGATACCACGCTGGCGCTGCTGCCAATCGGCTACGCCGACGGTGTGTTCCGCACCCTGAGCGGGCGGATGAACGTGTTGATCAACGGTCGGCTGCGACCCAACGTCGGCCGCATCTGCATGGACCAGTTCGTCGTCGATCTCGGCCCCGACGCAACCGACGTCAGCGAAGGCGACGAGGCGATCCTGTTCGGGCCGGGTAGCGACGGTGAGCCCACCGCGCAGGACTGGGCCGACGTGCTGGACACCATTCACTACGAGGTCGTCACCAGTCCGCGAGGCCGGGTCGTCAGGACCTACCGGGGTGCCCCAACGGCAGGCAGCGCCGTTGAGCGATAACGACCCGGAACAGCTGCGGCGGAAATCCAATGCCGGATGGCTGGCGGGTGCCGCGGGGCTGGGTGCAGTGGGCGCCTTGGCCGGGGTGTCCGTCGCACGATCGATGGGCCGGCGCACTACCAGCGACGATCCGTACGTGGGCGAGGATTTCGAGCTGCTCGACGCCGACCGCAGCTCCGTGGTGACCACTGCCGACGGGGTGGACCTTGCGGTGCGTGAGGTCGGCCCGGAGAGCGCACCGCTGACGGTGGTGTTCTCACACGGGTTCTGTCTGCGCATGGGTGCCTTCTACTTTCAGCGGGCACGACTGGTGCAGCAGTGGGGCCCGCAGGTTCGGATGGTGTTCTACGACCAGCGTGGGCACGGCCAGTCGGCGGAGGCCTCGCCGGACACCTACACCGTCGAGCAGCTGGGCAAGGACCTGGAAACCGTTCTCGCCGTGACGGCGCCCAAGGGCCCGGTGGTTCTGGTCGGGCATTCGATGGGCGGCATGACCGTGCTGTCGCACGCTCGGCAGTACCCGCAGCGCTATCCCACCCGAATCGTCGGCGCGGCCTTGATTTCGTCGGCCGCCGAAGGTGTTTCGCGGTCGCCGCTGGGGGAGATACTGAAAAACCCGGCACTGGAGGCTGTTCGGTTCGCGGTCCGCTACGCCCCGAAGACCGTGCACCGCACCCGCGGCGCCGCCAAGTCGGTGATCGCCCCGATCCTGCGGGCGGCGTCCTACGGCGACGAGAAGGTCAGCCCGAGCGTGGTGGCGTTCTCCGAGAAGATGATGCACGGCACCCCGATCGCCACCCTGGTCGAATTCCTGCACGCCCTGGAGGTGCACGACGAGGACGCGGGCCTGCGCACGCTGGCCCGCGTGCCGACGCTGGTCGCATGTGGTGCCGACGACCTCATCACACCGGTGGAGTACTCGGAGGCGATGGCGGCCGCGCTGCCGAAGTGCGAGCTGGTGATCGTCGGTGGCGCAGGACATCTGGTTCAGCTGGAACAACCAGAGGCCATCGACGACGCATTGGTGCGGCTGGTGGAACGCGCCACGCCGTCCAAGTTGGTCGCGATGACGCGACGGTTGCGCGATCGGGTCCGCCCCCATGGCTGATGCGGCCGACACCGCGGAGCTACCGACCGCGCAGGACACCATGGCGCTGGGGGCCAAGCTGGGTGAACAACTGCGCGCTGGCGATGTCGTGGTGCTGTCCGGTCCGTTGGGCGCTGGAAAAACCGTGCTGGCCAAGGGCATCGCCGAGGCGATGGACGTCGACGGACCGGTGACGTCGCCGACCTTCGTACTGGCCCGGGTGCACCCCGCGCGACGGTCCGGATCGCCGGCCATGGTGCACGTCGACATGTACCGGCTGCTGGACCACGCAGGCGCGGACCTGCTGGGCGAACTCGACTCGCTCGACCTCGACACCGATCTGGCTGACGCGGTCGTGGTCGTCGAGTGGGGAGAGGGCATCGTCGAGCGGCTCTCGGAGCGACACCTCGACATCCGGCTCGAGCGTGGAGCGGATACCGAAGTGCGAACGGCGATTTGGCGGTGGAGCCGGCCATGACGAACGTCATCCTGGCGATCGACACCGCGACCCCCGCGGTCACGGCGGGCATTGTGCGGCGTGACGGCGACCGCATCGACGTGCTCGCCGAACGCGTGACCGTCGACGCCCGCGCGCACGCCGAACAGCTGACCCCCAACGTGCTGGCCGCGCTGGCCGATGCCGCGATGACGGTGAACGATCTGACCACCGTCGTGGTGGGTTGCGGCCCAGGGCCATTCACCGGCCTGCGGGTCGGCATGGCCACCGCCGCCGCCTACGGGCAGGCCCTTGGCATCGCCGTGCACGGCGTGTGCAGCCTGGACGCGATCGGCATCGACACCGCGGGCGAGGTGCTCGTCGTCACCGACGCCCGGCGCCGCGAGGTGTACTGGGCGCGCTACCGGGACGGGATGCGCATCGACGGGCCCGCGGTGAACGCGCCCGCCGATGTCCCGACCGGGGCGGGCGCGGTCGCCGGTTCGCCCGAACACGCCGCGTTGTTCGCCATACCGCGGCAGCCAGCGGTCTACCCGACGGCCTCCGGCCTGGTGCGGGTCGTCGACTGGACGGCGCCGCCGGGGCGACTGGTCCCGCTGTATCTGCGCCGCCCCGACGCGAAACCGCGCGCAGAGGCGGTGACGCCGTGACGGTCACCTACGGCGGACTGGGTCCGGGCGACGCCGCGCGGTGCGCCGAACTGGAGGCGCAACTGTTCGACGGCGACGACCCATGGCCCGCCGAGGCGTTCCTGCGTGAGCTGGCCGCCAAGCACATCCGCTACGTCGCCGCACGTACCGATGACAAGCTCGTCGGGTATGCAGGCATCGCGCGGCTAGGGCGAAAGCCGCCCTACGAGTACGAAATTCACACCATCGGTGTCGATCCCGCCTACCAGGGGCACGGCATTGGCCGGGATATGCTGGCGCGCCTGTTGGAGTACGCCGAGGGCGGTGCCGTCTATCTCGAGGTGCGGACGGACAATGCGGCCGCGATCGGGTTGTACCAGAGCGCAGGTTTCGTCAACGTCGGACTGCGCAAGCGCTACTACCGGGCGAGCGGCGCGGACGCGTACACGATGAAACGGGACCCGACATGACGACGATCCTCGCGATCGAAAGCTCCTGCGACGAAACGGGAATCGGCATCGCCGAGCTGGCGGCCGACGGCACCGTGACCCTGTTGGCCGACGAGGTGGCCTCCAGCGTCGACGAACACGTCCGGTTCGGCGGCGTGGTACCCGAGATCGCGTCGCGGGCGCACCTGGAAGCGTTGGGACCCACCATGCGCCGCGCCCTGGACGCCGCGGGCATCGCCAAGCCCGACGTCGTCGCCGCCACCATCGGGCCCGGGCTGGCCGGCGCCCTGCTGGTGGGAGTTTCCGCGGCCAAGGCGTACGCGGTCGCCTGGCAGGTGCCGTTCTATGCCGTCAACCACCTGGGTGGCCACCTCGCCGCCGACGTGTACGACCACGGCCCGTTGCCGGAATGCGTCGGTCTGCTGGTCAGTGGCGGCCATACCAACCTGCTGCACGTGCGGTCGCTGGCCGAACCGATCGCCGAGCTCGGCAGCACCGTCGACGACGCGGCGGGCGAGGCCTATGACAAGGTCGCGCGACTGCTCGGCCTCGGCTATCCCGGCGGCAAGGTGCTCGACGACCTGGCGCGAGAAGGCGACCGCGAGGCGATCGTGTTTCCCGCGGGGCATGACCGGGCCGCGCGACGACCCGTATGCGTTCAGCTTCTCCGGGCTCAAGACCGCCGTCGCCCGCTACGTCGAGAGCCATCCCGACGCTCCGCAGGCCGATGTGGCCGCGGGGTTCCAGGAGGCGGTGGCCGACGTGCTGACCCGCAAGGCCGTGCGCGCTGCAAGCGAACTCGGGGTGTCTACGCTGCTGATCGCCGGCGGGGTGGCGGCGAACTCGCGGCTGCGCGAACTGGCCGAAGAGCGCTGCGCGGTCAACGGGCTGACGCTGCGGATCCCGCGGCCGAGGCTGTGCACCGACAACGGCGCGATGATCGCGTCGTTCGCCGCGCACCTGGTGGCAGCCGGTGCGCCGCCGTCCCCGCTGGACGTCGCAAGCGATCCGGGTCTGCCGGTGGTGAAAGGCCAAGTGGTCTAGATTCGCGTAGTGGTCTGCGGACCGGTCAAACCCCCTGGTGATCGCGTTCTTCGGCGACCTGCGCGTTCGCCACGGGCGATAGGCAGTGGGGCGACCTTGAGTGCTAGCACTCTCATGTATAGAGTGCTAGGTGGCAGGCGGCCACGCCCTCTGACCGGCACCCGCGACGACGGCGCGAGGGCACGGACGCATGCCGAACACCTGTTAATGCTGTCAAGTCAGTAGGTCCGGGGACTTTCCCCGGGTCGACACCCGAACTAGTGGAGGCTCCAATCGTGGCGAGCGTGAACATCAAGCCACTCGAGGACAAGATCCTCGTACAGGCCAACGAGGCCGAGACCACGACCGCGTCCGGTCTGGTCATCCCTGACACTGCCAAGGAGAAGCCGCAGGAAGGCACCGTCGTCGCAGTCGGCCCCGGCCGGTGGGACGAGGATGGCGAGAAGCGGATCCCGCTGGACGTGTCGGAAGGTGACGTCGTCATCTACAGCAAGTACGGCGGCACAGAGATCAAGTACAACAACGAGGAGTACCTGATCCTGTCCGCACGCGACGTGCTGGCGATCGTCAACAAGTAACAGACGAGTGTGACCGCCCCGGCGATCCCCGCGTAAGCGCGGCGGATTCCCGGGGCGTCATGCGCATCAAGGACGGACACGTATATGGCAAAACTGATTGAGTTCGATGAAACCGCTCGCCGCGCAATGGAATCCGGTGTAGACAAGCTCGCCGATGCGGTGCGTGTGACGCTTGGGCCGCGCGGCCGGCATGTGGTGCTGGCCAAGGCGTTCGGCGGACCGACGGTCACCAACGACGGTGTCACCGTCGCCCGCGAGATCGACCTGGAGGACCCGTTCGAGAACCTCGGCGCCCAACTGGTGAAGTCGGTGGCCACCAAGACCAACGACGTCGCAGGCGACGGCACCACCACCGCGACCGTGCTGGCGCAGGCGATCATCAAGGCGGGGCTGCGGCAAGTCGCTGCCGGCGCCAACCCGATCGCGCTGGGCTTGGGCATCGGCAAGGCTGCCGATGCGGTTTCCGACACGCTGCTGGCGGCGGCCACTCCGGTGACCGACAAGAAGTCGATCGCTCAGGTCGCGACTGTGTCCTCGCGCGACGAGCAGGTCGGCGAGCTGGTCGGCGAGGCCATGACCAAGGTCGGTCACGACGGCGTCGTCACCGTCGAGGAGTCCTCGACGCTGGACACCGAACTGGAGATCACCGACGGCGTCGGCTTCGACAAGGGCTTCATCTCGGCTTACTTCATCACCGATTTCGATGCCCAGGAAGCGGTGCTCGAGGACGTGCTGGTGCTGCTGCACCGCGAGAAGATCAGCTCCCTGCCGGATGTACTGCCGCTGCTGGAGAAGGTCGCAGAAGCAGGAAAGCCGCTGCTGATCATCGCCGAGGACGTCGAGGGCGAAGCGCTTTCGACCTTGGTGGTCAATGCGATTCGCAAGACGCTGAAGGCCGTGGCGGTCAAGGCACCGTTCTTCGGAGACCGCCGCAAGGCATTCCTCGACGACCTCGCCGTCGTGACCGGCGGTCAGGTCGTCAACCCTGACGTCGGCCTGCTGCTTCGTGAGGTCGGCCTGGAAGTGCTGGGCACCGCCCGCCGCGTCGTCGTCGCCAAGGACAGCACCGTGATCGTCGACGGTGGTGGCACTCAGGACGCCATCGACGCGCGTAAGGCACAGCTGCGCGCGGAGATCGAGGCCACCGACTCCGACTGGGACCGCGAGAAGCTCGAGGAGCGGCTGGCGAAGCTGTCCGGCGGCGTCGCGGTCATCAAGGTGGGCGCGGCCACCGAGACGGACCTCAAGAAGCGCAAGGAAGCCGTCGAGGACGCCGTCTCAGCCGCGAAGGCCGCGGTCGAGGAGGGCATCATCACCGGCGGCGGAGCCGCCCTGGTGCAGGCCCGGCCCACCCTGACGAAGCTCAAGGACTCCTTGTCCGGCGATGAGGCGGTCGGCGTCGAGGTGTTCTCGCAGGCCCTGTCCGCACCGCTGTTCTGGATCGCGGCCAATGCCGGTATGGACGGGGCGGTCGTGGTGAACACGGTCAGCGAGCTGCCCGCCGGGCAGGGCTTCAACGCCGCGACGCTGACCTTCGGCGACCTGGTTGCCGACGGCATTGTCGACCCCGTCAAGGTCACCCGCTCAGCGGTGCTCAACGCCGCGTCGGTGGCCAGGATGCTGCTCACCACCGAGGCGGCGGTCGTAGAGAAGCCGGCCGAGGAGGAAGACCACGGCCACGGCCATGGTCACGCGCACTAAAGAAGAACGCCAATAGGGAGCACCCCCGGTCCACAGCCGGGGGTGTTTTCGTCTCAAGGCGTAAGGCCCAGGACCACCCGGTACCCTCTGATGGAGGGATACCGAGCGCGGCCATTACCTTGGCGGTGGGCGGATCTTCGATCCCAAGCTCCTCCGCGTAGGTACTCGGCAAGTCCGCGGTGTACTCCCGTAGCGCGGTCATGGTGCCCTGATCGTGGTAGACCTCTGCCTCACCGAACCGCGCCGGCAATGCGGCTATCACGGCGTCAAGCCCGTGCGGCTTGCTGTTGCGTCGTATGGTCACAGACCGACCACCTTGAGCCGCGCCAGGTCATCAGCGGTCTGAGCACGCGTCGAACAAGGTCCGGCGCTTGTGCGGCTCTAACTCAAGATCGAACTCGTCGCGGGTTACCCCCTGGGGTGGGACGCTTAGCGTCGACCGCCACGCCCACCGCCACGCGGTCGGGGTGCTGGGCCAGGACGCCCGATATTCGGTCCCCCTGGAGGCCCGATACCTGGAGGCCCGATACCTGGAGGCCCGATACCTGGAGGGCCAGGAACTGGGATATCGACATCGAGGTCGACATCGACGATATCCGGGACCCAGACCGGCAGCCACGGATCGATGTACACGGGCGGAGGTGGCGGAAATTCGCATACGACCCTCTCGAAGTTCCAGTACATGCCCGGCGGGCAAGGCGGTGGTGGTTGGGCGCGGCCGACGGCTGGTGAGGCGAGTTCGATCAGCGGCAGAAATGCCAACACGACGGCAGACACGGCAATGCGTTGCAGCCAAGGCTTCATTGGACGTCTTCTCTCGGTCGCCTTCTGCGTGGATCCTACGATTCGTGCGCTGTCAGGGGGCTCGAATCTGCGCAACCCTTCAATGGCGAATATGCCGCGCGCGTTGGTCAGTGGACTTATCGTATGCCCTCATACGGTGCGGGAGCCCTACCACTTAGACCGCGGGAGTAGCCGCATTCGATGAAGAAGGAGCAGCAATGATGTTGAAGTCAGGAGGTCCTGGGCGCCGGGCAGTAGTGGGAGCCGTCGGCGCTGTCGCATTGGCTGGTGCAATGTTTCTCGGGAGCGCCGCGGCTGCAAGTGCCGAGCCGCCAACGCCGCCGCCACCTGCGCCGCCGAATTGCTCGCCCGCGGATTGGGCGGGTGTCAGGGCGGGCGTTGCCGCAGCGATGTCGGCCTATCTGTTCACCCACCCGCCTGTGAACGAGTTCTTCGCGACCCTCAAAGGCCAATCCAGGGACGAAATGCGACCTCAGGTACAGGAGTATTTGGACGCCAACCCGCAGGTTCGGGCCGACCTCCAGGGCATCAAGCAACCCGCAGACGACTTCCTGAACCGCTGCAAGTAGGACTCAAATCCGTCGAACACTCAGGTGACTAACGTCTGCCAGCCACCGGTGCTACCGGGCATGGCGTCAATCTCGGCCAACTCTTCTGCGTGATCCGAGCCTGAATCCAGTGTCGTTCTTTGTGTTCGGACGACCCCTTGTGCCCGGCCCACGGCGCGCCCCCGGCTTCGGTCGGGCGCGGCTCGTAGATGGGTTGGGGTTAGGTCACGTCAACACAGGAACAACGTTGCCGAGTCGAACAGGAAGGTGGCGTCATCGCGGTTGACGCCGTCGCGCCAGTCGTCGCAGGCACGCGCTTAGGAGGCGCGGCGGATGCCTCGCTTGAGTAGAAATTCACGCTCCGATTCCGACAAACCGCCCCAGATGCCGTAGGGCTCGCCGACGCCCAGTGCATGGGAGCGGCACTGAGCGATCACGGGACAGCTTCGGCACATCTCCTTGGCGCGCATCTCGCGTTGCGCGCGGGCCCGGCCACGCTCGCCGTCGGGGTGGAAGAACATTGACGAATCAACACCTCGGCAAAGCCCGTGCATTTGCCAATCCCAGATATCTGCGTTGGGTCCCGGTAGCTGCTGCGGCTGTGGCATTGGAAAACCCCTCTCTGCGCACCGATTTGGGAACCGCATGGGTGCGTGAGTTGTGGAACCGATCCGAGCACATGTCGCCGATGACTACTCGTGCACACAACGTAGGGGCGCTCATGAAAATCAGTCAATAGCCCGAACATGTGCTCATGGACATAACCGCAGGCCCAGAATTTACATCACGTTCATCGTTGCGACCCGCGCGCAGCAAAAAGGTTGGTCGCCAAGCGTCGTTGATCAATAGCCGATTCGGGTTTGCGCAGTTCGCCCCGATTGGTGTCGCCTCGCTGAGTTCCGGCGCTCAGTAGGCAGTTGACATCGTCGTAACGCAGGAAGCACAAACTGTTAACCAATGTGATTCTGTGTCAAACGAATACCCGTGCCCACGGGTACCGGGGTCATCGCGCGCTATTGATAGCGTCGGCGGCTGATGTCCATGACCGACGCCGCGCACCGCTCGACGGCCACCGTGCTCGTCAACGCCGCCTTCGGCGACGACCCCGGGCGCTGGCCCTTGCCCGCGGCGAGTTCACCCGACGACCTGTGGCTGCGCGCGGTCGTCGCAGGCGGGCAAGGCCGCTACGCCAGTGCCTACGCCGACCTTGCCGCCCTCCGACACGCCCACCGGGTCGGCCGGCTGGCGTCGCTGGCGCACAGCACCCAGGCGTCGTTCCTGCGCCAGCTCGGCTGGCACGACCGGGCCCGGCGCTGGGACGGCCGGGCTCTCGCGGTGGCGGGCACCGACCGGGAAGCACGCGTCGACGCGTTGATCGGTCTGGCCGCCGATGCGCTCGGCGTCGGCCGGTTCGCCGCTTCCGCGCAGGCGTTGCGGCGGGCCGAGGGTTTGCTCGACGGCGGGCCCGCACGGCTGGCGGTCCGGCTGGCATGGGTTTCGGCTGAGCTGTCGATGACGACCGGCGACGGCGCGGCGGCGGTCGCTCACGCTGAGCGGGCGGTCGAATCGGCCGCCTCCTTCGGGTCGGCGCGCCACGCGGTGAAGTCCGAAGTCGTGCTGGCGGCTGCGCTGTGCAGCGCCGGCAGGCCCGACCGGTCGCGCGCGGTGGCCGACGCCGCGCTTTGCACCACGCAACGGCTCGGAATCATCCCGCTGAGCTGGGCGTTGGCGTGCTTGATGGTCGAAGTCGGTAGCGGGACGCACTCCGCTGACGAGATCGTCGCCATTCGCGACGAGTCCGCCGATACGATGCGGCGCCGAGGCGGCGTGTT
Source organism: uncultured Actinomycetota bacterium (assembly GCA_963801575.1). Taxonomy (GTDB): domain Bacteria; phylum Actinomycetota; class Actinomycetes; order Mycobacteriales; family Mycobacteriaceae; genus Mycobacterium. Next base: position 79,346 of record CAWDFT010000015.1, read on the forward strand.
GTTAGATCGCTGAGCTAGGTCGTAGCGACCCGATCGTTACTGTTTAGCTCAGAAACCCAAACGCCACCTGTCCCATTGGTAACGCTGGAGAGTACTTCAACGATGACAAATTCGGGAGAACGTCTCGATGCTGTCGTTGCTGAGGCTGTGGCGGGCAACCGGGACGCGCTCCGGGAGGTGCTGGAGATCATTCGTCCGATCGTTGTCCGGTACTGCCGGGCCAGGGTCGGGACGGCGGAGCGCAGTGGCCTCTCAGCTGACGATGTTGCACAGGAGGTGTGCTTGGCCGCCATCACGGCGCTGCCGCGCTACAAGGATCAGGGACGACCGTTCCTGGCCTTTGTGTATGGCATCGCCGCACACAAGGTTGCCGACGCGCATCGCGCGGCCGCCCGGAACCGCTCTGACCCGACCGATGTCGTGCCGGAGCGCTTGTCCGTGGATGCCGGCCCCGAACAGCTGGCGATCGAGGGCGAATCGGCGGCCCGGATGAACAAGCTGCTGGCGGTCCTGCCGGAGAAGCAGCGGGAAATCTTGATCCTGCGCGTCGTCGTCGGCATGAGCGCAGAGGAGACCGCCGAGGCGGTCGGCAGCACGGCAGGCGCGGTCCGGGTGGCCCAGCACCGGGCGTTGGCGCGGCTGAAGGCGGAGATCATCGCGACGGGGCACGACCATGCCTGATTTCAGTCGCTGGGGCGCAAGCGGAGGCGATCCGTCGCTGAACGCCATCGCGCGCACGGACCGCTACCTCGACGCACTCGCCGCCGAGCAGCCGGTGTACGCGACCGATCCGGCCGATGCCGAGCTGGCCAATCTGATGTCCGGCTGGCGCGACGAGGTACGACGGCCGCCCGCGACGGGCGTTGCGACCCAGCGCGACGCCGAGGTCGTGCTGCAGCGCACTTTCGGGGCGCGCCAGCGAACCCGGATGTCGATGGCCGTACTCGGCTCGGTCGCCGCTGCGTTGTTGTGCCTGGGCGGTTTCGGCGCCGTCGTGTACGGCGCCGGTCCGGGCGATGCCATGTACGGGCTGCGCACCGCATTGTTCGGCGAGCAGCAGGTCACCCGCGACGACAAGGTCGTGCTGGCCGCCCAGACGGAAATGCAAGAGGTACAGCAGCTCATCGAACAAGGGCAGTGGACAGAGGCCCAGGACAAGCTCGAGACGATCACCTCGACCGTGCAGACCGTCGAGGACACCCAGCGCAAAGAGGAACTGCAACAGCAGTTGAATCAACTGACGGTCAAGGTGGAGAACCGCGACCCCAACGCGACGGTGCCCGCGGCCCCCGTCGAACCGGTGGCGCCCGGTGTTCCACTGCCGCCGCCGCCCGGCGCGCCGCTGTCGGATTCCTCGACCACGACGACGCCCTCGTCGCCCGAGTCGTCTGCACCGCTGCCGCCCGGGTTGCCGCCGGAGGATTCGTCATCGACGACGCCGACGTCGCCGTCGCGCCCGCCGGTTCCGCCGCCACCCGTCGAACCGTCGGACGATTCGTCGTCCAGCTCGCCGCCGAAGTCTGCGCCGAAGCCGCCGTCCAACCCTGCTCCTGCGCCCGAACCCGAACCCGAGCCTGAGCCTGAGCCAGAGGCGGAACCGGCGGAGCCCGCGCCGGCATCCAAGCCCGTCCTGGAGGCGCCTGCGCCGAAGTCGGTGGAGCCGCCTAAGCAGCTTGCACCGGAAGCGCCTGCCAAGCCTGCCCCTGCCCCGGCCGAGGCGCCGGCCGCGCCTGCGCCCAAGCCCGCCGCCGCCGCCGCCGCAAGAGCAGGCGCCCGTGGAGGTGCCGACAACCACCGCGCCGCCGGTGATAGAGAAACCCGCCAACGACGGGGACTGACTAGCTACCGCTCAGCGGTAGCCGTCGGGTTCCGATGTTGCCTCGTTGAGCGACGCATCGGCGTAGCCACGGCAATAATCCCAGGTCACGTAGGCATCGGGCTCGGGGTCGTATGCCGGCTCGTGTGGACGCACGGTGCCGTCGACCAGCAGCTGCAGCAGGTTGGCGCGCAACATGTCCCAGTCGTGGTAATGGTCCTGCTGGCATTCGTCGCAGCAGACGACCAGGCCACGAATTCCCTTGTGCGCCAACAATGCCTCGTATACCGCCAGGTCGGCCAGATCGGCCTCGACCGCGGTGCGCTCCTGTGCGTCCAGCGGCTGGCCGGGTTCCAGGGCGTCGAGCGCTCCTGACGGGTCGCACGGGTCATCGGCGAACGGATCAGGTGGCAAACCAGGCGGCAGGTGGTCACGCACGGCTCCACACTACGCAGCCCCACTGGTATCGCGCCAGCCGTTGCCCAGCAGCCCCCGGGATGTCGGGCCGGCCGTGTGGGGCCCAGTTATCGGAGCCGTTGCCGATAGGATAGTTATCTAGATCTTGCCGATGGAGGCTCCACCCATGTCGATCGCTGAAAGCGACATCCCCATCGCCGTACCGGTGCCGACCGGCGGCGACGATCCCACCAAGATCGCGATGCTCGGGCTGACCTTCGACGACGTGCTGCTGCTGCCCGCCGCCTCCGACGTGGTGCCCGCCACAGCCGACACCTCCAGCCAGCTCACCCGGCGGATCCGGCTCAAGGTGCCGTTGGTCAGCTCGGCGATGGACACCGTCACCGAGTCGCGGATGGCGATCGCGATGGCCCGTGCAGGCGGTATGGGCGTGCTGCACCGCAACCTTCCGGTCGCCGAGCAGGCGGGTCAGGTGGAAACCGTCAAGCGGTCCGAAGCCGGCATGGTCACCGACCCGGTCACCTGCTCGCCGGACAACACACTGGCCGAGGTCGACGCGATGTGTGCGCGGTTCCGGATCTCGGGCCTGCCCGTGGTCGACGACACCGGCTCCCTCGTCGGAATCATCACCAATCGCGATATGCGTTTCGAAGTCGACATGAACAAGCCGGTCTCCGAGGTGATGACCAAGGCGCCGCTGATCACCGCCCGTGAAGGGGTGACGGCCGACGCGGCGCTGGGCCTGTTGCGCCGCAACAAGATTGAGAAGCTTCCGATCGTCGACGGCCACGGCCGGCTGACCGGGTTGATCACCGTCAAGGACTTCGTCAAGACCGAGCAGCACCCCTTCGCCACCAAGGACAGCGACGGCAGGCTGTTGGTGGGTGCGGCGGTCGGCGTGGGCGCCGACGCGTGGACGCGGGCGATGACGCTGGCCGACGCCGGTGCCGACGTGCTGGTCGTCGACACCGCGCATGCCCACAACCGGGTAGTGCTGGACATGGTCAACAAGGTCAAGCGCGAGCTGGGCCATCGCGTGGACGTGATCGGCGGCAATGTGGCCACCCGCGCCGCGGCGGCCGCACTCGTCGACGCGGGCGCCGATGCGGTGAAGGTGGGGGTGGGGCCCGGTTCCATCTGCACCACCCGCGTCGTCGCAGGGGTGGGCGCACCGCAGATCACCGCGATCCTCGAGGCGGTCGCGGCGTGCGCCCCTTCGGGTATTCCGGTGATCGCCGACGGCGGCCTGCAGTACTCGGGTGACATCGCCAAGGCGCTGGCCGCGGGCGCGTCGACGACCATGTTGGGCTCGCTGCTGGCCGGGACCGCCGAGGCGCCAGGTGAGCTGATCTTCGTCAACGGCAAGCAGTTCAAGCTCTACCGCGGCATGGGGTCGCTTGGCGCGATGCAGAACCGCGGCGCGGCGAAGTCCTATTCGAAGGACCGCTACTTCCAAGACGATGCGCTCAGTGAGGACAAGCTGGTGCCCGAGGGCATCGAGGGCCGGGTGCCGTTCCGTGGTCCACTGTCGACGGTGATCCACCAACTCACCGGCGGTCTGCGCGCCGCAATGGGCTACACCGGCTCGTCGTCAATCGAGCAACTGCAGCAGGCGCAGTTCGTGCGGATCACCCCGGCGGGGCTGAAGGAGAGCCACCCGCACGACATCACGATGACCGTCGAAGCACCGAACTACTACACCAGCTAGCGAGTCCGCATGCGCGACATGGTCGAAATCGGAATGGGCCGAACCGCCCGTCGCACCTATGAACTCGACGACATCAACATCGTTCCGGCTCGGCGGACACGGTCGTCGAAGGACGTGTCGACGGCCTGGCAGCTCGACGCGTACCGGTTCGAGATCCCGGTCATCTCCCACCCGACCGACGCCCTGGTGTCGGTCGAGTTCGCGATCGAGATGGGAAAGCTCGGCGGCCTCGGCGTGCTCAACGGCGAGGGCCTGATCGGCAGGCACGCCGACGTCGCGGCCAAGATCGCCGAAGTCGTCGAGGCGGCGGAGAAGGAGCCGGAGCCGGCCGGGGCCATTCGCCTTCTGCAGCAACTACATTCGGCGCCGCTGGATCCCGATCTGCTCAGCGCCGCGGTGGCCCGCATTCGGGAAGCCGGGGTGACCACAGCGGTTCGGGTGAGCCCGCAGAACGCACAGGCGTTGACGCCGTCGCTGGTGGCCGCGGGGATCGACCTGCTGGTCATTCAGGGCACGATCGTGTCGGCCGAACGCGTCGCCAGCGATGGTGAGCCGCTGAATTTGAAGACCTTCATCTCCGAACTGGACGTGCCGGTGGTGGCAGGCGGTGTGCTCGACCACCGCACCGCCCTGCACCTGATGCGCACCGGTGCGGCCGGTGTGATCGTCGGCTACGGGTCCACCAGCGGCGTGACCACCAGCGACGAGGTGCTCGGCATCAGCGTGCCGATGGCCACCGCAATCGCCGACGCCGCCGCCGCCCGGCGTGAGTATCTCGACGAGACCGGCGGCCGCTACGTGCACGTGCTGGCCGACGGCGATATCCACACCTCCGGCGACCTGGCCAAGGCCATGGCGTGCGGCGCCGACGCCGTCGTGCTGGGCACCCCGTTGGCGCTGGCGGCCGAGGCCATGGGCGATGGCTGGTTCTGGCCGGCCGCGGCGGCCCACCCGTCGCTGCCCCGCGGGGCCCTGCTGCAGGTCGCGATCGGGGAGCGGCCGTCGCTGCAGCAGGTGCTCACCGGCCCGTCCGACGACCCGTTCGGCTCGTTGAACCTGGTCGGCGGGTTGCGCCGGTCGATGGCCAAGGCCGGCTACTGCGACCTCAAGGAATTCCAGAAGGTCGGCCTGACCGTCGGAAACTGAGGCTCGCGAGCAGACACAAGCGTCCGCCTTGACCTGGTGTTTTGCGGAACTTTACGTCTGCTCGCGAGGTAGGGCGACCCGGGCTAGGAGTTACTGGCCGGTAAGTTCATAATGAGGCGATGCAGCCTGACTATGACGTTCTGATCATCGGTTCGGGGTTCGGGGGCAGCGTCACCGCGTTGCGGCTCACCGAAAAGGGTTACCGCGTCGGCGTGCTCGAGGCAGGCCGCCGCTTCACCGACGAGGAGTTCGCCAAGACCTCGTGGAATCTGCGCAAGTTCCTGTGGATGCCGAAGCTGGGGATGTACGGAATCCAGCGGATCCACCTGCTCCGCAACGTGATGATCCTGGCCGGCGCAGGCGTCGGCGGCGGATCGCTGAACTACGCCAACACCCTCTACGTTCCGCCGGAGCCGTTCTTCAACGACCCGCAGTGGAAGGACATCACCGACTGGCGCGCCGAGCTGATGCCGCACTACGACCAGGCGCAGCGCATGCTCGGCGTGGTCAAGAACCCGACGTTCACCGATGCCGACAAGGTGATCAAAGAGGTCGCCGACGAGATGGGCGTCGGTGACACTTTCGTCGCGACGCCGGTCGGGGTGTTCTTCGGACCCGACGGCAAGAAGACGCCCGGCAAGACAGTGCCCGACCCGTACTTCGGCGGCGCCGGTCCCGACCGCACCGGCTGCATCGAATGCGGTTCGTGCATGACCGGCTGCCGCTACGGCGCCAAGAACACACTGGTGAAGAACTATCTCGGGCTAGCGGAATCCGCTGGCGCACAAGTACATCCGATGACCACGGTGACCGGATTCAAGCAACGGTCCGACGGGCTGTGGGAGGTCAAGACCGCACACACCGGCCGCCTGCTGCGCCGAAAGCGACGCACCTTCACCGCCAAACACCTGGTCCTCGCCGCGGGCACCTGGGGTACCCAGAAGCTGCTGTTCAAGATGCGCGACGGCGGCAACCTGCCGAAGCTGTCGGACAAGCTTGGCGTGCTCACCCGCACCAACTCCGAATCTATCGTCGGTGCCGGGCGCCTGCAGGTGCGCGACGATCTCGACCTCACCCATGGCGTGGCGATCACCTCGTCGATCCACCCCACATCCGATACCCACATCGAACCCGTGCGCTACGGCAAGGGCTCCAACGCGATGGGCCTGCTGCAGACGCTGATGACCGACGGTGCCGGCCCCGGCGGCACCGATACCCCGCGGTGGCGGCAGCTGGTGGACCAGGCGGGCGAGGACCCCAAGAGTTTTTTGCGGATGCTCAATCCCAGGCAATGGAGCGAGCGGACCGTGATCGCGCTGGTGATGCAGCACCTGGACAACTCGATCACGACGTACACCAAACGCAGCAAGATCGGTATCCGCCGGATGGTGAGCAAGCAGGGTCACGGTGAGCCCAACCCGACCTGGATTCCGGTCGGCAACGAGGTCACCCGCCGCATCGCGAAGAAGATCGACGGCGTCGCGGGCGGCACCTGGGGCGAGCTCTTCAACATCCCGCTGACCGCGCACTTCCTCGGCGGCGCCGCGATCGGCGACGGCCCCGAGCACGGCGTGATCGACCCCTATCACCGGGTGTACGGCTACCCGACGCTTTCGGTGGTGGACGGTGCCGCGATCTCGGCTAACCTCGGGGTGAACCCGGCGCTGAGCATCACCGCGCAGGCCGAACGGGCGGCCTCGTTGTGGCCCAACAAGGATCGGGAGGATCTGCGGCCGCGCCAGGGTGAGGCCTACAAGCGACTCGCGCCGATCCCGCCCGAGCATCCGGTGGTGCCCGCCGATGCGCCCGCGGCGCTGCGACGGGTTCCGCTTGAGCCGAGCGAGCCGGTCGGCTCAGCGGGTTAAGACAGTAGGAGGTTTGGTCTATGCGAACTGCGTACCACGAGCAGTTGTCGGCACTCGGCTCCCAATTGGGCGAGATGTGCGGTCTGGCGGCAGACGCAATGGAGCACGCAACGCGTGCCTTGCTTGATGCCGACTTGTCCTCGGCCGAGCAGGTCATCGCCGACCATGAGCAGGTCGCGTCGATGAGCAGGCGCGCCGAGGAAAGCGCGCTCAAACTGCTCGCGTTGCAGCAACCGGTGGCCGGCGACTTGAGAAGGATCGTCGGTTCGATTCACATCAGCGCCGACGTCGAACGGATGGGCGCGCTTGCGGTGCACGTCGCGAGCATCTCCCGGCAACGGCATCCCGAGTGTGCGGTACCTGACGAAGTCCGCGCCATCTTTGGCGAAATGGGTGCCAGGGCCGTCCAGTTGGCCAGAACAGCGCAGGAAGTGTTGCTCTCGCGCGACCCAGAGAGGGCCGGCCGCCTGCAGGATGAAGACGACGCCGTGGACGCCGAGCACCGGCACCTGTTCACCCTGCTGATCGATCACAACTGGCAAGACGGTGTGGGCTCGGCAGTCGATGTCGCGCTGCTTGGCCGCTACTACGAGCGATTCGCCGACCACGCGGTCGAGATCGGCAGGCGGGTGGTGTTCGAGGCAACCGGCGGCCTGCCAGATCTTAAATAGCTGGCTTAACTCATTCCGTTCGAGACTCGCTGCGCCGCAGCAACTCCGCCTCGAGCTGGTCTTCGAACGCGCCCTCGTCCCGCCCCAGCGCGATGGTGGCGGCGGCCATCGCGACCACCGCGATGAGCAGCAGCGCGGCCTTCGCGGTGCTGGTCACCGCGAGCGCCTCGCCGAGCACGACCACGCCAAGCAACACCGCGACCAACGGCTCGAGCACCAGCATGGTGGGAACAGAGGTTTGCAGCGCACCTGCGTGAAATGCCGACTGCTGCAACAAGGTTGCCGCTACGCCGAGGATGACGACGAGATACGGCGCCGGGACGACGAGCGTGCCCCACAGGCCTTCCTCGTTGAGCCGTTGCACCGTGACCTTGGTGAGCACCGCAACCACACCGAACATCACACCGACCGCCGCGGCGATCAGCAGGGCGCGGTTGCGGCCGTGGCTGCGGGCGCCGCCCACCACGCACACCAGCACCACCGTTATGCACGCCGCCGTCGCCAGCGCCCAGACCGCAGGCGGCGGGCGATAGTTCCCCGGCTGCACCCGCGCCGTCGTCACGAATATCGCCAAACCGAGCGTCAGCACCAGCGCCCACACCCAGTCGTGGGCCGTGACACGGCGATGGGCCATCCGGGCGCTCATCGGCAGCGCGAACAACAGCGCCGACACCAGCAGCGGCTGCACCAATATCAGCGAGCCCCAGGTCAGCGCGAGCGCCTGGAAGCCGTAGCCGGACCCCGCCACCGCCGTACCCGCCCACCACAAGCGGTTTCGCAGCAGCTTCTTGAACATCGCCGTGGTGACGCCCTCTTCATGAGGGATTTCGATGGTCGCGCGTTGGCGGATCACGATCCCGAGCGCCGAGGTCACCGCGGCGGCCAACGCCAGCACCACGACCACCCACTCCGGCATGAGCCTCCTCATCGCTCGTGAACGAACCGCCCACCGGATACCCAATCACACGTTGACCGTGGTCTATGGTTTGGCGGGTGGATGACGTGGGTGCCCTCGAGGGAAAGATCGCCATCGTCACCGGCACCAGTCGCGGAGTCGGTGTGGGCATCGCGCACGAACTGCTGCGGGCAGGCGCCACCGTGATCGGCTGCTCCCGTTCGCAGCTCGACGGTTTACCCGGCGCGAGCCAACACGACGACTGGGTGCAGCGGTCGACCCAGATGGTCTGCGACCAAGGTGATTTCCGCGCCATCGACGCCATGGTCACCGAGGTAGCCGACACCTACGGGCGCATCGACATTCTGGTCAACAACGCGGGCGGCACCGTGCCGACGCCCAATGTCGAGGACGTTCCCGAACTGGTCGCGCAGATCCAGGGCGCTCCGCGGGCCGACGACGACTTCGAGCGGACGGTGCTGTTCCACTCGTTTGCCATTCAGATGAACCTGATCAGTCCTCTCTGGTTCGCCATCCGCGTTTACCGTCAGATGCGCGGCCAGGACGGCGTCGGGTCGATCATCAACATCTCCAGCGGTACGGGTCACCCCGCAGGCTCGCCCACGCTCGTTTCCTACGGTGCGGCGAAGGCGGGGCTCAACCACCTCACCCGATCACTGGCCGAGGAGTGGGGGCCGCATGCTCGCGTCAACGCCCTGGCGCTCGGTCCGACGATGACCGACAACTTCCGGTCGTTCGTGCTGCCCAAAGACGATCCGCAGGGTGAGTCGTACTTCCGCAACGTTCCGCTTCGCCGCGCGGGCGAGCCCGCCGAGGTCGGCCGGACTTGCGTCTTCCTGTGCAGTGGGGCGGCCGACTTCATCAACGGCACCACCATCGAGATCGACGGTGGCATGCTGCCCGGTGTGCTCTACGACGCCGGCCTGAAGACGATCACGGATCTGCTCTGAGCCGCTGAACCTCCTCCAGCGCCACCGGACCCGGTTGCTGATCGATCGGGCCCAGCCGTTCGCCGATGAACCGCTGACGGCGGTCGCCAACTTCACCTGGGCGGTGTGGATACCACCCGAGAATCGGGTGGAGCCGTGCGTGTCGACAAGCCATCCGCCGCGTTTGCCGATGGGCTTGCGGACAGCCTCGTCGATTACTGGGCTACTCATGCTGACTCCTCCACGACCCTCGACTGGAACACGTGCTTATTGGCCTTATTGGCGGGTTGGGGTTACGGCAGTCGACTGAATTTGAATGTTCCCGACGCCATGGATGTGCGCAAAGCGGCCCGTCTACTATCTGATAAGTTCTTCAACTGATCAACAATAGGAAGCCAAAAGTCTTCAGGAGACTCATGGAGTCGGAACCTCTGTACAAGCTCAAAGGCGAGTTCTTTAAGACGCTCGGGCATCCAGCACGGATCAGGATTCTGGAGCTGCTGGCGGTGCGGGATCGCTCGGTGGGTGAACTGGTGCCTGAGGTGGGCCTGGAGTCGTCGAACCTGTCGCAGCAGCTGGGGGTTTTGCGACGGGCGGGGGTCGTCGAGGCTCGCAAAGACGGCAACACGGTGATCTACTCGATCGCCTCGCCGGACATCGCTGAGCTGCTTTCGGTGGCGCGCAAGGTGCTGACCGGGATTCTCAGCGACCGCGTCGCGGTGCTGGAGGGTCTGCGAGCCGGTGGCCCACCAGAGGTCGGGTAGCGACGTGGGGTGGATCGGAAAGATCCTGCGGGTTGGCCGCGTCGTCGAGCCTGCCGTGGCGGCCCCGTCGGAGGTAGTGAACCCGCCTGCGGGAGTGAAGGGCTCGCTGCAGATCCGGCATGTCGACGCCGGCTCCTGCAACGGGTGCGAGGTGGAGATCTCGGGTGCGTTCGGTCCGGTTTATGACGCGGAGCGATTCGGGGCACGGCTGGTGGCCTCTCCGCGGCACGCGGATGCGCTGCTTGTGACCGGCGTGGTGACGCGCAACATGGCCGAGCCGCTGCGCATCACCGAGGAAGCCACCCCGCAGCCGCGGGTGGTGATCGCGTGTGGGGACTGTGCCCTGAACCGAGGGGTGTTCAGGGATGCCTATGGCGTGGTGGGCGCGGTGGGTGAGGTGGTGCCCGTTGACGTCGAGATCGCGGGGTGTCCGCCGACTCCGAGCGACATCGTCGCGGCCCTGCGATCGGTGACCGGCCGATGACGGCCACCCTGACGCCGGCTCCGGCGTCCGCGCGAAAGGTCTTGCCCCGGGGCGGCTTCGGACGCGGCTTGTCGGGTGTCCTGACAGCGTGCGTCGGTGTCGTGGGGATCTGGGCCGGCATGCTCGGGCTGTTCGGCGCGGCGCGCCCAGTTCACATCGGCTGGCTGCTTCCGCTGTCGGGGGTGTGGCTGGACTTGGACCCCCTGGGTGGCTTCTTCATGATGGTCATCGGAGCGATCGCGGCTCCTGTCGGGGTGTACGTGATCGGTTACCGACACCATCTGAGCGCAGTTCCGCTGGCGGTATTGCCGCTGTTCGTCGCGGCGATGCTGTTGGTGCCCGCCGCGGCATCGGTGTCGACGTTTCTTCTGGCGTGGGAGTTGATGGCGCTCGCGTCGTTGGTGCTGGTACTGGCCGACCACACCCGCCCCGAGGTCCGCACGGCCGGCCGCCTGTATGCGGTGATGACCCAGCTCGGATTCGTGACCGTGCTGATCGCGCTGATGGTGTTGTCCGCGGCCGGAGGCGCGGACCGGTTCGCGGACATGGATATGGCGCAGGTGCCTGATGCCGCGCGGACCGCCGTGTTCGTGTTGACGGTGGCCGGGTTCGGGTCGAAGGCAGGGCTGGCGCCGCTGCACGCCTGGCTGCCGCGTGCGCATCCGGAGGCTCCCAGCCCGGTCTCGGCGTTGATGAGCGCCGCGATGGTTAACCTCGGCATCTACGGCATCGTCCGATTCGATCTGCAGCTGCTCGGACCCGGCCCGCGTTGGTGGGGGCTGACGCTGGTGGTCGTCGGCGGCCTATCGGCGCTCTATGGGGTGTTGCAGGCCTCGGTCGCGACGGATCTCAAACGGCTGCTTGCCTATTCGACCACCGAGAACATGGGCCTGATCACCCTCGCCCTGGGCGCGGCGACGCTGCTCGCCGACGCCGGGATGCCCGGCCCGGCGACGATCGCGATGGCCGCAGCGATGCTGCACCTGATCGCGCACGCGACCTTCAAGAGCCTGGGGTTTCTGGCTGCCGGATCGGTGCTCGCGGCGACCGGGCTGCGCGACCTGGACCGGCTCGGCGGGCTGGCCCGGCGGATGCCCGCGACCACGATCCTGTTCGGGGTGGCCGCGCTGGGCGCTTCGGGCCTGCCGCTGGGCGCCGGCTTCGTCAGCGAGTGGTTGTTGGTTCAATCGCTGATCCACGCGGCTGCCGACGACACGGTCGTGTCATTGACCGCCCCGCTCGCGGTCGGGGCGGTCGCCTTGACGGCCGGCCTCGGGGTGGCGGCGATGGTCAAGGCGTTCGGCATCGGGTTCTTGGCCCGGCCGCGCTCCGAGTCCGCCGCTGACGCGTGTGAGGCGCCCGCCTGCATGCTCGCCGCGATGACGCTCACCGCGGTGGCCTGTGTGATGCTGGCGGCGGTTCCGGCGGTCGTAGCGCCCGCATTGCGCGGCGTCCTCGATGCGTTGCCCGCGGGGCGAGGTGTCACGTTTACTGATTTCGGCACCGTGGTGCGGCTGCCCGGGCTGCACGGCTCGATCGCGCCCGCCGTCATCGCCGTCGCTCTGGCCGCCGCCATGTTGGTCGCCCTTGGGTTGGCTCAATGGCGGTCACGGCGGCGCCCCGAACCCGCCATTCTTCCGCTATGGGCTTGCGGCGCAGACGATCTCACCGAGCGGATGCAGTACACCGCCACGTCGTTCGCCGAGCCGCTGCAGCGGGTGTTCGATGATGTGCTGCGACCCGACACCGACATCGAGATCACTCCCACCGCGGACTCGAGATATCTGGTCGACAGGGTCATCTACCGCTCTTCGATCGCCGACGCGATCGAGGAGCGGTTCTACACCCCAGTGATCCGGGCGGTGACTGCGGCCGCTGGGCTGATGCGGCGCGCGCACACCGGAAGCGTGCACCTCTACCTGGCCTACGGCGGGTTGGGCGTGCTCATCGTGTTGGTGGTGGCGCGTTGAACGTGATGTCCTACGTCGCCGGCGCCGCCCAGATTGGTGCCGTCACGGTTGGCGCTCCGGTGGTGATAGGCGCGATGCGCCAGGTGCGGGCCAGGTTGGAGGGGCGTGCCGGTGGCGGAGTGTTGCAGCCGTGGCGCGACATCATCAAACAGCTTGGCAAACAACAGATCAGGCCACGGGGAACAACGGTGGTGTTCGTGGCTGCGCCGGCGATCATCGCTGGAACGACACTGCTGATCGCGGCGATCTCGCCATTGGTCGCCACCGGTTCACCACTGGACTCGAGTGCAGACTTGTTCGCCGTCGTCGGCCTGCTGTTCCTGGGCACCGTCGCGTTGACCCTGGCCGGCATCGACACCGGCACGTCATTCGGCGGCATGGGGGCAAGCCGGGAGATCACCATCGCGGCACTGGTCGAGCCGACGATCCTGCTGGCCGTGTTCGCGCTATCCATTCCCGCCGGATCTGCGAATCTCGGTGCCCTGGTAGCGAATACCATTGACCACCCCGGGCAGGTCGCGTCGCTGACCGGCGTACTGGCATTCGTCGCGCTGGTGATCGTGATCATCGCCGAAACGGGACGTCTACCGGTCGACAACCCTGCCACCCACCTCGAGTTGACGATGGTGCACGAGGCGATGGTGCTCGAATACGCCGGTCCCCGTCTCGCACTCGTCGAATGGGCATCGGCAATGAGGCTCACCGTGCTGTTGGCGCTGTTGGCGAATCTGTTCCTGCCGTGGGGCATCGCCGGCGCGCATCCGAGCCCGCCCGACGTCGTGATCGGCGTCGTGGCGATCGCGGTCAAGGTCGGTGTGCTGGCAGTGCTGCTCGCGACCGCGGAAGTGTTCATCGCAAAACTGCGCCTGTTCCGGGTTCCCGAGCTTCTGGCCGGATCGTTTCTGCTCGCCCTGCTGGCCGTCACGGCCGCCAACTTCTTCACGGTACGGGCATGAGGGAACACCGATGAGCGACGCCAGTTTCGCGATCCTGATCGACTTCGCCGGAGGTGGCCTGATGCTCGCGGCGGTGCTGATTGTGTGGCGTCGCGACCTGCGCGCCATCGTGCGCCTGCTTGCCTGGCAAGGAGTTGCGCTGGCCGCGATTCCGGTCGTGCGTGGGGCCCATGACAATGACGAAGCGCTAATCGTCGTCGGACTGGCGGTGCTGGTGCTGCGCGCCGTGGTCCTGCCATGGCTGCTGACCCGCGCGGCGGCCGCCGAGCCGTACGGGCAGCGAGAGGCGACGCCATTGGTAAACACAGCCAGTTCGCTGCTGATCACCGCCGCCCTGACCCTGGTCGCGTTCGCGGTCACCCAACCGCTGGTGGACCTGGAACCAGGTGTGACCACCAATGCCGTCCCGGCGGCCTTCGCGGTGGTGCTCATCGCGTTGTTCGTGATGACCACGAGGCGTCACGCGATCTCGCAAGCGGCCGGATTCCTCATGTTGGACAACGGGATCGCCGCAACGGCATTCCTACTCACCGCCGGTGTGCCGCTGATCGTCGAACTCGGGGCATCGTTGGACGTGCTGTTCGCGGTCATCGTGATCGGGGTTCTCACCGGCCGGCTGCGGCGCGCCTTTGGCGGGGCCGACCTCGACCAGCTGCGCGAGTTGCGTGACTGATGACCGCACTGCTCCTCGCGTCCATCCTCGCGCCGGTTGCCGCGTCACTCATCACCCTCCTCGCGGGGTGGCGCCGCTCAACGGCGACGCTGACGGTGCTCTCTGCAAGCACGGTCCTTGCTTGCGGCGTCGCGCTCGCGTTCCGGGTGGGCTCCGGCCAGCATTTCGCGTTGGGTGGGCAATTGCGGGCCGACGCGCTCTCGGTCACGATGCTGATCGTCATCGGGGTGGTCGGCACGCTTGCCACCTGGGCGAGCATCGGTTACATCGAGGCCGAACGCGCCCACGGCCACACCGACGCAAGCGGGGCCCGATTGTACGGAGTGCTCACGCCGGCGTTCCTCGCCGCGATGGTTGTGGCGGTGTGCGCCAACAACATCGGTGTCGTCTGGGTCGCGATCGAGGCCACAACCGTTGTGACCGCCTTCCTGGTGGGGCATCGCCGGACCCGCACCGCGCTGGAAGCAACATGGAAATACGTCATCATCTGCTCGCTCGGCATTGCGGTGGCGTTCCTCGGGACCGTGTTGCTGTACTTCGCAGCCCAGCACGCCGGAGCGCCCGCCGCACACGCGCTGAACCTCGACGTGCTCGTCGCCCACGCCGGCGGCCTCGACCCGGGGGTCGCCCGCGTAGCCGGTGGGTTGCTGTTGATCGGCTACGGCGCCAAAGCCGGCCTGTTTCCCTTCCACACCTGGCTGGCCGACGCGCACAGCCAGGCACCGGCACCGGTATCGGCGTTGATGAGCGGGGTGTTGCTGTCGGTGGCCTTCTCGGTGCTGATCCGGATCAAACCTATCGTCGACGCCGCTGCTGGAGCTATCTTTCTGCGGACCGGCCTGCTGGTGATCGGGTTGGCGACGCTGCTCGTCGCGGCTCTGATGCTGACCGTGACGCCCGACATCAAGCGGATGCTCGCCTACTCGTCGATGGAGAACATGGGACTGATCGCGATCGCTGCCGCCGCAGGAACCACGCTGGCGATCGCCGCGTTGCTGCTGCACGTACTCGCGCACGGCGTCGGCAAGACCGTGCTCTTCCTCGCCGGCGGTCAGTTGCAGCTTGCGCACGACTCGACCGCGATCGCCGACATCACCGGCGTCATAGCACGATCGCGCCTGATCGGTGTGTCGTTCGCCGCCGGGCTGATCGTGCTACTCGGGCTGCCCCCGTTCGCGATGTTCGCCAGCGAGCTGGCCATCGCCCGCTCGCTGGCTGATGCCCGGCTGACCTGGGTTCTGGCCGCGGGCATGGTGCTGATCGCCATCGCCTTCGCCGCGCTGGTGCGCAACGCGAGTCGCATGTTGCTCGGCCCCGCCGCCGCTGCGGCGCCGCCGATCACCGTCCCCGCCAGCGTGGCGGCAGCACTGGTCGTCGGCGTCGTCGCCTCGGTCGCCCTGGGCAGCACCGCGGGCCCGCTCACTGACCTGTTCACCACCGCTGCAAGCCAGCTCGGATCCGACCGATGAACCCGAATTGGCTGCGGCACAGGCTATCCGGCGACGAGCTGGCCGACATGGCCGAAAGCCTCATCGCCGAGGGCTTCCGGCTGGGCCTGGTGGCCGCCCACGACGACGGCGACAGGTTGCGGATCGTCTATCTATTCCTGGCTGGCTGGCCCGACCGCCGGGTCGAGCTCGAATGCGTCGTGGCCGCAAACGATCCAGCGGTGCAGTCGCTGGCCTACCTGTCCTTCCCAGCGGGTCGCTTCGAACGCGAAATGCGTGACCTCTACGGCATCCGGCCGATCGGGCATCCCCAACCCCGCCGTCTGGTCCGCCACGCCCACTGGCCCGAACACTGGCACCCCATGCGCGCCGACGCTGGGCCTGCACCGGAATTCGCGACGACCGGCAACTTCCCGTTCGTTACCGTCGAAGGGCAAGGCGTGTATGAGATCCCGGTCGGTCCCGTACACGCCGGTCTGATCGAGCCCGGCCACTTCCGGTTCTCCGTGGTCGGCGAAACCGTGCTGCGCCTGAAGGCGAGGCTGTGGTTCGTGCACCGCGGCCTGGAGAAACTCTTCGAGGGCCGCCCCGCCGGCGGCGCTGTGGACCTCGCGGAACGTGTCAGCGGTGATACTTCGGCGGCGCATGCACTCGCCCACAGCCTGGCGATCGAACATGCGCTGGGTATCGAGGTGTCCGACGAGGCGCATCGGATGCGGGCCCTGCTGATCGAACTCGAACGGCTCTACAACCACGCCGCCGATCTCGGCGCGCTCGCCAACGACGTCGGATTCGCGCTGGCAAACGCGCACGCCCAGCGGATCCGCGAAGCGCTGCTGCGGCTGAACGCCGCGGTGACTGGACACCGCCTGCTACGCGGCGCCATCCGCCCCGGCGCAGTCGCGCTGCATTCTCTGCCCGACCCCGCACAGCTGCGGTCCATCGCTGCCGACCTCGCCGAGGTCGCCGAGCTCACGCTGCACAACACCGTCGTGACCGACCGGTTCGCGGGCACCGCCGTGCTGGCCTGCGACGACGCCCGCGCCCTCGGCTGCCTGGGATACGTGGCCCGGGCCAGCGGCATGCGCAGCGACGCCCGACTCGAACATCCCACCACCGCACTGCCCGTCACCGAGGTCGGCGCGTCCACCGGCGACGTGTTGGCCCGCTACACGGTTCGAAGAGACGAGTTCGCCGCGTCGGCCGCGCTGGCCGACTACCTCATCGAGTCACACACCGGCCCAACCGAATACGCCTCGGCAGCTCCTCTGATTCACGGATCCCGCAGCGGGGTCGGGATTGTCGAAGGATGGCGCGGCACCATCGTGCACCGGGTTGAAATCGGCGGCGACGCCCGCATCACCCGCGCTAAGGTCGTCGACCCGTCGTGGTTCAACTGGCCCGCCCTACCCGTCGCCATGACCGACACCATCGTCCCCGACTTCCCGCTGACCAACAAAAGCTTCAACCTGTCGTACGCCGGCAACGACCTGTGACGCCAAACGTCGTCGACACGCCGCCGAGCTCGGCGGGCCCGAGCTCGTGCAGATCAAGGGCGTAGCTGAGGCTGTGAAGCTGGGTGCGAGCACGCGGCGACGACCGCGCCTACCGGGAGTTTATGGAGCGCTACCGCACCACAGCCACAGCTGCGGGCTTCAAAGCGCTGACACTCATCGAACTGAAAGACACTCTTCGAAGAAAAACTCTCACAAACAGATCGATCGTCGGGTCCGGCCAATCACCGACCGGAAACATTGTCCGGCCGAATCGGAACTCGCCGAGCTCGCGCTGATGACGACGTCAGAGGGACCGTTCGAGCCCGACGTCTTCTTCGTGCTCACCTAGGACGACGGCAGCGAGCGTCGATCGCGCGCGATGGCGGTCAGCGACGAGGGCATCTCCGTGCTGTGACGGCGCTCAGACGGCGGGCGCGGTGCCCGCCCGTAGACTAAGCAGGTGCAACCCGCATCCCCCCGCCCCGTGTTGGTGGTCGACTTCGGCGCGCAATACGCGCAATTGATCGCGCGCCGCGTCCGCGAGGCGCGGGTGTACTCGGAGGTCATACCCCACACCGCCACCGTCGAGGAGATCAAGGCCAAAGACCCACAGGCCATCGTGCTGTCCGGCGGCCCGGCCAGTGTGTACGCCGAGGGCGCGCCGCAACTGGACCCCGCGGTGTTCGACCTCGGCGTCCCGGTGTTCGGCATCTGCTACGGCTTCCAGGCGATGGCGCAGACCCTCGGCGGCACCGTGGCCCGCACCGGGACCAGTGAATACGGTCGCACCGAGCTGAAGGTCACTGGGGGACAACTTCATTCGGATCTGCCCGAAACCCAGCCGGTGTGGATGAGCCACGGCGACGCCGTCACCGCTGCCCCGGAGGGCTTCGAAGTGGTGGCCAGCAGCGCGGGCGCACCGGTGGCGGGTTTCGAGGACCGGGCGCGCCGGCTGGCCGGTGTGCAGTACCACCCCGAGGTGATGCACACGCCGCATGGGCAGCAGGTGCTGAGCCGGTTCCTGCACGAGTTCGCAGGCATCGACTCGACATGGACGCCCGCCAACATCGCCGACGCGCTGGTCGCAGCAGGTGCGCGACCAGATCGGCGACGGCAGGGCGATCTGCGGGCTGTCCGGTGGGGTGGACTCCGCGGTGGCCGCCGCGCTCGTCCAGCGCGCCATCGGCGACCGGCTGACATGCGTGTTCGTCGACCACGGTCTGCTGCGGGCAGGGGAGCGCGCGCAGGTGCAACGCGACTTCGTCGCCGCCACCGGTGCCAACCTGGTCACCGTCGATGTCGCCGACCGGTTCCTCGAGGCGCTGTCCGGCGTGACCAACCCCGAGGGCAAGCGCAAGATCATCGGACGGGAGTTCATCCGGGCGTTCGAGGGCGCGGTGCGAGACATCGTGGGGGATTGGGGGCACCTCCGCTTGCGGGGGACGGTTCTGACGTCGAGTTCCTGGTGCAGGGCACGCTGTACCCCGATGTCGTGGAGTCCGGCGGCGGCTCCGGCACCGCCAACATCAAGAGCCATCACAACGTCGGCGGGCTGCCCGACGACCTGAAGTTCAAACTCGTCGAGCCGTTGCGGCTGCTGTTCAAGGACGAGGTGCGCGCGGTGGGGCGGGAACTGGGTCTGCCCGAGGAAATCGTTGCGCGCCAGCCGTTCCCGGGCCCGGGCCTGGGTATCCGGATCGTCGGCGAGGTGACCGCCGACCGACTGGACACCCTGCGGCGGGCCGACGCGATCGCGCGCGAGGAGCTGACCGCCGGCCGGACTGGACAACCAGATCTGGCAGTGCCCCGTGGTGCTGCTGGCCGACATCCGCTCGGTCGGAGTGCAGGGCGACGGCCGCACCTACGGCCATCCGATCGTGCTGCGCCCGGTGTCCAGCGAGGACGCCATGACCGCAGACTGGACGCGGGTGCCCTACGAGGTCCTCGAACGCATCTCCACCCGCATCACCAACGAGGTGCCCGAGGTCAACCGCGTGGTGCTGGACGTCACCAGCAAGCCGCCGGGCACCATCGAATGGGAGTGACCCTTCGCGTGGGCCTGCGCGCAGCAGACGCAAAAGTCCCGTTTTCCTCGGTGTGTCGCGTACTTTTGCGTCTGCTCGCGCGGGAGAGGTGAGGCCTACGTGTCCGGGGTGTCGGCGTCGGCGGCTTTCTCGACGAAGTCCGCGAGGATCTGACCGACCGCCGACTCGATGGTCGACTCGATCGACGAAGGCCAGCGTGGCCGACGACCGCGGCGACCGCCTGGGTGCGGAACCGCACCAGCATCGTGATCAGTTCGGCGACTTCGGTGTCCGGTGGCAGCGCCGTCGCCGGGTTTGATCACGATCGACTGCACGTGCTCGATGCCCGCCTGTACCAGGATCCCGCTGATCTGGTCGACCAGCGGCGCGATCTGTTCGTGGAGGTCGATGAGCTTGTCGATGGTGACGCCGTACTCGCGGATGTCGTTGAACGCCTCGATGAGCTTGGGCCGCACCACGGTCGCGTCTGCCCGTCGTCGTCGATGCCGGATCAGGCTCCGAGGCCGACCAGTCGCTCGAATGCCGGGTTCGTCGTCGATCAACCGGCTGGGCGTCGGCGATCGCTCATCGTCGCTCGGGCTTCTCGGCGGCCCAGGTGTCCGGCGATGGCCGTTTCCAGCCCGAGCACGTCGCCCACGTCCTTGCCCTGCTCCCAGGCGGTGAGCATCTCGCGGACGTGGGCGATGTTGTAGCCACGGTCGAGCATCGAGGTGATCAGCCGCAGCCGCGTCAGATGGGTGTCGTTGAACAAGCGCGATCCGGCCGACGCGCAGCGGAGGATGCAGCAGGCCCCGGTCGCGGTAGACGCGGATGTTGCGGGTCGTCGTGCCCGCCAGGCGCGCCAGTTCGTCGATGCGGTACTCGCCGGACGCCGCGACACCGTGCGGGTGACGCACTGCCGCGTCGAACAACTGCGATACCGCCGTCTCGATCACGTCACGGGAACCCGCTGCGGACGGCCGAGGCGCGCGGCGCAGACCGCCGAGGATCGTCGAGATCGCCCCCGCGGGCTGTCGTGGCTGTCTGTCGCAGGCATCGGTCAGGCGCGAGGATGTGACCGCGCGCAGTCCTGCATGCGCGCGCCACGGCGTCGTAGTCGTCGAATCGGAAGTCCCGCATCTGACGAAGATACTGGGTGGCGAATCCCGGGTACATCGATGCGTTGAACCCGTCGGCGGTCAGATACCAGCTGCTGCAGCCCGACATCCAGGTGGTCTTCGTCAGCCGCTTCTGGATGCGCTCGTTGTAGCGCCGTTGCACGTCTGCGCGAACATCGAGGTAGCGCAGGTTCTTGTCGCAGAATCGTGGTGATCCCCGAAACGGCGTAGTCGAGCTGGCCCTCGACGTAGACCAGCAGCGAGTTGTGTCCGGGGCCGGAGTTGGGGCCCGTCATGAAGAACAGGTTCGGATAGCCGTGTGCGTTGATGCTCTTGTACGCCTGCGCGCCGCCCGTCCATTCGTCGGCCAGCGCTTCGCCCGCCGATGCCGGTCACCGGGTAGGGCGGTCCGGTCAGGTGCACGTCGTATCCGGTGGCGAACACGATCGCGTCCAGATGGTGCTCGACGCCGTCGCTGGTGCGGATCCCGACCGGGCTGATGGTGGCGATCGGCCAGTCGATCAGCTTGCAGTTCTCGCGTTGCAGCGCGGGGTAGTAGTCGCTGGAGATCAGCATGCGCTTGCAGCCCGGCGTGAAGTCCGGCGTCAGCTGCCGGCGCAGCCAGCGGTCCTTGACCTGTCGACGCAGGTGCGCCTTGCCCAGCCGGGCGACCAGTCCAGTCAGCGGCTGTCCCAGACCAGCGCGGTGGCGCTGACCTCGTGGCCCCAGAACAGGATCTGACGCGCGAGCTGTTGGGCGGCAGGCACTTTGGCGAACAGCGCCTGTGCGGCCGCCGGGGTGGCGATGTCCAGGCGGGGCAGCACCCAGCCCGGCGTCCGCTGGAACACCTTGACGAAGTCCGCCTGCTTGACCAGTTCAGGGATGATCTGCACGGCGCTTGCCCCGGTGCCGATGACGGCGACCCGCTTGCCGGTGAAGTCGTAGTCGTGGTCCCAGCGTGCGCTGTGGATCATCTTGCCCTCATACGTGTCGACGCCGCGAATGTCGGGCAGCTTGTGGTCGGGCAGCGGACCCGAGGCCAACACCACGGTGCGGGCCGTGAAGTGTTTGCGGGCCCGTCGTCCTGCACCGTCCAGGTCGCCGCCGTCTCGTCGAAGTGCAGACCGTTGACCTCGACACCGAACTGGATACGCCGGCGCAGATCGAACTCGTCGACCATATCGTCGATGTGGCGCAGATCTCGCCGGCGGGTGAGTACGCGCGTGACCACGACGGGTTCTGCGCAAACGAGAACGAGTACAGCAGCGACGGGACATCGCACGCCGCACCGGGATACGTGTTGTCGCGCCAGGTGCCGCCGACGCGGTCGTCTCGTTCGACGATGACGAAGTCGTCGACGCCCGCCTCGGTGAGTTTGATCGCCGCGCCGATGCCGGTGAAGCCGGTGCCGACGATCAGCGTGTCGTAGACACGGTTCGGCATGTCAGGCCGCCGGCTCGTGGGTGACTTCTTTGACCCAGCTCGGTACCGACGGTAGCAGCGGCCGCGGATACCGGTCAGACAGCCACACCATCGAATTGGCCAGCAGATGGTACGGATGACGCGGGTTGGTGACCACTCCGGCGAAGCGCCTCAGAAATCAGGTAGGTCGGCACCCGCCTGGTGTGTTCGCCGCGATCGCCTAGCTCCTTGAATCGCTTCACAGCCTTGTACAGCCGCTCGGGTTCCATGCCCATGGCGGTGATCTCGTTGCGGATTCTGTTGATCAGTGGCGCACCCGTGACCGCGCCGATGATGAGACCCGGTGTTGCGTTGTGGCCGACGAAATCGATCAGTAACCGTCGGATCTTCGCGTGCCCGATCATGTCGAGGACCTCGAAATCGACGACGAGGTGACGTGACTCGTCGTTGTTGATCTTTTCGAAGACCTGATGGCATACCGGGTCGTGTACCTCGTCGAGAAGGAACTTCAGCAACGCGCCATCCAGGGCGACCTCCAGCATCGGGATCACCGTGCCCAATAGCGACAGGGGCATGTCGTCCGCCCAGCGGTCCAGCCAGTCGATGGCAAGCCGGATGTTGACGTTTGGTTCGGGGACTTCGCCGTCGGCGAGCATGCCCCACCGCTTCATCAGCGCCAGTTCCGCATTCGCGTGCCGCTGCTCCTCGGCGTGGAAGTAGCGGTAGATCTCGGCGATCGTCGGTGTGGGGGCCTTTTTCGCCAACGCCGCGAACCCCCGGGCACCGATGTTCTCGATCCAGCACAGGTCGGCCATGAAGGCCTTGAGCTTGGGGCGTTGTTCGTCGCTGATCATCTCGGCACCCGGTGCGTCCCAGTCGATGTCGGCCAGCGCCCACTGTCGGTCCTTGATCTTCGCCAGCATCGCATCCATGTCGATGGCCATCGGATCCTCCTATGGTGTCGTGACGCGCGTGGTGAGTCCGACGGCGCGGGTATACACGGTCGGAGTTAAACGTTTTATGCCCCAGCCGATCCGGGCATCCGGCTGCGGCATGCAGTACAGTCCGCCGCGATCGAGGGTGTCCAGGCAGGTGCGGGCCACCCGCTCGGGGGAGAAGCCGGTCCAGCGCATCAGCCAGTCGGCCACCTGCGTCGACTTGTCGGTGATCCGGCCGGCCTCGACGATGTTGGTCTTCACGAAGGTCGGGCACAGCACCGTGACGTTGACGCCGGTGCCGCTCAATTCGGCCGCGAGCGTCTCGGAGAGCGACAACACGCCCGCCTTGCTCACGTTGTAAGCGGCCATTCCGGGTGCGGCGCCGAAGGCGGCCGCGGACGCCACGTTGATGATTCCGCCATATCCGGCCTCGCGAAGGATGGGTGCGAAGACGTGGCAGCCGTGGATGGGTCCCCACAGGTTGATGCCGAGCACCCACTTCCAGTCGTCGAGCGGGGCATCGCCGATGGCGGTTCCGCCAGCGCCGACGCCCGCGTTGTTGATCACCAGCGTCGGTGGGCCGTCGAACCAGTCCTGAGCCACTTCGGCGAGTCGGGTTACGTCGTCGATGAGGCTGACGTCGCAGCGCGCGGCCAGTGCCTCACCACCCGCGGCGACGATGGCATCGGCCGTTGCGCGGGCGGATGTTTCGTCGACGTCGCTGCACACCACGCGGCCGCCGCGGCGGGCCAGTTCGGTCGCGAACGCCGCACCGATACCGCTACCCGCACCGGTGATGACCGCGGCCGCGTTTCGGCTGCGCTTGCGTGACGATCCGAAGATTCCCATGGCGTTCAACCCACTGCCCGATTGATTCCGTTGTCGCGCAAAGACGCTGAGACGAATGACGCGACCCTCCGCATGGCGGGCGCGGCCTCCGGCGTGAGGCGGGGTAGCGCCTGGAACACGTGCACCTGATCCGGCCAGACCTGCAGCTCGCAGTCGCCGCCCGCGGCCGAGATGTCGGTGGCCAGGCGCCTGGAGTCGGCGACCAGCATCTCGGCTCCACCCGCCTGGACCAGTGTCGGCGGCAGCAGCCGTCCCCGCGCGACGTCGAGCGTCAGACGGGGGTGGGTGATATCGGCTCCCGCGCAGTACAACCCGACGAGCCGTTCGGCGTCGCGGGCACGAATTGCAGGGTCGCGCCGCAGCTCCTCACGCATACGGGCCAGCTCGAAGGTGAGGTCGATCAGCGGCGACATCAGGACCATGGCGGCCGGATGTCTGACGTCGCGTTGCAACAACAGGTCGACGGCGAGGTGGCCGCCCGCTGAGTCACCCGCGATGACCATCCGCTCTGGGCCCAACCCGTGCTCGTCCTGCAGCCAGTCCCAGCCGGCCCTGACATCGTCGGCGGCAGTGGGGAATCGATGTCGCGGCGCGAGCCGGTAGTCGACGCAGAAGACCGGCAGCCCGGTCAACCGGGACAGCCACGACGTCAGCCTGCGGTGGGTGCGCGGTGAGCACAGGGCGTACCCGCTGCCGTGCACGTAGTAGATCGCGCGAGCGTCGCGAGACACGCCTGTGGCGCGAACCCATTCGCCCCTGAGCCTGCGCCCGTCGGGCAGCACGGTGTCCACCTGCTCGACCCGGGTCCCGGCCAGCGATGGGCCGAACGCGGCCATGACGCGGGCCACGATCTGGCGCGACGCCCACAGGCCCCATGGTCGCTCAGGTGGCAGTACCGCGCTGATCGGACGCAGGGTCACGGTGCTGAACGCGGCCGCCCCGCGACTCCTCAGCGAGCCGCGGGCGGGCAAAGTGTCCGTCACGGTTCGAGTACAACAGCGAATGATGACATTTGTCAATGTCATCATTCGCTGTTGTCAACGGGGTGGGTCGCCGCGCCAACTGAAGCTGTTGACGTACTTGCCCATGTCGAGGGCGAGTTGGAGGTTTGCGCCCGACGGCTTGCCCAACCCGAAGTCCGGTCCGAACTGCCGGAACGGGCCGACCGCCCCGGCGATGAGCGCGAGGTCGTTCTTCACCGCCACCATGACCATCACCCGCATCCGCATGTAGTTGCTGTTGGCGCCCTGCGGCCAGCAGTCGGCGACCAAGCCGTACCCCGGTACGTAACCCACCATCGCGTTGGGGATCTCGTATGCGGTCTTCGTGTCCGGGAAGGTCTCTTTCACAAGGGCTTTGGCGATTTCCTCTGGGGTCCGTCCGTGGGCGGGCTCACTGATCAACTGCATGGTGCCGCCGTCACCGCCGAGGAAATCCGCGCGTACCCCGTTGGGGTTGGTGGTGATCTTGTACGCCGTACTTTGCGCGGGATGCGAGACGGAGAACGATCCGTCCGGCGCGGTGAAGCGTGGGTTGGCCGCGACAGGCTCGCCGGTCGGAGGGTGTCCGCAATCCGGCGGGCAGACGTAGCGCGCCGGGGGCTTGTGGATGACCACCGACAGCGCGACGAGGGCGAATGCCACCACGACGATGGCGACGCCCCAGGTCCGCAGCAGCCGGACATACGACGTCCGGTGCAGCGGCGGTGCGGTGTAGCTTCCTGGGGTCGTGGAATAGCCGGGGAGCGTGGTGCCATCGGGTGCGTCTGCGCCGGCCCTCGTCGGCCGCGTTTGGCGGCGCTCCTTTCGCGAGAACCGGGACGATGCGTGAGTGGCGACCCCGCACGCCGGGCAGAACGCCATGTCGGGCACGACGTGGTCGCAGTGCGGGCACAACAGCGGCTCGTCGGAGTGGATCTCGTCGTGGGCCTCGTGCAGCAGCGCGAGATGAAGGCCGATTCGCAGCAGCAGAAGTGCCACCACGGCCACCGACAGATGGATAACCAGTTGCAGCGCTTGTGGAATCCCGGCAACGTCGACGAGGCCCAGTGCGGCGTACACGGCAATTACTGCCGCGGCGAACAGGGCCAGCACGGCGCGTATGTATCCCGTGTGCCGGTCGGCCTTGCTCGCCGGGCGGGTAAACCACAGCGCCGCACCGACGAGGCCGCCGACGGCCGCGGCGGTCAACGGGACCGCCAACCCGCGGATGCCTGCCTCGATGATGAATGAGTTGATGGGGCGGTTCCGCGAAATCATCCCCGTCGAGAATTGCGGCGCCAACCGGGTCAAGGTGCCCGCTGCGGTGAAGGTCAAGGCTCCCAGCGCGCCGATCATGAAGCCGTCCAACGACTCCCGGATCGGCGGCCGCAGCAGGCGGACAACCACTGCTGGCACGAGCATCAGGATCAGGCCGCCGACAGGGACGCCGAGCCCTTCCCGGACTATTCGGTCCCCCGCGATCCCGGCGCCCAGCGGCACGCCGTACGAGCGGGCGACCATCGCGCCGGTCAGCAGCACCCAACCCACTCCGAGCCCGATACCCAACGCTGCGGTGAGAACCAAAGTGCGGGTGGGTAGATCGCGGAGCGCGTCGGCCTCCCGCATGTACAGCAGGAACACCAGCGGCAACCCGAGCGCTGCCACGGTGATCAACACCGGGGGCATTCGTAGTGTCGCGAACACCACCAGCGCGACTAACGCGAGGACCAGAACCACCCGGAACGGCATGCGGGATCGGTTCGGCAGATGCGGAAGAAACGAACTGGCCAACGATGGCAGCAGCAGGTGCTCTCCCGGCGCGGCCCCGTACGCCCGAATTCGCAACCACGACGGTCCGTTTCCGCGTTGCGGGGTCAGATGGTCACCGCAGAGCCCACAGAATTCGCCTGCGGGAACGTCGGTCTGGCACACCCGACACTCCATGGTGCCGGGCGTGCCCTGGTCCGAGTCGGTGCTCACGCGGTCACCTTCTGCAGGATGAGGATGTTGCGGACGAGGTTGTCGACATCGGGTGTGCCGAGGCCGGTCACCATGTCATAGCCGGGTGCGGCGTCAGCGACCGCGTTCCCGCCGAGGGTCACGTCGCGGAAGCCCGGCAGCCGGGAGCCCTCGGCGACCTTGTAGAGCAGGGGATTGAAATCCCCGAGTCGGCGTCCGCCGTTGGCGAGGAGGTACTGGTTCATCACCGCCGCCATTCCGGCCCAGATCGGCGCCGACTGGGAGGTGCCGCCGCCCACCAACTGCTTCTGGTTGAACACGATCTTGACACCGGTGAAGGGGTCGGCGACCGCCGAGACATCAGGGGTGAGTCGACGTTCCGAGTCCCGATCCGACAACACCGAACGCTGCCACTCGGGGCGGTCGAACAACGCGGACACCCCGCCGCCGCTGCCCAGTGACAGCGGCACGTCGAACCAGGCCTGTTCGGACTGCCACACACCCTGCGCATCGGTGGACAGAGTGGTTCCGCCCACGTCGGTCATCTCCGGCAGGGAGGCGACCGAATCGAGCCCGATGTCGGCGGATCCCGGTGGCGAGGACCAGTCCTGGCCGCCCTTGCATTCCAGACCTGCGAGGTCGCCGCTGGCGTTGAAAGCCGTTGTGCCACTGGCGTGTGCGGCGGCGATTGCGGAGCGCACCGGCGCCAAATCGGCCGCGGTGATCAGCTTGTCGCATCCCCACCCGATCGAGAAGCTCCACACCGCGCCGGGGAACTGGCGGTCGGCCGACTCCAGCATCTGCGCGATCTTCTCGTATGCGCCGTCACCCTGCACCGTCGTCCGGGCGTTGATGACGACCTTCTGCGCGTCGGGTGCAACCGCGTGGGCGACCTCGAGATCCATCGTGGTCTCGCCGTGCGGCGCGGCGGGCTGGCCGCCGACCAGGGTCGGGGTGAACTTCGGCAGTCCGTATGTGGTCGCGAAGCTGTCCAGGTCGGCCTGGTCGTAGCCGTCGAACGCGAAGATCACGATGGTCTCACCCTTGCCGGTGAATCCGGCCGAGGCGAGCTTGTTCACGTTGTAGGTGTTGCGCAGCGTGCTGGGCTGCAAACCCTGATCCGGCACGTCCAGCGGCAGCATCGGGGGCCGCGACTTGTGATGCGGTGTGTAACTTAGTATCCGGCCGAGTTCGGCAACCTCGGCGCGCAGTTCCTCGGGCACCGAAGGCTGCTGCGGCGACGCGTAGAACAGCTGACCCCGCTGGCCGCGGTAGTCGTGCACCTCAACCCCGAATGCGGAGCCGACCGTTTCGGCGTCACCTTCGACGACGGCCCAGTTGTGGCCGGGCCGCCATCGCACCGACAGGCCCTGACCACGCGCCCATCCCAGCAACCGCTCCGGCTGAGTCGAGTCGCGCAGGGCGACGGTCAGCTGGGTGTCATCACGGTGCGACGGCCCGAGATCGGTTGAGGCGCCGAGCAACAGCGCAAATGGCCCGCTGATCAGTGCTGGCGCGTTGGGCACCGGCGTGATCCGCAGGTCCGATGCAAGCACCAGCACCCCCGCCGCCGCGATCAACGCCAGCAGTCGGTGCCCGGCGCCTGTTCGCCAACCGGGCACCGCGGTGTGCTAGTTGTCGCCGGGAGGGGCCGTCGGAGCCGGCGGTGCGATGACCGTGGGCGAGAACGGGTTCGGTCCGCCGGGATCGATCCGTGGCGCCTTTTCGGTCGGCTCGGCCGGCGGCGGGGGCGGCGGTGCTGGCGTCGTGGTTGTAGTCGTCGTGGTTGTGGTGGTCGTGGTCTCTGGCGCCTCTTCCTCTTCCCTGGCGCATGCCGCGGAGAGCCCAACCAAGGCGATGATTGCCGCAGCCCCCGCGATGGCCGGAATGCGACGAGCCGAACGACTTGACGTCATGATCTTCCTATCTGTCCCCCGACTGGCATTAGAACCGCCGAGTGCAATGCGGTTCGTCGTTCAAAACTCTATCCGATATGCGAATTATTGCTCGTGTGATTACGCGGCAGGCGAATCGGTCATGGAACTCAGACGGCCCTGCTGACGCTTGACGGTGTCGGGGGGTGGGTGTTTACTCATTGTATCGAACATACTTTCGAACAAATGATGATTCAGATGAGGCAGAAGGTGCTGTTGTGACGGTGGCGTTGAGCCTGGATCGACATCGGCTTGGCCGTACTGAACAGGTAGAACACCTGCGTCGCAAGATGGCGGCGATATCCGGGAAGGTTGGTCCCGGGCGGCGCGGCGAGGTGCCGTCGAACGACGTGCTTCCCGAGTCGGAAAGTTTGCTGCCGCTGCCCGAATCGTTGGCCGAAGGGCTGCCGACTACGTTGCCACGGGGAACGGTGGCGGTGCTGTCGGGTGCCCGGTCACTGCCTTTGAGCATGGTGGCGGTGGTGACGGCAGCGGGCGGGCATGCGGCCCTCGTCGGTCAGCCCGACGTCGGTCTGCTTGCGGCCGTGGAGATGGGAGCGGATCTGAGCCGGCTCGCCGTCATCCCCGAACCCGGGGCGGATCCGGTCGAGGTGGCGGCGGTGCTGATGGACGGCATGGATCTGGTCGTGCTCGGCCTTGGCGGGCGTTCGGTGCCTGCGACACGGGCGCGGGCGGTGGTGGCCCGCGCGCGCCAGAAGGGTTGCACGTTGCTGGTCACCGGCGGCGACTGGCAGGGCGCGTCGGCTCGGCTGGAGGCCAGGGTCAGCGGCTACGAAATGACCGGCGGCAGCGGGGGTCGGCGTACACCGGGGTGTGGCCGGATCAGCCGGGTGCGGCTGGCCATGCGGGCAGGGGGACGAGCCTTTGAGTCGGTGCATGCGGTAGGCGGATGAGGTGTCGCGGGTACTGGCCATCTGGTGCATGGACTGGCCGGCGGTGGCCGCAGCGGCCGCCGCTGGTCTGCCTCCGACCACTCCGGTAGCGGTCACGCTGGCCAATCGGGTCATCGCCTGTTCGGCGTCGGCTCGGGCGGCCGGGGTGCGGCGTGGCCTGCGCCGCAGGGAATCCCAGGCCAGGTGTCCGCAGCTGCATGTCGTCACCGCCGATCCGGCGCGCGACGCCCGTCACTTCGAAGAGGTGACGGCCGCGGTGGATGACCTGGTGCCGCGCGCCGAGGTGCTGCGGCCGGGCCTGCTGGTGCTGCCGGTTCGTGGCGCGGCGCGCTACTTCGGCTCCGAGCAGGCGGCGGCCGAGAGGTTGGTCGACGCGGTGGCCGCGGCCGGGACCGAATGCCAGGTCGGAATCGCCGACCGGTTGGCCACCGCGGTGTTCGCCGCGCGCGCCGGGCGGATCGTCGAGCCGGGAAAGGACGCGGTGTTCTTGTCCGCGCTGTCGATCAGGCAGCTGGCCACCGAACCGAGTTTGGCGGAACCTGGCCGCGAAGACCTGGCGGATCTGTTGTGGCGCATGGGAATCCGGAACATCGGCCAGTTCGCCGCTCTGTCCCGTGCCGATGTGGCCTCCCGGTTCGGGGCCGATGCGGTTGCCGCGCACCGATTCGCCCGCGGCGAACCGAGCCGCGGGCCGTCGGGAACCGAACCGCCACCCGAGCTCGATGCCGTGATGGACTGTGATCCGCCGATCGACCGGGTGGATGCCGCGGCGTTCGCCGGTCGGTCACTGGCCAGCTCCCTGCATCGCAGCCTGGAGTCGGCAGGCGTTGGCTGCACCCGGCTGGCCATCCATGCAGTGACCGCCAACGGTGAAGAGCTGAACCGGGTTTGGCGTTGCGCAGAACCACTGACCGAGGACGCCACCGCCGACCGGGTGCGCTGGCAACTGGACGGCTGGCTGAACCGCCGCAACCCAAACGACCGGCCGACCACACCGGTCACCGTGCTTCGGCTGCATCCGGTGGAAGTGGTGTCGGCCGAGGCGTTGCAACTGCCGCTGTGGGGACCCCCAGTGAAGATGACCGACAGTGCCTATCGTGCGCTGGTGCGGGTTCAGGGTCTGCTCGGGCCGGAGGCGGTGCAGGTGCCAGTGCTCAGCGGTGGCCGTGGGCCCGCCGAGCGCATCACGTTCACGCCGTTGGGCGATGAGCCGGTGCCGCGCGCCGATCCGAGCCAGCCGTGGCCGGGACAACTGCCCGAGCCGTCGCCGACCGTGCTGCTCGACGACCCGGTCGAGGTGCTCGACGACGAAGGCAATCCGGTGCGGGTGACCAACCGGGGATTGTTCTCCGCCGAGCCTGCGCGGCTGGCCGCCCCGGGCAGGGACGGCGCGCTGTCCTGGTGGGCGGGACCATGGTCGGTCGACGAGCGGTGGTGGGATCCCGACCGCAAGGCCGGACGCACCGCACGGGCTCAGGTGCTGCTGGCCACCGATGAGCGCGCGCGCGAAGAGCAGAATGACAGCCCAGGTCAGGCGCTGCTGCTGTGCTACCGCCAACGGCGGTGGTACCTCGAAGGAATCTACGAATAGCCGGTCAGTTGGCCTTCTCGATATCCGGTAGTTTCCAGGTCTTGTCGAACAGCGCCTGTTCGGGCCCGTAAAACCGGAAGATCACTTCGAACTCCTTGCCCGCCTTCGTCGGCACCCAGTTCGACGGCTCGTCCGGCTCGGAAGGGCCGAAATAGATGTCCACCGATCCGTCGGCATTCGTCGCCAGACCCTGCGTCGTCGATGATCGGCTGGACCATGGCGTGTTACGGATCAGGGCATGCGTCGCGCCGTCGTACGCCGTCGCGGACCAGTACTGGTGGACCGGCACAGACGCGGGCACATGGAGACGATAGGTCCCATCTCCCTCCAGCGCGTTGCCCGCCTTGTCCTTGATGCACATCAGGTAGAACTGGCCGGCGCCAAGCCTTTTGGCACTGAAGAAGGCGACGGAGTATGTCACCGCGCGACTGTCGACGGGGTAGCTGTCGGGGTCGGCGAAGCTCGACATCATTCCCTTGACGACCTCGTCGGAGGCCGGCACGTGCCAATGGCCGCCCTCGAAGTACGGCGGCGGGAAATATGCTGTCTTCCAACGGTTGACCAGCCAGGCGTGCGCCTCATGCACGGCTGCGTCCAGGATCCGGCGCGCCTTGGCGTCCGGGCTGAACGGCCTACCCTTCTCGATGCCGATCGACTTCAGCGAGTCGATCATCGCCTTGTCGCGGTTCAGCCACGGCTCGGTCTGCACGATGCGGTTCAGGAAATCGAAATACCGGGCGTCGTATGGGATGGTTGCGTCGAACAAGATGTCGTTCGCGTCTATGAATGTGGTCTGTGGCGGGTCGGCCGCCGCCGAAAGTGGATAGACCCGAACGCGTTTCCCGTACTCGACCGCATCGGCGATGTCCGCGTCCTCTGCGCTGCGATAGTTGGACCGCAGCAGGGCAAAGGACTGGTAGGTCGGCAATTGCAACGGGATGTAGCCGTCGGGCACACCGCCTGAATGGTCTGGAGGCAGGACGAGGTACCTTCCGCCGTCACCCTTGTCGGCGCCTGCGGGCCCGACGTCCTCTATCGCGGTCTGCCAGCAGTCGTCCACCGAACCGACGATCGTGCCCGTGTCGGCGGGCGGGATCTCCAGCACCACCGGGCCGACGTCCTTGGTGTTGAAGATCGGCATGAAGTAGATGGTGTCGGGATTGGGGGTCAGCGTCTGGTTCTTCCAGGTGATCGGCCGCGACCAGAAGACGACTTCGTTGGGCGCTCCGCCGAGCTTGATCATTTGGCGCAGCATCAGGTCGAAGTTGACCGCGGGCATGCCCCAGATCACCGCATCGATCGCACGGCGATGCAGTGCCCGGTCGGCGAGTTCGGCCGGATTCGACGGCGGACCCGTATTGTGTTCCGGTTGTCGCTGCCACAGCGTTCGCATGACGCGCCTCCCACGTCGCGATGCTCGCCATTCAACCCCGTGAGGCACGATTGCGCTTGTTCGCCTGAGAATCAATGTCGGTGGGCCGACTAGAGCGAACGTATGTTCGAAGGCGTGAACGATGCGGCCGCGCACCTCGAGGCCGGCGGTGAGTGGCCGGCGGTGAGTGGCCGGGCGGTGAACAGCGGGAACTGGTGTCGGGAGCCGCTCGACGGGTCGCAGGTCTGAGTCGAATTCCCACACGCTAGCGTGCGGGCTTTCTCGCCATTGCCCGCGGAAATCCTCAATCGGCGGCCCACCGCCTGGTCGCGGCGATGCTCCCCTGACATGACCGTTCGCGTCCTTTTGCCTTGCTTCATGCCCATTCGGGGGTATGACTGTTACACGGCTTCCCCCGGAAGGTGGTCAATCATGGTTAAGGCATTTCGCGTCCTGATCGCCGGAGTGGCGTCTGTGTCGGCGTTCGCGGTGATGGCCGCAGCGCCCGCTCAAGCCGACGAAGCAGCTTATCTGCAACGGTTGCTGACCAAGTACACCTACCTCGATCCGCAGCAGTTGCTTGACGAGGGCTACAGGGTGTGCGATGCAGAGCGCAGCGGCGTCCCCTCTCCGGATTCCGTCAAAAGGGTCTACGAAGATCTGGGCGTGTCGATGACCGTGGCAGTCGAGATCGTCTTTGCCGCCCTTGACGACCTCGGCTGCTCACCCGAACCGGCGTAAAGGCTACGCAGAGTCGAGCGCGATTCGTTCGGCGTCCTGCTCACGCACGCGGTCAGTAATGCCGCTGATCGGTGCGTGAACGACGGGTAACTAAAACCCGGCTTGGCTCAGATTGGTGCGCACCGTCAGCGCGGATTTTGGTGGGGTGTTGGGGTGCTCGTCGGGTGGCGGGTCGGCGGTGGTGCGGGTTTGGTTGTCGGCCCTGGTTTTCACGATGCGGCGGCGCAGCGGGGTGGTGCGAACGAATTTCTTGATGCCCCAACCCGTTTGAGCTTGGATATCGTGCCGGTCATGACCGGCCCCGGGTGACCGACCTAGTTGTTTGTCGGTGGTGGTTGCGGCTGGAATGGTTGATACCACCACCAGTCGGCGCGCTCGCCGGTGGGTCCGGGGCAGGGCGCGACCGCGGGCGGGGGTCGGGTCGGCGGGCGGGCCAGCGATCCTGGGTTCAGTGGCCGCCCGGCGCTGTCGGTGACGATCAGGTGGTGTGCGGGCCCGGCGATGGTGATGACGCCGCGATGGTGCAGCCGGTGATGATAGGGGCAGACCAGCACCAGGTTGTCCAGCTCGGTGGCCCCGCCGTCTTCCCAGTGCCGGAGGTGGTGTGCGTGCAGACCGCGGGTGGCCCCGCAGCCGGGCACCGCGCACGTGGGGTGGCGGTGCTCGAGGGCACGGCGAAGCCGGCGGTTGATCTGGCGGGTGGATCGGCCCGAGCCGATCACCACGCCGTCGCGTTCGAACCACACTTCACAGGTGGCATCACAGGTCAGGTATCGGCGTTCGGCCTCGGAGAGCAGCGGACCCAGATGCAGCGCAGCGACGCGCTCCTTGACGTCGAGATGCATCACCACGGTGGTGTGCTGGCCGTGGGGCCGGCGGGCCGCCTCGGCGTCCCATCCCGTCTCGACCAGACGCATAAACGCCTCGGCGGCGCTCGGCAGCGGGGGCCGGTGATCTGATCCGCGCTCGCCGTTGTCGTGGTCGTGTTTCCACTCGGTGATCAGCGCATCCAGATGAGACGCCAGTGCGGCGTCGAACTTGGCCGCCTCCAGGTGAGGAAGTTTGATCCGCCAGCAACTGAACTGCTCGTCGGTGCTCTTGGTGATCGAGGGCTGCGGTGCTGGCCCACAATCGGGTTCGGGTTCGTCGGGTTCCAGCTTGACCGCGGTGCGCAGCTGGTTGACCGAGGCGCAGGCCGCCAGTGTCGCGTAGTGCTCATCAGATCCCTCGCCCGCCCGGCCCGCGATGACCCCGACCTGATCCAGCGACAACCGGCCCTCCCGCATGCCCTGAGCGCAGCGCGGGAACTCCGCCAGCCGACGCGCGACGGTGGCGATCGTGTGGGCGTTTGCCGGTGAGGAGCCGGTCTTCCAGGCCACCAACGCCGCCACCGACCGCGCACCCGTAGCACCCCACAGCTCGTCGCGATCCACCTCGGCCACGATCTCCACGATCCGCCCATCAATCGCGTTACGCTGACCGGCCAACTCCGCCAACTCCTCGAACAGCACCTCAAGGCGCTGATCAGGGGCCACCACAGCGGCGCCAGACGATGCGGTCGAGAACATGACGTCATCATCGCAGCCGGGTCCGACAAATCTGGGCTGGCCGATCCGCGCCGGGGGTGTGCCCTCAATCATCGGCAATGAGGTTGCTCGCCAGCCGCTCCGCCCCTTCACGATGCCCACGATGGCCACCCGGGCAGCCTCGGCCCCCGATTTAGTGCGCAGATCCCCACAGCCCAAACCCGAAAAGCAACAGCTCAACCCGCTGCGACTACCGCGAAGGCCGAATCGTGAGCCAAGGATTGTCCGTGTGTGACAACGAAGTCTAGGAATCCGCCATCGACCGTATCGCCGGTGTCCACGTTGTCGCTTCCTCCCTCGTCATCACCGTCGCCGCCGAACCACCGCCGTTCTAACTACGCGTCAACTCAATTCGCGGGCGAACTGGCCTACCCGCGCGATGAACTGGTCGAAGAATAGGACAGGATCGACGTCAACGCCGATGAGCGCGTTGGGTTCTCGCCCCCAGCGCCCCGACCAGTCGGCGATCGTCATACCGCGCGTCAGCGTGCCGGTCAGCTCGACGTCGACCGTGGTGGCCCTGGTCCTCGCCAGCTCCGGGTCCAGTGCCACCGCAGCCGCCAGCGGGTCGTGCAGGTGCGCGAGATAACCCTCGTCCTGATCGAAATGGAATTCGAAGTAGAACCGCATGGCATCCTCGAGCACCCGGATCAACGGGTTGGCGGCGGCGGACCGGGTGCCGCGGTCGTC
This sequence comes from uncultured Actinomycetota bacterium, assembly GCA_963801575.1. Taxonomy (GTDB): domain Bacteria; phylum Actinomycetota; class Actinomycetes; order Mycobacteriales; family Mycobacteriaceae; genus Mycobacterium. The sequence continues at coordinate 114,723 of CAWDFT010000015.1, forward strand.
GAGCACGCTCATCGGCGCGGTCTGGGAGCCCGATTCCGCTGCCAGCCGGCCCAGCAGCGCGGGCGTCATCGCGATATTCTCGGTCAGGTTCAGTCCCAGCACGATCGGGAGATGTTGCGGCGGGTCCAGCCCCCACGCCGCACCCCACACGGTGAAAACCTCGTTGGCGGCCTCGGGGTCCACGCTGATGTTCCACTCGGCGACCGGCGTCGTATTGCCCCGGTATTCGAATGCGCCGCCCATGATCACCAGCCGTCGCAGCAGAGTCGGCAATGCGGGTTCTTCCCGCAGCGCCAGGGCCAGGTTGGTCAGTGGGCCGGTCGCCACGCCGATCAACTCGCCGGGGTGGGCGTGCGCGGCCCTGATCCATGCGTCCGCGGCGTCGTATTCGGTGAGCTGCCGCCCCGTCGCGGGCAACGTGGCATACCCCAGCCCCTGCGGCCCGTGGGTGTCCTCGGCCGTGCGTAACGGGGCGCTCACCGGCTTTTCGGAGCCCCTGGAAACCGGGATATCCTCAACCTGGCACAACTCCAGCAGGCCCAGATTGTTCTGGCAAACCTGTTGTACCGGAACATTTCCCGCGGTGGAGGCGATCCCGACGAGTTCGGCCTCAGGGCTGGCCAGCAGGTACGCCAGCGCCATCGCGTCGTCTACGCCCGTGTCGACGTCAGCGAAAACGGGCTGCGGCACGCGCGTAACCCTACCGCTGTCGACGAGCTACCAGTGCACGCCGGGCACCAACCGAACCGCACGCTTGACCGGGCGCGGCACCCGCAGCTTGGCCACCGCCCTCGCCGGGCGTCGGGGCCGCCGCGACGGTGCGCGCGAGGTCGGTTCGATGCCGCGGGCCGCCGCCGAGTCCGGATAACCGAGGTAAAGCTGGTGTAGCACCCGGCGCGACAGCTTCGGCGTGAAGTAGTTGCCGACATCGGCGAGGGTGCCCAGCGGGGTGTCGATCCGGGCCGGCTTCTCGATCAGGCCGCGCACCACCATCGCCGCGGCATGTTCGGCGGTGATCGGAGGCACCGGGTTGAGCCGTCGCGACGGCACGATCATCGGCGTGCGCACCAATGGCATGTGGATGTTGGTGAACGTGATGTGGTCCGACAGCGTCTCCGTCGACACCACGTCGGCGAAGGCGTCCAGCGCGGCCTTGGTCGGCAGGTACGAGCTGTACTTCGGGTTGCGGGCCTGAACGCCTGCGCTCGACACGTTGACGACATGACCGAACCGGCGTTCGCGCCAGTGCGGCAGCAGGGCCAGCACCATCCGGACGGCGCCGAAGTAGTTGACCGCCATCACCCGTTCGTAGTCGTGCAGCCGGTCGGTGGACGCGATGACCGACCGGCGGATCGACCGGCCTGCGTTGTTGACCAGATAGTCGACGTGACCGAACCGGCCGAGGATGTCCTTGACGGTGTGTTCCACCGATGTGTCGTCGGTGACGTCGCAGGTGAAGGCGTGCGCCTGCCCACCGACGGCGCGGATCTCCGCGACGAGGTCGTCGAGGGCCTGGGCATTGCGGGCCAGCGCGAAAACCGTCGCGCCGCGTTCGGCTACCGCGATCGCCGAGGCGCGGCCGATGCCGCTGGAAGCGCCGGTGATGACGACGTGCCGACCGACCAGCGGTCCGGCGGCGTCGTCGCGCCGTGCCCGGTCGGGATCGAGGTGCTCGGCCCAGTACTGCCACAGCTTCGGCGCGTACGACGAGAACTCCGGAACCGTTATCCCGGTGCCCTGCAACGCTTCCCGCGTGTTGTCAGCGGTGAATGTCGGCATCAGGTCGACGACGTCGAGGATCTCGGCGGGTATCCCCAACTGCGTCACCGCCATATTGCGCAGCACCTTGGCGCGTCCGGTCACTCGAAGGAACGGCGTCGCGGCGCCCCGCGGCAGCGAACCGCGCAGCCGTGGCAGGCCTGCCGCCTCGGCGATCCCACGGTAGATGCCGCGCAGGCCGATGCTGTTCGGTGCGGTGAGGTGAAACGTCTGGCCGTCGCGGTCCGGGGCATGGATAAGTTCGGTCAGCGCATCGACGACGTAGTCGACCGGGACGATGTTGGAGCGACCGGTGTCGGGCAGCAGGACCGGGGTGAACGACGGCAACGCCGCCAGCTTCGCCAGGATGGGAAAGAAGTAGTACGGGCCGTCGACCTTGTCCATTTCGCCGGTGCGGGAGTCGCCGACGACCACCGCCGGCCGGTAGATCCGGTAGCGCAGCACCGGCTCCGAGCGGACCAGCAGTTCGGCCTCGAACTTGGTCTGGTGATAGGGCGTCGGCAGGTCCTGCGCGACGTCGAAGTCGTCTTCGGTGTATTCGCCGCGATAGGTCCCGGCAACCGCGATCGACGACACGTGATGCAGCGTCGCGCTGAGTCGGCGGGCCAGGGCGATCACGGCCCTTGTGCCGTCCACGTTGGCGGCGCGCTGCGCGTCCTCGGCGGCGGTGATGTCGTAGACGGCGGCGCAGTGCACCACGTGATCGACGATGCCGAGCTCGGCGATGGCCTCATCCGAGAGGCCGAGGCCCTCGGCGATGAGATCGCCCACCAGCGCCTTTGCCCGGACGCCCCATGGATGTTCGCCTTCGGTGGCCAGCCGTTCGAACCTCGTCAGCGACTCGCGGCGGACCAACACCCAGACCTCGGCGTCGGGCGCGCGGTCCAGAATTCGCGAGACGACTCGCCGCCCAATAAACCCGGTACCGCCGGTAACGACATAGCGCATGCGAGCCATGGTCGTCGTTTGCCCGACAAAGGTCAACGGCGGGTGATGTAGTCCACATTCGCGGCTACCGGTCGTTTCTCGGTAAGACGGGTAGTGCTCGTAGCCCGCGCAGGACTGGGCTCTTTATTCGGACCGGTTCGCCGGCGATTCCCAGATCGGGCAGCCGGCGGGCAAGCGTCTCGATTGCGACGGTGCTTTCCATTCGCGCGAGCGCGCTGCCGATGCAAAAGTGGATACCGGTGCCGAATGCCATGTGGTCGACGGCTTTTCGGTCGAGGCGGAACTCGTCTGGATTGTCCCAGTGCCGCTGATCGCGATTGGCGGAGGCGATCAGGGGCAGCACCCTCGCTCCGGCCGGGATGGTGACGTCTCCGATCGGAACGTCGGTGATGGCGATCCGCAGGAGACCCTGGCCGGGTCCGTCGTAGCGCAGTGTTTCCTCCACGGCCGCTGCGGCGAGTCCAGGGTCGGCGACAATCTGCTGCCAGATGTCGGGTTGTTTGAGCATCGCCAGCATCGCGTTCGAGACCAGATTGGTGGTCGTCTCGTTCCCGGCGACCAGCAGCAGGACGCAGAAATTGATCAGTTCGGGAAGCGTGAGCTTATCGACATCGGCTTCCCCGCCAACGAGGACACTGATCAGGTCGTCGCCGGGGTGGCGCCGGCGCTCGCGTACGACTCGGGCGAAGAACCACGTGATTTGGATGGCGCTGTGGAGCATCTTGGTGACGCGGCCGCCGGTGAGGAGTCCGTCCACGAGGTTGTCTGACCACCGTTTGAAGTCGCTGTGCCGGTTTGCGGGGATGCCCATCATTTCGGCAATGACGACCGTGGGCAGGGGGGATGCCAACTCGGCGACGAGATCGACCTCTCCATCGGCGGGTTTGGCGGCGATGTCGTCGATCAGACGTTCTGTGATATCGCGGATTCGTGGTTCCCATGAGCTGATCCGTCGGGGAGTGAACGCCCGCGATACTTTGCGACGCAGCTGTGTGTGATGCGGTGGGTCGCTGGTGAGCAGGGTGCGAAAGAACATCCGAACGATGGGCAGGCGATTGAGCAGTCTCGCCAGCCGGTGAGGAATCTGCTGTGACGGGTTGAACGGATTGTCGCGGAGCGGATATGCCATCAGTTCCGAGGAGAAATGTTCTGCGTCCCGTACTGCATTCGCGACGTCCTCGTGACGGCTGAGGATCCACAGATCCGGACTGGTCGAGTGATATACGGGCGCCTCCTCGCGAAGCCACGCGTAATGCGGGTACGGATCGGCGATGACCGTCGGGTCATTGAGGTCGAATCTGGTTCTGGTCATGGCGGATCTGAATCAGTATGCGATTTCGAGTACCGGTTGGGCGTTGCGACCGTTCAAATACGATCCGCATGTGACACGGTCGTGGTGGGGATGGGGCAACGTCGAAGACGCGCTATCAGAGGACGAGATCCGGGAGCTGACGGCGAGGTGTGCCGCGCTGCTGCCCAACCACGACTTCACCGACCACACACCGCCGGATCCGGGCGAGCTCGAGCTGCCGCCGTCGCGTCTCACACCGCCCGCTGCGCTGGCCGAGCTGTGCTCGTCTGATGCGGACGACCGTGCCGGCCACGCGCGCGGCAAAGCATTCCGAGACGTCGTCCTCAACCTGCGCGGACAGCTCGCCGATGCACCAGATCTGATCGCCAGACCCCGGTGCGAGCAGGATGTGATCGACATTCTCGACTGGTGCACGCGGGAGTCGATTCCGCTGATTCCCTACGGCGGCGGCAGTTCGGTCGTCGGCGGCGTCGAACCAAGATTCGACGGGCCGGCTGTCACGATGGACCTGACCGGCATGGGCGCTGTCCTGGAGATCGACGTCACCAGCCGCGCCGCCAGGATTCAGGCCGGCGCGCTCGGCCCACAGCTCGAGGATCAGCTGCGTCCGCACGGCGTCACGCTGCGTCACTTCCCGCAATCGTTCGAGTTCTCCACCCTCGGCGGATGGTTGGCCACTCGCGCGGGAGGCCACTTCGCCACGCTTTACACGCACATCGACGATCTGACGGAGTCCCTGCGGGTCGTCACCCCGGCCGGTGTCGCCGAATCCCGGCGGCTGCCGGGGTCAGGCGCAGGTCCGTCGCCGGACCGGATGTTCCTGGGTTCGGAGGGCGCGCTCGGCGTCATCACCGAGGCCTGGATGCGCCTGCAAGAACGCCCGCGATGGCACACAACCGCGGCGATCACGTTCGAGGACTGGTCCGCCGCCGTCGGCGCGACCCGAACGATCGCCCAGGCCGGGCTGTACCCCGCCAACTGCCGGCTGCTGGACCCGGCCGAAGCGTTCCTCAACGCCGGTACTGCAGTGGCAGGCGGACTGCTTGTGCTCGCCTTCGAATCAGCCGATCATCCCGTGACCGCATGGATGGAACGGGCGCTGGCCATCGCCGCCGAACACCGCGGCACCGTCGTCGCCCAACGCGAACGCGCCGCCGATGCAAGCGATGCATCGACCAACTGGCGGTCGTCGTTTCTGCGGATGCCCTACCAGCGCGACGCGCTGGCCCGTCGCAGCGTCATCGCCGAGACGTTCGAAACCGCTTGTACCTGGGGCCAATTCGAAGGCCTCCACGTCGCTGTCAGCGAGGCTGCCCGCGACGCTGTCGAACGGGTTTGCGGGACGGGAATCGTCACCTGCCGGTTCACCCACGTCTACCCGGACGGCCCGGCCCCGTATTACGGCATCTACGGTGACGGACGCTGGGGCGCACTCGTCGAGCAGTGGGACGAAGTCAAGGCCGCGGTCTCCGACGCGATCCTTACCCATGGTGGCACCATCACCCACCACCATGCGGTCGGGCGCGATCACCGGGCCTGGTACGACCGCCAACGGCCGGAGCCGTTCGCGGACGCCCTGAGGGCGGCGAAGAGCGTGCTCGACCCGACAGGGATCGTGAACCCGGGTGTGCTCGTCGACATGAGAGGCTGACGTTATGCCGATCGACCCGACCGCCGTAGGCGCGAAAACCGAACCGCAACTCTTCAAATGGACCGACCGCGACACGTTGCTCTATGCGCTCGGCGTCGGAGCCGGAACCGACGACCTGGCCTTCACCACCGAGAACAGCCACGACCTCCCGCAGCAGGTGCTGCCGACGTACGCCGTCATCGCCTGCACCGGGTTTGCAGCTGCAGCCAAGATCGGCACCTTCAACTTCGCCATGCTGTTGCACGGTTCGCAGGAGATCCGGCTGTTCGAGCCGCTGCCTGCGGCGGGCAAGTTGAGCGTGGTCGGCGAGGTCGCCGACATTCAGGACAAGGGCGAGGGCAAGAACGCCGTGGTCATGCTGAAGGGCACCGGTACCGATCCCGACACGGGAAAGGTCGTCGTCGAGACCATGGCGACCGCGGTCATTCGCGGGCGAAGGCGGATTCGGCGGGCAGCCGGGTCAGCGGCCGGTGGCGCCCGAGATTCCCGACCGTGAGCCCGATTCGCGGGTGGCACTGCCGACCCGCGAGGACCAGGCGCTGATCTACCGGCTGTCCGGCGACCGCAATCCGCTGCACAGCGATCCGTGGTTCGCGCGCGAGCTCGCCGGCTTTCCCAAGCCGATCCTGCACGGGCTGTGCACCTACGGGGTCGCGGGCCGTGCGCTGGTCGGTGACCTCGGTGGTAGTGACGCGACAAAGGTGCACGCGATCTCGGCGCGGTTCACCTCGCCGGTTTTTCCTGGCGAGACCCTCACCACGTCGATCTGGCGCACCGAACCGGGGCGCGCGGTGTACCGCACCGAGGCGTCGAACCCGGACGGTTCGAACGCGCGCCTGGTGCTCGAGGACGGTGTCGCCGAATACACGGATTAAGCGAACCACCGATAATCGCCGCCCCGGGTTGACAGGATGTTCGGGGGAACGTCGGAACAACGGGGCGCGAGATGGGCGGTGGTCGGTTATGAGGTTGGTCGTCGGTTATCTGGCCACACCGGGGGGCGCAGACGCGGTGGCGCTCGGTGTTCGGCTGGCTCGGACACTGGGCGCCGAGTTAGAGCTCTGCATCGTCTTGCCGCAGGACAGTGCGGCAACCGCACGCGTGACGGTCGGTGGTTACGACGAAGTCCTCGCCGAGCAGGCGGAGAAGTGGCTGAGCGAGGCGGGGGTACCGGCAGACGTCGTCGCGCGCAGTCACGTGAGTTTCGCCGAGTCGTTCGCCGATGGGCTGATCCAGGAGATAGCGCGGCTGGAGGCCGACGCCATCGTGGTCGGTGGAACGGGCGGTAGGCTGGCGGGCCCCTACTCGCTGGGGTCGGTGGTCAACGACCTGCTGCACTCGTCACCCGTTCCGGTGGCGGTGGCACCGCGGGGTACCCGCGACTCGGGCGTCGAACGGGTTCGCGAGGTGACCTGCGCGCTCGGCGAGCGGCAGGGCGCGGATCTGTTGCTGCGCACTGCGGTGCGGTTCAGCAAGGCGGCGGGCACGCCGTTGCGGCTGGTGTCGCTGGTGGCTCTCGACCCGGCATACGGATCGCTTCGCGGTGACGAGGACGCCGTTCGGGAGCATGCGCGCGCCCACGCCCAGCAGATATTGGATACGGCCAAAGAGGCTCTGCCCAAGGACATTCCGGTGATATCGACCATCGTCGACGGTTCCACCGTCGAAGAGGCGGTAGGTAAGCTCGAATGGCACGACGGGGACTTGATCATGGTGGGGTCGAGCCGGCTCAGCGCGCCCAAGCGCCTCTTCCTCGGCTCGACGGCGGCGAAGATGCTGCGCGTCCTGGATGTGCCGATGGTGGTGGTGCCGAGAGACCCATTCGGCGCCGACAGCCTGCCGTAAGAATGAAATGTCGGAGTCTGTAACACATCGAGGCATCTTGGTGGGCGCCGACGGGTCGGCAGCGTCGGCGGCCGCGGTGGCGTGGGCCACCCGCGATGCAGCCATGCGCAAGGTCTCACTCACACTCGTTCACGTCGTGACACCGGTGGCTCCGACAGTCGCGCCGTGGCCGGAAATTCCCGTTGGCGGCGATTTCTTCAGTTGGCAGGACGAGGAAGCCAAGCGCATTCTCGAAGAGGCGCGCAAGACCGTCGCGGAGTCCTCTCATGACGCCGCGCCTCCGATGGTGCACAGCGCGGTTCTGCACGGCGGGGTGGTTCCGACGATGGTCGACCTGTCGAAGGACGCCGACATGATCGTCGTCGGCTCGCACGGGCACGGCGCGTTCAGCCGGGCACTGCTGGGTTCAGTCAGTACAGGCCTGGTACACCACGCACATTGCCCGGTGGCGGTCATCCACGATGACGCGCCAGCGGTGCCGGCGGATGCTCCTGTGCTGGTGGGAGTCGATGCCTCTCCCGCGTCGCTGTCGGCCATTGAGATCGCCTTCGACGAGGCGTCGCGACGAGGGGTGGACCTGGTGGCTCTGCACGCGTGGCGGGACGTCACCATGCTCGAGATGCCGGGGTTGGACGCCGAGGCGATGGAAGAGCAGGCACGGGAAGCGCTGGCCGAGCGGCTGGCGGGTTTCCAGGAGGGTTATCCCGACGTCACCGTGCGCCGGGTCGTCGTCTGCGACCAGCCGGCTCGTCAGCTGGTCGAGCACGCGAAGGGCGCGCAGCTCGTGGTGGTCGGCAGCCACGGCCGCGGCGGGTTCGTCGGCATGCTGCTGGGTTCGGTCAGCAGCGCAGTCTTGCATGCGACCAAATCGCCAACGATCGTCGCCAGGAAGAGTTAGAGACCGATAATCGAACAAATGTTCGATATAGTGATCGAATGGGCTGGCATAGCGGGCCGCCGAGTTGGACCGAGATGGAGCGGGTGCTCACCGGCAAGCCGCGTCGTGCCGGGTGGCCTATTGACGAGCAAATAGGCGACGGCGGCGACAGCCCGGCATGGTCGCGCAAGCGCGGGAGCTATCAGCCACCGGAGCCGCGCCGCCGCCCATCCTCGTCGGTCCCGTATGCCGAGCTGCACGCACATTCGGCGTACAGCTTCCTCGACGGCGCCAGCACACCGGAGGAACTCGTCGAGGAGGCCGCCCGGCTCGACCTGAGCGCCATCGCGCTGACCGACCATGACGGGCTGTACGGGGTGGTGCGATTCGCCGAAGCCGCCAAGGAGCTCGACATCGCCACGGTGTTCGGCGCCGAGCTGTCACTGAGCGGGGGCGGCGCCAGGACCGAGGAGCCCGACCCGCCGGGGCCACACCTTCTGGTCCTGGCCCGCGGGCCGGAGGGCTATCGAAGACTGTCACGCGAGTTGGCGACGGCGCATCTGGCCGGCGGGGAAAAGGGCAAGCCGCGCTACGACTTCGACGCACTCACCGAGGCCGCGGGTGGGCATTGGCACATCCTGACCGGATGCCGTAAGGGCCATGTGCGCCACGCGCTGGCCACCGGCGGGCCGGATGCGGCCGCCGCGACGCTGGCCGACCTGGTGGAGCGGTTCGGGCGCGACCGGGTCAGCATCGAGCTGACACATCACGGCCATCCGCTCGACGACGAGCGCAACACCGTGCTGGCCGAGCTGGCGCCGCGGTTCGGTCTCGGTCTCGTCGCCACCACCGCTGCGCATTTCGCCGAGCCGTCTCGGGGCAGGTTGGCGATGGCCATGGGAGCGATCCGGGCGCGCAACTCGATTGACGAGGCGGCAGGCTGGCTGGCCCCGCTGGGCGGGTCGCACCTGCGCTCGGGCGAGGAGATGACGAGGCTGTTCGCACATCGCCCAGAGGTGGTGACGGCGGCCGCAGAGCTGGGCGAGCAATGTGCGTTCGGGCTGGCGCTCATCGCCCCACAATTGCCGCCGTTCGACGTCCCGGACGGGCACACCGAGGGCAGCTGGTTACGGCACCTGGTCATGGCGGGCGCCAGTAACCGGTACGGACCGCCCGAGCGGGCACCGCGGGCGTACGAGCAGATCGACCACGAGCTGAACATCATTGCCCAGCTGCAGTTTCCGGGCTATTTCCTGGTGGTGCACGACATCACCCGGTTCTGCCGGCGCAACGGCATCCTCGCCCAGGGCAGGGGATCGGCGGCCAACTCCGCGGTCTGCTACGCCCTCGGCGTCACCAACGTCGATCCGATCGCCAACGAGTTGCTGTTCGAGCGGTTTCTGTCCCCGGCGCGAGACGGGCCGCCCGACATCGACATCGACATCGAATCAGACCTGCGGGAGAAGGCGATTCAGTACGTCTACGATCGCTATGGCCGCGACTACGCCGCCCAGGTCGCCAACGTCATCACCTACCGCGGCCGCAGCGCGGTGCGCGACATGGCCCGCGCGCTTGGCTTCTCCCAGGGGCAGCAGGACGCCTGGAGCAAGCAGATCAGCCGGTGGAACGGCCTTGCCGACTCATCCGATGTCGAAGACATTCCAGAACAGGTGATCGACCTGGCGATGGGTATCCACAACCTGCCACGGCACATGGGCATCCACTCCGGCGGCATGGTCATCTGCGACCGCCCGATCGCCGACGTGTGCCCGGTGGAGTGGGCGCGGATGGAGAACCGCAGTGTCCTGCAGTGGGATAAAGACGACTGTGCCGCAATCGGTTTGGTGAAGTTCGACCTGCTCGGGCTTGGCATGCTCTCGGCGCTGCACTATGCCATCGACCTGGTGGCCGAACACAAGGACATCGATGTCGACCTGGCTCGGCTGGACCTGAGTGAGCCCGCGGTATACGAGATGCTGCAGCGCGCCGATTCCGTCGGTGTGTTCCAGGTGGAGTCCCGCGCACAGATGGCCACGCTGCCCCGGCTGAAGCCGCGGGTGTTCTACGACCTGGTGGTCGAGGTGGCGTTGATCCGCCCAGGCCCGATCCAGGGTGGATCGGTTCATCCGTACATCCGTCGTCGCAATGGTCTTGACCCGGTGGTCTACGACCATCCGTCGATGGAGCCTGCGCTGCGAAAAACCCTGGGCGTGCCGCTGTTTCAGGAGCAGCTCATGCAACTCGCGGTCGACTGTGCCGGCTTCACCGCCGCCGAGGCGGACCAGTTGCGTCGTGCGATGGGGTCCAAGCGGTCAACCGAGAAGATGCGCAGGCTGCGCGGCCGGTTCTACGACGGTATGCGCGAGCGGCACGGAATCACCGGCGAGGTGGCCGACCGGATCTACGAAAAGCTGGAAGCCTTCGCCAATTTCGGCTTTCCGGAGAGCCATTCACTGTCCTTCGCATCGCTGGTGTTCTACTCGTCGTGGTTCAAGCTGCACCACCCCGCCGCGTTCTGCGCCGCGCTGCTGCGGGCGCAGCCGATGGGCTTCTACTCACCGCAATCGTTGGTGGCCGACGCTCGTCGGCACGGAGTCACCGTGCACGGACCGGACGTCAACGCCAGCCTGGCGCACGCCACTCTGGAGAACGCGGGCACCGAGGTGCGGCTGGGCATCGGCAGCGTGCGTCATATCGGTGACGAGCTTGCCGAGCAGATCGTCGAAGAACGAAAAGCCAACGGGCCGTTCGATTCTCTGCTGGACCTGACCGGACGGCTGCAGCTTTCCGTGCCGCAGACCGAAGCGTTGGCGACGGCAGGCGCGCTGGGCTGCTTCGGTATCTCCCGCCGCGAAGGGCTATGGGCCGCAGGCGCGGCCGCCACGCAGCGGCCCGACCGGTTGCCCGGCGTGGGGTCGTCGTCGCACATTCCGGCACTGCCGGGCATGACCGAGCTGGAGCTGGCGGCCGCCGACGTCTGGGCCACCGGCATCTCGCCGGACAGCTATCCCACCCAGTTCCTGCGGGCTGATCTAGACGCGATGGGAGTCATCGCGGCCGACCGGCTGCTCTCGGTGCCCGACGGGACGCGGGTGTTGGTGGCCGGGGCGGTGACGCACCGGCAGCGGCCCGCGACCGCGCAGGGGGTGACGTTCATCAACCTCGAGGACGAGACCGGCATGGTCAACGTCCTGTGCTCACCGGGGGTGTGGGCGCGGCACCGCAGGCTGGCGCAGACGGCGTCGGCGCTGCTGATCCGGGGACAGGTGCAGAACGCCACCGGCGCGGTCACCGTCGTCGCCGACCGGCTGGGCAGGCTCGACATGCGGGTGGCGTCTTGGAGTCGGGACTTCCGCTGAGCGCAGCGAAGCGGAACATCAACCCCGCCGCTGACGGTGACTCGGCGAAGCTCGTCGACGACGGCCGCCAGCCTCCAGATAAGGTTCGCGCTATGGCCGATGCACCGATGGCGGGATTCCCCCCACCTCACGAGTCGGTGGTGAGCCTGGAGAACTGGCAGGAGCCCCCCTTCAACCGGTGGTCCTTCCAGCATCTGCGCGAGATTGTGCCCACGCAGCGCATCGCCCGGGGGGGCCGGGCAAAGCCGCTCGCGCGTTCGGGCAACCAGCAGGCGTTCGACCACGTCGCAGTGACGCGGCTCGGTGCCGGTCCGTCCACCGTCGGGGAGGTGCTTGCGGACACGTGGACCGACGCCGTCATCGTGCTGCACGACGGCCAGATCGTCCTCGAACGCTACGTCGGCCAGATGCGAGCCAACACGGCTCACCTGCTGATGTCGGTCTCGAAGTCCATCGTGGGATGCGTCTGCGGAATCCTCGCCGCGCGGCGCCGCCTGGACCCCGAGGCACCGATCACGCAGTACGTTCCGGAGATCGCCGGCTCCGGTTACGACGGGGCCACCGTGCGAAACCTGCTCGACATGCGCACCGGCGTCGCGTTCAGCGAGGCGTACGAGGACCCCGACGCAGAGGTGCGCGTGATGGAGCGTCACATCGGCTGGCGTCCAGGGCGCGAGGGCGAAAGCGGCGGCCTGTACGCCTATCTGACCTCGCTGTCCTCCCAGGGACCTCACGGCGGGCCGTTCGTCTACCGCTCGGCGGACACCGATGTTCTCGGCTGGGTATGCGAGCGGGCCGCCGGCCGGCGGATGGCCGACCTGATGTCGACCCTTATCTGGGCGCCGATGGGCGCACAGTACGACGCCGAGATCACCTGTGACGGTCTGGGGTCCGCGGTGCACGACGGCGGAGTCAGCGCTGCGGCTCGCGACCTGGCCCGCTTCGGCAACATGTTGCTCGACGACGGCTGGGTCGGGCATCGACACATCGTGCCCGAAAGCTGGTTGCAGCAGGCCCGGCACATCGATGCTGATATCCGCGGTGCCTTCGCCGCCTCCGACTCGGAGCCGGTCCTGCCCGGCGGCTGGTACCGCAACCAGTTCTGGTTCGTCCCCGGACCGTCCGGCGACATCTTGCTGTGCCTCGGCATCCACGGCCAGATGGTCTTCGTCGACCGCGCCACCCGCACGGTGGCAGTAAAGCTCTCGTCCTGGCCGACGCCACAGGACCCGGCCCATCTGGTCGACACCATCCGCGCCTTCGCCGCCGTCGGCCGCCACCTGTCCGGGATGAAACCGGTCGAGGATGCCGCCGCGGACAGGCCGCCGGGCCCGAGCGGCATCGTGGAGGGTCAGGAGCGCGGGCGCGGGTAACGGGGTTTGGTCACCCCGGCCTGTGCCTACTTGACGTACCCGATCGGTACCACTGTCGGTGTCTCCGGCAGCTTTTCGCTGGTGTACTTCGACCGGATGCCGTCGATGTAACGCCGGCAGCGCTCGGTCAGGCCGTCGGCGGTCTGCATGCGGCCCTTGGTGACGAGGACGCCGAGATCGGCTCCCTTGAAGCGGTAGTCGCCTGGTCCGTAGACGCGAAGGAAGAAGCACTCGTCCTCGTGCGTGACGTCGTGCCAATCATTGGTGACCCCGACGAACCGCAGCGATCCGTCGTCCTCGAGGTGCCAGGTACCGGTGCGCGGCGCTGCCAGGAGCCGCTCGACGGAGTCCACCGGCTCCTTCATTATCAGCTGCGCCCACACGTCGACGGCTGCGAGGTCGCGCCAGCGCTCGTTGATCTCGTCGACGTCCACCTCGTAGTCGACGTCCATGAACTCCAGGAGGTGGAACAGGAACAGCGGGATGTCGGCGTAGGCCCCGGCGGTCACGTTGGTGATCGACGACGCCCCCGAGATCCGCGGGTTGAGCTCGCCCAAGTAGACCTGATCGGAGTCGACGTCGACGAGCACATCGACCTCGAAAAAGCCCTTGTAGCCCTCGTCCCGCAACCGATCCCCGAGCCGGCGGACATGCTCGATCGCGACAGCCCGGTGCGCCTCGCTCAACGCCTCCGGGAACAGGTCGTTGCCGCACCATCCCCCCTTGTACGGGGTGAGCTCGGGATAGCCGGTCAGATCGGTCATAAACGGCCCCACGACCGTGCCGTGGCGGGTGTTGACGGCCTCCACGGCCGCGGCCCGGTTGTTGATCCGCTTCATGACCTTGAGCTCTTCGCCGACTATGTTCTCGGCGTCGCGTCGCCAGTCGTCCTCTTCCTTGATGAAGAAGGTCGTCTTGCCCGAGTCGCCGTACGGTGTCTGCACGACCAGGTCGGAGCCCAGACCTGCGTCGGCGGCGAGCTCGGCCAACTCGTCGTAGGTGTCGGCCCGTCCGATGACGTTGGGCACCGAGGGTGCCCCCGCCTCCTCGCCGAGGCGAGTCGTCACGATCTTGGAGTCCAGGTGCCGGCGCAGCGAGTCCTTCGGGAGGATCAGGTCGTAGCCCAGCTCCTCGCAGATCTGCTCGGTCTCCTCGTCGAAGAACACCATCGCGATCATCGGCGCCACGCCCGAGGACCCCACTCGAGACGCGATGTGGGCCTGCACCTCGCGATCGCGCAGTAGATAGTTGTTGATCTGCTCGCTGCTCTCGAACTCGACAAATGGCTTGTTCTTCGGGGTGAACACCCGCGGGTGGGCGCCGTCCCAGGAGTCGTAGTAGACGAGGTAGCCGAAGTTGCGGACCCAGCGGTCGATGCCGAGCAGGTTGAACGCCGTCGGTCCCACGAAGAAGATCGGGCGAACGTTGGTCCGGAAGAAACTGCGAATTTCGGAGATCGTCCGCAGCGGTCCGCCGATATCGGAAACTTTTCTCATGGCGTCGTTCACGACTGCCTCCCAGCGGTATCGTCGCATAACCATCGACGGTCGTCCATGCTCTTCACCCACGTCGGCCGGCGGATTCGCACGTCGGAAAGGGCGGTCGGCTGTGACACAACACCCGCTGGAACCACTGAGTGCGGACGAGTTCAGACGAACCGCGGAAATCCTCAGGCGCGATGGGCATGTCACCGACTCCTTCCGCTACGCATCGATCGAGTTGATCGAACCGGCCAAGCAGGAGGTGTTGGCGTGGCGCGTCGGTGACGCGGTGCCGCGGCACTCGTTCGCGGTGGTGTGGAACCGCTCGGACAACAAGACCTACGAAGCGACGGTCGACCTGACCGGCGATGCCGTCCTCTCGTTCAAGCACATTCCCGACGTCACGCCGAACTTCACCGTCGACGAGTTCCACGAGGTCGACGAGGCGCTTCGGGCGCACCCGGACGTGATCGCCAAACTGGCCGAGCGCGGCGTTTCCGATATGAGCCGCGTCATCGTCGACGTCTGGACCTACGGCAAGGCGGTGATGCCCGAGAAGTACCGCGACCGCCGGCTCGGCTGGTGCGACGTGTGGGTCCGCGAGACCCCCGACGGCAACCCGTACGCTCACCCGGTCTCGGGGCTGAAGATGATCGTCGACATGAACACCCTGGAACTGCTCGAGATCGACGATCAGTACGACGTCGGAATGCCGGCGGTCGACGGTGAGTATGTGCCCGGGCCGTGGAAGGGTGAGCTGCGCACCGATCTGAAGCCCCTGCACATCACCCAGCCCGAGGGCACGTCGTTCACTCTCGACGGCACCGAGTTGCGCTGGCAGAACTGGTCGATGCGGCTCGGCTTCAACTACCGCGAGGGCCCCGTGATCTACCAGGTGGCCTATGACGACCACGGGGTACGGCGTGACGTCGCCTACCGGATGTCGTTCGCCGAGATGGTGGTGCCCTACCGCGACCCCACGTTCGACCACTACCGCAGGACGGCCTACGACATCGGCGAGTGGGGGCTGGGCTTCATGGCCACCTCGCTGGAGCGGGGCTGCGACTGCCTCGGCGAGATCGTCTACGTCGACGCGGTGCTGCACGACTCCGCCGGCGCACCGTACGAGATCAAGAACGCGATCTGCCTGCACGAGGAGGACAACGCCGTGCTCTGGAAGCACGACGACGCGCTGACCGGTGCCGAGGTCCGCCGACAGCGGCGCATGGTGGTCTCGTGCCACGTCACCGTCGCGAACTACGAGTACCTCGTCTACTGGCGCTTCTACCAGGACGGCAACATCGAGTGCGAGGTACGCGCGACCGGCATCATGGTCACCACCCCCTATGCCGAGGGCGAGGCCGCGCCGCCCTACGGGACCGTCGTCGACAACCGCACCTACGCGCCGTTCCATCAGCACTTCCTGGTCGCCCGCCTCGACCTTGACGTCGACGGTTCGGCGAACACCGTCGTGGAGGTCGACTCGGTCGCACCCCCGGTGTCCGACGAGAACCCCTACGGTCTCGCTCTGGTCACCCAGTCCACCCCGATCACCTCCGAGGCGTCCTCCGCCCGCGACTACAACTGGGACACCCAGCGCGGCTGGAAGGTGGTGAACCCGGACAAGCTGAACCGGCACGGCACCCCGGTCTCCTACAAGCTGGTGCCCGGCGCCGCGTTCCCGGCGATCATGGACCCCTCGACGCCGCAGTACCTTCGGGCGCCGGTCATCGGCCACACGCTATGGGTCACCCGGCACGACGACGACGAGCGCTGGCCGTGCGGCAAGTACCCCACGCAGTCCAGCGTTGACACCGGACTGACGGAGTGGATCAAGGACGACGCGCCGCTGGAGAACGCCGACGTCGTGCTCTGGTACGTCTTCGGCATCCACCACATCACCCGGGTGGAGGAGTGGCCGATCATGCCGGTCGACACGGTTTCGTTCTGGCTCAAGCCGTTCGGGTTCTTCGACCAGAACCCGTCGATCGACGTCGCCCCCTCGCCGAAGGCGGAGGGGGAGACCTGCCACACCGGGACCGAGGACGTCGCCCCCGAACACGCGGCGCATCACCACTGAGCGCAGGGCCGACCGCTACGGCTCGTCGACGACGAGCACCGGTGTGTCCTTGCGCAGCGTCTCGCCGCGGAAGAATGCCGGCTGACGCGCGCGCATCAGCAGCATGAACACCACGCCGAGCACGATCATCCCGAGACCCAGGATCAGCACCAGGCCGACGCCGGCGATGCTCGCGCCGCTGCCGTAGTCCGGCGAGGCGCTGTCACGAAGCGTGATCAGGAAGACCGCGAGCAGACCGAGCCCGCCCAGCAACGGGAACAGGAACTTGAACACGAAGCTCTGGAAGTCTTTGAACAGCTCGTAACGGAAGTACCAGATGCAGGCGAACGCGGTCAGGCCGTAGTAGAAGCAGATCATGATGCCGAGCGAGTAGATGGTGTCGGTGAGCACGTTCTCGCTGGTGAAGGTGAGGATCGCGTAGAACAGCGCGGAGCCGATGCCGGCCGCGATCAACGCGTAGGACGGTGTCAGGTACCGGGGGTGGATCGTGGCGAAGCGTGCCGGGAAGGCCTTGTAGGTGCCCATCGCCAGCATGGTCCGCGAGGTTGGCAGGAATGTGGTGATCAGGCTGGCGGCGCTGGAGGCCAGCACGGCCAGGAAGAGGAGCAGGTGCAGCGGGCTGCCCATCACGGGTTCGGAGAGTGCGCCGAAGACGTTGTCGGAAATCTCCTCGTTGCCCAGACCCAGCCCCTCGGTGCCGACGCCGGCATACATCTGGGTTGCGATGGCGACCAACAGATAGGTGCACAGGATCGACAGGACGCAGAGCAGCGCGGCCCGGCCGGGGGTCTTCTCGGAGTCTTTGGTCTCCTCGTTGACCGTCAGCGCGGTGTCCCAGCCCCAGAACGCGAAGATCGAACCGGACAGGCCCGCGATGAACGCCGACATAGTCAGCCCGGCGGGGCTGAACCAGTCGAGGCTGAATGACATGCCGGTTTCGGATGAGCCGGATTTCGCCAGCGCCATTACGGCGAACAGCACGAGGATGACCATCTGGAACCCGACCAGAACGAACTGGACGTGTTCGGTCGTGGTGATGCCGCGGTAGGACACCGCGGTGGCGATCGCCAGGAAGGCCAGGCAGGTAACCACGTTTATCAGCTTGTTCTCCCACATCGCGCCAATGGATTCGCTGCCCACCAGATCGCCGATGAACTGGTAGAAGAACTGCACCGCGACGCCGGCAAGGTTGGACAGCACGATGACGGTCGCCAACACCGCCGCCCATCCGCCGAGCCAGCCGACATAGGGCCCGAATGCCTTGGTGGTCCAGGTGAACGACGTCCCGCAGTCGGGCGCGACCTTGTTGAGCTCGCGGTATGCATAGGCGGCGAAGAACATCGGCAGGAATCCGGCGATGATCACCACCGCCATCTTGGATCCTGCCTCGGCCACCAGGATGCCGATGGTGGCTGTCAGCGCGTAGGCAGGAGCCACCGACGAGATGCCGAGGACGGTCCCGCCGAGCAGGCCGACAGCGTTGTGTGAGAGTCCTTTGTCCTGAAGGTCCGCCTCAGCCTGATGGTGCGGGTCGTGAGCCTCGATTGTCATGAGGACCTCGCAAGGGTCGGTATCGATGAGGCACTGATCGTATCGGTCTTGACGGCGCGGCGTTGTCGGTTCGCGCCGGTAATCACTACTCGGCCGTCGGTGTGGTCCAAACCTTGTCGGCACTGATCCTCAGCCGGGTGCTGTACGCGGTGATCGCCTCGGTCAGGCCGAACTGCTCGGCCTCCGCCTCGTATTTCTCCCAGAAGGGTGCATCTTTACGAGGGTCGACGCCGACGTCGTCGACGACTGCGGTACCGCCCACGACGATGATGCCGGCGCCGTTGCCGTCTGAGTCCAGGTTAAGGCTGACCTGTGGATGGTTGTCGATATGCCGGACCTTGGCAGCGTTGGGCATCGAGTACACGATCAAGTCGGTGCCGTCGAGGTAGAACCACACCAGCCGCGGTACGGGCCGGCCGGATTTGGTGACGGTGGTCAACCATGCGTAGTGATCGGATTCGAGCCTTTCAGAAACCTCTTGCGTCAGTTCGGCTGTCATTCGTTCGAATGTAGTCTCCAGCAGTGACACTTAACCTCTCCGTCGATGAAGTTCTGACGACCACCCGCTCGGTGCGCAAACGGCTCGATCTGGACAAGCCGGTGCCGCGTGAGGTGCTCATCGAGTGTCTCGAGTTGGCGATGCAGGCGCCGACTGGTTCGAACTCCCAAGGGTGGCAGTGGGTTTTCGTCGACGACCCCGAGAAGAAGAAGGCGCTGGCCGATATCTACTCGACCAATGCGACGCCGTATCTCGACCAGCCGAAGCCCACCCGCGGCGATATCCGTGACGAGCAGATCGGCGCCGTGATGAGTTCGGCGAAGTACCTCAACGCGCACCTGCATGAGGTGCCGGTGATGTTGGTCCCGTGCCTTGAGGGTCGTCCAGACGGTGCGCCCGCAGGTAGGTCGGCCAGCTTCTGGGGCTCACTGTTGCCTGCGGTGTGGAGCTTCATGCTGGCGCTGCGCTCGCGAAGCCTTGGATCGGCTTGGACGACGCTGCATCTGATAGGCGACGGCGAGAAGCAGGCCGCCGAAGTCCTCGGCATCCCGTTCGAGTCATACAGCCAGGGTGGGCTGTTCCCCATCGCCTATACGAAGGGCACCGACTTCCGGCCGGCCAAGCGGCTGCCCGCAGAGCAGTCCGTGCACTGGAACGGTTGGTAGTCATACAGCCCCGCTGAACCCGTGTTGGCGCCAGGCCTCGTAGACGGCCACCGCGGCGGCGTTGGACAGGTTGAGCGAGCGACGGCCTTCGAGCATCGGAATGCGCACCCGCGACGTGATGTGCGGGTCTGCCAGGGTGGCAGCGTCCAGGCCGGTCGGTTCGGGCCCGAACATCAGCACATCGCCCGGCTGATAGGCAACCTCGGCGAACGACGTCGTCGCGTGCGCGGTGAAAGCGTGCACCCTCCTCGGCGCGATGGCGTCCCAGGCGGCGGCCAGACTCGGGTGCACGGTGACCGACGCGAGGTCGTGGTAGTCCAGTCCGGCGCGGCGCAGCCTGGGTTCGGATAGCTCGAACCCGAGCGGCTCGACCAGGTGCAGTTCGCAACCGGTGGCGGCGACCATGCGGATCGCATTGCCCGTGTTGGGGGCGATGCGCGGGGAGAAAAACATCAGCCGGAACATTTGACGATGATTGCAGGCCCGGCTCGACGGTATTTGCTCAGATCGCTTGTGAATGCGTTCTGACGGGGCCGTCGAACTCTGTCTGTTCAGTAAGAATTGTGGAAGCGCCCGCGCCCGACTGGCATACTCGATCAATTGCCAGGCGTAGAACGCCCGCCCGAACTCGGGCAAAATCAGCAGGAAGCCTTATGAAGCTCTCCCCGATAAGAGAAGACAGACACACGGCCGGTAGGTCGGTCGGGCAGCAATGACCACGTACACCCAGCAAGACCTCGTTGACGGATTGGTCGCCGAGTCAGAGCCCGACCAGGCCGCGCCGGCCAAACGTCCGTCGAGATGGTCGCTGAGAAATTGGCCGGTTCGTTGGAAGGTCTTTGCGATCGTCTTGGTGCCGCTCATCCTGGCGGGCACCTTCGGTGGTTTGCGCATCTACTCGAACGTGGTCGAAGCTCGTGAACTGCAACGCGCCGCCGACCGCGCCGAAATGGTGCCCGCGATCGTTAGCTACATGACCGCTCTCAACGGCGCGATGCTGGCACCGTCCGGTGGCGACACCCAGGGGGCGATGAGCACCTTCGACGCCAGCCGTGCGGAGCTGCAGAGCCGGCTCAACGACACTCCCGACGTCCCGCCCGACGTCCGCAAGGGCGTCACCAGCATGCTCGAGGGCGGCCAGGCGCTGCTGGACAAGGTCAATGCGAACGCCATCGGCCTGCGCGACCGGATCACCGCCTATGCGCCGATCCTGCTCACGTCCGAGGACGCCATCACCGGATCGGTCCGCGTCGACGACGAGCGCATCCGCACCCAGACCCAAGGCCTGTCCCGCGCGGTCGGCGGCCGCGGCCGGATGATGATGGAGCAGCTGCTGGTCAACCAGGGCGGGGAGCTGCCCGAACCCGAGCTGCGCACGTCATTCAGCACCCTCGCCGGAACCGAGCCCTCGACGCTGTTCGGCATGAGCCAGGTGCTCGGCATCGGCTCGCCGGAGGCCCAGCAGCTGCAGGCCGAGTACGTCCGCCGGACGGCGCTCGTCTCCGACCCGGCCGTCCCGGTGGTCAACAACCCGGATATGACCGCCTCGCTGCAGGCCACCGACCAGATCGCCACCCGGATGATCGAGCGCACCGTGCCCGCGGTCACCGGGGCGGTCGCGGACGAAGCCGCCACCGCACGCACCGAAGCGATCCGCGACTCGGCGATCGTGCTCGGGTCGATCGCGCTGGCCATGCTGCTCGTCACCGTGGTCGCGCGGTCGCTCATCCGGCCATTGCGCACGCTGCGCGACAGCGCCCTGCGGGTGGCGCATGACGACCTGGCCCGCGAAATCGAACGGGTGCGGGCGGGCAAGGAACCCGGGCCCGTGGAACCGATCCCAGTGCACACCACCGAGGAAGTGGGCCAGGTCGCCCACGCCGTCGACGAACTGCACGAGCAGGCTGTCTATCTGGCCGGTGAGCAGAGCCGAATGCAACTTCAGGTCGGCGACATGTTCGAGACGCTGTCGCGGCGCAGCCGATCACTGGTCGACCAACAGCTCTCGCTGATCGACCGGCTGGAACGCAACGAGGAGGACCCGGAGCGGCTGGAGAGCCTGTTCAAGCTTGATCACCTGGCCGCACGGATGCGCCGCAACGGCGCCAACCTGTTGGTGCTCTCCGGGGTGAAGGTGCCGCGCGAGCAGGCCGATGCGGTGCCGGTCGCGGCGATCATCAACGCGGCGGCCTCCGAGGTCGAGGACTACACCCGCGTCGTCACCGCGACGGTGCCCGACAGCGAGATCGTCGGGTCGGTGGCGGGTGACCTCGTGCACCTGCTCGCCGAGCTGCTGGACAATGCGTTGGGCTACTCGCCGCCGATTTCGCAGGTGCGGGTGTCGGCCGTTCATACCGGAAACGGTGGGCTGGTCATCGAGGTCAGCGACATCGGGCTCGGAATGACCGAATCCGACCTGCGGGTCGCCAACACGCGCCTGCAGTCCGGTGGCGAGGTGACGCCCTACACCGCGCGGCACATGGGTCTGTTCGTGGTCGGGCGGCTGGCACAACAGCACGGGTTCGTCGTCCAGCTGCGCAGCACCATTGCGGGCGAACCGAATTCGGGCACCATGGCCGGGGTGTACGTACCGGCCGAGCTGCTCATGCGCGCGGGTGTGAGCGATCGGTTCGATACCGGCTCGCAGGGCACGCCCGCCGACGCTCGGTCCGGCATCGCGACCATAATGGCCCTCGACGAGGTGACCGAATACGACGAGTACGGCGACGAGGTCGGCGTGGACCAGCTCAACGGGCACTCCGAGGTTCCCGTCGCGTTGTTGCCTCAGCGCAGTCCCGGCGCCAGCGGCATCTCCGATGGAGCGGCCACGGTGCAGGAGGATCTGCCACCCGAGCCAGAGCCGGAGCCCGAGGTCGAGGCCGAGGTGTCGCAGCACGGGGCGGACGAATCATCCCCGACGGCGGGGGCCGGCGACGCCATCTACCAGAAGATGCTGTCCGAATGGCTGGTCGATCCCACCGAGCTGGCCAACATCAGCGATCTGAATTGGGAATCGGTTTGGGACCACGGCTGGTCGGCGGCGGAGGCCGCCGAGGATGCGCCGGTGTTGTCGCACACCGAGCACGGGTTGCCGGTCCGCGACCCGGGTGCCCGGCTGGTACCAGGAGCGGCCGACTCCGCGGCGCAGCATGCCAACGGCGGATACACCAACGGGGGAGCGCACCCAAACCACGCCGGCGACGACGAGGTAGCATCGGCGGCCGAATATGACACCGGCGCACACGCGGATCCGGTGCGCGATCCCGACGCGGTCCGCGCGAGCATCAGCAGCCACTTCGGCGGTGTGCATGCGGCGCGGTCGCACGCCCAGGACTCCAGAGGAACAGATAACGAATGACCTATCCGCCGCGTTCGACGCAGCGCGATTCGCTCGACTGGCTGGTCTCGAAGTTCGCCCGCGAAGTATCCGGCGTGACCCATGCGGTTCTGGTATCTGCGGACGGACTGCTGATCGCCGCGAGTGAGCACATACCGATCGAACGTGCCGACCAACTCGCCGCGGTGACCTCTGGGTTGGCCAGCCTGTCCACGGGTGCCTCGCAACTCTTCAACGGCGGGCATGTGCTGCAGTCCGTCGTCGAGATGGAGAACGGCTATCTGCTGTTGATGCGGGTCGGGGACGGCTCCAACCTCGCGACGCTGGCCACGTCTGGCTGCGATATCGGCCAGATCGGCTACGAGATGGCGATGTTGGTGGAGCGCGTCGGCAGCGTCGTCCAGTCGTCACGACGAGCACCCCAACACTCGTGAGCGCCCCATGGACGAACTGGACTCTCGTGCACCTGAGGAACAACCAAGCCTGGTACGGCCATACACGCTGACGGCCGGGCGCACGAGTTCCCGTGTCAACCTGCCGTTGGAGGCCCCGGTCGAGGCTCTGGTATCCGACCACCCGCCGCGTTGGCCCGGAAACGATGTGCGGGCACAGATTTGCGCGCTGTGCGCGGACAGCCCGTCGGTCGCCGAGATCGCCGCACACCTGTCCTTACCGGTCAACGTGGCCCGCGTGCTGATCGGTGATCTCGTGACGTCGGGTCATCTGCGGGTGCACACCACCCTGAGCGACCAGTCGACCATCGACGAGCGACGCGAACTGATAGGAAGGACCCTCCGTGGCTTACGAGCACTCTGAGGGCCGCGACACGGCGTCGACCAAGATCGTCATCTCCGGCGGTTTCGGCGCCGGCAAGACCACATTCGTCGACGCGGTATCCGAGATCATGCCGCTGCGCACCGAGGCGCTGGTCACCAATGCCTCGGCGGGGCTCGACGGTCTTGAAGCCACACCGGACAAACGAACCACGACGGTGGCGATGGATTTCGGCCGCATCACGTTGGACGAGGACTTGGTGCTGTATCTGTTCGGCACCCCCGGCCAGCGACGGTTCTGGTTCATGTGGGACGACCTGGTCCTAGGCGCCATCGGCGCCATCATCCTCGTCGACTGCCGGCGACTGCAGGACAGCTTCGCTGCGGTGGACTTCTTCGAGGCCCGCAACCTGCCGTTCCTGATCGCGATCAACGAATTCGACGATGCGCCAAGGCATCCCCCGCACGAAGTGCGCAAGGCGCTGGCGCTGCCCGACGACGTACCGATTATCACGGTCGACGCCAGGGATCCGCACTCGTCGACCGCCGCGTTGATCGCGGTCACGGAGTACGCACTGAACGTACTCCCTTCGGTGCCCGGTTGATCGCGTGGATGAGGCCGAAACCGTCTGGACGGATCGCGAATTCACCGAGCACGACTTCCGCGACGAAGACCTGACACGGCTTCGGACCGAACGCGTGGTGTTCACCGAATGCGATTTCAGCGGTGTCGATCTCGGAGAGTCCGAACACGTCGGATCCGCCTTCCGCAACTGCGTGTTCCGCCGGACGACGCTGTGGCACAGCATGTTTCGTCATTGTAGTGTGCTGGGTTCGGTGTTCACCGAATGCCGACTGCGTCCGGTGACCATCGTGGAGATGGACTTCACCCTGGCCGTCCTGGGCGGGTGCGACCTACGTGGCGTCGACCTCTCCGACTGTCGGCTCAATGAAACCAGCCTGGTGGGAACGGATCTGCGCAAGGCGGTGCTGCGCGGTGCCGATCTGCGGGGCGCCCGGACGCAGGACGCCCGGCTGGAGGAGGCCGATCTGCGCGGGGCCCGCGTCGACCCGACGCTGTGGACCACCGCCGCCCTGCGCGGCGCACGCATCGACATCGAGCAGGCGTTGGCCTTCGCCGCCGCGCACGGGCTCGACGTGCACGGCGAATAACTCCTTCTCGGCGAGCAGACGCAAACGCACGCGAAATACCAAGAAAAGAGGGACCTACTGACACTTCCGTGGGTGGGTTGTTCGGCCCGGTAGCGCGGGTCGGTAGCCGCCGAGGGCGAGCATGGCCAGGGCGATCAGTGCCTGCGGGGAGCGGAATCCGAATGCAATCCGGGTCAGGAGCCGGATCTTGGTGTTGGTGGATTCGATCAATCCCTGCGAGAGGCCGTGGTCGAGGGCGGCGTCGATGGCTTGGCGGTGTCGAACGATGCGGCCGGCGAGCTCGACGAATACGGGGATGCGGCAGCGACGTGCCCAGGAGATCCACCGGTCCAGGGCCTGCTTTCCTTCTTCGCCTTTGACCGAGAACACATGTCGCAAGCCCTCTTTGAGCAGATAGGCGCGATACAGCCGCGAATCGGTCTTGGCGATCCAGGCCAGCTTGGCGGTCTGGCGGTCGGTGAGGTCCTCGGGGTTCTTCCACAGCGCATACCGGGCGCCCTTGAGCTTGCGGGCGTGCTCATGCGCCGGACGCGGCGCGGTGTTCTTGCCGGGACGACCGCGAGCCCACTTGGGCTCGTGACGGGCCAGCGCCCGCGCGTCGTTCCAGGCCCGGCGCCGCTCGGCATCAAGGGCCTCGGTGGCCCAGGCCACCACGTGGAACGGATCTGCACAACGGATCGCGGCCGGGCAGCGCTCGGTGACCACGTCAGCGATCCAGTCCGCGGCATCGGCGGAGACATGGGTGATCAGGGCACACCGGTCGGCGCCCAGCGCGTCGAAAAACCGCCCCAGGGTGGCGGTGTCGCGCCCCGGCGCGGCCCACACCAGCCGGCCGCTGTCGTGATCGACCACCACCGTCAGGTACTTGTGATGGCGTTTGTAGGAAATCTCATCGATACCGATCCGACGCAGATCGGCGAACCGATCGATCGTCTTGTCGGTGTCAGCCCACACTCGGGCCACGATCGCCCCCACGGTGCGCCAGGCGATCCGCATCAACTCGCACACCGCGGTTTTCGAGCACGCCACCGCCAGCCACGCCACCGTGTCATCGAACGCAAGCGTGTGCCCGGCGTGATGGCGCGCCCACGGCACCGCCACCACCGTCGGCCCATGGGCAGCGCAGTTCACCCGCGGCGCATCGGCCTCCAGCACCACTTGCACGGTGCCCCAATCCAGGCTCCGCCACCGGCGTCGGCCCTCACCCCGGTCATACCAGGGCGCCCTGCGCCCACAACGGCCGCAGCGGCGCGAAACCCCACTTCGTGGCCGCACCCGCGCCACCACCAGCGCGGCGCTGTCAGCGTCATCCTCGTCGAACTCGATGTCCTCGATCACCGTGCGCTTGTCGACACCCAACAGCCCACGCCATAACCTCACATTGCGCACGTCGTTGCCCGCTCCTTTGGTTCCTGACCCTTGACAAGCCAGAAACCTTAAGCGACAACGACGTGCGCCCTTCTCAGATCAGCAACCCACCCACGGAAGGGTCAGAGGAGCCGAAAAGAGGGACCTTTGCGTCTGCTCGCGGGAGAAACCTGGCGGGAGAAACTCAGCCGGCCTTGAGCCGAATCCTCCAGCGCACGAACGAGATGTAGAAGAAGCTGATCGCGGCCAGCATCGCCATGTTGAACAACCACGCGCCCGACGTGTGTTTCCAGTGCGAGTCCTGTGGAGTCAGTGGACCGGGCACCAGCCTGATCAGATCGATGGTCGACGCGGTCGAGGCGAAACCCCACCGGGCCGGTGTCACCCACGACATCTGGTCGAGCACGATGCGGTCGGTCACCGGGATCATGCCGCCGGAGAACACCAGCTGCGACATGATCGCCACCACCAACAGCGGCATGATCTGCTCGTTCGACCTGGCCAACGCCGAGAGGGCGAGGCCGACCATCGCCGCGGCCACGCACGTCACCGCAACGTCGATGAACAGTTCCAGGCTGCGGTTGCCGATGAGCGCACCGCTGTCCACCGCGCCCGGGCCCCACTTCTTGCCGACAATCGCGATCCCCACGACGATCCCGGCCTGCACCACCGCGAACACCGCGAAGACGCAGACCTTGGCCAACAGGTACGCCGTTGTCGACAAGCCGACCGCCTGCTCGCGCAGGAAGATGGCGCGCTCACCGATCAGGGCGCGAATCGTCAGCGCGGTGCCCATGAAGATGGCGCCGACGTTGAGCATGACCAGGATCTGCCCCGGTTCGTTGGGCGCCTCGCCACCCTGGATCGCGGGAACCGGCACGCCGAAGCCGACGTTGCCGGGCACCGACAGGGACAACACGCCCATGATGAACGGCAGCAGCGCCAGGAAGATGAAGTAGCCGCGGTCGGAGACGATCAGCCGGATCTGGCGTCGCGCGATCGTCGAGAACTGCCGTCGCAGGCTGGTGCGCGTCGGGTTGCCCAAGTCCGCCGGTTCCTGTGCGGGCGGCTGCGTCGTCGACGGGCCGTGCTGGGCGAGGAAGCGCTGGTTGGCGGAGTCGGGGTCGCGCGCGACCGAACTGAAGATGTCGGCCCAGTTCGTGGTTCCCATCGACGGACCGATCTGGCTGGGCGGACCGGAGAACGCGGTCTTGCCGCCCGGTGCCAGCAGCAGCACCTGGTCGCAGACGTCGAGATAGGACAGCGAGTGGGTGACCACCAGCACCACGCGGCCCGCGTCGGCGAGCTGGCGCAGCATCGTCATGACCTGCCGGTCCAGCGCGGGGTCGAGGCCGGACGTCGGCTCGTCGAGGATCAGCAGTGACGGCCCGGTCAACAGCTCCATCGCAACGGATGCGCGTTTGCGCTGACCGCCCGACAGCTTGTCGACACGGGTGTCGGCGTGGCGGGTCATCTCGAGTTCTTCGAGCACCTGCGCCACGACCTGGGCGCGGTCGGCCTTGCTGGTGTCCGGTGGCAGCCGCAGCTCGGCCGCATACATCAGCGCCTGGTTGACGGTCAGCTGGCCGTGCACCACGTCGTCCTGGGGCACCATCCCGATCCGGGAGCGCAGCGAGGCGTACTCGGCGTGGATGTCGTGACCCTCGAAGGCCACCGTGCCGGTCGTCGGGTGGGTGTAGCCGGCCACCAACCGGGCGAAGGTCGACTTACCCGCACCCGACGGGCCGATGATGGCCGTCAGCGTGCCGGGCCGCGCCGTCAGCGAGATGTTTTCCAACAGCGTCTTATTGCCCTCGATGGTCCAGGTGACACCGTGCACGTCCAGGCCGCCGGTACTGCTCGCCGCGGCGGTCTCGGTGCGGCGAACCAGAGTGCCACCGCGGAACACCAGGTCGACGTTGCCGATGGTGACCGTGTCGCCCTCGTGCAGCACCGCGGTCTCGACGCGCGACCCGTTGACGAATGTGCCGTTGATGCTGCGGTTGTCGCGGATCTCGGTGCCGCCGGCCGTGGGCACTAACGTCGCGTGGTGGCGCGACGCCAGCACGTCGGGGATGACGATGTCGTTGTCGGTATTGCGACCGATCTTGATCGAGCCCGCCGGGGCCTCGGCGGGACGGCCGGGCCGCAGGATCTTCAGCATGCTCGTCGCGAGGTTCCCCTCGCTCGAGCGCGGTGCGGCCGCCGGGCCTATCGCCGTCACCGACTCGAGAGCCGGCTGGGAGAGGGCCGGTTGAGAAGTCTGTTGCGACGCCGGGGCAGGCGCACGGGTGGGTTGTGGTTGCGAGCCGGCGTAACCCGGCTGCGGACCGGTCGGGTACCGCGGCTGCTGGGTCGACGGGTAGGACGGCTGCACACCCGACGGGTACCTCGGCTGCGAACGGCCGACGGGCGGTGGCTGCGTGGGGTATGTCCCGCTTGGGCGCTCCGCGACGGTTATCGACGTCGTCGGTGGCCTGCCCGCGGATCCCCGGTGCCTGCCCACCTCGAAACTCAGCTGCGGGCCGTCGGGGTTGCCGATGTTGACGTGCTGACCGTCCTGGATGTCGACGGTCGGCACCCGGTGGCCGTTGATGAACATGCCGTTGAGGCTGCCGTTGTCGATGGCGATCCAACGCCCTTGGTCGAACCGCAGCACCAGGTGTGCCCGGGAGATCAGAGGGTGGGCGATGCGCACGTCGGCGCGGAGATCGCGGCCTATGACGACATCGTTGCCAGCGGCGAACGTGCGTGCGGATCCGTCGTACCGAACGGTCAGCGCAGGTGGGGCTGGTCGGCTCATCGCGACCAACTCTATAGGTACCAATCGGCGAGTCGCGCGCGGTTCTGGGCGCTCGTCGTGGTCCGCTTATAGGTGTTGCCACTGCACGCCATGCCGCGCGGCGCCGGCCAGCTTCTCTGCGCCGCCGTGATGTTGGGGCTGAGTGCGGTTTCAGTGCCGACGGCCGCCGCCGAGCCTTCGTATCCCACTGACGACCGGGGCTTCGTCGACTCCGAGGTGCGCTGCGAAGCGCCACAGTCCGCGGTCGCATTCGGCCGCACTGAGCATTCGCTCGTCGCGATCTGCCTGGACCCCGACGGCCACTACGAATACCGCGGAGCCCGATTGAGCGACGACGCGGCGCTCATCGTCGTCGCCGAACCAACGGTGCCTGGCGAGTTCTTCGCACAGAAGGACGGCGTCACCTACACGGTCACTGCAAAGGAACTCGTCATCAAGTCTGACGAGTGGGTGCGCACCGAGCCGGTGCTGCAATTCGGGGCGCCGCCGCTGCTGGCGGTGGAGATCCCCGCGCCAAACCCGCAGTAGCCGGTCAGCCCGGCGAGCCCGTCACCACGCAGTGGGTGTGGCTGTAGATGGTCGCCATGCACTCGTTGCAGTGCGTGCACTTCGAGAACACCGAATGCGCATCCCCGTCGTCCTTGATCCGGTTGATCAGGTCCGGTTCGGCCAACAGCGCGCGACCCATCGCGACGAAGTCGAAGCCCTCGGCCATCGCGAGGTCCATCGTCTCGCGATTGGTGATGCCGCCCAACAGGATCAGTGGCATCTTGAGCTCGGCGCGGAACAGCTTCGCGTCGCGCAGCAGATACGCCTCGCGGTAGGGGTATTCACGGAAGAACTTCTTGCCGGTCATCCGGATGCCCCAGCGCAGCGGCGGTTTGAACGCACCCGCGAACTGCTTGACCGGGGCATTACCGCGGAACAGGTACATCGGGTTGACCAGGGAACTACCCGCGGTCAGCTCGATCGCGTCCAGGCCGCCGTCCTCCTCGAGCCACTTGGCGGTCTTCAGCGACTCTTCGGTGGAGATCCCGCCGCGCACACCGTCGGCCATGTTGAGCTTGGCGGTGACCGCGATCGGGCCGCCCTCCTTCTCGACGGCCCGACGCACCGCCATCACGATTCCGCGCGCCACCTTGGCGCGGTTCTCCAGCGAGCCGCCGAACTCGTCGTCGCGGCGGTTGATCAGCGGGCTGAGGAACGAGCTGGCGAAGTAGTTGTGGCCCAGGTGGATCTCGACTGCATCGAACCCGGCGTCGATCGCGAACCGGGCCGCGTCGGCGTGCGCGGCGACGATGTCGGTGATGTCGTCACGGGTGGCCTTCTTGGCGAAGCGCATCGAGAGGGGGTTGAAGAATCGCACCGGTGCGTACGCCTTCGCCTTGTTGGAGCGGGCGTTGGCGACCGGGCCTGCGTGACCGATCTGCGCGCTGATCGCCGCGCCTTCGGCGTGGATCGACTCGGTGAGCTTTCTCAGCCCCGGGATGGCTTCCGGACGCCACCAGATCTGCTTGCCTTCGGTGCGCCCACCCGGCGACACCGCCAGGTAGGCGACCGTCGTCATGCCTACCCCGCCCGCGGCCGGCAACCGGTGATAGGTGATCAGGTCGTCGGTGACCAGCGCGTCGGGGGTGGACGCCTCAAACGTCGCCGCCTTGATGATGCGGTTGCGCAGTGTCACCGGGCCGAGTTTGGTCGGGGTGAACACGTTGGGCTGGGTGTTCATGTTGAGGAGCCTGCCACAGTGCATGTCAGACTGGCTCCCGTGGGCGCGATCACTCTGGACGGCAAGGCCACGCGCGACGAGATCTTCGTCGACCTCTCCGAGCGGGTAGCGGCGCTGACCGCAGCCGGGCGGACGCCTGGTTTGGGCACGGTGCTCGTCGGCGACGACCCCGGTTCGCATGCCTACGTGCGCGGTAAGCACGCGGACTGCGCCAAGGTGGGCATCAACTCGATCCGGCGCGATCTGCCCGCCGACATCAGCCAGGCCAAGCTCGACGAGACCATCGACGAGCTGAACGCCAATCCCGAGTGCACCGGCTACATCGTGCAGCTGCCGCTGCCCAAGCACCTCAACGAGAACGCGGCGCTGGAGCGCCTCGACCCGGGCAAGGACGCCGACGGCCTGCACCCGACGAACCTCGGGCGGCTGGTGCTCAACGAGCCTGCGCCGCTGCCGTGCACACCGCGCGGCATCGTGCACCTGCTGCGGCGCTACGGGGTGGAGATCGCCGGTGCGCACGTGGTGGTGATCGGTCGCGGCGTGACCGTAGGAAGGCCGCTCGGCCTGCTTCTCACCCGGCGGTCGGAGAATGCCACGGTGACGTTGTGCCACACCGCAACTCGACATCTTCCGCAGCTGACCCGCGAGGCCGACATCGTCATCGCCGCGGCGGGCGTGCCGCACATGGTGACGGCGGAGATGGTGCGGCCGGGCGCGGCCGTCGTCGATGTCGGCGTCAGCCGCGACGAGGACGGCAAGCTGGTCGGCGACGTGGCGCCCGATGTGTGGGAGGTGGCCGGTTACGTGTCACCGAACCCCGGCGGCGTCGGCCCGTTGACTCGGGCGTTCCTGTTGACCAACGTCGTCGAGCTGGCCGAATCACAGTTGTGACCGTTCGGGAGTTCGCCCGCAAGGTACTGCGGGGCCAGTGGCCGATCCTGCTGGTCGGGCTGTTCTTTCTGGCGGCGTTCGCCCTGGTGATCGCGGGATACTGGCGGCGCGGTGCGCTGGTGCTCGGCATCGGAGTGGCCGTCGCGGCTGCGCTGCGGCTCGCACTCACCGACGAGCGGGCCGGCCTACTGGTGGTGCGCAGCAAGGGTGTCGACTTCGTGACCACCGCGATGGTCAGCGCCACCGTGCTCTACATCGCCGCGACCATCGACCCGCTGGGCACCAGCTGATGTAGAGCGCCGAAATCGACGAAATGGCGTGAACTTCTCGCACTTTTGCGCCCAAACGTTGGTTTGGGCGTCAGGACAGCGTGGCGCGGATGCTCACCGTCACATAGGGCAGCCCCAGCCCGTTGGTGTTGGCCAGCGCGGGATGAGTCGCCAACAGTTCGCGCACCCGTTCCAGGGTTTGGGTCCGCACATCGGTCGGTGACGTGATGCAGTAGCTGCGCGATGCCACGAGATCGATAAGCGCCTGCGGGGTCAGGTAACTCGTCCACTCCACCTGGTGGCGTTCGGTGTTGTCGAACGGTTCGGGCAGCGTGACCATGCTGTTGAACGGGTCGTCCTCATGGCCGATGATGCGGCCGAGGTCCTTGACCCAGCCCAGCCGCTCGTCGCGGGTGTTCCACACCAGGCCCAGCCGTCCGCCGGGTCGCAGCACCCGCGCGACCTCCTTGGCCGCGCGCTCGGGATCGAACCAGTGCCACGCCTGCGCGACGAGCACCGCGTCCACGCTGCCGTCCGGCAGCGGGATGTCCTCTGCGGTGCCCAGCAACGCAGGAGTATCGGGCAGCGAATTGCTCAGCAGCTCAAGCATTTCCGGAATCGGGTCGACCGCGACGACGCCAAGACCCCGCTCGACGAGCCGGGTGGTCAGCTTTCCGGTGCCTGCGCCGAGGTCGAGCACGTCGCGGGCGTCCGGCGGCAGCAGCCAGTCGATGGCTTCGGGTGGGTACGATGGCCTGCCGCGCTCGTATGCTGCGGCCTCTGCGCCGAACGACAGGGAACGCTGCTGTCTGGAGCGGGTCACCGTGACGCCAGCTCCAACGTCTCGCGAATCAAATCGCCCACCGCCTCGATCTCGACCAGAAAGCCGTCGTGGCCGTAGATCGAGTCGACCACCTTCAACTCGGCACAACCCGGCAACAGCTCGGCTAATTCCTCCTGCAGCCGCAACGGGTAGAGCCGGTCGGAGGTGATGCCACCGACGATGACGGGGACCGAGCAACCGCTCAGTGCCGCGCGGATGCCACCGCGTCCCCGTCCGACGTCGTGGCTGGACAAGGACTCGGTGAGCGCGACGTAGGTGCCCGCGTCGAATCGCGCGAGCAGCTTGTGCCCCTGATGCTCGAGGTAGCTCTGCACCGCGTAGCGGCCGCCCGTGACGGGATCCTCGTCGCCCTGGCCGTCGTTGGCGAACCGGTTGTCCAATTCGACTTCGCCGCGGTAGGTCAGGTGCGCGAAGCGGCGGGCGATCTCCATGCCCAGGTCCGGTGCGCGGCCGGTGTCGTAGTAGTCACCGCCCTGCCAGTTCGGATCCGACTTGATGGCGGCTATCTGTGAACTCTGGGTGCCAATCTGGTCGGCGGTCGCGCGCGCCCCGACCGCCAGCAGCAATGCCGACCGAACCTTGTCGGGATAGGCGACCATCCATTCCAGCGCCCGGGCGCCGCCCATCGAGCCGCCGACCACCGCCGCGACCTCATCGATGCCCAGCGCCGCGAGCGCGGCGACGTCGGCCTCCACCTGGTCGCGCACCGTCACAATCGGAAACCTTGAGCCCCACGGCTTTCCATCGCGCGCGAGCGAACTGGGGCCGGTCGACCCGCGGCAGCCGCCCAACACGTTGGTGGCCACCGCACACCACCGGTCGGTGTCGATCGGGGCGCCGGGGCCGGCGACGCCGTCCCACCATCCCGGCGTCGGGTGACCCGCGCCGGCAGGACCGGTGACATACGAGTCACCGGTCAGCGCATGCAGGACCACCACCACGTTGTCGCGGTTGGGCGACAGCTCGCCCCACCGCTGCACGGCGATGGAGACATCGTCGACGACGGCGCCGTTCTCGAGCGTCAGCGAGCCGATGTCGACGATCGCGACCTCGCCTTCGGCGGGCAGCGTGGTGGTTGGCACGTCAAAGATTGTCACGTCTGTGTCCTCAGAACGACGCGACGGTCTGCGGATCGGTTTCGGTTCCATGGAACGGCTTGGCGGCGGCGAAGCCCTGCTCGAGGTCGGCGAGGATGTCGTCGATCCCTTCGATGCCCACCGCCAGCCGCACCAGGCCCGGCGTCACACCGGTGGCCAGTTGCTCCTCGGGAGTCAGCTGAGAGTGGGTGGTCGACGCCGGGTGGATCACCAGCGAGCGCACGTCGCCGATGTTGGCGACGTGACTGTGCAGCGTCAACGCGTTGACGAACGCCTTGCCCGCATCGATGCCGCCCGCCAGCTCGAAGGCCAGCACCGCACCGGTGCCCTTCGGCGCCAGCTTCTTGCCCAGCTCATGCCACGGCGAGCTGGGCAGGCCCGCGTAGTTCACCGAGATCACGTCGGGGTGGGACTCGAGGTACTCGGCGACCCGCTGCGCGTTGGCCACATGGCGCTCGACGCGCAGACTCAGCGTCTCCAATCCCTGCGCGATCAGGAAGGCGTTGAACGGCGATGCCGCCGAGCCCATATCGCGCAGCAGTTGCACGCGCGCCTTCAGGGCGTATGCGGGCGGCCCCAGGTCGGCGAACACCACCCCGTGGTAGCTGGGATCGGGCGTGGTGAAGCCGGGGAACTTGCCGTTGGTCCAGTCGAAGGTGCCGCCGTCGACGATCACGCCTGCGATCGCGGCGCCGTGGCCGCCGAGGTACTTGGTGGCCGAATGCACGACGATGTCGGCGCCGTGGCTGATCGGCTGGATCAGATACGGGGTGGCGACGGTGTTGTCGACGATCAGCGGTACGCCGGCGTCATGCGCGACCGCCGCGACGCTGGGGATGTCGAGGATATCGTTCTGCGGGTTGGAGATGGTTTCGCCGAAGAACGCCTTGGTGTTCGGCCGCACGGCCGCGCGCCAGGACTCCAGGTCGTCGGGGTTCTCCACGAAGCTGACCTCGATGCCGACCTTGGGCAGCGTGTAGTGGAACAGGTTGTACGTGCCGCCGTACAGCCGCGGGCTGGACACGATGTGGTCGCCGGTGCTCGCCAGGTTGAGGATCGAGAAGGTCTCCGCGGCCTGGCCGGACGCCAGGAACAGCGCCGCGACGCCGCCTTCCAGAGCGGCGATGCGCTGCTCGACGACGTCTTGCGTCGGGTTCATGATCCGGGTGTAGATGTTGCCCGGCTCGGCCAGCCCGAACAGGGCGGCGGCGTGCTCGGTGCTGTTGAACGTGTACGACGTGGTCTGGTAGATCGGCAGGGCCCGGGCGTTGGTGGCGCTGTCGGGGGTCTGTCCGGCGTGGACCTGCTTGGTCTCGAACGACCAGTTGGCCGTCGGGTCTTCTGGACTGGTCATGAAAAACGGACCTCCATCTGTCTACTCTGGGGGCCCGTTCCAGCGGACCCGCGCTTGCCGTGTAGCCGGTCGCGGCTACTCAACCTGGTCATCACCCGGGGCACCCCACCGCGGTTGGAGGGTTGCCGGCCAGCAAGCCGGGGCTTGACGCTGGCGCTCATGACCGAGAAGAAGCGTATCGCACGCGGGGCCGCGGCTGCCACCGGCATGATCATGAAGCGATCTTGCTAGTGCGGGCCGCGTCATCGCATGGGGCGATTTCCCCAATTTTCGAGGCGATCTACCACCGGCCGAGGGGCCGGTGCCTGGCCCCTGCCTCACGCGTAGCGTCGTGACCGACGTAATACTGATAGCCGCCGTGACCGAGACCGACGCCGGGAGACCATGAGATGAGCGCCGAGCAGCCAACCATCATCTACACGCTGACCGACGAGGCGCCGTTGCTTGCGACCTACGCTTTTCTCCCGATCATTCGGACCTTTACCGAGCCCGCCGGGATCAACGTCGAAACCAGTGACATTTCTGTGGCGGCGCGCATCCTGGCCGAGTTTTCCGACCAGCTGACCGAAGAGCAGCGCGTGCCGGATAACCTGGCCGAGCTCGGCCGGCTGACTCAGCTGCCCGAGACCAACATCATCAAGCTGCCGAACATCAGCGCTTCGGTGCCGCAGCTCACGGCCGCCATCGAGGAACTGCAGGAGAAAGGCTACGCGATTCCGGACTATCCGGCGCATCCGAAGTCCGACGAAGACAAGGCCCTCAAGGAGCGCTACGCCAAAGTCCTGGGCAGTGCAGTGAATCCGGTTCTGCGCGAAGGCAATTCGGATCGCCGTGCGCCCAAGGCGGTCAAGGAGTTCGCGCGTAAGCACCCGCACAGCATGGGCGATTGGTCTCAGGCCTCACGAACTCACGTGGCGACCATGAAGCACGGCGACTTCTACCACGGCGAGAAGTCCATGACTTTGGACCGCGACCGCAAGGTGCGGATGGAACTCAAGACCAAGAGCGGCGAGACGATCGTGCTCAAGCCCGAGACGTCGCTGGGGGAGGGCGACGTCATCGAGAGCATGTTCATGAGCAAGAAAGCCTTGTGCGACTTCTACGAAGAGCAGATCGAGGACGCGTACAAGACCGGCGTGATGTTCTCGCTGCACGTCAAGGCGACGATGATGAAGGTCAGCCATCCGATCGTCTTCGGCCACTGCGTGAAGGTCTTCTACAAGGACGCCTTCGCCAAGCACCAGAAGGTCTTCGATGAGCTCGGTGTCAACGTCAACAACGGGATGGTCGACCTCTACAACAAGATCGAAGCGCTGCCGGCATCGCAGCGCGAGGAGATCATCCACGACATTCACGCGGTGCACGAGCACCGGCCCGAGCTGGCGATGGTGGATTCGGCACGGGGTATCACCAATTTCCATTCGCCCAGTGATGTGATCGTCGACGCCTCCATGCCCGCAATGATCAGGCTGGGCGGCAAGATGTACGGCGCCGACGGACGGACCAAGGACACCAAGGCCGTCAACCCCGAGTCCACGTTCTCCCGGATCTACCAGGAGATCATCAACTTCTGTAAGACCAACGGCCAGTTCGATCCGGCGACCATGGGCACCGTCCCCAACGTCGGCCTGATGGCACAGGCGGCCGAGGAGTACGGCTCACACGACAAGACCTTCGAGATGCCCGAGGACGGCGTCGCCGACATCGTCGACATCGACAGCGGCGAAGTGCTGCTGACGCAGAACGTCGAGGAGGGCGACATCTGGCGGATGCCCGTCACCAAGGACGCGGCGATCCGGGACTGGGTCAAGCTGGCCGTCGCCCGTGGGCGCGCTTCCGGAATGACGGTGTTGTTCTGGCTGGACACCGAACGTCCGCACGAGGTCGAGCTACGAAAGAAGGTCAAGGAGTACCTCAAGGATCACGACACCGAGGGCATCCACATCCAGATCATGCCGCAGGTGTGGGCCATGCGGTACACGATCGAGCGGTTGATCCGCGGCCAAGACACCATCGCCGCGACCGGCAACATCCTGCGCGACTACCTGACCGACCTGTTTCCGATCCTGGAGCTGGGCACCAGCGCCAAGATGCTGTCGATCGTGCCGTTGATGGCCGGCGGCGGCATGTACGAGACAGGGGCAGGCGGGTCGGCGCCCAAGCACGTACACCAGCTGGTGGAGGAGAACCACCTGCGCTGGGATTCGCTCGGCGAGTTCCTGGCGCTGGGCGCCAGCCTGGAAGACATGGGCAACAAGACCGGCAACAAGCGAGCCGCGCTCCTGGGCAAGACGTTGGACGGCGCGATCGGCAAGCTGTTGGAGAACGACAACGGCCCGTCGCGCAAGACCGGTGAGCTCGACAACCGTGGCAGCCAGTTCTATCTCGCCCTGTACTGGGCGCAGGAACTCGCCGCGCAGACCGAAGATCAAGAGCTCGCCGATCACTTTGCCGCACTGGCCAAGTCGCTGTCCGAGAAAGAGGATGCCATCGTGGCCGAACTCGCCGAGGTGCAAGGCGATTCGGTGGACATCGGCGGCTACTACTATCCGGACCGCGAGAAGACGACAGCCGTGATGCGGCCCAGCAAGACGCTGAATGAGGCGTTACAAGACGCTACTGGTCAGTAACGAAAAGCTGCACCCCTGTGCGCCGTCTACCCCTTGTAGGGTGGCGGCATGTCCAAGGTCAAGGTCGAAGGCACGGTCGTAGAGCTCGACGGCGACGAGATGACTCGGATCATCTGGAAGATGATCAAGGAGCAGCTGATCTTGCCGCACCTCGACATCAACTTGGACTACTACGACCTGGGCATCGAGCGCCGCGACGAAACGGACGATCAGGTGACCATCGACGCCGCCGAGGCCATCAAGCGCGAAGGCGTCGGCGTGAAGTGCGCCACCATCACTCCCGACGAGGCCCGCGTCAAAGAGTTCAACCTCAAGCAGATGTGGCTCTCGCCCAACGGGACGATCCGAAACATATTGGGCGGCACCATCTTCCGCGCTCCGATCGTCATCTCCAATGTGCCCCGACTGGTGCCGGGCTGGACAAAGCCGATCATTATCGGCCGTCACGCATTTGGTGACCAGTACCGCGCCTTCAACACCAAGGTCGATAGGGCCGGCACGTTCACGGTGACCTTCACCCCCGACGACGGCAGCGAGCCGATCGTGCACGACGTCGTCGAGATCCCCGAAGACGGTGGGGTCATCATGGGCATGTACAACTTCAAGAAGTCGATCCAGGACTTCGCCCGGTCGTCGTTCAACTATGGGCTGCAACAGAATTACCCGGTTTACCTGTCGACGAAGAACACCATCCTCAAGGGCTACGACGGGATGTTCAAGGACGAGTTCCAACGCATCTTCGACGAGGAGTACGCCGACGAGTTCGACAAGCGGGGGCTCAGCTACGAGCACCGCCTCATCGACGACATGGTGGCCGCCTGCCTGAAGTGGGAGGGCGGCTACGTCTGGGCGTGCAAGAACTACGACGGTGACGTGCAATCCGACACCGTCGCACAGGGTTACGGGTCACTCGGCCTGATGACGTCGGTGCTGATGACCCCGGACGGCAAGATCGTCGAGGCCGAAGCCGCGCACGGCACCGTCACCCGTCACTACCGGCAGCACCAGCAGGGCAAGCCGACCTCGACCAATCCGATCGCCTCGATATTCGCGTGGACGCGCGGCCTGGAACATCGCGGCAAGCTCGACAACACCCCCGAGGTGATCGAGTTCGCCGAAACCCTCGAAGAGGTCGTGATCGGCACCGTCGAGGGCGGATACATGACCAAGGATCTCGCCTTGCTGATCGGGCCGGAGCAGAGCTGGCAGACCAGCGAGGAGTACCTCGGCACCATCGCCGATCACCTCAAGAAGGCGCTCGACTAACCGGTGGCCCGGGTGGGGTCGGCATTCGGGCCGGCGTAGGCGTCGACGAAGTCGAGGATCTCGTGGGTAACCCGTTCGGGTGCCTCGAACATCGGGATGTGCCCGACGCCGTCGAGATGGGTGATCTTCGTGGACTCCGGGAGATGCTTGGTGAAGTGACGGGTGAAGCGCGGATGCGGTAACACCCGGTCCTTCCCGCAGATCACCAGGTGGGTCGGGGCGCACCCCTCGGTGAGTTCCAGCAGCCCGGGCAGCAACAGCGCCTTGACCAGCAACTGGTAGTACGCAGGGCAGTGCGTGACGTCATCGACGATGTCGGGCAGGTCGGCATCGTTCAGGGCGTCGGGCGACGCGCTGATCGGAACGTACGCCAGCTGACGGGCGAACGGCAGCCGCAGCGCCCGTTGGCCGAGCGCCTTCGTTACCAGCCAAACCGGGAAACCGCAGACGAATTTGAAGACGATCTCGAACTTCGCCGGGGTATACCAGCGCCAACCCCCCGCCGGTGCGATACCGGTCAGCGTGCGGGCCCGCCCGCGGCGCTCCAACTCGAACGCCACCCAGCCGCCCAGTGAGTTCCCGACGATGTGCGCGGTGTCCCAGCCCAGCGCGTCCATCCGGCGCTCCATGTCGTCCGCCAGTTCGGCGGTATCCAGGAAGAACCGGCCCTTTACGCCGCCGTTGTGCCCGGGCATCGTCGGCGCGAGCACCTCGTAGCGACCAGTCTCAGCTATCTGGGGAGCGACGTATTTCCACACGTTCTGCGACATCATGAACGGATGTAGCAACAGCATCGGCTCCCCGGAACCGAGGTGGATGGGTGCGCGCTCAGTCATGGTGCCGACATTAAAGGTGATACCGGCGGTATCGCAAGCTCGGCGATCCGTCGGGGCGATCCGTCGGGGCGATCCGTCGGACCACGCGCCGGTGGCGGTGGAGTACCTGCGTGAAAAGATTGACTCATCATGAGCGAGCCCAACGAGCGCGTCGTCTTCTCCGGCGTGCAACCCACGTCTGACTCCCTGCACCTCGGCAACGCGTTGGGGGCTGTGCAGCATTGGGCGCGCCTGCAGGACGACTACGACGCCTATTTCTGCGTCGTCGACCTGCACGCCATCACGATTCCGCAGGACCCGGACACCCTTCGCCGTCGCACGCTCGCGACCGCCGCGCAGTACCTGGCGCTGGGCATCGATCCGTTCCAGGCGACCATTTTCGTGCAGAGCCACGTGCCCGCCCACGCCGAACTCGCTTGGGTGTTGGGCTGTTTCACCGGGTTCGGCCAGGCGTCGCGGATGACGCAGTTCAAGGACAAATCGCAGAAGGCGGGCAGCGACGCGACCACGGTCGGCCTGTTCACCTATCCGGTGCTGCAGGCTGCCGACGTGCTGCTCTACGACACCAACCTGGTGCCCGTTGGCGAGGACCAGCGCCAGCACCTGGAGCTGGCGCGCGATGTGGCGCAGCGCTTCAACTCGCGCTTCCCCGACACCTTCGTCGTCCCCGACGTGATGATTCCGAAGGCCACCGCCAAGATCTACGACCTGCAGGACCCGACGGCGAAGATGAGCAAGTCGGCCTCCAGCGAGGCGGGCCTGATCAGCCTGCTCGACGACCCGAACGTGTCCGCCAAGAAGATCCGCTCGGCCGTCACCGACAGCGAGCGCGAGATCCGCTACGACCCCGATGCCAAGCCGGGGGTGTCGAACCTGCTGACGATCCAGTCCGCGGTGACTGGGACCGATGTCGACAAGCTTGTCGAGGGCTACGCGGGCCACGGCTATGGCGACCTGAAGAAGGACACCGCCGAGGCAGTGGTCGAGTTCGTCACACCAATCAAGGCCAGGGTCGACGACTTGCTCGCCGACACCGCCGAGCTCGAGGGGGTCCTTGCTGCGGGTGCCGCCCGCGCCACGGACGTGTCTGCGAAGACGCTTAGGCGGGTATATGAGCGTCTAGGGTTCTTGCAGCAACCCCATTAGCGCTTTCGGGAGGTCGGCATGACCGAACCGGCCAAACCAGGCATCCTTGCCCGTTACCGGTCTCGCTATAAGTGGTTCGACCACGTGATGCTGGCGCAGGAGCGGTACCAACAGAGCAAGGGCGACTTCTTCGCCGCCGGAATCACCTACTTCACCGTCTTCGCGCTCTTCCCGTTGCTCATGGTCGGGTTCTCTGCGGCAGGGTTCGTGTTGTCGCGCAGGCCCGACCTGCTCGACGACATCGAGAACCGCATCAGATCCACGGTGTCCGGCGAGTCCAGTCAACAGCTGATCGAGCTGATGAACTCCGCCATCGACTCCCGCACGTCGGTCGGCATCATCGGCCTGGCGACCGCGGCGTGGGCCGGGTTGGGCTGGATGGCCAATCTGCGCGAGGCGCTGAGTGCGATGTGGGAGCAGCGCCGGGATCCGAAGAGCTTCGTGCGCACCAAGCTGTCGGATCTGCTCGCACTGGTATCGGCGTTCGCTGCGATCGTCGTCACGGTTGCGCTCACCGCTCTCGGCAGTGACTCCGTGATGAAGCAGGTGCTCGAATGGCTTGGCCTGCAGGACCTTCCGGGCATGAGCATCGTGCTGCGGGTAGCTTCCATCCTTGTTTCACTGCTCATCTCGTGGCTGCTGTTCACCTGGATGATCGCGCGGCTGCCGCGTGAGTCGGTGAGCTTCCGAAGCGCGGCGCGGGCGGGGCTCATGGTGGCCGTCGGGTTCGAGATCTTCAAGCAGGTGGCGTCGATCTATCTGGGCGTGGTCGTGACGGGTCCCGCAGGCGCGACGTTCGGACCCGTCCTCGGTCTGATGGTGTTCGCCTACATCACCGCCCGGCTGATCCTGTTCGCCACCGCATGGGCGGCCACGTCGAAGGAGAATCTCGCCGCCGTGCCACTGGATCCGCCGACCGGCGCCGTGATCACCCCACGGGTGCAGGTGCGCGAGGGACTCGGACCGGGCGGCGCGTTCGCCGCGGCCGCCGTGGGAGCCCTTGGTGCACTGGGCCTTTCGCGTCTGTCCCGACGCCGCTAAGGCCCGCGTTTCTTGACGCTGCCGGGCTACTACGACGTCGCGCTGCGCGACTTCGGTTTGTTGATCGGGGCGCTGGCGTTGGCGCGGCTCGCGGAAGCGCATCGTGCGCAGCGTCCGGTCAGGTGATCACCTTCAAGCCGACCACGCAGCCGACGATGCCGGTCATCAGAACGATCTTGATCAGCGACGTGGACTCCTGGCCGGTCAGCATCGCGTAGCCGATGGTGAGCACCGCACCGATGGCGACCCACACCGCATAGCTGGTGCCGGGCGGCAGGCTGCGCATCGCGATTGCCAGGCCGACCATCGAAAAGACCAGTGCAACACCGAATACCAGTGAGGGTGTGAGTCGGGTGAAACCTTCAGACCTACTGAGCGCCGTCGCCCAGACCGCTTCCAGTACACCGGACACCACAAGAATCAGCCACGCCATCACACACCTCCATGGTGCAGTCCTCTCAACCGGCTAGTGCAGTGGCCGGCGATTCAGCGACCGTGCGCCCATGATGAGGCAGAACACGATGATCGTGCCGACGAACGCGACGCCGACCCGAACCGGCAGGGCATCGGCGGGCGGTAGCGCGGCGGCGGCCCTGAGTGCACTGTCGTCGGCGGCGGCCCTCGGTGTCGTTACCAGCGAGGGATCCGGCTCGATCAGCGTGCCCACCTTGGTGCCGGGCGCGGTGGCGAAGCCGTAGTCCAGCAGGTGTGCTGCTTGCTGCCACGGCGCGATCGGTTGGCGGGTGCCGCGCAGCAGCACCGCGACCAGCCTGCGGCCGTCGCGGTCGGCCGCGCCGACGAACGTCTGGCCTGCGTCGTCGGTGTAGCCGGTCTTGCCGCCCATCGCACCCGGGTAGTTGTAGAGCAGCTGGTTGTCGTTCTCGACCGGATAGCCGGCGTCGCCGCGACCCGGGAAGTCGAAGCTGCGGGTCGCGACGATCTCGGCGAACGTCGGGTTCTGCCACGCATAGCGGTAGAACAGGCCGATGTCGTAGGCCGACGTGC
Organism: uncultured Actinomycetota bacterium; assembly: GCA_963801575.1. Lineage (GTDB taxonomy): Bacteria > Actinomycetota > Actinomycetes > Mycobacteriales > Mycobacteriaceae > Mycobacterium. The sequence continues at coordinate 157,705 of CAWDFT010000015.1, forward strand.
TCATGCCGGGGCCGTCGAGACCCGACGGGGTGGCCACCCGGGTGTCGCGGCCGCCGAGCTTGCCCGCCAGGTCGTTGAGCTTGACCAGCGTGGCGTCCATCCCGCCCATCTGCATGGCCAGGGCATGGGCCGCGTCGTTTCCGGAGTGCATCAGCAGCCCGTGCAGGATGTCGCGGATCGAGTAATGACCGTTCTCGCCGATGCCGACCTTGGTGCCCTCCACGCCCGCGTCCGCGGCGGTGCCCGCCACCACCTTGTGGATCGGCAGATCCCGCAGCGCCTGCATGGCCGTCAGCACCTTGATGATGCTGGCCGGGCGGTGCCTGCCGTGCGGATCCTTGGCGGCGATGACGTCGCCGCTGTCCAGGTCGGCGACCAGCCATGCCTCGGCGGAGATGTCGCCTGGCACCGGCGGTGTTCCCGGCGCGGTGATCACACCGCAGCCCGCCAGCGCGTCGCCGCCGACCGGCTCGGCGGGCACGGCCAACGGCTGCGGCGGGTCCCCCGCTTTCGGGACCTCTGACGAGTCGACCGCCGGCGGCGTGCTGACCTGGTACGGGCAGGCGGTGTTATCGCGTGCGGCATTGGGGTCGGCGTTCGCCATCGCCGGGGTCGCCGTCAAGAAGAGTGCCGCTGCCAGGGCAGTAGCGCGCCGGGACGCGGTTCCAAGAGTCGCCATGGTAGGCGCAGATTAGGCGATTCACGCGACGATTTCCGGGAGCCACGCTGTGACTGCTGAGATTGAAGTTTCAAACGTGACTACAGGGTAGGGCGGTATCGCGAGATCGACGTTAGCGAGACTGCTACTCGCAATTCCCCGCGCTAACGTCGATCTCGCGTCAGGGCAGGGCTGTAGCGGCCAGGTCGACGTGGGCGACGGCCGGCCCGCCGAGCGAGGCCATCCACAGCTTGCCGTTCGCCTCGACCATGCCGGTGACTTGGCCGAACCCTGGATCCTCTGTTCGCAGGCCCGCGACCGCATCGCCGGTGTCGGGATCGAACGCGACGGCCCAGACGACCGATTCCGGCTGGGCTGCACTCGGCGGGCAGCCGCCACAGCAATTTGCGCACCAGGGGCGGCCCCTTCGCCAGCCGATCGGCGACCGGGTTGGCCGGTGTGAAGAACGGCGCACCAAATGCGGCCGTCGGCGCCGGTCGACAGGTTGTCGGGCATACCGGGCAGGTTCTCGGCCGAAGCGGCGTGACCGTTCCGGCGTTCGGGCCGGTCAGCCAGTACTTCGACAGCCGACGGGCCTGCAGCTCGGCGAACACCAGCGCCGACCCGTCAGCGGTCAGCGTCACCCCGTTGGCGAAATACAGCCCGGGCACCACGTGTCAGCACGGTGCCGTCGGTGTCGCGCCGGAACAGGCTGCCGCGCCCACGCGCCTCCAGGATCGCCGCCCTTGGAGTCGACGTAGGTGAACGCGCTCGTCGACTCGGTGAAATAGATTGTGCCGTCGGCGGTTTCGGTGACGTTGGAGCAGAACCGAAGTTGTCCGGTCGTCGACCTCGTCGACCAACGTCTCGAACTCGCCGGTGCCCCTGTCCATCGCCAGCAGACCGCGCGGACTGTCGCAGATCAGCAGCCGACCGTCGCGTGCCACGTGCAAGCCGAGCGGCCGCCCGCCGGTGTCGCCGACGACCGTCGTCTCACCGGTCTCGGGTGAGATCCGCACGATGCGGCCGTCGTCGACACCGGTCCAGATCTGCACCGTCGGCGTCGACCACGACGTCCTCGGGTGCGTTTCCCGGAACGGGGACGACCGTAGATCGCGCCGACGCGAAGTCCGGCAGCGGGTCGACCGGCGGCGCCTGCCACCGGACGGGATCGATCGGCGGCTTGCTCAAATCAGAGCATCCGGCTGGCTTCGCTGAGCACGCGGTGCAGGATCTCGTAGATCGCGTCGAATTCCTTCGGCCCGCTGATCAGCGGCGGGGCCAGCTGAACGACTGGGTCGCCGCGGTCGTCGGCGCGGCAGTACAGCCCGGCCTCGAACAGCGCCGAGGTCATGAAGCCCCTCAGCAGCCGCTCGCTTTCGTCGTCGTTGAATGTCTCCTTGGTGTCCTTGTCCTTGACCAGCTCGATGCCGTAGAAGAAGCCCTCGCCGCGGACATCGCCGACGATCGGCAGCTCGTAGAGCTTCTCCAGCGTCGCCCGGAATACGGGTGCGTTCTGCTTGACGTGGTCGTTGATGCCTTCGCGCTCGAAGATGTCGAGGTTGGCCAGCGCCACCGCCGACGACACCGGGTGCCCGCCGAACGTGTAGCCGTGCCCGAACGTGGTCTTGCCGTCGTTGAACGGCTCAAACAGCTTGTCGCTGGCGATCATCGCACCGATCGGGGAGTAGCCCGACGTCAGCCCCTTGGCGCAGGTGATCATGTCGGGCACGTAGCCGAAGTCGTCGCAGGCGAACATCGAGCCGATCCGGCCGTAGGCGCAGATCACCTCGTCGGACACCAGCAGCACGTCGTACTCGTCGCAGATCTCACGGACCCGCTCGAAGTACCCGGGCGGCGGTGGGAAGCAGCCACCCGCGTTCTGCACCGGCTCCAGGAACACCGCGGCGACGGTGTCGGGGCCCTCGAACTCGATGGCCTCGGCGATGCGGTCCGCGCAGTACCTCCCGAACGCCTTGATGTCGGTGTCGTACGGCGCGGGTGCGCGATAGAAGTTGGTGTTCGGCACCCGGAACCCGCCGGGCGTCAGCGGTTCGAACGGCGCCTTGAACGCCGGAAGGCCGGTGATCGCCAGCGCGCCCTGCGGCGTGCCGTGATAGGCGATCGACCGGGAGACCACCTTGTACTTGCCGGGCTTGCCGATCAGCTTGAAGTAGTTCTTCGCCAGCTTCCACGCGGTTTCGACGGCCTCGCCGCCGCCGGTCGTGAAGAAGACCCGGTTCAGATCTCCCGGCGCGTAATTCGGCGAGCCGTTCGGACAGTTCGATCGCCGGCGGCGTCGCATACGACCACAGCGGGAAGAACGACAGCGTCTCGGCCTGCTTGGCGGCGGCCTCGGCGAGTTCCTTGCGGCCATGGCCGACCTGGACCACGAACAGGCCCGACAGGCCGTCGATGTAGCTCTTGCCCTTGTCGTCCCAGATGGTGACGCCCTCGCCGCGGGTGATGATCGGCGGCGTGATGCCCGTTGCCGTGCCGGGCGAAGTGGCCCCACAGGTGGCGATTGGCCTTGGCCGCCAGGTCGGCTGAAACTTCTGGTGCTCTATCAATAGTCGTCATCTTGTACCCCAATTGTATTGCTGTTTAACGAGTTTCAGGTATACGAGCGTTTCGGTGGATATCACTCCCGGCAGTGCGCGGATCTGGGTGTTGAGTAGGTCGAGCAGATCGTCGTCGTCCTCGCAGACCACTTCGATGATGGCGTCGAAGGAACCCGCGGTCAGCACCACGTACTCGACCGCGTCGATCGCGGCCAACTTCTCGGCCACCCTGGTCGTGTCCCCGGTGCAGCGGATGCCGATCATCGCCTGGCGGGCGAACCCGAGCTGCATCGGATCGGTGACGGCGACGATCTGCATCACGCCGGAATCGACCATCCGCTGGACTCGCTGCCGCACCGCGGCCTCGGAGAGCCCCACCGCCTTGCCGATGCCGGCATAGGAGCGACGGCCGTCCTGTTGCAGCTTCTCGATGATCGCCTTGGACAGGTCATCGAGTTGGACCGCCGCCCCCGGACGCGTTTGCACGCGGAGGGAGACGGGCTGGATGCCGTCAGCACCCGGGTCGGCCATGCCTGAGATTGTGCACGGAATCCGTCGTGACAAGCAACCACGCCTATGAAATCAATCGCGTAGCGGGTGAGGACTGCAGGAATGCGTAGCCGCAGGGACTGTCGTCGGCTAGCGTTGGGCCATGTCTGTGACCGTATCGACCAGTGTGGCAGGAAGCTGGATTGACGGCGCGGCGGTAGTCACCGGCGGCGCCATTCACCAGGTGATCAACCCGGCGAACGGCGACGTCGTCGCCGAGCTCGCGTTGGCGACCCCGACCGACGTCGACACCGCGGTGGCCGCCGCCCGTGCGGCGCTCCCGGGCTGGGCGGGCGCAACCCCGGCGGAGCGGTCCGCAGTGCTGGCCAAGCTGGCGGTGCTGACCGCCGAGCACGCCTACGAGCTGGTCGCCGAGGAAGTCAGCCAAACCGGCAAGCCGGCGCGGTTGGCTCGAGAGTTCGACGTGCCGGGCAGCATCGACAACATCGACTTCTTCGCGGGCGCGGCACGCCACCTCGAGGGAAAGGCCACCGCCGAGTACTCCGGTGACCACACCTCCAGCATCCGGCGCGAGGCGGTCGGAGTGGTCGCGACCATCACACCGTGGAACTACCCGCTGCAGATGGCGGTGTGGAAGGTGCTGCCCGCACTGGCCGCGGGGTGCTGCGTCGTAATCAAACCCGCCGAGCTGACACCGTTGACGACCCTGACATTGGCGCGGCTCGCCACCGAAGCCGGCCTACCGGACGGCGCCTTCAACGTCGTCACCGGAGCGGGCGGCGACGTCGGCACCGCGCTGGCCGGACACCGCGACGTCGACGTGGTGACCTTCACCGGGTCGACACCGGTAGGGCGCAAGGTGATGGCCGCCGCGGCCGTGCACGGTCACCGCACCCAGCTCGAGCTGGGCGGCAAGGCGCCCTTCGTGGTGTTCGACGACGCCGACCTGGACGCCGCGATACAGGGCGCGGTGGCCGGTTCGCTGATCAACACCGGGCAGGACTGCACCGCGGCGACCCGGGCGATCGTGGCGCGGGAGCTTTACGACGACTTCGTCGCCGGTGTCGGCGAGGTGATGAGCAAGGTCGTGGTGGGCGATCCCAACGACGAGGACACCGACCTGGGCCCGCTCATCTCGATGGCGCACCGAGCCAAGGTCTCCGGCATGGTCGAGCGGGCGCCCGGCCAGGGCGGGCGAATCGTCACCGGCGGCAGCGCGCCCGATCTGCCCGGGTCGTTCTACCGGCCAACGGTCGTCGCCGACGTCGGCGAGGACTCCGAGGTGTACCGCGACGAGATATTCGGACCGGTGCTGACAGTGCGGTCGTTCACCGACGACGACGACGCGCTGCGGCAGGCCAACGACACCGACTACGGCCTTGCCGCCTCGGCGTGGACCCGCGACGTCTACCGCGCGCAGCGGGCGTCGCGCGAGATCCAGGCCGGATGTGTGTGGATCAACGACCACATCCCGATCATCAGCGAGATGCCGCACGGCGGGCTCGGCGCATCGGGATTCGGTAAAGACATGTCCGACTACTCGCTCGAGGAATACCTCACCATCAAGCACGTGATGAGCGATATCACCGGTGTCGCCGAAAAGGGTTGGCACCGGACGATCTTCACGAAGCGCTAGCGGAGCTGGCGCTGCTCAGCTGATGCGGATGAGCTTCTTGTTGACGAACTCGTCGATGCCGTAGCGGCCGAGCTCGCGCCCTTGCGCTCGCCCTCGGAGATCAAATTTGGCACCGTCGGCCACGGCCCGCTTCACCTGATCGTCGAGCCGTTCGGCTGCTGCGACGGACGACAGCGTCCGGCAAGCGCCCCAATGCCTTTCACGGCGTCGCTCTCCACGGGGCAGCCCACGAGCAGCTCGTCAAGCGGCCGGCGCCTTCCGCGCCGACATCGCGCATACGCCGATATTGCACGAATTGAGTCGCCTAGTGTAACGATCGCGACGAATTCCGTCGTAAGTGCATTAGCGTCGAACTCAGAGTGGGTATTTTAAGGTCCTGCGATCACCAAATCGGAGGAGTGCCCATGAGCGCCGCACCGGAACTGAAGAAAGCCCTGAATCAGCGGCAGCTGACGATGATCGCGATCGGCGGCGTCATCGGCGCGGGCCTTTTCGTCGGCTCGGGGGTGGTCATAGGTGATACCGGACCCGGCACCTTCATCACCTACGCGCTGGCCGGCGTGTTGATCATCATGGTCATACGCATGCTGGCCGAGATGGCCGTGGCCAACCCGTCGACCGGATCGTTCGCCGACTATTCCCGGAACGCGCTGGGCAACTGGGCCGGCTTCTCGGTCGGCTGGTTGTACTGGTATTTCTGGGTGATCGTCGTCGGCTTCGAGGCCATCGCGGGCGCGAAGATCATCCAGTACTGGATCGAGATCCCGCTGTGGCTGACCGCCTTGGTCCTCATGATCTTGATGACGGCGACCAACCTGTTCTCCGTTTCGTCCTTCGGCGAGTTCGAGTTCTGGTTCGCCGGCATCAAGGTGGCCGCGATCATTGTGTTCATCGCGCTCGGTTCGCTCTTTGTTCTCGGTTTCTGGCCGAACAAGTCGATGGACTTCTCCAACCTGTGGGTCCACGGCGGGTTCATGCCGCTGGGTTTCGGTGCGATCACCGTCGGCATCGTGACGGTCATCTTCTCGATGGTGGGTGCGGAGATCGCGACGATCGCCGCCGCGGAATCGGAGGACCCGGAGCGGGCGGTGACGAAGGCCGCTAATTCGGTGATCGTGCGGATTGCGATCTTCTTCGTCGGCTCTATTTTCCTGCTGGCGACGATCCTGCCGTGGAACGACGAGACCCTGGCCGCCTCCCCGTTCGTGACCGCGTTCACCGAGATGGGGATCCCCTACGCCGACCACATCATGAACGCCGTGGTGCTGACCGCGGTGCTGAGCTGTCTCAACTCGGGGATGTACACCGCCTCGCGGATGCTGTTCGTGCTGGCCGCCCGCCGCGAGGCGCCGCCACAGTTGGTCCGGGTGACCCGTCGGGGAGTGCCCGCCATCGCGATTCTGGCGTCCTCGGTTGTCGGCTTTCTGTGCGTCATCGCCGCGGCGATCTCGCCGGACACGATCTTCGCGTTCCTGCTCAACTCCAGCGGCGCGATCATCCTGTTCGTCTACCTGCTGATCGCCATCTCGCAGATCGTGCTGCGGCGCCGCACCCCGGACTCCCAACTGCGGGTGAAGATGTGGTTGTTCCCGGTGTTGTCGATCCTGACCGCCGCGGCGATTCTGGCGATCTTGGTGCAGATGGGCCTGCAGGAGGACATCCGTTCGCAGCTGGTCCTGAGCCTGTTGTCGTGGGCGGTGGTGCTGGTGTTGTACTTCGCCAACAAATGGTTCATCAATCGGCGCCCAGAAGCAGAGGGGGTCGTCCCAACGGAGAAGCCTCGCCGGGTGCTCGTGATGGCCAACGAGACCGCCAACTCCGAGGAACTTCTCGACGAACTTCGCCGCATCGGCGCGGACAGGGCGGCCAAATACTTTGTCGTCGTGCCGGCCAGTCCGATCGAGACCGGAGTCGCGGCGACCCACGGGCCGCTCGATGTGTGGGAGGCCACCCTGCAGGCCGCCCAGGAGCGGCTGGACTACACCCTGTCCACGCTGCGCTCGGAGAACCTCGACGCCGACGGTGCGCTGGGTGATCAGCGACCGCTGCGGGCCCTGGCCGAGGCAGTCGACTCGTTCGATCCGGATCAGATCGTGATCGCGACGTTGCCGCCCGAGTTCTCGGTGTGGCATCGATTCGACATCGTCGACCGCGCCCGTGCCCAGCACGGGTTGCCGGTGACGCATGTGGTGGCCGAGTCCGCGATGGCCGCTCGGTCTTAGTCGTGGACATCGACTCGCTATTACGCCCGGTCTACGGCCACCACAAGCAGGGCGCCTCGTTCGGGCACGCCAAGATCGCCAGCCGCGCGCTGCTGCGCAAAGGCCTGTCACCGCAGATCACCACCATCTCCACAGCGCAGGCCCCGCCGGTCATCGCCGAGGCCCGGCTGCGCAGCGGCAAGGCCGCCTCCGGGCGCGCCGCCGCCGCCCAGCTCAAGCAGGCCATCGGCACCGCCCGCGCCTGCCGGGCCGGCACCATCATGGTGCGCGGCGACACCGCGTTCGGCACCAAGAAGGTGATCACCACCTGCGTTCAGCACGGCGCGGAGTTCTCCCTGTCGGTGAGCCGCAACAAGCGCATCAGCGCCGCGATCGAGGCCATCGACGAGGCCGCCTACACCCCGGTGCACTACCCGGGCGCGGTCAAAGACCCCGACACCGGGCAGTTGATCTCCGATGCCGAGGTCGCCGAAACCCCCTACACCCTGCGGCTGGGCCGCGGCCGCATGCTGACCGTGCGGTTGGTGGTGCGCCGCGTCAAGGACGCCCGCTACCCGGATGCGTTGTTTCCTCGTCGGTTCCGCCGCGCGGCACGACAATGACGGGCGCGTCGGTGCCGGCCAGGATGCGTGCTGCCGTCGAGCCGAGGAAGATCCGGCGCGGCGCAGCGAAGCGGCTGGAGCCGACCACCAACACATCCGAGGCGCGCCAGTTGAGTTTCTTGAGTGCGGACTCCAGCGTCAAACCGTCGGCGACGAGTGACTCGATCTCAGGTGCATCGGGCAGTGCGCCGTGCGGCGACTACGAGGTTCTCCTCGGCTGCGGCGACCTGAATCTGGCGAACTTCCTTGGCGCTCTCGGCATCCGAAAGGTTCTCGGCCGACACCAATGACACCATTCGGATGGGCAACCTTGCAGCGCTGGCCAGTGTGATGGCGAACGGTAGCGGGTTGTCGTCGCCGGGATGGGTGGGAACGGCCGCAGTAACCTCGGTGATGGTCTCCGGTGGGTCTTCGTGATAGCCGCGCGGCGCGAGGGCGACTGGTATCGGCGAGCAGTGCAGTAAGGCGCCTGCGACCGAGCCGATGACGTGGCCGCCGAAGATGCCGTCGCGGGCACCGCCGATCACGATCACATCCGAGTTCTTCTGCTCGGCGAAATTGATCAGCGACTCGGCGAAGGATTCGCCGACCAGCACCGTCGATCCGCGCGCTCACGCCCCGGTCTCGCCAGCGCGCCGACGGCCTGCGAGACCCACTCCTCGCCGCGGTTGACCAGCAGTTGCTGGTATCGGGCGCGGCCGGGGTGCCCGTCCGGCAGTTCCTCGCGCACGACGAGGACGACGTCGACCTCGGCATCAAAGGTCTTGGCGAGTGCGCTCGCCAGGGCGACGCCGTCGTCGCCGGTCGGCGTCGCCAGGTATCCGACGGTCAGATGCATTGCTGCTCCTGTGTTTTCATGGCCGCCTCTCCTAGAAAACGTCTGGGACCTTGACTTCGGTGGCGGCATTCAGCGTCTCGCCGCGGAAGAACCGCTTGGTGCCGAACGCGAAGCACGCCAGCATCAGCGGGACGCCGAGCACCAGCATCCCGACACCGAGCACGAATACGCCGCCTATCGATCCGAACGCGGTATAGCCGTAGTCCGGCGCGATCATGTCCTTGGCGCTGATGACGAACGCCGCTGCCATCGCGAGCGCACCGAGCAGCGGGAAGATTCCGCGGAAGAACAGGTTTCGCGCCGACGAGAACAGCGTCGCTGCGGAAGTACCAGACGCAGGCGAAGGCGGTGATGCCGTAGTAGAACGCCACCGCAAGGCCAAGCGACGCCACCGAGTCGGCGAGCGCGTTCTCGCTCAAGAACGTGAGCAGCAGATAGAAGAACAGCGCGGACAGTCCCATCACGATGGTGCCGAAGGCGGGCGTCATGTAGCGGGGATGGACATTGCGCGAACCGCTTGGGGATCGCCTCGTACACCGCCATCGAGAGCGTGCCGCGAGCCGTCGGCAGGATCGTGGTCTGCGTCGACGACAGCGCCGACACCGATACCGTCAGCAGCAGAAGCGACGCCGCGATGGTGCCCGCCACCGGCTTGCCGAGCACGGTGAGCACGTCGTCGGTGTTGTTCGGGTTGTTCAGGCCGATGCCCGACCTCGCTGAAGCCGGAGAACGACTGCACCGCGTAGGCCACGAGCACGTACGTGCAGACCAGGATCAGCGTGGTGATGACGGCCGCGATGCCGGGGGTGCGGCCGGGATCCTTGGTCTCCTCGCCGACGGCCAGGCACGCGTCCCAGCCCCAGTAGATGAAGATGCACAGGATGATGGCGGCCGCGATCGACGACACGTCGAGTCCGCTGGGCCACAACCAGGACAGCTGCGGCGTGATCGCCTGGGCTCCGGCGGTTCCGGCGAACACCCGGATCAGCGCGATGATGCTGACGATGATCAGCACACCGAACTGGATGGCGATCAGCACGTTCTGCATACGCTCGGACACCACGATGCCGCGGGCACTGACCAGCGTCATCGCGATGATGAAGAACGACCCGAGCAATACCTTGGCGAACAGGTTCTCGGCGAGGTCGTCGAGGCCGAGGAACTTGAACAGGTAGATCGCGGCGACCTCGGCGACGTTGGCGAGCACGATGATCGCCGAGACGGCCAGGCCCCAGCCGCCGATCCATCCGATCCACGGTCCGAACGCCTTGGTGCCCCAGGTGAACGTGGTGCCGCAGTCGGGCGTGTCTTGGGAGAGTTCCTTGTAGGCGAATGCGACCAGAAGCATCGGGATGAACGCGAGCACGAACATCGACGGGGCCTTGTCGCCGACGGCGCAGCACGACGTAGCCGAGCGTGGCGGCCAGGCTGTAGGCGGGTGCGACAGCGGCCAGACCGATGACGATGTTGCCGACAAGTCCTAGTGCCCCGGCCTGCAGGCCCTTGTCGCCGACGGGAGGGGCGGCGGGAGGTTCCATGATTGCCATGGCCGCAATATACGGTTTGCGTTCGTTGCTACGGGGGTTCAACGCGGAAATCGTTCCTCGCGGGTTGCATTGCGACGGAATCAGTCATCAATGGGGCGCCTCTAGACTTAGTCCATGACCGCCGAGCACGCGGGTCGACGAGTTCGAGGATCTGCGGCCGCATCTGCTGGCGCGTGGCGTACCGACTCACCGGAACGCGTGGCCGACGCCGAGGACATCGTGCAGGATGCCTGGCTGCGCTGGGACGCGCGCCGGCGGATGCCAGTCGACGATCTGCGGGCGTGGCTGACGACGGTGGTGAGCAGGCTCGCGCCTGGACCGGCTGCGCTCGGCCGCGCACCGACGCGAGACCTATGTCGGCGAGTGGCTGCCCGAGCCGGTGGTGACCGGCTCTCGACGGTGACGATCCGCTCTCGGCGGTGGTGGCCGGCGAGGACGCGCGGTTCGCGGCGATGGTGGTGCTCGAGCGGCTGATCGCCGGATCAGCGGGTGGCGTTCGTGCTGCACGACGGCTTCGCGGTGCCGTTCGCCGAGATCGCCGTCGGTGCTGGGGGTGAGTGACGCCGACGGCACGCCAGCTGGCGTCGCGGGCGCGCCGGGCGGTGTCGACCAGCACCGCCGAACCGGTCGCCGACGACGTGCACAACGAGGTGGCGGGCGCCTTGATGGCTCGCCCTTGCCGCCGGCGACATGGAAGCCGTTGTGCGCCTTCTGCATCCGGACGTGACGTTCACCGGCGACTCGAACCGGCATGGCGCCGACGGCCGCCCGCGTCATCCACGGCCCGGACAAGGTCGCGCGGTTCCTGTTCGGGCTGGCCCACCGCTACGGCCCCGGCTGTTCTGTCGTCCAATCAGCTGGCGCTGGTCAACGGCCAGCTCGGCAGCTACACCGTCGGCTGCCCCGGCCGACGACGGCTATCCGAGCTGACACCGCGGGTCACGCCGATGACCGTGCGCGACGGAAAGGTCTGCGCCATATGGGATGTCGCCAATCCCGACAAGTTCACGGCTCGCCGCTGCGGCCTCGTCTGCATCGCTAGCCCACGGAACCCGGCAGGCGTCACCGGAGTTGAAGCCCTGCTCGGTGATGCCCAGCGCCGAGTACATCCGGGCCCGCATGTTCTCCACGCCGATCTGATAGGTCAGCTCGATCACGCCGTCGTCGCCGAAGCGGCGCGCAAGGTCGGCGACCTGCTCGTCGGTGATGGTGTGCGGGTCGGTCGTCATCGCGTCGGCGTAGGCGATCGCGGCGCGCTCGTCGTCGGTGTAGCGCCGGCGAGGTCGCGTAGTCGTCGATGTCCTTGAGCCGCTCGACGTCGAGACCGTCGAGGCGCTGCAGCATCGACCCGAAGTCGACGCACCACGAGCAGCCGACGGTGCGCGCGGTCCAGAACACCGCCAGCTCACGCACGCTCGTCGGGCAGCTTCTTCGACGCCCGATCGCAGCATGCCCTCGTGCACGAGCGTTGGCCATCATCAGCCGCGGGTGATGCGCGGCGACGGCGAACGGTTCGGGCACCTCGCCGAACCGGCGCTTGGCGATCCGGTACATCAGCCTGGTCAGCAGCGACTGCGCGCTGCGGCGGGACAGGGGCTCGATGCGGGTTTTCTGTGTCATACCCGTTAGACGAGACAGCCCGTCAATGTGTGACACGCAAGCGACTTGCGACGCGATAACGGTATTCCGTGCGGAGTAGCGCGACGTAGCCATCCACGCGCGAAGATCGCTCGGCGCAGCTAGCGCGCGAACATCAGCGCGCGCTTGACCTCCTGGATCGCCTTGGTGACCTCGATGCCGCGCGGGCAGGCCTCGGTGCAGTTGAACGTCGTGCGGCAGCGCCACACCCCGTCGACCTCGTTGAGGATGTCGAGGCGCTCGGCGGCGCCCTCGTCGCGGCTGTCGAAGATGAACCGGTGGGCGTTGACGATCGCGGCCGGCCCGAAGTAGCTGCCCTCGCTCCAGTACACCGGGCAGCTGGTGGTGCAGCAGGCGCACAGGATGCACTTGGTGGTGTCGTCGTAGCGGGCGCGGTCGGTCGGGCTCTGGATGCGTTCGCGGGTCGGCGGGTTGCCGGTGGTGATCAGGTACGGCTTGACCGCGCGGTAGGCGTCGAAGAACGGCTCCATGTCGACCACCAGATCCTTCTCCACGGGCAGGCCGCGGATCGGCTCGATGGTGATGGTCAGCGGCTTGGCCGGGTTCTTCGGCAGCAGGTCGCGCATCAGCACCTTGCAGGCCAGCCGGTTGACGCCGTTGATCCGCATCGCGTCCGAGCCGCACACGCCGTGCGCGCACGAGCGCCGGAACGTCAGCGTGCCGTCCAGATAGCTCTTCACGTAGAGCAGCAGGTTCAGCAGCCGGTCGGTCGGCAGGCACGGCACCCGGAAGCTCTGCCAGCCGGCGGCATCGGGATCCTCGGGTTGAACCGGGCGATCTTCAGCGTCACCATCACCGCGCCGTCGGGCATCGGCGGCAGCGCGGGTTCCTTCGTGTCGACGTCGCGGCGCTGATCGGTCATCAGTACTTCCGCTCCATCGGCTCGTAGCGGGTCTGCACCACCGGCTTGTAGTCCAGCCGGATGTCGCTCAGCAGATCGGTGCCTTCCTTGTAGGCCATGGTGTGGCGCATGTAGTTGGTGTCGTCGCGGTTCGGGTAGTCCTCACGGGCATGCCCGCCGCGGGACTCCTTGCGGTTCAGCGCGCCGACGACGGTGACCTCGGCCAGCTCCAGCAGGAAGCCCAGCTCGATGGCCTCCAGCAGGTCGCTGTTGTAGCGTTTTCCCTTGTCGTGCACCGAGATTCGGGCGTAGCGCTCCTTGAGCGCGTGAATGTCGGTCAGCGCCTGCTTGAGCGTCTCCTCGGTGCGGAACACCGCGGCGTTGTTGTCCATCGACTGCTGCAGCGCGCTGCGGATGTCGGCGACGCGCTCGTTGCCGTGCTCGGAGAGGATGTCGCCGACCCAGCCGACCACCATGCCCGCCGGGTCCTCGCGGCAGGTCGACGAAGTCGTGGCCCCGCGCGTAGTTCGGCCGCGGCGATGCCGGCGCGACGGCCGAACACGTTGATGTCCAGCAGCGAGTTGGTGCCCAGCCGGTTGGCGCCGTGCACCGACACGCACGCGCACTCGCCGGCGGCGTACAGAGCCCGGCACGCGGTGGTGTTGTCGCGCAACACCTGTCCGTGATGGTGGTCGGGATGCCGCCCATCACGTAGTGGCACGTCGGGTAGACCGGCACCAGCTCGTGTGACCGGGTCCACGCCCAGGTAGGTGCGGGCGAACTCGGTGATGTCGGGCAGCTTGGCCTCGAGCACGTCCTCGCCGAGGTGGCGTACGTCGATGTAGACGTAGTCCTTGTGCGGGCCCGGCGCCGCGGCCTTCGAGCACCTCGAGCACCATCGAGCGGGCGACGATGTCGCGCGGCGCCAGGTCGACGATCGTGGGCGCGTAGCGCTCCATGAACCGCTCGCCCTCGCCGTTGAGCAGCCGGCCGCCCTCGCCGCGCACCGCCTCGGAGATCAGGATGCCCAGCCCGGCCAGGCCGGTCGGATGGAACTGGTGAAACTCCATGTCCTCCAACGGAAGTCCCTTGCGGAAGACGATGCCCAGGCCGTCGCCGGTCAGGGTGTGCGCGTTGGAGGTGGTCTTGTACATCCGGCCCGAGCCGCCGGTGGCGAACACGATGGCCTTGGCGTGGAAGACGTGGATGTCGCCGGTGGCCAGCTCGTAGGCGACGACGCCGGTGGCCACCGGACCGCTCGGGGTCTCGGTCAACGCCAGGTCCAGGGCGTAGAACTCGTTGAAGAACTCGACGTCGTGCTTGACGCAGTTCTGGTAGAGCGTCTGCAGGATCATGTGGCCGGTGCGGTCGGCGGCGTAGCAGGCCCGGCGCACCGGCGCCTTGCCGTGGTCGCGGGTGTGCCCGCCGAACCGGCGCTGGTCGATGCGGCCCTCGGGGGTGCGGTTGAACGGCATCCCCATCTTCTCGAGGTCGAGCACCGCGTCGATGGCTTCCTTGCACATGATCTCGACGGCGTCCTGGTCGGCGAGGTAGTCGCCGCCCTTGACGGTGTCGAAGGTGTGCCACTCCCAGTTGTCGTCTTCGACGTTGGCCAGCGCCGCGCACATGCCGCCCTGCGCGGCGCCGGTGTGGCTGCGGGTCGGGTACAGCTTGGTCAGCACCGCGGTGCGCACCCGCGGGCCGGCCTCGACGGCGGCGCGCATGCCGGCGCCGCCTGCGCCGACGATGACCACGTCGTAGCGGTGTTCGGTAATCATCTATCGGCTCCCCGTCACGAGATGTTCGGGTCGAAGGTCACCAGCACGTAGGTGCCCAGCACCAAGGTGAACCCCGTCGACATCACCAGCAGCGAGTTGAGCCAGAACTTGGTGGAGTCCTTGCGGGCGTAGTCGCCGATGATCGTGCGCATGCCGTTGCCGCCGTGCAGCTGGGCCAGCCACAGCAGCGCCAGATCCCAGATCTGCCAGAACGGCGAGGCCCAGCGCTGGGCGACGTAGTTGAAGTCGATGCGGTACACGCCGTCGTCCCACATCAGCATGATGAACAGGTGGCCGAGCGCCAGGAAGATCAGCGCGACGCCGGAGAACCGCATGAACAGCCAGGCGTACTTCTCGAAGTTGGGCATGCCCCGCGGCGCCGCGGCGCGCGCGGATTGTCCAGCGCCGGCCGGGCGGTCGTGCTGCTTCTCCAGCACGGGGCCGGACGGCTCGGGCGGAGCCCGGCTGTCGGGCGCGCTCATCCGAACCGCTCCGCCATGTGCATGCCGAGCACGCCGAGCGCGGGAACCATCACCGCCAGCCAGACGACGGCGACGACCCACAGCATCAGCCGCTGATAGCGCGGACCCTGCGACCAGAAGTCGATGAGGATGACCCGGATGCCGTTGAGTGCGTGGTAGAGCACCGCGGCCACCAGGCCGATCTCCATCAGGCCGACGATCGGCGTCTTGTAGGTCTCGACGACCTCGTTGTAGGCCTGCGGGCTGACCCGCACCAGCGCGGTGTCGAGGACGTGGACGAACAGGAAGAAGAAGATCGTCGCGCCGGTGATGCGGTGCAGCACCCACGACCACATTCCGGGGTCGCCGCGATAAAGGGTGCGCCTGCGCGTCGGCTTCTCTCGCGGGGCCGCTACGTCCGCATTCGACTCATCGGGCCTCCAACACCATCGGTGGACGTTTGGGCTCGGCTCGCCTTTCAGACCTGAACCGCGGCCCAAACCTCGGGGCGACTCTAAACCCGTTTGTAGTGGCGAAAGAACTACCGTGTTAGCCGTTCGCAGGTGTTCGACCTCGAAGTTAGGGTTACCTGCATCACGTGTGGTGCCACGAGACGGGGGATTCGGAATGCATTCAGAGCCCGGTTGGCGGTGTTGACGAGACGATGGATATCGACTGGAAGATGTTGCGGCACAAGGCAACAGAGGCGGCCAGTCAGGCCTACGCGCCGTATTCGGGGTTCTCCGTCGGGGCGGCGGCGCTGGTCGACGATGACCGAATCGTGACCGGCTGCAATGTGGAGAATGTCTCATATGGCCTAGGTCTCTGTGCCGAGTGCGCGGTGGTCTGCGCCCTGTATTCCGGCGGTGGCGGCCGGCTGGTCGCGCTGGCCTGCGTAGACGCCGACGGCGAGCTGCTGATGCCGTGCGGGCGCTGCCGCCAGGTGCTGCTCGAGCACGGCGGCCCCGAGCTGCTCATCGACCACCCGTTGGGGCCCAGGCCGCTGGGCGAGCTGCTGCCCGACGCGTTCGGCCCCGACGATCTGCCCCAGCGGCAGCCGGAAAACCCGTGACGCAGATCACATTCGACGCGCCGACGGTCATCCGGACCAAGCGCGACGGTGGTGTGCTGTCCGACGCCGCCATCGACTGGGTGATCGACGCCTACACCGACGGGCGGGTGGCCGACGAGCAGATGTCGGCGCTGCTGATGGCGATCTTCCTGCGCGGCATGGACGGGTCGAGAGATCGCCCGCTGGACGACGGCGATGGTCGACTCCGGCGAGCGGATGGACTTCAGCGATCTGCGCCGCGACGGTAAGCCGCTGGCGTTGGTGGACAAGCATTCCACCGGCGGGGTGGGCGACAAGATCACCATCCCGCTGGTGCCGGTCGTGATGGCGTGCGGTGCGGCGGTGCCGCAGGCCGCGGGCCGCGGGCTCGGGCATACCGGCGGCACGCTGGACAAGCTGGAATCCATCCCGGGATTCACCGCCGAGATATCGAAAGGCCAGATCCGTCAGCAACTTTGCGATCTCGGCGCGGCCATCTTCGCGGCCGGTGAGCTGGCACCGGCCGACCGCAAGATCTACGCGCTGCGTGACGTCACCGCCACGGTCGAGTCGCTGCCGCTGATCGCCAGTTCGGTGATGAGCAAGAAGCTGGCCGAGGGCACGCGGGCGTTGGTGCTCGACTGCAAGGTCGGCTCGGGGGCGTTTCTGAAGACCGAGGCCGAGTCGCGCGAGCTGGCCGCCACCATGGTCGAGCTGGGCACCGAAGCCGGGCTGCCGACGCGGGCGCTGCTGACCGACATGTCCAGGCCGCTGGGCCGGACGGTCGGCAACGCCGTCGAGGTCGAGGAGTCGCTGGAGGTGCTGGCCGGCGGCGGCCCGGCCGACGTGGTGGAGCTGACGCTGGCGCTGGCCACCGAGATGCTCGACGCCGCGGGTCGGACGGCGTCGACCCGGCGCAGACGCTGCGCGACGGCACCGCGATGGACCGTTTCCGTCGGCTGGTGGCCGCCCAGGGCGGTGACTTCTCGCAACCGTTGCCGATCGGTGCCTTCTCCGAGACCGTCACGGCACCCCGCGACGGCACAATGGGCGACATCGACGCGATGGCGGTGGGACTGACGGTGTGGCGGCTCGGCGCGGGCCGCGCCGTCCCGGGTGAGCGCGTGCAGTACGGCGCGGGCCTGCGCATCCACCGCCGTCCCGGCGAGCCCGTCTCCGCGGGTGAGCCGCTGTTCACCCTGTACACCGACACCCCGGAGCGGTTCGACGGCGCGATGGCCGAGCTCGACGGCGGCTGGAGCGTCGGCGACACCGCCCCGCCGCAGCCCCCATTGATCATCGATCGGATCATGCCGTGACGACACCGCTGACTCTGGACACGATCCGGCACGCCCCCAAGGCGCTGCTGCACGACCACCTCGACGGCGGGCTACGACCGGCCACCGTGCTCGACCTCGCCGAGCAGATCGGCTACGACGACCTGCCCGCCACCGACGTCGACGGGCTGGCGACCTGGTTCCGCACCGCCGCGCACAGCGGATCGCTGGAGCGTTACCTGGAGCCGTTCGCGCACACGGTCGGGGTGATGCAGACGCCGGAGGCGCTGCACCGGGTGGCCTACGAGTGCGTCGAGGACCTGGCCGCCGACAACGTGGTGTACGCCGAGATCCGATTCGCCCCCGAACTGCACATCGACCGGGGCCTGTCGCTGGACGCGGTCGTCGACGCGGTGCTGGCCGGTTTCGCCGACGGTGAGAAGGCCGCCAGCAGCGAGGGCCGCACCATCACGGTGCGCTGCCTGGTGACCGCGATGCGGCACGCCGCGCGGTCACTGGAGATCGCCGAACTGGCAATCCGGTTCCGCGACAAGGGCGTGGTCGGCTTCGACATCGCGGGGGCGGAGGCCGGCTATCCGCCGACGCGGCACCTCGACGCGTTCGAGTACATGCGAAACAACAATGCCCGCTTCACGATTCACGCCGGAGAGGCGTTCGGGCTGCCGTCTATTCACGAGGCCATCGCGTTCTGCGGCGCCGACCGGTTGGGCCATGGCGTGCGGATCGTCGACGACATCACCGTCGCCCCCGACGGCACCGTCCATCTCGGCCGGCTGGCGGCGCTGCTGCGGGACAAGCGAATTCCGTTCGAGCTGTGCCCGAGCTCCAACGTGCAGACCGGCGCGGTCGCCAGTATCGCCGAGCATCCCTTCGACCTGTTGGCGCGGCTGCCAGTTCCGCGTCACCGTCAACACCGACAACCGGCTGATGAGCGACACCACGATGAGCCAGGAGATGCTTCGGCTGGTGGAGGCGTTCGGCTACGGCTGGAGCGACCTGGCACGGTTCACGATCAACGCGATGAAGTCGGCGTTCATCCCGTTCGACGAACGACTGGCGATCATCGACGAGGTCATCAAACCTCGGTTCGCCGTGCTGATCGGCTGACGTGGCGAACTGGATCGCCAAAGTCGCGACGGCGTTGGGCCTGAGGAAGAAGGTCAAGCCGACGTCCTTCGACCAGAGGAACCGAAACGCGCCGTTCAACGCCTCGGGCGTTGCCGAAGTCGGTCCTGGCCGGTTCGTGTTCATCGACAACCACGATCCGTCGGCCTTGTTTGAACTCGCACTCGATTCCGACGGAATTGAAGTCGAACGGATCTCACGGCGGCCCTTGGCCGGCCTGGCCGAGGGTGGATTGCGGGATTCTGAAGGGCTGACGCGCGTCGGCGATAACGGCGAGGTTCTTCTCGTCGTCGCATCGTCGCTCTGTGTCCTGGGCGCCAACGGCTCTGGCCGACGACAGGTCTGTGATGGATTGGTGCGCGTCCGCTACGCACGCCACGGCGATCTGCACGCAGAAGCGATGCACGGATTCCGCGACTGGCTGTTGCGCGCCTTGCCCTCGATCGCCGCAGCTGGAAAGCGAGAACCGGACGCCGGCGGGCTGAACGTCGAAGGCCTTGCATGGGAACCGGATACGCGGACACTGTTGTTCGGGCTGCGAAGCCCAGCGGAGACCGGAACCGTCAGCGTCATTCGGGTGCCCGTCGACGCAGGCGCTGCCCAATGGACCACCGAGGCATTGGGGGCGCCGTCGATCCGGCGCGTTCACCTACCGCGATCAAAGTCGATGCAGGGCATCCGCGACATCTCTTACGACGAACAGACCGGCGATCTGCTGATCCTCATCGGGCGTTCGACGAGCATGGCCGACGAACCGTTCCAGCTCTGCGCGTGGGACGGCACCAGCGACACCTTCCGCTTGCTCGACCTCAAATTCCGTCGGTCAATGAAGCCGGAAGGCGTCGTCGCCTTCTCCAGCGGTGACGAACGGAGACTCCTCATCGTCGACGACCGAGGCGGCTTCGCGGTCGTCGGATACCCGAAGCGCGATCAGTAGAAGTACACTGGAGATCGCCGAGCTGGCTATCCGCTTCCGGGACAAGGGCGTTGTCGGTTTCGACATCGCGGGGCGGAGGCCGGCTATCCGCCATCGCGGCATCTCGACGCCTTCGAATACATGCGAAACAATAATGCCCGCTTCATGATTCACGCCGGAGAGGCGTTCGGGCTGCCGTCTATTCACGAGGCCATCGCGTTCTGCGGCGCCGACCGGTTGGGCCATGGGGTGCGGATCGTCGAGCATCCCTTCGACCTGTTGGCGCGCAGCCGGTCCGCGTCACGGTCAATACCGACAACCGGCTGATGAGCGACACCACGATGAGCCAGGAGATGCTGCGACTGGTGGAGGCCTTCGGCTACGGGTGGACCGATCTGGCAACGATCGTCAGCCGATCGTATCTCCGTGCCGACAGGATTCGTTCGTCCCCCAGGTCCGGGTCGAAAGGCCCTTGGATGACCGCTCACTGAGCGTCCAGAGTGGGATGTATCGCCCGCTGATGCGGTGCGTCCTAATTCGAGGGAAGGAAAGACCATGGCTGTGTCGGAGGCTTCCGTTGTGATTGCTTGCCCGGTAGGGGAGGCATGGGGGTACATCACCAATGCGGCGAATCTGCCGGTGTGGGAGCCGGCGGTTGTCGACGCGGCGAAGATCACCGAGGGGCCCGCAGCGGTGGGTACGAAGTGGCGCGGGACGAACCGCGTGCTGGGTCTTGGCTGGAAGTGGGTAGGCGAGATGACTCAGGTCGATGTCAACAAGACAACGGAGTTCAGGTCTACTACGGGAAAGTTGGGGTTCGTCGCCACAACGCGTTTCGAAGAGCTGGACGGCGGCACACGTTTCACGTATCGCCTGGAAAGCGCGTCCGGCCTGGGTGAGATGTTTGGAAAAGGCGTGGCAGAAAAGCTAGTTGGCCGACTCCTCGAGCCGATCGTCGCTGCGGTCTATCGGCGAGAGCTGCGGGCGAGCCTGGATCACCTCGCCGATGTTTTGGCGGTGGGATGACCGGACCCGCCTAGGACCGAAGCACTTTGCTGAGAAGTCGCGCGAATTCGGTTGGTGAAGCTAGGAATCCGCCGTGATCGCCCGGGAATTCAACGGGTGCCGAACCGAGCAGCTCGGCCAGCGCAGTAGACGTCCGGTAGGTGAGCAGCCCACCGGAGTCCGCCCCGATACCCACAATGACGCGCGACGGTCCAGCCTTCAGTGCCTCGATGTCGGGGTGGTACTGGGTCGTCGGCCATAGCTCGTGGTTGAAGAACCGGGCGGCTTCGCGGCGCTCGTCGTCGGATGGTTCCGGCGGAGGCTCGAGCGGGGCACCGTCCGGAGCCGTCACGTCGAAGCCGGCGTTGACCATGAACTTGCCCCAGGCCGCACCCATGCCGTCGGTATGGAATGTGCTGATGATGTCCTCGGTGGCAGCGCGCTGCTGATCGGCATCGGGCAGCAGTTCCAGCAGCGGCGGCTCGTGGGCGACAAGCGTGCGCACCCGGGCCGGATGGCGGGCGACCAGCGCCAGTCCCGTGACCGCACCTCCGCTGGAACCGAACACGTCCGCCGATTCGGCCCCGAGCGCGTCGAGGATGCCGACGAGGTCGTCGGCCCGTTGTTCGGCCGTGGCGTCGTCGTCGGGGTCGTCGATGGTGCTGCGGCCATGACCGCGCGGGTCGAAGGTGACGACGGTGTGGTCGGTGGCCAGTGCGTCGGCGAGCGGCGCGAATTCCTGCGAACCCATCGGTGATCCGACGACGAGCAGCAGCGGTCCGGCCCCGCGTACCTCGCAGTGCAGGCGTGCGCCGGGGACGGCAACGGAATGGACGGTGGGTGTGGAAAGTGGGGTCATACGCGTGCAGACCCCGGTGACGACGAAAACTCATCGGGCGGACGGCTGCTCAGTATGGTGGGCCCATGATCACCGGCAGTCACGTCATCGTCTACAGCCGCGACGCCGACGCGGACCGGGCATTCTTCTCCGATGTGCTCAACTACCCGCACGTCGACGCGGGCGGCGGTTGGCTGATCTTCAAGCTCCCGCCGGGCGAGGTCGCGGTGCATCCCACCGACGGCGCGCCGTTTCACGAGCTGTATCTAATGTGCGATGACATCAACGCCACCATCGAGCACCTCGCCGCCAACGGCGTCGCCTGCTCGGAGGTCACCGATCAGGGCTGGGGACTGCTGACCGGCATCCGGCTGCCCGGCGGCGGGGAGCTCGGCCTGTACGAGCCGCGGCACCCGCGCGCGACCGAACTGTAGGGCTACTCGGCCCGCAGTCGGGACTCGAGGAAGGTTTCCAGCGACTCCCACTGCTCGACGGCGTCGGCGTACGGCGGGCTGGGCTTGCGGACCGTGTCGGGGTCCAAGACGTGAGCCACCAGCCGGCCCAGCGGCATGTCGGCGTCCAGCGTCTCGTCGACGACGTCGTCCTCGGCGTACTCGCCGACGTCCCTTAGTAGCTCGACGGCGAGCTCCAGCTGCTCCCGGTCCACGGTGTCGGGGCCGTCGGCGAGGTCGTCGGCCAGTCCGCTCGTCACGTACACGTTGTCTTCGGTGACGTCGATGCGCAGCGAGCCGTCGGTGGCAGCTGTGCGGATGTCGTCGTAGGTGGCCAGGTCGGACAGGTCGTGGTCGTGCTCGTCGGCCAGATACCGCGCCAGCGACCGCTCCGATCCGAACACGCTGACCCGGCCGTTGCGGCCGAGGAACACCGGCGCGTCGTCGAGGTAGCAGCGCAGCGTGTAGAAGGTGCCGCCGCGGGTGATCATCTGGACCGGGTCGATGCCGACCTTGTGCCAGAAATCCTCGTCGGCGCCGAGCACCAGCCCCGCCGCATGGTCGGCGAGACCATCCTCGGAATCGGCGGCTTCTTCGGCGGAGTCCTCGACGTCGGCGTCCTCGGCCTCGGTTTCGGCGACCACCTCAACCTCCTCCTCGACGGGTTTGGGTTCCTCGAGTTCGGCGGCCGCCTTCTTCGAGGCCGCCTCGTCGACGTCGGGGGTGGTGATGACCTCGTCGATCGCGTCGACGACGTTGTCCCAGCTGCGGCCGATCACCGCCCCGATCTCGGCCCAGCGCTTGCGGCCGCTTCTGCCGCCGAAGCTGTCCGCGCCCGCGCCCAGCGAGCCGAGCACCGGGTTGCCGTTGAAGAACTTGGTCACCGTCGGCAGTTCGCAGACCGAACCGACCGACGACACGATGGCCAGCGTCCGGTGCAGCGTCGCCACCGAATCCTCGGTCGGTTTCTCGGCGAGCAGCTCCTGCACGCCGATCAAGTCGTACTGCCGATCCTCTGCCGGATCGAATCGATGCGCGTTCGCCTCGGTCAACCCCTCCCAGGCGGGGTGGTCGGTCAGGTCGTTGTCGCTGTTGGTCCTGACGAAGGCGGCCAGGTCGGCCACGGATTCGAACGCGTAGAGGTCCTCGTCCTTGCCAAGGAGCGCCTCCCATTCGTCGCCGGCGTCACGCCAGCGTGGAGCCCACAGTGTGTAGAGGTCGCCCTTGGTCAACCCGAGCCGGATCGGCACGATGTCAGCAGCCATGCGGCACAGCCTAACGACGGAGTGACGATGGCCAGCCGGGCAGGTCAATCTGAAAGCGAGGCGACGCCCTGGGCGACGAGCACCACGCCGAGCAGACCGAGGACTACGGCCATGACGATCCGGTTGTTGTCGACGAGCCGCTGCTTGATCTTGCCGAGTGTCGCGCTGGCCCGTTCCCCGCCCCACACCAGGAACATCGCCACCGCAATGAACGGCGCTGTGGCCAGCACCGTGAATGCGGCGAGCGACGCCAGCAAGGCGGCGGTCGAGACGTGGATCGAGGCGGCGTGAGACCCGACCGAGAGCAACACCAGCGCGTTTATCGGGTTGAACCACACGACACTCAGCGAGAGCACGACTACGGTGAACGAGCCCATTCCGGTGATCTCGTCGAACACTCTCGGCGGCGTCGGGTCGCCCCGTTTCAGGAAGCTACCGAAGGCAAGAGGGATCAACAGCACGCCCAACCCGATGAGCACCCATGCCGTCGCGGTGTTCGTCTCCGCGGTGAGTGTGCCGCTCGTGACCGTGGCGCTGAGGATCGAGGCGCCGAGGAGCGGCAGCAGGAAAACCCCCACCATCACCGAGGCGAGGAATACGAGCGCATTCAGGCGGGCCCGCGCGGATAACAGGACCAGGATCAGCTCGATGATGCCTGTGGGGCTCAGGGCGATGGCGATTGCCGCGGGCAGCATCGTCGCCCACAGCTCAGCCATGCTTATCGCGCCGTTGTTGTTTGGCGGGCGCCAGCACGGTCAAAGCATTACCCATCGCGCGGCTTCTGACCGACAACCAAGGGGAAAAGTATGAAAGCGTTGGTTTACAGCGGGCCGGGGCAGCGGGCCTGGACAGAAGTCCCGGACGCAACATTAGCGTCGCCCACCGACGCCATCGTGCGGGTGGACGCCGTCACGATCTGCGGAACCGATCTGCACATCCTCAAAGGTGACGTGCCCGAGGTGACGCCTGGTCGCATCCTGGGTCACGAGGCTGTCGGAACGGTCGTCGAAGTGGGCGCCGCGGTGCAGCGCGTCGCTGTCGGCGACCGGGTGCTGGTGTCGTGCATCACCGCCTGCGGCAGCTGCCGATACTGCCGCGACGCCGCCTACGGGCAGTGCCTCAACGGCGGCGGATGGGTTCTCGGCCATCTGATCGACGGAACCCAAGCCGAATACGTGCGGGTGCCCTTCGCCGACAATTCAACACACAAGGTGCCCGCCGGGGTCAGCGACGAGCAGATGATCGTGTTGGCCGACATTCTCCCCACCTCCTACGAGGTGGGAGTGCTCAACGGTCACGTGCGCCCGGGCGACGTCGTGGCGATCGTCGGTGCCGGGCCGATCGGGCTGGCCGCCATCCTGACCGCCAGGTTGTACAGCCCCAGCCACATCGTGGCCATCGACATGGCCGACTCCCGGTTGGAGGCCGCCCGCAAATTCGGCGCCGACGTGGTGGTCAACAACGGCCGCGACGACCCGCAGGCCGTGGTCGCCGAACTGAGCGGCGGCCTGGGGGCCGACGTGACGATGGAGGCCGTCGGCGTGCCGGACACCTTCGAACTGGCCGTGCGACTGGTACGCGCCGGCGGCCACGTCGCCAACATCGGCGTGCACGGCGCGCCGGCCACACTGCATCTGGAGGACATCTGGATCAAGAACCTGACCATCACCACCGGGCTCGTCGACACGTACTCGACACCCACCCTGATCGAACTGGTGGCCAGCCACCGCCTCGACACCTCGCCGATGGTCACCCACCGATTCGGGCTCGACGAGTTCGAAACCGCCTACGACGTGTTCGGCAACGCCGCCGACACCGGTGCGCTGAAGGTGCTCCTCACCGCCTCGTGACATCAGGGAAGTGAGGGCTCCGTCCGGCGGCGGATCAGTATCGCGGCGGCGGCGACGACGAAGACCGCCAGGCATGCGATCGCCGTCGCGATGACTTGTGGGTACCTGCCGTCGAAACCGTCGGTGGATATCTGCTTGAAAAGGATGGCGGTGAAGGCCCACAGCAGTACGACGCCGTAGGCGACGTCGCGGTTGCGCAACATCGTCGTGGTCCCGATTGCCATCGCTGTGAGCAGGACGATGACGGCCCAGGTCGAGTCGTCAAGACCGAAGCCATCCCAGTTCAAGCTGACCAGAAACACCGTGACATTCGCGACTGTTGCCACGGTGGTCCAGCCGAAGTAGACGCTGAACGGCACGCCGACGAACAGCTTCTCTCGGTTCGTCGGGTTGGCGGCCACCACCGCCCGGGTGATGACCCCGAGGCAGACCAGAATCACCACGATCAGCACTACCGAGAGCGCGATCAGGTCGTAGTGCCATGCAAACACCCATGCCGCATTGGCAAGCGATGAGATCGAGAAGTACAGGCCCACCTTGTCCAGCAAAGCCGCACGGTCGCTGCTGGGTGGGCCAGCCCGGAACAGGCCCAACTGATAGAGCACGTGCAGCCCGAGCAGCAGGTAGATCACGCTCCAAATGGAGAAGGCGTATCCGGCCGGCGCGAACAGGTTTGGATAAGCCTCCGACACGTCGCCGGTTCGTACTCCATTGAGCGGCAAGGTGTTTGCGAGGACGTTGACCCCCACCATCAACAGGTACGTCACGGCAACCAGTGCGCTGACCGAGTGCCTCACCGTCATTGATGTCATTGCAGCTCCTTCTTCGTGGACGTGCGGTTGTATACGGCCGGACTCCCGGGGCCGGCAATACAACCGTACTTTCGGCCTCCGCTCGCCCTAAGCCTGAAACCGTGGATGGGTGATTTCGTGTTTCTGTTGATGCGGTTGTTCTGAAATGCGGTCGAGTGTGGCGGGGTGGGGCATGCGTGATCCGCTGGCCTGTACCAGCTTTTCCTTGTTGTGGCAGTCCTGGGGTCGGGCCGGGGATGGCGGGGTGGACGGGGCTGGCGGCTCGGTTCAGGCGGCTCGTGGCTGGATGGTGGGGTAGCCGATGATGTTGTGCCACAGGGTTTTCCATCCGGTTTGCCAGGGCCAGTGAGCGGGCAGGTGCAGCATGGGTTTGCGGGCTGGGGCGGCGAAGCGGGCGGGCACGTTGATTAGGTCGCGGCGCAGGGTGGCGCCGCGGGCCATGGTGTGGTGACCGCCGGCCAGAGTGCCCGCGGCGCGCAGCAGGTTATGGGTGATCACCGCGCAGGCCAGCCAGGCGCAATTGGCGGCAAACCGTCCTGAGGGGATATGAGCCAGTGGGCCGTCGATCAGATCGGCGAAGGTGGTTTCGATGATGGCGTGGCGGCGGTGGGTGATATCGGCCTGGGCGACGGGCAGCGCGGAGTTGGTCACAAACGGGTGATAGCGCCACACCGGAAACAACGCATCGGGGTAGCGGGCGTCTTTGACCCGGCGCACCACCAACCGCACGTTCAGTGTTCGGCCCCGGCCCAGGCGCAGGGTGTAGGGGGTTTCGGCGACCTGGGCATCCGAGATCAACGCCCCGGTGTCGGGGTCTTCGACCGCGCCCGGGTAGTGCACCGGGGTGTAGGCGGCCTCGTCGATGGCCGCGATCGCGGCGGTGATGCGCTTGTTGCGGCTGACCGACAAGGAGAACTGCACGCCGTCGGCCACGCAGGTGGTGATCACCTTTTTCGTGCCGAACATCGAGTCGCCGCGCACCATGATCGTCGCGTCGGGGTTGATCGCTTTCGCGGTGGTGATGGCCTGCTTGACTTGGTGGGCGCCACCACGGCCGGAGGCGGCCTTGCCGCTGCGCAGCTGCGCCTCGGCGATCACCGGCGCGGCGCTGGCCGTGGAGATGGTGGTGATCTGCGGGGACAGGCCCAGCCGCAGCAGCGCGCGGCTGGCGATCTTGGCATGCCCGAACGAGGCGCCCTGCTTGGCCTTGCCATAGACCGGGCGCAGCAGCGAGTCGATGTCCAAGAACATCCCCTCTTCTGTCCCGGCCAGCAGCGGGGTGCGCGCGGCCAGCGCCACTAGATGCGCACGGGCCACCGCGGCGAGTTGCTTACTGTGCCCGAAAGTGAACTCACGCAAGAAGATCCCCAACGTCGACGGGGCATACACCTCGTTGAACACCCGGGGTGTGCCGCCCGCGCGCAACACGTTCACATCGTCGATGCTGTCCGCCCCGCACATCATGCCCGCGATGATCGTGGTCAGCTTGCCGGCCGGGTTGACCGCCCCGGAGGCCACCCGCGTCGACGGCAGCACCACATGCTCGTCGATCAGTCGCGAAAGACCGGTCTGCTCAGCCAGTTCCAGCACCGGCACCAACCCAGACGCCGACACCAAATTCTGCTCGTCAAACACCGCCGACCCGGCGGTGAACGTATACGATGAATGCATCGAAAGTGCCTTCTCGGGCCGTGGATAAATATGACCTAAGCACTCGTATTATCCCAGGCCAGAAGGCACTTTCGCTGTTCACACGCCGATCAAATCACCGGCCCATCCACGGATTCAGGCTAAGTACAGTGCATCGAGCGAGCGCGGGTCCGTTCGCGTCGAAGGGTGGCATATTCCGTAGTCGTTCTGGCGCTCTACGGATCGCCCGGTGATTCTCACTAAAGCCGACACGGGGCATCGACTCGGAGCGTCTCCGCCGACTTATCCTGGCGTGCTCGCAAATGGTGGTTGTAAGCCCTTGAACATCGGGAAGTGCCGAACGTTGAGCGTTGCCAACTGCAGGCCCTTCACGTCGGCGGTTGCGGCGATCAGATAGTCGCCGAGTCCGATTGCGTTGTGGCTACGCCGGTATTTGCGCATCATGTCGCCGGCGCGCCGGGCGATGATCTCGGTGGCCGGTTCCACTCGAAACGATGCGAGCAGCCGCCACACTTCGCGCCGCTCGACCGTTCGCATACCGCCGATGAGTTCAGTGGTCGATACCACGCTGATCGCGAGGGGACCGTGTTGCCGGGAGCTCACAAGCCAGTCGCGAGCGGCGGCGACTCCGCGTAGGTGTGCGATGAGGACGTCGGAGTCGACAAGGATCACGATGTGCGGCGCCACGTCCGAGCAAGGTGCTCTCCGCGGCTTCCTGGGTGCCGGACCGGCGAGTCGAGGTCGCGAAGCGTGCCGAAGGAGTCGTCGATGGCTTGAAGGTCCGCCGCAAGGTTGTCATCAGCGCCGTTGAGGGCCTTGTTCAGCAAGTGGCGGATGATCTCGGCCCGCGGCACGCCTTCCTGCCGTGCCAATCTGTCGAGGCTTGCTGTCTGCTCCTCGTCCAGGTAAATGTTCGTGCGCTTCATACACCACATCATACACCACTCTGGTGGTAGGGTCGTGACATGCCCACGACCGATGGCCGAGGAACCGCCGTGGTGGGCGTGCTCGCCGCCGCCGTCCTCGCAGCAATGTTGCTCGTGCCCGGCCTGCGACTGGGCGCGGACCAGCCGTGGCTGGGCGCGGTGGTCATCGTCGTTCCCACCGCGCTGCTGCTGGCAGTGACCGGCTACAAGCATTACGGGTTCGCCCGCGCTGCCGCGGTCGCGCTGGCGGTAACGGTGGCGGCCGGGGGTGTGAGCTGGGCGGTCGCGGTGTTCACGTTGGTGAAGGCGCTGAGCGGCACCGGCGTCGGGCTGGCCTGGGCGATACTACTTTTCCTCACGCCCGTCGTGTCGGTGCTGGCGCTGGGCGCGCTCGCACTGCGCGTCGTCCCGTCGCCCGCCGATCAGAGCCGTTGAGCCCAAAGGCAACTGGGCCCCTGGTTGTTGGAAGCCGGGTCCGACTACGGGGCCGAATCGTCAGGCTTCCGCAATGTCCGGTCCGCGCTGCGGACAACGCTGCGCAAGAACTCGTACTGCGTCGTGACGAGCCGGTCAGCCATATCCAGGGCCGCGTCGATCACGGTTTCCCGCCGCGACGGGCGGTCGTCCTTCGCGGGGAGCGCCTCATCGACGGTGTCGACAAACTTGCGCACCGCATCAATCGCGGCCCGCTGGCCGGCTTCGACCGACGTGAGCACCTCGTCGGACAACTCCGCCGCGCGCTCGGCCACCATGTGGGCGGTGTTCGCCGTGGACTCGGGCGTCTTGCCGGCGGGTGTCTTCTTGGCGTTGTCTGCCATGATCGCGCTCCTGAGGTTGGATTCGTTGGGTTACTTGAGAATCCGCTCCCCGGGTGTTTCGCCACTAGGGTCTTTCGGCTCTAGGTATGCGCACCGCACTTCGATGGCTGGCGCACCGCATTCGCTCCTGTCAAAGGCAGGTGTGGCTACGGAAGCTTGCCGTTGCTATCGGGAAGGCCGTGCACTATGCCCGCTTCGGCCCGAACCAGGTCAGCCAGCGCGGGATCCGATGTGGCGAGTGGCTGTCTCCGGTCCAGGGCCGTGGCCGCGGCTATGCAGTCGGCGAGGCTGACCGGCATGCGCTGTCGGTGGTAGTAGCGGGTGCGCAGACGTCCGGCATCAAACGCGAGGGATTCTGTGACCGGCGCGATCTCCAAGCCCGCGTTGGCAAGCAGCGCGACGTCGGCGTGCACGTCGTCGGCGTCTCGACGGTAGACGCGGACGAGCTGGTCGATTACCTCGGCGGCGTTGGCTGCGGAAAGAACGGTGGTGCCACGAAGCAGACCGACGACCTCGGCAGCGGCGGTCTCTCCACGCAGGTATGCCAGCACGGCGTAGGCATCGAGAACGGTCACTGGTCAGAACGCCGCGACTCCGACGCCGCCTCCGCCTCCCGTTCCGTCTGGCGCACGCTCTCGCTGGTGGGGCCCGGCCCGGCATGGGCGCCCTGCAGGGCCGCCACGATGTCCTCAGGTATCGGCCGGACGATGGCGTAGTCACCACGGTCGATGACCAGCACCGCGCTAGCGTCCCAACGGTGGCGCAGTTCGGCCGGCAGCGACACCTGGCCGTTTCGGGTGACCTTGGCGCGGACAGCAGTCATCAATCCATCATACAAATAGATAGATTTATCGTATAGAAGGACGATTGCGTATGATGACGCATGGCCGGCGCTCGCGGCTTGCGATCCACCGGGCGGACGTTGCTACAATTGCTACGGATGCGGACAGGAGGTGAGGATCCGTGCGAAGGATTGCGCATCGCGAGTTGCGCAACAACTCATCTCGGATCCTCGATGAGGTCAAAAACGGCGAGATCATTGAGGTGACCAATCACGGTGAGGTTGTCGCAGTGCTGATCCCGCCCGCCGCAACGCCGTATGAGCTGCTGGTTGCTGCAGGGAAAGTCCGCGTATCAAGGCCAGGAGCGAATACGTTCTCCGGCATCCGCGCTTGCCGCACCGATCGCGACGCTCTTGATGTTTTGTCGGAGATGCGTGGCGGTTGATCAGTTACCTAGACACCTCGGCCGCACTTCGCGTGTTGACGATCGGACCTCATCCCGGGGCGGCGGGCCTTACCCGGCGAACCCAACGGTATCTGGATCAGCTGGTTGGGCAGGGGCACACTATTGTGTCGTCGATCCTGCTGCGTACTGAGATCCTCTGTCAGGCGAGCCGCCAGCCTGAGATCGACGTGAACGAGGCGGAAGAGTTCTTGTCGATGGTGAACTTGGTCGCGCTGGATGCAAGCGACCTCGACCAGGCGCCAAACACACCGGGCAGGTTGCGCACTCTCGACGCCATCCACCTCACGGTCGCCCTGCGCATCGGTGCAGATGTGATGGTCGCCTACGATGACGAGCTGATATACGCAGCACGGGCCATAGGCCTGCGCACCGGCCCGCCATAGCGCACGGCCGAACATGCGCGATTTCTGGGTCGCGTGTCACCTTCGCACAAACTAGAGCAACCTACTGATTTCCCCAAACACTATCTGCGCCAGAGGCTTTCGCGACGCCGCCAGAGGTCCGCCCGTTGAACTGCCGCTACCTCCGACGCCGGTCACGTCGTGGGGACGAGCGAGATCACCGATATCGAACCGGCGCTGGTATTGGTCGAGTAGATGGTCCCGCTGGGAGTAACCACCACGTCCCGCGGAGTGGAAGCGACAGGCACTGTGGCGATGACGGTGTTGGTGGCGGTGTCAATCAGCTTCACCGCGCTACTGGTGGTGACGTACGCCAAGCTGCCGTCCGGGCTGAGCGTCACTCCAAACGATGGGCCCCCGACAGGGATGGTTGCCGCGACGCTGTTGGTGCCGGTATTGATTACCGTCACCGAACTGGTGCCCTGGTTGGTGACATAGGCGCGGGTGCTGTCGGGGCTGACTGCCACCTCCCACCCAGAGCCGGCCACGGGGATGGTGGCGATGACGGTGTTGTAGGCGGCGCCATGGTCCGGATTGGTGTCGATCACCGACACCGAGTTCATGCCCGCGACGAAGGCCCGGTTGCCGTCGGGGCTGAGCGCTATCCCGTTTATGCCGCCGCCACCGATGGGGATGGTGGCGATGAGGGCCTTGGTGCCGGTGTCGACCACCCGCACCGAGTTGTTGTTGAGGGTGACGTAGGCCCGTGTGCCATCTGGGCTGATGGCCACCCACCTCGACGTGCTGGAGAGGGGGATGGACCCGAGGTTGGTGTTGCTCGCGGTGTCGATTATCGACAGTGAGTTGCTGCCCTGGTTGGTGACGTAGGCGCGGGTGCCATCCGAGCTGACCACCACCTGGTAGGGACTGCCACCGATGTCGACGGTGCCGATCGGTGAACCGGCGGCGGTGTCGATCATGGTGAGCTGGTAGCTGTCGGCCCTGGTGAGGTATGCGGTGCCCTGCGGGGTGACGGCCAGGCCCCACGGGCTGGTGGCGGGGATGTTGCTGATGACGGTCGGGGCTACCGGAGCGATCGGGACGCTGACGGGGACAGTCGTGGCGACTCCGAACGCGTCGGTGACCGTGACGGTGAAGCTGTCAGTGTCCGCTCCGGGCGTGGTGCCGGCGCGCACGCGCGCCGCATCGGTCGGCGTGTAGGTGTAAGTCCATGTCCCGCTGCCGTTGTCAACGACAGTGACCTCGCCACCCGATGGCGCGGCGTTGGTGACAGACACGGCCTCGCCTGCCGGATCGGTGGCGTGCAGCGTGACCGCCACTTGACCGTACGCCGGGTCGGCGGAACCCACTGTGGCGCTGGCGAGAGGGGCCGCGTCCAGGGTGATGGTCGACAGCCTACCGGCGAGGTTTTCGGTGACATAGGCGTGAACGCCGTCCGGGCTGACCGCCACCCCGGGCAGGTTGCTGCCGGTGAAGGGCACGGTGTCGACGACGGTGTTGGTGGCCGTGTCGATCACCGACACCCGGCCGACATCACCCGCTGGAGCGAGGTCCGTGACCGCATCTACAACCAGATCATGGAGCGCGGCTGGAATCCCACGCGGCGGGCGTTCGTCCAGCATTACGACAGCGACGTGCTCGACGCCTCGCTTCTGATCATGCCGCTGTGCAAGTTCATCGCGCCCACCGACCCGCGCTGGATCTCCACACTCGATGCCATCACCGCCGAACTGGTCTCCGACAGCCTCGTCTACCGCTACAACGTTCACGGGTCACCGGACGGGCTGGAGGGCGAGGAGGCGACGTTCTCGATGTGCTCGTTCTGGTGGGTCGAGGCCCTCGCTCGGGCAGGGCGCCTGGACGAGGCGCGGCTGGCCTTCGAGAAGATGCTCACCTACGCAAACTATGTCGGGCTCTACTCGGAGGAGATCGGGCCGACGGGCGAGCAGCTCGGCAACTTCCCCCAGGCTCTGACGCACCTGGCGCTCATCAGCGCTGCCTACAATCTGGACCGCCTACTCGGATGAGCGGCGAGCTCGACGCCAGCACGCCGCTGCGCACGTGATCACCCGGTCGGCCGCCAGAACCCTTGGAATCCCTGACCCGCGTTCGTCGTACGGATCGGCGACAACTGAATAGGGTCGCCCGCCTCAACCGGTTATCAATAGGGGTGCAGATCGTGAAAGAAAGCGGCCGACGACAGCTGCCGGTGCCTGGGAATACCGGCTGGGCACCCTCCAGGTCGCGATACAACTGACATTCCTGACCAGCGGTGACACGATAGTGACGTGGCTGACGGTGGGGACGGCCGCGGCGCAGTGACGGCCGCGGGCCTCTCATGCGGGTCCTGCGGTACTGAACTGCGAGCGGGCGACAAGTTCTGCCACGAGTGCGCTGCGCCCGTCGCACAGGCGACCCAATCGGCGGAGTACAAGCAGGTGTCGGTGCTGTTCGCCGACGTGGTGCATTCGATGGACATCGCCGCGGCGGTCGGCGCGGAGCGGCTGCGCGAAATCATGACCGAGCTGGTCAACCGCTGCGCCGCGGTTGTGCAACGGTATGGCGGCACGGTGGACAAGTTCACCGGAGACGGGATCATGGCGCTGTTCGGGGCACCGATTGCGTTGGAGGATCACGCGGTGCGTGCGTGCATGGCCGCGTTGGATATTCAAGCCGAGACCGCGCGGCTGGCGGTGGAGGTCAAGAAGCGCGACGGGATCGAACTGCAACTACGGGTGGGCCTGAACTCGGGCCAGGTGATCGCAGGTGAAATCGGTTCGGGCGCTTTGGGTTACACCGCGGTCGGTGAGCAGGTCGGGATGGCACAGCGGATGGAGTCGGTGGCGCCGCCGGGTGGGGTGATGCTCGGCGCGTCCACCGCCCGACTCGTCGAAAACAGCGCGGTGTTGGGTGAGCCGCAGCTGGTGCGGAATCAAGGGTAGCGCCAGCCCAGTTGCGGTGCGCCAACTGTTGGGAACCATGAGCGAGCGGGGGCTGGCCGGCCGCGACCGGTCGCGTCTGGTGGGCCGGGGCTGGGAGATGGCCGCTGTAGAGGCGGTGTTGGATCGGGCGATGAGCGGGTGCGGGGGAGTGGTCACTGTGGTGGGTCCCCCGGGTATCGGTAAAACCCGGATGGCGCAGGAGGCCTCGGCGCTGGCGAATGCCCGTGGGGTGGAGGTGTTTTCCACGCTTTGTGAGTCCCATGCCAGTTCGGTCCCTTTTCATGTGGTGTCGCGTCTGCTGCGGGAGGCCACCGGGATCAGCCGGCTGCACGATGGGGCGGCGCGGGCGCAGATCCGGGCCGGGTGGCCCGACGCCGATCCCGACGATCTGTTGTTGTTCGACGATCTGTTGGGTATCGCCGATCCGGGTGTCGGGCTGCCGGTGATCGATCCGGGCGCGCGGCGGCGGCGGTTGACCGCATTGGTGAATGCCGCGTCGTTGGCCCGAGAAACCCCGGCGGTCTATGTCGTCGAGGATTTGCATTGGATCGATGAGGTCAGCGAATCGATGCTGGCCGATTTCTTCACGGTTATCCCGCAGACCCCGTCGATGGTGCTGATCACGTACCGCCCCGAGTACGACGGAGCGTTGGCGCGGGTGCATGGTGCGCAGGCGATCGCGCTTGGCCCGCTTAGTGATTCGGAGACCGGGGCGTTGGTCGGTGAACTGTTGGGGCGCGACCCGTCGGTGGCTGGGCTGGCCGCCACGATTGTATCGCGCGTGGGCGGTAACCCGTTCTTCGCCGAGGAGATAATGCGTGATCTGGCCGAGCGGGAAGTGCTGCGCGGTGACCGCGGCGCCTACGCGTGCCAGACCGACGTCACCGGGATCAGCGTGCCGGCTACCCTGCAGGCCACGATCGGCGCCCGCATCGACCGGGTGGATCGCAAGGCCAAGCGCGCTTTGTGCGCGGCGGCGGTGATCGGGTCGCGTTTTGACACCGAGTTGCTGACCGGCCTGGGTGTCGAGCCGGTGCTGGAGGAGCTGATAAAGGCCGAGCTGGTCGATCAGGTGAGGTTCACCGGGGACCCGGAGTACGCGTTTCACCATCCGCTGGTCCGCGCGGTGGCCTACGAGTCACAGCTGAAGTCCGACCGCGCCGAGTTGCACCGGCGGGTGGCCACGGCGATCCAGCAGCGTGACCCGGATTCCGCCGATGAGAACGCGGCGCTGATCGCCGAGCATCTGCAGTCCGCCGGCGACCTGCACGCCGCCTATGCCTGGCACATGCGCGCCGGAACGTGGGCGGCCACCCGCGACGTGGCCGCGGCGTACCTGAGTTGGGAGCGGGCGCGCCGGGTCGCTGATGCACTGCCCGATGACGATCCGAACCGGTTGTCGATGCGGATCACGCCGCGCACCCTGCTGTGTGCCCACGCCTTCCGGGTCCATGTCGACATCTCCGGC
The DNA here is from genome assembly GCA_963801575.1 of uncultured Actinomycetota bacterium. Lineage (GTDB taxonomy): Bacteria > Actinomycetota > Actinomycetes > Mycobacteriales > Mycobacteriaceae > Mycobacterium. The sequence goes on from CAWDFT010000015.1 coordinate 193,044, forward strand.
GGCCTCTTCGAGGAGCTGCGGCAGTTGTGCGCCGAAGCCGGGGACAAGGCGTCGCCGGTCATCGGCATGACCGGGCTCATGCGCGAGCACATGAGGCACGGCCGGGTGCGCGAGGCGTCGCGGCTGGCCACCGAAACCATGGCGCTGGTCGAGTCGTTCGGCGATCCGACACTCACTGTCGGGCTGTCCTTCTCGCCGATCACCATCAAGCTGCAGACGGGCGAGATGGCCGAGGCCCTGCGCTGGTCCCAGACCGTCATCGAACTGGCCGACGGTGACCCGACCAAAGGAAACTTCATCATCGGGTCGCCGTTGGCGGTCACGGGGGCATTACGCGGCATCGCCCGCTGGGCCCTCGGCCGTCCAGGGTGGCGCGAGGACCTCGACTGGGCCCTTGCCATGGCCCGCGAGGCCGACCCGCTGTCGCATGTCATCGCCACCGCGTACACCTACTTTTCCGCGATACCGAATGGGGTGCTGCCTGCCGACGACTTTGTGCTGCGCGAAACCGAGGAGGCGCTGCGGATCACCGAGCGATCAAGTGATGATTTCGCGGTGGGCAATGCGCGGTTGGCCTTGGGCGTCGTGCTGCTGCATCGGGACTCCCCCGCAGAGCGCGAGCGCGGGCTGGAGGTGCTGGAGCAGGTACGCGACATGTGCCTGAAGGGGCGGATCTACCGGTCCCTGCTTGCGGCCGTCGACGGGTTCACCGCGCGGGAGCGGGCCAGGCGCGGAGACCGCGACGCCGCGTTACCAGAACTGCGTGGAGCCGTCGACGACCTGTTCCTTGCGGGACAATTCGGGTTCTGCGCTGCGGCCACAGGGGCGTTGGTGGAGACGTTGCTGCAACGGGGCACCGAGGGTGACGTGCGGGAAGCCGAGGCCGCGGTCGACAGGTTGGCGGCCGCGCCGGTCGACGAAGGGTTCGTGATAGGTGAGATTTGGCCGCTGCGGTTGCGGGCGTTGCTGGCTCGCTCCCGCGGCGACGAGGCCGGCTACCGGGAGTTGCGGGACCGCTACCGCGCGCTGGCGACATCGCTCGGCTTCGAGGGGCATATGCAGTGGGCCCGAGCAGATGCCATGACCGTGGAGGTTTATCCGGTCGGCCGCCAGAATCCCTGGAATCCCTGACCCGCGTTCGTCGTCCGGATGGGTGACAACTGAATAGGATCGCCCGCCTCAACCGGGTGTCAATAGGGGTGCAGGTCGGGAGCAGCATGCCGGCGACTCCGAATTGCGGTCACGGATTGAAGAACAGATTCTTGAAACGCAGCCCGAGCCACGGACGGCGACCCCACGCCAGTAACCCGCCGCGCAGCAGCGCCCGGGCGAGCGGCATCCGTCCGTAGACGACCAGTAGGTACGTCACCGGGTCCGCGGAGATCACACAGTCCACCGGACGGCCGGCGGCCCGCACTTCAGCGGTGCCATCGGCGACCCGGATGACGTAGCGCGGGCCGCCGCCGCGCAGCCGGACCTCGTATGTCACCGGCGCGCCGCGGGCCGCCTCGGGCCGCACTATCAGCGGCGCCATCTCCGGGCACACTGTGCCCACGATGAGCGTTGCGTGCTCGGCGGTGATCGGCCACGGCCGGCCCATCCCGGTTGCGATGTCGTGCCCGTGCAGAGTCAGCTCCGACAGTGCTAGGGCGGTGAGGCAGTCTACAGTGCGCGTGCGGCCCGGGCCGTACCACGGCGTCTCACATTCCATGTGCGGATCGGCCGCCTCCACGAGTTCCAGGAGCCGTTGTGCCCCAACGGTGATCAGTTCCGCGAGCCGTGCCGCATCAGTGTAGTCAACCATGGCGATTGTGGCGTCGTTGCTGGCGGCCAGCCGGGTCGGGAAGTCCGCGTCTACGTATTTCAGCGCGGGCAGCTCCCCGGCGATCGCCGCGCTGAACCCGGTCAACACGGAGGACACATGGGCCGCGGTTTCGGCGACGGTCCAGTCGGTACCCGCGGCCCGGCGCTCGATGTCATCGGTCTCCCGCAGCAGCGCGGTGAACCGCTTAGCCGCCGCGCTGATCGCCGCCCGGGCCGCTTCCCGGTCCAGAGCCACGTTGAAGCGGCTGGTTTGGATGGTCATGGTGGTCTCCTCGGGTTGGTATGAGTCGACGATCCGATGTGGTCGGCGCGGGATCATCGGTCAGGACGCGGAGATCGGCGCGGTGCAGGGTCGTAGATCCGCATGGCGGGGCGGCAAATCTACGCGGTTCCGCCGATGTTTTGCGGTGCGTGACCGCCGCACGCTGGCTAGCATGAGCGGTGCTGACCCACGCGCGGACACGCCTTTGAACTGGAGCGACCTGGGTGTGAGAGACCTTCCGACGGGAACGGTGACGTTGCTACTGGCTGACGTCGAGGGCTCGACGCGGCTGTGGCAGACCCACCCGGACGAGATGACGGCTGCGATCGCGCGGCTGGATCAGACGGTGTACGAGATCATCGCGACCCATGACGGTGTGCGGCCAGTGGAGCAGGGCGAGGGCGACAGCTTCGTGGTCGCGTTTGCGCGGGCTAGTGACGCGGTGGCGTGTGCCCTGGAGTTGCAGCGGGCGCCGCTGGCTCCGATCCGGCTGCGTATCGGGGTGCATACCGGGGAGGTGCAGCTGCGCGACGAGGGTAACTACATCGGTCCTACCGTGAACCGGACGGCACGCTTGCGCGATCTGGCCCACGGCGGCCAGACCGTCATGTCGGGCATCACCGAGGATCTGGTGATCGACCAAATCCCGGCCGACGCGTGGTTGTCCGATCTGGGCACCCACCGTCTACGTGATCTGCCCCGACCCGAACGGGTGGTGCAGCTGTGCCATCCGGACCTTCGCAACGAGTTCCCGCCGCTACGTGCATCGGAAACCGTTGTCGCCCAGAATCTTCCGGCGCAGTTCACGAGTTTTGTGGGCCGTGGAGCCGAAATGAGTGACGTGCGGCAGATCCTCGCCGACAACCGGTTCGTGACGCTGACCGGTGCGGGCGGTGTCGGCAAGACGCGCCTGGCGGTGCAGGTGGCGACCCAGATCGCTGGCGAATTCGGCGGCGGGGTGTGGTTGGTCGATCTGGCGCCGATCACCGATCCCGATCTGGTGCCGGTCGCGGTGATCCGCGCGCTGGGCCTGCCCGACCAGCCGGGCAGCTCCACGATGGACACGCTGCTGCGGTTTGTCGGCGACCGTCGGCTGCTGGTGGTGCTGGACAACTGCGAGCATCTGCTGGATGCGTGTGCGGCGCTGGTTGCTGCCCTGCTGGGCAACTGTCCGGCGGTGACGCTTGTCGCGACGAGTCGTGAGCCGATCGGGGTGGCTGGCGAGGTGAGCTGGCGGGTGCCGTCGCTGTCGCTGACCGACGAGGCGATCGAGTTGTTCACCGACCGCGCGCGACGGGTCCGACCCGATTTCCGTCTCACCGACGAGAACGCCGCCATCGCGGCGGAGATCTGTCGGCGCCTCGACGGCGTGCCGCTGGCGATCGAGCTGGCGGCGGCGCGGGTGCGCGTCTTGTCGCTGACCGAGATCCGCGACGGCCTGCATGACCGGTTCCGGCTGCTGACCGGGGGTGCGCGCACCGCGGTGCGCCGCCAGCAGACGTTGCGGGCCTCGGTGGATTGGTCGCATGCGCTACTGACCGAGCCCGAACGCATTTTGTTCGCCCGGCTGGCGGTGTTCATGGGCGGGTTTGACCTCGACGCCGCAGAGGCGGTCGCCGGCGGTGGCGACGTGGAACGCTTCCAGGTCCTCGACCTGCTCACATTGCTGGTCGACAAGTCTCTGGTCGTGGCCGAAAGCGCAAGTGGCCGAACGCGATACCGGTTACTGGAGACGGTGCGCCAGTATGCTCTGGAAAGGCTCGGTGAGTCCGGCCAGGCCGATACCGTGCGTGCCTGTCACCGCGATTACTACTCGTCCATGGCAACGATGCTCGACACTCCGGCACCTACCGGCCACGAGCAGCGTCTCGAGCGGGCCGAAACCGAGATCGACAACCTGCGGGCCGCGTTCGCGTGGAGCCGCGAACAATCCGACATCGAGCTTGGGTCGCAGCTGGCGTCATCGCTGCAGCAACTGTGGCTCGGACGGGGCCGCGATCCGGGAAGGGCTGACCTGGTTCGACGCAGTCGTCACCGACCAAAATGCACACCCGGCCAAGGTGGCGCCGACGGTGCGCGCGGCGGTACTCGCCGACAAGGCCACGCTCAACGCATTCATGGGTGCCACCGACAGCATGGAGCAAGCCCTCCAAGCCCTAGCGATCGCGCGGGATGTCGACGACGCCGCCCTGTTGCTCCGGGCCCTGACTGCCTGCGGTGGCATCGCCGTCTACAACCCCGAGGTGGCCCAGCCATACTTCGCCGAGGCGATCGGCCTGGCCCGCACGATAGGCGACGGGTGGAGGCTTGGCCAAAATCTGGCGTGGCAGGCGTTCGGCTCGGTCATGGTGGGTGACCCGATCGCCATACGCGCTGCCGCCGGAGAAGGACGCGACCTCGCCGACGCCATCGGTTACCGGTTCGCCTTGCATGGGTGCAGGTGGAGTCTCGCGATAGCACAGGCCATGACCGGTGATTTGGCTGGAGCCGTCGCGCAGTTGCGTGAGGTGATTGCCGAGACCGACGCGGCTCACGACGGGTACTGGCGGTGCTGCGCCCTATTCATGCAGGCCTTCATGCTGGCGTATCACGGGGACCTGAGTGCGGCGCGGCAGACAGCCAACTCGGCTGTCGAGGCCGCGGTGGAGCTCGGCGCGTTCTTCCCAGGCCTCGCCTACGCAGGGCTGACTGTTGCGACCCTCGCCGCGGGCGACGTTGCCGCGGCGGACGATGCGATCGCGGCGGGCTTGCCCCATCTCAATCTCCAGCCCAAGATGGCGGCGATCTGGATTGTCTACGCGGCCCAGGCCGCGTTCGCCCGTGGGGATCTGCCCGCGGCCCGGCGCTTGGCCGATGACGCCGTCGCGGCGACGAGCGGCTTTCACCTGTCGCTGGCGCTGACGACGCGCGCTGGCGTTGCGATCGTGCAGGGTGAGCCTGAACAGGCCGATCGCGACGCGCACGACGCACTCGCAACCGCCGCCAGCACCAAGGCATACGGCGCCGCTCCCGACACCCTCGAGTGCCTCGCCGCACTCGCCGTCGGCGCCGGCAGTCACCGCGAAGCCGCACGGCTCTTTGGCGCCGCAGAATCCATGCGCCAGCGCATGGGCGCGGTCCGGTTCAAAATTTTCGACGCCGTTCACGAATTCTTGGTGGAATCACTTCGTGATGCGATGGGCGAGAAGGGCTTTGAATCCGCGTGGGCCGAGGGCGCAGGCTTGTCTACCGACGAAGCGATCGCCTACGCCCAGCGCCGTCGCGGTGAACGCAAACGCCCCGCCAGCGGCTGGGCCTCGCTCACCCCCACCGAGCGCGACGTCGTCCGACTGGTCAGCGAAGGGCTCGCCAATAACGACATCGCCACGCGGCTTTTCGTCTCACCGCGCACGGTGCAAACACACCTCACGCACGTCTACTCCAAACTCGGACTCACCTCCCGTGTGCAACTCGCGCAGGAAGCGGCCCGGCACGGCTGACCGACCCCGACAGCCAGATCACGACGTCGTTGGCGATTTACGCGGTCGGCCGCCAGAACCCCTGAAAACCCTGGCCCGCGTTCGTCGTTCGGATCGATGACAGTTGTACAGGGTCACCGGCTTCGATCATCATGCCGTTACCCACGACCATGGCGACGTGCCCGTCCCACACCGCCAGGTCGCCCGGTCGCAACGAGCCCTGGCCCACTGCGGCACCCAGGTCCTGCTCCTGGGCTAGCCGTGGAAGATTAAGCCCCGCTTCGTGATACGCCCACTGGGTGAGGCCACTGCAGTCAAGCCCGACACCGGGTGTGGTTCCGCCCCACACGTATGGGACCCCCAGCTGGGTGAGCGCATGCCGAACTGCATCGGCCGCCACTGGGTTTGGCGCCATCACGGTGCTGCCGTCTGGCAGCCTGACAGCCAGACCTTCGCCCAGCTGGTCGGGATCCGGCCAGGGGAGTGCGGAAAGGTCGGCTGCGGTCGGTGCGAGCCCGCCGGTCGCGGCACCGGGCGACCCGCCCCACCCCGACGGCGAAACGCCCGGCGCCGCGGTGAACCCGGCCGGTGCCGTGAACCCGGCAGCTGCCGGCGCTGCGCCCGCCGGTGCTGCAGCCGGTGGGGGAGCCGCAAAAGCGGCGGCATGCCCGTCCAACTCGCCGCGAAGCTCGTCGACTACGGCGATGGCTCCGTCCAATGCCCGCTGCGCTTCGTCGCGCAGTTCGTCGGCCACCCCCGGTTCGTCAAGCCGCGTTTCGAGCGCAGCCGCGCGGTCCTCGAAACGGTGCACGATGTCCTGCAGTCGCGAGCGGGCCCATGCCACCGCGTCGGCCGCGTCCGCGGTGCGCGTCCGCAGCTGGTCGATCCGCTGCGTCAGCCCGTCTGCCGCGCGAGACGCGACGGACACGAAGTCGGCCGCGCCGTCGGCGCCCGCGCCCGTCCACGCGTCGGCGGTCCGGCTCCAGCCGTTGCGCACGGCCGCCGACACGTCGGTGAGCAGGTCGCGCACCTCGGCGAGGGCGGTGGTCGGATCCCCCTCGTCCGACCACCCCGGCCCCACCTGCGCCGCCACCTCGCGAATAGGCGCCGCCAACGCGGCAATCAGCGCGCTCGGCATCGCTAGAGCAGGCGACTGCCGCGTTGTTCGGCATCGGCATAGGCCGCTGCGGCGCCGAAGGCCGTGGTATGCGCCGAAGCGAGATCGGCACTCAGCGCCGTGACCGCACGTGCGTGCGTCCGTACCGCGTCGTCCAACGCCGCGACGAAGCCGGCGCCGACGGGACCGAATGCGGCGGTTGCGCCGGGACCGGGCAGCGACGACAGGGCCGCGGCGGCGGCGGACAGGTCGGCGGCCTGGTCTGAGCAGGCCGCGCCGAGAGCGCGAATGGCATCGGTGTCGACGAACATGGCGTTACGACGGCGAAGCGTGCCGCGCGGTTCCCATCGTGGCTAAGGTCGGCTCTCATGGATGTGCACGTCGTCGACCACCCGCTTGCCGCGGCGCGGCTTTCCACCCTGCGCGACGAACGCACGGACAACGCGGCATTCCGCGTCGCGTTGCGCGACCTGACGCTGATGTTGGTGTATGAAGCCACCCGCGACGCGGCCACCGAGACCATCCCGGTGCGCACGCCGCTGGCCGAAACCACCGGGTCGCGACTGGCCAATCCGCCGCTGCTGGTGCCGGTGCTGCGCGCCGGACTGGGCATGGTCGACCAGGCGCATGCGCTCATCCCGGAGGCGCGCGTCGGCTTCGTCGGGGTCGCGCGCGACGAGGACACCCACCAACCGACCCCGTATCTGGAGTCCCTGCCCGACGACCTGAGCACCCAGCCGGTGATCGTGCTCGACCCGATGCTGGCCACCGGCGGGTCGATGGCACACACCATCGGCTTGCTGCACTCCCGCAATGCCGTTGACATCACCGCGATTTGCGTCGTGGTGGCACCGGAGGGCATTGCCGCACTGGAGAAGGTGGCGCCCGACATCAGATTGTTCACCGCGACGATCGACGACGGTCTCAACGACATCGCCTACATCGTTCCCGGGCTCGGCGATGCCGGCGATCGTCAGTTCGGGCCGCGCTAGCGCGTCGTCACCACTTGCCGACGATCCCGACCAGCTCGTCCTGCAGCCGTCGCGCTTCTGCTCGGGCGGCATCCAGGTCGCCGTCGACACAGTTCTGCCGAACCTCGATGTAGGACTTGACCTTCGGCTCGGTGCCCGACGGTCGTACGACAACGCGCACTGCGGCATCGGTGTCGCCGCCCTCGAGAATCACCGCGTCGGTACGTCGTTGATAGGGGTGAACCGCCGCCAAGTCAGTCATCGCGACATCGAAGCCGCAGAGCTTCGTCGGCGCATTGGACCGCAACCGGCTCATCACCTCCGCCGCGTCGTCGGCATCGACGACGGGCCGCGATACCGCGGCGGTGGTGTGCACACCGTGTCGGTGCGCGAGCGTGTCCAGAGCGTCGAGCACCATGCGCCCCTGCTCGCGTAACGCGGCGACCAAGTCGCAGAACAACACCGCCGCACTGATGCCGTCCTTGTCACGGACCGCGGACGGGTCGACGCAGTAGCCGATCGCCTCCTCGTAGGCGTAGACCAGCGTGCAGCCCGGCAGGTCGGCGTCGGCGCGCGACAACCACTTGAAACCGGTCAGCGTCTCGACGTGCCGAGCGCCGTGAGCGTCGGCGATCGCGGCCAGCATGCGCGACGACACCACCGTGCTCGCCACCACCGTGTGTTCGGTCACCTCGCCCGGTTCGATCTGAGAAAGCAGGTAATCGCCCAGCAGCCAACCGGTTTCGTCGCCGGTGAGCATCCGCCATCCACCGGGTGTCGGCACCCCGACCGCGCACCGATCCGCGTCGGGATCCAGCGCGATGGCGACTTCTGCCTCGGCTTCGGCGGCCAGCGTCAGCAGTTCGTCGGTGGCGCCCTGCTCCTCCGGGTTGGGGAACGGAACCGTCGGGAAGTCCGGATCGGGCGCGAACTGACTCTCGACCACATGCACGTCGGTCAACCCGGCCCGGACGAACGCGTCGAGTGCGTATTCACCGCCGACGCCGTGCATGGCGGTGAAGGCGATGCGAACAGACCCGTGGGTATGCCGGACATGGGACACGCGATCCACATAGCGCTGGATCAGGTCCACGCCCGAGGTTTCGACCGCCGCCCTCGGTATCTCGTCGGCGTGCGGCGCGTTGCCGATCAGGGCCTCGATTTCCCGGTCGGTCGGCGGGACGATCTGCAGCCCGCCGTCGAAATACACCTTGTACCCGTTGTCGGACGGCGGGTTGTGGGATGCCGTGATCTGAATGCCGGCACTCGCACCGAGATGCCTGGCGCCGAAGGCAATCACCGGCGTGGGCACGGCGGCGAACATCAGTGTCACCTGAAACCCTTGGGCGGCAAGGACTTCGGCGGCGGCGAGTGCGAACTCCTCAGAGCCGTGCCTGGCGTCGCCGCCGACCACGACGCACGACCCCCCGAGGTCGCGATCCTTGAGAACTTGCGCGATGGCCCAGCTGGTGCGCATGACGACCGCGAGGTTCATCCCGTTCGGCCCAGCGCGGACCGGGCCGCGAAGACCCGCGGTGCCGAAGGTCAGCGGACGAGCGAACCGCTCCGCGATCTCCTCGTCGCTGCATGCCTCCAGTTCCGCCGCGGTAACCGGGTCGGGGTCGTGCGCGATCCAGTCCCGCGCGGCCGATGACGCCTGCTGGTTCACACGCTCAGTGTGCCCACTTTGCCTTCGGCGTATGCCAGCTTGCGCAGGACCGGCGCCACCAACATCAGCAGGTCGAACTCCAGATCGGTGAGGTTGTCGCGCATGGTTGCGTTCAACCAGGCGTCGCGTTCGGCGCGGTCGTCGTCGAGCAGAGCAGTACCTGCGGGGGTGACCTCGATGAGCTGGCGACGCCGGTCGTCGTCGTCGGGCCGGCGCGACACCAGACCCCGGTTCACCAGGTCGTTGATGCTGTCGGTGAGGGACTGCACACGCACGTGCAGGCGGGCGGCGAGTTCGGCGGGTGTGCTGACCCCGGTCCTGGTGACCTCGCCGAGAACCTCCATCTGGGACAGCGTCAGCCCGTGGTCGGGCCGGTGACGGCGCATCTGCCTGGTCACCGCCATCATCGACTCCCGCAGTTCGGTGGCCGCCGACCTGCGCACATCAGTCATAACCAAGTTATACCTTGGTAATTCTTCACTGTCACGTGCATAACACCGTGTTGCGAGTCGATTATGACAAGGGCATACTTGTTTTAGTGAAGAGTCGGCGAATGCAGTGGGTGGCCAAGTGGGCGTTGCTGCTAGCGGCAACCCTCGCTGTCACCGTCCCGCTGACCATCGTCGGCGTCCCATCGGCCGCGCTGTTCGCGGCGCTGGTCGTCGGCGTCGCTCTTGCGCTCGCCTCCCTGGCTCCTGAGCGGGTCCCCCGCCGGGCCGGCCTTGCCGCGCAGGGTGTGCTCGGCGTCCATATCGGCACCATGGTGGACCGCGACGCGGTGAGCGCTCTCGGACCGGATTGGGCGATCGTGGTCGGCGTCGCGGTCGCCACGTTGGTGCTCAGCGTCATCGCAGGCGCGCTGCTCGGGCTGCACCGTGACGTCAGCCCGCTGACCGGTGCGCTGGCGCTGGTGGCCGGCGGCGCGTCTGGACTGGTCGCGATCGCCCGTGAGCTCGGCGGTGACGATCGGGTGGTCGCGGTCGTGCAGTACCTGCGGGTGGCGCTCATCACCGCATCGATGCCGGTGGTCGTCACGCTGATCTACCACGCCGACAAGTCACACCCCGTTGCTACGAGCAGCCAAACCGATTCGGCGCCTTGGTATCTCAGTGTGGCGATGATGACCGTGCTGATTGTCGTCGGTGTCGTCGGGGGACGGCTTGTCAAGCTTCCCGGTGCAGGACTGCTCGGACCGCTGGCGCTGACGGTCGTGCTGCAGCTCACCGGGCTGTCGTTCGGACTGACAGTCCCAGCCATTCTCGTGCAGGTCGGCTACATGCTGATCGGCTGGCAGGCCGGCCTGGCCTTCAACCGTGAAGCGCTGCGCGCGGTCGGGCGGTTGCTACCCGCGGCGATCGGCCTGATCGCCGTGCTCGGCGTCGCCACCGCGGGCCTCGGCATTGTGCTGGCCGATATCGCCGGGCTGACCCCGCTCGAGGGATACCTCGCCACCTGCCCGGGCGGTGTCTACGCCATCATGGCCACCGCGGTGGAGACGGGATCGAACGTCACCTTCCTCGTTGCGGCCCAGGTGGTGCGCATCCTGCTGATGCTGTTCGCGGCGCCCTGGCTGGGCCGCGCCGTGATGTGGTTCAGCGGTCGCTTCGGCGGTCAGAGCCGGGAGAGCCGGGAGATCACCGAGGCCAGCAGGGAACCCGTCCGCGTCGCGGACTGACGGCCGGCCGCCAGCACTTCTTCGTGGTTCAGCGGTTTGCCCGTCATTCCCGCGGCCGCATTCGTCACCAACGACACCGCGAGCACCTGCGCGCCCGCGGCCCGTGCGGCGATCGTCTCGTGCACGGTCGACATGCCGACCAGGTCCGCGCCCAGCGTGCGCAGCATCCTGATCTCGGCGGGTGTTTCGTATTGCGGCCCCGGCAGGCAGGCATAGACACCCTCGGCAAGCTCGGGGTCGACCTCGCGCGCCAGGGCGCGCAGCCGCGGCGAATACGCGTCGACCAAATCGACGAACTGAGGTCCCACCAGCGGCGACTGCGCGGTCAGGTTCAGGTGGTCGCTGATCAGCACCGGCTGTCCGACCGCGAAGTCCTCCCGCAGGCCGCCCGCCGCGTTGGTCAGCATCACAGTCCGCACGCCCGCCGCGCACGCCGCACGCACTGGGTGCACGACGTGGCGCAGATCGTGACCCTCGTAGGCGTGGATTCTGCCGACGAACACCAGCACGCGGTGGTCGCCCGTCCGCACCGACAGGATGTCGCCGCCGTGACCCTCCGCGGTCGGAGGGGTGAAGCCGGGCAGTTCGGCCATCGGCACCACCGCCGTCGGCGCGCCCAGCTCGGCCGCGGCAGGCGCCCACCCGGAGCCGAGTATTACCGCGACGTCGTGCCGGTCGACCCCGGTGCGCTCGCAGATTGCGGCCGCGGCCTGCAGCGCTACCGCCTCCGGATCGGTCACAGTTCGGCAGCTTAGCTGTCAGTGAGATACTGCGAGGATGCCCACCGTCACCGCCTCGGTCAGCGTCGAAGACGCCGTCAACCGACGCCGTGGCGACCTGATCGAGCTGTCGCACGCCATTCACGCCGAACCGGAACTGGCGTTCGCGGAATTCAAGAGCTGCGCCAAGACGCAGGGGTTGGCTGCCGAGTACGGCTTCGACATCACCGCGGCACCCGGCGGGCTGGACACCGCGTTTCGCGCCGAGTTCGGCAGCGGACCGTTGGTGATCGGCATCTGCGCCGAATACGACGCACTGCCGCTGATCGGACATGCCTGCGGCCACAACATCATTGCCGCCTCGGCCGTCGGCACCGCACTGGCACTGGCCGACGTTGCAGACGAGCTCGGCCTGACGGTCGTGCTCCTCGGCACACCCGCCGAGGAGGCCGGTGGTGGAAAAGTGTTGCTGCTCAAGGCCGGAACGTTCGACGACATCGCCGTCACGGTGATGCTGCATCCGGGTCCACTCGATATCGCGCGGGCGCGCTCGCTGGCCCTGTCGCAGGTCGAAGTCACCTACCTCGGCCGGGAGGCACACGCGGCGGTCGCGCCGTATCTGGGCGTCAACGCCGCCGACGCGGTCACCGTGGCCCAGGTGGCGATCGGGTTGCTGCGTCAGCAGTTCGTGCCCGGTCAGATGGCGCACGGCATCGTCACCGACGGCGGACAGGCCACCAATGTGATCCCCGCCCTCAGTTCACTGCGGTACACGATGCGCGCCAACGACGCGGCCTCGCTGCGCCACCTCGAGGACCGGATGGCTGACTGCTTCCTGGCCGGCGCGGTCGCCACCGGCTGTGACTATCGGGTCGAGGAGACCGAGCCGCCGTATGACGAACTGACGCCGGACAAGTGGCTGGCCGATACCTTCCGCGCGGAGATGGTTCGGCTGGGCCGCAGCCCGGTGGCCGAGGACGTCGAAGCGTCGGTGCCGCTGGGCAGCACCGATATGGGCAATGTCACGAAGGTGATGCCGGGTATCCACCCGATCGTCGGCATCGACGCCCAAGGCGCCTCGGTGCACCAGCCGGCCTTCGCCGCGGCGGCCGCGAGTCCCAGCGCCGACAAGGCCGTCGTCGAAGGCGCGATCATGTTGGCGCGCACGGTGGTCAGCCTGGCCGAGACACCGTCCGAGCGGGATCGGGTGCTCGAGCAGCTGGCGGGGCGGGCGGCGTCATGAAACTCGCTGAAGCCGCCGAGGGCTGGCTGGCCGACCACTACGACGACGTGGTGACGTGGCGGCGGCACATCCACGCCCACCCCGAGCTCGGGCGGCAGGAGTTCGCCACCACACAGTTCGTCGCCGCGCACCTGGCCGACGCCGGCCTCAACCCGAAAGTGCTGCCCGGCGGGACGGGCTTGATCTGCGACTTCGGCCCCGAGCATGCGCCGCGTATCGCCTTGCGGGCCGACATGGACGCGCTGCCGATGGCCGATCGCACCGGGACGCCCTACTCCGCGGTGGTGCCCAACGTCGCGCACGCCTGCGGCCATGACGCGCACACCGCAGTGCTGCTTGGCGCGGCGCTGGCGCTGGTTTCGGTGCCCGAGTTGCCGGTCGGGGTGCGGCTGATCTTCCAGGCCGCCGAGGAGCTGATGCCCGGAGGTGCGATCGATGCGATCGCGGCGGGCGCGCTGGCCGGAGTGTCACGCATTTTCGCCCTGCACTGCGACCCGCGGCTGGCGGTCGGGCGCGTCGCGGTGCGAGCCGGGCCGATCACGTCTGCCGCCGACCACATCGAGCTGACGCTGCACAGCCCCGGCGGGCATACCTCGCGACCGCATCTGACAGCTGACCTGGTGTACGCGCTGGGCGCACTGATCACCGGCGTGCCCGGCGTGCTGTCCCGCCGCATCGATCCCCGTACCAGCACGGTGATGGTGTGGGGGGCGGTCAATGCTGGAGTGGCGGCCAACGCCATCCCGCAGGCCGGCACGCTGGCCGGGACGGTCCGCACGGCGAACCGAGATACCTGGCTGACCTTGGAATCGATTGTCGGCGAGACCGTCACCTCGTTGCTCGCGCCGCTGGGCGTCGAGCACACCCTGAACTACAAGCGCGGCGTGCCGCCGGTGGTCAACGAGGAGATCTCGACCCGGATTCTCAGCCATGCGATCGAGGACATCGGGCCAGACGTGCTGGCCGATACGCGGCAGTCCGGCGGCGGCGAGGACTTCTCCTGGTATCTGGAGGAGGTGCCGGGCGCGATGGCCAGGCTGGGCGTCTGGTCCGGCCGCGGGCCGCAACTCGACTTGCACCAGCCGACGTTCGACATCGACGAGCGAGCCCTCGCAGTTGGTGTCCGCATGCTGGTCAACACCATCGAACAGGCCGCCGCCTTTTAGGTTCCGTTGGGTGCACTACGTGAGATCGACGTTAGCGATGTCGATACTCGAACTTTGTCTCGCTAACGTAGATCTCGCGGACATGTCGGTGGCTGCTGGCACGTTTCGGTCATGGAGAACGTCTTCCTCGGCAGTGATGCGCTCGCCTGCGGCCAGCTGACCGAGCACGAACTGCGCCGTTGGTACCGGCCCATCTTTCGGAATGTGTACACACCGAAGGACCTTGAGCCGTCGCTGCGGACCAGGACCACCGGGGCGTGGCTGCGAACTCGACGGCAAGGAGTCGTGGCAGGCGTGGCCGCGTCGGCTTTACATGGTGCGTCGTGGGTCGACGACGACCAGGACATCGAAATGATCGCGACGAGCATGCGACCTCAACCCGGTCTGATCGTGCGCAACGAGACGTTGGCCGACGACGAAGTCACCTGGGCGTGCAAGCTACCCGTCACCACGCGGGTGCGAACCGCCTTCGACCTCGGCCGCTACCTGCCGCGCGGGGAAGCCCTGGCCAGACTCGACGCCCTCATGCGAGTACAGCTCTTCTCCACCGAAGACGTCCTACTGCTGGCCAAACGCTATCCTCGCGCGCGCGGACTCAAAAGCCTGAGAAATGTGCTTCCGCTGATCGACGGCGGCGCGGACTCGCCCAGGGAAACCTGGCTGCGGTTGCTCTACATAGACGCAGGCCTACCGGTACCCACCACCCAGATCCCGGTCTGCGATTACCGCGGCAGATTGATCCGCATTCTCGATATGGGCTGGCCGGACTACATGGTGGCCTCCGAATACGACGGCGACCGGCACCAGACCGACCGCGACCGCTACGTCAAGGACATGCGGGTCATGCGGACCCTGCGCCGGATCGGCTGGGACGTCACCCAAGTCATCAAGGAAGACCGGCCCGAGGAGATCGTCGAACGAGCAAGAACCGCACTCACCGCCCGCGGCTGGCGGCCATAAGTGCGTCCCGAGGGGACCGGCGGCTTCAGCCGTCGGGGGAATCGGGACCTCCGCCGCATGGCGGCCGATTTTGTCGTTGCTCATTGGTACCTTTCCGTTCAGGGTCGGACTGGCCCGTCGTGCGGCGTCGGGAGACGCACCGCAGAGAACAATTTGAGGCTGAGTGAAGGCCATGAAGCTGCTGGCTTCAGCCATCAGAGATGTCACAAGCTCGGGTCGTACCGCGCGAGATCGACGTTAGCGAGAAGAAGTTCGAGAACTGACATCGCTAACGCAAATCTCGCGGCTGGCAAACGCTACGTGCCGGGGCCGATGTTGCGAGCGGGGCGGGTCCGCAGATCGCGGACGTAATCCGGTGGCGCACCGGCTATTTCGGCGGCATCGGCCATCACGCCGAGGTAGCGGGCCGACGGCAAGCCGCCTTCCCACGCGTCGACCACGTACAGCCAGGCCAGCACCGGATCCGTTGAGGTGTCCGACGATAGCCGGTCAACCCGGCAGCGGATCTTCTTGTGGACGCCGAGCTCGCCGCCCTCCCACCGGTCGAGGTTGCGCTCGTCAGCCGGCGTCATGTCGTAGAGGACGACGAACACCTTCGACAGCGGGTCCTCAACGACGGTGGCCAGCGCGCCATCCCAGCCGATGTCCTCCCCGCCGAACGTCAGCCGCCAGCCGTGCAGCCACCCCGTCCCCGCCATCGGCGAATGGGGCGCCCGTTGCAACATCTGCTCCGGATGCATATTCGATCCGTAGGCGGCGTAAAGCGGCACGGAGAAAGACTAAGGCTTCGTTCGTTGCCTGGGCGATCAACCGCGCGCTTGGCTAGGTTGAGGCGGTGGCAGCAACCCGCATCGTGATCATCGGGGGCGGGCCCGCCGGCTACGAGGCGGCACTGGTCGCCGCGGCCCGCGGCCGGGAAGTCGCCGAGGTCACCGTCGTCGACTGCGACGGCATCGGCGGCGCGTGCGTGCTCTTCGACTGCGTGCCGTCCAAGACGTTCATCGCCTCGACCGGCGTTCGCACCGAGCTGCGCCGGGCGCCCGACCTCGGGTTCGATCTGGAGTTCGAGGACGCCGAAATCTCACTGCCGAGGATCAACGACCGCGTCAAGACGCTGGCCGCCGCCCAGTCGGCCGACATCGCGGAGCGACTGCGCAGCGAGGGCGTCACGCTGATCGACGGCCGTGGCGAGCTGGCCGACAGCGTGCCGGGGATGGCCCAGCACCGCATCAAGGTCACCACCCCCGACGGCTCGACGAGCGTGTTGGAGGCCGACGTCGTGCTCATCGCGACCGGTGCCAGCCCGCGGGTGCTGCCCGGCGCGAAACCCGACGGCGAGCGAATCCTGAACTGGCGTCAGCTCTATGACCTCGAAACGCTGCCCGAGCACCTCATCGTGGTGGGTTCCGGCGTCACCGGAGCCGAGTTCGTCAACGCCTACACCGAACTCGGCGTCACGATCACCGTGGTGGCCAGCCGCGACCAGATCCTGCCGCACGAGGACTCCGACGCCGCCGCCGTGCTCGAGGAACTGTGGGAGCAGCGCGGCGTCATCCTTGTCAAGGAGGCCCGCGCCGACTCGGTGACCAGAACCGAAAAAGGTGTGTTGGTCACCATGACCGACGGGCGCACCGTCGAAGGCAGCCACGCGCTGATGACCGTCGGCTCGGTCCCCAACACCAGCGGCCTCGGGCTGGAGCGGGTCGGCATCGAACTCGGACCGGGCAACTACCTGACGGTGGACCGGGTATCGCGGACGTCGGTATCGGGTATCTACGCCGCCGGTGACTGCACCGGCCTGATGCTGCTGGCCTCGGTCGCGGCCATGCAGGGCCGCATCGCGATGTACCACGCGCTGGGTGAGGGGCTCAGCCCGATCCGGCTGCGCACGGTTGCGGCTGCGGTGTTCACCCGGCCGGAGATCGCCGCCGTCGGGGTGCCGCAGGCCAAGATCGACGACGGGACGGTGCCCGCCCGCACGATCATCCTGCCGCTGAACACCAACGCGCGGGCCAAGATGTCCAGCCTGCGCCGAGGCTTCGTCAAGATCTTCTGCCGCCCCGCCACCGGCGTGGTGATCGGCGGTGTGGTGGTCGCGCCGATCGCCTCCGAGCTGATCATGCCGATCGCGATGGCGGTTCAGGACGGCCTCCCCGTCGACGAGCTGGCCGAGACGTTCGCCGTCTACCCGTCGCTGTCCGGCTCGATCACCGAAGCGGGCCGTCGGCTGATGGCTCACGACGATTTGGACTAGCCGCACGTAACCTAGGGTTGTCAGCGTCCTACCGACGAGTAACACGAGGAGTCCCCGCGTGAGCGACCCGATCCCCGCGACGGGCACCGGGCAGACCCTGCTCGGCCCTCAGCAGCGGGAACAGGCGTGGGACCGGCTCGGCAGCGAGCAGTTCGACGTCGTCGTCATCGGCGGCGGCGTGGTCGGCGCCGGTGCAGCGCTCGACGCCGCGACCCGCGGGCTCAAGGTCGCGCTCGTCGAGGCCCGCGACTTCGCGTCCGGCACGTCCAGCCGCTCGTCGAAGATGTTCCACGGCGGACTGCGCTACCTCGAGCAGCTCGAGTTCGGGTTGGTGCGGGAGGCGCTGCACGAGCGCGAGCTGTCGCTGACGACCTTGGCGCCGCATCTCGTCAAGCCGCTGCCGTTCCTGTTCCCGCTGACCAAGCGGTGGTGGGAGCGGCCGTACGTAGCGGCGGGCATCTTCCTGTACGACCAGCTGGGCGGCGCGAAATCCGTTCCGCCACAAAAGCATTTGACCCGGGCAGGCGCATTGCGGCTGTGTCCGGGGCTGAAGCGGTCGTCGTTGGTCGGCGGCATCCGCTACTACGACACCGTCGTCGACGACGCCCGCCACACCATGACCGTGGCGCGCACCGCGGCGCACTACGGGGCGGTGGTGCGGACGTCGACGCAGGTGGTGTCGTTGCTCCGCGAGGGCGACCGGGTGATCGGTGTGCGCGTGCGCGACTCGGAGAACGGCGCGGTGACCGAGGTGCGCGGGCACGTGGTGGTCAATGCCACCGGCGTATGGACCGACGAGATCCAGGCGCTGTCCAAGCAGCGCGGCCGGTTCCGCGTGCGGGCGTCCAAGGGCGTGCACATCGTCGTGCCGCGCGACCGGGTCGTCAGCGAGGTGGCGATCATTCTGCGCACCGAGAAGTCGGTGCTGTTCGTCATTCCGTGGGGCACGCACTGGATCATCGGCACCACCGATACCGACTGGAACCTGGACCTGGCGCATCCCGCGGCGACCAAGGCCGACATCGACTACATCCTCGGCACGGTCAACACCGTGCTGGCCACGCCGCTCGACCACGACGACATCGACGGGGTCTACGCCGGGCTGCGCCCGCTGCTGGCGGGGGAAAGCGAGGAGACCTCCAAGCTGTCCCGTGAGCACGCCGTCGCGGTGCCCGCGCCGGGGCTGGTCGCCATCGCCGGCGGCAAGTACACCACCTATCGGGTGATGGGGGAGGACGCGATCGACGCCGCCAGCGAGTACGTGCCCGCCAGGGTGGCGCCGTCGATCACCGAGAAGGTGCCGCTGATGGGCGCTGACGGCTATTTCGCTCTGATCAACCAGACCGAGCACGTCGGTGCGATGTACGGCCTGCATCCCTACCGCGTGCGTCACCTGCTGGACCGCTACGGCTCGCTGATCGGCGAGGTGCTGGCGATGGCCGAGGACAGGCCCGAGCTGCTGACGCCGATCACCGAGGCACCGGTGTATCTGAAGGTCGAAGCGTGGTACGCCGCTGCGGCGGAGGGCGCGCTGCACCTCGAGGACATCCTGGCGCGCCGGATGCGCATCTCGATCGAGTACCCGCACCGCGGGGTGGACTGCGCCCGCGAGGTCGCGGAAGTTGTTGCGCCCGTTCTGGGCTGGAGCGCCGAGGACGTGGACCGCGAGGTGAACACCTACATTGCGCGCGTCGACGCCGAGGTCCGGTCGCAGCAGCAGCCCGACGATGAGTCCGCCGATGCATTGCGGGCCGCGGCGCCGGAAGCGCGCGCGGAGATCCTCGAACCCGTTCCGCTCAATTGAGGCGCTTGGCGCCGTTGCCGGTGCGCGACGGGCTGGGCCCGGCGCGGGTGCGGTTGTTCGGCGGTCCGGTGCTGGCGGAGCTGGAGTCACGGTTCGGCGAGGCGGCCTCGGCGAAAGTGCTTGCGGGCGAGGTTGTTTGCGTGGACGGCACCGTGGTATCCGCAGGCACAATCTTGCCGCCAGGATCGCAGGTGTATCTGTACCGGGAACTGCGCGACGAAGTCGGGGTGCCGTTCGACATGCCGATCCTGTACCGCGACGACGACATCGTTGTGGTGGACAAGCCGCATTTCTTGGCGACGATGCCGCGGGGTCGGCATGTGGCGCAGACCGCGACGGTGCGGCTGCGGCGGAAGCTGCATCTGCCGGAGCTTTCGCCCGCGCACCGGCTGGACCGGCTGACGGCGGGCGTGTTGCTGTTCACGACGCGGCGTGAAGTGCGTGGCGCGTATCAGAGCTTGTTCGCGCGCGGAGTGGTGGGCAAGACGTATCTGGCGCGGGCCGGGGTCACTCCGTCGCTGGTGTTCCCGGTGGTCCTGCAGAGCCGGATCGTCAAGCGGCGCGGGCACCTACAGGCGGTTGAGGAACCGGGCGAGCCGAACGCCGAGACACTGATCGAGCATCTCGGCGACGGCCTGTACCGGCTGACTCCGCGCACCGGGCGGACGCATCAGCTACGGGTGCACATGGCATCGCTGGACCTACCCATCATCGGAGACCCGCTGTATCCCACGGTTGTCGACGTGGCACGCGATGACTTCTCCCGACCATTGCAGCTGCTCGCGCACAGAATCGAGTTCGATGATCCGATCAGCGGATGTCAGCGCCGGTTCGTCAGCTCATGCACGCTCACGCTCCGCCCTGCACCAACGCCAGGGTCCCCGTAGGGGTGGAGCGCGCCGAAAGCTCGACGGCGACCGTCACCAGCCTCGGCGGCGAGGCTGGGAGCCCACCAACTCCTTGCCCGGCGCCGCCTCGCGGCTGCGGTAGACGATGTAGGGCCGGAACAGGTAGCCGACCGGCGCGCTGAACGCATGCACCAGCCTGGTGAACGGCCACAGCGCGAACAGCATCAGACCGATGAGCACGTGGAGTTGGAAGTACAGCGGCGCCTCGGCCATCAGGTCACCCCGTGGCTGCAGAGTCCAGATGGATCGGAACCACACCGACACCGTCTCCCGATAGTTGTATGCCTCGCCGACAACGCCCGAGCCGAGCGCCGTGGCGCACAGGCCCGCGACTATGGCCAGCACCAGCACCACGTACATCAGCTTGTCGTTGACGGTGGTGGCCATGAACACCGGTCCACGCGTGCGCCGCCGGTAGATCAGCAGCGCAATTCCCGCCAGTGTGGTGATCCCCGCGATCGTGCCGAGCACGACGGCCTGCACGTGGTACGCGTGCTCGCTCAACCCCACTGCGGCGGTCCAGGATTCGGGTATCAGGAGACCGATCACGTGGCCGAAGACGACAACCAGGATGCCGAAGTGGAACATCGGACTGGCGATGCGCAGGATCCGTGCCTCGTACAGCTGCGATGAGCGCGTCGTCCAGCCGAACTTGTCGTAGCGGTAACGCCACCACGTGCCGACCACCACGATGGCAAGCGTCACATACGGCGCGACGGTCCAGAAGATTTCCCCTGCCGACACGTCAACCGCCTACTTCCGCGCGTCGGGGCGGGACGGTCAGTGTGAACGGTTGCAGTCCAACCGCTTCCGCGGGTGGACCGGTCAGTGCGAGATGCCGAGCCCGGGCGGCCTCGTGTTCGGTGGCGGCGGGGAGCGTCGCGCATACCGCGGCGACGGTGTGCGCATACGGCGAGTCCGCCTCGACGAGCGCTTCGTGCAGCACCTGGATCGCCACTCGATGCTCGGTGAGCAGCCGCCGTCCCGCCACCGGGTCGACGGTCGCGGCGAACTCGAGCACCACAGGCAGGTAGTCCGGGGTCTCGGCAGGCGTCGGTTTCACATCGGCGTCTCGATAAGCCGCCGCGAACTCCAGCATCGCCGCGCCGCGGTTGCGGGTGTCGCCCGCGGTCCAGTAGGTGAGGTACATCGTTGTGCGGCGGCGCATGTCGAACGTCTCCACATAGTCGGTGGCGACCTGCATGGGTTCGCCGGCCTTGAGCGCGGCGGCGGTGTGCGCCAGCAAGTCTGCGGCACCGCCGTCGAGGTGGGGGAGCAGTTCGTCGACGGTGTCGAGTAGCTCTCGATCCGGGTAGGACAGCAGCAGCGACGCGCACTGCCACACCAACCGGTCGCGCAACACGCCCGGCCGCGCGCGGATCCGGCACCTCATCGTGGCGCCCCCGAGGACGGGAACATACCGGTGGGAGCTCCGCGGCCGTCCCAGTTGAGCAGGTTGACGCGGGACGGGTGGTCGGCATTGGCGCCCATGCCCTCGCTGGTCTGACGCTGACGCAGTGCGTGGAAGGTCTCCACCGCGATCGGCACCGGCCCGCCGCTCGCCTCGCCGAACGGGCCGGACTCGTACATGCCGGGACCGCCCTCGAACGACAAGGAGCAGCCGGTCTCTTCCAGCCGCTGACCCTCGACGGCGTAGGCGGTCGGGATCACGTACCGCTCTTCGTACTTCGCCAGTGCAAGCAGCCGATACATCTGATAGGTCTGCTCCTCGGTCATCCCGACCGCGGCAGGGATGTCCGGCCGTGTTTCGCGACCCAGGTTGATATCCCGCATATACGACCGCATCGCGGCCAGTCGACGCAGCACGTTGGCAACAACGTCGGTGTCACCCGCGGTGAACAGCCCGGCCAGGTACTCGATCGGGATGCGCAGCGCCTCCAGCGCGCCGAACAGGTTGCCGAGGTCCTCGCCGTCGTGTCCGTCGCGGCTGACCGCATCGACCACCGGCGAGAGCGGCGGGATGTACCAGACCATCGGCATGGTCCGGAACTCCGGATGCAGCGGAAGCGCGACCCGGTAGGTGTTGATCAGCGCGTACACCGGCGACCGCTGAGCGGCTTCGATCCATTCGTCGGAGATGCCCTCGGCGCGGGCACCGGCGATCACCTCGGGATCGCTTGGGTCGAGCAGTATCTGGCGCTGCGCCTCGTACAAATCGGTGTCGTTCTCCACCGAGGCGGCCTCCAGCACCCGGTCGACGTCGTAGAGCACCAGGCCGAGGTAGCGCAGCCGTCCCACACACGTCTCGGAGCACACGGTCGGCAGACCCACCTCGATGCGCGGGTAGCACAGCGTGCACTTCTCGGCCTTGCCGGTCTTGTGGTTGAAATACACCTTCTTGTACGGGCACCCGGACACACACATCCGCCAGCCTCGGCAGCGGTCCTGGTCGACGAGCACGATGCCGTCCTCGCTGCGTTTGTACATCGCGCCCGATGGGCACGAGGCCACGCAAGACGGGTTCAGGCAGTGCTCGCAGATGCGTGGCAGGTAGAACATGAAGGTCTCTTCGAGCTTCAGCCGGACATCTTCGCTGACCTTCTTCAGGATCGGGTCGTCGCGCAACAGCTCGGTCGAGCCACCCAGGTCGTCGTCCCAGTTCGCCGACCACGACACCTTCATCGGCTTGCCGCTGATCAGGCTGCGGGGCGGCGCCACCGGCATGTGCTCGCCGAGCGGCGCGGTGGTGAGGTTCTCGTAGTCGTAGGTCCACGGCTCGTAGTAGTCGTTGATGCTGGGCAGCTTTGGGTTCGCGAAGATCCGCGTGAGCTTTCGCAGCCGGCCGCCGTCGCGCAGCCGCAGCCGGCCTCTGCGGTCGCGGACCCATCCGCCTCTCCAGCGGTCCTGATCTTCATAGGTACGTGGATAGCCTTGTCCGGGGCGGGTTTCGACGTTGTTGAACCAGACGTACTCGGTGCCTGCGCGATTGGTCCAGGCCTGCTTGCAGGTCACCGAGCAGGTGTGACACCCGATGCATTTGTCGAGGTTCATCACCATCGCCATCTGGGCCATGACCTTCATGAGTACCTCACCTCTTGGCTGCGACGCCGTACGCGCACGCGTCACCTCGTCGCGCTGGTTACCGGTGGGGCCCAGATAGTTGAACGCGTAGGCGTTCTGCGCGTAGCCGCCGGCCAGATGGCTGGGCTTGATCAGCAGCCGGGTCAGCGAATTGTGAATGCCACCACGAGTTCCCGTCGTTTCGGTGAGTGGCACGTCGATGGTGCGTTCCTGCGCGTGATAGACGAACACCACACCGTCGGGCATCCGGTGCGAGACGATCGCGCGGCACACCAGCACACCGTTGCGGTTCACCGCCTCGACCCAGTCGTTGTCGCGGACATCGATCTTGGCGGCGTCGGACGGACTCATCCACATGGTTGGACCACCGCGCGACAGCGACAGCATGAACAGGTTGTCCTGATACTCGGAGTGGATCGACCACTTCGAATGCGGGGTCAGATACCGCACCGTCAAACCGATCTCACCGGAACCCAGCGACGGCTCGCCGAACAGGCGGGACATGTCCAGCGGCGGCCGGTAGATGGGTAGTTGCTCGCCGATTCCTCGAGCCAGTCGTGGTCGACGTAGAAGTGCATGCGGCCGGTGAGTGTGTGAAATGGCTTGAGCTCCTCGATGTTCACCGTGAACGGCGCATACCGGCGTCCGCCGGTCTCGCTGCCCGACCATTCCGGGCTGGTGATCACCGGCACCGGACGGGCCTGGGTGTCGGCGTAGGTGATACGGCGTTCCTCGCTGCCCTCAGCCAGGTGTGTCAAGCGGTCTGCCGACCCGCTTCTCCAGTTCCCTGAACCCCTCGACCGCCAGTCGCCCATTCGACGTACCGGACAGTGCGAGGATGGTGTCGGCCATCCGCTCGGCCGTCGTGAGCGCCGGACGGCCCTGCGCCGCACCCGAATCCATCACCCCGAACTTGGCGGCCAGCTGGCCGACCTCTTCGGTGGGATGGGTGGTGATGCCCTTGGTGGTGACGCCCAGGCTGTCCACCAACGGGCCCAGTGTCGCCCACTTGTCGGCGATTGCGGTGTAGTCGCGTTCCACGACCGCCAGCGGGCCCATCGTCTTGCCCGGGACCGGTGTCTCGCCGGCAACGCGCCAATCGTGTTCGGTGCCACCGGGATACGCCATCGCACCGGGGGTGTCGTGCTGAAGCGTGCCGAGCACCACATCGGTGCGGGTGCCCAGATGCTGGGCCGCCAGGGTGCTGAAGGCCCGCGCGATGGCGCCGAACGCCTCGTAGTCCGACCGGGTTTCCCACGGCGGGTCGATGGCCGGGCTGAAGGCATGCACATAGGGATGCATGTCGGTGCTCGACAGGTCGGCCTTCTCATACCAGGTCGCCGCGGGCAGCACGATATCCGAGAGCAGCGTCGTCGAGGTCATCCGGAAGTCGATCGACATCAGTATGTCGAGCTTGCCCTCCGGGATGTCGTCGGTCCAGGCAATATCGTTGGGTCGCAACCCCTCTGGGGTCGGCTGCGCCTGAACATTCGAGGTGGTGCCCAGCAGGTGCCGCAGGAAGTACTCGTTGCCCTTGCTCGAGGAGCCGAGCAGGTTGGCCCGCCAGACGTTCAGCACCCGCGGCCAGTTCGCGGGGTTGTCGGGATCGGTGACGGCGAGCTTCAGGGCGCCCGAGGCGAGTTGTTCGGTGACGTAGTCGGGGATCTCGCGTCCGGCGGCGCGGGCTTCGTCGGCGACGTCGAGGCTGGACCGGTCGAACTGCGGATAGAACGGGCTCCAACCCATCGCCACCGCGGCGGCCAGTACATCCATGGTGTGCTTGCCGGCGAACCGGCCGCGGCCCAGCGGGCTGGCCAGCGCGTCGGCCCGGTACCCGTCGTAGCGCCACTGGTCGGTGTGGACATACCAGTACGAGGTGCCTGCCATCTGACGAGGCGGACGCGACCAGTCGGTGGCCATCGCCAGCGTGGCCCACCCGGTGATCGGACGGCATTTCTCCTGGCCGACATAGTGCGCCCAGCCGCCGCCGTTGCGTCCCATCGACCCGGTGAGCAGCAGCAAGGCGAGCACCGCGCGGTAGGTGGCGTCGCCGTGGAACCACTGGCAGATGCCCGCGCCCATGATGATCATGGACCGGCCGTAGGACTCCTCGGCGTTGCGGGCGAATTCCCTTGCGATGCGGATGGTTTGCGATGCGGACACCCCGGTGATGGGTTCCTGCCACGCGGGGGTGTACGGCTGGCTGGGATCGTCGTAGCCGCTGGGCCAGTCTCCCGGTAATCCGGGTCGGGCCACCCCGTACTGCGCGAGCATCAGGTCGAACACCGTGCAGACCAGATGCTCGCCGACGCGACGCACCGGCACACCCCGCGCCAACGTCTCGCCGTGCCCGCCGATGCTGTCGAAGCGCGGCAACGCGATGAGCGCCGTCTGTGTGTCACCGTCGCTCCGCGCCACCGTCAGGGCCGGCGACACGTCGCCGAGATCGAGGTTCCAGTTGCCCCGGCCCTCGTCGCCGTAGCGGAATCCCAGTGAGCCGTACGGAACCGTCACCGTGTCGGTGGCCCCGTCCAGCAGTACCGGTTTGAACGCCGAGTTTTCCTGGCTGCCCACGTCTCCACCGAGATCGGCGGCGGTGAGGTTCTTTCCGGGCACCAGCGCGTCGCCCCGCTGTTCGAGCTTGACCAGGAATGGCAGATCGGTGAAGCGGCGAGCGTAGTCGACGAAGAACGGGATGGGTTTGCCGACAAAGCATTCCGAGAGGATGACGTGGCCCATCGCCATCGCCAGCGCGCCATCCGTGCCCGCCGCGCACGGCATCCACTCGTCGGCGAACTTGGTGTTGTCGGCGTAGTCGGGGCTGACGCTGACCACCTTGGTGCCGCGGTAGCGGACTTCGGCCATCCAATGCGCGTCGGGCGTGCGGGTGACCGGGACGTTGGAGCCCCACATCATCAGATAGGAGGCATCCCACCAGTCGCCCGACTCCGGGACGTCGGTCTGGTCGCCGAACACCTGGGGTGAAGCCACCGGCAGATCGGCGTACCAGTCGTAGAACGACGTCATGACGCCGCCGATCAACTCGACGAACCGCGAGCCGGCCGCGTGGCTGACCATCGACATGGCCGGAATGGGCGAGAAACCGGCAATGCGGTCCGGGCCGTACGTCTTGATGGTGTGCACATGCGCCGCGGCGATCATCTCGGTGGCTTCGGTCCAGTTCACCCGGACCAGCCCGCCCTTGCCGCGCGCCCGGTGGTAGCGGCGGCGTCGCTCCGGATCGGACTGAATGTCGGCCCATGCCAGCACCGGATCGCCCAGCCGCGACTTGGCCTCCCGGTACATCTCGACGAGCACGCCGCGGGCATAGGGGTAGCGCACGCGGGTCGGGGAGTAGGTGTACCAGGAGAATGCCGCGCCGCGGGGGCAGCCGCGCGGTTCGTACTCGGGCCGGTCCGGGCCGACCGAGGGATAGTCGGTCTCCTGGGTCTCCCAGGTGATGATCCCGTCCTTGACGTAGATCTTCCACGAACACGACCCGGTGCAGTTGACCCCGTGGGTGGAGCGCACCACCTTGTCGTGGCTCCACCGGTCCCGATAGAACACGTCGCCCTCGCGCCCGCCTCGTCGGGTGACGGTGCGCAGGTCGTCGGAGAACTCGCCGGGGGTGAAAAAGCGTCCGGTGCGCTCCAGGAGTTCCTCGACCGGCCCGCCGACCCGGGGTTTGGTGCTCACGGGGCCGGCTCCTTGGCGACCGTCGCCCGCGCCGGTTCGTGAGCGTGCAGTCGAAATGCGGTGTAGCCCAAGGCTACAAGCGCGGTGGCTACCAGCAAGAGCAGGCCGATGGTGTAGTTGTTGTCGGTCGCGTTGTATGTCGCGCCCATCACCAGCGGTGGGAAGTAGCCGCCCAATCCGCCTGCGGCCGCGACGATTCCGGTTACCGAGCCGACCGACTTGGCCGGCGCTCGGCGGGCCACCCAGGCAAACACGCCGCCGGTCCCGATACCGAGGAAGATCGCCAGCGTGATAAACGTGGCGGCCGACCACACGTCCGCCGGAGGTTGGAAAACCGCGATGAACGCCATCAGCGCGGTGCCCGCAAAGGAAGCCAGCACCACGTACTTGGGTGGGATGCGGTCGGAGAGCGCCCCGCCGACCGGGCGGGCCAGCACCGCGGCCAACGCGAACGCCGCGGTGCGGGCGCCGGCGTCGACGGCGGAGAACCCGTAGATCGTCTTGATGTAGGTGGGCAGGTAGTTGGCGAACGCCACGAACCCGCCGAACACCACCGCGTAAAGGAACGACATCTCCCATGTCACCGGCAACTTCGCGGCGGCCTTGAGTTTGGGCACCACACGGTCGGTGTTCGGTTCGAACTGAGGTGAATTGCGCATCACCAGGACACACAGCGCAGCAGTCGCTGCGAGCGCGACCGCGATGATGACGTGCGCCGGGAACAGCCCGAACCACCGGACAAAGCGCGGGGTGAAGAAGGCCGACAATGCCGTACCGACCATGCCCATGCCGAACACGCCCGTTGCAAAGCCCCGCCTTGCGGGTTCGTACCAGCTGTTCGCGAACGGTATGCCGACCGCGAAGATCGTGCCGGCGATGCCGAGGAAGAAACCGAACACCACCAGCATCGGATAGGAACCGGCGGTTCCTGCGGCGCCCACGGCCAGGACCGGCACGATCGACGCCAGCGACACCACGATGAACATGGCTCGCCCGCCGTACCGGTCGGTCAGTGCGCCGACCACGATCCGGCCGATCGCGCCGACCAAGATCGGCGTCGCCACCAGAACCGAAGCTTCGGTACTGCTCAGCGACAGATCGCCGGCGTAGGTGGTGGACAGCGGGCCGATCATGTTCCAGGCCCAGAAGTTGATGGCGGAGACCCACGTCGCGAGGGCCAGGTTCATGCTTCGCCGAGCACCCGTGTCCGGCGCGGTCGCCTTCACTTGTTCAGGGAACCACGCGAGTTAGAAGCGGGGGCGGTTTTGGTGTAAGTGCCGCGGGAACAACACAAGACGAAACAATTACGACCACTGGCTGATTGCGTCGGCTAAGTCACCAGGCGCAGTATCGACCAATGACAGGCGCATTGGTTGGCAGGCTTTGGCAGTACCCCGTCAAGTCGATGCAGGGCGAGGAGGTCGAACAGATCCTGCTTGGCCCCGGTGGGGTAGCGGGTGACCGTGCGTACGGATTCGTCGACGTCGAGAGCGGCAAGCTGGCCAGCGCCAAGCGCCCCAAACGCTTCGGCGCGCTGCTCGATTGCCGCGCCAGGTTCCTCACCCCGCCCGGCGCGGACGGCGTGCCGCCCCCGGTCGAGGTCACCTTCCCCGACGGCACCGTGGTGCGCGCCGACAGTGACGACGCAGCCGAGCTGACCCGACGCACGACAGAGTTGTTGGGCCGTGAGGTGCGCCTGATCACCACCGCACCGGAGGGCCTCGCGTTCGACGAACTGGTGCCGCAGATCGAGGAACTCGGCGATAACGCCTTGGCGGCGATGCAGGTCGAGCCGCCCGACGGTAAGGGCGACCGCTTCATGCAGTTACCGGTGGCCCTGGCCGCACCGGGAACGATGCTCGACCTGGCCGCGCTGCACGTGCTGGCCACCAGCACACTGCGGCGCCTGGCCGCCGAGCACCCCGACGGCGTATGGGACCCGCGCCGAATGCGGCCCAACATGCTCATCGACGACGGGGACGGGCCGGGAGACGAGGGCGACTGGCTGGGCTGCGATGTGCACATCGGCGAGCAGGCCGTGGTGCACGTCGTCCGGCCGACACCGCGCTGCGTGATGACGACGCTGGCTGCGCCCGGGCTGCCGAAGGACCCCGAAATACTGAAGACGGTCGCTCGCATCGGACTTCAGGAAATCGGACAGCTCGGCCAATTCGCCTGTGCCGGTTCGTATGCCGAGGTCGTCACGCCCGGGGCGGTGCGCCAGGGCGACCCGATTCGCTTCGAGCGTCAGCCACGCAAAGGCGCTCTCGCTGCCACGATCGACATGATGACTGCCGCACTTGCGGCAGGGAAGTAGGAGCGAAGCGGTGAAGAACCTGTCACACGCGGCCGGCTGACGCCCAAGTCGTGATGGTCAACCTGTTGAAACCGACCCGACGGCGGCAGAGCCAGTTATGCGCGCTACGCGCGGAGGTCGCGCCACACCTGCAACGGGTCTAGCCATGGCCGCGAACCGCGACGTGATTAGCTGACGTCGTGGACCGCAACTCATTTGACCGTCTGTTCGACATGTCCGACCGCACCGTGATCGTGACGGGCGGTACCCGCGGCATCGGCCTGGCGCTGGCCGAGGGTTTCGTCCTCGCCGGTGCCCGGGTGGTGGTGGCCAGCCGCAAACTCGACGCCTGCGTACAGGCCGCCGCCCATCTGCGCGGCCTCGGCGGCCAGGCCATCGGGGTGCCGACGCATATGGGCGATCTCGACGATATCGGCGCGCTGGTGCAAAGCACCGTCGACGAGTTCGGCGGCGTGGACGTTGTGGTGAACAACGCCGCCAACCCTCTGGCCCAGCCGCTGGGCGAGATCACGGTCGAGGCGTTGACCAAGTCCTACGAGGTGAACCTGCGCGGCCCGGTGTTCCTCGTTCAGGAGGCGCTGCCACATCTGAAGGCCAGCCAGCACGCCGCGGTGCTGAACATGGTGTCGATCGGCGCTTTCATCTTCTCGCCGATGCTGTCCATCTACTCGTCGGCGAAGGCGGCGATGGTGTCGTTCACCAGGTCGATGGCCGCGGAGCTCGTGCAGTTCGGCATTCGGGTCAACGCGCTGGCGCCGGGACCGGTGGACACGTACATGATGCAGCAGAACCCGCAAGAGATGGTCGACGCCATGGTCGGCGGCACGCTGATGAAACGGCTGGCCACTCCGGACGAAATGGTCGGTGCCGCACTGCTTCTCACATCGGATGCGGGCAGCTACATGACCGGCCAGGTGATCATCGTTGACGGTGGCGGAACGCCTCGGTAGCGGCGCCCAGGTCGCCACTGGTGGACGACAGGATCTGGCTGCGGTTCTCGACGTGCAGGGCCGACTCGAGGCTTGACGCTTCCAGATTCGCCCATAGCACCTGCTTGGTGGATTCCAGCCCGAATTTGCCGTAGCTGCACAGTGTTTCGGCCACGGCGAGGGCATCGTCGAGCACCGAGCCGTCCGACACACGCGTCACCATGCCGAGCCGTAGCGCTTCGTCGGCGTCGACGACGCGCGCCGTCAGGATCAGGTCGAACGCGGGACCGGCCCCGATGATGCGCGGCAGCGTGTAGCTGACGCCGATATCGCAGCCGCCGAGGCCGAGCTTGATGAACTGTGTGCAGAACCGGGCGGACTCGCTCGCGAGCCTGATGTCGCACGCCAGCGCGATGCCGAAGCCGCCACCGTAGGCAGGCCCGTTCACCGCCGCGATCACGGGTTGGCGCAGCCGGTGAATCCGGGCGGTGAGGTCGGCGATGCGCTCCTGCCATCGCATGCCCGAGCGCGGAAACTCCAAGCCGCCGCCCGCGGCGGACGGGTTGGCATCCGTCAGGTCCAGACCCGAACAGAATCCGCGCCCGGCGCCGGTGAGAACCACGACCCGGCAGTCGTTGTTCGCGCCGATCTCGTCGATGGTGGCGTGCAGATCCTCGACCAGCTCATAGGACAACGCGTTGAGCTTTTCGGGCCGGTTGAGCGTGACGACGGCGATGTCGGGACGCGGGTAGGACAGCTGTAGGTGCGACATACGTCCACCCTATTGGCCGCTGCTGCGCCACCCTGTCACGCCGACGGTGATCATTCGGAGTTGCTTGACCGCGACGCGCTTGATCTCGTCGAGTGCCGCGGGGTCGCTAGCGTCCTCGATCGCTTCGGCGATGGAGATCATCGAGTTCACGAACAGGCTTGCCAGGATGTTGAGGTCCTCGCTGCTCCAGCTGGTCAGTCCGGGGAAACGGGCCAGGTCGATGGCGAGCTCGGAGGTGATCAGCCGGATCTCGGTGCGGATCGCATAGCGCAGAACGGTCAACCCGCTTGAGCGCTCCCGGCCGATGAACCGCCAGTACTCGCGGCGCTCGTTGACGCCGGCGATCAGGATGTCGACCGAGGATTCGATTACGCGGTTCGTGTCCAGCTTGCCTGCGCGCGCACTGCGCAACATGTCCCGCAGTGCGCGGAACGACTCGTCGATCAGAACCAGACCCAGCGCCTCCATCGACTCGAAGTGCCGGTAGAAGGCGGCGGGCACGATGCCCGCCTCGCGGGTCACCTCACGCAGGCTCAACGCCGAGAAACTGCGGTCCTCCAGCAGGCGCAACGACGCCGCCACAAT
Organism: uncultured Actinomycetota bacterium; assembly: GCA_963801575.1. Lineage (GTDB taxonomy): Bacteria > Actinomycetota > Actinomycetes > Mycobacteriales > Mycobacteriaceae > Mycobacterium. Next base: position 224,415 of record CAWDFT010000015.1, read on the forward strand.
GGCGCGGCGCGTGGCCTCCTTGCGCTCCTCCCGCGAAAGGCTGTCCCGTGAACGGCTGTCCCGTGAACGCGACCGACTTGATCTGCCTGTGCGTGATCTAGGCGCACGACTGTTCACTCTGTGAAACCTACCACAATCAGGCACTATAACCTTGACCGATCGGGGCATCCTGGCGCACGGTATACACATGTTCACTCAAACTTTGACACGCCGGGTGCGACGGTCGCCTCTGCTGGAGCTGCTGACCGGCCCCCACGGCGTGGACCGATACACCGAGCTAGTCGATCCGACCTGGACCCGCGGCGAGGCCCGCGCGAAGGTCGTCGCGGTGCGGCGTCAAACGCCCCGCAGCGTCACGCTGACCCTCGAACCGAACCGCGCGTTCACCGGTTTTCGGGCCGGCCAGCACATCAACCTCACCGTCGAGATCGATGGACGGCGACGCACCCGCTGCTACTCGCCGGCCAGCGCCGAAGACGCCCCGCTCATCGAGCTGACCATCGGCCGCCACGACGGCGGGCTCGTCTCCACCTACCTGTGCGACCACGCCCGCCCCGGCATGGTGGTCGGCCTTGACTCGGTCGGCGGCGATTTCATCCTTCCCGCGGTCCTGCCGCGCCGCATTCTGTTCGTCTCCGGCGGCAGCGGCATCACCCCGGTGATGTCGATGTTGCGCACGCTGAAGGCCGGAGGCTTCGAGGGCGAGGTCGCCTTCGTGCACTACGCCCGAAGCGAAGAGGAGGCCTGCTACGCCGACGAGCTGGCGACGATGACGGGTGTGCGGGTGCTGCACGGCTACACCCGCGACGGGCAGGGCGATCTCGTCGGCCGTTTCGACGCAGACCATCTCGCCACCGCGATCTCCGCACCCGACGCTGTTTTCGTGTGCGGTCCGCCTGCGCTTGTGGAGGCTGTCCGGATGCACTGCCCGGACGCGAAGTCGGAAAGCTTCGTGCCGCCTGCCTTCACCGTGCCTGCCGAATCATCCGGCGGCCGTGTGACGTTCACCGACGCGAACGTCGGCGTCACCGACAACGGTCGCCCCATCCTGGAGCAGGCCGAAGCCGCGGGCCTGCGCCCGGAAAGCGGATGCCGAATGGGCATCTGCCACACCTGCACCCGTCTCAAGACACGCGGCGCGGTGCGCAACCTGATCACCGGCGCAGTGTCGAGTGCCGAGGAAGAGGACGTGCAGATCTGCGTGTCCGCTCCCGTCGGCGATGTCGACATCGCGCTCTAGAAAGGAGATTTGGCCATGACTACACCAACCATTACCCACCAGCGAACCCTCCAGAAGACGGTCGGAGGCAGGGTCGTCACTCTCACCCCCGAGCAGGCCGACGCGTTCGGCCGTGAACTCGATGCGCTGAAGGAGCGAGTGATCGCCGACCTCGGCGAGCGCGACACCACCTACATTCGACGGATCATCAAGGCGCAGCGCGGTTTGGAGATCGCCGGACGAACCATGCTCTTCGGTGGCATCTTTCCGCCCTTCTGGCTGGCGGGTACCGCGATGCTGGGGTTGTCGAAGATTCTCGACAACATGGAGATCGGCCACAACGTCATGCACGGCCAGTACGACTGGACCGGCGACCCGGCCTTGTCGAGCAAGAGATTCGAATGGGACACCGCGTGCCCGGCCGACCAGTGGCGCCATTCGCACAACTACATGCACCACACCTACACCAACATCGTCGGCATGGACCGCGACGTCGGCTACGGCATCCTGCGGATGAGCCAAGACCAGCGCTGGACCCCGTACTTCCTGGGTAACCCGGTCTACGCATTCCTGCTGATGGTGCTGTTCCAGTACGGTGTTGCGCTGCACGAGTTGGAGACCGAGCGCATCCGCGCAGGCGAGATCACGATCGCGGACAAGCGCGAGATCCTCGAGGGCATCTGGCGCAAGACAAAGAGGCAGACGCTGAAGGATTACGTGGCGTTCCCGCTGCTGGCCGGTCCGTTCGCGCCGTGGGTGTTGGCGGGCAACATGACGGCCAACCTGATCCGCAACGTGTGGTCGTACATGATCATCTTCTGCGGCCACTTCCCCGAAGACGTCCAGGAGTTCTCGATCGAGGAGACGAAGGCCGAGAGCCGCGGCCAGTGGTACTTCCGCCAGGTCCTCGGTTCGGCGAACCTCGTCGGCGGCAAGCTCTTTCACATCCTGAGCGGCAACCTGTCGTTCCAGATCGAGCACCATCTGTTTCCCGACATCCCGGCCCACCGGCACGCCGAGATCTCGGTAGAGGTGCGCGAGATCTGCAAGCGGTATGGCGTCCCGTACAACACGGGTCCGCTGCCGCGCCAATTCGCCAGCGTCGTACGCAAGATCGTCAAGCTGGCACTGCCGACACGCTGACCCGGAGGCCGATCACGCGAAGGTGGCCTCCGGATCCGGCTCCGCGCCGAAGGTGAACCGTCGGCCGCTGATCTCCGACACATCGATGGACACGTAATACGGTTTGAAGGTCGGGATCCACGGCAGCAGTTGCGACCGCTCGGCTTTCTCGATCTCGGCGCTGGTCGACAGCACGCGTGCAATGCCCCTGACGATGACGCTCCAGCCCTCCGACAAAGAGTGGTTATCGGCCTCGAAGGCCACCTCGCGGTTCATCGCGGCCGTGAGCAGCTTGGTGCCCGGTGCGGTCTTGAACAGCACGTTAGGACGTTTCGCGACGAAATTCACCGGGAAGATCTCGGGCCTGCCTGCCGCGGTGGTCACCAGTCGGCCCAACGCCACGCTGGCGAGCAGACTCCAGCTGTCTTCCTCAGTCAGTACGGTGATCGGATCGGGTTCGGCCATAGCGCCAGAGTCGCATAGCTCGGACGAAATCCCTAGGGCATTAGGGCCCCTATCCTCAGCGCTGACAGTTCGGGCACCAGAAAGTAACCCGGTCGCCGCTGGTGACCGTCTCGATGACCGTGCCGCAGCGGCGGCACGGCTGCCCGGCCCGGCCGTAGACCCAGACCTGCTGGCCTCGGCGGGTATCACCGGTGGTCGTGCGGTTGGGTCTGGACCTGTTCAGCCACAACATGTCCCGTGCCCGCTGCACCATCCGTAGCGGGTCCGACACCTTGCTCACCGATGCTGTCGGCAGGTGCCCGAAGACAAAGCACAGCTCGTTGCAGTACACGTTTCCGACGCCGGCCATCACCCGCTGGTCGAGCAGGGCCTCAGCCAGCGGCCGGTCCGGATCGGCCATCAGGTTGGCCCCGGCGGTCTGCGGATCCCAGTCGTCACCCAGCAGATCCGGCCCGAGATGGGCCACCGTGTCCTCGTCGTGTTGGCGCTCGAGAATCTCCAGCACGCCGAGATCGATCCCGGCGGCCTGGACGTCACCGGCCTCCAGAATGATGCGGATGCGGTGGCCGGCGCGGCTGGGCCGGTTGGTGCCGCTCACCCGCCAGCTGCCGTCCATCTTCAGGTGCGAGTGAATGCTGGCCTGACCGACCCGGATGAACAGGTGCTTGCCGCGGCTGACGACCTCGTCGACCTGTTGCCCGGTCAGGTCGACGGTGGCGTAGCGCGGAACGCGAACATCGCAGCGGGTCAGCGTTTTTCCCGCCAGCGCCTCGCGCAGGACGGCGGCGGTGTGCCACACGGTGTCGCCTTCCGGCATGGCTAGAAGATCATCCTCAGCGAGACTTCCCACAACCGTTCGGCGTTCGCCGGGTCGAGCGCATAGGGCGCAACCCCGCCGCGTCCCGGCCCGCCCCGCCGCTCGACTACGGAGGCCTCATTGCAGTCCTCGAAATACCGCCCGCCGATGCCGTCGAGCCGTGGCGATGTCGCCAGCAACACCGACGTCGCCGCACCCTGCTCGACTGTCTTGACCGCGTATTGGTGCTTCATCGCCGCGGCCGCCGCCTTCGCATCGACGTGACGTCCCAGCCGCGTGTAGATGGCACCGGGCATCAGCGCGTTTGCGGTGATGCCGTCGCTCGCCCAGCGCCTGGCTGCCTCGACGGCGAACAGCACATTCGCTGTCTTGGACTGCCCGTAGGCGCCGAACGGGTCGTAGTCACGGAACGCATAGTCGATGTCGTCGAACACGACCGGTGAACGCAAGTGGCCTGCCGAACTCACCGACACGACGCGGGCACTGCCCGCGGCGGCGAGCGCATCGTGCAGCCCGAGGGCAAGCGCGAAGTGGCCGAGATGATTTGCGGCGAACTGCATCTCGTGCCCGCTCGGCGACATCATCAGCTCCGGCAGCGCCATCACCCCCGCGTTGTTGACGAGGATGTTCAGCGGCCCGGTCCAGGCCCGGACGAACGCCGCCACACTGGACAGGTCGCTCAGGTCAAGAGCGCCGACGCCCACCTCCCGATCGCCGGTGCTGTCCCGGATCTCGGCGGCGACGCGATCGCCTGCATTGGTGTTGCGCACGGCCAGCGTGACCGACGCGCCCGCGGCGGCCAGCGCCCGCGCGGTCTCGATGCCGATGCCCGATGAGGCGCCTGTGACGATCGCCGTCTTGCCGCTCAGATCGACGCCGGCCATGACGTCAGCCGCCGTCGATTCGAAACCGAACGGTGTGGTGATGCGAGCTGTCATGGGCTAGATCATCGCAGCCGCAGCCCACGCGGGGTGCGGGAGAACCCGGCGCCCGTCAGTGCGGTCAGCACGGCCTCCCGGTCGCCTTCCGCGCCCGGCTCCAGTACGGGCACGCCGTTGATCTTCTCGACCAGCACGGACTGAACCCGACCCGTGCCGACCAGGTCGGCGAGTGCCGCCGCGGCGGCGTGGTGGGCATCTGCGTCGTCGGTGAAGCTGATCAATGTCCGGCCGCCGCGCTCGAGGAACCAGGCGAGTTCGCCGTCGACGAGCGCTACCAGTGCGCCCGCCTTGCGGCCGGGCCGTTGGGCGCCCTCGGGCCACGGCAGCGCCGCGCCGTAGGGGTTGGCGGGATCGGCGGCGGCCAGCACCACGGTCTGGTACTCGTGCCGTTCCGGGTCGACGCTGTCGAGGTACGACCGCAGCCGGTCGACTGTGGATGCGACGGCGAACTGGGCACCGCCGAGTGACTCGACGAAGTATCCGCGCTGACACCGACCTGCGTCTTCGAAGGCGGTCAGCACCTTGTAGAGCATGGCGAAGCCGCCCGGCACGCCCTCGGCCGCGACCGCGCCCTTCGTCAGCACGCCGTAGCGGTTCAGCAGCAGTTCGGCCTGAAAGTGCGCGCGCACCGTGGAATCCAGCTCTGCGGCCGGCAGCGCAGACCATCGGCCTGCCACCGTCGGGTCGGATGCACGGGTCTGCGCGTGCGCGACGCTGTAGCGGCTCAGCCGCGGCGGGTTCGACGCTGCCGGTGTGCCGGTGTGCCGCCGCGTCGTCCGCCCGAACGGCGGGTACCCGCGAGCATCGCCCGCACCGGGGCGAAGGTGTCACCGGTGATCCAACCGGCCCAGATCAGTTCCCACAGCGCTTGTTTGAATTGTTCGTTGCCGTCACCAGCAAGCTGACGGAAGAAGTAGGCACCGCCGCCGCCGAGCGTCTCCACGATCGCGCGATGGGCGTCGGTGAACTCGATCTCGGTCGGCGGCGCGAGCGTCAGCGGCGCTGACTCGGCGGCATGGAACGCGATCCAGCCGTCCCCGCCTCCGATCGTGCCCGCGCCCGACCACGTCACCTCGCCGGCCGCCAGCAGTTCGTCGAGCATCGCAGGCTGGTAGTCGCGCACCCGCGCCAGAACACCAGCGGTTCGACCGCCGACGCCGGTATCGGTACGCCGGCCAGCTGGTCGATCACGGCCGCCAGGCCGTCGATGCCCGAGCCCTGTTCCGCCCCGACCTGCTGCCAGGCCGGCAGGAACCGGCCGTACGCGGTGGTGCTGACCGGCTCGACCTGCGCACGCAGCGCGGCAAGCGAACGCCGCCGCAGGATCTTCAGCACGTCGGCGTCGCACCACTGGCCGCTGCCGTCGGCTGCGGTCCGTGAACTCGCCGCGCACCAGCCGGCCGTCGATCGCCATCCGGCCCAGCACGTCCGCGGTGACCCGCAGGCCCAGCCCGAACCGGGCAGCGGCGTCGTTGGTGGTGAACGGGCCGTGTGTGCGTGCGTAGCGGCCCAGCAGTTCGCCCAGCGGATCGGCGACGGTCTCGGTGAAGACCGCGGGCACTCCGACCGGTACCGCCACGCCGACACCGTCGCGCAGCAGGCCGATGTCCTCGATCGCCACCCACCACGTCCGGCGCAGCGAACGACACCGTGCAGCACGCGCTTGGCCGCTAGCAGACCGTCCAGCCAGCCGCCGACGTCCTCGGCGGTGCACCGCTCGGCGATCTCCCCTCGGTCAGCGGCCCCAGCAGCCGCAGCAGGTCGGCCACGCCTTCGGCGTCGCGGGCCGCGCGGTCCGGGCTGAGGTGCTGCAACTGCGCGGCGGTGGAGGCGATGACCTGCGGATCGAGCAGCTCGCGCAGCTCGACGCGGCCGAGCAGTTCGGCCAGCAGCGTGCTGTCCAGCGACAGGGCCGCGGCGCGACGCTCGGCCAGCGGGCTGTCGCCCTCGTACATGAACGCGCCGACATAGCCGAACAGCAGCGAGGCCGCGAACGGCGACGGCGTGGCGGTCTCGACCTCGACCAGCCGCAGCCGGCGCTGGGCGATGCGGTCCATCAGCTCGGTCAGCGCGGGCACGTCGTACACGTCCTGCAGGCATTCACGGACGGCCTCCAGCACGATCGGGAAGTCCGGGTACTTGCGGGCGACGTCGAGCAGTTGCGCGGCGCGCTGCCGCTGGTGCCACAGCGGCGACCGCTTGCCGGGGTGGCGGCGCGGCAGCAGCAGCGCGCGGGCCGCACACTCGCGGAACCGCGACGCGAACAGCGCCGAGCCGCCGACCTCGGCGGTGACGATCGGCTCGATCTCGTCGGCGTCGAACACGAACAATTCGGCACCCGGCGCGGTGTCCTCGGTGTCGGGCAGCCGCACGATGATGCCGTCGTCGGAGGCGGTCGGCTTCTCGTCGATGCCGTAGCGCTCTCGCAGCCGCCGCGACACCGCCAGGGCCAGCGGGCCGTGCACCCGCAAGGCCGTAGGGGGAGTGCAGGATCACCCGCCAGTCACCGAGTTCGTCGCGGAACCGCTCCACCACCAAGGTGGCGTCGGTCGGCACCGGTGCCGGTGGCCTGTGCGCTGGTCGTCGAGCAGCTGCCACAGGTTGTCCGTGGCGTAGTCGTCGAAACCCATTGCGCGGCAACGCTCTGTCGAACTCGTCGCGACCCAGGCCGGCCAGTTCGCCGGTGAACGCACCGACGGCGGCGCCCAGTTCGGCCGGTCTGCCGACGCCGTCGCCGCGCCAGAACGGCAGCCGCGCCGGCTGCTCCCGGCGCGGGTATGACCAGCACCCGGTCGTGGGTGATCTCGGTGATCCGCCAGCTCGTCGCGCCCAGCGAGATGACGTCGCCGGGCCGCGACTCGTAGACCATCTCCTCGTCGAGTTCGCCTACTCGCGAAGGCTTTTCGGAGTCGCGTCGAAGCCAGGTAGACGGTGAACAGGCCGCGGTCGGGTATGGCGCCGCCGGAGGTGACCGCCAGCCGCTGCGCACCCGGCCGGGCGGTCAGCGTGCCGGAATCGCGGTCGTACACCAGCCGCGGGCGCAGCTCGGCGAACTCGGTCGACGGGTACTTGCCGGACAGCAGGTCCAGCGTCGCCTCGAATGCGCTGCGCGGCAGCGTCGCGAACGGGGCGCTGCGGCGCACCGCGTCGAACCAGCGGTCGGCGTCCAGCGGCTCCAGCGCGCACGCCGCCACCGTGTGCTGGGCCAGCACGTCGAGCGGGTTGGTCGGCACCCGCATGGTCTCGATCTCACCGGTCAGCATGCGCTCGCACGGTGACCGCGCAGCTGATGAGGTCGGTGCGGTGCTTGGGAAACAGCACCCCCTGGGAGATCTCGCCGACCTGGTGGCCCGCGCGGCCGATGCGCTGCAGACCGCTGGCCACCGACGGCGGCGCCTCGACCTGGATCACCAGGTCGACCGCGCCCATGTCGATGCCCAACTCCAGGCTGGACGTGGCGACGACGGCCTTCAGTCGCCCGGTCTTGAGGTCGTCCTCGACCTGCGGCGCGTTGCTCCTTGCTGACCGAACCGTGGTGTGCGCGTGCCAGCAGCGTCGGGGCGCCGAACGACGCCCCGCTGGCCATCACCTGTGCCGGGAAACCGCCGCCCACCTTCGGGATTGGCGCTCCATCGACAGTTCGACACCGCCGAGCGGTCGGCGTGAATCTCGTTGAGACGCGAGGTGAGTCGCTCGGCCAGCCGCCGGGAGTTGGCGAAGACGATCGAGCGAATTGTGCGCCTCGATCAGGTCGACGATGCGCTCCTCGACGTCGGGCCAGATGGTGTTGTTCTCGAGGTTGGCCATGTCGGGAACGGGCACCTGCACGGACAGGTCGAAGGTCTTGGCCGCGGGCGGCGCGACGATGGTGGTACGGGCCTGCCCGGACAGGAACCGGGCCACCTCCTCGGGCGGGCGCACCGTCGCCGACAGCCCGATGCGCTGCGCAGGCGTCTCCAGCAGTTGGTCGAGCCGTTCCAGCGACAGCGCGAGGTGCGCGCCGCGTTTGGTGCCCGCGACGGCGTGCACCTCGTCGACGATGACCGTCTGCACCTCGGCTAGCGTTTCGCGGGCTGCCGACGTGAGCATCAGGAACAGTGACTCGGGCGTGGTGATGAGGATGTCGGGCGGCCTGGTGATCAGCTCTCGGCGCCGTGCGGGCGGGGTGTCGCCGGAGCGCACGCCGACGCTGATCTCGGGCGCCGGCAGTCCGCGGCGTTCGGCGAGGCGGCCGATGCCCGTCAGCGGGGTGCGCAGGTTGCGTTCGACGTCGACGGCCAGCGCCTTCAGCGGCGATACGTACAGACACTCGGGTACCGGCAGTCGGCGGCCGGCGGTCCGGACGGCCGCGAGCCTGTCGATTGCCCACAGGAACGCCGCCAGCGTCTTACCGGAGCCGGTCGGCGCGATGACCAGCGTGTTGTCGCCGTCGGCGATGGCCGACCACGCCTGGCCTGCGCCGGGGTGGGCTCGGCGAACGTGCCGGTGAACCACTCCCGGGTCAGCGCGCTGAACCGGGAGAGGGCCGTGGTGCTCATCTAGCCATCGTGCAGGAGCGCACCGACAATTATCAGCGGGTGCGCGACCGGCAGACCGCGTCTCGCGCCAGCGCGTCGGGGAATCCCGGGCACCCGTCCGACCGCGTCGAGCAGGGCGTGGGCACACGCGTCGGCTACGCGACCGGCGTCGATCGACGGGTCCATCAGCCGCTGCCGGCACATCTCGAAGGTGAAGGCCAACCATCCGTACACGATGATGCGCAGGTCGCGTTCCGCCTTGGAGTCCAATTGGTCGCCGACGGCGTTGTTGATCCGGGCGAGAATGCGCTCGACCTGGCGGGCGTTGTCGACGTCTTCGACGTCTCGCAGCACGGGATCGGAGCGGCCCATGCCCACGTAAGCGGCCCACGCGCCGTGCGGGTGTTCCTCGTCGTAGCGCAGGTAGGCCAGCACGCCTGTCGCGCAACTGGTCGACAGAGACCCTGGCCCGGTTCGGGCGGGGTGTTGGTGGCCTCGAACAGTCGCTCGCCCTCGGCGCGCACCACCGCGGCGAAGAACGCCCGCTTGTCCGGAAAATAGTGATACATCAGCGCACGCGAGACGCCCGCCCGCTCGGCGATCTCGTCGATGCGGACGTCGTCGTAGGGGCGCTGCCCGAACACCTCGGCGCCCAACGCGAGCAGTTCGTTGCGTCGATCGTCGGGGGACAGCCGCCGTCTGTGCGATCAGCCGCTTGCGCGAAGAGCGTCGAGCTCTGCGGACATGCCATCCTAGTTAACACATGTACAACAGCCGTGGAGGTCCTCCTAGCCGAAGTGCACGCCCTGGGCCAGCGGCAGCTCCGACGAGTAGTTGACCGTGTTGGTCGCCCGTGCGCATGTAGGCCTTCCACGCGTCCGGACCCGGACTCGCGGCCGCCACCGGTCTGCTTCTCGCCGCCGAACGCGCCGCCGATCTCGGCGCCCGACGTGCCGATGTTGACGTTGGCGATGCCGCAGTCGGAGCCGTCGGCGGACATGAAGCGTTCGGCCTCGCGCATCGTCGGTGGTGAAGATGGACGACGAAAGCCCCTGCGGCACAGCGTTGTTCAGCTCGATCGCGTCGTCGAGCTCGTCGTAGGTCAGCACGTAGAGGATCGGCGCGAACGTCTCCTCGTGCACCACCTCGGTCTGCGCGGGCATCCGCACGACCGCGGGCGCGACGTAGTAGGAGTTCTCGCCCTCGCCGTCGACTCGCTCACCGCCGCACAGACCTCGCCGCCGTCGGCGCGGGCCCGCTCGAGCGCGCCGACCATGTCGCGGTAGGCCGTCTCGTGGATCAGCGGCCCGACCAGGGTGCCGTCGGACGACGGGATCGCCGATCGGCAGCTGGCGATACGCGCGACACGATCCGCTCCACCAGGTCGTCGGCGATCGACGGGTGCACGATCAGCCGGCGCAGCGTCGTGCAGCGCTGTCCTGCGGTGCCCGCCGCCGAGAACACGATGCCGCGCACGGCCAGGTCCAGGTCGGCGGACGGCGTGACGATCGCGGCGTTGTTGCCGCCCAGTTCCAGCAGCGCCCGGCCGAATCGCGCGCCACCCGGGGCCCGACCTGCTGGCCCATCCGCACCGAACCGGTCGCGCTGAGCAGCGCCACCCGCGGGTCGTCGACCAGCCGCTCGCCGACCTCGCGGCCGCCCTGGATCAACCGGCTGATATGCCCGCGACGCCCCGACATCGTCGGCGGCCCGCTCGGCCAGCGCCTGGCAGGCCAGCGCGGTCAGCGGCGTGAGCTCCGACGGCTTCCACACCACGGTGTCGCCGCACACCAGCGCGATCGCGGTGTTCCACGCCCACACCGCGACGGGGAAGTTGAACGCGGTGATGACGCCGACGACGCCGAGCGGATGCCAGGTCTCCATCAGCCGGTGCCCGGGCCGCTCGGAGGCGATGGTCTTGCCGTACAGCTGGCGCGACAGCCCGACGGCGAACTCGCAGATGTCGATCATCTCCTGCACCTCGCCGAGGGCCTCCGAGGTGATCTTGCCCGCCTCGATGGTGACCAGCGCCGCCAGATCCTCCTTGTGCTCGACGAGCAGCTCGCCGAGCCGGCGCCACCAGCGCGCCGCGCACCGGTGCCGGGGTCGTGCGCCAGGGCGTAAACGCCTGTGCCGCTTCGGCAATCGCCGCATCGGCCTGCTCAGGTGCTGGTCTCTGCGACGGTGAACAGCACCTCGCCGGTGATCGGGGTGCTGGCGTGTACGCCGTGGGCGCCGGGCTCGGCGAGTTCGACGCGCGAGCCGATGGCGTGCAAGGCGCCGCGTGCGAGGGTGCGCAGTTCCTCGGCGGTGGGAAGCTGGGATGTCTGAACTCTGGTCATGCTGATGCGACTTTCTCGTAGATCTCGTCCGATTTGTCTCGATGCGTTCCTCGTCGAGGCTCGGATACAGTGCGGCAATGAGCGAACCGCTCGACGAGATCGATCGGATGTTGATCGCGCGAACTGATCGACCGACGGCCGGGCCACGCTGTCCCACCTGGCCGCGATCGCCGGCCTGTCGGTGTCCGCGGTCCAGTCACGGGTGCGACGACTCGAGGCGCGGGGCGTGGTGACGCGGGTACACGGCGCAGGATCAACCCGGAGGCCGTCGGGCAGCATGCTGTCGGCGTTCGTGGCCATCACCCCTCTCGATCCCTCTCAACCCGATGATGCGCCCACCCGGCTCGAACACATCGAGGCCATCGAGTCATGCCACTCGGTGGCCGGCGAGGAGAGCTACATCCTGCTCGTGCGTGTCGAGTCGGCGCGGGCGCTCGAAGACTTGCTGCAACAGATCCGGACGGCGGCGAATGTGCGCACCCGAAGCACGATCATCTTACAGACTTTTTACGACAGGACGCGACCACATAGCCGTAATAGTTACGGTCAGATCGGTCGCTATAGACCGTAAAATAGTTGATAAGATGGCAGAATGACCGCTGTGTTGACCCCTGCCGAAAAGACGGCCGCCGTGGACGCGATCGGCCCCGCCGACGTCCGCGAGGTGCTTTCCCGCAGCATCCTCGCCGACGGTCTCGACTTCGTGCTCGACCTCGAACGCTCGGCCGGCTCCGTGCTGGTCGACGCCCGCGACCGGCGAGCGTTATCTCGACATGTTCACCTTCTTCGCGTCGTCGGCGCTGGGCATGAACCACCCGGCCCTGGCCGACGACGAGGCGTTCCGCGCCGAACTCGCCGCGGCCGCGGTGAACAAGCCGAGCAACTCCGACATCTACAGCGTGCCGATGGCACGCTTCGTCGACACGTTCGTCCGTGTGCTCGGCGACCCGGCGCTGCCGCACCTGTTCTTCGTCGACGGCGGTGCGCTGGCGGTCGAGAACGCGCTGAAGGTGGCGTTCGACTGGAAGAGCAGGCACAACGAGGCGCGCGGGAGGGACCCCGCCCTCGGTACCAAGGTGCTGCATCTGCGCGGCGCCTTCCACGGCCGCAGCGGCTACACGCTGTCGCTGACCAACACCGATCCGACCAAGGTCGCGCGGTTCCCGAAGTTCGATTGGCCGCGCATCGACGCGCCCTACATCCGTCCCGGTGCCGATATGGACGCACTGGAAGCCGAGTCACTGCGCCAGGCCCGCGCCGCCTTCGAAGCGCACCCCCATGACATCGCCTGCTTCATCGCCGAGCCGATCCAGGGTGAGGGCGGCGACCGGCACTTCCGGCCCGAGTTCTTCGCGGCGATGCGCGCGCTGTGCGACGAGTTCGACGCGCTGCTCATCTTCGACGAGGTGCAGACCGGCTGCGGGTTGACCGGAACCCCTTGGGCCTACCAGCAGTTGGGTGTCGCGCCCGACGTCGTCGCGTTCGGCAAGAAGACCCAGGTGTGCGGGATCATGGCCGGCCGCCGAGTCGACGAGGTGCCCGACAACGTGTTCGCCGTCAGCTCGCGGATCAACTCCACCTGGGGCGGCAACCTGGTCGACATGGTCCGGTCGCGGCGCATCCTCGAGGTCATCGAGTCCGACGGGTTGATGGTGCGGGCCGCAAAGGCCGGACGGTATCTGATCGACCAGCTCGAGAATCTCGCTTTGGAGTTCCCGGAGTTGGTCCTCGATGTACGCGGCCGCGGGCTGATGTGCGCGTTCAGCCTGCCGAGCGGTGCGCAGCGCGACGAGCTGGTCCGCAAGCTGTGGGATCGCCGGGTCATCATGCTGGCCAGCGGTCCCGACAGCGTGCGGTTCCGGCCGGCATTGACGCGTGTCACGCGAGGAGATCGACGAGGCGGTCGCCGCGGTGCGGGCCGCGCTTACCTGACCTCGGTCGGCGCCGTCAGCCGCCGGATCGTCGACCGCAGCCGGCTGAGCTCCGAGCCGCCGACGAGCTCGCAGCCGTGTAACTCCGCGAGTTTGCGTGCGGCGGGGGTGAATTCGTGGTTGGTGACGACCATGGTCTTGGTGCAGCCATGCATCGGCGCACCTGCCACCACCTCCTGCACGGCACCCGCGCCGACCGGGCGCGCTTGGCGCTTGCATTGCACCGCAAGACGATCGGGCCGGTTTCCGATGATCAGGTCGACGCCCCAGTCGCCGGTGACCGATGTCATGATCACGGGCACGCCGCAGGACCGGGCAATCCGCGCAACATGGTCTTCGAACTCCATCCCCGACATCGCTTCGTTCGTTTCGCGGGGACCCGGGGTGGATGCGCCGATGACGGTGGCCAGCAGAAAGCGGGGTGCGGCCCCCAGCAGAACCGGAGCGATGACGCCGATCGCCACGCTCCAGGGGACGCTGGCGCCAATCACGTATGCGGCCGCGGCCGATACGAAACCCATGGCCACGTAGACCATCGCCCTGGTGCGCGTCATGAGGCGAATGGTAGGTCCGAGGGCGGACATCGGCGGGCTGTGGAGAACTCGCCGGTGTGTCGGCCCGGGGGATGATGGTCAGCCGATAAGTTCGATCTCTGCGCCATGGCCGTGGGATTGGGCGAGTCGCCCGTCGCAAGTGATTAGCGGCGCAGCGAGGCCCTCGGCGAGGGCGACGTAAACGCCGTCGGCTACGGAGTGGGTGCTGCGCAGTTGATAGGCACGCTGGACGAAACGTCTTGTAGGCCAACGCCGGAGCGGCAGGCTCTGGAAATCGGCAACAGCAACGAGCCCTTCGTGATCGCTGATCAGCTGGCGCATGACCGCTCGACGGATAGCTCCGAGCACCTCGACATCGAAGTGGGCAGGAGCATGCACTGTCTCGCCCCGCAATCGCTGGGCCACCGCTGCCCCCGGCGTCGTCGCAAAGACGAGCTCGACAGCCGCCGAGGCGTCCAACACGATCACTCGGATCGAGCTTCGCCAACCAGTTCAGCGGCGGTCACGCCGAGGTCCCGGCGTGGCAAGGCCGCAAGGCGATCGAGGACGTCGCCCAGGGCCGGTTCTTCAGCGATTTCGCTCAGTCGGGCAAGCAGGAAATCGCTGAGGCTCATCCGGTCCGCCGCCGCCCGGGCCTTCAGCTCGTGGACGAGTTCGTCGGGAACATTCCGAATCTGGACCATTGTTGGCATGCGATAAACATAGCATGCATGTGGTAAGCATGCTTGCTCTCGGGTGGCGACCGCCAGGAGGCGTACGCCGCCAATGGTCTTGAGTTTCCCGACAACGGAGCCATCGGCTTCTTCGCCGATATGAGCTACCTGAGCGCGATCAGGCGCTGAGTCACTGCCCGCGCGCCTGGCGGAAGGACTGACGCCATCAGACCCTATGCGCGAGATTGCCGCCACGGCTGTGGATTTCCGCTACAACACTGAAAGTACAACCCTGAGGTCAATCTCGACGATAGGGGGTCGACGCTCCGGTACCCGGCTGGTCGAACAAGATCAGCCGACCGGGCGATGTCAAGCCGCAACACCCCGACGGCACCATCATTTGGGGGCGGCCCCAATACCGATCTGCGCTCGACGGCAAACATCTGGGCTGCCGAGGCCGAGCGGCTTCTCGGAGTCGGGGGCACCTGCCGCTGGGCGAATTCCTTGCCTGATTTTCGGAAGTGGACCAAGATTCCGGGAAGCGCATTAGCTGAAGCAGGGTGGAGGTCGCGCCGACGTGGCATTCGACGTAGATGCTCTGCGAAAGAAATATGCCTTTGAGCGGGACCGTCGACTACGCCCTGATGGAATCGCGCAGTACGTAGAAATCGCAGGTCCGTTCGCCAGGTTTGCCGACGACCCCTGGAGCGACCCCCATTTCACCCGCGCTCCGCTGTCCGACGAGGTCGATGTCGCGATCATCGGCGCCGGCTTCGGGGGACTCCTCACCGGTGCCCGGCTGCGGGAACTCGGCGTCGCGAACATCCGCCTGATCGACAAGGCCGCCGACGTCGGCGGCACCTGGTACTGGAACCGGTACCCGGGCATCGCGTGTGACGTCGAGTCGTATGTGTACATGCCCCTGCTGGAGGAGTTGGGCTACGTCCCGACCGAGAAATACGCCAAGGGCGATGAGATCTTTGCGCACTGTCGCCGCATAGCCGAACACTACGACCTGTATCGAAACGCCTGCCTCCAGACGGCAGTCACCGAGATCCGTTGGGATTCAGCGCTTTCACGGTGGATCGTCTCGACCCACGGTGACGCAATCCGGGCGCGGTTCGTGGCGATGGCCAACGGGTACCTGCAGAAGCCGAAACTTCCCGGCATCGAGGGAATCATGGAGCTTCGGCGGGCATGCGTTTCACACGAGTCGGTGGGACTACGACTACACCGGACGCCGACCTGGCCAAGCTGTCGGATAAACGGGTGGGAATCATCGGGACCGGCGCGACCGCCATCCAGTGCGTTCCGCACCTGGCGAGGTCGGTGAAGGACCTGCTCGTCTTTCAGCGCACCCCGTCGACTGTCGATGTTCGCGCCAATCGGCCGACCGACCCGGCGTGGTCGGCGGACCTGAAAGACGGTTGGCAGCGCCGCCGCATCGAGAATTTCCAGCTGCTCACCGCAGGCGGCGAGGCCGACGAGGACCTGGTCGACGACGCCTGGACGAGCATCGTCAAGAAGCTGTTCGTGATGCGGCAGAGAAGCGTCGAAGGGATGTCGGACGAAGAGCGTTTGCGCGCAGTCGATATGGCCGACTTCGCCAAGATGGAGGACATTCGTGCCCGCATCGACTCGATCGTGGCCGACCCCGCCACCGCGGAAGCGCTCAAACCCTGGTACGGCTACTTCTGCAAACGACCGTGCTTTCACGACGAGTATCTGCAGACGTTCAACCGCGACAACGTCACGCTCGTCGACACCCAGGGCCAAGGGGGTCGAAGCGCATCACGGCCGACGGAGTGGTGGTGGACGGCACAGAACACAGCGTCGACTGCCTGATCTTTGCCACGGGATTCGAGGTCGGCACCGATTACTCACGTCGCGTGGGTTTCGATCTCGTCGGTCGCGACGGGTTGACGCTCACCGACAAGTGGCACGACGGCGTCCGCACGCTGCACGGCTTGACCGTTCACGGCTTCCCGAACTGTTTCGTGCTGTCAGCATCGCCCAGTCGGGCTTCACCGTGAACTTCCCCTACCTTCTCGACGTCCAGGCGCGCCACATCGCCAGGCTGATCGCGTGGGGACTGAACAATGCAGCGCGGTGAAGTGGAGGCGTCGTCCGCAGGCGGAGTCGGCGTGGGTCGACACCGTTGTCGAGCGGTCTGCGGCGAGCGCTGGCAGGGCGAAGTCGTGCACACCGGGCTACTACAACCGGGAAGGCCAGGCGAACGCGACGACGCGTCAGGGCAGCTTCTTCTACGGCACCCCCACCGAATACGCCGACATCCTCGAGGCTTCGAGGGCGAACGGCGCACCGGAGGGAGTTCGAGGTTTCGTGACTAAAGCCCGTCGATACCGCAGCGGTCGGATGCTGGCGTTGACGCGACGCCGCCGTTCGCCGCGCGTGGTGATCATCGGGGCCGGATTCGGCGGACTTGCCGCCGCGGTGGCATTGCGGCGCAAAGGCATCGACGACCTCTTGATCATCGAGGGTGCCGATGGTGTCGGCGGAACCTGGCGGCAGAACATCTATCCGGGCGCGGCGTGCGACATCCAGAGCCACTTGTACTCGTTCTCGTTCGCTCCCAACCGGGCGTGGACCCGCACCTACGCCCATCAGCCGGAGATCCTCGCCTACCTGGAGAAGGTGGCCGACGACTTCGACCTCCGCCACCACCTGATGCTCGGCACGCGCGTGTGCAGGCTGCGGTGGGACCCGGAGGCGATGCGCTGGAGGGTTGAGCTGGACAACGGCGACACAGTGGTCGCCGACGTCGTCGTGAGTGCCGTCGGGCTGTTCGGCTCGGCGAGATATCCCGACATCGACGGGCTCGCCGACTTCTCCGGCGACCTGATGCACACTTCCCGGTGGGATGCCACCGTCGACCTGACCGGTAAGCGGGTGGCAGTGGTCGGAACGGGTGCCAGCGGAGTACAGGTCGTCCCCGAAATCGCCGATGTTGCCGAGAAGTTGACGGTTTTCCAGCGCACGCCGCCGTGGATGGTCCCCAAGGAGGATCGCCCGTTCAGCGTCGAGGAGTTGTCTCGGTTCCGTCGGCAGCCGTGGGCTTCACGGCGCGAGCGGTGGCGGTTGTGGAAGCTCCAACACGACAACACCGCGTTGACGCCCGACCATCCGCGGCTTGCCGCCGTCCAAGAACTGTCTGAAGGCTTTCTGCGGCGCCACGTCGCCGACGATGAGCTGCGCGATGCGTTGACGCCGCGCTATCCGTTCCGGTGTAAGCGGGTTCTGCTCGGCGAGCAGTACTACCTTGCCCTGCAACGCAATCACGTCGATCTTGTGACCGATCCGATCCGCCGCGTCACCGCCACGTCGATCGTCACGGCCGGTGGACGCAGCATCGATGTCGACGCCATCGTGCTGGCGACGGGGTTCGAGACAAGCAGCTACCTGTCGCGGCCTGGATGTCATCGGGGTGGGTGGCGAGAGCCTGCACGACCGTTGGGGTTCGGATCCCCAGGCCTTCTTGGGGTGGCAGTCAGCGGTTTTCCGAACTTCTTCATGCTGTACGGCCCGAACACCAACCAGGGGGCCAACTCGATCATTTACATCCTGGAGGCGGGCGCACGGTTGGTCGCCAGCGCGGTGAGCAGGACTCGCGCGCCGAGGCGGGTTACGTCGACGTGCGGCCCGAGGTCGAGCACCGGTTCAACGAGCAGATCTACGCCGAACTCGACCGGACCATCTGGACCAGTGCGACAGCTACTACCGGTCGTCGTCCGGCCGCATCGTCACGCAGTGGCCGCACTCAGAGCTCGACTACGCCCGGGCCACCTGGCGGCTCCGTCCGCGGGAGTGGATTCTCGGTCATTCGTAAGGTTTACCGCCGCCCCACCAGGGGAATTAGTTAGCGGTGTATCGGAATCCCATCGATGTGCGCCACCACGACGCGGGCGTCCACGACGGTGTTCGTGAGGCCGTCCGCTTCAGCGTCACGGTAGCCGCGGCCGCGGTCGTTTTCCTCGTCGTCGCCGCCGTGTGGGTCAGCACCTGTAGCGGCGCGACGGCCGACACGGTCGCCTGCGGCACACCGCAACGCACTCTGCTCGCGCTCGGCGCGCCGGTGATCCTGCTGCTCGGAGGACTTCGAGCATTTGTTCGGACCTATCAAGTCTGGCGCCAGGACGGCACGTGGTGGCCTTGGCAGGGGGCGGGCTGGTTCCTCATGACCGCGATGCTGGCCGTGCTGGTGATGAGCCTGCCTGTGATCGCCGGACCACTAGGAGGCTGAAACGTAGTGGTAGTGGCGAGTGCCCTACCAGTGACGTTCTTCGGCCTACCGTTGAACTCAGCCCCTGAAACACGGGCAAAGGTGTGGCGAGAGCAGGAGCGATGAAGAGCCCAAAGGATCCCGTTGACCATGCCAGGACGACGCGGCCACACGCAGGCGAGCGTTCAGTTCTGGCATGACACAAGAAATCCCAGCCGGTTTCCCGGCTGGGATTTCGTGCTTACGGGCCTAGGCCTTATTGATTGGCCTCTTGGCGCTTCTCGGCGGCCTTGGCGCCGGCGCGGGCCGATTCGGCCTCTGCTTCCTTCTTGGCGGCGTCCTTCTGAGCGTCGGCCTTGTCCTGCTGGGCCTTGCCCTCGCGGATCATGTCATCTCGGCCTGTGACGGTGCCGACTGCTTCCTTCGCCTTGCCCTTGACGTCCTCAACGACGCCCTTGACGGCTTCTTCAGGACCACTGTTCTTCTCGGTCATGCGTACCTTTCGCCTCAATGGATTGGCTTGTGGACATGCGGCCCGTTATCAAGGCCACGCGGGAGGGACTCCCTCCACGTAAAGAGGGTTCCCAGCGGGCGGTGTGGCTAAACGCGACGTCAGCCGCGGTCGAACTCATCTTCCGTCCCGACGTCTTCACGTTGGTCCTGCCAGTCCGACGGCGACGCCTCCAGCGGTGGCTCGTGCTCGGCCTCGTCGACCGCTTCTTCGTCGTCGCGCGGTGTGTCGACCGCGGGCAGTTGTTGCTCAACGGCGTCAGCGACGGGAACCTCGTCAGGAAAGTCGTCGGGGAGGTCGTCGATGTTGTGCATGGTGGCAGAATACCCGGCGTACCGATCTCGAAAACGCCGGGCTGGCAGCGCGATCCGAAATGCGCGGGCCCGCTACTCGTGGGACCGGATCGCCGCGGACACGCTGCGGATCTATGACAGGCTATCTAGCCCCGCGCGACCTTGCGGATCATCCGCGCGGTGCTCTGCTCGAGGATGACCTGCCGCTTGCCCGGCTTCCTGGTGCGCTTAGCCCGCCGTACGCCGGCGGCGATGGTGACGCCCTGCTCATATCCCTGGACCACCCGCGGGTCGACGTAGGAACCCCTCGCTACCGCAGGAGTGTTGCCGAGATCCTCGGCCACCTCTTTCATCACAGCGGATTCCACCCGCTTGATCACGGTCTTGTTCACCGGCGGGTCGGTGTCGACGAACGCCGCGGCGGCCAGCACGGTGCCGTGCCACGTGCGAAGGTCCTTCACGGTGTACTCGTCGCCGACGAGCTCCTTGAACCGGGCGTTGAGGTCATCGGCGTGAATGTCTGCCCACTCCGACGAATTACGGCATACCAGTAGGCGGTCGGTGCGGTCGGGACGGCGCAGCAGCGCGCGCACCGCGCGCACCGCACGCACCACCTCAGGGTCGTCGATCGTCAGCGTGCGGCGTACACCGCTCTTGGCTGGATAGTCGAACTCGACAGCCTGCCGCTGCAGAGCCACGTGTTCGCACAGCAGGGTTGAGATCCCGAACGAGTTGTTCTCGTCGGCGTACTGTTCCCCGCCCGCCCGGAAATACCCGAGGTCCAGAAGATGCAGGGCCAACGCGAGAACACGATCGCGTTCGAGCCCGCGGCCACCGATGTCCGCCGCGATGTGTCGCCGCATCTCGGGTAGCGCCGCCGACATCTCCAGCACCCGGTCGAACTTCTCCTCGCCGCGCTCTTCGTGCCACTGCGTGTGGTAGAGGTACTGGCGGCGACCGGCCGCATCGGTGCCAACGGCCTGGATGTGACCATTGGGATGCGGGCTGATCCAGACCTTCTTCCACGCCGGCGGGATGACCAGCTCGCGAATACGGGCAAGGGTCGACTCGCCGGTGAGCGCCTTGCCGTCCGCGTCGTGATAGGAGAAGCCGCGACCGCGTCGCACCCGGTGCAAGCCGGGCCCATTCACTACGCTGCGGCGAAGCCGCATGGGGACCTGCCGTTAGAACCACGCCGAGGCTGGGTATCAGACATCGGTGTCACTGCATCATCGGCGCGAGGATCAGGATGCGCTGCGGCGCATGCGACGGGTGAGGGTCGTTCCATGACGCTGTACTACCCAGCCAGCGTCCGCGTCACACGTTTTCCCGTGACGCTCACCTGGAGCGCCGATGGTTAGCTGGCGCACGAACTGGACACGAACTGGAGTAGTGTCGGTTCGACATTGCCGGGAGGTCACATGGCCGACGTCGAGAATCAAGGACAACGGGCACCACCGCGGCGGCCGTTCAGTGGAGATTCGGGTGCCAGCCCAGCTGGAGAACCTGGCGGTGGTACGACCGTGGTTGCTGCGATGGGCACGTTCGAGGACCTCGACTTCGACACCGTCTCGGACCTGAGGCTCGCGGTCGACGAAGCATGCACGCGGCTGATCCGTTCCGCCGTGCCGAGACTCGACACTGGTGCTCGTGGTTCACCCGCGTGAACGCGAGGTGGTGGTCGAGGTATCGACGACCTGCGCCAGCGACGACATCCTCGACTCCCGGCAGTTTCAGCTGGCACGTGCTGAGTTCGCTGACCGATGACGTGAAGACGTTCCAGGACGGTCAGAGCCTCGGAGACGGCCAGGTGTTCGGCATTTCCATGACGACGAGACGAGCGAGTTCGCTGAAGTGAGGCGGCAGTCCTACCAGGGTTCGTCATCACGGTCGAACTCTGAATACGCGGATGTCGCAGACATGTTCCGCGAGTTGCGCGACGTGCCGGAAGATTCCGCCAAGTTCAGCCGCCAGCGCGACCGGATCGTCGAGCGCTGCCTGCCGCTGGCCGACCACATCGCCCGCCGGTTCGACGGCCGCGGTGAGCCACGCGACGACCTGGTACAGGTCGCCCGGGTGGGATTGGTCAATGCGGTGATCCGATTCGACGTGGAAGCCGGGTCGGACTTCATTTCGTTCGCGGTGCCGACGATCATGGGCGAGGTCCGAAGGCACTTCCGCGACAACAGCTGGTCGGTGAAGGTCCCGCGCAGGCTCAGGAACTGCACCTGCGACTCGGTGCCGCAACGGCGGAGCTGTCGCAGCGGCTGGGCGCACGCCGACCCCGTCGGAGCTCGCCGCCGAACTCGACTTGGACCGCGAGGAGGTCGTCGAGGGCCTGGTCGCGGGAAGCTCCTGCAAGCACGCCTGTCCATCGACAGCGGGGGAGCGGCACCGACGAACGCCCCGGCGATCGCCGACACGCTGGGCGACGTCGACTCCAGCCTGGACCAGATCGAGAACCGAGAAGCGTCCCGGCCGTTACTTGAAGCCGTCCCCGAGCGGGAACGCACCGTGCTGGTGCTCAGATTCTTCGAGTCGTTGACACAGACCCAGATAGCCGAGCGGGTCGGCATCTCACAGATGCACGTGTCCCGGCTACTCGCGAAATTGTAGCTCGGCTCCGCGACCAACTGGAGTAGTCGGCGGCGCTGTTCGGCTTGATAGAAGATTTCATATATGGATCGGTGTTGCCCAATTTTTCTCTTAAAGTGTTGTGCCCTACAACATGATTTAACATCCAAACATAATATTTTTAAGAATTTCGCAAAGTATTTTTAAAGCCATCAACATAGATTCTTCACTAAAGTCAAAATGACTGCTGTGAAAAGAACCTTTTATATCAGCTCCCCATAGCATATATGTGGTTTGACCTCCATAATCTTTAATATACTTCATAAAATAAGTAAAATCTTCGCTTCCTTTTATTTGTTTTGTTTTTTGAATATTATGATAAATACCTAAATTTTCAGCAATGTTATATACCATATCAACAAGCTCAGGTGAGCAGTTTTCTGATAGAGAAGATCCTGCCTCTATTATATTATAATGACATCCATAAGCTTTAGAAATATTATGGACAATATCTACAGCTTTTTCGTACATGTAGTTGTTAAGCTCATTGTTTTCGCCTCTTACTTCTGCTTGTATTTCAGCATTTTCGGGTATGATGCTTCTAAAGCTTCCTGCATTAATAATACCGACATTAATCATTGTCAAGCCTTGGCTGTGTCTTGGAATATTATAAAAGCCTGTAATGATACTGTTGGCTGCCAGAAGTGCATTTATTCCTTTTTCTGGTGAATTTGCAGCATGTGATGCCTTGCCCTTTAAAATAATATCGAACTTTTTGGAGGCCAGGAATCCTGTACTGCCTGCAGAGAAAGTGTTTATATCCTCTGTTGATAATCCAAGATGACCGCCAACATATAGTCAATTTTGCAAGTAGCAACACTCCTTTATCTATTATCGCTTTTGCACCACGAACACCTTCCTCTGCTGCTTGAAATATTAATATGATTTTTCCGTTTATTAAATGCTTGTTATTTGCCACAATTTCAGCAAAGGTAAGACCTATAGCAATATGGCCATCATGGCCGCAACTATGAGCATAACCATCATTAATGGAAGCAAAACCCAATTGTCTAGGCTGTATGGCTTTCGTCATCAGCTTCATTAATTGTTACGCAATCTATGTCAAATCTAAATGCAACCGTGGGACCATCGCTGATATCGAGTTCTGCGACTATTCCTGTAAAACCGTCCTTAATTTCATTTAAGAAATTCAAATCAACTCCATTTTCTGATGCTAATTTTGCGAAATGCTGTAAAGTTTTATTATCCGGAACACCATGGCGAGATTTTTCTTCAATTATCTCTCTTCCATACTTCAATTTATAACCAAATGCTTTTAATTCTTTGTAGATAATATAGGTTGTTCTGAATTCGCACCAGCCTGGCTCCGGATATCTATGAAACATTCTTCTGTAATTAATGAGCTTGTTTGAATATTTTTCAATATTATTCATTTTAACTCCTACTTTACGGATTTATGCAAATATTCATTAAATTCGTCTTTAATACTATTAAATAACACCTCATCTGTTAAAGCATCATAGCCTGTTAGTGCAAGTGCTGTTATTCCCTTTAGCATCATTTCATGAGCTTCATTTGTTATTGTTGCATCTGCCATTTCTTTTGTGTGTGCAATTAAACTTTTCGTTCCTATGCTTAGATAAGGGTGAATAGCTGGAGTTACCTGACTTACATTACCCATGTCTATTGAACCGAAGCTTTTTCTGGGTTCAAGAATTTCAGTTACACCAACAGCCATAAGATTTCTGCTGAATGCTTGGACAAATTTTGATTTGTAACTAAATTATCATAGCTTGCTTCATAATTCACTATTTCAACAGTACTTCCAGTTATAAGGGCTGCACCATAAGCAATATCTTTAATCTTCATAACTACTTCATTTAAATATGTTCTTTCTTTTGCTCTTACATAAAATCTTGCAACTGCTTTATCTGGAACAACATTTGGGGCAATGCCGCCTTCTTTTATAATTCCATGTATACGAACATCACTTTTAACGTGCTGCCTCAACGCATTTATTCCGCTGAAACGCTGCAATACACCATCTAGAGCATTTATTCCTTTTTCAGGCTCAGCAGCTGCATGTGCAGACTTTCCTTTATAGGTAAATTCCAATGCATCCATTGCTAATGATTCACCGCTTTCATGAGTTTTATCAAGCGGATGAAACATTAAAGAAATATCAATGTCATTAAATATGCCCTTATTCACCATTTCAACCTTTGCGCCGTCAGTCTCTTCTGCAGGGGTTCCTATTACGTATATTTTTCCTCCGGTTGAATTGATTACCTTACTTAGAAGTATTCCCGCTGCTGCAGAAGAGGTTCCGATTATATTATGACCACATCCGTGACCCATTCTTCAGGTAAAGCATCATATTCACATAGGTATGCAATAGCAGGTCCTACTTTTTCGCTGTCAAATACTGCTTTGAATGCAGTTTCTCTTCCGATTATTCCTTTTTGACAGAAACCATGGTCTTCCAAGTAATTAATTTTTCACTGGATTTTTTTTCTTTATTTCCAAGTTCCGGGTGGTTGGAACATAGTCACTGGTTTCAAAAAAAACTTTTTTCATTTTAGCAGCTTCATTTTTAATAAAATCTTTCATACATCCTCCAAATTTGAATTTATTTATATTTATTGTGCAAATGATTTCATATTGTTTATTATACACCATAATTTACTATTCATGTTATAACACTAATTTATATGGGTATAGCTTAAATCTATTAGCATATTTCCAAATATTTGATATACTTATATTGATGAAATTGTTAAAATTATATCAAAAATCTCAATATACTTGGAGGTATGAATGAACATTCATCAATTGAGATATTTTGTTGAAATTATTAAGCATGGTTAACTCCAAAGGCTTCAGTTGCATTGTATGTTTCTCAGCCCAGTATTTCAAATAGCATAAAGAAATTGGAAGAAGAAGATGGGCAACACTTATATTGAGGAATAATAAAGGCATTATGATGACTAAAGAGGGAGAAGACATTTATAAATATGCCAATATTGTTTTAGAGCAGGTTGATAAAATAAAAAGGGTATCGGAAACCGATTGAGAGCAAGCAGGTTTAGGGTAGTTTCAACAAATTACTCTCCGGTTATGGAGTCATTTGTAAAATTATGCATGGAATATGAATAGAGAGAAAGTTGATTTTAATATTAAGAACGATGACTTGATGGGTGTCATTAAAAGTGTGTACAATCTTGAGTGCGATTTAGGTGTATTGCTTATCAATAAGCAATCAATGGAGCTTTGTGAAAGTATTTTAAAAACTAATAATATTGAATTTTTTAAGATTTATGACGTATCTGTGAATGTAAATATTAGCAAGACACATCCGCTTGTAAACAGAGACCCGTTTCCTTTTGAAGAATTAAAGGACTATATGTATGTGAGATATGATGATAAATAATACAATTAGCTATATTCCTGAGCTTAGCTCTTTAAATATTATTAACCCAAATAAAATAGTATCTGTGACTGACAGGGAATTGAAATGCAACGTTGTTTCTCAGACAAACGCATTTAGTATCGGATGCACTCTTCATCCTAGGTTTTTGAAGGACTTTAACAGTGTTGCAATTCCCATCCCAGGTAATTTTTCAACTTTAGGGTACGTTAGGTTAAAGAATTCAATTTTGTCTGATGAGCTAAAGCTTTCATAAAGATACTAAAGGATATTTAAAATAATTTATACTATGGATATGTATTATTATTTATAATTAAAAGTAATAGTATTATATAGAAATCGTTTTCAAAAATGAAAGGAGTGAGATGGTTTTTATAAATTGTTAGATTTAATAAAAAAAGTATTAAA
>CAWDFT010000016.1:0-69429 GCA_963801575.1 uncultured Actinomycetota bacterium
GGCGACGGTCCGCCGCGCAGCGCCCTTGCTCTCCGCCAGCCCGCTGGCGACCAGCAGGTCGGTGATGCCGTCCGGGCCGCCGGGCTTCAGTTCGGCCACGTGGTTGTTACTGGCCTCGCGCAGCGCGGCCGCCAGCGTCGGCTCGTCCAGCTGCGACAGCTCGCCCCTACCGAACAGCGCCTGGCTGGCGTGTTCGACGGCCGCACACTCCCCCTCACCGTGTACCAGCGTGGTGAGCTCTTGCGCGAGCCTGCGCTGGGCCGCCCGCTCATGGGGCCGCTCGGTTGTGGCCTGCTCGAGTTCGGCCACCTCATCGGCGGACAGGAACGTGAACCAGCGCAGGTAAGCGAGCACATCGGCATCGGCTGTATTGATGAAGTGCTGGTACCAGGCGTACGGGCTGGTCATCTGCGGGTCCAGCCACAGGTTGCCGCCGCCGGTCGACTTTCCGAACTTGTTGCCTTCCGAATCGGTCACCAATGGTGTGGTGAGAGCATGGACCGTCGCGCCCTGCTTCTGGCGCACCAGGCGCACACCGGCGATGATGTTGCCCCACTGGTCGGAGCCGCCGATCTGGAGCGTGCATCCATAGCGTCGGTGCAGTTCGACGTAGTCGTTGGCTTGCAGCAGCATGTAGCTGAACTCGGTGTAGGAGATGCCCTCGCCTTCCAGGCGCCGCCGCACCGTGTCGCGGTCGAGCATCACGTTGACCGAGAAGTGCTTACCGATGTCGCGGAGAAACTCGATCGCCCACATGTCGCCGGTCCACGTCAGGTTGTTCTCGACAACTGCGCCCGATGGTGAGTCGTCGAAATCCACGAACCGCTCGAGCTGGCCCCGGATGCGATCGGTCCAGTCGGCGACGGTGGCGGCGTTGTTCAAAGTGCGTTCGCCGGTGTCCCTTGGATCGCCGATCATCCCGGTTGCGCCGCCGGCCAGCACGATCGGTCGGTGGCCGGCCTGTTGAAAGCGACGCAGCGTCAGCAGCGGGATCAGATGCCCCGCGTGCAGACTCGGCGCGGTCGGGTCGAACCCCGAGTACACACTGATGGGTCCGGCGGCCAGCTGCTCGGCCAGTGCGTCCCGGTCGGTGGACTGCGCGATCAGCCCACGCCACTCCAACTCGTCGAGGATGTTCTTCGACGTACCCATGCTGTTGATCATCCCGTACTAGTCGCTCTGACCGGGCGCGGGTGCCCGCGGACTGCGGCGGTACAGCGACACTTCGTGGCGCCCCGCGAGCCAGAACCGCCACCGACGGTCGGCTGCCTGGCTGACGCCAACTCGCGGTCCGTCGGCGACGGGGTGTTCCTCTGCCAAGGCGAGCTGTACCGGGCTGTGGGCATCAAAGAGGTCAATCCCGTTGTCGTCCATGGTGATTCCCAGCGCCGAACAGAGATTGCCTGGGCCACGGGCCAAGCCTGCCGGACGGACCGAGTCACCGCGGCGCTGCCGTGCGAGGTCGAGCCCAGACTCCACCGCAGCGGCCCGCAGCAGCACTGCCCCGGCAACGCCGTCGGAACCACACACCACGTTCGCGCACACGTGAATGCCGTGGCTGCGATAGGTGTAGAGGCGCCCTGCCGGACCGAACATGACCGTGTTGCGCCCACGGCGACCGCCGAACGAATGTGATGCGCCGTCGGGCCACGGACCTTCGGGCGGGCCGCCGTATGCCTCGACCTCGACGATCATGGCGCTGACCCCGCGGCCGGTCAGTGCCGCGCCCAGAAGCCGCCGAGCCGCCGCGAGCGGGTCGACGGGCAGCAACTTCGGGGTCACCGGGGCGATTCTGCCGTTGCGAGTGAGTGATCTTTGGTGGTCACGCGACTCGCACCCCGTCTCGGGGTTGTTCCCCGGCCCGGTGGCCGGTTCCCTTCGGCGCTTCACGGCCACCAGCCCGGCTAGGCCGGGTCTTACGGTCGGCTCCACGCTTGACGGCGGCCCCAACTGGGCCGACGACGCTAGCAGTGTCCTCGTAGCGTGCGAGGTTGATGGATGCGTTGTCGTCGCGCTGATGTGGCGCTGCCGAACAACGGTCACATTGCCAATGTTGGGCCCATCCGATGTCCTGCACATGCCCGCAGGCATGACAGGTTTTCGACGACGGGAACCAGCGGTCAGCAACAACCAGCTGCGACCCGTACCAGCCTGTCTTATAGGACAGGTGCCGGCGCGGTGTGGCCAGGGCCGCATCCGACAGTCCACGCCGCCTGGCGCGGGCACCCGACACGCCCTTTTGCCGCACCATCCCCGCAGCGTCCAATCCTTCAAAAACGATGCGGCCGTGGGTATTAGCCAACCGTGTTGTCAGGACGTGCAGGTGATGGGTGCGGACGTCGTTGACCCGGCGGTGCAGCCGGGAAATCTGCCTGGCGCGTGCGCGGTACTGCCGCGAGCCTTTCGCACAGCGCGACCGTGCCCGGCATAGCTGCCGCAGCTCACCCAACGCAGCCTCGAGCGGTCGCGGGTTCTCGACTCGCTCGATCACCACACCCTCAGCGGTGGCCACTGTCGCCAAACGCCGCACCCCGACATCGACACCAGCACGAAACCAGCGATACGCAGTCGCGCGCGCAACACCGTTGCGCTCAGCCCACGCCGCCAGATTCATGCACTTCTGTTCCTACAGCACACCACCGACTACTACCGACCCCTCGACCCGCAACAGCTGACAACCCTCGACTCTTGACACACCCAACAGCGGGGAGGATTATTCATCGCATGATGACTTCATCGAGTGGTGAATTACTTCGGCGGGGCGTCGAGCCGGTCATCGTCATCGACCACCTGCGGGTTATCCGCGGCAAGCGTCCCGCGATTCACGAGCTGTCCGTCCAGATCGCCCGCGGCACCGTCACCGGCCTGCTCGGACCGTCCGGGTGCGGCAAGACCACGTTGATGCGCAGCATCGTCGGCAGCCAGATCATCACCGCCGGCAGCGTCACGGTGCTCGGCCAACCGGCCGGCTCCGCCCCCCTGCGCCGGCGGGTCGGATACATGCCTCAGGACCCGACCATCTACAACGACCTGCGCATCGTCGACAACGTCCGATACTTCGCGTCGCTCTACGGCATGGATGCCGGCGCCGCCGACGGCGCCATCGAGGCGGTCGGACTGCAGGATCACCGCTCCGCCTACTGCGCCAATCTGTCCGGCGGACAGCGCACCCGCGTCTCGTTGGCCTGCGCATTGGTCCGTCGGCCCGACGTGCTGGTGCTCGACGAGCCCACCGTTGGCCTGGACCCCGTGCTGCGCGCCGACCTGTGGGACCAATTCGCCGCCCTGGCACGTTCGGGCACAACGCTTCTGGTGTCCAGCCACGTGATGGACGAAGCCGACCGCTGCGGCGACCTGCTGCTGATGCGAGAAGGCCAGTTGGTCGCCCACACCACACCGAAACGACTACGAGAGGACACCGGATGCACGTCACTGGAGGACGCGTTTCTGTCGATCATCCGGCGCAGCACCGAACGCCGAGCCGGGTAGGTCTAAAGGCGTACTTCGCGACGACGGCGCGGATCCTGCGCCAGTTGGCGGGGGATCATCGCACCGTCGCGATGATGCTGTTGGTGCCCAGCCTGATCATCACGCTGATGTACTTCATGTTCCAGGATGTCCCGACCCGACCGGGCGCGCCGTCTGGATTCAACAACGCCTGCCTGATCCTGCTTGGTCTGTTCCCCCTGCTGGTGATGTTCTTGATCACCTCGATAACCATGCAGCGAGAACGGGCTTCGGGCACGTTGGAGCGCATCCTGACCACGCCGTTGCGCCAGCTCGATCTGCTGGCGGCGTATGGCACCGCGTTCTCGATCGCGGCGGCCGCTCAGGCCACGCTTGCATGCATCGTGTCGTTCTGGCTCCTCGGCTTCGACACCGCGGGCAGTCCACTATGGGTCTTCGTGATCGCCATCGTGAATGCGGTGCTCGGCGTCGGCCTGGGCCTGCTGTGTAGTGCGTTCGCCCGCACAGAGTTTCAGGCCGTGCAGTTCATGCCGCTGGTGATCGCCCCGCAGCTGCTATTGGCGGGCATCATCGTTCCCCGCGCGCTGATGCCAGAATGGCTGCAATGGATAAGCAACGTGATGCCTGCCAGCTACGCGCTCGAAGCGCTGCAAGAGGTCGGCGCCCATCCCGACCTGACGGCAACCGCCGCGCGTGACATCGCCGTCGTGGTGGGCTGTGCAGTGATCGCGCTATGCCTGGCCGCAGCGACGCTACGACGACGGACACCGTAACCGCATTGACCACCAACGCCGAGCGCAAGCGTCCCGGGCGACCGCCCGGGACGTCGGACACCCGCGAGCGGATCCTCACCAGTGCCCGGGAGTTGTTCGCCCGCAACGGGATCGATAAGACGTCGATCCGCGCTATCGCGGCCGCCGCCGGCGTGGACCCCGCGCTGGTGCACCACTACTTCGGCACCAAGACCCAATTGTTCGCCGCGGCGATCCACATCCCGATCGACCCGATGGCGGTGATCGGCCCGCTGCGGGAGATCCCCGTCGAACGGATCGGCTACACGCTGCCGTCAATCCTGTTGCCGCTCTGGGATTCCGAGCTGGGAAAGGGATTCATCGCGACCCTGCGCTCGATCCTGGCCGGCAACGATGCCTCGCTCGTTCGGTCATTCCTGCAGGAAGTGATCGCCGTCGAGGTCGGCTCGCGTGTCGACAATCCGCCGGGCAGCGGACGGATCCGCGTTCAGTTCGTCGCGTCGCAGTTGGTCGGCGTGGTGATGGCGCGGTACATCCTCGAACTGGAGCCGTTCAGGTCGCTGCCCGTCGAGCAGATCGCCGAGACCATCGCGCCCAATCTGCAGCGTTACCTCACCGGGGACCTGCCCGGTCTCGGTTAGGCGCCGAAGCCGTTGGCCTGGGCGATCGCCCCGTAACGAACCGCGCTCGGCCGGATCCGCCGCCGCTGTCTGGTTCGGTCGTTGCCCAACAGCCCGAAGTGGCCGTGATAGCCGTTGAACCATTCGAAGTTGTCCACCAACGACCAGTGCAGGTATCCCCGCACGTCGAGTCCGTCGGCGATCGCGGGTACCAACTCCCGCAGCGCATCCTCTATCAGCTCTGCGCGCAGACCGTCGTCGGCGTCGTCCAGGTCGACTCCATGCTCGGTAATGAGAACCGGGAGCCCGGTGATCCGTTGCGCCTGACGGCATGTCGCGGTCAAGGCGGCCGGCACGATTTCGAGGCCGTTGTCGGACACCCTCCCCGTCGGCCGTTTCAGCCCGCCCTTGTCGAAGGTGATGCGTGTATAGGTCTGCACACCGACGAAGTCACCCACCGAACCCAGCTCACGCAGAAAGCGGCGGTTGATGAACTCGTCCACCGTATCCGCGGTCTCCTCGCCGCCCGGTTCGGCGGTGACCTCCTGCAGTGAGAGCGTGACTCCGACTCGAGCACTAGGGGCGGCAGCGTGCACGCTGTCCACCGCCATCCGGTGCGCCTGCCCGACCACCTGAGTGGCCTTGTCGTCGCTCGCTCCCGGAAAGAACGGGCAGAACTCCTCCTCGGAGACGCCGAACGCTTTGGCGGCCGACGCCATCGAGGCAGCCATCGCGCCGGCCTGCGATTCCGGCAGCAGGCCGCTACCCGCCAACAGGACCGGCGCGTTGGCCTCGTTGATCGTGCACACCCACGACACCCGATCGCCGAGCCGAGCCATCACGACGGCTGCGTAGTCGGCGAATCGGGCTGCGGTGTCGGGACTGCGCCAGCCGCCGTTGTGCCGGATGAGCCACTGCGGACTGGTGAAGTGATGAAGCGTCACCACCGGCTCGATGCCGTGGCGCAGGCAGGTGTCCACCACCCGCGAGTAATGGTCCAGTTCCGCGACGGAGATCTCGCCCATTTCCGGTTCCACCCGCGCCCACTCGATGCCGAACCGAAATGCGTTCAGGCCCAGGGCCGCAATGACGGCGATGTCATCGGAATATCGGTGATAGAAGTCCACCGCGTCGCCGCTGGGCTCGCGGTAGATGGAGTCGGGCAGGTGTTCCATCAGCCAGGCGTCGCTGGCGATGTTGTTGCCCTCGACCTGGTGGGCGGCCGTGGCAACACCCCAGAGGAAACCGTCCGGAAAGCTAGCCACCGGTGTCTGCCGACTTCGCACGATCCAGCAGCCGCTGGTGCTCGGCGTCGTCGGTCACGGCGGTGGCCTCGTCGACGAGCAGCACCGGGATGCCGTCCTCGATGCGGTATGCCCGGCGCAGCCTCGGGTTGTAGAGCAACTCATTGCCGACGAGCAGGAGCGGCCCGCGGTCCTGCGGGCAGACCAGAATCTTCAGCAGTTTTTCGTCGAGCACGACGCCGGATCAGGGGACGATGGGGGGCGGCATCCCCGGCATTCCGGGCGGCGCCCCGCCGATGGCAAAGCCCTGCTGAGCCTGCTGAGCCTGCTGCTGGCTGGCCGCTTGCGCCTGGATCTTGCGCTGGTAGGCGATCGTCGACTTGAGGGCCTCGATGAGCGGGGCCTGGTTCGGCCGCTTGTCCAACGCCTTCTGAATGGCGAGCTTGTTCGCATTCGACGGCCTGAAGCCCATGTTCCGAAGTACCAGCACCTCGTGGATCAGGTTGGAGAGCTGACCGCCGCCCGCACCCGTGTCGTAGTCCTCCGCGATGATGGCAAGCGCTTCCTCGGCCGTCATCGTCGGCGTCGCCGGGGCCTCGGTCTCCGTGGTGTCGTCGCCGGGCGCCGACAGTGCCGTCGGCGCGTTGATACCCACGACGAGAGCGGTGGCGATCGCGCTGCCGGCCAGGGCGCCCGCGAAGCCGCGACGCCAACCAAACTGCAATGTCATCGATCCTCCAGTGCGATGGCTCCAGCGGAGCCTAACAGTGTGTCGGGCGCCCAGCACGAGCTCAGCGCTCGGCACCCGCGATCTCGGTTCGTACCGCTGCCGTGAGTCGCTTGTACTTATTGGTATCCGCGTCCAGGTACCAGGCGTTACGGGAAGGCTTCGGAATCCCCATTGCCCGCAGCGGGGAGATGAGGGGCCGATAGGACGCGCTGAGCGCCATGTCCCGCACCACGTGCACGATGTCGGGCGCACATCCGACCGGCAGATCCGACAGCGCTTCGGACAGGTCCCCCGCCGCAACGCTGCCGCCGGGGCGCAACGCCAGCGCGGTCACCGCGACCCGCTGTCCACCCACCTCGACCGGGTAGGTGACGGACAGGTCCACTGCGTCGATCGCGCCGACGGCGTCGTTGACGGGCGAGGCGTACACCGGGCCGCGGTCGGTGCGGGTCACCAGGCCACGGCTGTCCACCAGCCAGTAGTCACCGTCCTGGTCCCGCCGGAACAGGTACTCGGTGGACACCCACGTGTCGGCCGCGGAAAACACGCCGCGCTTGACCGACGCCGTCGGGTCGATCGGGCCTCGCGGATGGGCCAGCAGCACCCCGACCTCGTTCGTGTCGGCCCGTCGCACGAAGCCGCGGTCGTCCTCCAGGATCAGGTCGTCGTCGGGGTCATAGGCCGCAAGCTCGACGTGACCGCCGCCGGGCAGCGGCCTGCCCTCGCTGCCGACCTTGGCCCCGGACACGTTGGCCAGCACGGCCTGGCCGTCGGTGGTGGCGAAGAACTCGACGACATGTGCGGGCGCGAAGGTATCGACGACACGTTTCCACAGCCCGGTCGGCATACCCGAGCCGATGAACAGCCGCACCGGATGGTTATCCGTCAAAGCGAACGACGGATCGTCGATGACCTCGCGCAGCATCGCCCAGGTGTAGGACACCACCGTGACGCCGTACTGGCGGATCTCCTGCATGAACCGATCGGACAGGCCACGCGACAGCGCGATGCGGGCGCCGCCGACCACCGCACCGCCCAGGCTCACCAGCAGCCCGGACTGATGGTGCAGCGGGGTGAGGCAGTACACGGTGTCGCCATCGCCGAGGTTGGCCGCCGACGCGGTGCCGATCGCGGACAGCGCCCAGCGGAAGTTGGTGATCTGGCGGGCATGCAACTGGCCGCCCACCGTGCTGAATGCGACGAACGCCAGGTCGCGGGCCAGGCCAGGGTTCGGCCGGTACCAGCCGGGCAGGTCCACCTTGTCGGGATCGATCTGCTCCATATCAATGACATCCGCGACGTCGTCGGCTTGGTGCAGATGCAGGTCGCGCGACTCGCCACCACCGAGCACCAGCACCCGCATCGACAGCCCGCGGGCCGCCTCGAGGTTGCTCGGGTCGGCGATGATCTCCGACACAGATCCCAGCCGCACCGCGGTCGCGAGGTCCGCGTCGGGCGGCATCAGCACCGCCACCGCGCCGAGCCGCGACAGTGCCGCGATCGCCACCAGCGCGCTGGGCCGCGTCTCCATCAGCACACCGACGTGTGCGCCCTGCCGCACGCCGACCTCGATCAGGCCACGGACCACATTGTTGATGCGCCGGTCGACCGCCTCGTAGGTATGGACGCGACCGTCGAACAGCAGGCATTCACCCGTCGGCGCTCCTCGCGCCTGCTCGGACATGATCCGGCCGAGTGAGATCCGGGTGTGGTCGTTGATCTGACCCAGCCGGGCCAGCCTGGGCAGCGTGCGGACCGTCTCGACGGCCAGCGCGCGCGCCGACTTGTTGGCCGCCACCACCGCGTCGGCAGCCGACCGGGCCAGACTGAACGCCATCTCTCCGGCGGCGGTCGCGCCGTGTGCCACCCGGGAGGCGAACGGCACGCCGGTTTCGCTGTGCTCTGCCGGCTGCAGCGCCATCGGTGTGACGCCCTCGGGCAGGTCGGCGTCGCCATCGACCGACTTGACCCACTGGGCCACCGTCGGCCATGTCTGGGTGGCCGCCTTCGAACCGACGACCAGGCCGAAATGTCCTGCGCGGATGAGGTATTCGTACACGTCGGCCTGAGGAGCGGCGCGCTTGATGCCGCGCACCGACGCCGGCTGGCCGATGTCGTCGACCTCGCCGATGACCGCCAGCACCGGGCAGTTGATGTCGCTGAGCGTCACCAGCTCGCCGTGAATCGCGAAGCCGCCGGTCATCATCCGGTTGTGCGCGATGAACTGTTTGAGCAGTTCCGAGATCGCCGGGCCCGACCAGGCGATCCAGCCCTCGGACGCCAGGAACCGCCGCTGCTGTTCGCGGGGCAGCAGCGCCTCGCGGTCGTGCAGCTGGCGCAGGAACTCCAGGCGCGACTGGGCGGTCTTGATCGGATCGAGCATCTGGAACCCGGTGCGCGCGAGCCAGCTCGGGATGTCGATTCGGCTGAAGACGTGGTCGGCCATGAAGTCCGCGGCACCGGCGGCGAACCCGGCGGGCAGGTTCATCGGCAGTGCGGCCAGCGTGTCGACCGGTGCGCCGAATCCGATGATGCTGGCGAGGTCTTTCGACCGCCGGTATGCCGCGGTCTGGTAGCAGAACATGCCGCCCTGCGAGTAGCCGGCCAGGTGGACGTCGCGTCCGGTGGTCTCCTTGACGGTGTCGATGGCTTCGCTCAACGCCACGACGTGGTCGGCCAGGTTGCGCTGCATGCCGCCCTCGACCTTGTCGGGCTCGCCGAAGTCGATGACCCACGGGTCGATTCCCGCGTTGTGCAGGATCCCCACGGCACCATCGGCGCGGGTGACGTCCCACATGTCGGCCGACATCATCATCGGGTGCACCATGAGCACCGGCGGTCCGGACGGTTTGGCGCCCGGTCGGGTGTCGGGCGGGAAGTACCGCCGCAGCCGGTACATCGGCACGCTTTCCACGATCTGGAACGGCGATGGCACCGTTCCGGTCTCAAGGCCGCCGTATCGCAGCACTTCCAGGCCGTTTTGCGCGGTGGCCATCAACCGGCCCACTGGCCTGGTTATTGCCGAAAGGTCCACCACCGGCGGTTCCCCTTTCGTCACACCTGTCCCCCGGTTGCCGAGGTCATCATGGCACAGGGCCCACCGATCATCGGCGGCTGATGGCGAACTTTGATCAACGTCGAACGCGCGACGCTCGGCTACGGCATCCGCACCCTTGTGGACGCCAGCCGAAACCGAAGTTCCGCATCAAGGGCGCCAACGAGCTCATCGCCAACGAACCGCGGATCGGATGGTCGGTGTGAACGGCACCGGAAGACGTCGGTGCTGCGGCTGCTCACGGGCGAATTGCAGCCTGCCGCAGGCACAATCAAGCGCGGCACCACACTGCAGATCGACTATCTCAGTCAGGCGTTGACCGAGCTGAGCTGGG
Source organism: uncultured Actinomycetota bacterium (assembly GCA_963801575.1). GTDB lineage: Bacteria > Actinomycetota > Actinomycetes > Mycobacteriales > Mycobacteriaceae > Mycobacterium. The sequence continues at coordinate 10,204 of CAWDFT010000016.1, forward strand.
GATACGCCGCTGGCGTACACCGGCCGCTTACCCACACTCGAGGAACGCCGGCGACCTACTCGCTCTCGGTCTCGCTCTCGGTCGTCCTCTTCTTCACCTTGCCAAGGACGTCGGCCGCAATTCCAAAGCCCTTTTCGGTCGCACCGGTGGCGATATCGCCTGCCGCCTTGAGAATGTTGGCCACGCCCTCCTGGACATCGCCCCCGAGTGCCTGCTTGGCGCCTTCCACGATTTCGCCCGACTTCTCTGCTGACTCGCTCGCGATGTCGCCGGCTTTTTTCCGAATTCCACCCATTTCGTCGCTCATGGCGACTCCTTTCGTCGAAGGGCACGTTCACGATACGCCCAGGCGCTGCCGTGACCGGAACTCTTGTCGGCTCATAAGTTCGGATCCGCCACGCGCGGAACGGCGACCTTCCGTTGGCGTACCGGAAATTCGGCGATGCGTTCGAGAACTTGGCCCGCATCAGCTCAAGGGCATGCCGGAAGACGCCGGCGGTTACCTGGCCAAGAACCCGCGCTGATCTGCATACGATTACGCGATGCGCTACCTGCTACGGCCGCTGGCTCTGTGGTGGCGCTATTTCCCCCAGCTTGCCGCGCTGTATCTACTCGGCTTGCTCGGCCGTCGCGCCGCCATCGAACTGGCCGCCTGGGTCGGCTGTGACAACGACTTGTGGGCTTCGTTGATCATGCCGTTGGCCGGGCTGGCCCGGCTGGCGTCGTTCGTCGCGATGTTTCTGGTGCTCCGGCCCGCAATCCCAGCGCTGGCTCGGAGCTGCCGCAGACGTTCGTCACGAAGCATCGACGTGTTCGCCAACATCATCGTGCCGTTCTTCGCCATCTATCTGGCGTGGAAACTGTTCGCGGAGGACTGGCTGGCGTTCGAGTCTGCGGCGCTGACTTACCGGATTGCCGAGAGCATGGCGTCCCCGGAACCCACCGAGCTTCATCCGGAGACCCTGCCCGGTGGCACGGTCACCGCGGTGTTGATCTTCGCAGCGCTGATCGTCCGTTACGTGCTCGCACGGTTCAAGGACGACCTCCCAGGCTGGATAGCGCCGATCCGGGTGTATGTCGACGCGCTGTGGGTGTTCGTTGCCCTGAGCTTCGCGGCCAGTAGGAGCATCACCCTGTTCGTCAACCCCGGACAGTGGATCTCCCAGCGACGGATCGTGGCGTGGTTCAACGAAACCCGGGCGGAGCTGTTCTCGCATTTTCAGCTACTCGAAACCGCATGGGATGTCGCAATGGCGGTGCTGCGGACGGTGTTCGGCGGCGCTACGATACCGCTGCTCTGGCTGGCCGTGGCCGGGATCATCTACGGCGTCTCCATGCCGGACTGGCGGGGCGTCGCCCGCCGACTGGGCGGTGAGCGGGCCGACAAGGCGTTCGACCGAGCGGCTCCAACCGAAAAGCGACTACGCGCGCGATGGTCGCGGATTCCCAGCAGCCTTCGCGACAGGACGGGTGACTGGGCGCGCTCAAAGCTGGGAAACTTCAGCACCATCGCCGATTCGGCGCGGCTCATTCTGCATGGCGGCATTCTGGCGCTGTCGCTTTACGTGCTGGCCTATCTGGGGTTGGCGTGGTTGGACATGACGGGTGCCTTTTACCGGCCCGAGGTACGAGCCGGCTATCTGTTTCGTGGCGTGGCATCGCTTTTCGGCCCGCACCCCCAGGCGTTCTGGGACGCAATGCGGCCCACGCTCGTCCTGATCTCGAACCTGCTCATCGAGCCCTTACGGGTATGCCTGATCGCGTCCACAGTGGCGTACTGCCTCGAACACGTGCGGACGCGCGAGACTACAGCTGCATCCGCACAATGATGCGGCCGGCGATCGTGACGTCCATCGCCGTCGCCACCACATCGCGTGGCAGCACAAAGGCGTATTGAAGACGACCGGGTCGGCTGCACATGTTGGTGACCCCGTCGGCGAGAGGCGGGTTGAATCCCGCGACGCCTTCACCCTCCCACCGCCGCGAACCGTCGGTGATGACACCGGTGCACAGCTTTTCGGGGAATTGCCCGGATCGTTCGACGGTGATGACCGTGAGCACGGTGCCGGTCGGCAAGGGCGGGCCGAACTTCACGGGGCTGCGGTTGAGGTGTCGTATCGATTCCACTTTCCAGACCTGGCCGTCAGCGGTACCGCTTTCGCCCGCGGGCACCACGTGTTCTGGAGCGACGGTGTGCCGGTAGGTGGACCACCCCGGGGCAATGTCGATCGCGATGAGGACACCGATCGCCGATGCCGCTACGACGGCCCCGATGACGTTGCGCTGCCATAGGGTCATTGGGCGCGTCATGAGGCGCTCACCGCGGGCGCCGAGATCTTTACGGTCTGAACTCTGCTGACGCGTGAGTCGTCGACGGGCATTCGGATGACCAGGCGGGAGTCCAACTGCTGGTCGAGGCCCAACCAGACGTGCAACGTCAACGGTTCAGAGGCGCCGGGTGCGACAAGGTCGGAGGCAACGTCGAACACCCAGGCCCCGCGCTGCGTTATCCCCGGGGCAATTTCAGCACCAAGGGTCTTGCCGAAGAACCGGTCCGAGGGTGTGTAGGTATTCGGGCCGACGATCAACTCACTGCGCGGCAGTTCAGTGCTACGAGTTGCTTCCAGGGTCGTATCCACCACGACCCACTGCCCCGCCGCCTTCACCGAGTTGACCTGCGGTGCAATGCGAACCGCGGTGACGGTGGCGGTGACGCCCCGACCCGCGGCGGGAGTCCCACCATCGGCGTACACGTCGAAGGGCCCGTAGATATCGGTGGGCGTCGGCAGGTTCTGCCACACGACGGCCGCCGCTGCCACAACGACCACTACGGCCAGCGTGCGCAACGCCGTCCGTGTGTTCGGCCTCCGCTTCATGACGGTGTCCCCACTGGAACGACGGTCTCCCCGTAGTCGGTCTGGCTGTCGAGCCACTCCCTACCGCCGTAGGTGACCATCAGCTGTGTGTATTTCTTCTTCCACACCCGGACGGTCACCGTCTGGCCAGGACTCAGCGCATCTTCGGGCAGCAGCCAGGTGAACACCAGCTGTTCGGTGAGACCAGGACCGAGGGTCTGAATCGGCGAGCCGCCGGCGAACCGCCAGACCCCGAAGAACTCCTTGTCGGGCTGGTCCCGTAGTTCCAGCTCGTTTCGGAGCTTTCCGGGCACGGTGCCGTCATTGCGAACGGTGGCGACCACACCCAGGTAGCGGTGCCCGGGCTTGGCGTCGCCGACAATCCCACCGCCTCCACGCAGTTCGTTGGCCAACGCCGCACGCTCGATCTTGACCGTGAACTCGCCGTCACTGAACTCCTCGCCCGGTTTGAAAGGCGTCAGCCCGGTGTCCACGCTGTCGAGCCCGCCGAACAGCGCGGTGGCGGCGAGGACCACAACAACAAAGGCCCGTCCCATTTGGCGGAACGTCATGTTGCTGGATGTTATCGGCAACGGCGGCGGCAGCCGTGCATTACCGTCGGCGGCAATGCTCGAGATCATCGACAAAGGCCATTGCACGGCCGCTCATCCGGTGCCGCTGCTGTTCGTGCACACTAGCTGGCATGCCGCATGGTGCTGGGACGAGCACTTCCTCGACTTCTTCGCTGAGAACGGATTCCGAGCAGCCGCCCTCAGTCTGCGTGCGCACGGCAAGAGCGCGACCTCGCAGCGTCTGCGGACTTGTTCGATCACGGACTACGTCGACGATGTGAAAACCGCAGCAGACCACCTCGATGTGCAGCCGGTGATCGTCGGGCACTCCATGGGTGGCTTTGTAGTGCAGAAGTTTTTGGAGACCCACCATGCACCGGCAGGCGTCCTGATTGCCTCGACGCCCCCGCGAGGTGCTCTGCGCGCTTTCCTGCGCATGATCAGGAGCCACCCGTGGACCGCCCTGAAGGCGAATACCGTTGGGAGCACTCTCGACTTGGTCAAAACACCGAGGCTTGCTCGCGAGTACCTCTTCTGCGCGCACACACCCGAGAGTGTCGTCGCCGACTGCGTATCACGCCTCCAGCCCGAGAGTGCCCGAGCCCTGGTCGAGGTGATGTTTCGCGATCTGCCGCAGCCAGAACGGGTGACCACCCCGCTGCTGGTTCTGGGCGCCGAAGCCGACCGGACTTTCACGCAGGACGAGGTGCACGCGACGGCTCGCGCCTACGACACCGACGCGCAGTTCTTCGGAGACATGGGCCACAACATGATGTTGGAGCCGGGGTGGCAGGCCGTCGCGGTGCGAATCGTGCAGTGGCTCGGCCATCGCGGCCTGTAGTGCCGACCGACTAGCGACGAAGCCGAACGCGGAGTTGTTCTGCGGTGTCGCGAACCACACCGAGCTGCTTGGCCACCTGGATCGGCGCGGTGCCGCCGCGGGCGTCGCGCGAGTTCACCGAACCGTCCACCGTGAGCACCTCCCGCACCTCCGCCGTCAGCTCGGGATGAATGCCCGCCAGTTCCGCGTCGTCGAGATCCTCGAGGCCTACTCCTCTGGCCTCGGCGGCGCGGACGGCCGCACCCGCCGCCTCGTGCGCCACCCGGAACGGCACGCCCTTGCGCACCAGCCACTCGGCGACATCGGTTGCCAGGGTGTAGCCCAGCGGGGCCAGCTCGGCCATCCGGTCGACGTCGAAGCGCAGTGTGCCGACCAGCCCGGCCATCGCGGGCAGCAACAGCTCCAGCTGCGCCACCGAGTCGAACACCGGTTCCTTGTCCTCCTGCAGATCGCGGTTGTAGGCCAGCGGCTGCGCCTTCAGCGTCGCCAACAACCCGGTCAGGTTGCCGATAAGCCGGCCCGACTTGCCGCGCGCCAGCTCGGCGATGTCCGGGTTCTTCTTCTGCGGCATGATCGAACTGCCCGTCGACCAGGAGTCGTGCAGTGTCACATAGCCGAATTCGGTTGTGCTCCAGATGATGATGTCCTCGGCGAGACGCGACAAGTCGACACCGATCATGGTGAAGACGAATGCGGCCTCGGCCGCGAAGTCGCGGGCAGCAGTCGCATCCACCGAATTGTCGGCGGCCGTGATGAAGCCGAGCTCCTCGGCGATGGCGTCCGGGTCGAGGTTCAGCGACGAGCCTGCCAGCGCGCCGGCGCCGTAGGGGGACACCGCAGCCCGCTCGTCGAAGTCGATCAATCGGTCCACATCACGCAGCAGCGGGTGTGCGTGGGCGAGCAGATGGTGTGCGAGCAGGATCGGCTGAGCCGACTGCAGATGCGTTTTGCCGGGCATGATCGCCGTTGGATGCGCCGCGGCCTGGGTGGCCAGCGCCGAAACCACATCGAGCACACCGTCGCCGACCCGACGAACCGCGTCGCGCAGCCAGAGCCGAAACAGCGTGGCCACCTGGTCGTTTCGCGACCGGCCAGCCCGCAGCCGTCCGCCGAGGTCCTCGCCGACCCGGTCCATCAGCCCGCGCTCCAGCGCCCCGTGCACGTCCTCGTCGGTCACCACCGGCAGGAAACTACCGTCGGCCACGTCCTCACCGAGGCTGTCCAGACCGGCGAGCAGGCCGTCGCGCTGCTCCTCGGTCAGCAGCCCGGCCCGAAACAGCACCCGGGCGTGGGCTTTGGACGCGGTGACGTCGTATGGCGCAAGCACCCAGTCGAAGTGGGTGGACTTGCTCAATGCCGCGAGCGCGTCCGACGGACCGTCGGAGAACCGGCCGCCCCAGAGCGTCACTTCTGGTCCCTTCGGGCGGCGATCTTGGAGGACAGTCCGTGCACGTGCACGAAGCCCTTGGCCGCGGACTGGTCGAAGGTGTCGCCCTCGTCGTAGGTGGCGAGGTTGAAGTCGTACAGCGATTCAGCGCTGCGCCGACCGTTGACGGCGATGTGACCGCCGTGCAGCACCATCCGGATCTCGCCGGACACGTGCTCCTGGGTGTCGGCGACGAACGCTTCCAGCGCCCTCTTCAGCGGTGAGTACCACAGGCCGTCGTAAACCAGTTCGCCCCAACGCTGGTCGGTCTGCCGCTTGAACCGGCCCAGCTCGCGCTCCAGCGTGACGTGTTCCAGCTCGGTGTGTGCGGTGATCAGCACCATCGCGCCGGGCGCTTCGTAGATTTCGCGGCTCTTGATACCGACCAGCCGGTCCTCGACGACGTCGAGGCGACCCACGCCCTGCTCACCGCCCCGGCGGTTGAGCTCCTCGATGGCCTGTAGCACGGTCACGCGTCTGCCGTCGATGGAAACCGGTACGCCCCGTTCGAATCCGACGATCACCTCGTCGGGCGTGCTCCAGTTGACGGTCGGGTCCTCGGTGTAGTCGTACACGTCCTTGGTGGGCGCGTTCCACAGGTGTTCGAGGAACCCGGTCTCGATGGCACGACCCCACACGTTCTGGTCGACGGAGAACGGCGAACGTTTGGTGACGTTGATCGGGATCGCGTTCTCTTCGGCGAACGCGATGGCCTTCTCCCGCGTCCATGCATAGTCGCGGACCGGTGCCAGCACCTCCAGATCGGGTGCCAGCGAGCCGAATCCGACCTCGAACCGGACCTGGTCGTTGCCCTTTCCGGTGCAGCCATGCGCGACGATGCCGCCGCCGTACTCGCGCGCCGCGGTGACGAGATGCTTGACGATCAGCGGCCGGCTCAGCGCCGACACCAGCGGGTAACGGTCCATGTAGAGCGCATTGGACTGGATCGCGGGCAGGCAGTACTCGTCGGCGAACTCGTCGCGCGCGTCGATGACGACGGCTTCGACGGCGCCGCAGTCCAGCGCCCGCTGCCGCACGACCTCCATGTCCTCGCCGCCCTGGCCGAGGTCCATCGCCACCGCCACGACCTCACGGCCGGTCTCCTTGCCGATCCAGCTGATCGCCACCGAGGTGTCCAGACCGCCGGAGTACGCCAAGATGACGCGTTCGGACATGTGACCAATCTCCTTATGTAGAGCGCTTATTGCAGTTTCTCGATGGTGGTGGCCAATTCAGTGCCGGTCATCGGTTCGCGGGCCACCACGAAGATGGTGTCGTCGCCGGCAATGGTGCCGACGACGTACGGCAGGGCCGCGCGGTCGATCGCGCTCGCCAGATACTGCGCCGCCCCCGGCGGGGTGCGCAGCACCGCGAGGTTGCCACTGGCATCGGTGGACACCAACAGGTCACCCAGTAGGCGCGACATCCGTTCGGTGCCACCGGAAACCCCGCGTACGGGACTGCCGTCCTCGGGCACCACGTACACCCCGACACCGCCGTCGGCGCCGCGCAGCTTGACCGCGCCGAGTTCCTCGAGGTCGCGTGACAGAGTCGCCTGGGTGACTTCGATGCCCTCCGACGCGAGCAGCGCGGCGAGTTCACTTTGGCTGTGCACCGATTTCGACGACACGATCGAGACGATGCGGGCCTGCCGTCCGGCCCGGGTCGCTGTTGTCATCTCGAGGCCGTCCCGCCCTGTTCCAATAGCCAGACCAGCAGCGCCTTCTGCGCATGCAGCCGGTTCTCGGCCTCGTCCCACACCGCGCTCTGCGGTCCGTCGATGACGTCGTCGGTGATCTCATCGCCGCGGTGTGCCGGAAGGCAGTGCAGCACAACGGCATCCGGGTCGGCATGGCTCAACAGCTCCGAGTTGACCTGGAACGGTTTGAACGGTGCCACCCGATCCAGCCCGTCGTTCTCCTGTCCCATCGACGTCCAGGTGTCGGTGACCAGCACGTCGGCGCCGTCGGCCGCCTGTAGCGGATCGGAGGTCACCGTCACTGCCGCGCCGGTCTGCAGGCCCTGCTTCTCGGCGGCGTCCACGAACTCCCGATTCGGTTCGAAGCCGGTCGGTGCCGCGATCGTCACGTGGATGCCCGCTGTCGCGCCGCCCAGCATCAGCGAGTGGGCCATGTTGTTGGCCCCGTCGCCGAAATACGACAGTCGCAGGCCCTTCAGTTCACCCTTGCGCTCGGCCAGGGTCTGCAGATCGGCCAGCACTTGGCAGGGGTGGAACTCGTCGGACAACGCGTTGACGACCGGCACGTCTGCACCCGAGGCCATCGCAGTCAGCCGGTCCTGGCCGAACGTCCGCCAAACGATCGCTTCGACGTAGCGCGACAACACCTTTCCGGTGTCCTCCAACGTCTCATCGCGCCCGAGCTGCGTGCTGCGACTGTCGACGACGACGGCGTGACCACCGAGCTGCGCGATGCCGACCTCGAATGAGAACCGGGTGCGCGTGGAGTTCTTGTCGAAGATGACCGCAACTCCACGGGGACCCTCGAGCGGACGACGCGAGAACGGGTCCTTCTTCAGCTCAGCGGCCAGAGCCAACACCTCGGCCTGCTCGGCGGGCGACAGGTCGTCGTCACGCAGGAAATGGCGAGGCTGCATCATGACACCGCCTTGTCCAGTACGCCCGGCAGCGCGGTGAGGAACTCGGCGATCTGCCCCGCGGTGATGACCAGCGGCGGGGCCAGCCGGATCACCTCGGGCGCAGCGGCGTTCACCAGGAAACCGGCGTCGCGCGCGGCGGTCTCGACGGCCTTACCCTGCGGTGCGGTCAGCACGATCCCGCGCAGCAGTCCGCGGCCGCGGACATGGTCGACGAGCGGATGGCGCAGCGACTCGATGCCGTGGTGCAGTGTCTTGCCGAGTACGTCGGCGCGCGAGATCAGGTCGTCGTCGGACAGCACACCCAGTACCGCCAGTGCCGCGGCGGCACAGACCGGGTTGCCGCCGAACGTGCTGCCGTGCAGGCCGGGTGTCAGCAGCTCGCCGACCGGCCCGACGGCAATGCAGGCACCGATCGGCAGCCCACCGCCGAGTCCCTTGGCGAGAGTCACGATGTCGGGCGTGATGCCGTCGTGCTGATGGGCGAAGAACGCTCCGGTGCGGCCCATTCCGGTCTGCACCTCGTCGAGCACCAGTAGCGCTCCGCGTGTCGTCGTGAGCTCGCGTGCAGCGACCAGGTATCCGTCAGGAGGGACGACGACGCCGCCCTCCCCCATGATCGGTTCGAGGAAGACCGCGGCAGTCTCGTCGTCGATGCGTCTCGGCCAGTGCGCCGACGTCGCCGTACGGCACGTGCACGACGTCGCCGGGCAGCGGGGCGAACGGCTCCCGCTTGGACGGCTGCCCGGTCAACGCCAGCGACCCCATCGTTCGCCCGTGAAAAGCGCCTTGCGCGGCAACGAGTTTGGTGCGACCGGTGAGCCGGGTGATCTTGAAGGCGACTTCGTTGGCCTCGGTGCCGGAGTTGCAGAAGAAGACCCGCGCCGCGACATCTGCGCCCAGCAGCGCCACCAATGTTTCCGCCAGTGCGATACCGGGCTCTGTTGCGTACAGGTTCGAGGTGTGGCCGAGCGTTTGAGCTGGGTCGTGACGGCTTCGATGATCGGCGGGATGACGGTGGCCGAGCACGTTGACCGCGATGCCGCCGAGCAGGTCGATGTAGGACTTGCCGTCGACGTCGGTGACCACGGCGCCGTCACCGCTGGCCAGTGCCAGCGGCGGGGTGCCGTAGTTGTTCATCATCACGCTTTCCCAGCGCTGCTGCATCAACTTCCCCCGGTCGCTCGCTCCTGCCACCTGGGTGTCATGCGCCGACCACCTTGGTGCCGGTCCCCTCGTCGGTGAACAACTCGACCAAAACGCAGTGTTCGACGCGGCCGTCGATGACGTGCGCGCTGGGCACCCCGCCGGCCACGGCCCGCAGGCAGGCCTCGATCTTCGGCACCATGCCCGCCTCCAGAGTGGGCAGCAGTTGCGTCAAAGTCGCCGGTGTCGATCTCGCTGACCAGCGACGTCGCGGTCGGGCCAGCTGGTGTACAGGCCCTCGACGTCGGTGAGCATCAGCAGTTTCTCGGCGCCAAGCGCCTCGGCCAGTGCCGCGGCGGCGGTGTCGGCGTTGATGTTGTGCACCACACCGTCGACGTCGGGCGCGATGGTCGACACCACCGGAATACGTCCTGCGGCAATGAGGTCGAGCACGGCGTCGGTGTTGACCCGTTCCACGTCGCCGACCAGGCCGATGTCGGTGGCCACGCCGTCGACGGTGACGCTGCGTCGTACGGCGGTGAACAGGTGTGCGTCCTCGCCGGTGATGCCGACGGCGTACGGGCCGTGCGCGTTGATCAGGTTCACCAGCTCGCGTCCGACCTGTCCGAACAGCACCATCCGTGCCACGTCGAGCACCTCCGGCGTGGTGACGCGGAAGCCGCCCTTGAAATCGCCTGCGATGCCGAGCCGTTTCAGCATCGCGCTGATCTGCGGGCCGCCGCCGTGCACGACGACCGGGTGGATGCCGCAGTTGCGCAGGAAGACCATGTCCGCGGCGAACGCCTGCCGCAGCGTGTCGTCGGTCATCGCGTTGCCGCCGTATTTGACCACGACGATCTTGTCGTGCAGCTGCTTGAGCCACGGAAGCGCATCGGCGAGGACGTGCGGCCTTCGTCTGTGTGGATGCCGTCATGAGCTGTAGGCCGAGTTCTCTTCGACGTACTCGTGCGACAGATCGATGGTGCGGACAGTGGCGTGTTCGGCGCCAACGCCGAGGTCGATCGTGACGTCGATATCGACGGCCGAGAGGTCGACCTCCCGCGCACCCGGCGCCCCGACACCATCGACGCAGACCGGAGACCCGTTGAACGACACGCTGATCCGCTCGGGGTCGAGCCGGACCGGGGCCATGCCGACCGCGGCCAGCACGCGGCCCCAGTTGGCGTCGGAGCCGAACAGTGCGGTCTTGACGAGGCTGTCGCGCGCAACGACACGGGCGGCGGTGAGCGCATCGGCCTCGCTGGCCGCGCCGGTGACGGTGACGACGACCCGCTTGGTGACACCTTCCGCGTCGGCCTGCAGCTGTGCGCACAGGTCGTCGCACACCCGCAGCACCGCCTCGTCGAGATCGGACTGGCTCGGCGCGATTTCGCTTGCGCCCGAGGCCAACAGCAGGATGGTGTCGTTGGTCGAGCAGCTGCCGTCTACGTCGAGCCGGTCGAAGGTCTGTGCGCTGGCCCGGCGTAATGCGTGATCCAGCGCGGCGGCGTCGGCGACTGCGTCGGTGGTGATGCACACACAGCATCGTCGCCAGCGACGGGGCCAGCATCCCTGCGCCCTTCGCCATGCCGCCGACGGTCCAGTTTCCGGGGTGGTGCAGCGCAACCTGTTTGGGCACTTTGTCGGTGGTCATGATGGCCCGCGCGGCCTCCTCACCGCCGGTCAGCCCACCCGCCATCTCGTGCACGATCTCGGTGACCCCGGCCAGCATCTTGTCCATCGGCAGCCGGTCGCCGATCAGATCCCGTGGAGCAGACGGCGATTTCGATGGCGCCGGTCTCGGTACCCCAGTCCGAAAGCGCGGTGGCGACGGCCTCCGCGGTGGCGTGGGTGTCCTGGAAGCCGCCGGGACCGGTGCAGGCGTTGGCGCCGCCGGAGTTCAGGACCACCGCGCGCAGCCGCCCGGTGGTCAGCACCTGCTGGGTCCACAGCACCGGCGCGGCCTTGACCTGGTTGCGGGTGAAGACGCCCGCGGCGCCGTAGTCGGGACCCTCGTTGAACACCAGCGCGAGGTCCAGCGCTCCGGACGCCTTGATGCCCGCGGCGATTCCGGTGGCCCGGAATCCGGCGGGCGCGGTGACGCCCTGGGTGCGAACCAGCCGGGTGGCGACATCAGACCCCGTCACGGCGCCACCCCCACGATCGAGAGTCCTTCGGTTTCCGGCCAGCCCAGCGCGAGGTTCATCGACTGCACGGCAGCGCCGCCGGTGCCCTTGACCAGGTTGTCGATCGCGGCGATCGCGACGAAGACACCGGCATCGTCGTCGACGGCGACGGCGATCTGCGCGGCGTTGCTGCCGATCACTGCGCCGGTCTTCGGTAGTTGGCCCTCGGGCAGCAGATGCACGAAAGGTTCGGCGTCGTAGGCCTTTTCGTAGGCGGCCCGTAGCTGTGACAGCGGTGCGTCGGTGCGGGCGGTGCAGGTGGCCAGGATTCCGCGGGATGTCGGTATCAGCACCGGGGTGAACGACACCGTCACGTCCTTGTCGGTGACGGCCTTCAGCCCCTGCGCAATTTCGGGGGTGTGCCGATGCTTGCCGCCGATGTTGTACGCACGGGCCGACCCGATCACCTCCGAACCCAGGAGGTCGGTCTTGGCAGTGCGTCCGGCACCGGAGGTGCCACTGACGGCGACGACGGTCACGGCCGGTTCCACGAGGTCCTCGGCGACCGCGGGAAACAGCGCCAGTAGAGCCGCCGTCGGATAACAGCCCGGGACGGCGATCCGGGTGGCACCGCGCAGCCTGTCCCGGGCACCTGGCAGCTCGGGCAACCCGTACGGCCAGCTGCCTGCGTGTGCGGACCCGTAGAACCGCTCCCACGCGTCGGGGTCGGTCAGCCGGAAGTCGGCGCCGCAGTCGATGATCACGGTGTCGGTGCTGAACTGTTCGGCAAGTGTCGCGGAGTGGCCGTGCGGTAGCGCTAGGAACACCACATCGTGTCCGGCCAGCACCTCGGCGTCGGTGCCCTCCAGCACGCGCCCGCTCAGCGGTAGCAGGTGCGGGTGGTGTTCGGCCAGCGTGGTGCCCGCGCTCGCGGCGGCCGTCAGCGCCCCGATCGTCAGCCGGCCGTCGGCGTAGGCGGGATGGCCGAGCAGCAGCCGCAGGATCTCGCCTCCGGCATATCCGCTGGCACCGGCCACGGCCACAGAAGTCATGCACTGATTCTGCATGTTTATGCAGCCTGTTGCAAACCAATTAAGGGACAAGATGGTGTTGACCCTGCCCGATCCCACGTTTGGAGGCCTCGCCGGTGACCAACCGAGTCGCTGTTATCGGTGGCGGCATCATCGGTGTCGCCGTCGCGCGCGAGATTCTGCGGCGTCACCCCGATACCGCCGTGACGCTCTTCGAGAAGGAGGACCGGCTCGCGTCGCACCAGACCGGACGCAACAGCGGCGTCGTGCACGCGGGCCTCTACTACGAGCCCGGGTCGAACAAGGCCCTGCTCTGCCGCCGGGGCGTCGGGCTCCTCGAGGATTTCTGCACGGAACGCGGCATCCGCCGAATCGCGTGCGGCAAGGTTCTTGTCGCCCTCGCCGACGCCGAACGTGCACGCTTGCACGACATCAAGGCGAAGGCAGTAGCCAATGGTGTTCCCGGCGTTCGGATCATCGGGCCCGACGAGCTGCACGAGCTGGAGCCCCACGTGCGTGGTGTCGCCGCACTGCACTCACCCTCGACCTCGATCGTCGACTTCGCGGAGGTGACGCGGGCGCTCGCCGCCGACGCGGTCGCGGGCGGCACGACGATACTGCTCGGGCACGAGGTCGTCGGTCTGCGAACATCCGGCACCGAGGTGCTGGTAACCGCCCGTAGCGCAGGCGATTCCGCTTCGTTTGCCTTCGACCGGATCGTCGCCTGCGGCGGCCTGCAGAGCGACCGGCTCGCCGAGCTGGCAGGCGACGGCCCGGATCCGGCGATCATGCCGTTCCGCGGCGAGTACTACGCGCTCAAGCCCGAACGGCGCAACCTCGTCAACGGGCTGGTGTACCCGGTGCCCGACCCCCGCTACCCGTTCCTCGGGGTGCACGTCACCCCGCGCGTCGACGGCGAGGTCCTTATCGGTCCCAATGCCGTGCTGGCCCTGGCGCGCGAGGGCTACTCGTGGCGGAAGATCTCCGTCCCCGATTTGGCAGACGTGGCGCGCACACCGGCGTTCTGGCGCTTCGCCCGCAGGCATTGGCGAACCGGCATTCGCGAGATGTACGGGTCGCTGAGCAAGCGGCGGTTCGTCGCCGGTGCCCGCGCCTATGTGCCCGAGCTCGATGACGACGACGTCGTGCCGGGCGTCGCGGGGGTCCGCGCCCAGGCACTGGCGGCCGACGGCGGGCTGGTGGACGACTTCCGGATCAGCATCCGCGACCGCGTCGTCCTCCTTCGCAACGCCCCCTCACCGGCAGCGACATCGGCGCTCGCCATCGCCGAGCACATCACGACGACCATGGAAGCCGGCTGAAGGAGCCCAGCCATGCGCCTCGGCATCACCGGACGTACCGCACTCGTGCTCGGTGCCAGCGGTGGCCTCGGAAGCGCGATCGCGGTGCGGCTGGCCGAAGAAGGAGTCAACGTCGCCGCCGTCGGCCAGCACCCCGCCACCTGGCGCGCCAGCTTCGAGCAGATGGTGCTGGCGGTCATCCTGCTCACCGATCGCGTCCTGCCCGGGATGCGCGAGCGCGGTCACTCACCAATCCGGTGCAGTAGTCCAGGAGTGGGGAATCAGCGTCGCTGCTCGGCCCCGACCCGCTGCGCGGCGCTCGCCACCGCGGCGTCGCGCGCGGCACTGGCCTCGTCCTCCGTCAGCGTCCGGTCCGAGGCGCGGAACCGCAGCGCCAGCGCGAGCGACTTGCGGCCCTCACCGATCTGCGGGCCGGTGTACACGTCGAACAACCGGACGTCCTCGAGTAGCTCGCCCGCCCCGGCGCGGACCGCGTCGACGACGCTCTGTGCAGCGATCCCCTCGTCGACGATCAGGGCGACATCCTGGAACACCGCGGGGAACGGCGACACCGCGGGCGCCGGCAGAGTTTCGGCGATCGGGACGGCATCGAGGTCGAGCTCGACGGCGCAGGTGCCTTTCGGCAGGCCGGACCGCTCGATGACGGCGGGATGCAGCTGACCGGCATGGCCCACCAGCGCGTCGCCGACGAACACCGCGGCACATCGGCCGGGATGCCAGGGCAGGTACTGCGCCTGTTGCAGCGTCAGCTCGACACCGACCGCGCGGCCGATGATGCGCACCGCCTCGAACGCATCGCTGGCCTGCGCCGGCCGGCCGGGACCCCACGGGCCGACCGGTTCCCGCAGCCCGGCGAGCACCACGCCGACGTGCTGAGGCTGCCTGGGCAACGACTGGTCGAGCATCGCGATCTCGTCGTCGTTCGGTCGACGATGCGTCGGAATCAGCTCGACGGCGCGGGTATCCGCGGTTTGTTGCGCTACCTGTGCGATGGCGTACAAGGCGACGTCGACGGTTCCGCGAGACACATTGCGGGTCAACGCCTCCAAGAGCCCGGGCAGCAGTGTGGTCGCCAGCTGGGGGCGGTCGGATTCCAACGGGTTGAGCACCGCGGCGGTATTACGCCGAGGGTCGTCGGCGGGTAGTCCCCACTGGTCGAAAATCCCGGCCGGAAGGAACGGCGTCGGAAGCACCTCGATATAGCCGTTGAGCGCCAACGACTTTCCGATCGCACGGCGCCGCTTCTGGATCGGTGACAGGCCGCGTCCCGGCGGTGCCTGCGGCAGCACGGACGGGATGATCTCCAGGCCCTCCAGCCGCAGCACCTCCTCGACCAGGTCGGCGGGCTGTACCAGGTCGGGCCGCCAGCTCGGCGGTGTCACGGTCAACCGCTCGTCGCCGGTCACCTGCGCACCGATCTGAGTCAGCCGCCGCCGCGCCGTCCCCTTGGGATATTCGACGCCCGCAGTCCGGTCGGGCAGGTCGGCGGCCATGGTGATGGGGGGATACGACCAGTCGTCGCGGGGCGGCTCGCCACGCCAGTCGGTGAGCTTCGGCTCGACCGTGCCGCCCGCAATGTCGGCCAGCAGGACCGACGCCCGGTCGAGTGCGGCGACGGAGACGGCCGGGTCGACGGCGCGCTCGTAGCGTCGGCCGGACTCGCTGCTCATGTGCAGCCGGCGCAGGGTGCGCGACACCGCCGCGGGATCCCATACCGCGGCCTCCAACAGCACATCGGTTGAGTCGTCGCGCATTTCGGTCGTGCCCGAGCCCATGATGCCGCCGATGCCCGCCGTGGCCTCGTCGTCGACGATGAGGACGTCGCGTGGATCCAGCTTGCGTTCGATGTCGTCCAGGGTGACGACGGTCTCCCCTGGCTCGGCGAACCGGACGACGAAGCCGCCGGAGATCCGGCTGCGGTCGTAGGCGTGCATGGGGTGGCCGAGTTCGAGCATGACGTAGTTGGTGACGTCGACGGCGGGCGAGATCGCCCGGATCCCGCTGAGTAGCAGTCGGCGCTGCATCCACCACGGCGACACCGCGGCCGGGTCGATTCCCGTGACCGGGCGAAGCGCGAAACGCCGGACCTCGGTGCCGGGCTGAATCGTCAACGGCAGGGCCTCGCCCTCCGCGGGCAGGGGTGGCACGTCGGCGGGGTCGACGTAGTCGAGGTCATAGGCACAGGCGATTTCGCGGGCCAGCCCGCGCACCGACAGGCAGTAGCCACGGTCCGGGGTGATCGCCAGGTGAAACACCACGTCGTCGAGTCCGAGGACGGCAGCGGCGTCGTCGCCGGGTTCCGCGGTGCCGGGCGGCAGCACGAGAATGCCGGAATGGTCGGTGCTCAAATGCAGTTCGGCCGCCGAACAGATCATCCCGTCGGAGGTGCGGCCGTACGTCTTGCGCGAGGTGATGGTGAAATCGCCCGGCAGGACGGTACCCGGCAGCGCCACTGCCACCAGATCGCCGACGGCGAAGTTCGTTGCACCGCAGACGATGTCACGGGGCTCACTCTCACCGACATCGACCTTGACCGCCCGGATCGGCTTGTTGAACTCGGCGAGCTCCTCGTTTTCGAGAACCCGACCGACGGTCAGCGGACCGGTGACCGGGCCTACCGGGATGATTTCCTCGACCTCGTGGCCGATGCGGATCAGCGTCTGCTCCAACTCGTCGGGCGGAACGTCCCAGCCGGGCGCGCCGGCGGCGACGACCTCGCGCAGCCAGCTGTACGGAACCCGCATCAGGCCTCTACCCCGAACGGCAAGGAGAAGCGCACGTCGCCCTCCACCATGTCACGCATGTCCGGAATCCCGTTGCGGAACTGCAGCGTGCGTTCCAGTCCCATGCCGAACGCAAACCCGGAATACACCTCTGGGTCGATTCCGCAGGCGCGCAGCACATTTGGATTCACCATGCCGCAGCCGCCCCATTCCACCCAGCCCGGTCCGCCCTTCTTGTTGGCGAACCAGACGTCCACCTCTGCCGACGGCTCGGTGAACGGGAAGAAGTGCGGGCGGAACCGGGTGCGCCCTTGCGGTCCGAACTGGGCGCGCGCGAATGCGTCCAGGGTGCCGCGCAAGTGCGCCATCGTCAGGCCGCGATCCACCGCCAGGCCCTCCACCTGATGGAACACCGGCGTGTGGGTGGAGTCGAGTTCGTCGGTGCGGAAGGTGCGCCCGATCGACACGATGTACACCGGAAGCTCACGCGCCAGAAGCGCCCGGATCTGCACCGGGGAGGTGTGCGTCCGCAGCACCTGCCGCGAGCCGTCCGGGGCGATCTGGAAGGTGTCCTGCTCGCTGCGAGCGGGGTGGTCGGGCGGGAAGTTCAGCGCGTCGAAGTTGAACTGCTCGGTCTCGACCTCCGGACCCTCCGCCAGCTCCCAGCCCATGGCGACGAAGGTGTCCGCGACATGTTCGGCCAGGATCGTGATCGGATGCCGGGCGCCGACCGGTTGCCGCGTCGACGGCAGCGTCACGTCGATGCTCTCGGCGACGAGCACAGCGGCGTCGCGCTCGGCCCGCAGCGTCTCCAGACGCGCGTCGTAGCTTCGCTGCGCCTCGCCGCGGGCGACGTTGACCCGCCGGCCCGCGTCGGCCCGGTCGGCCTTCGGGAGCGATCCGAGCGCCTGGCGGGCCATCGCGAGCGGTGAGCGGTCACCCAGGTGCTCGGTCTTGGCGCGGGCCAAGGCGTCGAGGTCGGCGGCGAGATCGAAGGCATGCCGGGCCGCGCTGACCACCTTGGCCAGCGTTTCCTCCGACAGATCTACCGGCTGATCAGCCACCCGGCGATCATAGGTGATGCGCCGATCGTCAAAACGGTGGTGGCTTGTTGCCTTCGGCGACGTGGGCGTCGTTGAGTCGGCGTTCGGCGGCTTTGGTTCGGGCGGTGTTATGGGCGCGGGTGCGTCGGCGTTTGGGCATCATCACCCCGCGTTCGGCGTTGGAGTCGACTTCGGGTGGTTCCCCGGTCCACAGCTCCCCGGTGGGGTATAGGTGTACCCGGTGACGGATTGACTGGTGATACCACAGAGTCCCTGAAGGAGGAACACTCCGGGCCGTTCGGGGACGGCGGGCAGCCGGGTGGAGGATTATGGAATGGAGCGAGTGCCCACAGGATAGGGAGGAGATGGGTAAGGATGACCACCTTCAAGCCGTGGGAGTACCGGGCCGAGGCGGGGTTCGTGAAGGGGACTGATCTAACCGGCTACACGGTTGTCTCAGTCAACGGCGATCTCGGTCACGTCGAGGCAGAGTATGACGGCCGGCCGGCGTACCTCGACGTAGACGTCGGGTCGTGGCTTTTCGGCCACCACGTGACGTTGCCGGTAGGTCTCGTGGAGCGGATCGACGCAACGGAGAGGAAGGTGTACGTCGACCGTACGAAGGACCAGATCGAGCACGCGCCCAGGCCCGACGAGGCGGTCGCCGACCACGTCGACTATTGGGAGCGCCTGGGTAATTACTACTCCGACACGTACATGCCGCCGGGTGGCCAGATGTGATCTAAGCCTCGATCCACCGATGAACGTTGTGGCGTGAGCTGTTGACTTTTGATCTTGATCGGCGGCTGGCGGGCATAAGTGAACCGCTGGTCTGCCCAGCTTTTCCTGTTGGCTCCGGTTGTCGGGTCTGGATGGTGGTGGTCAGGTTGGGGCTGGTTTTCCGATTGTGTTGTGCCACAGTGCAAGCCACCCTGCTTCCCAGGGCCAGTGGCCGGGCAGGTGTAGGACCGGTTTGCGTTGTGGCCGGGCCATCCGGGCGGGGACGTTGACCAGTGCGCGGCGCAGTGTTGCCCCGCGGGCTTTGCCGTGGCGGGCCCCGGCGAGGATTCCGGCGGCGCGCAGCAGGTTGTGGGTGATCGCGGCGCATAGCGCCCAGGCGGAGTTGGCGCCGAACCGACCGGACGGGATGTGGGCGAGCGGCCCGTCGATCAGGTCGGCAAAGGTGGTTTCGATGATCGCGTGGCGGCGGTGGGTGATGTCGGCGTCGGGCGCGGGTTCGGTGGAGTTGGTGAAGAACGGGTGGTAACGCCAGACCGGGAATAGCGCGTCGGCCTGATTGGCGTCTTTGACGCGGCGCACGATCATCCGGGCGGTGACCGGGTCGTCGGTGGACGTGAATGCGGTGTAGGTGGTTTCGGCGACTTCGGCGTCGGAGATCCAGGCCCCGGTGTCGGGATCTTGGACCGCGCCCGGATAGCGCACCGGGGTCCAGGCGTCCTCGGCGATGGCGTTGATGGCGGCCTGCACCTTCGCGTTCTTGGTCCACACCAGCGAGAATTGGGCCCCGGCGCGGCGGCACGCGGTCACCACGGCACGGGTGCCGTAGGCGGAGTCGCCGCGGACCAGGATCTGCCCGGTGACGCCCGCGGCGCGGGCGGTGGCGATGGCTTGGGCGACCATGCGCCCCGCGCCCTTGCCCGAGCCGGTCTTTCCGGCGCGCAGCCGCAGTCCGGCGATCATCGGTGCCGCGGTGTCGGTGCTGATCGTGGTCGCCAGCGGGGACAGGCCCTTGCGTAGCACCTGTTTACCGGCGATCTTGGTGTGTCCGTAGCTCGCACCTTGTTTGGCGTGCCCGTAGACCGGGCGTAGCAGTGAGTCGATGTCGACGAACGCCCGCTCATCGGCGCCGGGCAGCAGATCGACCCGTTCGCCGAGGGCGGCCAGGTGTGCACGCAGGACCGACTCCAATTGACGGGCATGACCGAACGTGAACTCCCGCAACAACGTTCCGATCGTCGAGGGCGCGTACACGCCGCCGAACAAGGTTTTCATCCCACCGCTGCGGACGATGTCGGCGTCGTCGATGCAATCCGCGCCCGCGCACATCGCCGCGACCAGAGTCACCAGCTTGGGCGCGGGGTTGGCCGCCCCCGATCTGATCCGCGGCTCGCTGATCTGCACTTTCTCGTCGAGCAGGCGCGACAGACCAGCCTGTTCGGCCAGCGTCATCACCGGCACCAGACCGGCGCACGACACAAGATTGTCGTCATCGAACACTGCGGAATCGGGCGTGAACCTATGGGACACTTGCACCGGAAGTGCCTTTCTCGTGCCGGGCGATTGTTGTGTGGTAACTCCAATCATCCCAGCTCAGAGGGCACTTTCCTCATTACGACACCCGAAACGCGACCAATTCATCCGTGGATCGAGGCTAAGCCTCGGACGTGGGTGACGTCCAGATGACTGTTCCGTCGGGCAGTTGTCGGTCTCGCCAGCCGCCGGGCACACCGTTCCAGAACGTTTTCAGAAGATGGTGACAGCGATTGCGCGAAGAACACTTCAGGCACGACGCGCCATCCGCTCGTACTGGCGCTTCCGCCTGACACCGAAACTTGACCCGTTCCTCGGCTTAGACTTCCGCCGTGTTCTCCGAGACGCGGTATGCGATGAACGGGGACTTGCGCGTCGCCTACCGAGCATCTCGCGAAGGTCCGCGCGACATCGTGTTTGTCCCGAACTGGTTCACCTGCTCAGAGTTCTTTGTGGAGTTACCGTCCACTCAAGGGTGGCTTGAGGCGATGACATCGCTGGGCCGGCTCATTTTGTTCGACCAGCCGGGCACGGGAGCCTCCGATCCGGTCTCTCCCGGCGCGCTGCCGACCTTGGAGCAATGGGCCGACAGCATCACCGCGGTGCTCGACGATATCGAGAGTCGCGAAGCAATCCTCGTCGCGTACGACGGGTCCTTCGCGACAGCGGCGCTGTTCGCCGCAACATATCCCTCCCGCAGCACCGCGCTGGTCGTGCTCGAGGGCTACGCGGATCCGCGTCAGGAGAGCCCTGGCCGGGTGCAACCGCCGAGGAAGTCCTCGCTGCCGGTGTGGCTGCGTGGGGAACCGGCGAGTACGAGTATGCAATCAATCCGGACATGCCGTGGAACGAGGAGATCCGGGTCGCTTGGGCGCGAATGGAACGCTACGCGGCAAGCCCAGGAACCTGGGCTCTCATGGTTCCCTTTATAGCCGAGTTAGACGTACGAGCACTCCTTCCGACAGTTCGCGTGCCGACCCTTGTCCTCCAGCACGCCGACGACCTATTCATTCCGCCAACGCAAGGCAAGTATCTCGCGGATCACATATCGGGCGCGAAATACGTTGAGCTACCGGGTCGCAACATGTACCACTTCGTCGAACCATGGCGTGCGTCATTCCAGGAGATCGCCCATTTCCTCACCGGCCACCAGCCCGAGGTGCCCGATGATCGGGTCCTCGCCACGGTGCTTTTCACCGACATCGTCGACTCGACACGGCGTGCCGCGGAGATGGGTGACCGTGACTGGCATGCGCTGCTCGACGCGCACGACGCCGTCGTGCGGTCGCAACTGGCCCGCTTTCGGGGCCGTGAGGTGAACACGTCGGGCGACGGTTTCCTGGCGATGTTCGACGGCCCGCAGCGAGCGATCCGCTGCGCCATGGCGATCCGCGATGCGGTGCAGGCGCTCGGCATCGAGGTGCGCGCCGGACTGCACACCGGCGAGTGCGAGATCCGCGGCGACGACATCGGCGGAATCGGCGTGCACATCGGCGCCCGGGTGTCCGCGCTGGCCGGGCCCAGCGACGTGCTCGTGTCCCGCACGCTGCGCGACCTGGTGATCGGGTCAGGACTCGAGTTCGAGGATCGCGGCGCTCACGAACTCAAGGGCGTGCCCGGCGAATGGCGTCTCTCCGCCGTCGCCTCGACATAGGCAGCGAGACCTTAGAACGGCGGAGGTCTATTCCGCTCTGCCACAAGAGCGTCATTGAGTCGGCGTTCGGCGGCTTTGGTTCGGGCGGTGTTTTGGGCGCGGGTGCGTCGGCGTTTGGGCATCATCACCCCGCGCTCGGGGCTGGTGTCGACTTCGGGTGGTTCCCCGGTCCACAGCTCGCCGGTGGGTCCACACAGGGTGGGAAACAGCGCCTTGCTGCCGGGGTAGGTGGTGTAGGTGTGCCCGGTGGGTGACGTCCAGATGACTGTTCCGTCGGGCAGTTGTCGGTCTCGCCAGCCGCCGGGCACACCGTTCCAGAACGTTTTCAGAAGATGGTGAAAACGGCACAGACACTTCAGGTTTGACGGATGCGTCGGCCCAACTGGATAGGCCACCGTATGGTCAATGTCACAGAACTGGGCGGGTTTGTCACAGCCGGGGAAGCGGCAGGTCAGATCCCGGCACCGCACAAACCGCTCCGTTCTCGGTGAGCACCGGTAGCGCGGTTCCGGTGGCGCCTGCCCGGGATGGTGGACTTCACGGATGGTCGCCCGGTCCAGCAGCGCCCCCAACAACGGGGTGGGCAAGATCCCGCCGCCCAACACGTACGCCGGCGGTGCCGGGGGCGCCGCACATTGGGCGGTCTTGCTGGGTTCCGCGGGTTCAGCGTCGGGCTGGCCGGGTTGGGGTTGCTGGGCGGCGTCAACACTGTCTCGTTCGGCGATCACGAAGACGATGGCGTTCTTGGCCGGCCCCTCGGATTGGCCGCCGGGGCAGTCTTTTCGTCCGCAGCCGCACACCATGGCGGTGTCGGTGACCGCGGCGGTCAGCGCATCAGCACGCCGCTCGTCCATCGAGCGCGGGTCGTCGTCGCACATGCTCCGGGCGAGTTCCTCGACATGCTGTTCGATCAGCCCCGCATCGGTGGCATACAAGCGGGCCCACAAACTGGAGAACCCGGCCTGATCCCCCGGCGACCCGAACTCCACAGTGCGGCCACACCGCGACTCCCGGCTACGCCGCAACGCACCCGGATCGTACTGGTCGACCAGGGCGTCGATGGCGTGCTCGGTCTTGGCGATCGACAACGACCCCCACCGGCCGACTTGGGCGGCCAGGTCACGATCCACGGCCGCCATCGCCGCCTCGTCGTCGATCAGATAGGTGCGCCACACAATCGCCCGCACCAACACCTCATTGATCAACCCCGCCTCGAACAGGGCCGCCACCCGAGGCAACCGATCTCGCAACGCCACGCCGCGGTGGGTTTGATGCAACGCCAGCCCCGCACTGACCTGCACCGCCGCCCCGATCTCAGCAGTGACCGCGGCTTGCGGGTCGATCCACCACAGTTCCCGCTCCCCGGCCGCCAGCCCGGTACGCCGAGCGAACAACTCGGCCATCACCGCCAACTTGCGGGCACACGCGGCGTTCTCGGCCTGCGCCCACCCGCGGGCCGCGTCCACAAGCACCGCGTCATCCAGACCGGTCAGGTCGGCAATCTCCGGCAACGAACCATCGAACATATGAGCGAATCTAGTCGCGGCTACTGACACAAACCACCAGCTCAACACCCACCTGTGCATGAACTCGCAACTGTGGATAACCGACCACCGACCGCAGCGAACCCGCCACTACGCGCGGCGGATGTCTCCGTTCTCCTCGTCCTCGGCTGCCGACTCTCTGCGGGTTTTCAAGCGGTACATCGCCAGATCCGCCGGCACGCCGTCGTGTTTGGACGCAAATACATGCTTTCGCATCCGCTTGGCGGACATGCCAAGTGCTTCGAAGTCCTCCTCGGAAATGCCGTCCATCGTGGTCTGCGACACGACCAGGCCACCCCTGGTGGCCCGCTCCATCACGCGCGCGGCGATGTTGACGTCGACCCCTAGCCAGTCCGAGCCGATCCGCTGCGGCCTGCCGGTGTGCACGCCCGCCCTCATGCGCGGTGTATAGCCGTCCACCTCAACGGATTTCACCGCATCGAGACTGGTTCTGACCGCTCGGACTGCGGTGGCGGGGTCGGCGAACACCGCCATGGTGCCGTCGCCCATCCTCTTGACGATGTGCCCACCAGCCTCCAGCAGGGGCGGTTCGACGACCTGCGCCACCCGCCGCAGCAGCTTCAGCGTGGCCTCGTCGCCGGCCTTCAACGCCCAGGACGAAAACCCGACCAGGTCCGTAAAGACCAGCGTCACCTCGCGATTGGCGGGCTCACCCGAAACGCGTTCGGTGAGCGCCTGCCAGACCTGTAGGCCGGCAAGGCTCACCTCGCGTGAGGCGGCGTCGCGCTCCAGCAGCCGGTCGGCTGCGCGGGCGGCGGCACTCGGCCCACCTACACCGGCGGCGGACAACGGATCTCCGAAGTCAGGGTCGCCGGGCAGTGCGCGGCGGGCGCGGCGGATGAACGCGACGACGCCTGGGCTGTGGTTGGTACTGCGAAGCCACTCCCAGGGTCCGCCGCGCTGCGGCGCCAGCCGATCCGGCGCCTTGTCTATTTCCCCGATAGGGCCGGACCGTTCATCGAACGATTCGACATCCACAGCGCAAGACTAGATGCCTGTTCTTTCCGCGAGCAATCACGCCCGTCGGTGCCCCACCTTCACTTCGCTCACAGCGCGATAACCGCTGGATAACACCACCGCGACGCGCCCCGGAAATCATGGACAACGTGCGTTGTCAACATTATCTTGAACTCGTGACCGCCAGCTCGACGACGAGCCGAACCAAGTGGACCGATCCGCTCGGGCCCGACTCGCTGACCTGGAAGTACTTCGGCGACCTGCGCACCGGAATGATGGGCGTCTGGATCGGCGCACTGCAAAACATGTACCCGGAACTCGGCGCAGGCGTCGAGGAGCACTCGATCCTGCTGCGCGAGCCCCTGCAGCGCGTGGCACGCTCGGTGTACCCGATCATGGGCGTCGTCTACGACGGGGATCGGGCCGCGCAGACCGGACAACAGATCAGGGGCTTCCACACCACGATCAAGGGCGTCGACGCCACCGGGCGCCGCTACCACGCCCTTAATCCGGACACCTTCTACTGGGCGCATGCCACGTTCTTCATGCTGGTGATCAAGGTGGCCGAATACTTCTGCGGCGGGCTGACCGAGGCCGAGAAACGCCAACTCTTCGACGAGCACGTCCAGTGGTACGCGCAGTACGGCATGAGCATGCGACCGGTACCCAGGACATGGGAGGAGTTTCAGGAGTACTGGGAGCGGGTGTGCAGTGACGAGCTGGAAATCAACCGCGCCACACTGGACATCTTCTCCATCCGGATTCCGAAGCCGTGGTTCGTGCTGATGCCCACCCCGATCTGGGATCAGTTGTTCAAGCCGATGGTGGCCGGGCAGCGGTGGATCGCCGCAGGACTGTTCGACCCGGCCGTTCGCGAGAAGGCGGGCATGCGCTGGACCGCAGGCGACGAGGTTCTTCTCCGGCTGTTCGGCAAGTTGGTGGAAATGGCATTCGTCGCCGTGCCCGATGAGATTCGGCTGCACCCGCGCGCCCTGGCCGCCTATCGCCGCGCATCCGGGCGTCTTCCCGACGACGCGCCGCTGGTCGAGGCACCCGCGTTCATGGCACCGCCGCGGGACCGCAGAGGTCTGCCCATGCATTACGAGCCACGGCGCAAGACCCTGCTGGACCGCGCCGGATCGCTGGTGCACACGACGTTCTCGCTCGCCGGCCTACGCCCCGCCCGCGGCCGCAGCACGGCAGCCTAGGCTGGCGCCATGCTCGAATGGTCTGATGTCGATATAGCCGTGCGCGACGCCGTACGGGAGTTCGTCGACAAAGAGGTCCGACCACACGTCGATGCGCTGGAAAGCGGCGAGATGGAGCCCTACCCCATCATCCGCAAGTTGTTCGCCACCTTCGGAATTGACGCGATGGCCCGCGAGTCGCTGGAGAAGCGGCTGTCCGGGATGCGCGAGGGCACTACGAAGTCGGACGGCGGCACGTCGGGTGGCATGTTCGGCGGAGACAGTTCCCGGGCAAGTATGGGGTTCGTCGTCGTCAGCGAGCTGTGCCGGGTATGCATGGGCGTGGTGACCGGGATGGGCGTGAGCCTGGGCTTGACGGTGCCGACCATCGCGGGCCGCGGCACGCTCGCACAACAGGAGCGCTGGCTGCCCGGGCTGGTCACCTACGAGAAAGTGGGCGCGTGGGCGATCACCGAGCCCGACTCCGGCTCGGATGCGTTCGGCGGCATGAAGTCCTACGTGGTGCGCGACGGCTCAGGAAACGGGGACTACATCCTCAACGGGCAGAAGACGTTCATCACCAACGGGCCGGACGCCGATGTGGTGGTGGTGTACGCCAAACTTGACGAGGGAGACGGCGCCGACAAACGCGACCGCAAGGTGCTGACGTTCGTACTCGATCGCGGCATGGAGGGATTCGTCCAGTCAAAGCCGTTCCGCAAGATGGGCATTCACAGCTCACGCACCGGCGAGTTGTTCTTCAACAATGTCCGGCTCGGCCGAGACCGGTTGCTGGGCGAGACGGAGGACAACAAGGCGGGCGACGGCCGCGACAGCGCACGGTCCAACTTCTCCGCCGAGCGGATCGGGGTGGCAGCGATGGCGCTCGGCGTCATCGAGGAGTGTCTCAAGCTGTGCGTGGACTACGCGAAGAACCGCAAGCTGTGGGGGCAGGAGATCGGACAGTTCCAGTTGATCCAGCTCAAACTTGCGCAGATGGAATTGGCCCGAATCAATGTGCGCAACATGCTGTTCCGCGTCATCGAGGCGGCGCAGACGGGCACCCAGATATCGCTGCCCGAGGCATCGGCGATGAAGTGGTACTGCTCGCAGGCCGCGACGGACGTGGCGATGGATGCCGTGCAGTTGTTCGGCGGGAACGGATACATGACCGAATACCGCGTGGAACAGCTTGCCCGCGACGCCAAATCGCTGATGATCTACGCGGGAAGCAACGAAGTGCAGATCACCCACGTCGCGCGGGGGCTGCTCAACGGCGGCTAGCCCGCGCGCTCTGGTACAGGCAGATCGCGGCGGCTGCCGCGACGTTGAGGCTCTCGGCTCCCCCTGCCATCGGGATGCGGATCCGATCTGCCGCCATGTCCGCCAACTCCGCGGGCAGGCCATGAGATTCCGGCCCGAACAGCCAGGCGGTCGGCCCGGACAGTTCGGCGTCGTCGAGGCTCGTTTCGCCGTCGACGGTGGTGGCCAGCACACGCAGGCCCGCGTCATTCAGTGCGGCGACCGCCCGCACGGCATCGGGTTCGGACACCACCGGTAGGGAGAAGATGCTGCCGGCGGAGGCGCGCAGACACTTGCCGTTGTAGGGATCGACGCTATGGCCGGCCAAGACGACCGCGTCCGCGCCCATCGCGTCGGCGATCCGGATCAACGTGCCCGCATTGCCGGGTTCCGAAAGCTCCGCGGCGACCGCGATCAGGCGCGGTGCATCAGCCAAGACGTCGTCCAGGCTCGCCGACGGCACTTCGCAGACCGCGACCAACCCAACCGGTGTCACGGTGTCCGACAGGGCTTTTGCCGCGCGGTCCGTCACCACGTGGACGGTCGCGTCGCCTAGCATCGACCCAAAGCGGCCCAATGCGGCTTCGGTGACGAAGACCTCAATCACCAGTTCGCGCCGCAACGCCGCCTCGACGAGGTTGGGCCCCTCGGCGAGGAAGCGTCCGGCACGGCGCCGTCCGACGTGGCGATGCAGCTTGACCGCTGCCGCCACCCGGGCTGAGCGCTCGGTGAGCGTCAGGCAGCCTCGCCCGACGGTGCGTTCACGTCCTCGGGCAGCGCGCCCTTGGCGACCTCAACCAGCGCGGTGAAGGCCGCCGGGTCGCTGACCGCGATCTCGGCGAGGTTCTTGCGGTCCACCTCCACGCCCGCGCCCTTCAGACCCTGGATGAGCCGGTTGTAGGTGATGTCGTTGGCGCGTGCCGCGGCGTTGATCCGGGAGATCCACAGCTTGCGGAATTCGCCCTTGCGGGCACGCCGGTCACGGTAGGCATACGTCAGTGAATGCAGCTGCTGTTCTTTGGCTTTGCGGTACAGACGGGACCGCTGGCCGCGGTAGCCCTTAGAGGCCGCCAGGACGGTGCGCCGCTTCTTCTGGGCGTTGACTGCGCGCTTTACGCGTGCCATGAGGGTGTTCCTATTCTTGTTCGGGCTAAGAGGTCATCAGTGCGCAGAATTAGCCGCTCAGCAGCTTCTTCACGCGCTTCTTGTCGTTCGCCGACACCTCGGTGCGTCCCTCCAGGCGGCGGGTGCGCTTGCTCGACTTGTACTCGAGCAGGTGCCTACGGTTGGCCTTCTCGCGGACGATCTTTCCGGTTCCGGTGCGCCGGAACCGCTTGGAAGCGCCGCTGTGGGTCTTCGCCTTGGGCATGAATCCTCAGTTCTGTCAGTTCTGCTGTACGTCAGGTTCTTGCGGGGCCGGGGCCTCCGCGGGTTCGGGCGACGGCTCTGCGCGTCGCGCGATCGGTGCGTCTGCGTCATGCGCCGCCCTGGCGCGAGTCTTTGCGCCGCGGTGCGGTGCCAGCACCATCGTCATGTTGCGGCCGTCCTGCTTGGCGGATGTCTCTACGAAGCCGTAGTCGGCGACGTCGGCGCCCAGCCGCTGCAACAGCCGGTAGCCCAGTTCGGGCCGAGACTGTTCGCGTCCGCGGAACATGATCGTCACCTTGACCTTCGACCCCGCTTCCAGGAAGCGGATCACGTGACCCTTCTTGGTCTCGTAGTCGTGCGGGTCGATCTTGGGTCGCAGCTTCTGTTCCTTGACGACGGTCTGCTGCTGGTTCTTGCGAGACTCGCGCGCCTTCTGAGCCGTCTCGTATTTGAACTTGCCGTAGTCCATGATCTTGCAGACCGGAGGTTTGGCGTCCGGTGCTACTTCGACGAGATCGAGATCGGCGTCCACGGCGACGCGGAGGGCGTCTTCGATGCGCACAATGCCTACCTGCTCGCCACCTGGTCCGATAAGGCGGACTTCAGGTACCCGAATGCGCTCGTTGACACGGGTCTCAGTGCTGATGGGGCCTCCTATGTTGTCCTCTTCGAGGAGCCCACTCCACCAGCACCCTGTCTTTGACAACAGAGGGGCCCTGCATGAAGCAGGGCCCAAAGCCGACCAGAACAGCCGCCGTGTTGGTGGCTGTGACCGGACCACTGAGCCGGTATGGCCAGCGGTGGGAGCGGGACTCCACTTGCTGTCCCTGGCGTACGCCGGGACGGTCGCGCATGCCAGTCTATCAGGCATGACCGAGGACTCGGCACCAGACGTTACAGCGGCTCAGCCGCCGGTCCGCGAGCTGAGCGAAGTTCCCGCGGTCGAAGTGATCACCCGGGCGGCGGTGATGCTGATGAGCGCCGCGGCCGAGAAGCTCGGTCTGTCGTCGGACAATCCGGACGACAGCCCGCAGCGCGATCTCGACGAGGCGCGCCGGCTGATCACCGCGCTGGCCGGATTGGTGACCGCGGCGGCGGAGTACCTCGGCCCGCACGCCGGGCCGGTCCGCGACGGCCTGAAGAGCCTGCAGTTGGCGTTCCGCGAATCCAGTGCCGTTCCAGATGAACCGGGCCAGGGTCCGGGCGAGAAATACACCGGCCCGGTCTGGTAGCCGTCACACCCATTTCCGAGCAAGAACGAATATCCTCGCGGCCTATGACCCTGACTAGCCCCCCGCGGGTTCGGCCCACCTCCAGGTACTCCTGGGTGCCCGCGGCCGCCGGGTGGACGGTCGGCGTCATCGCGACCCTGTCGCTGATCGCGAGCGTCTCGCCAATGGTGCGGGGGGTCATCAGGATCCCACGGGAGTTCGTCAACGACTACATCTTCAACTTTCCTGACACCAGCTTCGCCTGGGCGTTCGTGTTGGCACTGCTGGCCGCGGCGCTGGCTGCCCGCAAACGGATCGCCTGGTGGATCCTCGTCCTGTACATGGTCGCCTCGATCGGCTGGAATCTCGGCGACCTGGTCACCGGCGACGAGACCTGGATGGAAGAGGGCGGCCAGATCATCGGCCTCGCCTTCCACGTCGCCGCTATCGCCTTCCTGGTGCTGGCCCGCAAGGAATTCTGGGCCAAGGCGCGTCGCGGCGCGTTGGTCAAGGCCGCGGCGGTGCTGGCCGCCGGTATGGCAATCGGGATCCTCGTCGGCTGGGGACTGCTCGAGCTCTTCCCCGGCACGCTGGAACCCGACTACCGACTGGCCTACGCCGCCAACCGGGTCGTCGGCTTCGCCGGTGTCGGTTCCGCCGCATTCGACGGACAACACCCGCACGTTTTCGTCAACGCCCTGCTGGGTCTGTTCGGCGCGCTGGCGCTGATGGCCGCAGCCATTGTGTTGTTCCGGTCCCAACGTTCCGAGAACGCGCTGACCGGCGAGGACGAGTCGGCCATCCGGGGCCTGCTGGAGCTGTACGGAAAGAACGACTCCCTCGGCTACTTCGCCACCCGCCGGGACAAGGCCGCAGTCTTCGCCCCCAGCGGGCGCGCCGCGATCACCTACCGCGTCGAGGTGGGCGTGTGTCTGGCCAGCGGCGACCCCGTGGGCGACCCGAGGGCGTGGCCGCAGGCGATCGAGGCGTGGCTGAGCCTGTGCCAGGCGTACGGCTGGGCGCCGGGCGTGATGGGCGCCAGTTCGGCTGCGGCCGAGGCGTTTCGGGAAGCCGGACTCAACGCACTGCAGCTCGGCGACGAAGCGATCCTGCATCCCGACAGCTTCCGGCTTTCGGGTCCCGATATGCGGGCTGTGCGCCAGGCGGTGACCCGGGCGCGGCGGGCCGGGCTGACCGTGCGGGTCCGTCGGCACCGCGACATCTCCACCGACGAAATGGCCGAGGTGATCGAGCGCGCCGACGCCTGGCGCGACACCGAGAGCGAGCGCGGTTTCTCGATGGCGCTGGGCCGGCTCGGTGACCCCGCCGACGGCGACTGCCTGTTGGTCGAGGCCGTGCAGAACCACGAAAACGTCGTCGCCATGCTGTCGCTCGTTCCCTGGGGCACCAACGGGGTATCGCTGGACCTGATGCGCCGATCGCCGCAGTCGCCCAACGGCACCATCGAACTTATGGTGACCGAACTGTGTCAGCAGTCGGAAGGCATTGGGGTCAGCCGTATTTCACTGAACTTCGCGATGTTCCGTTCGGCGTTCGAACAGGGTGCTCAGCTCGGCGCCGGTCCGATAGCCCGGCTGTGGCGAGGTCTGCTGGTGTTCTTCTCCCGCTGGTGGCAGCTGGAGACCCTGTACCGATCGAACATGAAGTATCAGCCCGAGTGGGTGCCGCGTTACGCGTGCTACGAAGACGCCCGGCTGGTGCCGCGGGTCGGCGTCGCCTCGGTGATCGCCGAGGGCTTCCTGGTGCTGCCCTTCTCGCGTCGTAACAAGCAGCCGCACACCGGACATCACATTGCGGCGCCGCAGAATCTGGTTGCGGCGGGTCTGTTGCATCACGACGGCAGCACGCCCGACCTGACTGAGCTGCAGGCCGATCTGCCCGAGGACGGAGACGAGCCGCGGCTGCCCGAGCAGGTGCGCGTCCGGATGGCCAAACTCAAGGGCCTACAGGGCAGCGGCGTCGACCCCTACCCGGTCGGGCAGGCACCCAGCCACACCGTCGCCGAGGCGATCGAAGCCACCGACGACTCCGCGGTGACGGTGGCCGGACGTGTGCTGCGAGTGCGCGACTACGGCGGTGTGCTGTTCGCGCAGCTACGTGATTGGTCCGGTGAAGTCCAACTGCTGCTTGATAATTCGCGGTTGGACACCGGCAGCACCGCCGACTTCACCGGCTCCATCGATCTCGGCGACCTCATCGAGGTGTCCGGCGCGATGGGCCTGAGCAGGTCGGGCATTCGTTCGCTGATCGTGAGCAGCTGGCGGCTGATCGGCAAGTGCCTGCGACCGCTGCCCGATAAGTGGAAGGGGCTGACCGACCAGGAGGCGCGGGTGCGCGCCCGCTACGTCGACCTGGCCATCAACACCGAGGCACGCGAGCTGATCCGGGCCCGCAGCGGCGTTCTGCATGCGATCCGCGAAACATTGGTCGGCAAGGGGTTCTTGGAGGTGGAAACCCCGATCCTGCAGCAGATCCACGGAGGCGCCAACGCCCGCCCGTTCCTCACCCACATCAACGCCTACGATCTCGATCTCTATCTGCGGATCGCCCCCGAGTTGTACCTCAAGCGGTTGTGTGTCGGCGGTGTCGAGCGGGTCTTCGAGCTGGGGCGGGCATTCCGCAACGAGGGGGTGGACTTCAGCCACAACCCCGAGTTCACCCTCCTTGAGGCGTACCAGGCGCACGCCGACTACAACATGTGGATCGACGGCTGCCGCGAGCTGATCCAGAACGCGGCGCTGGCCGCCAACGGGGAGCACGTATTCCTGCGTCCCCGAGACGACGGCACGCTGGAAAAGGTCGACATCTCCGGGCAATGGACGGTCAAGACGGTGCACGGCGCCGTCTCCGAAGCGCTCGGCGAACAGATCGGGCCCGATACCGACCTGACCACGCTGCGCCGACTGTGCGACAAGGCGGGTATCGCCTACCTCACCCACTGGGACGCCGGCGCCGTGGTGCTCGAGTTGTACGAGCGTCTGGTCGAGGACCGCACCGAGGAGCCCACCTTCTACAAGGATTTCCCGACGTCTGTGTCGCCGCTGACCCGGCCGCACCGCAGCATCCCGGGAATCGCCGAGCGCTGGGACCTGGTGGCGTGGGGTGTCGAGCTGGGCACCGCCTACAGCGAACTCACCGACCCGGTCGAACAGCGCAGGCGGCTGCAGGAGCAGTCGCTGCTGGCCGCCGGTGGTGATCCGGAGGCGATGGAACTCGACGAGGACTTCCTGCAGGCGATGGAGTACGCCATGCCGCCGACGGGCGGCCTCGGCATGGGCGTCGACCGGGTGGTCATGTTGATCACCGGGCGCAGCATCCGTGAGACGCTGCCGTTCCCACTGGCCAAACCGCGTTAGCAGCTCATTCCCAGCTAGCCACAAGGTAGGCGCGCCATCATGTCGGCGTGACACTGGCCGAAGCGTTGAGTCACCATCTCTCCCTGATGCACGGATGGATTCCGACGACCACGCAGGTCGTCGCCGCGGCGGCGGTGATCGCCGCGGTCAGCCGGCGCAGCGGACGCTGGCAGGTGCGCTGGCTGCCGTGGGCGTTGATTGTCGGCGGCGCCCTTGCCGCGTCGGCCTACACCTACGTCTCCTCGCAAGGGATAGCCGACAACCCCGCACCGCATGCGTTGTGGATCTGGATCGGGTTGTCCGGCTTCGCCGCGGCGGTCCTGGTTGCCGGTTGGCGCAGAGCGCGCTGGTGGCGGCGTGGTGTCTCGGCCGCAGCGCTGCCGCTCAGCCTGCTCTGTGCGGCGCTCGCGCTGAACCTGTGGGTCGGCTACTTCCCCACCTTGCAAACCGCGTGGAACCAGTTGACCGCCGGGCCGCTTCCGGACCAGACCGATCAGGTCACCATCATCGCTATGCAGCAGCAGCGTAAGATTCCGCCGAAGGGCACCGTGGAGTCGATCGACATCAGCGGCGCGGCATCGGGTTTCAGGCACCGTGGCGAGCTCGTCTACCTCCCGCCCGCCTGGTACGCGACCGATCCACCGCCGCGGCTGCCGACGGTGATGATGATCGGTGGTGAGTTCAACACCCCTGCCGACTGGCTGCGCACCGGCGGGGCGATCAAGACAATCGATGATTTCGCCGCCGCACATCACGGCAACGCACCCGTACTGGTGTTCGTTGATTCCGGTGGCGCATTCAACAACGACACCGAGTGCGTCAACGGCAGTCGCGGTAACGCCGCCGAGCACCTGACCAAAGACGTTGTGCCGTATATGGTCTCGGTCTTTGGCGTCAGCCCCCGCGCGTCCAATTGGGGCATCGTCGGCTGGTCGATGGGCGGCACCTGTGCGGTCGATCTCGCGGTGATGCATCCGGACATGTTCAGCGCATTCGAGGATATCGCCGGCGACATCGGGCCTAACGCGGGCACCAAGGACCAGACCATCGCCCGGCTGTTCGGCGGCAGTGCCGCCGCGTGGGCAGCATTCGACCCGACGACGGTGATCACCCGCCATGGCCCCTACACGGGAGTGGCCGGCTGGTTCGAGGTCAATGGCTCGACGACGACAGTCCCGACGCATACCAAGAATGACCAGGCCGCGGCCGCGAACTCGTTGTGCGCGTTGGGCGCCGGCAACGGGATCGATTGCGCGGTGGTCAGTCAGTCGGGCAAGCACGACTGGCTGTTCGCATCGCACGCCTTCGCCGCCGCCCTGCCGTGGCTGGCCGGCCAGGTCGGAACCCCCTGCGTTCCGCGAACGCCGTTACCCGCCCCGCCCGCACGTGCATCGTTTGAGCAGACTGCCGCGAGATAGCGCGCGGTCGGAGCTATAGCTCCCTGGCGGCAGCCAGCGCATCCTCCACGGGATCGTGATAACCCGTCGGGGCGTACAGCTGCCACTCACCGGGCACGCCCTTGAGTGGATGAGCGCCCCGCTCTTCGAACGTGATCCCGGATCCGTAGACGAGGTCCTTGACGGTGTTCGACACGAGAACTTCCTTCGCCGCCGCCTTCGCCGCAATCCGCGCCGCGATATGGACCGCGATTCCACCGATGTCGTCACCGCGCCGCACACACTCGCCGGTGTGCAGGCCACTACGAATGTCAAGACCGACCTGCGGCATGCGCTCGGCAAGCGCCGTGGCGCACAGGACCGCTCGGGTGGGACCGTCGAACGTCGCCAGCAACCCATCACCGGTGTCTTTCACGAACCGGCCCTGGAACGAACCGATTTCGCCGCGCGCGATCTCATCGTGGCGTTGAAGAAGTTCCCGCCATCGATGATCGCCGAGCTCGGCGGCGCGTGGGGTCGAATCGACGATGTCGGTGAACAGCACTGTGGCCAGCACCCGGTCGGGCGGGTGCTCGTGTCGCTGTCCGGTCAGGAACTCCTCCATCTCACCGGTGACCGCCTTGTAGTCACCGACGTGCGGAACGTGGTCGACACCCTCGAGTTCGACGAGTCGCGCCCCTGGAATTGTGGCGGTGAGTTCGCGCCCAATTTCGATAGGGATTGCATCGTGCTTGCGGTGCAACACCAGCGTCGGAACACCAACGCTTTTCGCTATGTGCAGCAAATCTGGCTGCCTGGTCACGGCTTGCCAGGTGAGAAGGGCCATTTTCGGACTCATGGCGGCGCGCTCGAGAGCGCCCATCCGCTTTCTGGCCATTGCGTCGTCACGCAGACTCGGCGCGGCCCAGTCGATAGTTTGCCCCTCGCCCCAATGGTCGATCGTCCTCCGAAGTCGCATTATGGTCTCAACAACTCGGGCCTGCACGGCCAGATCGGTTGACCCTACGCCTGTCCCATACAGGATCAATGCGCGGACTCGTTCGGGATATGTGGCGGTGAACAGCAGGCTGATCGCCCCGCCCTCCGAGAACCCGAACAGGGCTGCCGATCTGCTCTCGGCGGCGTCCATCACGGCGCGCAAGTCGTCGACGCGATTCTCGACGGTGGGCACGCCGTCGACGGGATCCGATAAGCCCGTGCCGCGCTTGTCGTACATGATCACGCGCGCAAACGACGCAAGCTCCCCGATGAATGCCCGCCGCTGGGGATCGTCCCACTGCATGTCGATGTGTGAGAACCAGCCCGGCACCATGACCAGATCCATCGGTCCGTCGCCGACGACCTGGTAAGCGACGTCGCCTTCAGGGCCCTTCGCATAGTGCGTCTGCGGCGGGTCGAACATGGGGTGAGTGTCCCACCAGTCGAAACGCGCCACGGCGCTTCCGACAAAGCCGGTAGCGTGGGGCCATGTCCGACGACGATCCCACGGCCAAGGGGAAGTCAAAGCCTGACGAGCAGAAGGCCGAGCCGGTTCCGGCCGACGCGGAGCCTGCCGCCGGGCCACCACCACCGGCCGAGGCCGCCGACACCGGTTACACGCCCGGGGGCGTGCCGACATTCGAGTCGGTGCGGGAGAAGATCGAGACGCGATACGGGACGGCCATCGGCGCCACCGAGCTGGCGTCGGAGACACCGGAAGGGCGATCCGTCGAGGAGCAGTACGAAGAGCGCCAGCGGGCGGCCGCCGAACGGCTGGAGCAGATTCGCGAGTCGATGCACCCCAAAGAAGACGACTCTCAGTAGTCGGGCGCCGCAGTTACGGTTCGCAGGCGATGCGGTCTTTCACTGGTGCCGAGCGGCGAGCCCGGCTGGCCCGGCGGCATTTTCTGGGTGAGCCGGTGGGCTCGATCGGCGGCGCTGTCGCAGATCTTGTCGGGCTGCATGCCACCGACCCCGCCACGCCCTACCTGTCCCTGTGGGCGCGACTGCCGGGATTCACCGTGGCCGACTTCGACGCCGAGCTGTACCAACGGCGCACTCTGGTCAAACATCTCGCGATGCGCCGCACGTTGTGGGTGGTTGGTGTTGACGATCTGCCGCTCGTCCAAGCCGCGGCGAGCGACCGGGTGGCCGACAACGAGCGCCGGAGGTTGGTCGCCGACGTCCAGAAGGCGGGCGTGGCCACCGACGGTGACCGGTGGCTCGACCGGGCATGCGACGCGGTGCTGGCGCATCTCGCCGAACACGGCCCGGCCAGCGCCAGGCAACTGCGCGCGGCGCTGCCCGAGCTGGCGGGCACCTACGACCCGGCGCCCGGAAAGCGTTGGGGCGGAGACACTCCGCTGTCCCCCCGGGTCCTGACCGTGCTGTCGGTGCGCGGCGACATCGTCCGCGGCCCGAACGACGGTACGTGGACGACATCGCGGCCGCAGTGGGCCGCCGCGGCGCACTGGCTCACCGCATCGGCCGACACCGCGTCGCTTGAGCACGCGCGCGCGGAACTCGTCCGCACGTGGCTGCGGACGTTCGGACCCGCCACGGTCACCGACGTCAAGTGGTGGTTCGGCAACACGTTGACCTGGACGCGACATGCGCTGCGCGATGTCGGAGCGGTGGAGGTCGACCTCGACGGGACACCGGGTTTCGCGTTACCCGACGACCTCGAGGAGGAACCCGAGGTTGGCCCGTGGGCCGCGCTGCTGCCGGGCCTGGACGTCACCACGATGGGTTGGTGCGACCGCGACTGGTATGTGGGCGGTCATCGCAGCCAGGTGTTCGACACCAACGGCAACGCAGGACCGACCGCCTGGTGGAACGGTCGCGTGGTCGGCAGTTGGACCCAGGACGCGGACGGTCGGGTGGAGTTGCGACTGCTGGAAGACATCGGACGCGACGGCCGCAAGGCGCTGGCGCGGCGGGCCGACGAGCTGACGGACTGGCTCGGCGGCGTGCGGGTCAGCCCGCGGTTCCCCTCGCCGTTGTCACGCGCCGGCGGGTGACGGGCGGGTGGGCGCACCACGCGCCACCACGACGGGCATCGATGTCGCCGCATCCGTTTGCAGGATGGTGTGAACGACGTTGACCAGGTCCTCGACCGGCATCAGCTGGCCGGGCATGCAGCCACGCGACAACCAGAGCGGGTAGTTCTCCATGGTCAGCTCCGGATCCCAGCCGAGATTGAAACCCGTCGCCGAATCGCCCTCGCCGCCTCCGCACTCACCGACGATGAGGTTCGTGAACCCGATTTCCGGGTGCTCGGCGCGCCATGCCTCGACGAGTCTCTCGAGCGCGGCCTTGCTGACGCCGTAGGCACCGAGGCCGGGCCACGGCGGACCGAAACTGCCTGCGTCGGAAGAGATGAACACCACCTTGCCGGCAGATGCCGTCAGGTGCGGAACGGCTGCGGCGGTCGCCACGGCCGCACCGGTGACGTTGGTGGCGAACACGCGTCCCCACGTCTCGGCATCGGTATCGACCAACCGGACGAGCGGTCCGATTGCCGGTGCGTAGACGAGGTTGTCGATGCCGCCGAGGGCATCTGCCGCGGCGCTGATGGCCGAACGCACCGACGCCTCATCGGTGACATCGCACTCGACCGCGATCGCGCCCGGCCCGGCGTCCTTGGCCGCACCCTCGATCCGCTCACGGCGCCGGGCAAGAAGGGCGACATCGTCGCCGCGCTGGGCAAGGCCGACACCTATACAGCGCCCGAGCCCGCTCGACGCGCCGATGACCACTGTTCTCGACATACTCTCCTCGCCGATCAATATCGGTAATGGCATTCTCAGCCGAGGAGAACATACCTCACGCGCTGACCTTGCGCCGTCGCCGCGTCGGCGTCGTCTTGGTGGGCACGACGTCGAGCACTTCGCCGAGGAACTTGCCGGTGTAACTCTCCGGCACCGCCGCAACGTCCTCCGGCGAACCCTGCGCCACCACACTGCCGCCGGCCGAGCCGCCCTCCGGGCCGAGGTCGATGATCCAGTCGGACGTCTTGATCACGTCGAGGTTGTGCTCGATGACGATGACCGTATTGCCCTTGTCCACAAGGCCGTTGAGCACGGTGAGCAGCTTGCGGATGTCCTCGAAGTGCAGTCCGGTGGTCGGCTCGTCGAGGATGTAGACCGTGCGCCCCGTCGACCGCTTCTGCAGTTCGGAAGCCAGCTTGACCCGCTGCGCCTCACCACCGGAGAGCGTCGGCGCGGGCTGCCCAAGCCGTACGTAGCCCAGCCCGACGTCGACCAGCGTCTGCAGGTACCGGTGGATCGAGGTGATCGGCGCGAAGAACTCGGCCGCGTCCTCGATCGACATGTCCAGCACCTCGGAGACGGTCTTGCCCTTGTAGTGCACCTCGAGGGTTTCCCGGTTGTACCGGGCGCCGTGGCACACCTCGCACGGCACGTACACGTCGGGCAGGAAGTTCATCTCGATCTTGATCGTGCCGTCGCCCGAGCACGCCTCGCAGCGGCCGCCCTTGACGTTGAACGAGAACCGGCCGGGTTGATAGCCGCGAACCTTTGCCTCGGTGGTGGCCGCGAACAGCGACCGGATCTTGTCGAACACCCCGGTGTAGGTGGCCGGGTTGGACCGTGGGGTGCGGCCGATCGGCGACTGGTCCACCCGCACCAGCTTGTCCACGTGGTCGAGACCGTTGACCCGGGTGTGGCGACCCGGCACCTGCCTGGCGCCGTTCAGCTTGTTGGCCAGCACCGACGCCAGAATGTCGTTCACCAGCGTCGACTTCCCGGAGCCCGACACACCCGTGACCGAGGTCAGCACCCCCAGCGGGAACGACACGTCGATCTCGTGCAGGTTGTGCTCCCTGGCACCCACCACCGTGAGCTGGCGGCGGCGGTCGATCGGCCGCCGGATTGCGGGCAACTCGATGCTCTCCCGGCCGGAAAGGTAAGCACCGGTGAGGGATTCGCGATTGTGCAGCAACTCGTCGTACGGGCCACTGTGCACGATCCGGCCGCCGTGCTCCCCCGCCATCGGGCCGATGTCCACCACCCAGTCGGCGTGCGCGATGGTGTCCAGGTCGTGCTCGACGACGATCAGCGTGTTGCCCAGATCCCGCAGCCGCAGAAGGGTTTCGATCAGCCGGCGGTTGTCACGCTGATGCAGGCCGATGGACGGCTCGTCGAGCACGTAGAGAACACCGACCAGTCCGGAGCCGATCTGGGTGGCGAGCCGAATGCGTTGCGCCTCACCGCCGGACAGCGTCGCCGCCGCGCGTGACAGCGATAGGTAGTCGAGCCCGACATCGAGCAGGAAGCCGAGCCGCGACTGGATTTCCTTGAGCACCTGACCCGCGATCGCCTCTTCGCGCGACCCCAGTGTCAACGAGTTCAGAAAGTCCGACGCGTCGGCGATCGACAGTTCCGCCACCTCGGCGATCGACTTCTTTCCACGCTTGCCCGCCGCCAGCGTGACGGCCAGGATCTCCGGCTTCAGCCGGGTGCCTTCGCACTCCGGGCACGGCACGTCGCGCATGAAGCCCTCGTAGCGCTCCTTCATCTGCTCGGAGTCGGTCTGCTCCATGCGCCGCTGCAGGAAGGCCATCACGCCCTCGAAATCGGCGTAGTACGAACGGGTTCGGCCGTAGCGGTTCTTGTACCGCACGTGTACCTGCTCGTCGCAGCCCTCGAGAAGCGCCTTGCGGGCCTTGGCGGGCAGTTTCTTCCACGGGGTGTCGACGTCGAATCCGAGCTGATCGCCCAGGCCCGGCCATCATGCGGGTGAAGTACTCGGCCGTCTGGCCCATCGACCACGGCGCTATCGCGCCTTCGGCCAGGGTGAGATCTGGATCCGGGACGACCAGGTCGGGATCGACCTCCTTGCGGATGCCGAGGCCGACGCACTCGGGGCAGGCGCCGTAGGGCGAGTTGAACGAGAACGACCGCGGCTCGAGGTCGTCGACGGCCAACGGATGCCCGTTCGGGCAGGCCAGTTTCTCGGAGAACCGCTGCTCACGATGCGGGTGGTTGTCGTCGCGGTCGACGAACTCCAGCACCACGATGCCGTCGGCCAGTTTCAGCGCCGTCTCCACCGAGTCCGTCAGCCGCTGCTTGGCGCTGGACTTCACCGTCAGGCGGTCGACCACCACCTCGATGTCGTGCTTCTCCTGCTTCTTCAGCGTCGGCGGGTCGGTGAGCGGATACACCACGCCGTCGACGCGCACCCGGCTGTAGCCCTGGCTGTTGAGCTTGTCGAAGAGGTCGACGAACTCGCCCTTGCGGGTGCGCACCACCGGCGCGAGCACCTGGAACCGCAGGCCCTCGTCCATCGCGAGCACCTGGTCGACGATCTGCTGCGGAGTCTGCCGGGCGATCCGCTCATCGCACACCGGGCAGTGCGGAGTCCCGGCGCGCGCATACAGCAGGCGCAGATAGTCGTAGACCTCGGTGATGGTGCCGACCGTGGAGCGCGGGTTGCGGTTGGTGGACTTCTGGTCGATGGAGACCGCGGGCGACAGGCCCTCGATGAAGTCGACGTCGGGCTTGTCCATCTGACCGAGGAACTGCCGGGCGTACGCCGACAGCGACTCGACGTAGCGCCGCTGGCCCTCGGCGAAGATGGTGTCGAAGGCCAGAGACGACTTGCCGGACCCGGACAGCCCGGTGAACACGATCAGGGCATCACGCGGCAGGTCGAGATCGACGCTTCGCAGGTTGTGCTCACGCGCACCCTTGATTACCAGGCGCTCAGCCACGCAGTTTTCCTCCCGCAGACATAGTTCAAGCCCATGCTATGTGCCGTCACCGACAAGCCCGATACCGTGAGCGTATGACAGTCGTCGACGACAACTACACCGGCCACGTCGACCCCCGAACCGCAGCTCGGCGGACCCTGCCGGGTGCATCGATCGTCAAGGTCTCGGTGGGCCCGATGGACAACAACGCCTACCTGGTGACGTGTTCCCAGACGGGCGAGACGCTACTCATCGACGCCGCCAACGACGCCGAGATCCTGCTCGAGCTCATTGAGCGGTACGCGCCCAAGCTGTCACTGATCGTCACCAGCCACCAGCACTGGGATCACATCCAGGCGCTGGAGCAGGTGGCGAAGGCCACCGGCGCACCGACCGCTGCGCACCAACTCGATGCCGAGCCGCTCCCGGTCAAACCGGACCGGATCCTGGCCAACGGCGACACCGTCAAGATCGGCGAGCTGTCGTTCGACGTGATCCACCTCCAGGGCCACACCCCGGGATCCGTCGCGCTGGCCCTCGACGGTGCTGACGAAGCCACCCATCTGTTCACCGGCGACTGCCTCTTCCCGGGCGGAGTCGGCAAGACGTGGAAGACAGGCGATTTCGAGCAACTGTTGAGCGATGTGACCAGCCGGGTGTTCGACGTCTACGCGGACTCGACGGTGGTCTACCCCGGCCACGGCGACGACACGACGCTCGGCACCGAACGGCCACACCTCGCCGAGTGGCGCGCCAGAGGTTGGTGACGAGAACCGGGGTCGGCGTTAGTGACGTAGACGAGGTTGCCTCGACCGCCACCGCGATCGGGTTGTCGCCGACAGTGATGGTGTCGACCACCGTGTTGGTGTCCGACCGCTGCGGGAGCTTCGACCTAGAGGTGG
Source organism: uncultured Actinomycetota bacterium (assembly GCA_963801575.1). Taxonomy (GTDB): domain Bacteria; phylum Actinomycetota; class Actinomycetes; order Mycobacteriales; family Mycobacteriaceae; genus Mycobacterium. The sequence continues at coordinate 51,787 of CAWDFT010000016.1, forward strand.
CCCGGTGCACGCTGTCGCTGTAGCGGGCCCGGTGACGCGGTCGGCCCGCAGCAGCTTGCCAGGCGATCAGCGGTACTGCGCGATGCCAAGCCCGTCGATACGTCGAAAGTGCTCCACGCTCGCGGTAACGAGCGGGATGCCCAGCCGCAGGCTCGTGCAACCGATCCAGAGGTCGTTGGCGCCGATGAGTTCGCCACGGCGACGTAGCTCTCGAACCACTCGCGCGTAAACCAACGCGATCTGGTCGTCCACTGGGACGAGGGTGTGTCCGTCACGCATGGCGACGACGATCGGGTGCTCGGCCTGGTCGAATCCTTCGGCGAACTCACCAAGCGCGATTGTGGACAGGAACAGCTCGGCGTCCGGCGACCGTTTCAGGAATTGGTGCGCGGCGCCGTCGTCACCCGCAGACCGTTCGCGTTGCAGGTCAATAAGGAACGTGGTGTCGACGCTCAGCCGGAGCGCCATCGGTCCTCAGGCGGTGCATCCGCGCGCTGTGCCTCGTCGAGGCGCGCAAGAACGTCGTCGTCAACAGTCGGTAGTTGGCCGAGTGCGTCGAGTAATGCCGCCGCGGTGGCAGCCTCGTTGCGCCACTGTGCACGCTTGATGACCTGTGAGAACGATTCGTTCGGCGAACGCCGAGCGGACCTGAGGCGCTCGTACGCCTCAAGATCCACAGAAATAGTCTTTGTTGCCACAATGCATGTATACATGCATTGACCTGTGCATTCAAGCTCCAGGGGTCGTGAGTTTTCGGCTCGCTGACCGGTGGCCGTCCTCGACGCCTACGCTGTGCTGGCATTCCTCCGCGGGGAGGCGGTGCCTGGCTGATCCCTGCTGACGACAACCGCGATTCCGATATGTTTCTCCGTAGTACCGGTATCAAAAGGATTGCAGGCGACCACGATGCTGTGTTGTCTAGTGCTGATCGTGGTTGTCGGCTGTCTGCGGTGGTTGTGGTTTGCGCTTCCGGGCACAGGACACCCGCAAGAGCCCGGGTTCGCGCCGCCTGCACGCCGCGCCGCCCCCGGTGACACGCCCGCGTCATCGCCGCCGGTGACTGCGACGCTCCGCCCGCGGTCGATTCGCAGCCCAATCCTGCACGGTGTCGCGGTTGGAGTCGCGGCTTACGCCGTCTTTGTCCCGATGCTCGCCACGTTAGGCATCGCTCAAACGCTCGTGCCCGGATTCGCGATGTGGGTCGCTCGCGACCTCGCGCTTGGCGCCCTCGCGGTGGCTGGGGTGATGCTGGCCAAAGCCGCCCCGATGCTGCCGCGCGACCGCGAAACGGCGGGCTGGGCATTGCTCGGGGCTGGCGCAGCGTGGGGGCCGGTCGGCGTGATCGACATGCACGTTCTGGGCATGTTCGAGATCGCGCATGGCGCGATGGGCTGGGATGTCGTTTTCCACGGGCTGGGTTCGTTGGTGGCGCTCGGCGGCGGTCTGGCAGTGTGGGCCGCCAAGCGCTCGCCGCGTAGCCGGCCGCCGGCGGAGGTGAGCTGGACATGACCCGCATCCCAATGATCCCTGCGCGCTCCCGCCCAGTCGGTCCCGCGACTAGGACGCTGCTGCGGCGCACTTATTCATACCTGGCGGTGATCGCCGGGGTGGGTATGCTGCCGGTCCTGTTGGGCATGTCGCCCGCATGGAAGGCGCTCGGGCTGGGGCTGGTCCTGCCCGGAGGTGGCTTCCTCTACACCGGCGACTACCTGCTCGCCGCGATCGCGCTCGCGGCGTTCCCCGCGGTGCTGCTGTTGTGGTGGCTGGTGGGCAACGTGCTCGTGCCGCCCACGTACTGGGTCGCGACCGCCCTACTGGCCGCCAGCCGCGCGGACGGCCCGGTCCAGACCTGGGCGCAGATCGCCGTCCCGGTCATATTGGGTGCGCTCGTGGTTGGCCGGATGACGTATTACTGGGTTCGCAACCGGCTCGCGAATTCGCGGGGCGCCCGCTACAACGCCGCACTTGCGGCGGAGGCGCCAGTCGTCTCGATTCCGCCGCCCGCCGCGAACGCGGTCCGCGAGGCGGACCCCGACGAGTTGCCATCGCTGCGCTACGTGCTCGACCTGGCGTTGCAACCGATCGATCGCTTCGATGGGTTCTTCTATCTCAAATTCGACCAGTTTCGCGAAGGCGCGCTGCGTTACCAGATCAACCATCTCGCATACGCGACCGCGCTCTACCAGTACACCCATACGCCCGCATTCAGCGGTTACCTGGCCGAGGCGCAGCGCAATGCCATCCAGAAGGCGCTCGACAAGCGCGTCTGGAAGTACTGGTCGCTCGAGAACCTCTGGGGCAATCTGCGCTGGAACCCAGACCCGATCATCGACGACAACGTGATGTACTCGGCCTACCTGGGGCTGATGCTGGGGCTCTACGAGACCATGAACCAGGACAGCCGCTACCGCCAGCCGGGCGCCCTGACGCTGCGCTGGAACGACCGCACCGCGTTCGTCCACGACGCCAACACGATTACCACCGCGGTACTGGACAACCTCAACCGCTCACGCGCGGGTCTCTACCCGTGCGAGCCGAACTGGATTTACCCGTTCTGCAACACCTTCGCCTTCAACCACCTGCTCTTGGACGACCGGCTGAGCGGAACTGACAACGCCGGTTCCGTCATCGAGCGAGCGCGTAGCGCCTACGACGCGGGCGATTGGTGCGAGCCCGACGGACGACTTGCCGGGCTGCGCTCCGAGCATCTCGGGACCCGAGGACCGGGCGGCGGCAACATGGCCGATGCGATGAACGCCTACTGGCTCAACCCGATCATGCCCGATCTCGCCCAGCGGACGTGGTGGCTCGTGCGCCGCTACCACCTCGGACCGCAGGACGACCCGGCCAACTTCCCGCATTCGTCCTGGGACCGCGTCGACCCGGGCAACTACATGCCCGTCGATGGCTTCGCGCGCGCAGCGCTCACCGCTTGCGCCGTCGAATTCGGCGACGACGAGCTCGCCGAGGCACTAGACGGGTCATTCGACAAGTACCTCGTCGAGCAGGACGGCGCGCGCCGCTACAAGCGCATCTCGGTGTGGTCGAACATGTGGCTGGTGCTCGCGCGCTTCGGTCGCGCCGACGCGGTACGCGGCCTTATCCGAGATGGGATACCCGAGGAGTGGAAGACCGGGCCGCGTCTCTGCGCGGCCGCCTACCCCGACGTGATGGTCACCTATGCCGTCACCGACGGCCACGCTCTGAACCTCGTCGTGCAACCCGGCAACGGCGCCGTGCGCACCAGACTCGCATTCGATCGCCTGCGACCGGGCCAGACCTATCGCATCGACGGCGGGCTAACCGACACGATCACCGCAGAGGCCAACGGCCACGCACTCCTCGACATCGACATCGACCGGCGCCTCGAACTGCGGCTACACCCCGCACCCTGACCCCGGTGGGCGCGACCGGGATTCGTCCTTGCGTGGGCGCACGCCCTTGCGCCCGTTGGCGGCGGCATCGGCCAGCCCGGCGCGGGTGCGCTCGATCATGGTGTCGCGTTCGAGTTGGGCGAACGCGGCCATGATGGTCAGTATCGCCGTGCCCATCGGCCCCTCGGTGTGCAGACCTTCGGTGAGACTGGCGATTTTCGTTGAACCTCATCGCTTGTTCGACGTTTTGGCCGGTATGCATCACGGCCGAGCGGAGGTGTCACGATTTGCACCGACCGTCGTACACCGAAGCGTTACTGTCTGGGGTGGTGTTGCATGGAAGGCGGAAGCTAGATGAGCGGTTATCACACCGTGGTGGTCGGGACGGACGGCTCGGGCCCGTCGATGCGGGCGGTCGAGCACGCAGCCCGGATCGCCGCCGCCTCGGACGCGAAGCTGGTCATCACGACGGCATATGTTCACCATGGCGACCAGGCGCCCTATCACCATAGCGAGCAACCGCGCGCGGAGGACCTCCTCAGGGACGAGGGGTGGCAGGTGCACGGCGATGCGCCGATCTACGAGAGGTTGCATGAGGCCCGCGAACGGGCCGAGGCGGCCGGGGCCACGAACATCGAAGTGCGGCCGATCATCGGCGGCCCGGTCCATGTGCTGCTGGATCTGGCCGAGGAGGTCCAAGCCGACTTGCTGGTCGTCGGCAACCTGGGAATGACCACCACCGCAGGTCGGTTGCTCGGATCTGTCCCGGCCAGCGTCACCAAACACGCCAAGACCGACGTCCTCGTCGTGCACACCAGGGACTGACCGCCTGTCACCCGGTGCGGTAGGCCCTCTGTTGCTGCTGCGGTTGCGGGCGTTGATCGCGCGGGCGCAGGGTGACAAAGACCGCTACCGGGAGTTCGCGGACCGCTTCCGCGCCATGGCGACATCGCTCGGCTTCGAGGGGCAGATCGCGTGGGCCGAGGCGATGCCATGACGGCGGTCATTCGGCACCCCTATCAACTACCTCCGCACGCCCACCAACAGGTGCATGTGGTCTCTGTCGAGATAGTTGGCGGCGGTGTCCACTAGGTCAGCGTGGAGGCCCTTTTTAGCGCGATGTGGGACACGTCAGGTCATTTGTCGTGCCCCGATCTCCGTTGGCTACCAGCGCGACCCGAAACTGGGCTCGTGGTTTCGAGATCGGCGCGGGTTATCGGGCTGGCGCAGTGGGAGCAGGTAAGCACGGCCCGCAAGTGGTGTGTGCAGGATTTGTGGGTGAGCTTGATCGGTGGGTCACCGACGACTAGCCACCTGTCTCCCCAGGTGAGCATGGCCAGAGGCACGGGGTAAAGATCAAGGCCCTCGTCGGTGAGCTGGTAGGTGTGGCGCGTTCCGGCGGTGACGGAACGACTGAGCACGCCCAGCTCGGTTAGCCGAGACAGCCGCTGGGACAGGATGTTCGACGCGATTGAGAGCCGGTGCTGGAACTCATCGAAGCGATGGGTGCCGAAGAAGCACTCCTGGATGATGAGCGCACTCCACAAGTCACCGATGACCTGTAGGGTTTGCGCGATTGAGCACGGGCGCTTGCGTTCAAGCAAATTCAGGCCCGGCATCCGGTGGCGGCGCAGTTGCCCTTCGGGACGCCGTACGGGTTCGGGGGTGCGATTGAACGCGACGTCACGCGCGAGCACGGGTTTTGCGCAAAATTTGCATGACATTTGACCATGCATCGGCTGCCCGCAGCCGAGATGGATGATCTGTACGGGTGCCGGGCGCGCGTCGCGGCACCGGTGGTCGCCCCAGTGCATCGCCGTCAACATGCAGCCGATGAGATCGTTGCCGCGCGCGGTCAGTACATAGTCGAAGCCTTGCCGTTCCAACACCTGGGAGGTGACCAGCTGGTCGAGCCGAGCGGTCAGTGTCGAACGCGCTACGCCGAGCCGCCGCTGGAACTCGTCGAAGCGGTGCACGTCGTCGAACAACGCTTCCCGCACGACCATCCACGACCAGGCATCGCCGACGGCGGCCACAGCGCGAAACACCGAGCAGTCCCGCTCAAACCCAACATGCTGCACAGCCCGATCTTATCGAAAAGCTTGCATATCGAGACTGATGTGCCTAGAGTCTCGCTACGCAAGCTAACCACGAACTACTCAACAGGACCGACACCATGACCGAGCCGTACAAAAACCTAATCCTTGAACGCGCCGGATCAGTCACCACAATCACCCTGAACCGGCCCGAGGTGCACAACGCGCTCGACCGGGCACTGTCAGCCGAACTCAATTGGGCGGTGCGCGAAATCCGCGACGACCGCGACTGCGGGGTTGTGATACTGCGGGGCGCAGGCGACACGTTCTGCGCAGGTGACGACATCACCGAATTCAACACCTGGACCCCCGACGAACCGTACTGGCAGGTGCGCAAATATCAGGAGACAGTCCAGATGATTGAGGACCTTACCCCGATTACCATCGCCGCCGTCGACGGCGTCTGCACCGGCGGTGGACTCGAACTCACGCTCGTGTGCGACTTCGTGGTCGCCACGGACAGGTCCCGGTGGGGCATGCCTGAGATCGACTGGGACATCACACCTGGCTGGGGCGGCACATCACGGTTGGCCCGCATTGCCGGACGTCGCAAAGCCAAGGAATGGAATCTGTTGGGCGCGCTGTTCAATGCCGCAACAGCCGAACGCTACGACCTAGTCAACCGGGTATGTGCCCCCGAGGACCTCGACCGCGAAGTCGCCGCACTGACTCAAGTGATCTTGGCCAAGCATCCGATCACCACGCGGCGCACGAAGTTCATCCTCAATCACGGTGCCGACCTTCACATCTCCGGGGCGCTCGCCTTCGAGGTACCGATCATGCCCTTCCCGCTCGACGGCCAAGGCATCCACGACTTCACCGACAGGCAAGCACGCGAGGACCGCCGCCGCCTCGCCAAGAACTTCTGGCAAGACCGATAACCCACCAGAAACCCTGACGAACACATCGACACATACAGTTCTGAGACGAACTTCCGAGAGTCGCAATTGTCGTCTATTTCGAGACGGCGTTCAGTTCTGCTCGGGCCTGGTCGATTTGGTCGAGTGCGTACGTCGCCATGGCGGCGGTGGTCATCATCTCGCGCTTGCGGGCGAGCGATTCGTAGGTCTGGTCGCCAAGGACATCGCAGAGGTGGGCGATCGCGGTGGTGATCTCGGGGACGGTCGCGCTCGTGAAGGGGCTGACGGCGAACCCGGCGATGGTGGCCGCCGGTTCATAGCGTCCGAGCCGGTCGAAAAAGGCAGCGAGGACAGCCAGCGGGCTAAGCATCAGGGTGATGTTGCCCGCGTCGTGGTAGTTGCGGATCACCAGCTCGACGTGATCGAGCGCGGCCAGCGGGTCACCGGATTCGGCCTCGAGCCGGGACAGACTGACCGCCAGGAGTGACTCGTTGTTGCGGTTGCCGCTGTCTTGAGCGATCATCAGGCCCCGGCGCATAGCCCCAAGCGCGCGGACGGGATCGGCGTCGCGGAAAGCGATCCCGTAGGCGAGCAGCGCCTGCGAGAGCGCCCACGGGTTGTGGGTGGCTTCGGCGGCGTCGATCAGGCCGTTCGCGGCGGCCCTCGCCTCATCCCCGCAACCGGCGGCTGTCAGTGCGATGGTCAGGAATGCCTGGGTGAATGTATGAGTGTCGCGACCGCGTGGCAGCTGGGCGCGGCACCACTCGACCATCCGTTCGGGCTGGCCGATGACCACATACGCAGCGGCAAGCCCGGCCTCGAGGCCAAACGGCACCTCGTAGCGGCTGCTGGCGATCACCAGCGGGGCGGCGTCGGCGTAGCGGACAGCCGCCTCGATCCGGCCGGGCGAGAAACACTGCGACGCCATCACGTACAGAAACGCGAGGCGGGGGTGGTCGACGGCGCGGGCCGCCTCGATCAGCTCTTCCGCCCAGGCCAGCGGCTCGTAGTTTTCGATCGCCACGCCAAGAAGCCCGGCGTAGGTGGCGATGGTGGCGGCATCGTCGAGGTCGCCGTGGTCGGCGGCCCACCGGAACGCGGTGCGCAGATTGGCCAGCTCGACGCTGAACCACGTATAGGCCTCCCGTTGTCGGGGGCTGTCCCACAGGGCCATGATGTCGGCTTCACGCCCGGCGAAGTAGCGAGAATGGGCGGTCCGGACCTCGGTTGCCGCACCACCCGCGACGAGTTGCTCCTCGGCGAACTGGCGGATCGTCTCCAGCATCGAAAACCGGGTCCGCCCCGAAGACCTGTCGGCGACCAGCAGCGACTTGCGCACCAGCGCGTCCAGCAGATCCAGCACGGCGTAGTCGTCGACATCATCGAATCCGCTTACTGCACACGCGCTTTGGAGGTCGAATCCCCCGGCGAAAACCGAACACCGCTCCAGTAGAGTCTTTTCCGCATCGTCGAGGTGGTCGTAGGACCACGCCACGGCGTGGCGCAGCGTTTGGTGGCGGTCCGGACCGCGACGTGATCTGACGAGCAGTCGGAATCGGTCATCAAGGCGGTCACGCACTTCGCTCGCGGTCATCGACGCCATCCGCGAGGCCGCCAACTCGATCGCCAGGGGTATCCCGTCGAGGCGACCGCAGATCTCCACCACCGCGCCCGCCTCATCAGGTGTGGCCATCGAGAAGCGCGGGGCCACACTCTGGGCGCGTTCGACGAACAGATTGACTGCCGCAGCGTCGATTCCCCCGCTGAGATCCAGCGAGGGCAGCGGCCACACCTGCTCGTCGGCGACCCCCAACCCTTCCCGGCTGGTGGACAAGACCTTCACCGTGGCCGAATGCGCGAGAATGGCTTCTACCAGATCAGCAGCGGCGTCATGCACATGCTCGCAGTTGTCGAACACCAACAACCGGACTCTGCCCTCCAGCGCAGCGGCGACCGACTCGCTCACGGTCTTACCCGGCTGTTGGGTGATGCCCAGCACCGCCGCGACAGCATCGGGCACCGCCGCCGGATCGGTGACCGCTGCCAGTTCGAAAACCCAAACCCCGTCCGGGAACTCGTCGGCCAGCCGCGCCGCAACCTCTAACGCCAGCCGGGTCTTACCGACCCCGCCCACCCCGGTCAACGTCACCAACCGATGAGCCTTCAGCGCCTCTACGACCTCGGCCAGTTCTGCTTCGCGTCCGATGAAACTCGTCGTTTGACCGCGGAGGTTTCCCGGTGTCGCATCGAGCGTCTTCAGGGGCGGAAACTCGCGACGCAGGCCCACGGCCAGGACCTGGAACATCTCGACCGGTTTGGCGATGTCGCGTAACCGCCGTGGCCCCAAGGCCATCAGGTCGATGCTGCTGCACAGCCCGGCAGTGGTGCCGTCGAGCAGAACCTGCCCGCCATGACCGGCGGCCATCACCCGCGCCGCACGGTTGAGCACCGTGCCGAAGTAGTCCCCGTCCCGCAATTCGGCCTCACCGGTCGCCAGCCCCATTCGCACCGGCAACTCCAGGTTCTGTTGCGCGGCCACCGCAGCATCGACAGCAGACTTCGGCGAGGAGAATGCTGCGCACACACCGTCGCCGGTGTGCTTGAACATGAAGCCGCCGTGCGCCTCAATCGAACAGCGCAACGCCTCGTCATGGGCGCCCAGCGCCGCCCGCATCGCATCCGCGCCGGACTCCCACCGACGGGTCGAACCCTCAATATCGGTGAACAAAAACGTCACCACCCCCGAAGGAGCCGCCGCCGTCATGGCATCGCCTCGGCCCACTTCATGTGCCCCTCGAAGCCCAGGGATGTCGCCATGGCGCGGTAGCGATCCCGGTAGTCGCGGTATGCGGCATCGCCACCATGTGCTCGCGCCAGCAGCGCGCGCAGCCGCAGCAGCGTGATCTCGCGCATCGCCGAACCTTGATCGGCCGGCAGGTTGGCCAACCGGTCGATCGCCTCTTGGGCTTCGGCGAGGTCGCCCTCGGCGCCACGCTCCAGCAGCGTCTCCACCAGAACGCCGGTGCCCCAAACGCCAAAGTAGGGCCGTCCTGCCCGGTGTAGCTCGTCCACGGTTTGGCGCATGACCGGAATGGCGGCATCGCGGTCGCCGCGCCTTGCCCTCTCTCGGGCGACCCACAACTCGTGGACCGGCAGCACTTGAAGACCAATCTGCCTGTGCACCGAGAGATCTCGAGCCTGCACCATCAGCTCCAGCCCGCGGTGACGGTCGGCCTCGGCATCCCGGCTCAGCAGCACGCCTGCCAACCCGTACTCGGCCACCAACAGCGCGACATCGTCGCGCGCTTCCTCGGCGTTCTGCACGGCCTCCTCGATGAGGCGCACAGCGGAGTCATCGGCCTGGAGCACCCCGAAATGCGTCGCGAAACTGTAGGCCCAGGCGACGATAACGGCGAAGGTTGCCGGGTGGTTGCTGCGTCGGGCCACCGCGACGGCTTCATCAAGGTCGTGTCGCCACCCGGGGCGCCCCATCCACCATCGCGCAACGCCGCGCCATGCCAACGCCACCGCCAGCGGCGATCCCACACCGAAGCCGGCGCCCTTGGCAGGGTCGCCCCCGGCCAGGTCGATAACGGTCCGCGACCACCGCAAGACCTCGCCGAATTCACCGGCATCCGCCCAGTTGAGGAACGCCACCATCGCCGACGCCATGGTCAAGTTCGGGTCGCCGATCGACTCGAGCAGCGCCATCTGTTCAGACGCCAGCCGCGACCCCTCACGCGTGCGGCCAGCGTAGAGCAGCTCGGTAGCCAGCCCCGTCATGCCGATGGCCAGCGAGACCTTGTCCCCGGCCGCGCTGCACAACTCCCGCAGTTCCTCGAAGCGGCTCCGGCTTTCCTGGACTGCTCGGTCTTGGAAGTCGGTGGCACACAGCATGGCGCTGGGGGCGATGCGCATCGACAGCTGGCTGGGGTCATAGTCGGGTAGTGCGTCGGCGATCCGGCGCGCCCGCTCCCAACTGAGCCGGGCGGCGTCGAGGTCGCGGTTGGTTGACCACGTGCCGGCACGCATGTGCCAGCCATATGCCGCGCGCAGCTCGCCCGCTGCTTCGAGGTGTTCGGCGATCAGCGCCGCGTTCTCCTCGGCTGCTGCCGGCTCGCGCTCACGGATCGCGGTGGCCAACCGCCGATGCCACTGGGCGCGATCGGATTTCAGCTGTGATTCGTAGGCCACCGCGCGGATCAGCGGGTGGTGGAAAGCGTACTCGGGGCTTCCGGTGAACCGCACTTGATCGATCAGCTCCGCGCCCAGCAGCTCGTCGAGCACCGCATCGATGCCCAGCGCGGCCAGCAGCTCCGCGTCGAAGCGGGCGCCGATCACCGACGCCGCGTTTATCGTGCGCTTGGCCGGGGCGGTCAGACGGTCGATGCGCGCCTCGATGGCCGCCTGCACCGTGGCCGGCACGCTCACCTCGGCAACATCCGCCTGACATACGTAGCCACCGCGCTGGCCGGCCAGCACCCCGCGCTGGGCCAACTCGCGCATCATCTCCTCGGCGAAAAACGGGTTGCCGGCGGCCCGCTCGGCGATGATCGCCGCCAGCTCGCCGACCGAGGGATCCGACCCCAGCAACTCACCGAGCAGCGCCGCAATAGCCGAATCATCCAGTGGGGCAAGCGCGATCGTCTGCGCGCCGGGCACGCGTGTGAGCGCCCCCTCATATTCGGGGCGAGATGTGATCAGCACCATCGACGGGGTGCGCGGAATGACGGTGAGCAGGTCGGCCAGCATCGACTCGCTGACCGCATCGATCCAGTGCGCATCCTCGATGATGAACAGTGCCGGCTCGGTGCGCGCCAGCGACGCCGTGTTGATCAGGGCGGTCAACCGGCGCCGCCGCGCATCCGGGTCGATGGCGGGCAGCGCCACCTCGGGGTCGGCGATGCCGAGCAGATCATCCAGCAGTAGCAGATCCTGCGCGTCGGCATTCGGCACGCGCTCGCGGACCCGGGTCCGCGCGGCCGAGCCGTCAAGGTCTTCGATCCCGCTCAGCGCGCGCAGCAGCCGCCTCGCCGCATGAAAGGGGATGTCGCTGGCGTGGGACTCGCAGAAGGCCCACACAACCTCGACGCCGCGACCGGCCGCCAGCGCCGCGGTTTCCCGGGCTGCCCGGCTCTTGCCGATGCCCGGCGGTCCCACCACAGTCACCACACCGCCGCGGCCACCGATCGCGCCGTCCACCATGGCCTCCAGCGCGGCCATCTCCCAGCCCCGGCCAACCAGGCCTGCGTCGGCGCGCCCCACCAGTCCAACCCGCGGGCCGATCCCCACCAGCCGGCGTGCGCGCACCGGTTCGTCGGCCCCCTTGATGCGCACCCACTCCGGTTCCGCCAGCAACGTGGTGTGCTCGACCAGCCGCGCGGTGGACTCCGACAGCATCACCGCGCCCGGGGGCGCCACCGATTCCATCCGCTGGGCCATTCCGACCTGCTCGCCGATCGCGGTGTACCCCAGCGACCCCGAGCCGATCTCACCGGCGATGACCCGACCGGAGTTCAGTCCCACCCGCACCTGGAGGTCCACACCGTCGCGCTCTCGGACTTCGACGGCAAGCCGCTTCGCCTCCTCCTGAACGCCCACGGCCGCCAAGCAGGCACGAATGGCGTGATCCTCCAACGCCGCCGGGGCGCCGAAGACAGCCATGACGCCGTCGCCGGTGAACTCCACGGTCCCGCCGTAGTGGCGCAGCACCGCCGCCGAGCGCTCCACCAGCTCGGTCACGATCTCGCGCCACCGCTCCATATCCACTGCGGCCGCGATGGCCATCGACCGCACCACATCGGCGAACAGCACGGTGACCTGCTTGTACTCCGCCGACTGGGTCACCTGTGCGACTGGCGTCCCGCACTCACTACAGAACTTGGCCGTCGCGCCCAACTGCGCGCCGCACGCCGCACAGGAAAGGCCCGCGGCCGTCAGTGCGCCGCCGTCGTTCCCGCCGTCATTCACTTCAGTATCGTGTCACCGCTGGTCAGACATGTCTGCCATATCGCAACTCGGACGCTGCCCGACCCGTTTCCCCAGACCGAGGAGCCGCCGTCGACTGCGTTCAATCTGCACCCCTATTGACACCCGGTTGAAGCCGGTGACCCTGTACAACTGTCATCGATCCGAACGACGAACGCGGGTCAGGGATTCCAGGGTTTCTGGCGGCCCACTGAATGAGCGGACAACCGGCCATGAATGTGAGACTCGGAATCAAGCGGGACAGCAACAGGGTGCCAAGCGACCGCCGTCATGGCATCGCCTCGGCCCACTTCATATGCCCCTCGAAGCCAAGCGATGTCGCCATCGCGCGGTAGCGATCCCGATAGTCGCGGTAGGCGGTGTCGTCGCCATGGGCATGGGCCAACAAAGCGCGCATCCGCAGCAGCCAGATGTCGCGGATAACCAGTCCGTCGTCGGCTGGCGCCGCCGCTAACCGGTCGATCGCGGCCTCGGCTTCGGCCACGTCACCGTCGACCCGACGATCGAGCAGTGTCTCCACCAGAACACCGGTGACAGGAATGCTCCACATCAACAGCCGTCGCTCACGAAACAGATGATCGGTGGCGGAGCGCATGAGCGGTATGGCGTCATCGAGATCTCCACGCCGAAGCTTCTCGCGCGCCGAGTAGACGTTGACAACCGGCAGTTCGCCCAGGAGTTGTCCCTTGCGTACGAAAACGTCGCTGACCTCGGTCAGTAGCTTCTGTCCGCGATCACGCTCCGCATTGGTTTGGCGGTGTACCAACGCATTACCCAGTGTCATCCGAGCGATGGCCGCCGCAAGGTCATCAGCCGATCGTTCGGCATTCTGGACGGCATCCTCGATCTCACGCATCGCGGCATCGTCGGCCGACACGGCCCCACACGGTATTCCCAAGTTGTAGACCCAGGCGACGACAGTGGCGTGGGACAAAGGTTCGGCGATGCGGGCCATCGCAAGGCCGTGCCGCAGGTCGTCGCGCCATCCAGCCCGACCCAGGTGATAACGGGCAATACCCCGCGACCCGAACACAATTGCCAACGGGGACCCGACGAGGAAGAAGTTGCCTTTAGCCGGGTCACCGTCGGCCAGGTCGATAACCGCCTGTGACCACCGCAGCATGTCAGACCACTCCGCGCTTTCAAACTTGCCGTAGATCGGCCCCAAGGACAGCCCCACGGTCAAGGTCGGATCGCCGACCGACTCGGCGAGGGCCCAAGCTTCGGATGCCAGCTGCGACGCCTCGCGCATCCGGTCATGGAAGGCGTGATCGATCACCAGCCCCGCCATTGCGATGGCCAGTGACGCCTTGTCGTCGGCGGCGGCGCACAACTCCCGCAACTCATCAAATCGCTCACCGACGACGTTCACATGTACGCGCCAGGCGGTCGAGCACAGCATGCTGCGAGGGGCGATGCGCATGGCTAGCCGGTTCGGGTCATCGGCGGGTAGACCGTCGGCAATCTTTTGGGCGCACTCCCAACCCAGTCGCGCCGCGCGAATATCGCGGTTGGTCGCCCACGCTGCGGCGCGCATGTGCCACCCGTAGGCGGCGTGCAGATCACCGGCAGCCTCCAGATGCTCGCCGATGAGGGCGGCGTTTTCGTCGACGGAATCGGCCTCCTGCTGTTCGATCGCTGCGGCCACCCGCCGGTGCAAATCGGCGCGGTCCGACTTGAGCTGAGCTTCATAGGCCACCGCACGAGTCAGCGGATGATGGAACACGAACTCCGGCTGTCGGGTGAACCTGACCTGATCGATGAGCTGGGCCGCCACCAGGTCGGTAACGACGGGTTCGACGCCTAGCTGTATCAACAGGTCGAGGTTGAAACGCGACCCGATGACCGCCGCCGCGCTCAACGTGCGTTTCGCTTCTGGTGGAAGCCGATCGATGCGTGCGGCGATGGTCGCTTGCAGCGTGGCAGGCACGCTCACCTCGGCACCCTCGGCGGTCGAGATGTATGCGCCCGACTTTCCTACCAGCACACCACGCTCGGCCAGTTCGCGCACGATCTCCTCGGCGAAGAACGGATTACCGGCAGCCCTGTCCGCGATTGTCTGGCCCAACTCGCGAACAGTTGCGTGCGGTCCGAGCAGCTCGGTGACCAGTGCGGCAGTCTCCGAATCGCTTAGCGGCGCAAGGGCGACCGTTTGTGCGCCGTGCACCTGCGCCAGTGCGCCTTCATACTCGGGTCGGTAGGTGACCAGCACCAGCGACGGCGTCTGCGGGATCACCGTGAGGAAATCGGCCAGCATCGACTCGCTGACCTCATCGATCCAATGGGCATCCTCGATCACGTAGAGCGCAGGTTCGACGCGCGCCAACAACGCGGCATTCACCAGCGCGGTCAACCGTCTTCGACGAGCATCGGGATCAATCGCCGGTAACGGAGCATTCGGGTCGGCGATGCCCAGCAGGTCGTCAAACAGCAGCACATCCTCCGTGTCTACCTCAGGAATCCCGTCACGCACTCGATCACGGGCGGTCTGGCCGTCAAGACCCTCGACGCCGGTGGCTGCGCGCAGCAACCTGGCCACGGTATGGAAGGGGACCTGGCTGGTGTGCGACTCGCAGAATGCGGTGAACACGTCGATATCACCGGCGCCTGCCATCGCCGAAACTTCACGCACCAGACGGCTTTTGCCTATGCCCGGCGAGCCGACCACGCCGACCACAGCGCCCTGCCCGGCGACTGCACGCTCCAAAAGGGCTTCGACGGCGGACATCTCCCACCGCCGACCGACCAGATTGGATTCAGCGCGGCTGACGGCGTGATGCTGATCGCCCATGCCCAGCAGGCGGCGGGCGGCCACTGGTTCTTCGGCGCCCTTGATCCGAACCGACTCAGGCTCGCCGAGAACTGCTGTGCCTTCAACCAGGCGTGCGGTGGACGCGCTGAGCATCACCCCGCCCGCCGGAGCCACCGACTCCATCCGCTGAGCCATCCCCACCTGCTCGCCAATAGCGGTGTAACCCAAAGCACCCGAGCCGATCTCGCCAGCGATCACCTGCCCCGAGTTCAGACCGATCCGCAGCCGCAGGTCCACGCCGTCGCGGTCTTGGACTTCGACGGCAAGCCGGTTCGCCTCCTCCTGAACTGCCATCGCCGCAAGACACGCCCGCACGGCGTGGTCCTCCAACGCGAGAGGCGCTCCGAATACCGCCATGATCCCGTCGCCGGTGAAACTGCCGACCGTGCCGCCATACCGCTGCACCACCACCGCCGCACGGTTGACCAATTCGGCCATGATCTCGCGCAGCCGCTCCGCCCCGACGGCTGCCGCAATGTCCATCGAATGCACCACATCGGCGAACAGCACCGTCACCTGCTTGTACTCCGCCGATGCGGCGGCGTGCGTGATCGGCGTGCCGCACTTGTTGCAGAACCTTGAGTCCGGCGGCAACTCTGTGCCACACGACCCACAGAGCAGCCCCGTCGCGGTCAGTCCACCGCCACCATCCCCGCTGGGGTCCACGACAGTATCGTGTCACCGCTGGTCAACGATGTCCGTCATATCGCCGTGCCATCTCCGAGACGGAGATTTGAGACTCTCGTATGTGGTCTATTTCGAGACTGCGTTCAGTTCTGCTCGGGCTTGGTCGATTTGGTCGTAGGCGTAGGTCACCATCTCGGCGGTCGTCGTCTTGCCCTTGCGGGAGGGTTGAGCAATGACACTTTCCCCTCGCCCGGGCCACGGTCGGTTTCCCGGCCGTGACTAGCAGCCCGACCGCGTCAACCCTCGACTGCGAACAGCCCCCACTCGCCCGGCACACCCTTGAAGGCGTGCTCGCCGCGAGCGGTAAAGCTGAGGCCCGACCCGGCGACCAGGTCGACGACGATGCGCGAGACGAGCACCTCGCCTGCCCCGGCCGCTGCTGCCACACGCGCGGCGACGTGTACGGCGATGCCGCTGATGTCGTCGTCGCGCAGCTCGACCTCGCCCGTGTGCACACCCGCCCGCACCTCGAGGCCCAAGCCCCGCAGCACGTCGCGGATCGCCATGGCGCATCGGATCGCGCGGGCGGGTCCGTCGAACCAGGCGAGGAAACCGTCGCCCGTCGTGTTGACCTCACGGCCGCGGAAGCGCTCGAGCTGGCGCCGGACGTGGGCATCGTGCCTGCCGAGCAGCTCCTTCCATCGCTCGTCGCCGAGCTCGACCGCTCGCTTCGTGGAGTCGACGATGTCGGTGAACAGCACAGTGGCCAGGACGCGCTCGACCGCAGGCAGCGGCCGGACACCGGTGAGGAACTCCTCGATCTCGTCGAGCAAGGTGTCGGCGTCGCCCGTGAAGAACAGGTGGTCGGCGCCCTCGAGCTCGACGAACTTGGCCCCGGGGATGCGGTCGGCGAGGTAGCGACCCATCTCGATGCTCACCATCCGGTCGTCCCGCCGGTGGAGCACGAGCGTCGGCACTTGGATCGCGGGCAGCACTTCGCGGATGTCCAGCTGCGGATAGAGCGCGAAGATGTTGCGGACCATGCCCGGGCTGGCGGCCACGCGCTGCAGTCGCGCCCACCACTGCCGCAGGTCGGCGTCGCCCCGCCGGCTCGGAGCCCATCCACCGAGTCCGACGCCCTCACCCCAGCCCTTGGCGCTGAGCTCGACCAACGCCGACAGCTGCTCCTCGGTGACGCCGAGCGGGTAGTCGCGCGCTCGGAGCAGGCGGGTGAACGTGCCGTATAAGACGAGCGCCTTCACGCGGTCGGGATGGCTGGCCGTCATCAGTATCGCCATCGTGCCACCTTCCGAAATGCCCAAGACGTCGGCGCGTTCACATCCGGCCGCATCCATGACCGCGCGCAGGTCGTCGACCGACTCCTCCAACGTCGGCGCGTGCATCGCCGGATCCGAGAGGCCAGTGCCTCGCTTATCGAAGGTGACGACGCGCCGGAAGGACGCGAGCCGCGAATAGAAATGGACGACCGACGGCTCCTCCCACATGATGTCGAGGTGCGAGATGAAGCCGGGCGCGACGACGAGGTCGGGCCCCTCTCCGGTCACCGAGAAAGCGATGTTCAGGCCGCCGCTCTTGGCATAGTGGATGTTTTGCGCCCTGCCCCCCACGTTCATGGTCGAACCTTACGTGCGGTGTACGCGCTGACCGTTGCAGAACTGTGAGTCCGGCGGCAGCTCCGTGCCGCGCGACCCGCACAAGGCCCGGCTGATGGCACCGCACCGCGACCGTCCCTGGTGCCGTCCACGTCAGTATCGTGTCACCGCTGGTCAGCCATGTCTGTCATATCGCCGTGCCATCTCCGCGACGAAGTTTTGAGACTCTCGTATGTCGTCTGTTTCAAGACAGGAATGATTTAGCCTCAACCA
>CAWDFT010000017.1:0-239160 GCA_963801575.1 uncultured Actinomycetota bacterium
GAGCACCTGCTGCGCCTCATCCCGTCGGCGCGCAGCGCTCAGCGCGTCGCCGCGCAGCGCCATGGCCCATGCGAGGGCCGGCGAGATCGTCGCCCGCCTCCCGTAGCGAGACGGCGCGGGTGAGCAGATCGACGGCGACATCGGCGGCGCGGCCTTCGACGGCCGCCGCCGCACCCGCCTGCTCGAGCAGCGAGGCCCGGTCGCATCGTCCACGGAGACCTCGAGCGCCTGCTCGAGGAAGGACACGGCCTGGAGCGGTGCGCCGAGACGCTCGGCGCGGGCTGCCGCGGACCGGAGGGCAACCCGCTGCGCCGCGAGCGCTCCGCCCTCTTCCCCCTCGGACGACGCCCGATAGGCGGCGACGTAGTGGGCGGCGAGCGCACCCGCGAGCTCGTCGTCGCCGGGGCCGATCGAAGTGGCGGGCGGCGGCGAGGTGCCGGCGGTTCGGCGGTCGCGCAGCGCGAGCGTCGAGTACGCGACCTCGCGGATGAGCGCCTGCACGAAGACGTACTGGCCCCGCTCCGGCGAGCGGGGATCGACCTCCACGTGCAGGAGGTCGCGGCCGGACGAGCCGCTCCAGCCGCAGCTCCAGGTCGAATGCGGTCGTACCGGCGTCGCGGCCAGGGCGCTGGCCGTGAACGACTGGCCGAGGACCGACGCGTCCTGGAGGAGCGAACGGTCATCGGGATCGATGCCGTCCAGGCGCGCCGCGATCAGGGCGTGGAGGGTGGTCGGGACGGCGAGGTCGGCCAGCTCGCCAACCGGCTCGTATCCGCCGCCGCGCGGGCGACGAGACGGCCATCCGCGAGCGAGCATCCGGATGGTCTCGACCGCGTACAGGGGCATGCCGTCGGCACGCGCGACGATCGACCGGACGGCAGGCTCCGGCAATCCCGGGTACGAGGCCACCCAGCAGCTCCCGCATCGACGGCTCGTCGAGCGGCTGGAGATCCAGCGCGAGGAACGCGCGGTCGCCCGCTCCCCAGCGGGGCGGCGGTCGAGCAGCTCAGGGCGGGCGAGGGTGATGATCAGGATCGGGACGTTGCGGCTCCACTCGAGCAGCGTGCTCGATGAAGTCGAGCGTGCCCGAGGTCGGCCCACTGCAGATCCTCGAACAGGAGCGCGACCACGCCGGTGGCGGCGAGGCGCTCGAAGAGTGTCCTCCAGGCGCCGAACAGCTCGGCGGCCGCGCCTACGGGCGCCTCGCCGACACCGAGCAGCGCGAGAGCGCGGGCTCGATGCGCCGGCGCTCGGCCTCGTCGGGGACGTACTCGGCGACCATGTCCGCGATCCTGGTTCGCGTCGTGGCCTGGTCGTCGGTCTCGAGCAGGCGGGCGCGCGACCAGCCATCTCGCCCAGGGCCCAGAAGGTGATGCCCTCGCCGTAGGCAGGTGAGCGGCCTTCGTGCCACCACACCGTCTCGACCACGCCGTCGACGTACTTGAGGAACTCCCACGCCAGGCGGCTCTTGCCGATCCCGGCCTGGCCGGTGATCGAGTCCAGGCGCACGCGCCGCTCGCGAGGGTCGCCGTCGAACAGGTCCTTGAGCAGGCGGAGCTCGGCATCGCGGCCGACGAACGGCGCCTCGAGGCGGTCGTCGCGGCCGCGGCCCCGTCGCTGGGCCACGACGCGCATCGCGCGCCACGCCTGGACGGGGACGACCTGCCCTTCATCGACGTGCTCGCCCGCGAGCTGGTAGGCGAGCGCCTCGGCAGTGGCCTGGTACGTCCCCTCCCCGACCACGACCAGCCGGAGCGGCCGCCGCCTGGAGCCGCGAGGCCGTATTGACGAGATCACCGGCGACCATCCCCTGGCCCGTCGCCCCGAGCGTGACGGCGGCCTCTCCCGTCATCACGCCCGGCGCGTGCGTGGATGCCGAGGACCGAGCGAATCCGGACCGCGTCCACGAGCTCGAGCCCGGCCGGACGGCGCGCTCGCGTCGTCCTCGTGGGCGATCGACCGGCAAGGCGGCCACCCCACATGGCACCGTCACCGCGCCGATCGTGCTGCGGGCGACCGAGGGTTTCACCGCCGCGCTGCCCGGACTGCGACGGCGATGGCTGCCGATGAACAGCTCGATGATCGCCACCGACCCGATCGGCGACGACATTTGGCAGACCATCGGCTGGCGCGGGCGCGAGACGGTCGGCGACGTCGCGCACGGCTTCTTCTACGCGCAGCGCACCGTCGATGACCGCATCGCGATGGGCGGCCGAAGCGTGCCATACCGCTACGGCTCGCGCACCGACGCCGACGGACGTGTGCCCGAACGCACGATCGCGCACCTGACCGAGACGCTGCGCGCGGTGCTTCCTCAGATCCGCGACGTGCCGATCGCACACGGCTGGTGCGGGGTGCTGGCGGTGCCGCGAGACTGGTCGGCCAGCATCGCCCTCGACAAGTCCACCGGATTGGGTTGGGCCGGTGGGTATGTCGGACACGGCGTGACCGCGACGAACCTGGCCGGTCGCACCCTGGCCGATCTGGTTACAGACCAACGCGGGCCGTTGACCGAGCTGCCGTGGGTGGGCCACCGGTCACCCAACTGGGAGCCCGAGCCGCTGCGCTGGCTGGGTGTGCGCGGCATGTACCTGGCGTACAAGCTGGCCGACTGGCACGAAGCGCGAGGTCGGTCGACGACCTCACCCGTCGCCGTTGTCGCCGACAAGATCGCCGGGCGGCCCTAGCTCGCTTCGGCTGTTTGGCCGGGTTCTCCCCCTACGCTTCGCGTGGGAGGTACCCCCACAACGCGGCTCGTTGCCTCGCCGCTTGATCGTCACCCGGCCTCGGCCTTCTCCTTCAGCCGCGCCAAGGTGAGCTTGATGTGCTCGGCGTTGGCCGCGTCGCGGTCGCGGACCCCGGTGCCAACCCATGCCGTCTTGCTGAACCAGCCGGGCCGGCGATCCCAGGTCCGCTCGGTGACCCGGCAGCCGCCACCTTCGGCGGGGGCGATGTCGTAGCGCCAGTGCGCGATCGGCAGCACCGCGTAACGGACGTCGAAGGCGAAGACGCGGCCGGGTTCGGCGTCGGTGACGGTGCAGGTGGTGCTCCAGCGATGCGAGCCGTTGCGGTTATGGCCCCGAAAAACCGCACCGGGACTCACCTCGTCGCCCTTGCGCCACTCCATCGCCTCGTTCTCCTCGGCGAGCGAGGCCAGCGTCGGCAGGTCAGTGATCAGGGCGTAGACGGTGTCGGGGTGGGCATCGATCGTTACCTCGGCCTGCGCGGAGGCGGCATCGCGTTGCGTCATGCCGGGATCGTATCGACGCTATCGACGAAGAAGGAACAGGTGCGGCGATTGCGGCGTTGCCAGAGACATGACCGACCGACCCGTCCGCGAGCCCACCGCGGAACATCCGATCACCGTCCAACCCACCGGCAAGCACGTCACGGTGCGGGTGAACGGCGAAGTCGTCGCCGAAACCGACGATGCGCTGACGCTGCAGGAGTCCACCTATCCCGCGGTGCACTACATTCCGCTGCGCGACGTCGTGGAGGGGGTTCTGACCTCCAGCGACACCACCACGTACTGCCCGTACAAGGGCGACGCCAGCTACTACCACGTGGCGACCTCCGCCGGCGACACCGTCGAGGACGCGATCTGGACGTATGAGCAGCCCCACCCCGCGGTTGGCGACATTGCTGGACACGTCGCGTTCTATCCGGACAAGGCGGACATCGCCGTCGCGTCCTAGCGGCGGGTGCGCACCAGGTAGCGCCGCTCGGCGTAGGCCAGGTCGTCGCGCCACAGCCTGGTCGCCGCCTGCCGCATGAACGGCGCGATTAACGGCCTGCCTCGCAGGGCGTGCACGAAGCCGGGGCGATCGGAGTGGGCGACGACGGCCTCGATCACCGCGGTGCATGGCAGTCCGTCCGGTCCGGGACCGACGGGCGTCGCATGAGTTTCGACGACGCTGCCCGTCCCCTCCCCGTCGACGATGCGCATTACGATGGTGCGCGGCTCGGGGCTGGTGAACTCGGCGACGACCGGAACCCCGAACCGGCCGATGTGGAACGTCACAGGGACGAGGAAACGGTCTGCCTCCTCGGGCAGATCGATATCCGCCGGAGGTGCCGACAGCACGTCGAGCTGAGCGAACGAATATGGGTGGTACCAGGCGCCGTGCCACGGGTCGAGCCGGTTGGCGATGATGTCGCTCGGCTCGCACGTGCCGACCAGCCGGGTGACCGCGTGCAGACGGGGACCTTCGGGCCGCGCGGGCAGGATCGGCTGCTCGGTCGGGTCCTCTCCGCCGACGGTGTCCAACCGCACCCAGGCCAGCACGCCGTCGTCGTGCGCCGGGTAGGGCTTCCAACCGAATTCGCGGCCGCCGGCCAGGCGCAGTCCGTGCCACGGACAGATCAGCGCACCGCAGTCGACCGTGCCGGTCGACAGGTCCGCCCCCAGGTGCGGGCACGTCCCGGGCCCGACATGCAGGGTGCCGTCCGCACCACGCCAGGCAACGATCTCCAGCCCGCCGACCGAAGTGCCGAGCGGGCGCTTGCCGATCGAGTCGCTCGCGGCGAACGCGTACCAGTTGCCGCTGGGCCTGCCCGCAGACCGCGCCAGCGCGGCGTCGATGATCTCGGGCTGGGCGTCCTGGTACGTGGGTCGCTGCCCGGCCCACTGTTCCCGCGGAAGCACCTTGAACGGCGACGTCTTCAACCACCGTGACTTGAGTCCGGCCAGCATGCTCATGGCGTCGACTGCCTTTCTCGCTGCGCGAGCCGTCGCAGAGCTCCCCACCGGCCCTGCACCGGCACTGTGTGCAGCGCATGTCCCGCCAGCCCGTAGTGGCTGAGTAGATGGTTGGCCGCCGACCAGCCCGTCGTCGCGGCGCGTTCCATCAGCGCCACCGGCAGATCGATGCGGATGCCGTCACCGGCCAGGACTACACCGGGATGGGGAGTGGTCACGGTGGGCCGGGCGGCGTGGTCGCCGGGGGCGAACCGCGGGCAGTCGTTTCGGCAGAGCAGCCGTTCTGTCACGATGCGCGAGCCCTCGGTCTCCGGGTAGAGCTCGTGCAGCCGGGCGAGCATGCGGTCGCGCAGACCTTCGTCCGGCCCGGCGACGGCATACGAGTGCAGTTCGACGACGGAACCCCCGGTGCGGTCGGCCCACGCCGCCGCCTCCCTTTCGTAGCGTTCGAGCACGCTGACATTGTCCAGCGGCGCACGTCCGCCCGTCCCCAGGAACGCCGATCTGTCCGCTCTTACCGGCCGGTCCAGCCACAGCCTGTGCACTACGAACGGCGGTGCGATGCCCATCGCGGCGATCCGCGCGCGCCAGTCGTCGTCTCCGAGCTCCGGTGAGCCGTCGACGATGCGTTGCAGGCCGGCCACGTCGGTGGCCAGCACGACTCCGTGGCACTCGAGGTCGGCGCCGGAGTCGCAGTGCACCCGCAGGCGTGGATCGGTCCTCACCATGGTGACCGACACACCGGTGTGGAAGCGGGCGCCGCGGGACTCCAGATAGTCGCGCAGTGGATTCCACAGGGCCACATCGAAGTTGGCGTTGGCCACATCGAAGATCAAGCCCTCGCTGGAGCCGAGGAAATAGATGTGGAACATGGTGGCCAGTTCGGCGGCCGACAGGTGGCCGGGTTCGGCGAAGAAGCTGCGGGAGAACACCTCGAATGCCAGATGCCGTGCGGCATCGGGAAAGTTGATGGCGCGCAGGAAGCTGTCGGCGTCGACGTCGTCGAGCAACTCGTAGATGCCGGGTACCGACACGGCCGCCAGCGGCGCAGCCGCACGGGCGTTGAGCCGGACCAGGTCCCGCAGCCGGAACGTCGGGCTGCGCAACGCGAACGCCAGCGCGTTGAGCGGCGGTGTCTGCGGCAGACCCCGGAACGTGTCACGTCTGCCCTGGCCGTCGACCAGTGGATAGTCCTCGACGGGAGTGAGCATGCTCAGCCCGGAGTCGATGCGGCGCAACAGGTTCCGCAAGTTGTAGTACTGCCGGAAGAACGCGTGAAAGCCGCGGTTCATGGGCAGGTCGGATCCGTCGTCAGACGTGTCGGTCCAGCCCCCGACACGGCCACCGAGGTGGGACTCGCGCTCGACGACGTCGACGGTCACACCGCGCTCGACCAGTCCGGCCGCCGCCGCCAGCCCGGCGATGCCCGCACCCACCACGACGACGCGCGGCGTAACGGCCAGCGCGGCCGCATCGGGCAGACCGGGCGGTGCGGGGTGGCTGGCGCGGCGGGGATCGGTCATCGGGGGACAACCGCTGTGAAGGTATGCACGATGTTACGCTGCCAGCCCGGTACGGTTTCGCTCTGTATGTCGGTAAAGCCGTTGTTCCGCAGCCGGTTTCGAAAGGCGCCCGCGCCGTCGAAGTCATTGACGCTGCGCCGCAGATAGCGGTAGAGGCCGGCGTCACCGCTACGCAGCCGGCCCATCGGGATGATGATCGTCGCGCACACCGCATTCCACAGCACCGTCGCGAGCCGGGAGTCACGCACCGAGTACTCGTGCACCGCCAGCGTCCCGCCGGGCCGCAATAGCTCACGGAACGCGCGCAGTTGGGCGTCGGGGTCCTCGAGGTTACGCAGCAGATATGCGGCGAAGATGCCGTCGAACGGCCCGTCGACGCCCGCATCGGCGATGTCCTCGATGCGGCTGTGCACGAACCGCACCGTCGCAGGCCAGCGCTTGGCGGCGGCCTCGGCCAGCATGCCCGACGACGCATCGACCGCGACGATTTCGGCGTGCGGGGCCACGCTCAACAGCGCCGCGGTGGAGGCGCCGGTGCCGCACCCGGCGTCGAGCAGCCGCAGTCCGCGGCCGAGGTTGGGCAGTGCCATACGTTGAGCGGACATCTGTAGGTGGCGGTGGTATCCGGGATTCGCGCCCACCAGACCGTCGTAGGCCGCTGCGCCCGCGTCGAACGCGGCGGGCACGTCGGTCATTGTGCATCCTCGCTCTTGCGGTCGCGCATCCGCTGACGTTCCCACAGCAACAGCACCGCGGTCACCATCGCGAAGCCGAACAGGAAATCCTCGACGGGAATGTCGAAGGGAAATCGGATGCCGCTCGTGTGGCGGTCGTCGTAGATGACAATCGGCGCGGACAGCTTCGTCAGCCAGCCGTCCACCGGAATCTGGAAGGCGAACACAATCACCATCGATATCCAGTAGGCGGGACGGCGGAACAGGCCGGTCCGCAGCACGCCGAACTCCAACGCACACACCGCGATCACCGCCAGCACCGCCGGCAGCGTGTAGCCGAGGCCCGTCACGACGACTGCTCCGATCGGGCCCTGTTTCTCAGGTAGGTCAGGATGGTGTCGACTGCGTTGTAGGTGAGCAGTCCGCACAGCGGGATCACGATGAAGAACAGCAGCTCTTCGATCGGGATGTGGCCGGGCAGTTCGAAGCCGGTGACGAACTGCGGGTTGTACGTCCACACGTGTGCGGCGATCGCCACCGCGTCCCACACCACGAACACGGCCGCAACCGGCAGCACGGCGCCCGCAGTGCGCCAGGCCTGCCGGTAGACACCGGGGCCCAACATCTCCAGCGGCGCCGTGATGAGCAGGCACGCCGCCAGCACGATCAGATACTGCCAGCGGTCCATTCCTAGATCTTCGTACCGTGAGTCAGCCGCGCGCGCCAGGCCCGCGCCAGCCCCAGTCCCGCCACCTGCAGCCGCCGGGCGGTGCCGACGGTCGCGCGCTGGCTGAAGATCGCGTAGTCGATGCCCTCTATGCGGTCCAGGATCTCCGAGTACAGGGTGAATGCCGCGCCGACGCAGGGACGCGATCGCGCGTCGAGCAATTCGATTCCCTTACGGGCGAATTCGTATACCCGCCGGGTGGTGGCGTGCTGCTCGGCCAGCGCGCTGCGCACCCGGGCATCAGTGCGCCTGTTGGTCTGACACCACGTCAGCATGTCGCGGTCGACGCGGTGGGTGGCCAACTCGTCTGCGGGCAGATAAACCCGCCCACGCCGCAAGTCCTCGTCCACATCGCGCAGGAAGTTGGTGAGCTGGAACGCCTTTCCCAGCGCGGCGGCATACGGTGCGGCTTCCTCGCGGGGACCGACGGTGCCCAGCACCGGCAGCATCTGCAGGCCGATGACTTCGGCCGAGCCGTGCATGTAGCGTTCCAACGCGGTCCGGTCCGGGTAGTCGGTCACGGTCAGGTCCATCCGCATGGACGTCAAGAAGTCGTCGAACATCTCCCAGGGGATGCCGTACCTGCGCGCGGTGTGCACCACTGCCCGCAGCGCCGGATCGTCGCCACAGTCCTGGTCTTGGACAAGCCGATTGAACAACTGGGTCGCCAGCCGCTGAAGCCTTTCGGCGCGCTTGGCGGTGCCGAGGCTGGAGTCGAAATCGTCGAGGATGTCGTCGGCCCGGCGGGCGAACCCGTAGAGCGCATGGACCGCCGGACGCTGCTCGGGCGAAAGCAGTCGGGTGGCGAGAAAGAACGTCCGGCCGTGCTCGGCGTTGAGCATCCGACAGCGTTCGTAGGCGCTGCGTAGGGCCGGATCGCGTACACCGGCGGCGTCGAGTTCCGAAAAGATCATTGCTGCCCACTCCCGATATGGGTCGCGACGCGACGGCTCACGGCCCCGGTGATCCGTTCGGCGGCCAGACGTCCCGACAGCAGGGCGGTCGGTACGCCGACACCCGGGACGGTCGAGGAGCCCGCCAGCACCACGTTGTCGATGCCCCGGACGGTGTTGGCGGGGCGGAACGGCCCGGTCTGAGCGAACGTGTGGGCGAGCGCGAACGGTGTGCCCGCCACCATTCCCTGCCGGGCCCAGTCCGCTGGGTTGACGACGTGCAGCAGTTGGGCGTCGGCGCCGAGTTGTGGGAGCCGATCGGACAGAGTCGCGATCATGCTGTCCGTGTACGAGCCGCCCACGCTGTCCCAGTCGACGTTGCCCCGCGACAGGTTCGGCGCGGGGGCCAGCACGTAGAGCAGGTCCCGGCCGCTCGGGGCCAGGCCGGGGTCGCCCGCCGTCGGTCTGGTCACCAGTAGTGACGGGTCGCGCATCACCACACCGTCATCGATGATGTCGCGGAACGTCTGCTCCCAGGCGTTGCCGAAAACGATGTGGTGGTGCGGCATCTCGTGATCCACGGATCGGCAGCCGACATGGGCGACGACCGCAGACGGGGACGGACGCAGCGGCAGCAGCCGGCGCGGTGTGCGCCCCAGCAGCCGGTAGGTGTCGGGAAGCTCCGTGGTGAGCACCACCGCGTCGGCGTGGATACGCTCGCCGCGGTCGGTGTCCACGGCCCGCACTCGGCCGTCGCGCCGATCGAGGGCCGATACGGTTGCGCCGTAGCGGAATTCGACGCCGGCATCCGCGGCGGCGGCGGCCAGTGCGTCGGGCAGTGCCCTCATCCCACCACGGGGAAAGTACACGCCGGCAATGGTGTCCATGTAGGCGATGACGGCGTAGACGGCGAGCGCACACTGGGGCGGAACGCCCGCGTAGAGGGCCTGGAAGGTGAAGATGCGGTGCAGTCGTGCATCGGTGATGAACCGCTTCACCACCCGATCCCAGCGCCGGAAGCCGCCCAGCGCCGCGAGCCGGGCGAGCTGCGGCGTCAACAGCGACAACGGGGAGTCGAAGTTGGCGGCGATGAAGCCGTCGAACTCGACCCGGTACAACTCGGTGAGCCAGTCCCGCAGCCGCAGATAACCCTGTGCCTGTCCCGGCCCCGCGAGCCGTTCGACCTCGGCGGCCATCGCGTCGCCGTCGCTGTGCACGTCCAGCGTGCTGCCGTCGGCGAACAGGGCGCGGTAGGCGGGGGCGACGGCCGTCAACTCCAGCCGGTCGGCGGTGGATTCGCCAACGGCAGCGAAGGTTTCGTCGATCAGGTCCGGCATGGTGAGAACTGTCGGGCCGGTATCGAGCCGATAGCCGTCGATGTCCATCCTGCCGACCCGCCCGCCGGGGACGTCGCCGCGTTCGACGACGGTCACGGCGCGGCCGCGGCCGGCCAGGTGCAGTGCGGCCGACAGACCCGCGAGGCCAGCGCCGACCACCACCACATGGTCGGTCTTGCCGCCGATGACCCGCATCACGCCGCCCGCTGTGTGCAGACCGATGCCATGCTCAGCAGCGCTGAACGCACCGCCCCGTCCAGCCGGCCTCCGTCTATCCATTCCGACGCGCGGCGCAGCCGATCGACGATCATCTCTTCGATTGTCTGAACCGCACCGGTGGTAGCGATCAGAGTGCGCCACCGGCCGACGTCCGCCTCGTCGAGCTCGGGTGCGCTCATCAGCTCGGTCAGCTGGCGGCGCAGCGTCGGGTCGGCCATGTGGTGCGCGGCGACCACGACACTGGTCGCCTTGTGCTCGGTCAGATCGGCGCCGACGGGCTTGCCGGTGATCGCGGGTGACCCGAAGATGCCGAGCAGGTCGTCACGCAGTTGGAAGGCTTCGCCGACCGCCTCGCCGTAACCACCGAGCGGGGTCAGCACGTTGTCACCGCACCCGGCCATCGCCGCCCCGATCTCCAGTGGTCGGCGCACCGTGTAGTTGCCCGACTTGCGGCGCGCCACCTCCAGTACCGCATCCAGCGTAGGCAGGCCGCCGACATCGTTGACCAGATCGGCGAATTGGCCCACTGCGAGCTCGGTACGCATCTCGTCGTATCGGGGCCACGCCCGAGCCAGCGCGGTGGGTTCGACGCCGCTGCCTCGCAGCATCTGTTCGGCCCACACCAGACACAGGTCGCCGAGCAGCACCGCGGCCGACTCACCGAACCGTTCCGGGCAGCCGGAGAGTCCGCGGTCGCGATGCCAGGCGGCGAACTGCACATGCGCGGAGGCCCGCCCGCGGCGCAACGGCGAACCGTCCATCACGTCGTCCTGCAGCAGCGCGAAGGCGTGCAGCAGCTCGAGGCTGGCGGCGGCACGCAGCGCCGCGAGCGACGGCTCCGCGCCGCACAACCAGCCCAGGAACATGAACGTGGAGCGCAGGCACTTGCCGCCGTCGACGAACCCGACCAGCACGTCGGCAGCCACGTCGACGCCGGCACCGCGCAGGTCGTGGGCGCAGCGGTCGGCAACGAACTCGTCAACCGCGTCGAGTACCGCTTTGCGAACGCTGCTTCGCCAGATGTCGAACTGTCCCTCGACCTGGCCGTTCATCGTGGGTGCAGGATGTAGCGCCGGCGCGAACAGCCGACCGTCGACGCCCAAAACTGCACCCCTTCCCAGTTCGACCGGCTGAGACGCCAGCCTATTTGCGTCCTCTCCATATCCGCAGCCGAGATGACCGAATCGGAATCGATGTCATTATTACGTCATGACAGCGGTGGAGCGCAGCGTGGAGTTTCCGGGGCCCGCGACTCCCGCGCACACGCTGTCGCCGCTGCGCCGCGGCGGTGGTGACCCGTGCTATCTGGTCGCATCCGACGGGGCGATCTGGCGTACCACTCTGATGCGCAGCGGGCCGGTGACGGCGCGGTTCAGCCGGTCCGGGCCACGCACCGTCGGATGCGAGGCATGGGGCAGCGGCGCAACGGAATTCGCCGAGGCTCTGCCCGCGCTGCTTGGCGCCGACGACGACGCCACCGGATTCGCCCCCGGGGAGCCGACGATCGCCGCCGCTCATCGGCGGGTGCCGCATCTGCGGCTGGGCCGCACCGGTCGGGTGCTGGAGTCGTTGATTCCTGCCGTGATCGAACAACGGGTAGCCGGCAAGGACGCTTTCCGTGCGTGGCGCCTGCTCGTCACGAAGTTCGGGTCGCCCGCCCCGGGACCGGTGCCTGTGCGTATGCGGGTGCCGCCGCCGGGCGATGTGTGGCGCCGCATTCCGTCTTGGGAGTTCCACCGTGCCAACGTCGACCCCGGCCGGGCGCGCACGGTGGTCGGCTGTGCGCAGCGGGCGGACTCCCTGGAGCGACTGGTCAGCTTCCCGGCGGAACGTGCCCGTGCGGCGCTGACGTCGCTACCGGGCGTCGGGGTGTGGACGGCCGCCGAGACCGCGCAGCGCGCGTTCGGGGATCCCGACGCTCTGTCGGTCGGCGACTATCACCTGGCCAAGGTGATCGGCTGGAGCCTGCTCGGTCACCCCATCGACGACGCCGCGATGGTCGAGTTGCTCGAGCCGCTACGTCCGCACCGGCACCGCGCGGTCCGACTCCTCGAGGTCAGTGGCCTGGCCCGCAACCCACGGTTCGGCGCCCGTCAGGCCATCCCGAACCTGCGGGCGATATAGCTCCTGGGATTACCGGCCAACTGCTGCGGGTACACATCGCGGGACAGACGTTCATGCGAAGGAGCTACGGATGACCACGTTCACCATTCCCGGACTATCGGACAAGCAGGGCGCCGAGGTAGCCGAAATCCTGCAGAAGGCGTTGAGCACGTACAACGACCTGCACCTGACGCTCAAGCACGTCCACTGGAACGTCGTGGGCCCGAACTTCATCGGCGTGCACGAGATGATCGATCCCCAGGTGGAACTGGTGCGCGGATACGCCGACGAGGTGGCCGAACGCATTGCGGCGCTGGGCAAGTCACCGCAAGGGCACGCCGGGGGCGATCATCAAGGACCGCACCTGGGACGACTACTCGGTGGGCCGCGACACCGTGCAGGCGCACCTGGCGGCGCTCGACCTGGTCTACGACGGCGTGATCGAGGACATCCGCAAGGGCATCGACCGGTCGGACGACCTCGACCTGGTCTCGCAAGACATCCTCATCGAGCAGGCCGGCGAGCTGGAGAAGTTCCAGTGGTTCGTGCGGGCTCACCTGGAGAACGCGGGCGGGCAGCTGGCCAACGCGGCGCGACGACCGAGAAGGGTGCGGCCCGCAGCGCGAAGAAGAAGTCGCCCGTCAAGTAGTGCCGGCGTCGTCTAAGGCGTCCTTCAGAGCATCGTCGCGGACCGGCGGTCGGCGAGTTCCTCGTACCTGCCGAACAGGTAGCGGGTAGGCGACGCCGGCGATGGCCGCGCCGATCAGCGGCGCCAGCCAGAACACCCAGAGCTGCGCCGGAGCGCCGTCGCCGTTGAAGAACGCGACGCCGGTGGAGCGCGCCGGGTTGACCGAGGTGTTCGAGATCGGGATCGAGATCAGGTGGATCAGGGTCAGCGTCAGCCCGATCGACAGGCCCGCGAACCCTTTGGATGCCTGCGCGCGGTCATCGGTGGAGCCCAGGATGACGAGTAGGAACACGCCGGTCAGAACGATCTCGGTGATCACCACGGCCGAGCAGCGAGTAGCCACCGGGCGAGTGCGTCGCCGTAACCGTTGGCGGCCATGTTGCCCGTCGCGGTCGAAGCCGTCTTTGCCCTTGGCGATCACGTAGATCACCAGGCCGGCCACCAGCCCGCCGAGCACCTGGACGATCCAGTACCCGGGCAGCGCCTTCCACTCGACGCGCCGGGCCAGGGCGGCGCCCAGCGTCACCGCCGGGTTGAAGTGACCGCCGGAGATGGTTCCGAATGCGTAGACGCCGGTGAGCACCGTCAGGCCGAACGCCAGCGAGACACCGAGGAACCCGATTCCCAGTGACACGCCGTCGGATGCGAACTTGGCGGCGAAGACCGCACTGCCGCAACCGCCGAGGACCAACCAGAAGGTGCCGATGAATTCCGCTGTCAGACGATGCAGCATGGTGGGCTGTTGGTCATTGACGTGCGAGAGTCGCACGCGCCTTCAGCGGATGGGCACGCCGTTGCCGAATTGTTTCTGAGAGGGAAACCTTCGTAGCGCATTGGCTAGCGCTCGCCCATCGCGTGCGCGTCGACCGGGTTGTTGCGGCTGACGATCAGCGGGTCGACTTTGGTGAACGGGAAGTTCGGCAGGTCGTCGATGTGGATGTTGAACGTCGCGGCCAGCACCTCGCGCGAGTAGGCGCTGGCCGACGCGCGGTAGCCGATGTCGCCGGGGGTCGGCTGGTCGAAGAAGATCGCGAAATGCATGTCGGGTGCGTCGACGACCTCGATGTGATGCGGATAGGCGCGGGGGATGAAGTAGACGTCGCCCTGCTTGCAGGTACCAGGTGTCCAGCGTGCCGTCGGGATCCATCACCGTCATTCGCGCCGATCCGCCGATGCACGTAGCCCATCTCGGCGGTGATCGGATGCCAGTGCGGTTCACGCATCCCGTCCTCGCGGATCCGCAGCGAGTACATCGACAGATCCTTCAGCGCGGGCCAGAACTGCACGCGGGCCAGGCGCGCCGACCCGACCGCGATGCCGACCGGCGGGCTCTGCGCCTCGACGGCGAACTTGTGCGGATCGTCGAAGTGCGCCGTCGACGGAACGACGGGATCGCCGGTGCGCGCCGCCAGTCTTCCGGTCGGTGGTGTCGCGACGGATCTTGGCGAAGTCGGCGGCGGGCAGGTCGTAGGTGTTGCCCAGCACCGCATCGGTCATCGCGCCGAATGCCGCGCGAGACCGAAGTCTTCGGGCCGCTCACTTCGGAAGGCGAGGATGAACTCGGCTGGCTCCTCGCCGATGTTCTCGATGTGGTGCAGCGAACCGGAGTCGATGTGGAACATCTCGCCCGCGCCGATGGTGAAGCTGGAGAACTTGCTGTAGGTGTCGAGCACCGATACCAGCGAGGTACCCGAAACGCAGTAGGTGAGTTCGTTGGCATTGGCATGCCAGTGCGGTGTGCGCATCGCACCGGGGTTGATCACGATCCGCTTGATCGACATGCCGGACAGAATCGGGAAGGTGTCCGCGGTGACCCTGGTGATCGAACCGAGGTCGGACTGCTCGACGATCTCGCCGTCGGTCAGTGAGGTGGCGTGTCTGCTGGAGGAGGGTGTCATGGCCGAAGCTTCCGCCGAGATCCGACTTGATGCACGAGAAATCGTGAGAACCGTGCGTTAACTCTCATCTCGTCGCTCGGCCAGGGCGACTTCGCGATTGAGCCGTTGTGCTTTGTAGATCGACACGTCGGTCCGGCTGATCAGCAGATAGGCGATGCCGACGGCGATCATCGCGCCCGGTATGACCGAGAACGACCCGGTCATCTCGGCGACCATGATCATCACGGCGAGCGGCGCGTGGGCCACGCTGCCGAAGCAGGCCATCATCGCGACGACGACGAAGACCCCTGGGCTGTCGGGGATTCCGGGCAGGCCGGCCAAATCCGCCAACCGCCAGATCGCGGCGCCGACGAACGCCCCGATCACGATGCCGGGCCCGAAGATGCCGCCCGACCCGCCGGTGCCGATCGACAGCGAGGTCGCGATGATCTTGGCCAACGGCAGGACCAGCACGATCCACAGCGGGATCGCCATCAGCGTGTCGGTCGCGGCGGCCTTCTGCGCCCAGCCGTATCCGCTGGCCAGAATCTGCGGGATGACGAGTGCC
This sequence comes from uncultured Actinomycetota bacterium, assembly GCA_963801575.1. Lineage (GTDB taxonomy): Bacteria > Actinomycetota > Actinomycetes > Mycobacteriales > Mycobacteriaceae > Mycobacterium. Next base: position 15,309 of record CAWDFT010000017.1, read on the forward strand.
AACAGGCCGACGAGCAGGCCGCCGATCGCGGGTTTGAGCACCGCACCGCCGGGCAGCCGGTGCGTCAGGTCGACGGTCGCGTAGAACGTCTTCGCGTAGAGGTATCCGATTGCCGCAGCGACGATTCCGATGATTAGGAACCAGATCAGCTGCCACGGCTGGAACCGGTAGTCGGGGGCGATGAAACCGAACAGCGGCTCGAAGCCAAGGATTGAGCCGTAGATGGCGTACGCGGTCCCCGAGGTGATGAAGCCGGGAATCAACGAGCGATAGTCGAAGTCCTCCCGGTACACGATCGAGGCCGCCAGAACGGCGCCGCCCAACGGTGCGCCGAAGATCGCGCCGATGCCCGAGCCGATGCCGATCGATACCGCGACCCGGCCGTCCTCTTCGGACAGGTCAAGCTGCCGCGTCAGCAGCGAGCCGAACCCTGCCGAGATCTGCGCGGCGGGCCCCTCGCGACCGCCGGAGCCACCCGACCCGATCGTCACCGCGCTGGTGATGGTCTTCACCACGATCGCCCGGCCCCGGATCGCCCGCGGGTCGGTGTGCACGGCCTCGATCGCGCTGTCGGTGCCGTGGCCCTCGGCCTCGGGCGCGAACTTCGTGACGATCCACGCCGAAACCAGCGCGCCGCCGAACACCACCAACGGGATCGCCCACGGGCGGTCGAAGCCCGCCGAGCCGGCGTCGCCACCGTCGCCCTCGGGCTTGGGAATGTCGTATCCGGCCAGATAGCCGAGAAAGAATCGTCCCGCGTAGTCCAGCGCCAGATAGAACACCACCGCGCCCAGCCCGGCGATCACACCGATCGAGATGCCGAGGATCAGCCACTTGCGCAGATAGCCCGAGCGGCGGATGAAACCGCCCAGCCCGCCGGGGGTTTCATGCGGCTCGGGCATGGAGCGGATGCTAGCCGACTTCAGATGCGCACAGGAACTTCACAGTTTCAGCCTCGGGCACGCCGCCTCGGTGCGATCATGATCACGATTCCTTCAGCGGAGGGTCGGGCTATGGATCTCGGGGTCAACGCCGGTATTGGTGGGATAGGCGCGTGGCCGACCCGCAGGGCATTCCTGTCCGGGGAGCGGATCGCGTTCGTCGAGGGCGACCGTCGCGTCACGTTTGCCGAATTCGACCGGCGGACAAACCAATTGGCCCAGGCGCTGAGTGAATCAGGCGTTCGCTGCGGTGACCGCGTCGGGGCGTTGATGGTCAACAGCGTCGCATTCCTGGAGGCGATGTTCGCGGCCGCCAAACTCGGCGCCATCTTCGTGCCGATGAACTTCCGGCTGGCGCCGCCAGAGGTGGCGTACCTGCTGGCCGACTCGGGCGCCGACGTCTTCGTCTGGTCGACCGGATGCTCGAAGCTGGCTCGTGGCGCGCTCGCGGGTGAGGGTGTCCGGGTGCGGATGCGGGTGGTCGTCGGCGGTGAACCGGCCGACGGAGAGTTGGATTTCGAGGAACTGGTGGCCCGCGGTGTGCCAGCGGCACCCGGCATCGACGTCGACGGACGCGACGTTTGTGCCCTGATGTACACCTCGGGCACGACGGGTCGGCCCAAGGGTGTGATGCTCACCCACGACAACCTGATGTGGAACTTGATCAACGTGCTCAGCGTCGGGCGCGGGCTGCGGGAGGGCGACCGGACGGTTACCGTCGCGCCGATGTTCCACGCGGGTGGCCTGGGCGTGCACACCCTTCCGCTGATCTATATCGGCGGCACCAACACAATCATGTCCGCGTTCGATCCTCAGGCCACGCTGGCCGCCATGGCGCGCGAGCGCGTCACCGTGCAGTTCCTCGTGCCCGCGATGTGGGCCGCCCTGATGGCGGTCCCCGCATTCGAGGAGTATGACCTGTCGGCGCTGGAGCTGGCCGTGACCGGTGCCGCGCCGTGTCCGCTGCCGGTTCTCGAGTACTTCGAGGGCAGAGGAGTGCCGTTCCAGGAAGGTTTCGGCCTTACCGAAACGGCGCCCGGCGCGACACTGCTCGACGCCGGTCACATCAAGGAGAAAGCGGGTTCGATCGGGCGGCCGCTGTTCCACGTGTCGACCCGCATCGTCGACGAGCAGGACTGTGATGTGCCCGTCGGTGAGGTCGGTGAGCTCCTGGTGCGTGGCCCGAATGTGTTCGCCGGCTACTGGGGGCGTCCCGATGCAACGGCCGAGGCTTTCCGGGGCGGCTGGTTCCATACCGGGGATCTGGGCCGGGTGGACGCCGAGGGGTTCATCACGTTGGTCGACCGCAAGAAGGACATGATCATCACCGGCGGGGAGAACGTCTACCCAATCGAGGTCGAGCAGGTGCTCTACCGCCACCCGGCGGTGCGTGAGGTGGCCGTCGTCGGTGTGCCGCACGACAAGTGGGGTGAGACGCCGATCGCCGTTGTCGTGCTCGCCGATGGCATGGCCGAGGCGACCGACGAGCTGATCGCGTACGCCCGCGAACGGTTGGCTCACTTCAAATGCCCGACCCGCGTCGAGTACGTACCCGAGTTGCCGCACACCGCCACCGGCAAGGTGCTCAAGACGACGCTGCGCAAGGACTACGGCGGGCAGGAATCGGCGGTCGGCCGCTGACGGCGGCGGCGGGCGGCCGTTCTGGACATATACCCCTAGGGGGTATATATTGATCGCGTGACGATGCCACAAACCGCGTCGACGGGCCAGGCGGGACACGCCGGCCATGAGGGTCACGGCGGGCATCACGACCACGTCGCTCAGTTCCGCCGGCTGTTCTGGATCATGTTCGCGTTGGCCATTCCGACGGTGGCCTTCTCGAGCATGTTCGCGATGATCCTCGGCTACACCGTGCCGGAGTTCCCCGGTGCCCGATGGGTTTCGCCGGTGCTGGGGACGGTCATGTACTTCTGGGGCGGTCGGCCCTTCCTGACCGGTGCGGTCAGCGAGATCCGTTCCCGCACACCGGGAATGATGTTGCTGATCGGTCTGGCCATCACGGTGGCGTTCATTTCGTCCTGGGGCGCCAGCCTCGGAGTGCTCGACCATCAGCTCGACTTCTGGTGGGAACTGGCGCTGCTCATCGTCATCATGCTGCTCGGCCACTGGATCGAGATGCGCTCGCTGGCGCAGACGAGTTCGGCGCTGGACTCGCTGGCCGCGCTGCTACCCGACGAGGCCGAACGCATCGACGGCGACGACATCATCACCGTCGCCCCATCGGATCTGCGGGTGGGCGACGTGGTGGTCGTCCGTCCTGGCGGCAGTGTGCCCGCCGACGGCGAGATCACCGACGGCACAGCCGATATGAACGAGTCGATGGTCACCGGCGAGTCGGTGCCGGTGCGCCGCGGGGTAGGGGACAAGGTCGTCGCAGGCACGGTCGCGACCGATTCGGGCCTGCGCGTCGAGGTCACCGCGGTCGGTGACGACACGGCGCTGGCCGGCATCCAGCGGTTGGTGACCGAGGCACAGAACTCCTCATCGCGGGCACAGCGGCTCGCCGATATCGCGGCAGGCTGGCTGTTCTGGTTCGCGCTGGGCGCAGCGGTCATCACCGCCGTGATCTGGGGCTTCATCGGCAGACCGGAAGAGGCGGTGATCCGGACCATCACGGTGCTGGTGATCGCCTGCCCACACGCGCTAGGCCTGGCGATACCGCTGGTGGTCTCCATTGCCACCGAACGCGCGGCCCGCGGCGGCGTGCTGGTCAAGGACCGGCTCGCGCTGGAGAGCATGCGGACGGTCGGCGCTGTGCTGTTCGACAAGACCGGCACGCTGACGAAGGGCCAGCCGAGCGTGACAGCGGTCGCCGCGACGGGCGGCCGCAGTGAGGGGGACGTCCTCGCTGCAGCAGCCGCCGCCGAGTCGGACTCCGAGCACCCGCTGGCCCGGGCGATCGTCGACGCGGCACGCGCTCGCAACCTGACGGTGCCTGCCTCGTCGGACTTCTCCTCGTCGCCCGCGGTCGGAGTCACCGCGACGGTCGACGGCCATCGGGTCCGCGTCGGCGGCCCGAGGATGTTGGACGACGCCGGGCAGGCCGAGCTGCCCGAGGCGCAGTCGTGGCACGAGGAAGGTGCGATCGTCTTGCACGTCTTGGTCGACGGGGCCGTGGCCGGCGCACTGAAGCTGGCCGACGGGGTGCGGCCGGAGTCGCGGCAGGCGGTCGACGCCCTGCACCGACTCGGCATCAAGGTCGTGATGATCACGGGGGACGCCGAGCCGGTCGCGCGGGCAGTGGCCGCCGAGCTCGACATCGATCGCGTCTTCGCGGGCGTGCGGCCGGAGGACAAGGCGGCCAAGGTGGCCGAGTTGCAAGCCGAGGGGCTCAAGGTGGCGATGGTCGGCGACGGCGTCAACGACGCTCCCGCACTGGCCCAGGCCGACGTCGGCATCGCAATCGGTGCGGGCACCGACGTCGCGATCGCGTCGGCGGGCGTCATCCTCGCCAGCTCGGACCCGCGTTCGGTGCTGTCGGTGATCAAGCTGTCCAAGGCGGCCTACCGGAAGATGCAGCAAAACCTTTGGTGGGCAGCGGGTTACAACCTGATTTCGGTGCCGTTGGCGGCCGGTGTGCTGGCGCCGATCGGATTCGTGATGCCGATGTCGGTCGGTGCGCTGCTGATGTCGGCGTCGACGGTGGTGGTCGCGCTCAACGCCCAGCTGCTGCGCCGGCTCGACCTACGGCCGGAAGCTGGCGTGGCTCAGTAGCCCAACCCGCGCAGCTGCTCGCCGAGCTGAGCGGCGATCGCCTGATGGGTGCGGATCAGCTCGAGCTCCTGACCGACCTGCGCCCGCAGCGCATGCAGGACGGCCAGCTCCGCCGCCGGTGACTCGGGCAGCTCGTCAAGTGCCTCAGAAGCCGACGACACCACGTCGAGCGCCGACTGTGACGCCGCCTTCGCCGCGCTCACCGCCTCGGCGGCGTCCTGCAGCCGCTGTCCCAGGTCGGATTCGACACCCGAGAGCCGGTCGAGCGCGTGGTGGCTGCTTTGGGCGAAGTCGGCGTAATTCGTGAGCGCATCCCCGCTCATCGTGGCCGCTTGTTCCTGGCCGGACCGGACGGCGTCGGCGGCTTCGGTCAGTTGGTCGACGGCAGCCGTCGCCGACGCGTTGGCTGTGTTGGCATCGGCCGTGCCGAACAACGTGTCGGCCCGGGACAGCACATCGCCGACATTGCGGGCCAGATCGGACAGCGGCACGGGACTCAGTATCAGCCATCGAGGGATGCGATGAGGTCAATCAGGGCGGCGGTGTCCGCGTCGCCCGCTGGTTCGCCGGCCTCGACGGCGTCCACCAGCTCCAGCGGCACCCCGGCGGCGTTGGCGGTCTCGGCGGCGGACAAGCTGGCCCGGCGGCGTGCAGCGTAGAGCCGCTGACCCAGCGTCGCCCCCGGCGCGACGGCGGCACGGAACATCAGGTCGTCGTAGCAGCCGCGGACCGTCCGCAGGGCCAACACCACGTCGGGCGTGCCGCGGCTGCGCTGAGCGGCCCGGGCCACCACGGCTTCTAGCTTGCGCAGGTCGGCCAGGATCACCGCGGCTCGAGCGGGAAACTCGGCGTCATCGTCGGGAGGCAGTGAGTCGATCGCGGCACCAAACGTCTTCATCGCCACTTCGACGGCGCCGACGATCAGGGATGCGGCACCGTCGTCCGCCGGGGCCTCGGGCGCCGAACCGGGGACTGCGCCGCCATACCGTATCGTCGCTATGGTTCCAGCGGGCCACTGCAGGACCTCCTCGAGCCTGGCCCGCGTCCGCTCCCGTGGCCAGCTGCGACCCTTCTCGAACGCGATGAGCGCGCCCGCGTTAATGATCTTGAACTTGGCGAGATTCCGCTGCTTGATGTCCAATTCGCGGCGTCGGGCGGCGACGGCAGCGCCAGCGCGGGCGATGCCCGGATCGCCGGCGTCCTCATCCACTCGCCCAGTGTAGCCAGGCCCACCGACCGGAGCCGGTCAACCTGGCCGAAGCATCAAAGCCGTAGCAAGTGTTGCACTGCTACGGAAATAGCGCTACGGTTGTATTCACGCCAGCGACCGAGAGGAAGTGGTCATGACAGTCATGATCGAGATGCCCGTACTGACCGACAGCCAGATCGGTGCCTGCACCCAGGACCCCGAACGGTGGATGACCGCGACCGATGACCGGACCAAGGCGGTGTGCCGGGCCTGCCCGCGACGCTGGTTGTGCGCGAAGGAAGCGTGCGAGATGCCGGGTGCGCAGGGGCTCTGGGCCGGCATCCACATTCCAGAGGGTGGACGCGGCCGCACGTTCGCGTTGAAGCAGCTCAGGTCGTTGGCTGAGCGCGGCGGCTACCCGGTGCACCGCTGATTCGGCCCGCGGCCTGCCCGCTCGACGAGGGGGGAGCGGGCGGGCAGCGCGGTCCATCTCTAAGAATCTGACTAGGCTTTTTAGCAAACCCTTCAACCAAAGTCTTACCTGGACACAGGCCTATTAGTGGTTAGCCAGCAATTCACCACAGTGATCTTGGTCGCATCCAGATTCATTGGTCGGCCACCGGCCCTGCGCCCTCAATGAACGAAAGCTCAAGGCGCACAACGGTATCGGCCATATCATGGGCGGCGAATGAGGACCCCCGCCTCGGGGGCCAATCACATTAGTTAGGTATGACTAAGTTGGCATGTCAGGCGGGGTTTGTCATATCGTTTTCCCACTTGTGGCGAGTGGGGTAGGGGTCGTCGTTCAGTGCTGCACGAAGGCACCGCCACCGCCAAGACCGGCCAGTTCCGTCGTCGACGGCTGCCATGGAAGCTTATGAAGTATTGAAGGGCTAGGTGGGAATGACGCCCAGTCGCCAAGGGCTGTACAACCCCGCGTTCGAGCATGACGCGTGTGGCGTTGCGATGGTCGCGGACATGCACGGCCGCCGCAGCCGCGACATCGTCGACAAGGCCATCACCGCCCTTCTGAACCTGGAACACCGCGGCGCCCAGGGCGCCGAGCCGCACACTGGTGACGGTGCGGGCATCCTGCTTCAGGTCCCCGACGAGTTTCTGCGTGCCATCGTCGAGTTCGATCTGCCCGAAGCCGGCAGCTATGCGACCGGCATCGCGTTCCTCCCGCAGTCATCGAAGGACGCCGCCACGGCCTGCGAGGCGGTCGAGAAGATCGCCGAGGCAGAGGGCCTGCACGTGCTGGGCTGGCGTGACGTGCCCACCGACGAGTCGTCGCTTGGCGCGCTGGCGCGCGACGCGATGCCCACCTTCCGGCAGGTCTTCATCTCAGGTGCCTCCGGCATGGATCTGGAGCGGCGCGCGTATGTGGTGCGCAAGCGCGCCGAGCACGAACTCGGGACCAAGGGGCCGGGGCAAGACGGACCTGGCCGCGAAACCGTCTACTTCCCAAGCCTTTCCGGCCAGACATTCGTCTACAAGGGCATGCTGACCACACCGCAGCTGAAGGCGTTCTACCTTGATCTGCAGGACGATCGGCTGACGAGCGCACTGGGCATTGTGCACTCCCGGTTCTCCACGAACACCTTCCCGTCGTGGCCGTTGGCCCACCCGTTCCGGCGGATCGCCCACAACGGTGAGATCAACACCGTCACCGGCAACGAGAACTGGATGCGGGCGCGCGAGGCGCTGATCAAGACGGACTTCTTCGGGGCGGGACAGAACCTCGACAAGGTCGTCCCGATCTGTACGCCGGGCGCGTCGGACACCGCACGGTTCGACGAGGTGCTCGAGCTGCTGCATCTCGGTGGGCGCAGCCTGCCGCACGCGGTGTTGATGATGATCCCCGAGGCGTGGGAACGAAACGAGTCGATGGATCCGGCGCGCCGGGCGTTCTACCAGTACCACGCTTCACTCATGGAGCCGTGGGACGGACCGGCGTCGGTGTGCTTCACCGACGGCACCGTGGTCGGAGCGGTGCTCGACCGCAACGGCCTTCGTCCGTCGCGCATCTGGGTGACCAGCGACGGTCTGGTGGTGATGGCCTCCGAGGCGGGCGTGCTCGACCTCGACCCCTCCACCGTGGTGAAGAAGATGCGGCTGCAGCCCGGCCGGATGTTCCTGGTCGACACCGCACAGGGCCGCATCGTCTCCGATGAGGAGATCAAGGTCGAATTGGCCGCCGAGCATCCGTACCAGGACTGGCTGGACGCCGGCCTGTTTCACCTCGACGACCTGCCGCAGGGCGACTACACCCGCATGCCGCATCACCGGGTCGTGTTGCGCCAGCAGGCTTTCGGCTACACCTACGAGGAACTGAATCTGCTGGTCGCGCCGATGGCTCTCAAGGGCGCCGAGCCGCTCGGCTCGATGGGCACCGACACCCCGATCGCCGTGCTCTCGCAACGGCCGCGGATGTTGTTCGACTACTTCCAGCAGTTGTTCGCTCAGGTCACCAATCCGCCGCTGGACGCCATCCGCGAAGAGGTGGTGACGAGCCTGCAGGGCACCGTCGGGCCGGAGGGTGACCTGCTCAACCCGAAGGCCGAGTCGTGCCGCCAGATCGTGCTGCCGCAGCCGATCCTGCGCAATCACGAACTGGCCAAGCTGGTCAACCTCGACCCCGACCAGGACATCGATGGCAGGCGGCACGGTCTGCGTACCGCAGTCATTCGTTGCCTGTATCCGGTCAACAAGGGCGGCGAGGGCCTGCGCGAGGCGCTCGACAACGTTCGCGCCAAGGTGTCCGAGGCCATCCGTGACGGCGCACGAATCATCGTGCTCTCCGACCGCGAGTCGGACGAGACAGATGGCGCCGATCCCGTCGCTGCTGGCCGTCGCCGCAGTGCACCACCACCTGGTCCGGGACCGCACCCGTACCCAGGTCGGACTGGTGGTCGAGTCCGGCGACGCCCGCGAGGTGCACCACATGGCGGCGCTGGTCGGCTTCGGTGCCGCCGCGATCAACCCGTACATGGCGTTCGAGTCGATCGAGGACATGCTCGACCGAGGGGTACTCGTCGGGCTCGACCGCGAGACGGCGCTGGCCAACTACGTCAAGGCGGCCGGCAAGGGCGTGCTGAAGGTGATGTCCAAGATGGGCATCTCGACGCTGGCCTCCTACACCGGCGCCCAGCTGTTCCAGGCCATCGGCATCTCGCAGCAGGTGCTCGACGAGTACTTCACCGGCTTGACGCTGTCCGGTCGGCGGCATCGACCTCGACGACATCGCCGCCGACGTCGCCACCCGCCAGCAGCTGGCCTACCTGGACCGGCCCGACGAGTGGGCGCACCGCGAACTCGAGGTCGGCGGTGAATACCAGTGGCGCCGCGAGGGCGAGTACCACCTGTTCAACCCCGACACGGTGTTCAAGCTGCAGCACTCGACCCGCACCGGGCAGTACTCGATCTTCAAGGAGTACACCCAGCTGGTCGACGACCAGAGCGAGCGGATGGCGTCGCTGCGCGGGCTGTTGAAGTTCAAAGACGGTGTCCGCGCACCCGATTCCGATCGACGAGGTCGAGCCCGCCAGCGAGATCGTCAAGCGGTTCTCCACCGGCGCGATGAGCTACGGCTCGATCTCCGCCGAAGCGCACGAGACGCTGGCGATCGCGATGAACCGGCTTGGCGGACGGTCGAACTCCGGTGAGGGCGGCGAAGACGTCAAGCGGTTCGAGCATGACGCGAACGGCGACTGGCGACGCAGCGCCATCAAGCAGGTGGCGTCCGGCCGGTTCGGCGTCACCGCCACTACCTGACCAACTGCACCGACATCCAGATCAAGATGGCCCAGGGCGCGAAACCCGGTGAGGGCGGCCAGCTTCCGGGCCACAAGGTCTACCCGTGGGTGGCCGAGGTGCGGCACTCGACGCCGGGTGTCGGCCTGATCTCGCCGCCGCCGCACCACGACATCTACTCGATCGAGGATCTGGCGCAGCTGATCCACGACCTGAAGAACGCCAACCCGCAGGCCCGCGTGCACGTGAAGCTGGTCAGCGAGAACGGCGTCGGCACGGTCGCCGCGGGCGTGTCCAAGGCGCACGCCGACGTGGTGCTGATCTCCGGCCACGACGGCGGCACCGGTGCCACCCCGCTGACGTCGCAGAAGCACGCCGGCGCGCCGTGGGAGCTCGGCCTGGCCGAGACGCAGCAGACGTTGCTGCTCAACGGGTTACGCGACCGCATCGTGGTGCAGGTCGACGGCCAGCTCAAGACCGGCCGCGACGTGGTGATCGCCGCGCTGCTCGGCGCCGAGGAGTTCGGTTTCGCCACCGCACCGCTGGTGGTGACCGGGCTGCATCATGATGCGGGTGTGTCACCTCGACACCTGCCCGGTCGGCGTGGCCACACAGAACCCGGTGCTGCGCCAGCGTTTCAACGGCAAGCCGGAGTTCGTGGAGAACTTCTTCATGTTCATCGCCGAAGAGGTCCGCGAACTGATGGCGCAGTTGGGCTTCCGCACCGTCAACGAGATGGTCGGCCAGGTCGACTCGCTGGACACCACCCAGGCCGCTGAGCACTGGAAGGCCCACAAGCTGGACCTGTCACCGGTGCTGCACGAGCCGGAGTCGGCGTTCATGAACCAGGACCTGTACTGCAGCTCGCGTCAGGACCACGGCCTGGACAAGGCGCTCGACCAGCAGCTGATCGTGATGAGCCGGGAGGCGCTCGACTCGGGTACACCGGTCCGGTTCTCCACGACGATCGCCAACACCAACCGCACCGTCGGCACCATGCTCGGCCACGAGCTGACCAAAGCCTATGGCGGCCAAGGGCTTCCGGACGGCACCATCGACATCACGTTCGACGGTTCGGCGGGCAACAGCTTCGGCGCGTTCGTGCCCAGGGGCATCACGCTACGGGTGTACGGCGACGCCAACGACTACGTCGGCAAGGGCCTGTCCGGCGGCCGACTCGTGGTGCGCCCATCGGACGACGCGCCCGAGGACTACGTCGCCGAGGACAACATCATCGGCGGGCAACGTGATCCTGTTCGGTGCGACCAGCGGCCAGGCGTTCCTGCGCGGCGTCGTCGGCGAGCGGTTCGCGGTGCGCAACTCCGGCGCGCACGCGGTGGTCGAGGGCGTCGGCGATCACGGCTGCGAGTACATGACCGGCGGCAGGGTCGTCATCCTCGGGCCAGACCGGCCGTAACTTCGCGGCGGGTATGTCCGGCGGGGTGGCCTACGTTTACGACCCCGAACGGCACGCTGCGCGGAGCAACCTCAACACCGAGATGGTGGACCTCGACGACTTCGACGACGACGACGTCGACTGGCTGCACGACATGCTCGATCGCGCACGTCGACGCCACCGATTCGGCCGTGGGCCAGCGCATTCTGACCGACTGGTCCGGGCAGGTGGAACACTTCGTGAAGGTGATGCCGCGCGACTACAAGCGGGTGCTGCAGGCGATCGCCGCAGGCCGAGGCAGCCGGCGAGGACGTCGACAAGGCGATCATGGCGGCGGCACAGTGGCTGATCCGAGCGGCTTCCTGAAGTACACCAAGCGCGAGACCCCGCCACGTCGGCCGGTGCCCGCTGCGGCTGCAGCGACTGGAAAGAGGTCTACGAGGACTTCTCCCACGATACCCTGCGCGAGCAGGCCACGCGCTGCATGGACTGCGGTATTCCGTTCTGCCACAACGGCTGCCCGCTGGGCAACCTGATCCCGGAGTGGAACGACCTGGTGTACACGGGACCGCTGGCGCGACGCGATCGAGCGGCTGCACGCCACCAACAACTTCCCGGAGTTCACCGGCCGGCTGTGCCCGGCGCCGTGTGAGGCATCCTGCGTGCTCGGCATCAACCAGGATCCGGTCACCATCAAGCAGGTCGAGGTCGAGATCATCGACAACGCCTTCGACGAGGGCTGGGTCGTTCCGCTGCCGCCGACACGTCATCACCGGCAAGAAGGTCGCCGTCGTCGGCTCCGGGCCGGCCGGCCTGGCCGCCGCCCAGCAGCTGACCCGCGCCGGTCACGACGTGACGGTGTTCGAGCGGGCCGACCGCATCGGCGGCCTGCTGCGCTACGGCATCCCCGAGTTCAAGATGGAGAAGCGCCACATCGACCGGCGGCTGACACAGATGGAGGCCGAGGGCACCACGTTCCGCGCCGGCGTCAACGTCGGCGTCGACATCACGGCCGAAGCAGCTGCGCGCCGAATTCGACGCGGTGGTGCTGGCCGGCGGGGCCACCGACGTGGCGGGACCTGCCGATCCCGGGCCGCGAGTCTCGACGGCATTCACCAGGCGATGGAGTACCTGCCGTGGGCCAACCGGGTGCAGCAGGGCGATCCGGTGCTCGACGAGGACGGCCAGCCGCCGATCACCGCCAAGGGCAAGAAGGTCGATCATCATCGGCGGCGGCGACACCGGTGCGGACTGCCTGGGCACCGCGCACCGCCAGGGCGCGGCCAGCGTGCACCAGTTCGAGATCATGCCGCGCCCGCCGGAGACGCGCGCCGACTCCACCCCGTGGCCGACCTATCCCGCTGATGTTCCGGGTGTCCTCGGCCCACGAGGAGGGCGGCGAGCGGGTGTTCTCGGTCAACACCGAGAAGTTCGTCGGCGACGACGGCACGGTCACCGGGCTGCGCGCGACACGAGGTGGAGATGGACGGACGGCAAGTTCGAGAAGGTCGAGGGCACCGACTTCGAGCTCGAGGCCGACCTGGTGCTGCTGGCGATGGGCTTCGTCGGCCCGGAGCGGCCGGGGCTGCTCACCGACCTGGGCGTGGAGCTCACCGAGCGCGGCAACGTCGCCCGCGACGCCGACTTCGCCACCTCGGTGCCGGGCGTCTTCGTCGCCGGCGACATGGGCCGGGGCCAGTCGCTGATCGTCTGGGCGATCGCCGAGGGCCGGGCCGCTGCGGCCGGCGTCGACCGCTACCTGATGGGCCACACCGCGCTGCCGGCCCCGATCAAGCCGACGGCCGTCCCGCAGCGGTAGCCCGCCGGCTAGACCCCACTAGTCACTTCTGTCTCACCAAAATCATCTGATGTATTAATCGGCGCGCCTAATTCAGTTTGCCAGTGTCTCGGTATCTAATGCTTGAGTGGGCACTGCGGTAACGTAGTGCCTCGGTACAGCAACTGCTACGACCGCAGGAGTGATCGACGTGTACATCAACCCACTGTCTCGCTATCGCGGGTCGAATCGCCTGGTCACTGCTTCGTCATCCGGTCAAGAGCCGCGATTCCCCGCCAAGCACGAGCGCCTCATCACCGCCGACGAACTCCTGCGCTACGGCGTTCTAGCAACCGCCACGCCACCCCGGTTACGACGTCACGTCGTCCTGTGACCGGTTCTTTGCCTGACCGTTATATCTTCGTTATCGTCACTCGGCTTTGCTGTTGAGCAGCCCCGACTCCCTGATCGCTTCGGCCAGCGGCTCGAGCACGCCCGGGTCGTGCGGTGTCGGCAAGTACACGATCGCCAGGTCCAGGCCCTCTTTGCCAAGTGCCGCGGCCTCCCCGATCGCGTGCCCGTAGTCGACGCTCGCACCGTCCGCGAGGTGGTCGGAGCTGAGCCGCACGTGTGCCGACAGCATGATCTCCTTGGGGTCCCGGCCGATGTCGGCGCAGTGCGACGCGAGCACGTCCCGCTTACGGGCGAACTCCTCGGGCGGACCTCCGGCGAAGTTCCAGTGATCGGCATAGCGCGCGGTGATGCGCAGTGTGCGCTTCTCACCGCTGCCACCGATGCAGATCGGCGGGTGCGGCTTCTGCGGCCCCTTCGGCTCGTTGCGCGCGTCCTTGAGTTGGTAGAACTTGCCATCGAAGCTCGTGGTGTCCTGGCTCAGCAGGCCTATCAACACCTGGCAGGCTTCCTCGAACCTGTCGAAGCGCTCCCTGACGGAGCCGAGTTCGATTCCGTAGGCGCCGGATTCCTCTTCGTTCCAGCCCGCGCCGATACCGAGTTCGAGCCTGCCGTTGGAGATGATGTCCAGCGCCGCAGCCATGTTGGCCAGCACGGCGGGATGGCGGTAGTGGATGCCGGTGACAAGAACACCGACGCGAAGCCGCTTGGTGGCCTGCGCGAGCGCCGTCAGCGTCGTCCAGCCCTCCAGGCAGGGGCCTGCGGAGTCGGAAAAGATCGGATAGAAGTGGTCGAACGTCCAGCCGGACTCGTAGACGTCGATGTCGTCGGCGGCCTGCCAGACGGCCAGCATGTCGTTCCAGGTGGTGTTCTGCGGGGAGGTCTTGAAGGCGAATCGCACTGAATCGACCCTAGTCCTGCTTTCCCGGCCATGGGCTGTGAGCGCAGGCAGGTCAGTCTGTTTCGCCGTACTCGTCGAACCAGTAGGCGAGCTTGCCGCGGCGACTCACCGCGCGCAGCCTGCGCTCGGCCGCTGCGCGCGTCTTGGTGGTGGTGACGATGAGCAACTCGTCACCGGCCGCGATCCGCGTCTCGGGCTCGGGCACGAACGTGTGACCGTTTCGGATGATCAGGGTGATGACGCTGGGGTCGGGTAACCGCAATTCGAGCACGGTGACACCGTGCAACCGGGACGGCGACTGCACGGTCATTGTCAACAGCTCGGCCTCCAATACATCGAGGGGAGCCGCCTCCACCTGGATCTCGCGGGTGGCTTCCCGCGGAATCAGCCCCAACCGGTGGGCGAGCGCCCGCAGGCTGGGCCCCTGCACCAGGGTGAACACCACCACCAGAATGAACACGATGTTGAGCAGACGGATGCTGTCGGGGACGCCCTCGACGATCGGGAAGGTCGCCAGCACGATCGGAACCGCGCCACGAAGCCCGGCCCACGACACGAAAACCAGCTCCCGCCAGGGAAAGCGGAATCCGGCCAGGGATATCAGGACCGACACCGGCCGGGAGACCAACAGCAGCACGAGTCCGATCACGATCGCAGGCACCACTTCGCGGCCGAGATCGCTGGGGTCGACCAGCAGGCCGAGGAGGACGAACAAGCCGATCTGTGCAAGCCAACCCAGCCCCTCTGCGAAGGACCGGGTGGCCGAGCGGTGAGGTAGCCCAGAATTGGCGAGCACGACCGCGGCCAGATATGCGGCGAGAAACCCGCTCGCGTGGGCGCTGCCTGCCGCGGCGAACGCCACCATGCCCAGCCCGAAGTTCGCGAGTGGATACAGGCCCGAAGCCGGAAGCGCGATGCGGCGCAGGGCGATTGCGCCGAGCAGCCCGCATCCCAAGCCAATCGCGGCGCCGACTCCCAGCTCATAGACCAACACACCGAGGGCGTGCACGGGAGACAATTCCATCGGCGTGGCGCTGAATATCAGGACGAGGATGACGGCGGGCGCGTCGTTGAATCCGGACTCGGCCTCGAGCAGGCCGGCAATCCGCCTCGGCAAGGGCACCACGCGCAGCACGGAGAACACGGCGGCGGCATCGGTCGAGGACACGATGGCGCCGAGCAGCAGTGCGAGTTGCCAGTCCATGCCGAGCAGCAGATGCGCCCCTGCGGCAGTGATCACCATGCTGACCACGACGCCGACGGTGGCCAACATTCCCGCGGGCGCCAACACCCGTCTCACGTCGGAAAACCGGGTCGTCAAGCCGCCTTCGATGAGGATGATCGCCAGTGCCACCGTGCCGAGATGCTCGGCGAGCAGGTAGTTCTCGAACTGCAGTCCCAGCCCGTCTTCGCCGACGATGACGCCGACGCCCAGGAACAGCAGCAGGCTGGGCAAGCCCACTCGGCTTGCCGCCCGGGTGGCGACGATGCTGGCCAGCAGCACGAGCCCACCGGCCAGCAGTACCAGATACAGCTGCTGCAAGGTCATTTCATCCCGCAGTTAACCAGGGCGACGCCGCATGGGTCAGTATGAGTTCGTGTTCCGAGTCGGAAGGCGGTCCGCCGCGGCGTCGCATCGAGCTGACGAGCATCAGACGATGCGCATCGGCATCGCGGGTGCCGGAGCGATCGGTCGGTCCGTCGCCCGGGAACTACTCGCCTATGGCCACAAGGTCCTGCTGATCGAGAACAACGTCCGCCACTACGAACCGCAAACGGTGCCGGAGGCTGACTGGCTGCTGGCCGACACCTGCGAACTCACCTCGCTCGAAGAGGCCGGAATGCAAACGTGTGATGTGGTGATCGCCGCCACCGGTGATGACAAGGTGAACCTCGCAGCGGCGCTGTTGGCCAAGACAGAGTTCGGGGTGGCCAGGGTGGTGGCCCGGGTCAACGACGCGCGTAACGAGTGGCTCTTCACCGATGCGTGGGGCGTCGACGTCGCGGTCTCCGCGCCGCGCGCCTTGGTCGCGGCGATCGAGGGCGCCATCGACATCGGCCACCTGGTGCAATTGATGGAGCTGCGACAAGGCCAGGTGAGCTTGGCCAAGCTGAGGCTGCCCCCCGACGACCCGTTCGTCGGGAAAAAGGTGCGTGCCGTACCCATGCCCGAGAACACCGCACTGGCCATCGTGATCCGTGACAAAGGGGTCATGCTCCCGAAGCCGGATGACGTGCTCCAGGCGGACGACGAGATGTTGTTCTTGGTAGGCGGGACCGTCGAAGACCAGGTCCGGGCTCTGGTGCACGGTGCCACAAAGCGTCGATGAGCGGGCACACTGGAGCTATGGATCCGGTCGTCGCGCTGCGTCAGATTGCCTACTACAAGGATCGGGCGCGGGAGGACTCGCGGCGGGTGATGGCCTACCGCAACGCGGCCGACATCGTCGAGGCGCTCAGCGACGCCGACCGCGAACGCCACGGCGTTGCCAACAGCTGGCAGACGTTGCCCGGTATCGGCCCGAAGACGGCCAAGGTCATCGCCCAGGCATGGGCGGGCCGTGAGCCCGATTCGCTTGTCGAATTGCGCTCGGCGGCAGAGGATCTCGGCGGTAGCGAGATCAGGGCCGCACTGCGTGGCGACCTACACGTGCACTCCAACTGGTCCGACGGCTCGGCGCCGATCGAGGAGATGATGCTTGCGGCAAGGGATTTGGGCCACGAGTACTGCGCGCTGACCGATCATTCGCCGCGGCTGACGATCGCCAACGGGCTGTCACCCGAGCGGCTGCGCAAGCAGCTGGATGTCATCGACGAACTCCGTGACACGGTGGCACCGATGCGGATCCTCACCGGCATCGAGGTCGACATCCTCGAGGACGGCTCGCTCGACCAGGAGCCAGAGTTGCTCGAGCGGCTCGACGTCGTGGTGGCCAGCGTGCACTCGAAGCTGGCGATGGATGCGCCGGCGATGACGCGCCGGATGATCAAAGCGGTGGAGAACGGCCACGCCGACGTGCTGGGCCACTGCACCGGCCGGCTCGTCACCGGCGGCCGCGGTATGCGGCCGGAGTCAAAGTTCGACGCGGAGAAGGTCTTCACCGCCTGCCGGGACAACGGCACCGCGGTGGAGATCAACTCTCGGCCCGAGCGCCGCGATCCGCCGACCCGGCTGCTGAACCTGGCGCTGGAGATCGGCTGCCTGTTCTCGATCGACACCGACTCGCATGCACCCGGCCAGCTGGAGTTCCTCGGCTATGGCGCGCAACGCGCGCTGGACGCAGAGGTGCCGGAGGACCGGATCGTCAACACCTGGCCCGCGGCGAAACTGCTGGAGTGGACGGCGTCGTAGGGTCTCGTAGCGTGGACCCAGGAATCGACACCAGGCTGACGCTGTTGGCGGCCGGACTCATCTTTCTGTTGGCGCTCGCCCTCGGCGTCTGGAAATACCGGCAGATGGCCACGTCGGAGAACCATCTCGCGCACCCCTATGTGGACATCGCGCATCGCGCCGCGCTGCTCTACTCGTTTGCGACCCTGCTGATCGCGGTGTTCGTCGAGTTGAGCGGCTGGGCCACGTGGGTGAACCTGACCGCGGCGATGGTTGTCGTGCTGTTCTTCGTCATCGCGATCGTGACCTACATCGGACACGGCGTGAGGCGTGACACCACCAACCAGTTCGAACATCCCACCGGTGGCTTGCATGCAGGCATGATCGCGCTCATCGTCGGGGAGATCGGCGGCTTCAGTGTCCTGTTCGCCGGATTCGTTGCCGCCCAACTTGTTTAGTCCGGCAGGTGCGGCATCTCAAGGCCGGGGTCGCGGCCCAGCAGCACGCCGCGAGTGACGGCGGAGTTTCCGTAGCGCTGACGCACCCGGTCGACGGCATCGTCGAGTGTCACGGGGGCGTGTCCCCCGCACACGGGAGGTGCCCCCAGCTCGAATGGCAGCTCCAACTGCTGGGCGCCGTGCCGGTCGATGTTGGACACCGCGAACCCGACCAGCGTCAGTCCACGTTCGACGATCAGCGGAGCGGCTGTCGCGACCAAGCCACGGGCGGCGTCGAGGATGACGTCGGTGGACGCGGTCGCGCGCGGCATGGTGTGCGACCGGGTGGCGCGGCCGAAGTCGTCGAACCGCAAGCGCAGCACCACCGTTCGGCCGGTGCGCCCGGCCTTGCGCATCCGGCGGGTGATCCGGTCGATCAGATTGACCACCACGGCGTCGACCTCCGCCGCCGACATCGTGTTGCCTCGCCGCCCGAGCGCACGCTGCGCCCCAACGGAGCGTCGACGCACCCCCGTCACGACCCGGCGACGGTCGATGTTGCGGGACAGCGCGAAAAGCCGGCTGCCCATCGCGCCGCCGACGAGTGAGGCGAGTGTGGACTCGCTGAGTTCGGCGACGTCGGCGACGGTTTCGATGCCGTGCGCGTGCAGCTTCTCGGCCGTCTTGACGCCAACGCCCCACAGTCTGCGTACCGGCAGTGGATGCAGGAACGCCAGCTCGCGGTCGGGTGGTACCAGCAGCAGCCCGTCCGGCTTGGCCTCTTGGCTGGCCACCTTGGCCAGGAACTTGGTGCGCGCGATGCCGACCGTGATCGGCAGGCCGACGCGATCGCGCACCTGAGCCCGCAGCCGCGCCGCGATCTCGACCGGAGTGCCCGACACCCGGCGCAGCCCGGACACGTCGAGGAAGGCCTCGTCCACCGACAGCGGCTCGACGATCGGCGTGGTGTCGCGGAACACGTCGAACACCGCGTCGCTGGCCTGTGTGTACGCCGACATCCGCGGCGAAACGATGATGGCGTGCGGGCAGAGTTGCCGTGCCTGGCGCCCGCCCATGGCCGTGCGCACGCCGTAGGCCTTCGCCTCGTAGCTCGCCGCGAGCACGACGCCTCCGCCGACGATCACCGGCCTGCCGCGCAGCACGGGGTCGTCGCGCTGCTCGACCGATGCGTAGAAGGAGTCGAGATCAGCGTGCAAGATCGTCGCACATGCCGACACGAACATATGTTCGCATCGAGGGGTGACAACTTAGCGGGCGTCGCCGTAGATGCTGGTGACCCAGATATGGACCAGGGTGTCGAGGACCTGCTCCTTCGGCATCCCCGGTCGTTCGCCGGAGAAGGATGCGAACAGCGCACGCTCATTCATCAGGTTCAGGGCGGTAGCCAGGTCCTGCGCCGGCAGGGTCGTCGGCGCGGCGCCGACTGCCCGCTCCGCCTCGATGGTGGCCGCCGTGTTGTCGATCCACTTCTGCATGAACGTGGCCAGCAGCTGGCTGATCTCCGGGTTGGTTGCTCGCACAGAGTGAGCGGCGCGCAGGACGCCTTTGTGCTTTACGAATGCATCGAAGAACACGCTGATACCGGCTCGCCAGCCCTCCCAGCGGTCGTCGGGCAGCGTCTGAGAGACGCCCTCGGAGGCGGCATCGGTCTCGATGGCCGCACGCTCGAACAGCGTCAACAGCACCGCGTCCTTGGACGGGAAGTAGAAGTAGAAGGTGGGCCGGGAGATGCCGGCACCCTTGGCCAGGTCGTCGACGGATATGTCGGCGAACGAGCGCTCATCCAGCAGGCGCTCGGCGGTCTCCAGAATGGCCAGCTCACGGTCGTCTCCCGACGGCCGGGTGGTCCGGCGACCCCTGGCGGCGCGGGGCGGGCTGGCTGCTGTCACGGGCGTTAGTTTACACAGTGTCGAAATTTTCAACACACCGTTGACTTATTCGACACGGCGTTGATAGCTTTACAGCATGACCGAATTTGTCGACGTCGTCATCGTGGGAGCCGGCATCTCCGGCATCAGCGCCGCCTGGCATCTGCAGGACCGCTGCCCCGACAAGAGCTACCTGATCCTTGAGCGTCGCGAGAACCTCGGCGGCACCTGGGACCTCTTCAAGTATCCGGGTCTGCGGTCAGACTCCGACATGTACACCCTCGGGTTCCGATTCAAGCCGTATACGTCCGAGCAAGCGATCGCCGAGGGGCCGGCGATCCTGGACTATCTGACGGAAGCCGCCGCCGAGAACGGCATCGACAAGCACATGCGGTTCGGCCAGAACGTGGTCGCCGCGGACTGGTCCGACGCCGACAATCGCTGGACGCTGCGCGTCGAATCCGATGGGCAGCAGCGCGAGATCGCCTGCTCCTTCCTGTTCGGCTGCACCGGCTACTACAACTACGACGAGGGCTACTCGCCCGAGTTCGCCGGTTCAGAAGACTTCGCAGGGACGATCGTTCACCCGCAGCACTGGCCCGAGGACCTCGACTACCAAGGCAAGAAGATCGTTGTCATCGGCAGCGGCGCCACCGCGGTGACCCTGATCCCGGCGCTCATCGACTCGGGGTCCGGTCACGTGACAATGCTGCAGCGCTCGCCGACGTACATCGCCGGAATGCCCGATAAGGAGCCCTTCGCCGCGCGGGCCAGCAGGCTGCTGCCCGAGAAGGCGGCTTATGCGGCGATCCGCTGGAAGGTCATCGTGCAGAGCACCGTGCAGTACCAGATCGCCAGGAAGTTCCCGAACTTCTTCGCCAACGCGCTCCGCAAGATGGGTGAGCGCAGGCTGCCGGAGGGTTACGACTGGGACAAGCACTTCACTCCGAGCTACAAGCCCTGGGATCAGCGTGTGTGCCTTGCTCCGAACGGCGATCTGTTCAAGGCCATTCGCAAGGGCAAGGCCGACGTCGTCACCGACACCATCGAACGGTTCACGAAGACCGGGATCAGGCTAACCTCGGGCGAGGAGCTGGATGCCGACATCATCGTCACGGCAACGGGTCTGAACATGCAGCTGCTCGGCGGCCTCAAACCGACCAAAAACGGCGAGCCGATCGACCTGACTTCGCTGATGACCTACCAGGGTCTGATGTTCTCCGGTATCCCCAACTTCGCCATGACGTTCGGGTACACCAATGCCTCATGGACGCTGAAGGCCGACCTGGTCTCGGAGTTCGTCTGCCGACTGCTGAACTACATGGATGCCAACGGTTTCGACCGCGTCGAACCGCAACATCCCGGCGATACCGTGGATGAGCTACCGTTCATGGACTTCACCCCCGGCTACTTCCAGCGGTCGGCGCACCTACTGCCGAAGTCGGGGTCACGGGCGCCGTGGCGGCTCAAGCAGAACTACCTCTTCGACATGCGGATGATCCGGCATGGCAAGGTCGATGACGAGGCGCTGCACTTCACCAAACACCATGCGCCGGTGGGGGCTTCGGTGTAAACGCTCAGTCTGCGGCGAGGACGACGATGCCGTCGTCGTCGCTGTAGGCGATCTGGCCCGGCACGAAAACCACTCCGCCGAATTCGACGGCCACGTCGCGGACGCCCTCGCCCGTCTTGGTGCTCTTACGCGGA
This sequence comes from uncultured Actinomycetota bacterium, assembly GCA_963801575.1. Lineage (GTDB taxonomy): Bacteria > Actinomycetota > Actinomycetes > Mycobacteriales > Mycobacteriaceae > Mycobacterium. Next base: position 36,776 of record CAWDFT010000017.1, read on the forward strand.
TTGGTGCCGAGCGCCTTGATCCCGATGTCGAGGGTGCGCAGCGTCGCCGCGTCGCGCACCGCGCCATTGATGATCAAACCGACCCAGCCGTTGTCGCGGGCCAGGCCGGCGATGACGTCGCCGACCAGTGCGGCGTGCAGCGACCCGCCGCCGTCGATGACGAGAACTCCGCATTTACCCGGTTCGGAGAGAACCGATTTCAGCAACGCGTTGTCCTCGAAACACTTCACGGTGCTGATCGTCCCGGCGAACTGCGACCGGCCGCCGAACTGACGCAGTCGCAGATCGCAGCTGCGGACATCGGGGCCGATGTCGTCGACCAGGTCAGCGGTGGGGCGAGGCTCGATTGTCAACGGTCGATGCTAGCGATGGGGCCCGGTGAGGAGTTTCGGGTCGATGCTGGCGAGAGCGTAGGTGATCGCCTCGTCCATACTCATCGCCGCGCCTTCGGTGCGGAGCGCGCGTCGACGCTCGTCACCAAGGGCCGCGGCGACGATGTCCCCGGTCTCGTGCATCGCGGTCAGAACGAAGTTGGCGTTTGGCCCGACGGGCGCCGAACCTGTTCGCTGTCCGCCGCCGGCTTCGGACGCTGCGCGCCTAAAGGCGGCATAGGCGGCACCGTGCAGTACACCGGCTATTTCAGGTCGAATCTCGGCAAGGGCGCGCGCACATAAGGCTAGACATGGTGCAACTTGTAGCGGCGCCATGATCCAGCGCTCCAGCTGCATCGCTCGCGCGGCCAGCGCGAGAGTGAGGTCCCAGTCCATAATTTGACCTGCTACCAGGCCCGCGGTGATGACTCCCGTTCGGCTCGCCCCGCCAGGGGTGGCGCTGCGCTCGACGCTTTCATCGAGGAGGGCCCTGGCCCGTGCAGGGTCGAGGTCAGCCAGAGTAAGCGCGAGGGAGTTGAGGCTGATGACGATCGCCGCATGCATTCCGGACTGTCGGGCGAGCTTGAGTGCCTCCTCGGCCTTTGCGATTGCTTCCTCGGCCTCGCCACCACCGAGGAGCGCGGTGTTTACGCATACCGCAAGGTTGATCGCGGCAAGCCCGGGATAGCCGTCGGCAGCGGCCAATTCGGCTCCTCGACTGTAGACCGACACCGCCTCGGCGTAGTCACCTGCGGCAAGAGACACCATCGCCGTCAGGTTGCACGCTTCCAGCTCGACCCGAGGCCGGCGCAGCGCTACCGAATGAAGCGATTCAGCCTCGAGCGCTTGGCGGCGGAGTTCATCTGCTTTCTCGAAGTCGCCGCGTAGGTACGCGTGCCACGCCGCCGCTATCACTACGTGGGGATACCCGGCCTCTTCGTGTGCATTTGGCAAGGCGAGTACGGCCGAAGCCGGCACGTCGATGTCGAACACCGCGCCCGTCCCGCCGTAGCCATGGTGGTTGGGGTGATTGGCCACAAGCTGTACGGCCAGCGCGGCATTCGCGGTGTCGATAGCCGTGGCCAGCGCCGCGCGGATGTTGTCCAGCTCGGGGTTGATCCGCCTGGCCCAGGCAATCTGGTCGGGTCCGTAGTAGTGATCGGCGGCCCGCGCCGACAGGCTCGCATAGAAGCGCGCATGCCGAATCATCAGCTCATCGGTCTCACCCCAGTCGGCAAGCCGTTCCTCGCCGTACTGGCGGATGGTCTCCAGCATGCGGAAGCGAGTGCCCGGCCCGCCGTCTTCCGCAACCACCAGCGAGCGGGAGACCAAGCCGGTGACCAGGTCCATCACTTCCTCGGGCTCAATGGGGTCGCCACTGCAGATCTCCTCGATGGCCTCGAGCGTGCAGCCTCCGGTGAACACGGCGATGCGGGAAAGAAGCCGTTGTTCGGCGGCATTGAGCAGGTCGAATGACCAGTCGATGGCTGCGCGGAGCGTCGCGTGGCGCTCGACGGCTCCCCGCCGCCCCCCGGCCAGCACCTGAAACCGGCGGTCAAGGCGTCGGGCGAGATCCACCGGGCCCAACGCGATCACCCGCGCCGCCGCCAGCTCAATGGCCAGTGGCACACCGTCGAGGCGTTGGCAGACCTCCACGACGGCATGGGCGTTGTTGTCGGTCAGGGCGAAATCGGCCTTGACGTGTCGTGCCCGCTCAACGAAAAGACTGACGGCATCGGTGGTTACGAGGCGCTCTATGTCGTCATCGGGAGCGCCGATCTCCAACGGGGGCAGGGCAAGAATTTGCTCCCCGTCGACAGCCAGGCCCTCGCGACTGGTGGCGAGGACGACGACACCGGGACACTCCTGTTCTAACCGCGTCACCAGCCGGGCCATCGCTCCCACCAGGTGCTCACAGTTGTCCAGCACCAACAGGAGCTGCTTGTTGGCCAGCATCTCGAGTAGCGATTCCTCGAGCGATTGTCCGCTTCTATTGGTTAGACGGAACGCCGCCGCCACCGCCCCTGCGACGCCGTCGGGATCGCGCACCGGGGCCAGTTCGACCAGCCACGCACCATCCCGGTACCCGGGCAGCACGTCGGCTGCGACCTGTAATGCCAGGCGGGTCTTGCCGACTCCGCCCACACCGGTGACCGTCACCACCCGTGAAGCGCCGAGCGCCTTCTCCACACGCGACACGTCGGCCTGACGACCGATGAACGAACTGACTTGTGCCGGAAGGTTTCCCGGGAACGAGTCCAAAGTTCGCAGCGGCGGGAAGTCCTCGCGATCCCCGTCCCGGGTCAGCTGGAAGATCCGAGTAGGGCGACCAAGGTCACGCAGCCGGTGTTCACCGAGATCGACGAGCTCCATTCCGTCGGGCAACTGTCCGCGCATCAGCATCTCGGTGGCACCCGAGACGACGATCTGCCCGCCATGAGCGGCGGTCATCAAGCGGGAGCATCGATTGATCGGCAGGCTGGCGTAGCCGGTGTCATCGACGATCACCGCCTCGTCGGTGTGCAGCCCGACCCTGGCGCGCAATGGGTGTGCGGTACGCCAAGGCTCTGCCGTGAGCGCCTGTTGAAACGCTGAGGCTGCACAAATCGCATCTGTCGCTGTCGCGAACGCAGCGGCCATGCCGTCGCCCATACGGGCGAACACGTAACCGCGATGGGCCGCAATCGTTTTCTCCAGCAGCTCGTCGTGGCGGACCATGGCGGCCTTCATCGCAACGGGATCCTGCTCCCACATCCGGGTGGAGCCCTCGAGGTCGGTGAGCAGGAACGTCACCGTGCCCGACGGTGGATGCTCAGCCATGGGGCCAAACTAACGCCGATCCCAGCTAGGTACTGAGGCTTTCACCAACGATGTCGTGGGCGAATTGTCAGTCGTCGCTGCCGTGGCGACGTGCGACGAGCACCAGAAGGATGGCGAGCACACCGGCCGCGATCGCCGCGGCCAGGGGCCGCCGCGAATGGTCAGGCCCGATCAGCTGCACGGTGTCGGGACCTGTCGTGGGGTTCCTGGCTGCGGCGACGGTCGATTTGGCTTGCGCCGCTGCCTCTTTGACCGCGTCTGCGATTTTGCGTTCGCCGTTGGTGTCGGCCAGCTTCGGTGCGGCCTGCGGCCCGGGTTTGGGCGGTGCCTTCTTGGCGGCCTTTTTGGCCGGTGCGGCCTTCTTCGCGGCTTTCACGGGAGCCTTCTTCGCCGCCTTCGCGGGAGCCTTCTTGGCCGCTTTGGCTGGTTTCGCTGGCGGCTCCTCCCTCGCAGGCGGAGGAGGTGGAGGCGGCGGAGGGGGCGGCTGTGCAGCGGCAGGCGTGGCCTCCGGTACGGGACCGGACGGTTCCGGTGCGGGCGCACGCGGTATGGCGTCAGGCGTTTCGTCGGGTCGATCCTGCTGGTCTGCCATCTGGCTGCTCCTTTGCAGTGTCTCGTCCTCGTGATTCCACCCGGCAATGGTTCCCATCATGCCAGGTCGCAAACTTCGTCAGCCGGTAACCGACAATGCGGCGGCAACGGTCAGTGCCACCGCCATGATCGCCAGCTCGGTCAGCGACCTGGCCCGCGATACCTATGCGGTGGCGCGGTGCGACTTTGCCGCGGGCAGCCATCGTGCTCGGTTGGCCATGCCAGCACCATCAGCACGGTCGTCGCGCCGCCCACCAGACGCCGCCGGCGATGATCAGCGCGCCGGCCACCAGGAACGGCCAAACCGGGAGTCCGCCATCGGATGGTTCGGCCGGTTTGGCAGCGGCCGGACCGGGGGTGCCGGTCGCGGCAACCGTGAGCCGGAACGACCATGACCCCGCCAACGGATGGCCGTCCGCCGATGTCACCCGGTAGTTCACCGTGTAGGTGCCCGCGGGTCCGAGCGGGCGCACACCGACGCCGATCACCGCGCCCTGGATCTGCGGGTCGCCGGTGGACCACAGATTCCCGTCGGGACCCACCACGGTCATCGCGGCGAATTCGGGCTGCAACTCCTCATTGAACGTCGCGCTGACGCGCGCGGGTCCCTGTGTCAGCGAGGCATTCTCGACGGGGTCGGTTGCGATGCGGGCGGCGTGTGCCGACGCGGCACCGGCACCGGCCAGAGCCATCGTCGCCACCAGCGCGGTGACGAAGGCGAGCACGGCCGACCGGATCATGTCCGCCTCTGTGGTCTCTTCAAGGCCTGTCAGGCCACGCCGAGCCGGGCCATCAGGTCGGCCTCGATGTCGTCGAGTTGTCGGGAGATCGCGATGTGGGCTGTCCGCCGGTTCGACGACGGCATGTTCTCCGCGGCCGTCACGGCTGCCGACAGGTCGGTGAGGCGATCGGTCATCGCGGCGACGAACTGCTTGGTCTCGGCGTCCTTCGGTTTCTTCTCGGCCACCGACCGCAACGACTGCTCCGCCCCCGCGATGCGGGCAGACAGCGCTGCGCCGTGCCCGGAGAACTGCCCGAGCTGACTGAGCGGAACTCCGAGCCGGGCCGCCCGGCGCTCATCGAGGAAGCCACGCGCGGCCACGGCAACTCGGTAGGCGAGCGGCACCACGACCGGGGCCAGCAGCCGCGAAACCGTGAGCGCCCGGCGAATCCGCGTCGGGGACAACAGCTTGCCTTCACGGGCCGCCTTGAGCTCGGTCTCAGCAACCTTGAGCGCGGTCCTGTCGCTGTCCCGTTGCGCCCGCAGTTGCGCCTTGAGCGCTTTGGTCTCGGCCTTCTGGGCGGCCTTGATGCGACGGCTCTCGTTCTTCGCCGCGAGCCTGGCTTCCAGCTTCGCCTTGGCCTTGATGGCGCGGGCCTCAGCTCGCCGAGTAGCGTGGCTTTTCCGTCGCGTGAACAGGCCCATCCCGGCCGCCTCCCGGTCTTCTCGTCAGCTTTTCGGCCATTCGTGTCTGTGATGGCGCAGCACAACACTATCGCTCAGGGCACCGACGCTCGGTGGCGTGCCCCGGTATGCGTACTGTTCCGTCCCCGAGCAAACCGGAGGCGACGTACTGTGGGACAATCGTCACACCCGTCAATCCTGTGCGGGCGTGTCGAGAGGTGGTGACCGAGTGGCTGCGTGTGTCTGTGCCGCCGCATCGGCATGCCTCGTGGCGTCGGGGCTGTTCATCGGCGGTGCCGGCGGCGCAATTGCGCTTGCCGACCCCGGGAATGGCTATGGAAGGTCGGATGACGGACGGGCCGACGACTCGCTGGGCGGTGTGATTCGTCGCGCGCTGGGCTTGGACGGCGCCAACGACGAGAAAGCGTCGCGACAACGGCCGCAAAGTCAGTGGGGAAACGGTCGGCTTGAAACGCAAGTGGCCGGTGAGAAAGAACCACCGCGCGTGCAGCAGCCCACGAAGCCCCCCGAGACCACGAAGCCCCCCGAGACGACGAAGCCCGCGCCGACACCGTGTCCAGAACCGACCGACCCGCCGGGCCAGCCGCCGGGTTCCGGAGGGAGTGCCGGCGGTGGCGGCGGTGGCGCCGTTGTCGACCTGCCAGGCTTCCGTCCGCCGACAGTTCCCGAAATGCAACTGCCCGTCGATCTGCAGCCGGGTCAGCCGGGGGCGCCCGGCGGGCCTGCGGTGCTCGATGCGGGCGCTCCTGGAGCGGCCCCGGGCCCCGGCGGTCTGGCGGCACCCATTGCGCTGCCGGTGTTCGTCGCCCCATCGATCGGCGTCGGCGCGGGCGCCGGAGGCGCCGGGTCGCCGGGCACGCCGCCGGGACCACCCCCTGGCACGCCCCGCGCGCTCACCGCAGAGCCGCCCGCCGGACGCGTCCCGCCGCCTGCCGGCGTCGGCAGCAACGTCGCGGTACCCGCTTCGTCCTACCGGGTCGGATACACCGAATATCTGCGAACCGCCGGACTGCCGCAGGTCGCGGCCTTGGCAGTGCCGGGCCTTGTGGGCATTCTCGTGCTCACAGGTGCCGGGGGATTAGTAGGGTACCGCCAGGCGAAGGCGGGCCATGCGGTGCATGTCGGTACCTCAGCCCGCTTCATCAGATAGCACAAACTGCCCCCCTTGACCGGGGCGGGCGGCGCATAGTGAACTCATTGAGAGGAGGTCGTATGCCTGCCAGTCGTCGTGTTACCCGCGCCGTCAGTGCGGTGTTAGATCTCGCCCCGCGACACGGTGAAATCTCGTTACCCCGACTTGTCGACGCTGTCAGTGAGGACCGCAATCGCCCGATCGAGCTCAAGATGGCGGACCTGCCGCCAGGCGTATGCGGGCAGTGGCGTCAGTACGCCGACCATGACGTCTTCCTGATCCAGAAGGGCCTGCCCACCTGGGATCGCACCTTGGCCCATGAGCTCGGTCACCTCGTCCTCGGGCACGACGGCATCCCGGTCGTCGAAGCCGCACGCGAGGTCGCGGAGTTGGCCAGCGACGACCTCATCGGCTACATGCTCAACCAGCGCACCGGCTGCATGGGACCCAGCGGCGAGGAAGCCGAGCAGGAAGCCGAGGATTTCGCGGCCCTGCTGATCTACCGGCTGGGCCGGCTGCCGTCCGATCGCTCCTCGTTCGTCCAGGTTCGGCTCGGAGAGGCGTTTGGTTGATCGTCTGGGTGATCGCCGGTCTGCTCGGAATGGCCACCGGCCTGCGCATCGGGTGGGCGTTGGTCAACAAGCAGTCGGTGGTCAGCGCCGCGATGATCGTGGCGCTGGGCAGCCTCGGGCTGGTCGCCGCACTCAACTGGCAGCCGCTGACGCTGCTGCTCGACGCCCTGTTGCACTGGCCGAACATCTCGATGGGTCTGAGCCAGGTGGCGCTGATCGCCTGCGCCGCGGGCAGCTGCGTGATGATCACGACGGTCGTCGTCGACCCGCAGACCCGCCACCCTCCGCCGGATCGCGTTCTGGCAGTACGGCATTGCCGCGGTCATCGTCATCGCGACCATCGTGCTGTTCTTCGCAGCCGGCCAACAGCCGGAGATGTCACCCGAGGAGTACCTGCGACGCAACCTGAGCTCAAGCGGCAACTCGCTGCCGTGGCTGCTGCCGCTGCTCTACGTCCTGCTGGCGCTGACGCTGGTGTCGTGGGCCGGGATGCGGCACTCCAACCGCACCCGGCGCGGCCGGGCGCTTGTTCGTGTTCACCCTCGGCATCGCGCTGATCGTGGCGGCCAGCGCGTTCTTCTTCCTGCGGGCCGTGGGCACCACGCAGCTCGTCGGCGTCGGTACCGCGGCCACGCTGCTGGGCTGCGCGATGGCGATCGTCGCCGCGGGCTCGCTGCTGCCCAGCGTCGAGGACTGGTTCGGTGGACGCCGCGAATTGCGGATCATCGAGCCGCTGCTCGATGAACTCGAGCGCCGACACCCCGACGTCGGAATCGGCGAGCGACCGCGCGGTCCGCTGGTGTTCCGGGTCGCCGAGCGGTTGTCGCTGATCTCCGATGCGCTCTACCTGGAGGCCACCTGGCGGAGGCCTCGCGCCGGCACCCGGTTGATGCCACCGGCGTCGCGTCGAACATCGAACTCGAACACGATCTCCCGAACGTGTTCGACGTCGAGGTGCCGTCAGGGGACCCGAGGAACAGGCGCGCGCCATCGCGGAATGGATCCACGCCGGGCGCGGCGAATCGCGAGCCGGGCGGCCAGGAGCGCCGCGTTCCCGGGGTTGGGGTGGCTGCGGCAACCGACGTCGTACTCGGACCGGGAGTGGATCCTCGCGATCGCGACGCAATACCGGCAGCTGGATCGCTCCGACGCCCCGGCGCAGCGCCTGATCGACGTCGGTGACTGTTGCCGGGCTGCCGCGTTGCGGCAGCCGACGGGCTAATCGTCGAGGTGCTCCCGGCGGCGCAGCTCGTCGACCTTCTGAACGATGTCCTGCTGCGCCTCAGGGGACAGGCCGACGGTGCGCGCCGCAATCCGGCGCACACCCTCGTCGCGCATGTTGGCCAGCCAGGTCAGTTCCTTGTCGAGCTTCTCGTAGTACTCGTCGTCGGTGAAGTACGCCGGCTTGATGCGGAAGAAGTTGGCAAGCGCGGTCATGGTGGTGGACGACGGGTTGGTCCGGTTGCCTGAGCGCAGCTGCGACAGGTAGGGAGCCGACATCGTGACGCCTTCTGCCTTGAGCGCGGCGATCACTTCAGCAGACGTATGCGGACCACGCCCGGGCGGGTACACCGTGTCGAACAGGCGATTCAGGCGGGCGGCGAACGTCGTGCTCATCGAATTGACCTCCACATGCTGGAAGAGCGGATTATTACGGTTGGCGTATTTGCTGATCATCGTAGCGAGACTTGCGCCGACAACCAAGTGCAAATCGCGGAAAAGTTAAACCGGCCTTTGCTCAGGGGGCTCGATAACCCGCTAAGCAGCACGTTTAGACCATATCTCATCGATGTCTGTTCATGAGGTCAAGCAAATTCTTACGAATAGGTCGCCAACCCTTAGCTCGCAGGTCCCTCACGACTGAGTATCCGCTCCCGAGAACGTCAGCGGGCAACGGGCAGCGCCGGCTCAAGATCAGATCCGTGCGTTTGCTGACTTTGCGTCCTCACCGACCACCTCCCGAAGGGATACGGGTCGGCCGCCCGCCCCGGGATTGCCAGGGAAGGGTCAGGCCCGCTCTGGCAACGATTTCAGCGGCGCCTCGGATACCACCCCGGCGCCACGGCGCCGCAGGATGCCGACCACGCCAACGGTTATCGCCACCGCGACCACCGAGCCGGTGGTGGCGATCGCCAGCCACCGCCAGCCCAACGCCCTGTCGAAGAGCATCCACAGACCGAACATCAGGAACAGGACGCCGGCAAGACGGTGCAGGATCCGCTCGGGCAGCCGCTTGTGCAGCACGGCGCCCACGGCGATTGCGACGCCGTCGGCGAGCACCATGCCCGCGGTCGCGCCGATCCAGACGCCGGCCCAGTTGTGGTCGCTGGCCAGGGCGACCGTGGCCAGCATGGTCTTGTCGCCCAGCTCGGCAAGGACGAACGAGGAGATCACCGCGAGCAGCACATGGCGAGGCTCGGCAACCGTGCGTATGCGCTCCTCGCCGTCGTCTCGACCGTCCCGCCAGGTCCACAGCGCGAACAGCAGGAACACGATGGCCGCGGCGAATGCGATGGGACGCTCGGGCAGGGTCAGCCCCAGGAAGTGTCCGATCGTCACGGAAAGCCCGTGCACCAGGAACGAGGCGATGCCGACCCCGGACAACACCACCCACCAGCGATGACGCAGTGCGAACGTCATGGTCATCAGTTGGGACTTGTCGCCGAGCTCGGCGAGAAAGACGATCCCGAGACTGACGATTGCGGCGGTGAGCATTCGAAACCTTTCGACACGTCGCCCGACGGCCGAAATGGTTACGGTCCGCTGGACATTCGGTCGAAGGTCTCGCCCACCGCGTGCTTACGGTTCGCCGGCCGGGCTGTTCGCCAGTATGTCGACACGACGATTGGGGGCTACTCCCCTTCGCTTATGAAACCAACGATAGCGGCTGATCCAGACATCCGCCAGCGCGGGCGCAAGTTCGGCAACCCGTATTCTCGGTTTCGCCAACAGAACTATGGGCTTCGAAAACCCTTATGCGGCAAGGAGCATCGCCAGTATCGCGGTGTCTGGATGGCTAATGGGATCGATGCCGACCCGGCTGACCATCGACGTGACCGTGCCGTCGGATTCCGCTTCCACCCATGCGGCCCGGTGTTCGAGGCCGAGGTGGGGAAGTCCCGGCAGTAGAACGCAGCCCGATGCGGCCCCCGAACACTCCGGCAATGACGGGGTGGTCTCCGACGGGGGATGCAGCATGAGGAGAGCAGGGGGTTGATGGTCCGCGAAATACCCTGGCGGCACGGCGCTTTCACCAACGACGGTGCCTTCGGCCAGAACCAGTCCGACAGTGCCGGGCTCGGGAGAATCCGGTAGCTCTTCACGAGCACCGAAAATTGTTGTGGTGGGCAGCAACCCAGGAAGCGAGGCGACCCGGACGGCGACCCTCAATACCTGCGCCCACTCCTTGGTGGAGTCCGGCCAGCGGCCCGACACCACGAATCCCTTGAGTGATCCCCGCGAATGGAAGGGCGCGATTTCGATCGCCCGACCGGAACCCGTATCCATCTCGCCTCCGCGACATCGGTGTTCGGACTCGCATCCGACACTCCACTGGGTCGATCCGCTCAGCATGAGCTAGCAATGCCTGGCACGCAAGAGGACACGAGTGCTAACGGCCGACTTTGCTCCGCCGCGTCCACACCACGCGGTAGGAACCCGCCGCCGCCACCCACCCGAACTCCGCCGAGTCGACCGCACCGGGCGCTTTGGGGTTGTCCGAGCGGGCTTCGAATGCCGCGTCGCGCACCTCGCCGACGCGCTTGACGAGCCAGCGCGTGGACAGAATCGGATCGCGGAACACCCGCAACTGGCCGGATCGAGGACTGCCGCCGCGCAGCGCGAGGAGCCCGTCGCCCGGGGCGAGTGCCGGGCGCATCGAGTCTTCGACGACCCTGAACATCTTCAGCGGCCAGGGTCGCTGCCGATGGTTTCGCCCCACCCCTAAAGGGTAGGTTAAGGCCATGCTGGAAAGACTTTTCGCCAATGCCACCCCTGCACACGCTCACTGTGACCTGTACTGCGGCGTCTACGACCCCGCACAGGCCAAGATCGAGGCCCTTTCGTGCCTGAAGACCCTCAAGAAGTTCCACGACTCCGACGATGAGCACTTCCGCACCCGGGCGATCATCATCAAGGAGCAGCGCGCCGAAGAGGTCAAGCATCACCTGATGGTGCTGTGGGCGGACTTCTTCACCAAGGACCACTTCAAGGAGTTCCCCAACCTGCACCAGCTGTTCTGGGATGGAATCCACGGGGCCGGCGATGTCAAGAAGTCGACCGACGTCGCCGAGGCCGAGAAGCTGCTGAAGACGATCGACGAGATCGCCGACATCTTCTGGCAGACCGCCAAGGCCAAGGACATGGGCGTCTACCCGCCCGCCTGAGTAACCGACTCAACGAACGACCCCGGAGCCCCACGAGGGCATCGGGTCGGTTGGTTTCAGTACAGAACGATCAGCGCGAGAATGCCCAACAGCACCAGCGCGATCAGGCCGGCGCGCAAACAGGCCATGAGCTGGCCGTGGGTGTAGACATGCGGCGACTGCCACTCAGACGATGACGTAGCCGACCCCGATTGGAACGGATGGGACGTCATCAGAAGCTCCTGACCTGCGCGATCAATTGCTTACCCCCGTGAGGTCTGTCACAAACAGCTGGTGTGACGCCGATCATAGCCGTTCGGTTGGCAATGGAAAAATCGGCGCATCCAAGGCCCGAACTGAAGGTTAGAACGCCAAGCGATTTCGCTCACGACCGCCAAGCCTGTTGATCACTATTCGATAACGGCGTCAGGTTATCCACAGGTGCGCCAGGCAATTTCACAGATTGACAAGCTCACACCGGGTTTCCGCCGATCGAGCCCTGTGGATGAACCTGTGGAATCTGTGGATACCCCACATTGCTGATTGACGGGTGTCGACGTCTACCGGTCCTCGTAGCATGAGGGCATGGATGAGGTGGAAGTCGGTCAGGTTGTCCAGCAAATTGAGGTGTCCGACGTTCCGGCGGCATTCGACCAGTCGGTCGTCCTGCTCGACGTCCGCGAAGACGACGAATGGCAGCGCGGCCATGCCGCCGGAGCCCGGCACATTCCGATGGGCGAGGTGCCTGCCCGGCTCGCCGAGATCGACCCCGGCGCGAAGCTGTTCGTAGTCTGCCAACTCGGTGGCCGCTCGATGCGGGTGGCCAAGTATCTGGCCCGCAACGGATATGCGCCGATCAACGTCAACGGCGGTATGCAGGCCTGGACCGACGCGGGACGACCCGTCGTCACCGACGGTGTCGGCGCCGTCTGAGCAACCGTCGCTAGGCTGGTCCGATGATCCAGGTGTGTTCCCGGTGCGGCACGCGGTGGAACGTGCGGGACCGGCAGCGAGTCTGGTGCCCGCGGTGTAACGGCTCCTTGCTGGCTCCGTCGGCCCCGCCACCGCCTTCGGAGTGGAGCGCACGTCCGACCGCGCCGCCGGTGCGCCCGAGCGGTCAGCATGGCCCACCGCGGCTCCCGCCGGGATACCGCTGGATTGCGGTTCGGCCCGGTGCCGCGCCGCCCGCCCGTCGCCGCAAAAGAAACCTCGGACCCACGCCGCGCTATGCGGTGATCCCCCGCTGGGGCCTCGAGGAGCGGTTCGACACCGCCGACCTCGAGCAGCAGGCCGTGCCGCGCCCGGGTCCGTCGCTCGGGGCGCTTCGCACCACGCTGGTCGCGACGATCGCGGTGCTCGGCGTCGCCGCGCTGGTGCACGTGGTGCGATACGTGCTGCTGATCATCAACCGCAGCGTCCTGCTCAACCCGGTGGTGGCGTGGTTGGCCACCTGGCTCGGCGTTCTGGTGAGCGTGGCCGCCGTCTTCATGGTGTTCGCAAGCGCGGTGCTGTTGACGAACTGGTTGATCGCACGCCGGTCGGCAGCCTTCAAACACGTTGGGCGCCAAGAGCACCGACCGCTGTGGGCACTGCGCGCAGGCTGCCTTGTGCCGCTGCTGAATCTGGCCTGGGCGCCGGACTACGTCCTCGAGTTGGCCAGCGTCGAAGACTGTCTGGACCGGCTGCGCAGGCCCATCGCGGTGTGGTGGGCCTTATGGGTGCTCAGCACTGCGGTGTCGGTGTTCTCCATCGCGACGAGCTTCACCACCGACGCGCAGGGCATCGCCGACAACACCGTCACGACGATCGTGGCCTATCTCCTCGCGATGGCGACGATGACTCTGGTCGTCCGGGTGCTGCTCGGCTTCGAGCGCAGCCCGGTCGAGCGTCCGGCCAAGCGCTGGGTGATCGTCGCCGACCAATCGCCCAACGGCCAGGCGGCGCAATCGGACGGCGAACCCGAATCTGAGCAGCAATCCGCCGTTCCGGTTGAGTCCGAAGGCCAGAACCCGGCAGCATAGCCGTATGAACTCGGGCGACGCGACGCTCGGCGGTCACCCGTTCGTGGTGGCACACCGCGGCGCGTCGGCGGATCGTCCCGAACACACGCTGGCCGCCTACGAGCTCGCCCTGCACGAGGGTGCTGATGCCGTGGAATGCGATGTCCGTCTGACCCGTGATGGGCATCTGGTGTGCGTGCATGACCGTCGGGTGGACCGCACGTCCAACGGCACCGGCCTGGTCAGCGAGATGACGCTGGCTCAGCTGCGGGAATTGGACTTCGGCTCGTGGCACGCCAGCCGGCGCCCCGACGGGTCACACGGCGACACCGGTCTGCTCACCCTCGACGAGTTGGTGTCGCTGGTGCTGGATTGGCATCGGCCGGTGAAGATGTTCATCGAGACCAAGCATCCGGTCCGCTACGGCGCCCTGGTGGAAAGCAAGGTGCTGGCGCTGCTGCACCGGTACGGCATCGCCTCGCCGGCCTCGGCGGACCTGTCGCGCGCGGTGGTGATGTCGTTCTCCGCAGCCGCGGTCTGGCGCATCCGACGGGCCGCGCCGATGCTGCCCACCGTCCTGCTCGGCGACACCTCTCGCTATCTCGGCGGAAGCGCAGCCACCACCGTTGGCGCCACCGCGGTCGGCCCATCGATCGCGACGTTGCGCGACCACCCCGAACTGGTCGATCGTGCGGCCGCGCAGGGTCGCGCGCTGTACTGCTGGACCGTCGACCATTACGAAGACGTCCGGTATTGCCGCGACGTCGGCGTGGCGTGGGTGGCGACCAACCATCCCCGCCGCACCAAGGACTGGTTGCAGAACGGGCTGACCGGCGCCGAATACGACTAGTTAGCCGGTGGCTGCGGCGTCGAGCACGTCCTGCGGTACGGGTGTGTCCGACTTCAGCGCGGCGAACAACTCGGCGGCGACGTTCTCGTCCCACACCACGACCGAACCCGAGTCGCTGCCGGTGAATTCGCCGATAGGGACGGTGGTTGTGGTGATATCGCCCCGCAGTGCCCACGCCAACCGGGCGAGGTCCCACACGTGGGCGCCCGAGTCGACCGTGAGCGCATTGGTGGCGGCGTGCGCTATCGAGTACCAGCGCAGCGGGTTGAGCGCGACGGTTGGGCTGGCGGTGCGGCGCAGGAGTTCGGACATGAACTGACGTTGGTTGACCATCCGATCGAGATCCGCCCGCGGCGTTGCGCGGGTACGGACATAGCCGAGCGCGTTGCGGCCGTCCAGCCTCTGGCAACCGGCGGGCAGATCGATGGCCGCGAGCGGATCGGAGATCGGCTCGGGCGGACACATGGTCACCCCACCGACGGCGTCGACGAGCGCCGCGAACCCGTCGAACTCGACCTCGGCGTAGTGGTCGAGCCGCAAACCTGTTGCCTGCTCGACGGTTTGGGCCAACAGCGGGGCGCCGCCCACGGCGAACGCGGTGTTGATCTTGTCGCTTCCGTACTCGGGGATCTCCACGTACGAATCGCGGGGAATGGAGACCATCGTGGTGGGCGTGCTGGACCCGAACGCGGGTACGTGCACAAGCATGACCGTGTCGGTGTGCCCGTTACCGATATCGCCACCGGTGCCCAGTTCGGCCTGTTGTTCGGGGGTGAGCCCCTGTCGGCTGTCCGATCCGACCAGCAGCCAGGTAGTGCCCTTACCTTCGGCGGGCCGGTCGTCGTAGTCGGTCAGCGCCGGGATCCGGTGCAGGTTGGTGTCGATCCAAAAGCCGGTGCCGACCAGGCCCGCGACGGCCAGAACGAACACCAGGAACAACGCAAGGACCACGCGACGCAGCCGGCGCTTGCGGCGTGGTGGTCTCGGTGGCGGTAGTTGTTGGCGCACAACCGGACTCGGCGGCCGGTAGGACGGCGGCGGCGGCGGGGGCAGTCGCCGCGGCGGGGTCGGTGGATTCGGCGGCCAGGCAGCTGGCGGTCGATAGTTCGGATCGCGCCGGATCACCTGCGACGGCTCGCGCGGAGGTATCGGTCGATCCCGCCTGGGGTCAGGGCCCGGGCGGGGTGGCCGATTGCCATTCACAGCAGAGAATGTACGTGGGCTGGGTGCGCGTTTACTTCAGCCAGCCAAGATGGCTTGCCAGCAGGGCGTAGCCGACGAATGCCACCGTGTCGATCACGCCGTGTGCGATGACCAACGGCCACAACCGGCCGGTGCGCCGCCACACGTAGCCGAACACCAGACCCATCGCCGCGTTGCCGAGACCGGCGCCCCAGCCCTGGTAGAGGTGGTACGCCCCGCGCAGCAGGCTGGTGGCCACCAATGCGACGACCGGATTCACCCTCAGCTGTTGCAGCCGGGTGAGCAGAAAGCCGACGACGATGACCTCCTCGGCCCAGCCGTTGGCGAAGGCCAGCAGGATCAGGACCGGAATGTGCCACCACGAGTTCTCATGCGTCGACGGCACCACCGACACGCTCATGCCCAATGCGCGCGCCGCGACATACAGCCCGAGGCCGGGCAGTCCCACCAGCGCGGCAAGTCCGATGCCGCCCAGTACGTCGGACCGCCAGCGGATCCGCCCCAGCCCGATCTTGTCGGGCCCAAAGCCGCTGCGCCACAGTAGGTATACGCCGAGCGCTCCCCAAGCAACCAGCTGCGCGACACGGGCCAGATTCAGCCCGAGGTTGATCAGGTCGAATGGAGACAGCCGCGGGTTGAGCGCTACCGTCTGCGCGGACAGATTGAGCAGGATCGCCTCGACGAGCTCGAGGATCGCGGTGTATGCGCTGAGCCCGAACGTCACCGCGAGCACGACGGCGATCTCGATGTGCAGCGCGCGCCGGTCGGGTTCGGTCAGCTCGTCGGGCGCGGTCACCGGAGCTACGGTAGCGGGCGGGTCACACCAGGGGTGCCGGTCAGGGGCGGCGCGCCCGCAGCCCGTTGAGGAACGGGCAACCCATCAATATCCGGATGGCCTGGCTGAGACCGGTCACGTCGTCGACGGGCTTCGCGAACGCCAGCCGCACGTCGTGGTCGCCCTCCTCGTTCTCCACCCGTAACCGCACGCCGTACCGGTCGAGTCCCAGCGGACGGACCCGGCCCCGCCGCAGTGTCGTCGGCAGCCGGTCGGCCAGGCGGTCGACCACATCGCGATGGGCCACCTCGAGGTGCTGCAGCCAGCATGACTCCATCACGCAGAACGGGTCCGGCCGCGCCTGCAGCAGCGCGCTGACCCCGACCGCCTCCGCGCCGGTCGAGTCGGCGACGACGACCGACTCGACCTCGAGCCGCACCAACGCAAGCCGGGTGTCGCCGTGTGCCTCTTCGGCGGTGTTCACCTGCAGCAGTGCGGGATTGGGGTCCTGCGCAGCGATCAGGTCAAGCAGCGCGGGCACCTCGGTGTCGGGGACCGCCTGCACTCGCCCCCGGATCCACACCAGCGATCGCACCGGCTCCCGCAGGGGAAGCGGGGCATAGTCGGTCATCTCCAGGACGGCCTGCACGCCCGCGGTTCCGGCGGCGACGATCATGCCTGCCTGGGGGGACACGCCGTCGACGGGGACGGTGATCGCGAACGAGCCGGCGTCGAGCAGGTGGTGTACGGCGCTGGCAGTCGGCTCGACGCCCTCGATTGCAAGCATTGCCCCGCTCGCCCGCATACAGGTGCTGTGGATTCGCTCGGCTGTCGTCGGTGCCGGTGCTGCCATCGCGTTGCCTTCCGTGAGTAAGGTAAGCCTAATTTAGTTAAGCCTAACCTAGACCGCAAGACGCGCCTCGCGACGTCAGAGGGGTCCGGCGCTGGAACCGATAGGGTTGAAACGTGCCCCGCATCGCCTACCTCGGACCAGAAGGGACGTTTACCGAGGCGGCGTTGCGCAGGATGATCGACGCGAAACTGGTGCCCTTGACGGAGGTTGAGCCGTTCCCAGCGGGCAGTCCCTCGGCGGCTCTGGAGATGGTTCGCGCCGGTGATGCCGCTTACGCGTGCGTGCCGATCGAGAACTCGATCGAGGGTTCGGTGCTGCCGACGTTGGACAGCCTGGCAACCGGCTCCCTGGTTCAGGTCTTCGCCGAGTACACGCTCGACATCGCGTTCACCATCGCAGTGCGATCGGGTGTCACCGAGCCTGCGTCGATCGCCGCGTATCCGGTGGCGCGTGCCCAGGTGGCGAGGTGGGCAGCGACGAACCTGCCCAATTCGAGGTTTCAGGCGGCTGACTCCAACGCGGCAGCAGCCGTTGATGTGGCAGAGGGCCGCGCCGATGCCGCCGTAACCACCGCGCTGGCCGCCGAACGCTACGGCCTCACCGCGCTGGCCTCCGACGTCGTCGACGAACCCAACGCCAGGACCCGCTTCGTATTGGTCGGCCCGCCGGGCTCACCGCCGCCCAGCACCGGTGCGGACCGGACGTCGGTGGTGTTGCGGCTCGAGAACGTCCCCGGCGCGCTGGTGTCGGCACTCACCGAGTTCGCTATCCGCGATATCGACCTCACCCGCATCGAATCCCGGCCAACGCGAAGAGAGTTGGGCACCTACATCTTCTTCCTCGACTGCGTCGGACATATCGAGGACGACGCCGTCGCCGAGGCACTCAAGGCGCTTCATCGTCGTTGTGCAGATGTGAGATATCTGGGGTCATGGCCGACCGGATCGGCCGCAGGGGCGGTGCCGCCGCAGCTGGACGAGGCGTCGCACTGGCTGACGCAACTGAGAGAAGGGAAACCCCTCCGGTGAGCGGGCGGCTGGTGCTGATCCGCCACGGCCAGTCGCACGGCAACGTCGAACGACGGCTCGACACCCGCCCGCCCGGTGCGGAGCTCACCGACCTGGGCCGCGAACAGGCTCGCAGGTTCGCCCGCGAGTACCCACACCACATCGGGATGGTCGCCCACTCGGTGGCGGTGCGGGCCTCACAGACGGCCGCCGAAATCGGCGACGAACTGAGCCTTCGCCCCCACGAGTTCGAAGGCATTCACGAGGTCCAGGTCGGCGAGCTGGAGGACCGCACCGACGACGCCGCCATTGCACAGTTCGAATCCGTCTACCAGCGCTGGCACGAGGGCGACCTGGACCTGCCGCTACCCGCGGGCGAGACCGCCCGCCAGCTGCTGGACCGCTATGTTCCGGTGATCACGCAGCTCCGGCTGCGTCACCTCGACGACGACGCGTGGCACGGTGACATCGTGGTGGTTAGTCACGGCGCGGCCATCAGGCTGGTGTCGGCCACGCTGGCGGGGGTGGATGCGAGCTTCGCCCTCGACAATCACCTCGCCAATGCCGAATCTGTTGTGCTGGCGCCGATCACGGACGGGCGCTGGAGCTGTGTGCATTGGGGCCCGCAGGCCCCGCCGTTCTACCCGGAGCCGGACGTGCACCCGGTCGAGGACGCCCTGCAGGCGGCCGACCCGATGGGCTGAGCGCGCCTCACATCGCGGCGGCCACGGCGGCCGCGCAGGTGCAGCCGATCGCGTCGCAGTCGATGCTGAACGCGTGCACCACTTCGGGGGTGACGCAGTCGTCCTCGGTGCACTCCGACCGCCGCAGCGCGTGGTGGATGACGGTGCCGTGGCAGTGCTCCAGACCGGCTCGACACCCCCCGCACACGCTCCTCATGGCCCTGTTCATAGCACCCCGAGCCGACAAACCGGGGTTGCCGCGCTGATTGCCTCGGCTTCATGCTCGCTCCGGTCCTCGCTCCGCTGCGATCCTCACTCGCACGCGCCTTCGGTGCTTACGCCCAGCCGAGTTCGTGCAGGCGGTCGTCGTCGATGCCGAAGTGATGGGCGATCTCGTGAATGACGGTGACCGCCACCTCGTCGACCACCTCGTCCTCGGTCTCGCAGATGTCCAGCAGGGCCTCGCGGTAGATCGTGATGGTGTCGGGTAGCGAACCGGCGTACGAGGAGTCGCGTTCGGTCAGTGCGATGCCCTGATACAGGCCCAACAGGTCGGGCTCTTCCGGGTTGCGGTCCTCGACCAGAACGACGACGTTGTCGAACGCCGCGGCAAGGTCGGCGGGGATCAGATCAAGGGCGTCCGACACCAGTTCGTCAAACCGTTGCGGGCTCATCCGCACGGCCACGGGCTACATCCCGGGCGGCAGTGGCAGAACAGGCTCGGCGGGCGGCGGGCCAGGAGCGGGTGGCGGTGGTGCCAGTGCCGGCGGCGGTGGGGCGAACTCGGCCGGTGCCGGCGCGCCCGGAGGCGGCGGTGCCGGCGCGCCCGGAGGCGGCGGTGCCGGCGCGCCCGGAGGCGGCGGTGCCAGAGCATCGCCCGGAGGCGGGGGTGCCAGAGCATCGCCCGGCGGGGGCGGCCCGCCCAAGAACGTGTTGCCCTGTTCCGGAGGCGGTGTGACCGACGTCGACGGTCCGTGGGTCGCCGTCGACCCGGTCGACTGCTGACCGTGCTGGGTCTGCTGGGTCGGTTGGCTCTGTTGAGTCTGCCGGGGCGAGTAGCTGTTGTCGTTCTGGCTGGACTGACCCGACGACGACATGTCCGGCATCGGGATCGGCGGGAAGTTCAGCCGGTCCTCGGGGATGTCGGGGGGTGCTATCGGGGGCTGGCCGTTGATCTGAAGCGGGCCCCTGGCGCTGTTGAGCAACATCGACCAACCGCCGTTGCCGAGCGTGGCGCCGATGCTGCACGACACCTGGTGGCTGCCTGCCGACCAACTCGGCAGCGCGACGGTGCTGTAGATCAGCGTGAGCGTGGTGCTGCGGAGCTGGATCGGCGCCAGGTAGGCGTCCGTCATCCGGGTGCACGCATCCTTGATGAACGCGTCCTGTTCGGGTTCGGGCGGCAGCCCGGCGGGGAACTTCTCGGCGAGGTTGACGGCGCCGGTCACTTCCATGGCGTGCGGTCCCGCGCAGTCGACGGGGATGTCGGTCGGCTGGTTGGTGGACGGATCGATGCCCAGACATGTTCCCGCGGGCCAGACCTTGGACTGGTCGACGTCGGCGACCTTGCCCTGGAACGCGAGCTGCGTGTTGTCGGGCCCGGGCAGCTGCAGACCGCACAGCATGCGGCGCTCGCCCGACTGCTTCCAAGCCTTGTCGCCCGACCACATCATGCTCACGGTGTAGCGGCTGTTGGGGTCGAACCGCTGGCCCAGGTAACGGCGCACCGCCACCTGGCACTGCTCCTGGCTGATCTGCTGGATGCGGGCGGGCGACGGTGGTGCGGCGTCGGGCCCGTACTCGCTGCCCGGGAAGGTCCGCATGTCCACCGACTCCGCGACCTCGAAGCGGTGCTCGTCCTTGCAGTTGACGACCTCCGCCGCATCCGGTGTGCGGTCCGGCCAATTCAGGCAGTCGCCGCTCTTGGCCTTGCCGAACGTCTCGGCGCCGCGCAGACCGAGGGTGATCGTGTTGGCCTGCAGGCCGTTGCCGTTGCCATTGCCTGGCAGCGCGGTGAGCACGCCGGCGATGAGCAGCCCGCCGAGCGCGGTCAACAACAGCGCGCGGCGGGTGGATTTGGCGTGCAGACTGCGCCACCACGTCACCTTCGGCGTGGGGTGCTCTGCCTCGTCGGCGAGCAACTCGGCTCGCTCGGGTGCATCCAACATCCGCTCCATTGTGACAGGCGCGCCAGGTCCTGTGACAAGTGAGGCGGTTGTAAAGTTATGGGGTTGTGCTCCCGACGGTAGGGTTGCGCCGTGATCGACCTCAAGCTGCTGCGCGAAAACCCGGATGTGGCTCGCGCGTCACAGCGCGCCCGCGGGGAGGATCCCGGACTTGTCGATGCGCTGTTGGACGCCGACGCGGCCCGGCGGGCCGCGGTATCGGCCGCCGACAATCTTCGCGCCGAACAGAAGGCTGCCAGTAAGAAGGTTGGCGCGGCCTCCCCGGAGGACCGGCCTGCGCTGCTCGAGCGGGCCAAGGAGCTCGCCGAAACCGTCAAGGTCGCCGAATCCGATCAGGCCGATGCCGAAAAGGCCTTCACCGCAGCGCATATGGCGATCGCCAACGTCATCCTCGATGGTGTTCCGGCGGGCGGGGAAGACAATTTCGCGGTGCTCGAGACCGTCGGTCAGCCGAGCGCGATCGACAACCCGAAAGACCATGTCGAGCTTGGCGAGTCCCTCGGACTCTTCGACCTCGAGCGTGGCGCCAAGGTGTCGGGTTCGCGGTTCTATTTCCTCACCGGACACGGCGCGCTGCTGCAACTCGGACTCATGCAGCTCGCGGTTCGGCTGGCGACGGAGAACGGCTTCACCCTCGTCATCCCGCCCGTCCTGGTGCGCCCCGAGATCATGGAGGGCACCGGGTTCCTCGGTGCGCACAGTGAGGAGGTGTATCGGCTCGAGGCCGACGACCTCTATCTCGTCGGCACCTCGGAGGTTCCGCTTGCCGGTTACCACGCAGGTGAGATCCTCGATTTCTCCGCGGGACCGCTGCGCTATGCCGGATGGTCGTCCTGCTTCCGCCGCGAGGCGGGCAGCCACGGCAAGGACACCCGCGGGATCATCCGCGTGCACCAGTTCGACAAGGTTGAGGGCTTCATCTACTGCCGACCCGAAGAGGCCGAAGCCGAACACGAGCGGTTGTTGGGCTGGGAGCGCCAGATGCTGGCCAGCATCGATGTGCCGTACCGGGTGATCGACATCGCGGCGGGGGATCTGGGTACCTCGGCGGCGCGCAAGTACGACTGCGAGGCGTGGATTCCGACGCAGCAGACCTATCGGGAGCTGACCTCGACGTCGAACTGCACCACCTTTCAGGCCCGCAGGCTCGCGGTGCGCTACCGCGACGAGAACGGCAAGCCGCAGACGGCGGCGACGCTGAACGGCACGCTGGGCACCACCCGCTGGTTGGTCGCGATCCTGGAGAACCATCAGCAGCCCGACGGCAGCGTGCGGGTGCCAGAGGCGCTGGTGCCCTTCGTCGGAACCGAAGTGCTGGAGCCGCGCTAACGCTCCAGCAGTTCGTCGAGCATCGCGAGAAACTCCTTCGGGCGCTGCGGAGTGCACGCGGGTTTGGGTCGGGCCCCTGCGACGTCGAGTGTCACCAGCGTCGACTTGATCGGCCGCCACACGTCCAGTGGCAGCCACCGGCGCAGATCCGAGCTGCCCCAGATGCGGAACCGTTGGGTGAACATGCCAAGGGGTTCGGCCTTGTAGCCACGGATCGCCCGCAAGGGAATGACCTTCGACGTGCCCGACGGAAAGTGATAGCGGCGCAACGTGATCGCTTCACGGTCCAGCTGGATCAGCCCGTCGTCGTAGTACTGTTGAGGCGGGCTCATGCCGGCTTACACCGCAACTCGTGACCCTTCGAGGTCAGGCACCGCCCGTTCTGCAGATTCCATTGCCAGCCGTGCAGATTGCAGGTCAGAGTGGTGCCCTCCACCACGCCGAACTTCGACAGGTCCGCCTTCAGGTGCGGGCACCTGCGCTGCAGCCGGAAGCCGTCCAGCTCGATCGACGCCGTGTCGTCGTGTGCCTCGGCGAACCAGCCGTCGGCGTAGGCGATGCGTTCGTCGGTCAGGCACTTGAAGAACGTGTACAGATACTCGTTGTAGCCGCCGACCCGCCATGCCGTGAAGCGGGTTGACAAGAAGATGGTGTTGACCCAGTCGGGCTCCTCGTCGCGCAGCACGGTCCGCACCAGTTCGGGCGCGATCTCGAACCCGTACCGGAACTTCTCGTCCGGGATGGGTTCGCGCACAGCCCGTTTCGGAAAGTCCAGCACGACCGTCTCCGGGCCAAGCCGAAGCTCGACCGGGTAGCCGATGCCGTCGCAGATCTGGTCGCTCTGACTCATGATCGGCTCGAACCTCGCGCGCATCGGCTCCAGCAGCGGCTCGCCCTCGGCGGGCGCCCAGCGGGCCTTCTCGGCCGCCAGCACCGGTGCCATCCTGGCGGCGTAGTCGGCGATGTAGTCGGCCTTGCCGGTCGTGAAGATCGCCCGCACCTCGTCCTCTGGTATCGGATGGTTCAGCGAATTGCACTGCGAACCAGTGAAATCGGCGGTAGAGCCGGGGATCATCAACAGGCCGCCGTCGTGTCCGTGGGCGCGCATCTGGTCGAGGAACACGATCTGGTCGGGGAAGATGTTGGCGGGGTCGCCATGGTCGTCATTGAGGTCGCGCAGGTCCGTATCGAGGAAGCACGGGGGACCTGCCGACGGGATCACCCAGGCGGCACCGACCTGGGTGATGTACTGGCGACAGCGGTCCATCTGACGCTGGCGCTTCTGGGTGCCGAAGGCCTCCTTGGCCCGCGCGGGCATGTCGTAGACCATCGGATACCAGATCGCTCCCGAGTACTGGAGCATGTGCACATCCACCTGACCGAAATCCGCGTGCACCACGTCGAGGTCGACGGGCCGGGCGTCGTTCATGTTGAACGCCACCGTTTCCCCGTCGTCGACCACCAGGCCGGAGTCGCCGATCGGGCCGTCGGCCGGGGCGCGCAACGCGATGATCATCACGTCCAGATCGCCCTTCGGGCCGCTGACCGCGTGCTTGACCGAGTCGGTGGTCTCGAAAAACCGGTGGAAGCCAAGCTTTTCCAGCTCACGCTGCAGATCCGGCACCGGGAAGTCGGGCAGCAGCACGACCGCGTCCTTGTTGACGTGCTCGCGCAAGTTCTCCGGATCGAAATGGTCCTTGTGTAGGTGCGAGACGTAGAGGTAGTCGCAGTCGCCGAGGGCGTCCCAGTCCAGCCCGGTGTTGTCGGGGAACGGGAACCACGAACCGAAGTACGCCGGGTTCACCCAAGGGTCGCACAGAATGCTCCCGGCGTGCGTGTCGATCCGGAAACCGGCGTGTCCAACGCTTGTGACCTGCACCAGTGCCCTTCCCTGCGAAACTCCGTCCGGCCAATCTTAGTGGGAGGAGATGTCGCCGGCGTTCCAGAGACGCCGGTAGTGCTCGATGCGTTCCGGGTCCGGGTCGATACCGTACGCGTCGAGCAGCTCACGCTCGCACTCGCCGGCGTAGTTCCACGACAGCGACAGCGTCGCGATGGCGAGGTCTGCCCAACGATCCGCGACGCCGAGGTCGCCGAGGTCGACGGGCAGCGCGTCGGACACCCAGGGCGGCGGACCGAATGGGCAGTCATCGACCGGAAGGGCGTCGTGCAACATCCGCAGGCCACCCCCGATCGCCCGGTATGGAGCAGCCTGGGGGTACCACAAGCTTGCGGGGGACCGTCGCCCGCGCCGAGCACCCGTGGCACCGCGATGAAGGCGCCGGCCCACGCGAGCCGGTCGGCCTCGGCGACCAGGTGGTGTGCCCATTGCGGCTGCGAGACCTTGACGTACTCACATCCGCCGTTCACGCGAAAGGTGGCGACGAGGCCGGGCACCGGCACTCACTCGCAACGGATGCTCACCTGTCGCCCCTTCTGCCCGGAGCACTACGCTTGCGGCTGTGGAACCGGTATACGGCACAGTCATCCAACTCGCTCGCCTGGTATGGCGGCTGCAGGGGCTGAAGTTCACCGTCACCGGTGTGGAGAACCTGCCCGTCACCGGCGGCGCCGTCATTGCGATCAACCACACCAGCTACTTCGACTTCACGTTTGCGGGCCTGCCCGCCTACAAGCAGCACCGCGGCCGCAAGGTCCGTTTCATGGCGAAGAAAGAGGTCTTCGACCACAAGATCGCAGGGGCGCTGATGCGCAGCCTGCGGCATATCGAGGTGGACCGCGGCAGCGGCGCAGCATCTTTCGAGCAGGCCTGCCTGAAGCTCAAGGAAGGCGAACTGGTCGGCGTCTACCCCGAGGCCACCATCAGCCGCAGCTTCGAGATCAAACAGTTCAAAACGGGCGCCGCCCGCATGGCCATCGCCGCCGACGTGCCCATCGTTCCGCACATCGTCTGGGGAGCTCAGCGGATCTGGACCAAGGGCCATCCCAAGAACATGTGGCGGCCGAAGGTTCCGGTCACGGTGGCGGTCGGCGAACCGATCCCTCCGACCCTGCCCGCGGCCGAGCTGACGGCGCTGCTGCATTCGCGCATGCAGCATCTGTTGGAACGGGTGCAGGATGGGTACGGCCCCCATCCGCCGGGTGAGTTCTGGGTGCCTCACCGGCTCGGCGGCGGAGCGCCGTCGCTGGCCGAGGCGAACCGGATGGACGCCGAGGAAGCTGCGGAGAAGGCCGCCCGCCGCGAGCAGCGAGGCCCGGCCGGAGCGCCGGGGTAGCGCCGATGGAGCCGGTTTTCCGCACGCTGGAGATCGCCGTCTCGGCGGCCGTCCCGGTCTCGGGGAGCCGCATCACCTTCCACGGTTTGGCGAACATCCCGGAACGTGGCGGCGCGGTCGTCGCGATCAACCACACCAGCTATATCGACTGGCTGCCCGCCGCGCTGGCCGCGTACAAGCGGCATCGGCGGCTGCGGTTCATGGTCAAGGAGGAGATGACAGATGTGAAGGTCGTCCGCTTCCTGATCAAGCACACCGGAACGATCCCGGTCGACCGGCGGGCCGGCGCAGGCGCTTACGCGGCGGCGGTGGAGCGGCTGCGCGCAGGCGAGCTCGTCGCCGTCTACCCGGAAGCCACCATCAGCCGAAGCTTCGAGCTCAAGGAGTTCAAGTCCGGCGCGGCCCGAATGGCGCACGAAGCGCAGGTGCCGATCATCCCGCTGATCGTGTGGGGTGCACACCGGCGGTGGACCAAGGACCATCCTCGCAAACTCGGCCGCGCGAAGATTCCGATGACCGTCATGGTCGGCGCGCCGCTGCAGGCGACGGCGACCATCGAGCAGACCGACGCGGCGATGCGAGAGTCGATGACGAAGCTGCTGCACGAGGCCGAACAGTCCTATGAGCACCCCGAGGGGGCGTACTGGGTGCCGCGGCGGATGGGCGGCTCCGCGCCGACACCGGCCGAGGCCAAGGTCCTCGACGAGGCCGAGCTCGCCGAGCGCGCCCGCAAGCGGGCCAAGCGAGAGGCAAGACGCTGACACTGCCTGCGCTGATCGCGAGCGACGTGGACGGCACGCTGCTCGACGACCAGGAGAAGATCAGCTCCCGCACACGCGACGCCGTGCGAGCTGCCGTGGCTGCGGGTGCTCAGTTCGTGCTGGCCACCGGGCGCCCGCCGCGGTGGGTGCACCCGGTGGTCGACGCGCTGGGTTTCGAGCCGATGGCGGTGTGCGCGAACGGCGCGGTGATCTACGACCCGTCCACCGACCGCATCGTTTCGGTCCGCACGCTGTCGGCCGATCAGCTGGGTGAGCTCGCCGAGATCGCCACCCGCGTCATCCCAGGGGCCGGCCTGGCCGTGGAGCGGGTGGGCCGCAGCGCGCACGACGCGGCGACCCCGCAGTTCGTCAGCTCGCCGGGCTACGAGCATGCGTGGCTCAACCCGGACAACACCGAGGTGTCCGTAGAGGATCTGCTCAGCGCCCCCGCGATCAAACTGTTGATCCGCAAGGCAGGCGTCCGCAGCTCCGATATGGCCGCCGCGCTGGCCAAACATGTTGGGCTGCAAGGTGATATCACCTATTCCACCAACAACGGCTTGATCGAAGTGGTGCCGTTGGGCATCAGCAAGGCCACCGGCGTCGAGGAGGTCGCGCGGCCGTACGAGATCACCGCCGAGGACGTGGTGGCCTTCGGCGACATGCCCAACGACGTGCCGCTGCTGCGTTGGGCCGGACTGGGCGTGGCGATGGGCAACGGTCATCCCGAGGCGGTAGAGGCGGCCGACGAGATCACCGCAACGAACACCGACGACGGCGTGGCCCGCGTGCTCGAACGCTGGTGGCTTTAGTCAGCTGGGTTGATGGGCTTAAACCGCTCGAGCTGTACGGGCGGCCCGTCGGCCGAGGGTGGTGGAAGTTCCACCGGAACACCGTCGATAACCCTTGTCACCGTGCCCTTTTCGCGGTCGAAGTTCAGCGTGCCGTGCTGGAAGTTCTGCACGATCCACTGCGGCTCGGCAATCTCGCCGCTGGTCGGCAGGCCCAGGACGCCTCGTTCGTAGCCGAGCGAGCCCCACGCGTCATAGATTGCTCCGGTGACGGGTTCTGCCCCGCTTTCCGGCGACCAGTAGACCGCACCCCTCTCGAATGTGGCGTAGCGGGCATTCCACGCACCCGCCGCCTCCGGTGATGTCGGTGCGCCGAGCGGACTGTTCGGGCCACCCATCGACTCCCAGCGGGCGAGGATCGCCCCGCCGCGGAGCAGATCGGTCAGGCTCGGCGGAGCGGGCGGTTCGTTGAACCGCGCGGCGATATCTCGGATCTGGTCCATCACCGCGTACGCGGCGTTGCCGGGGCACTCGGTGATGCCGACGTCGCGATGGGTGAAGATCGACGGCAGGGTCGGGGCGGCTCCACGGGGAAAGTGACTGAACGATCCGCCGGCCGACGTCAATACGACTGTGCCCCTTGGGTCTATGTGCTCCAAGCCCAGTCGCCAGCCGAGCAGCCGTCCCACCGTGCGCAGTTGGATCGGTGTCGGCGGCTCGACGTCGAAGTTGCCGAGCATCGCCACACCCCAGGTGTTCTTGTTGAAACCGCCGGTGTGGGCTCCCTCGACCGGTCTTGTCATACCGCCTGCCCGGCCCTCGAAAACCTGCCCGTACTTGTCGACGAGCGCGTTGTAGGCAATGTCGCACCAGCCCAATGTGCGAGTGTGGTACGCGTAGACCGACCTGACGATCGCCGCAGAGTCCTGGGGTCCGTAGTCGTTACTGCCCGCGGTGTGGTGCACGACGCCTGCCCGCATCCCGTCGTCGTAAACAGTCGGGCACCGCATCGCTTCGTCGGCACCCCATTGCGCGCGGGTGATGATGTTGGGTGGCTGGCCGGGTACCGCTGCCGCGTTCGGCATCGGCAGGTCGCCCACCGGCGCCTTCGGTGGGGTGATCAGCACCGCGTTGATGTTCTGTCCGAACGGCTGCTCGGTGGTGGCCGGGAGGTAGCCCAAGTCGGGTTCGGTCGGGCCCGTCTGCACCCGCTGCGGGCTCGATGCCGTGGTGCCGCCCGGGCGGGTCACCGAGATCTGAACGGTGGTGGTGAGGCCGACGAACACCGGCTCGGTGCCGCGCGGCGACCCGTCGCCGACCCCATCGAGGGTTTCGGCCTCGTACCACGGTCCCCACGAGCCGTCGGCCTTCTTCGCGCGTACCCGGGCCGAAGTGTCGCTCAGGTCCGCAGCGGTCAGCGCCACGAGGGAGAACGGCGTGTCCTGGTGGACCTCGCGGATGGTCTCACCGCCGCCGAGTCCGGTCAGTGGCTGCGCAAACAGCTGGGTCTGCTCGGCGAGTGGACGCTCGTCGTCACCGAACGGTGTGCCCACGACCGCCCACGGCAGTATCACGACGGTGCCCGCGAGCGCGGTGAACAGCATCGGGTGGAAACGGAACGTCACGGCCTGATGTTACGTATGGGTCAGTTGTTGCCAGTGTTTCGACACGGTCGAAATGCCGACCAATGTCCTGCAACGGCGCCGCAGAGCCCGCCACTGGCTTCTGCGGCGCCGTTCAGGGGGCAGGACTATGCGCCGGGCGCCGGTGGCACTGGGACCGCAGCCGGAACAGGCGGGGCGGCGGACTTCATCGCCGACGTGATCATCGGCATCACCACACCCTTGAGCAGATCGATCGCCTGCTCGCCGCCCAAAGCCTGGAACGCGCTATCGACGTTGCCGAGCAGGCCGCCACTGCCGGTGTCCGCCGGCAGGGCCCCCAGCGACGACGCCCCCAGCCCCAGTCCCGGATCGCCGCCGAGGATCGGATAGGTACCCGCGGGTTCGAGCCCGACCTCGCCCGGCGCGGGCAGGCCCACACCGTTGGAAATCGGCGTGGTGGCCAGCAACGGGTCGGCGCCCGCCACCGGCGGCGTCGTCAGACCGCCGGGAGCGGCTCCCGTCGGACTGGTCAGCGCCGGGTTGGCAGCCGTAAGCGGACTGGTCAGCGCCGGATTGGCCAGCGACGCATCCCCCAGTGCCGGAACGGCGGCCGCAGGGTCGGTGACGAGACCGGGTGTGGTCAGCGGAGCTGTACCAAGGCCGCCGGGTGCGGTGAGCGGAGCTGCGCCGAGGCCGCCGGGTGCGGTGAGCGGAGCTGCGCCGAGGCCGCCGGGTGCGGTGAGCGTCGTCGGCATCGCCGACGCGTCCGAACCGGTCAGCAGGCTGGTCGGCATGGGCGGCAGGTTGATGCCGAACTGCGACAGGCCTTGCGTCAGCGCCGACATCAGCTCGCTGGGCAGGTCGGTGATCATGGCGGCCTGGCGGAACTCGCGGGGTTGTGGCGCGGGCTCGGTCAGATCGGTTATGGCGGTGACTGCAAATGGACTCACGACGGCCAGGGCGGCGACTGCGCTCATGGCTGTCGAGAGCTTGCGTCGACGTCGGTTAGGCACGGAAGTCTCCTCAATATCTGGACTAGGTGTTCTTGTGCAACGTGAACGATGTTACTGGTGTGATTAATGGGTCTAGAGTGACGATGCGCAATTGTGAGCGAATTGCGACCTTGGTCCGTCGTTATCGGATTCGGGACGGCGGAGCGTGGTCGGATACCCTGGCTGCCGATGACCGCTCGTTTTGACCTCTTCGTCGTCGGTTCCGGCTTCTTCGGCCTGACGATTGCCGAGCGCGTGGCGACCCAGCTGGACAGGCGCGTCCTCGTTGTCGAGCGGCGCCCCCATATCGGCGGCAACGCGTACTCCGAGCCGGAGCCGCAGACCGGCATCGAGGTGCACAAGTACGGGGCGCACCTGTTCCACACCTCCAACAAGAGGGTGTGGGACTACGTGCGTCAGTTCACCGACTTCACCGGCTACCAGCACCGCGTGTTCGCGATGCACAACGGCCAGGCCTACCAGTTCCCGATGGGGCTGGGCCTGGTGTCGCAGTTCTTCGGTAAGTACTTCACGCCCGACGAGGCGCGCCAGCTGATCTCCGAACAGGCCGCCGAGATCGAGACCACCGACGCCCAGAACCTCGAAGAAAAGGCCATTTCGTTGATCGGCCGCCCGCTCTACGAGGCGTTCGTCAAGGGCTACACGGCCAAGCAGTGGCAGACCGACCCGAAGGAGCTGCCCGCCGCCAACATCGCCAGGCTGCCGGTGCGCTACAACTTCGACAACCGCTACTTCAACGACACCTACGAGGGCCTGCCGGCCGACGGGTACACCGCGTGGCTGAAGAACATGGCCGCCGACGACCGCATCGAGGTGCGACTGGACACCGACTGGTTCGAGGTGCGCGAGGCGCTGCGCCAAGCGGACCCGGTGGCACCAGTTGTTTATACCGGCCCGCTGGACCGATATTTCGACTATGCAGATGGCCGACTCGGCTGGCGCACACTGGATTTCGAAGTCGAGGTGCTGCCCACAGGTGACTTTCAGGGCACCCCGGTGATGAACTACAACGACCTCGACGTGCCCTACACCAGAATCCACGAGTTTCGGCACTTCCACCCGGAGCGGGAATACCCCACCGACAAGACGGTGATCATGCGGGAGTACTCGCGATTCGCCGCCGACGACGACGAGCCGTACTACCCGATCAACACCGAAGCCGATCGTGCGTTGCTGGCCGCCTACCGGGCCAGGGCCAAGGCCGAAACGGCCGACGCCAAGGTGTTGTTCGGCGGCCGGCTGGGCACCTATCAGTACCTCGACATGCACATGGCCATCGCCAGCGCGCTGAGCATGTACGACAACGTCCTCTCTCCGCACCTTCGTGACGGTGCTCCGCTGGACGAAAGCGGCACCCAATGAGCGACATTCCGTCCGGCCCCCGGGAGTCCGGGGAGTCGCGGGCAGTCAGCCTGCTGGGCCGGGTCATCCTGCCCCGTCCCGGCGAGCCGCTCGACGTTCGCACGCTCTATATAGAGGAATCGACGACCAACCGCCGTCGCGCACACTCCAGCACCAGGACGACTTTGCAGATCGGCGCCGAGTCGGAGGTGTCCTTCTCGACCTACTTCAACGCGTTTCCGGCCAGCTACTGGCGCCGGTGGTCGACGCTGAAATCGGTGGTGCTCAAAGTGGAGCTCACCGGGACCGGACGCGTCGATGTCTACCGCACCAAGGCGACGGGCGCGCGGATCTTCGTGGCGGGCGGCGCGTTCGGCAGCGACGGCGACGAGCCGGCCAGCGTGGAATTCGAAGTGGGCCTGGAACCCTTCGAGGACGGTGGCTGGATCTGGTTCGACATCACCACCGACAGCGACGTCGTCATGCACAGCGCGGGGTGGTATGCGACGGAGCCCGCGCCCGGCGTCGGAAACATCGCGGTGGGAATCCCAACCTTCAACCGGCCGAACGACTGCGTCAACTCGCTGCGAGCGCTTACCTCGGATCCTTTGGTGGACAAGGTGATCGGCGCGGTGATCGTGCCGGACCAGGGCAAGGACAAGGTGCGCGACCACGCGGACTTCGCCGAGGCCGCAGCGGCGCTCGGTAACCGGCTTTCGATCCATGACCAGCCCAACCTAGGCGGCTCGGGCGGCTACAGCCGGGTGATGTACGAAGCGCTGAAGAACACCGACTGCCAGCAGATCCTGTTCATGGACGACGACATCCGCATCGAGCCCGACTCGATAATGCGGGCGCTCGCGATGAACCGGTTCGCCAAGTCCCCCATGCTCGTTGGCGGCCAGATGCTCAATCTGCAGGAGCCGTCACACCTGCACATCATGGGTGAGGTCGTGCACAGGGGGACCTTCATGTGGACCCATGCGCCGAACACCGAGTACGACCACGACTTCGCCAAGTACCCGTTGAACGACGACAACGAGCACAGCAACTTGCTGCACCGGCGAATCGACGTGGACTACAACGGCTGGTGGATGTGCATGATCCCCCGGCAGGTCGCCGAGGAACTGGGCCAGCCGCTGCCGCTGTTCATCAAGTGGGACGACGCCGACTACGGGTTGCGAGCGGGCGAACACGGCTACCCGACCGTCACGATGCCGGGGGTCGCCATCTGGCACATGGCCTGGACCGACAAGGACGATGCGATCGACTGGCAGGCCTACTTTCACCTCCGCAACAGGTTGGTGGTCGCAGCACTGCACTGGGATGGCGACATCAAGGGCCTGGTGCAGACCACGCTGAAGGCCACCATCAAACACCTTCTCTGCCTGGAGTATTCGACGGTCGAGATTCAGAACAAGGCCATCGACGACTTCCTGGCAGGCCCGGAGCACATCTTCTCGATTCTGGAGTCGGCGCTGCCGGAGGTGCACCGGATCCGCAAGAGCTACCCCGACGCGGTCGTACTGCCCGCGGCCAGCGAGCTGCCTGCACCGTCGGGTGCGGTCGGTGCCATCGGTGAGCCGAAAACATTGCCGGGCAAAGTGATCCGGGTGGTCCAGGGCGTCCTGCACAACCTCACCAAGGCCGACTCGTCGCACCATGACCGGCCCCAGCTGAACGTCGCGACACACGACTCCCGCTGGTTCCTGTTGTGCAATGTCGACGGGGTGACGGTAACCACGGCCGACAGCCGTGGCGTGGTCTACCGCAAGCGCGACCGGGCGAAGATGTTCGCGCTGTTGCGGCAGTCGCTGCGTCGCCAGCGCAAGTTGGTCGCGCGCTTCGACGAGATGCGCAAGGCCTACCGCGAGGCACTCCCGGTACTCACCGGCGTGCAGCAGTGGGAGAGCGTGCTGCTGGAGTCGCCCGCACATGGATGAGACCCTCCACGGTGAGGAAGCCGCGTTGGTGGCTGTGCAGTCGGCACTGGCCGACCGGCCCGGCGTAGTTGCGGGCGCGCGTGCCCTTTCACACTTCGGTGAACACAGCATCGGATGGCTGGTAGTCGCTGCGCTGGGTGCGCTGCTGTCGCCCCGGCGACGCCGGGCATGGCTGGCGGCCGGCTTCGGGGCATTCGCCGCCCACGCAGCCGCCGTCGTGATCAAGCGGGTGGTGCGACGGGAACGCCCCCATCACCCGAGTGTCGTTGTGAACGTCGGAACGCCGAGCCGGCTGAGTTTCCCGTCTGCGCACGCCACCTCGACGACCGCGGCCTCGATCCTGATGGCGCGCACCACCGGGCTGCCGCTGCCTGCGCTGCTGGTGCCGCCAATGGCGTTGTCTCGGTTGGTTCTTGGCGTGCACTACCCCAGTGATGTGATCACCGGTGTGGCGGTCGGCGTGGCCGTCGCGAAGACGGTGGGCTTCATCGCGGACCGCGCCGAAGGAGACTCATGAGCATCTCAAGTGAAAGCAGTGCGGGCAGCGCCGCACAGCGCAGCGATGAGCCGGTGCCGGTCAAGGGTCCACCCCGCAATGTCGTCACCGGCCTGATCAAGGCGGCGCGGCCGCGACAGTGGGTGAAGAACCTGCTCGTGCTCATTGCACCGGTGGCCGCATTGGGCAGCGACGTGCAGTACGACTACCGCGAAGTCGCGATCAAGGTCTCCATCGCGTTCGTGGCGTTCTCATTGGCCGCGTCCGCGGTGTATCTGGTCAACGACGCCCGCGACGTCGAGGCCGATCGCCAACATCCGACCAAGCGGTTCCGGCCTATCGCCGCGGGCGTGGTGCCCGAGTGGCTGGCCTACTGCACGGCAGCGGTGCTGGCGGCCGCGGCGCTGGCGGTGTCCTTCCTGGCGACGCCGAACCTGGCCGTGGTCATCGGGGTCTACATCGCCATGCAGCTGGCGTACTGTTTCGGTCTCAAACATCAAGCGGTGCTGGATATCTGCATCGTGTCCTCGGCGTATCTCATCAGGGCGGTCGCCGGTGGCGTGGCGGCCAATATCCCGCTGTCGCAATGGTTCCTGCTGGTGATGACCTTCGGCTCGCTGTTCATGGCCGCGGGCAAGCGCTACGCCGAACTTCAGCTCGCCGACCGGACGGGCGCGAAGATCCGCAAGTCGCTGGAGAGCTACACATCGACGTATCTGCGCTTCGTCTGGACATTGTCGGCGACCGCGATGGTGGTCTTCTACGGGCTGTGGGCCTTCGAGCGTGACGGCGCCAACGCGTCCTGGTACGCGGTCACGATGATCCCGTTCACGATTGCGATCCTCCGTTATGCCGTCGACGTCGACGGTGGGCTGGCGGGCGAACCGGAGGAGATCGCCCTGAAGGACCGGGTGCTTCAGCTTCTGGCCGTCGCATGGATCGGAACCATCGGTGCCGCGGTCCTTCTCGGCTGACCGGGCCGTCGCGCCGGTCACCAGTCGACTGGGACGCTGGCCGGCCTTTTCCTATGACGCCACCACCCGGATCAGCCTCTGGACCGGCGTGCTGGTGGTCGCTGCACTGTTCGGCTGGGGCGCATGGCAGCGGCGCTGGATCGCCGACGACGGGCTCATCGTGCTGCGCACGGTGCGGAACCTGTTGGCAGGCAACGGCCCCGTGTTCAACGAGGGGGAGCGGGTCGAGTCGAACACATCGACGCTGTGGACGTATCTGACGTATCTCGGCGGCGTGGTGGGCGGGCCGGTGCGGCTCGAGTACGTCGCCCTGGTGCTGGCGCTGGTGTTCAGCGTGGCGGGCGTCGTCTTCCTGATGCTTGGCGCCGGGCGGCTGTACGCGCCGAGCCTGCAGGGCCGTCGGGCACTGCTGTTGCCCGCGGGCGTGCTGGTCTTTATCGCGGTGCCGCCTGCCCGCGACTTCGCCACCTCGGGACTCGAAAACGGTTTGGTGCTGGCCTATCTCGGTCTGCTGTGGTGGATGATGGTGTGCTGGTCGCAGGCGTTGCGCACCTACCCGGCGGTGACCGTCTCGCCCGCGGTGGCCCGTCGTGGCAGTCGGCCGGCAGGGCGCACCATCGAGATGCCCCAACACAACGTGGTCGGCTGGGTATTTGACGCGGCGCTGGCGTTCGTGGCGGGCCTTTCGGTACTGGTACGACCGGAACTGGCCTTGATCGGCGGACTGGCGCTGATCATGATGTTGATCGCGGCGCGGGGCTGGCAGCGCAGGACGCTGATCGTGGTGGCGGGCGGGTTGGTGCCGGTGCTCTACCAGATCTTCCGGATGGGCTACTACGGATTGCTTTTCCCCGGAACGGCTTTGGCGAAGGATGCCTCGGGCGACAAGTGGGCGCAGGGCTGGGTGTACCTCGCCAACTTCGACGAGCCCTACCTGCTGTGGCTGCCCGCGCTGCTGCTGGCGGTACTGGCCATGGTGCTACTCGTCACCCGCAGCCGCCCGTGGTGGATCCGCCGCGCGGCCCCGCCGGGCTACAGCCGGTTGGCCCGCATGGTGCAGAGCCCGGCGGCGGTGGTGATGTTCATCGTCGTCAGCGGCCTTCTACAGGGGCTGTATTGGATCCGGCAGGGCGGCGACTTCATGCATGGCAGGGTCCTGCTGACCCCGTTGTTCTGTGTGCTGGCGCCGGTGGCGGTGATCCCCGTGCTGTTACCCGACGGAACCAAGTTCAGCCGCGGCACCGGATATCAACTCGCGGGTGCGACGTCGGTGCTGTGGCTGGCGGTGGTCGGCTGGTCGCTGTGGGCGGCGAACTCACCGGGCATGGGTTCTGACGCCACGCGCGTGACCTACACCGGCATCGTCGACGAACGACGGTTCTATGCGCAGGCCACCGGCAACGCGCACCCGCTGACCGCCGCGGACTATCTGGACTATCCACGGATGCGCGCGGTGCTGGTTGCGCTCAACAACACGCCCGACGGTGCGCTGCTGCTGCCGTCGGGCAACTACGACCGGTGGGACGTGGTGCCCGCGATACCTCCGCCGCGCCCACCCGGGACCCCGCC
This sequence comes from uncultured Actinomycetota bacterium, assembly GCA_963801575.1. Taxonomy (GTDB): domain Bacteria; phylum Actinomycetota; class Actinomycetes; order Mycobacteriales; family Mycobacteriaceae; genus Mycobacterium. The sequence goes on from CAWDFT010000017.1 coordinate 72,666, forward strand.
GCCCGCTCCGGGCGACAAGTCCCAAAATCGTCCGCACACAGTGTTTTTCACCAACCTCGGCATGTTGGGCATGAACGTCGGCCTCGATGTCCGGGTGGTCGACCAGATCGGCCTTGCGAATCCGTTGGCGGCCCATACCGCGCGACTCGACGACGGGCGCATCGGCCACGACAAGAATCTGTTTGCAGACTGGGCCGTTGCAGAGGGGCCCTTCTTGAAGACCCGTGAGTACATTCCGACGTATCTCGATGAGAACTGGGTCGTACAAGCGGAGGCTGCGCTGAAATGCCCGGAGACCGAAGCCATGCTGGATTCGATTCGCGGCCCGCTTGGCGTGCGTCGGTTCTTGTCAAACGTGGTGAACGCGTACGAATACACCAAGTACCGGATCGACCGGGTACCGATGTATGACCTCATCCGGTGCGGACTGGAAGTTCCGCCGCCTTCGGAACCCGCCTACACCGGCCTACCTGCAACGGGTCCCTGACCTCAGCGATTTGTGAGCCGGCCGGATTTTCTGGCTTGGTAACGCGGCAGCCCCGTCGGGGCGATAACCAATCAACACATCCCGCCGGCACGGCGCTGGACATGAAACGGACGGTACGAGCAGCAGATGCGCAGTCGCTTACTCGTGGCGCTTGCCGGCGGCGCCACCCCGCTTGACCAGGGTGCCGACCCCAATCAGGCGTTCAACGCCAACAGCCTGGAGGGGATGGCCTTCAAGAGCAATAAGGACTTCCAGGCCGGCTACGCCAAGGCCGGCGGAAGCAACGCGACCTTCCAGTTCCCGGCCGCGGGCAATCACGCGTGGCCGTACTGGGGAGCGCAGTTGCAGGCCCTGAAACCAGACCTGATCGCAACACTCAACGGCTGAGCGGCGACCAGGGAGGACAGAAGCTGAGAAGAGATATCACACCAAGGTGTGGTTCACTACACGGGCACCCGAGCCGAGGGGGTCTCGGATTCGCGGGTGCGGCATACAACAGATGGGATAGGTAGAAGCATGAAGTTCGTTGGGAAGAAGCGCGGCGCCTGGGCGCGCCGGCTCACGATCGCGGCTCTCGCGGCCGCCGTGCTGCCCGGCCTGGTCACCGCCGTCGGAGGCTCGGCGACTGCGGGGGCGTTCTCAAAGCCGGGGCTGCCGGTGGAGTACCTGATGGTTCCGTCCGCGGGGATGGGCCGCGACATCAAGGTCCAGTTCCAGAACGGCGGACCGAACGCACCTGCCGTGTACCTGCTCGACGGCCTGCGCGCGCAGGAGGACTTCAGCGGCTGGGACATCAACACCGCGGCGTTCGAGTGGTACCTCGACTCGGGTCTTGCGACGGTCATGCCGGTCGGCGGCCAGTCCAGCTTCTACGTCGACTGGTACAAGCCGGCCTGCGGCAAGGCCGGTTGCTCTACGTACAAGTGGGAGACCTTCCTGACCAGTGAGCTTCCCGCGTACTTGTCGGCCAACAAGGGTGTCGACTCCAGCCGCACAGCCGCGGTTGGCCTGTCGATGGCCGGTTCGACCGCAATGACGCTGGCCATCTACTACCCCGGGCAGTTCCAGTACGCGGCTTCGCTGTCGGGCTTCCTGAACCTGTCCGAGGGCTGGTGGCCGACGTTGGTCGGGATGTCGATGGGTGACGCCGGCGGCTACAAGGCCGAGGACATGTGGGGCCCGAAGAGCGACCCGGCATGGAAGCGCAACGACCCGATGGTCAACATCGGCCAGCTTGTCGCCAACGGCACCCGCATCTGGGTGTACTGCGGCAACGGCAAGCCGGCCGACGTCAACGGTCAAATCGCCGGCGACAACTTCAACGCGAAGTTCCTCGAGGGCTTCACCCTGCGGACGAACAAGACGTTCCAGGAGACCTACATCGCCGCGGGCGGTAAGAACGGTGTGTTCAACTTCCCGTCCGCCGGTACTCACAGCTGGGAGTACTGGGGTGCGCAGCTGCAGCAGATGAAGCCCGACATCCAGCGGGTGCTCGGCGCCACTCCGCAACCGACCACCCCAATTGTGGATCCGGCGGCACCCCTGGCGGCCGAGACGACGGAGGCATCGGGGGCAGGCCAGTAAGCGGCTCGAACCAGATATGAGGTCGACGGCGGCGATCCCTTCGGGGTCGCCGCCGTCAGCCATTTCGGGAGCGCTTCTTTGTAGTGATGTGGTTCACTACCTTGCGGCAGGGATAGCCAAACGTGAGGGTGGGTAGATGCGTGCGATGATTCGAGCATTCGTGTCCGTGATACTGGCCGCTGGCTTGTGGTCGGCCGTGTCGCCGATAGCCAGGGCCGACGCCGTCGAGATGCTGATGGTGCCGTCGGCGGCGATGGGACGCGACATCCCCGTCGCCTTCCAGGGCGGCGGTCCCCATGCCGTCGTCCTGCTCGACGCGTTCAACGCGGGACCCGATGTCAGCAACTGGGTCACGGCGGGTAACGCGATGAACACCCTCGCCGGCAAGGGCATCTCGGTGGCCGCGCCCGCCGGCGGGGCCTGGAGCCTGTACACCAACTGGGAGGCGGACGGCAGCAAGCAGTGGGAGACCTTCCTCGCCAACGAGCTGCCCGACTGGCTGGCCGCCAACAAGGGCCTGGCGCCGGGCGGGCACGGCATCGTCGGCGCCGCCCAGGGCGGCACCGGGGCGATGACGATCGCGACGTTCCACCCCGACCGGTACCGCTACGCGGGCTCGCTGTCGGGCTTCCTGACGCCGTCGAACACGTACGTCAACGGCGCCATCACCGCGGGCCTCGCCCAGTACGGCGGCGTGGACATCCGCAACATGTGGGGTATGCCACAGTTGGGCCGGTGGAAATGGCACGACCCCGATGTGCACATCCAGTTGCTGGTCGACAACAACACCCGGCTGTGGGTGTTCAGCCCGCAAACTCTCGGATGCAGCGATCCGGCGGCGATGATCGGCTACTGTGACCAGGCGTATGGCTCCAACCGCACCTTCTATCAGCACTATCGCGCTGTCGGCGGCCACAATGGGCACTTCGACTTCCCCGTCGGCGGTCAGCACGATTGGTCGACGTGGGGTCCGCAGCTGTCCGCGATGTCCGGTGAACTCGTCACGACGATCAGGTAACCGGTAGCGCCGGTACCTTGGAGGGGTGCAGCACACGGTTCGGCGGTCGGCGAAGTGGTCGACCTGCATCGCCGTTGCGTCATCCCTGCTGGCGTCGTCCACCTCGCTGCTGACTGGATGCGCTTCCGGTGACGGCATGTTGCCGACCATGTCGGTGCCGCCGCCCTCCACGACGCAGTCCCGCGCCGAGGTGAAGGGCGGCCCACAACCGCAGGCTGGGATCACCCAGCCCAGCACCATGATGGTGAACGACGCACAGCGGGCCTATCTCGATGCGTTGAGGGCTGCGGGCGTGAGGCCGTCCAGTGATCTGCTGGCGCTGAGCATCGGGTCGTATGTGTGCCAGGCCCGCGCGGCCAAACAGTCCGACCAAGCCGTGCGCGACTATGTGACGCCGTTGGTCCGCAGCGATGTGAGCGACAGCGAGTCGGTGGCACCGCAGACATGGTCGGAGGTGGACGCCGTGACCGCCGACTACATTCGCGTCGCCACCCAACGACTCTGCTAGCGAGCATGACAATTAACTCGGAACTCCACCAACACTCGGCGTAGGCGCCACCGCATCCTCGCCCTGATCGCCGCGGGGGCGATGGCCGTCGTGGTTGCACTGGTCGTCGCGATCGTCGTGGATCTGGATGCGCCAGCCCGACAAGCCGCAGACCGCCGTCCCGCCGACCGCGGTGCCGCCGACCGCCGTGCCGCCGACGAAGAAGCCGCGCCCGGAGTTCCAGGACGCCAGCTGCCCCGACGTGCAGCTGATCGTCGATCCCCGGCACCTGGGAGTCGTCGCCGCAACCGACGATCCGCTCAACCCGATCCAGTTCCCGATCGCGTCGCTGCTCGGCGTCACGAACCCGATCTCGCGAGCAGTTCGGCACGCGACCGGGTGGAGGTGTACACCGTTCCCTACACCGCGCAGTTCCACAATCCGCTGTCGGCGGACAAGCAGATGTCCTACAACGACAGCCGCGCCGAGGGCACCCGTGCCGCGGTCAAGGCGATGACGGACATGAACAACCGCTGCCCGCTGACCAGCTACGTGCTGGTCGGCTTCTCGCAGGGCGCGGTGATCGCCGGCGACATCGCCAGCGACATCGGCAACGGCCGCGGCCCGGTCGACGAGGACCTGGTGCTCGGTGTGACGTTGATCGCCGACGGCCGCCGCCAGGAGGGCGTCGGTCAGGACATCGGACCCAACCCGCCCGGCCAGGGCGCCGAGATCACGCTGCACGAGGTGCCCGTGCTGTCCGCGATGGGCCTGACCATGACGGGGACCGCCCGGGCGGGTTCGGCGCGCTGAACAACCGCACCAACGAGATCTGCGCGACCGGTGACCTGATCTGCGCGGCGCCGGAGGAGGCGTTCAACATCACCAACCTGCCGAACACGCTCGACGTGCTGGCCGGCGGCGCCGGGTCAGCCGGTGCACGCGCTGTACAACACGCCGCAGTTCTGGAATCTCGACGGCCAGACCGCCACCGCAGTGGACACTGAATTGGGCGCGCGCCCCGTCGAGAACGCGCCGCATCCGAAACACGGATGACGTGGGACCAGGACAGATTTGGCCTGCGCCTGCGGTCGCCTAACATTAAGAAGAAAATAAGAGCTGATGACTGGTGGCCGGGCGAAGACCTGGTCACAGGGCGTTGCGTCGCGGGCACGCGGGCTTTGACTCGTGGCCGGCAGCGGATGCCGACGCTCGGTAGCATCTGCGAGGTTCGCGTTCCGGCGGCCGACGCGAACGTGCGTCGCGACGATGTGTTCTGACAGGAGAGTGGTATGCCGTTCCACAACCCGTTCATCAAGAACGGACAGATCACCTTCCCCGAGGGCGCCAGCGTGGTTCGTCACGTCGAGCGCTGGGCCAAGGTCCGCGGCGACAAGATCGCCTACCGCTTCCTGGACTTCTCCACCGAACGCGACGGCATCGTCGCGCGAGCTGAACTGGGCCGACTTCGGCACCCGCAACCGCGCCGTCGCCGCCCGGCTGCAGCAGGTGACCCAGCCCGGCGACCGGGTCGCCATCCTGTGCCCGCAGAACCTCGAGTACCTGGTCGCCTTCTTCGGCACCATGTACGCCGGCCGCATCGCAGTGCCGCTGTTCGACCCGTCCGAGCCGGGCCACGTCGGCCGGTTGCACGCCGTGCTCGACGACTGCGCACCCGTCGGCGATCCTGACCACCACCGACGCCGCCGAGGGCGTGCGCAAGTTCTTCCGCAGCCGCCCGGCCAAGGAGCGGCCCCGCGTCATCGCCGTCGACGCGGTGCCCGACGAGGTCGGCGCCACCTGGGAGCACTACGATCGACGTCGACGAGAACACCATCGCCTACCTGCAGTACACCTCCGGCTCCACCCGGATCCCGACCGGCGTGCAGATCACCCACCTGAACCTGGCCACCAACGTGGTGCAGGTGATCGAGGCACTCGAGGGCGAGGAAGGCGACCGGGGTGTGTCCTGGCTGCCGTTCTTCCACGACATGGGCCTGGTCACCGCGCTGCTGTCGGCGATGATCGGCCACTACTTCACCTTCATGACGCCCGCCGCGTTCGTCCGCCGGCCCGGCCGCTGGATCCGTGAGCTGGCCCGCAAGCCGGGCGACACCGGCGGCACCATCTCGGTGGCCCCGAACTTCGCGTTCGACCACGCCGCGGCCCGCGGTCTGCCCAAGGACGACGAAGAGCCGCTGGACCTGTCCAACGTCAAGGCGCATCCTCAACGGCAGCGAGCCGATCTCGGCCGCCACGGTGCGGCGGTTCAACGAGGCGTTCGGCCCGTACGGCTTCCAGCCCAAGGCCATCAAGCCGTCCTACGGCCTGGCCGAGGCCACGCTGTTCGTGTCGACCACGCCGTCGGCCGAGCGAGCCCGAAGATCGTCTCGGTCGATCGCGACGCAGCTGAACACGGGCACGTTCGTCGAGGTGCCCGACGATTCGCCCAGGCGGTCGCGCAGGCCGCCGCGGGCAAGGTCGGCGTCGCACGAGTGGGCGGTCATCGTCGACACCGAGACCGCCACCGAGCTGCCCGACGGGCAGATCGGCGAGATCTGGATCAGCGGCCAGAACATGGGCACCGGCTACTGGAACAAGCCGGAGGAGACCGATGGCCACGTTCCAGAACATCCTCAAGTCGCGGACCGACCCGTCGCACGCCGAGGGCGCCGCCGACGACGCGACCTGGGTGCGCACCGGCGACTCGGCGCCTACCACGACGGCGAGCTCTACATCACCGGCCGCGTCAAGGATCTGGTGATCATCGACGGCCGCAACCACTACCCGCAGGACCTCGAGTACTCGGCGCAGGAGTCGACCAAGGCGTTGCGCACCGGTTTCGTCGCGGCGTTCTCGGTGCCGGCCAACCAGCTTGCCCGACGAGGTGTTCGAGAACGCCCACGCCGGCCTCAAGCGCGACCCCGACGACACCTCCGAGCAGTTGGTCATCGTCGCCGAACGGGCGCCGGGCTCGCACAAGCTGGACATGGCGCCGATCGCCGACGACATCCGCGCCGCGATCGCGGTGCGCCACGGCGTGACGGTGCGCGACGTGCTGCTGACGCCGGCCGGCGCGATCCCGCGCACCTCCAGCGGCAAGATCGGCCGCCGCGCCTGCCGCTCGGCCTACCTGGACGGCAGCCTGCGCAGCGGGAAGGTGGCCAACGCCTTCCCCGACGAGACGGACTGACGCTGAATATGGCTGATACAGAACTGGATCCGCAAAGCTCTGAATCCGACGGCGAGGGCTTCAAGCTGGCGCCTGAGCGCACCGCCACACCGGCACGCACCGATATGACGGTGCCGAGATGCGCGACTGGCTGCGCAACTGGGTGGCCAACGCCACCGGGCAGTCCCCCGACGCGATCGACGAGTCCACCCCGATGGTCGAGCTGGGCCTGTCCTCCCGTGACGCGGTCGCGATGGCCAGCGACATCGAGGACCTCACCGGTGTCACGCTGACCGCCACCGTGGCCTTCCGCCATCCGACCATCGAGTCGCTGGCCACCGTCATCGTCGAGGGCGAGCCGGAATTGGACGACACCGCCGACGACGTCGACTGGTCGCGCGAGCGCGACGTGGACGACATCGCGATCGTCGGACTGGCCACCCGCTTCCCCGGCGACATGAACACTCCCGACGAGATGTGGCAGGCGCTGTTGGAGGGCCGCGACGCGATCACCGATCTGCCCGAGGGTCGCTGGTCGGAGTTCCTCGGGGAGCCGCGGCATCGCCGAACGGGTCGCCAAGGCGCGCACCCGCGGCGGCTACCTCAAGGACATCAAGGGCTTCGACGCCGAGTTCTTCGCGCTGTCGAAGATGGAAGCCGACAACATCGATCCGCAGCAGCGGATGGCGCTGGAGCTGACCTGGGAGGCGCTGGAGTACGCCCGCATCCCGGCGTCGAGCCTGCGCGGCCAGAGCGTCGGCGTCTATCATCGGCAGCTCGACCAACGACTACAGCTTCCTGGCGATGTCCGATCCGTCGACCGCGCACCCGTACGCCATCACCGGTACGGCGAGCTCGATCATCGCCAACCGGGTGTCCTACTTCTACGACTTCCGCGGTCCGTCGGTCACCGTCGACACCGCGTGCTCGAGCTCGCTGGTCGCCGTGCACCAAGGTGTGCAGGCGCTGCGTGCCGGCGAGGCCGACGTGGTGCGTCGCCGGCGGCGTCAACGCGCTGATCACCCCGCTGGTCACGCTCGGCTTCGACGAGGTCGGCGGCGTGCTGGCACCCGACGGCCGGATCAAGTCGTTCTCCTCCGACGCCGACGGCTACGCCCGTTCCGAGGGCGGCGGCATGCTGGTGCTCAAGCGGGTCGCCGACGCCCGCCGCGACGGCGACGAGATCCTGGCCGTCATCGCCGGCAGCGCCATCAACCACGACGGCCGTTCCAACGGCCTGCTGGCGCCCAACCCCGATGCCCAGGCCGACGTGCTGCGCAAGGCGTACAAGGACGCGGGCATCGACCCGCGCACCGTCGACTACATCGAGGCGCACGGCACCGGCACCATCCTCGGTGACCCGATCGAGGCCGACGCGCTCGGCCGGGTGGTCGGTAGGGGCCGTGCCGCCGACCAGCCCGCGCTGCTGGGCGCGGTGAAGTCCAATGTGGGCCACCTGGAGTCGGCGGCCGGTGCGGCCAGCCTGGCCAAGATGACGCTGTCGTTGAGCCACGACAAGATTCCGCCGTCGATCAACTACACCGGCCCCAACCCGTACATCGACTTCGACGGGGTGCACCTGAAGGTGGCCGACACCGTCACCGACTGGCCGCGCTACAGCGGGCACGCGATCGCCGGTGTGTCCGGCTTCGGCTTCGGCGGCGCCAACGCCCACCTGGTGCTGCGTGAGGTGTTGCCGTCGGATCTGGTTGAGCCCGAGCCCGAAGCGGAACCCGTTGTCGAGAAGTCTTCGGCCGCCGACGCCGACGCCGTTTATGTCGGCGGGGTTCGGATGGACGAGTACGGCGAGTTCATCGACGACGATGATGAAGAAGACGGGGCCGACCACGTCGTCACGCAGGATGAAGAACCCGAACTGCCGGGGCTGACCGACGAGGCCAAGCGGCTCAAGGAGCTGGCCCTTCAGGAGCTGGAAGCAGAAGAAGCCGCATCCCCCCCAAAAAGGGTTGTGCCGCTGGCGGTTTCGGCATTCCTGACGTCCCGCAAGCAGGCGGCGGCCGCCGAGCTCGCCGACTGGATCGACAGCCCGGAAGGCCGGGCCACCTCACTGGAGTCGATCGGCCGCTCGCTGTCACGGCGCAACCACGGCCGCTCGCGCGCGGTGGTGATGGCACATGACCACGACGAGGCGGTCAAGGGCACTGCGCGCACTGGCCGACGGCAAGCAGAGCCCCATCGTGTACAGCGCCGACGGCCCGGTCACCAACGGGCCGGTCTGGGTGCTGGCCGGTTTCGGTGCCCAGCACCGCAAGATGGCCAAGAGCCTGTACCTGCGCGACGAGGTGTTCGCGGAGTGGATCGACAAGGTCGACGCGCTCGTCCAGGACGAGCTGGGCTATTCCGTCGTCGAGCTGATCCTCGACGACTCGCAGGACTACGGTATCGAGACCACCCAGGTCACGATCTTCGCGATTCAGGTCGCGCTCGGCGAGCTGCTCAAACACCACGGCGCGAAACCCGCTGCGGTGGTTGGCCAGTCGCTCGGCGAGGCGGCGGCCGCCTACTTCGCCGGCGGTCTGTCGCTGGCCGACGCCACCCGCGCCATCTGCTCGCGCTCGCACCTGATGGGTGAGGGCGAGGCGATGCTGTTCGGTGAGTACATCCGGTTGATGGCCCTCGTCGAGTACTCCGCCGAGGAGATCAAGACGGTGTTCTCCGACTTCCCCGATCTCGAGGTGTGCGTCTACGCCGCACCGACGCAGACGGTGATCGGCGGGCCACCCGAACAGGTGGACGCGATCATCGAGCGGGCCGAGACCGAGGGTAAGTTCGCCCGCAAGTTCCAGACCAAGGGCGCAAGCCACACCCAGCAGATGGACCCGCTGCTCGGTGAGCTGGCTGCCGAGCTGCAGGGCATCGAGCCGCTTCCGCTCACCATCGGTTACTTCTCGACCGTGCACGAAGGCAGCTACATCCGGCCGGGCGGCGAGCCGATCCACGATGTCGACTACTGGAAGAAGGGCCTGCGGCACAGCGTGTACTTCACGCACGGCATCCGCAACGCCGTCGACAACGGCCACACCACGTTCCTCGAGCTGGCGCCGAATCCCGTGGCGCTGATGCAGGTTGGCCTGACCACGGCGGCCGCCGGACTGCACGATGCGCAGCTGATCGCCACACTCGCGCGCAAGCAGGACGAAGTCGACGCGATGATCGCGGCAATGGCCCAGCTGTTCGTGTACGGCCACGACCTCGACTTCCGAACCTTGTTTTCTCGGGGTTCCACCTCGGCCGATTACGCCAACATTCCGCGGACCCGGTTCCGCCGCAAGCCGCACTGGCTTGAGGCCCGCTTCACCGGTGACAGCTCGATGATGATGCCGGGCAACCACGTCGCGATGCCCGACGGCCGCCACGTCTGGGAGTTTGCGCCGAAGGGTGTGGCAGATCTTGGCGCACTGGTGAAAGCCGCTGCGGCCCAGGTGCTTCCGGAGGCCAAGCTGACAGCGTCGGAGACAGCGTGCGGTGCCGGGTGAGGGCGCTCGCCTGGTGACCACGCTGACCCGTCACCCCGGCGGCGCAAGCGTGCAGGTGCACTCCCGCATCGACGACTCGTTCACGTTGGTCTACGACGCAATCGTGAGCCGCGAGGGTCAGGCAACCGCTTTGCCGGCTGCCGTCGCGACCTCGGCGGCAATTACCACTCCTGCGGCTGATCGAGGACGTCGCAGCCGAGTCGCCGCCGCAAGCGGATGCCGGAGATCCTGTCCGACAACCTCACCCAGGGCGCCAATCTCGGTGCGGGCTTTGCGAAGTGGTCGCCGGATTCCGGTGAGACGGTGCACGACCGGTTGGCGGCGATCGTCGGTGGTGCGATGGGTTATGAGCCCGAGGACCTCCCGTGGGAGGTGCCGCTGATCGAGCTGGGCCTGGACTCGCTGATGGCCGTGCGGATCAAGAACCGGGTCGAATACGACTTCGACCTTCCGCCGATTCAGTTGACGGCGGTGCGCGACGCGAACCTGTACGCCGTCGAGAAGCTGATCGAGTACGCGATCGAGCACCGCGACGAGGTCGAGGAGCTGCACGAGCACCAGAAGACGTTGACGCCCGAGGAGATCGCCGCGGAGCAGGCCGCCCTGATGGCGGGCACCGCGCCGGAGACGGAGACGCCAGCGCCGCCCGCCGCCGAGCAGGAGGCGCCACCGCCTGCACCGGCTTCCGACGTGCCGATCCCGCCGCCACCAACGGACCCGTCGGGCCCGAATCAACAGAGTGCGGCATCGCTGGCGGCTCAGGTGCTGACGCAGGAGGCCGTCACCGAGGCGTTGGGCGCCGACGTGCCGCCGCGCGAGGCCGCGGAGCGGGTCACGTTCGCGACGTGGGCGATCGTCACCGGCAAGTCACCGGGCGGCATCTTCAATGCGCTGCCTGCGCTGGACGACGAGACCGCCGAGAAGATGGCGCAACGGCTTACAGAACGCGCCGAGGGCACCATCACCGCCGAGGACGTGAAGACCGCACCGACGATCGAGGCGCTGGCCACCATCGTGCGCGAGCACTTAGAGGCCGGTGAGATCGACGGGTTCGTCCGTACCTTGCGCGCGCCGCAGGAGGGTTCGTCCAAAATCCCCGTGTTCGTGTTCCACCCGGCCGGTGGTTCGACGGTGGTCTACGAGCCGCTGCTGAAGCGCCTGCCGCCGGACACCCCGGTGTACGGCATCGAGCGGGTCGAGGGCTCCGTCGAGGAGCGCGCCGCCGAGTACGTGCCGAAACTGTTGGAGATGCACGACGGGCCGTTCATCCTCGCGGGCTGGTCGCTCGGCGGAGTGCTGGCCTACGCCTGCGCGATCGGGCTGCGGCGGGCCGGCGCCGACGTCCGGTTCGTCGGGCTGATCGACGCGGTGCGTGCCGGTGAAGAGGTGCCGCAGACCAAGGAGGAGACCCGGGCGCGCTGGGATCGCTACGCCCGCTTCGCCGAGCGCACTTTCAACGTGCAGGTGCCGCCGATCCCGTACGAGCAGCTCGAGAACCTCGACGACGAGGGGCAGGTGCAGTTCGTCCTCGACGCGGTCAAGGAGAGCGGCGTGCAGATCCCCGGCGGCATCGTCGAGCACCAGCGCACGTCCTACCTCGACAACCGGGTGATCGACACCGCGAAGATCGAGCCGTACGACGGGCACGTCACGCTCTACATGGCCGACCGGTACCACGACGACGCGATCTTCTTCGAACCGCGCTATGCCACCCGCAAGCCGGATGGCGGCTGGGGTGAATTCGTGTCCGAGCTGGAGGTCGTTCCGATCGGCGGCGAGCACATCCAGGCGATCGATGAGCCGTACATTGCGAAGGTCGGCGCGCACATGAGCGAGGCCATCAACCGCATCGAAGCCGAGGAGACGCAGCCGAAGTGACAGCTAAGACCACCGCCGAACAACTTGCCGAACTACGCGAAAAGCTGGAATTGGCAAAGGAACCCGGCGGTGAGAAGGCCGTCGCCAAGCGGGAGAAGAAGGGTATTGCGAGCGCCCGCGCCCGCATCCATGCGCTGCTCGATCCGGGCAGCTTCCTGGAGATCGGTGCGCTGTGCAAGACACCGGGTGATCCCGACGCGCTCTTCGGCGACGGTGTGGTCACCGGCCACGGCACCATCAACGGCCGCCCGGTGGGCGTCTTCAGCCACGACCAGACGGTGTTCCAGGGCTCGGTCGGCGAGATGTTCGGCCGCAAGGTCGCCAGGCTGATGGAGTGGGTGGCGATGGTCGGCTGCCCGATCATCGGCATCAACGACTCGGCAGGTGCCCGCATCCAGGATGCGGTGACCTCGCTGGCGTGGTACGCCGAGCTGGGCCGTCGACACGAGCTGCTGCGTGGTCTGGTGCCTGAGGTGTCCATCATCCTCGGTAAATGCGCTGGCGGAGCGGTGTATTCGCCGATCCAGACCGACCTGGTGGTGGCGGTGCGCGATCAGGGCTACATGTTCGTCACCGGCCCGGACGTGATCAAGGACGTCACCGGCGAGGATGTCACCCTCGACGAGCTCGGCGGCGCCGACGCACAGGCCCGCTACGGCAACATCCATCAGGTTGTCGAGGACGAGAAGGCGGCGTTCCAGTACGTCCGCGACTACCTGAGCTTCCTGCCCGCCAACACCTTTGACGATCCGCCGGTCGTCAACCCCGGCCTCGAGCCGCAGATCACGCCGCACGATCTGGAGCTGGACTCGATCGTGCCCGACAGTGACAACATGGCCTACGACATGCACGAGATCCTGTTGCGGATCTTCGACGACGGTGATGTCTTCGATGTGGCCGAGCAGCAGGGCCAGGCCATCATCACCGCGTTCGCGCGGGTCGACGGGCACGCCGTCGGCGTCATCGCGAATCAGCCGATGCACTTGTCCGGCGCAATCGACAATGAGGCGTCGGACAAGGCCGCACGGTTCATCAGGTTCTGCGACTCCTACAATCTCCCACTGGTTTTCGTCGTCGACACCCCCGGTTTCATGCCCGGCGTCGAACAGGAGAAGGGTGGCATCATCAAGCGCGGCGGCCGGTTCCTCAACGCCGTCGTCGAGGCCGACGTCCCCAAGGTCACCATCACGATCCGCAAGTCCTACGGCGGCGCGTACGCGGTGATGGGGTCCAAGCAGCTCTCCGCCGACCTGAACTTCGCCTGGCCGACCGCGCGGATCGCGGTGATCGGCGCGGAGGGCGCCGCGCAGTTGTTGGTGAAGCGGTTCCCGGACCCGACGGCGCCGGAGGTGCAGAAGATCCGGGCCGACTTCATCGAGGGCTACAACCTCAACATGGCCACCCCGTGGATTGCCGCCGAGCGCGGGTTCATCGATGCGGTGATCCAGCCGCACGAGACTCGGCTGCTGCTGCGCAAGTCACTGCATCTGTTGCGGGATAAACAGATCAAGCGCGTGCAGCGCAAACACGGCCTGACCCCGATCTAGGCCACACGGGTCATCGCCCGGCCGAGCGTTTGTGTCTCCGTCCAGCGTGCGCTGATGGCGAAAAAATGACTGCGATTTCGCGGTGTGCGCACGTTCGCGCACAAAGCTGGGCGACGAGAGAACAGGGCGTCATCGTCCTAATCCTTCCCAGCCACACGCCTGACACCTACGCTTGTCATCATGAGGCGAAACCTGGCGCGCGCGGTCGTGCTTCTGGGGTCGTTCGCGATCGGACTGTTGGTGGCCGCGTGGGTTGTCCCTGGGGTATCGATGTCGGCGTCCGGGTTCATGGTCGCCGTCCTGGTGTTCTCGGCAGCGCAGTTAATCCTGTCGTTGTTGATCTTGAAGTTGCCCCATGGGTATGCGTCGCTACTCCTGGGGGGTAGCGGCCTGGCAGTGACCATTCTTGCGTTGGGTCTCGCCGCGGCATCGACACACGGACTCACCGTCGACGGCTTTTCCTCCTGGTTGGCGACTACGCTCGTGGTGTGGCTAGTGACAACGATCGGGGCGATTTCACTGCCCGACGTGTTGGCCGGTGAACCCATCGGCTCGACCTGACCCTCGTCGACGCGGGCTCACGTCACAGCTCCGTAATAGCGACAACCTGCGAATTGAAGGTTCCGCGTCTCTTTGATCGTTAACATTTTTCTATCTCGTCCTACGACAGAGGGAGGCGTGATGGGCGACACGCATCACGATCCGAGCGATCACTCTCGGACCACCCAACCGCATGCTGGCATCGTCATGAAGGACAACTTCTTCTGGCCTGGGTTGATCCTGCTGGCCGTGGCGACGTTCGGGGTGATCTGCACCGTGGCCGCAGCCGCCTACCAACGTTACGAGTGGGTCACGTCGACGGTGCTCATCGCGGTGCTCGGAGCGATCGCCGGAGCGCTGTGGTTCGTCGTGGAGCATCGCCGGGTAACCCTCATCGACAAGCGGCGGCACGCCGCGAATCCCGACGGCCGGCCACACGAGGTCGCTAACTGAAGCAGTTACGGCGGAGGGCAGGAGCCCGGGGGACCTCCCCGCCGAGTCGGGACAGCCGTCGCATAGGCATGCGAGCACGCAGGCATGCCCGCGCATCGCATCACCGCCGCGGTCCCATGGGCCGAACGCACGACACCCCGCGAGCCTTGCGGACTCGCAGGGTGCCGTAGATGTGCGTTACTTGATGTCGAACCGGTCGTTGTTCATCACCTTGGCCCACGCGGCGACGAAGTCCTGGACGAACTTCTCCTTGGCGTCGTCCTGGGCGTACACCTCGGCCAGCGCCCGCAGCACCGAGTGCGACCCGAACACCAGGTCGTTGGCGGTGGCGGTGTACTTGGTCTGGCCCGACGCCCGGTCGCGACCGTCGTAGACGTTCTCCGCCGACTCCGACGCCTTCCACTCCGTGCCCATGTCGAGCAGGTTGACGAAGAAGTCGTTCGTCAACGTCCCGGGCTTGTCGGTGAACACGCCGTGCTTGCTGCCGCCGTAGTTGGCGCCCAGCACCCGCAGACCACCGATGAGCACCGTCAACTCCGGCGCGGTCACGTTCAGCAGGTAGGCCCGCTCCAGCAGCAGCTACTCGACCGGCGTCTTCTCGCCGGGCCGCAGGTAGTTGCGGAAACCGTCGGCCTGCGGCTCGAGGACCGCGAACGACTCGACGTCGGTGTTCTCCTGCGAGGCGTCGCTACGTCCCGGCGCGAACGGCACCGTGACGTCGAAACCGGCATCCTTGGCGGCCTTTTCGACCGCCGCGGAACCGGCCAGCACGATCAGGTCGGCCAGCGACACCTTCTTGCCGCCGGCGGCCGAGCCGTTGAAGTCCTGCTGGATCTTCTCCAGCACCGGCAGCACCTGGGCCAGCTCGTCGGGCTCGTTGACCTCCCAGCCCTTCTGCGGCTCAAGGCGAATGCGCGCCACCGTTGGCGCCGCCGCGCTTGTCGCTGCCGCGGAAGCACGCCGCCGCCTTCCACGCGGTCGAAACCAGCTGCGGCAACAGACAGACCGGATTCGAGGACCTTGGACTTGAGCGTCGCGATGTCCTGTCGTCGATCGGCTCGTGGTCGACCGCCGGGACCGGGTCCTGCCACAGCTGCGGCTCCGGAATCCACGGGCCCAGGTAGCGCGAGATCGGTCCCATGTCGCGGTGCAGCAGCTTGTACCACGCCTTGGCGAACGCCTCGGTCAACTCCTCGGGATGGTCCAGCCAGCGGCGGGTGATTGGCCCGTAGATCGGGTCCACCCGCATCGAGACGTCGGTGATCAGCATCGACGGCTTGCGGTTCGGACCCCCGAACGGATCCGAGATGGTCGCCTCGGCTCCTTGGCCTCGCACTGCCAGGCACCGGCCGGGCTCTTGGTGAGCTCCCACTCGTTGCCGTAGAGGATCTCCAGGAAGCTGTTGTCCCACTTGGTCGGGGTGTGCGTCCAGATCACCTCGAGGCCACTGGTGATGGTGTCATCGCCGATGCCGGGCGAAGGCGCACTTCCAGCCCAGGCCCAGCTGCTCGAGCGGGGCGGCTTCGGGCTCGGGTCCGACCAGGCTGGCATCGCCGGCGCCGTGGGTCTTGCCGAACGTGTGGCCGCCGACGATCAGCGCGGCCGTCTCGACGTCGTTCATCGCCATCCGGCCGAACGTCTCGCGGATGTCCATGGCCGCGGCCAGCGGATCCGGCTTGCCTTCGGGGCCTTCGGGGTTGACGTAGATCAGACCCATGTGGTGGCGCCCAAGGGGTTCTCCAGTTCCCGGTCACCGGAGTAGCGTCCTGTCGAGCCCATCCAGTCGTCCTCGGGGCCCCAGTCGATCTCCTCGGGCTCCCAGATGTCCTGGCGGCCGAACGCGAAGCCGACGGTCTTGAAGCCCATCGATTCATGGCCCGGTTGCCGGCGTAGACGATCAGGTCGGACCACGAGATCTTGTTGCCGTACTTCTTCTTGATCGGCCACAGCAGCCGGCGTGCCTTGTCCAGGCTGACGTTGTCGGGCCAGCTGTTGATCGGGGCGAAGCGCTGCATGCCCTGGCCGCCGCCGCCGCGGCCGTCGTGGATGCGGTAGGTGCCGGCGGCGTGCCAGCTCATCCGGATGAACAGGCCGCCGTAGTGGCCGTAGTCGGCCGGCCACCAGTCCTGCGAGTCCGTCATCAGCGCGTCGAGATCGCGCTTGAGTGCCTCGACGTCGAGCGTCTTGAACTCTTCCTTGTAGTCGAAGTCCGCACCCAGCGGGGTGGCCTTTTCCGACTGCGGATGCAGGATCTTCAGATTGATCTGGTTCGGCCACCAGTCCTGGTTCGTCATCGGCGCGTGCGCCTTTGGATGGGCGACGGAATGACCGGGTATTCGCTTTCGCTTCCGCTGCTTTGAGTCGGTTCCTGCGGGTGGGGCGGGCGGGCATCGGATGTCATGGCATTCCTTCCGGGTTGGCGAATTGGGCTGTGATCACGGTTGTGATCCCGAAGCTTGCAAGGTCGAGCAGTCGGGGCACAGGCCCCAGTAGATGACCTCGGCCTCGTCGAGCGCGAAGCCGTTATCGTCAACGGCGGTCAGGCAGGGCGCTTCACCGACGGCGCAGTCGACGTCGCCGATGACGCCGCAGGACCGGCAGACGACGTGGTGGTGGTTGTCACCGACCCGCGACTCGTAGCGGGCCACCGAGCCGGACGGCTGGATCTTCCGCACCAGACCCGCGGCGGTCAGCGTGCTCAGCGAGTCGTAGACGGCCTGATGGGACACGTCGGGAAGAACGGCGCGGACCGCACGAAGGATCGTGTCGGTGTCGGCGTGCGGGTGGGCGTGCACCGCCTCGAGCACCGCGACGCGGGGACGGGTCACCCGCAGGGCGGCACCTCGCAGCATCTCCTGGAACTCCGACGCCGTGCGCACGATCGGAAGTCTTATCCCTTTTTTGGAATAAGTCAAGAAACCCAGACCGCGGTCATCTCAGCCCGTCCCACTAAGGACCGACCCGGATTTGGCCGGGCGACCACAGCCCGCTGCGCGTGGCGGTTCCGAGTTCGATCTCGGCGGGCGCAGCGTCGACGATGGTGTCGAACTTACGCAGCGATCCCCAGTCGCGGCCCCAGTCGCGGGACAGGTATGTCGCCATCACGTGCGCCCGCAGCAGAAGGTCGGAGATGCCGAGCAGCCCGCCGTTCATGCCGTCCTCCCAGCTGTCGGTGTCATTCTTCTTGGCGGTGTAGTCCGGGGTGATCCGGAATCTGGGAACCTCGGTGACTCCGTTGGCGTGCAGCATCGGCTGCTGGCACGGGAACGCAAGTCCCACCGCCCAGTCCATCAGCACCGGCTGCTCCGAGCCGACGTACTCCTGCAGCGAGCGCAGTTCGGGCACCCGCGGCGGGGTCACGGCGACCCAGTCTCCCGGTGTCAGTGACCGGTCCTCGGCCACCACGCGGACCGCGACGGCATCGGCGGGAATTTCGGAGCGGTCGAAGCGCAGGTTGCGCCACGACGGTGCGGGGCCGAGGTCGTCGGGCACAAGACGCCCCGCCGGCACGGGACCGCCGTCGGGCCCTGGCCGCGCGTACTCCAGCGCGACGGTCTGCGCTTCGGTGTGGCCGTAGAGCACACTGTTGCCCGTGATCGTGCCCGCCGCGGTGATCACCACCAGCGGATGGGCGTCGTCCGGCGGCGGCAGCTCATACCAAGCCGAGGCGAGGGTGCTCTCCTGCTGCGGACCATCGACATGGGTGCCCGCGACCGGCACTCGCGCCCGGTCGAGGCCGTAGGGCAGCCGCAAAGTGGACCCGTTGACGCCCTTGGTGTTCAGCTTCCTGTCGGCGTCCCAGTCGTAGTCGGTGCCCGGCTTCGGTAAGGTCAGCCGGATCGCTTCGGCCACAATGTCATCCGGCACACCGTCGGGGGTGAACCCGACGGGCTTCTCGCCGCCCAGCGGACCGAGCGGGCCGTAGTTTCCGGGCAGAGGAGTCATGAAACCCGCGTTGGGGTCGGGTTCGACGAGCACGTCGTCGGCCAGCCCACAGCCGCCGGTGAACGCGCGCAGGTTCGCCCACGCATTCGAGTACGTCGGGTACTGCCGCACCACGCCCGCGAGCATCGAGGCGACGAACACCACCACCATGAAGCCCGCCGCTATCGGAATGGGCGCCGCGGTCAGTGCCCGCGCGATGCGGCCCTCGCCGCGGTCACGTGGGGCGAAGTGCAGCCAGACCGTATAGATCGCCGCGACCGCGAACAACGCGAAGAAGATTGTGCTGATGGTGACTCCGCCGATCTTCGGCATCGCGTTGTTGAACGGCACGCCGAAGCTCGAGACGTACCACCAACCGTTGGTGGTGGCGAAGCACAGCGCCAGCATGAACAGCACCGCCGAAACGACCGCCATCCGGTTACGCGACCAGCGCAGCACCTTCGGTGATACCAGCACGGTGGCCAGCGCCGCCATCGCCGCACCCACGGCGGCGAACAACCCGAAGTGGTGCACCCACTTGGTCGGGGTGAACATCAGGAAGAACACGGTGCCGAAGATGACGCCCATCAGCCGCCATGCCGGTCCACGGGCCACGCCGGGAATCCGCTTGCGCCGCAGCATGATGAACATGGCGGCGAACAGGCTCAGCGCGGTGATCAGGAAGCCGAACCGTCGTGACAAGGAACCGTCGACCGTGGGCAGGATCAGGTAGTAGTAGCGCAGGTTCTCGGTGAACCACGCTTGGCTCGGACCGATGGCGGTGCGAATTCTGGTGGCCTCCAACACCGTTGCGAGCGTCTGGTCGGCGAAGATCACCGTCAGCACCACGGTGCCCGCGGCCAGCAGCGGCGTAACCAGCGGCCACGTGCCGACGATGCGGTGCCTGCGCACCAGGATTCTCAGCAGCGGCCGACCACCGGCGAGCAGCGCCGCGACCGCTATCAATCCCGTCGGCTGGATGCCGAGAGTGAATGCCGCGGCGACGACCGCCAGCGCTGCCGGCGTCATCCGACCCGAGATGATCGCCCGCTCGATCAGGACGTAGGTGATCAGCGCGCCGGTCGCGATGATCGCCTCGGGCCGCAAACCGTTGTTGAACGGCATCCACGTCGCCAGCAGTACCAGGGCTGCCGCCCACACCGCCGCCTTCGACGACGCCACCGCAGGGCCAAGCCGCGGCAGCACCTCACGCGACAGCAGCAGCCAACACACCAGGGCGGCAACCAGATCCGGCAGCCGCATCCAGATGCTCGAATCGCTGACGTGGGTCATCAGCGCCAGCAGGTTGTAGTACCAGCCGAACGGGTCCTCCGGGCTGCCGAACCACCGGAAGTAGTTGGACATATAGCCGGCGTGGTCGGCGACGCGGGCCATGCCGAGGATGTAGCCGTCGTCCGACGAGTTGGCACCCACTACGTACCACAGCAGGAACCCGCCGACCACCACGATGTCGGCGGCGGTGAAGGTGCGCCAGCGTTCCGGGATCAGGCGGTGCATGTGTCTACCGTCGAGACGGTCGAGCCGCCAGAGCGCGAGGAGGGCGATGACGGTCGCCAGGATTGCGCCGACAATCGCGGCCAGTTTCAAAGGTGTTGGCTTCGTGGAGAATCGGGTGTCGATGGTGGCCGACATCGACAGACCGGGCGGCGCGGGCCCGGTGAGGTCGGTGAATACCCCGACGATCGCCGGGCGCAGGTTGGGATCCTCGAAGCCGGTGCGCAGCGGCTTGCCCGAGTCACCGGTCAGGCCGACGAAGGTGGCGAACGTCCCGGCTTCCGACGACGTGATCTCGATGCGCTGACATTGCGGCGACGCCACCCGTGCTCGTTGCACGCTCGCCACCACCACGTTGCGGTCGGTGATGTCCACCCGCTGACTGGTGACGTTCACCAACAGCGCGTTGAGCGCGGCCTGCTTGGCGTCCTTTGGCGCGGTGCCCAACACCAACCCGCCGGCCGGCGGCATCGACCGGACCACCTCGCACGGGATCGTCACGTTCATCGTGACGGGCACCTGGGAGATGAGCGGCGCGGTCACGTTGGTGAGCTCACCGTTCTGCGGCCAGTTCAGCGTCGCGGTGGTCTGCACGACCGGCAGCAGCGGCGTCGCCACCGACAGCACGAAGCCGATCAGGCCCGCGATCGTCGCGACCCAGCGGGCGATCCGCACGTCGGATGCCACATCGCGGCTGAGGGTTGCCGTCATGGCAGGGCCCTGATCGGACCGGTCCGGCTCCAGCCGAAGACCCTGACGGAGCCCTGGTCGACGACGGCGTCGGGCGCCTCACTCGCAGGCACCCAACGGAAGTACTTCTCGATCGACCCCCAGTCGCGGTACCAGTCGTCGCGAAGATAGGTCGGCATCGCCGACGGCCGCAACAGCGCCTCAGTGATGAGCAACGGCCCGCCGTCCTCTGCGGACTGCCACATGTTCGATGAGGCGACGGTCTGCTTGAGGTTGGGCAGGATTCGGTACTCGGGCAGTTCGGCGACCCCGAGATGCTCCGAGAACGGGCGCTGGCACGGGAAATTCGCCGCGGTCGCGATGTCCATCAGCACCGGTGTCTGCGATCCGAGCAACTGTTGCGCGGTCTCCAGCACCGGCACCCGCGGCGGCGTGAACGCGAACCACTGATCCTCCGACAGGTTGGGGTCGTCGGCGACGATGCGCGCGACGTTGGCTTCCGGCGGCGCCCAGGCCAGCGGGAAACGCAGGTTGCGCCAAGCCTTTTGCATGAATATGTCGATCGGCTGTACCGCGTCGAGCGCCTGGTACGTCCCGTCGGGCCGATGCACTCCCCACTGCAGCTTGAGCGACTGGCCGTAGTTGAAGGAGCGATCCTCCTCGTAGTACCAGATGGCCCCTGCGGCGGCGACGGTCACCAGTGGTCGGTCCGGTGTTCGAGGCGGCAGCTGGTACCAGGCCGACGTCGCCTTTGCGGCGATGGTGTTTTCGTCGTAGCTGCCCATCACCGGGGTGAGCTTGGGGTCGAGATAGAAGGGCAGGTGGACCGTCGACCCGTTGATTCCCTCGGGGCCGAACCCCCCGTCGGTTCCCGCCCCAATGCCCACGCCGACGTTGGGCTTGTTCGGCGACCCGTCGGAGTTCACCGTGCCGGGGTTGACGCTGACCGGCTCCGCGGGCTCCAGCTTCTCGGCGACGCCATTCGGGGTGAACCCGACGGGATTCTCTCCGCCCAGCGGGCCGTACCGGCCGAACCGCTGACCCGTAACCGGTTGCAGCAGACCGGCGTTGGCATCCGGTTCTACCAGCACTTCGTCGGCCATCGCGCAGCTGGTCTGGCTGAGTCTCGACGTCATTGCCGCCACGTTCGCCTTGCCGGTGGTGTAGGCCGGATAGCGCTGTGCGGCGCCCTTGGCCATCGAGCCCACCTCGAGCACCACCATGATGAGCGCGACGACGAGTAGTGGCGTTGACGCCAGCACCCGGTTGCGGCCGGTGTTGGCAACCTCGGTGTGCCCGACGTAGTCCATCCGGAAATGCAGCCAACCGGCAAGCAGGCCGGTCGCCATCGCGAGGAACAGGAAGATGAAAGTGACCGGGAACCCGGCGATCACCGGCTGCTTGTCGAACCACGGCACACCGTAGTTGCCGACGTAGAACCACGCATTGAGCCCCGAGGTCGCCCACGCCAGCACGAACAGCAGTGCGGTCACGTAGAGCACGAGGTTGCGGCGGGTGTGCAGACCGACCCGGGCGAACACAAAGGCGGTGACCGCTCCCAGCGCGCCGGCCAACCCCGCGAACGCGCCGAACTGCACCGCCCACTTCGTCGGGGTGAACGTGAGCAGAAGCAGTCCGACGGCGGTGGTGCCGATCAGCCGCCACACCGGGCCCGACGCAACTCCGGGCAGGCGTCCGCGGCGCAGCAGCACCGCGATCATCCCGAACAGGCAGAGCAGAAGCACCAGCACGGCGAAGCGGCGGGTCAGCGAGGAGTCGATGCTGTCCTCGACGGTCAGGAAGTAGTAACGCAGGAAGTCCTGGTACCAGGCGACGGTTGGCCCGACGACGTACTTGATGCGCGCGGACTCGGCAACGGTGGCCAGCGTCTGGTCGCGGAAGACGACCACGAAGATCAACGAGGCCGACGCGGCCAGCGGGACCAGTTGGGCGAGCAGACCGTCGACCGGGCGCTTCCTGCGAATCACCCTGGCGATGGCCCGCGCGCCGACCAGGAGCGGAGCCAGGGCGATGAGGCCCTGTGGCGCCGTCGTGACGCTGAACAGCGCCACGATGATCGCGACGGCCGCAGGCCACAGCCGCCAGGTGGCGATCGCGTTCTCCACCAGCATCCAGGCGGCGACCGCACCGAACGCGATAAGCGGCTCCGGGCGCAGACCGTTGTTGAACGGCAGCCACGCGGCCAGGAACACCGCCCCCGCGGTCCAGACCGCGACCCGGTTCATGGCGAGCCGTCGCCCGAGCCGGGGCAGCATGCAGCGGCTGATAACCAGCCAGGTCCCGATCGCCGCCACGGTGGCGGGCAGCCGCATCCACACACCCGCCGTGCTGATCGATGCGAGCTGGCCGAGCACGCTCTGGTACCAGTCGAACGGTGCTTCGGTGGCGCCGAAGAAGCGGTAGTAGTTGGCCGTGTATCCGGCTTCTCCGGAGATCCGCGCGATCGTCAGGTTGTAGCCGTCGTCGGACGAGGTGGCGCCGATGACGTGCCACAGCAGCAGGGTGCCGATGACGCCGATGTCGGCCAGCCACGTCGCAACACCGACGCGCCAGAGTCGTCGCCACGCGCCAACCACCCGCCGGCCGGTCCTGCGATCCAACACCGCAAGCGCCACGATCGAGGCCGCCACCGAGATGACGCCGAGCACCATCGCGGCCAGCTTCAATATCGTCGGCGTGGTGATGAAGCGGGTGTCGATGTCGATGCGTGCGGATAAACCTGGTTGGGCGGCCACCTTCAAATCGGTGAAGATGCCTGCGACCTGAGGCTTCTTCTCGGGCGCAAGCGTTCCCGCGGCGCCGGGGATACCGACGAAGTCCGCGCCGACCTGCCCCACGTTGGCCCAGATGTGCAGCACGCTGCAGGCGCCGGCGGCCACCGCGGGCCGGGCGGCGACCGCGGCCACGGTGTCGCGGAACGCGACGAACACGACGTCGGCGGTGGCGCGCACGAACAGGCCGCTCTTCGACCCCTCGGTGGCCTCTTTGGGAACGGTCGAGAGGACCAGGCCGCCGTCGGCAGGCAGCGTGGCGATGGTCTGGCAAGGGATGGAGATGTCGAGGGCCAGCGGGGCGCCGGATACCAGCGGTGCGGTGACGTTGGTGACCATGCCGTCGGCGCTGGGCGCCTGCGGCCAGGCGATGGTGGCGGTGGTCTGCTTGACGGGCAGCAGCGGGACCAGCGCGCACAGCAGCAGTCCGGCGATGCCAGCAACGACGGCGACGAACTTGGCGATGGCGTCAGCCCCTGTTCGCTCGGTTGTGTCGCGTGGCACGAGGGTCGATGGTAGGCGACGGAATTAATGGCGCAGCGGCGCCGGGCTCCACAGTCCGCTTCGTGTGGCCGAACCGAGATCAAGTCGAGCCGACTCGGCGTCGCGGTAGTACGGGGTGAGCTGCTGCAGAGTGCCCCAGTCGCGGAACCAGTCGTCCTTCAGATAGGTCGGGACCGTGGTGGCGCGCACGAGCAGTTCGGTGATGCCGAGCGGGCCGCCGCCCACGTTGTCCATCACCGGTGAATTGGCCTCCGCACCGAACCGGTCGGGCAGGATGCGCCACTTCGGCACCTCGATCACACCGTTCTGGTGACCGAACGGACGCTGGCACGGGAACGCCAGGCCGACGAGCCAGTCCAGCAGCACCGGATCCTGGGAGCCGACCACCCCTTGCAGCGTGCGCAGCTGCGGGATTCGCGGCGGAGTCACGGCGATCCAATGTTGTGGGGATAGGTCATCGTCGTTGGCGACCAACCGCACCTGCGTCGCGTCGGCGGGAATCGCGCCCAGAGGCGCCCTCAGGTTGCGCCAGGCCGGCGGCGCGCCGACATCGGCGAAGCTCATGCCGCCGGCCGGCTCGCCGTCATCGGTGGCCCACTGCACCACCAGGTCGCCGGGGTCGAAGCGTCCGGCGGCCGACACCACGAGAAGGGAGTCGGACCGCTCACGCTCGCTCCAGTCGGCCGGTAGTCGGTACCACGCCGAGCGGAGCATCGCCGGCTGCTGGGTGCCGCTGCGCCAGCTACCCATCACCGGCGTGGTGGCCGGATCCAGGCTGTAGGGCAGCCGGGCGCGTGATCCGTTGATCCCGGCCCTCGCCGTGGTGCCGCCTTCGGTACCGGCCTCGCCGGTCGGTTCCTCCGCCTCGGGGGAGTCGGCGAAGTTGGAGGAGGTGCCAGAGGAGCCTGAGCCGCCCATCACCTCGTCGGCGGTCACGTCGGTCGGGATGGCGTTCGGGTCGAAACCTTCGTTGGCCGTCGCGCCGAGTGCATCACCGACCGGCGCGCCGACGGGAGTCAGCAGGCCGTCATTGGGGTTCTGCTCCACCATCACGTCGTCGGCCAGACCGCACCTGTTGCCGGCCAGCGCGCCGAGGTTGGAGCGGCCCACCGACCACGCCGGGTACTGGTCGATCATGGCGAGGGTCAGTGATGTCACTTCGAACACGACGAGAAGCCACGCGGCAATCGCCAACGGCGACTGGATGATTTGTGACCACCGTGGGCGGTGCCCGGCGGGTGGTGAGCGGTCGTGGCCGTAGAAGTGGAACCACGCCGCCGACAGCAGGAGGAGCACTGCCAAGCCGAGTGCAATAGTGGTGAAGCCGAATTGCCACTCCGGGAAGGCGTTTGACCACGGCACGCCGAAATTCGAGACGTACCACCAACCGTTCACGCTGGCGAAGGACAACGCCATCACGAACAGTACGGCGGCGGCGAAGATCGCCCGGTTGCGTCGCGACTTCATGGCGGCCGCAGTGACGGCGACCGCGGCAAGGGCGCCGAGCGACCCGGCGAGCCCGGCAAACACACCGAAGTGGTGCGTCCACTTGGTGGGGGTGAACATCATGGCCAGGAACGAGATGATGGTGATGCCGATGATGCGTCGGCTCGGGCCCGCTGCAGTGCCCGGAATCCTGCCCTTGCGCAACGACATCGCAACTGAAACGGCAAGCGCGAGTAGCAAAGTGAGCACAGCGAACCGACGCGCGATGGAGCCGTCGGGAGTGGCCATGAACAGCCGCTCGTAGCGGGTGTGTTCGTCGAACCAGCTCAGGCTCGGCCCGACGACCGACTTGAAGGTACTGGCCTGGATCTCGGCGGCGAAGGTCTGGTCGCGGAAAATCAGAATGATGGTGACGGTGGCGGCGGCCAGCACGGGCGCCAGCAGCGCAAGGTAGCCGAATCGCGAGGTATGGCTGGCCACAATGGTTTTCAGTGGTCCGACGGCGACGAGCAGCGCGCCGACGGCCGCGATTCCGGTGGGACCGGAGAAGAGGGTGAGGGCTCCGATGATGATCGCGATCGCCACCGGGAGCACCCGGCTGGTCGCGACACCACGCTCGACCGAGCACCAGGTCAGCAGAATGCCCAGCGCGATAATGGGTTCGGGACGCAGGCCGTTGTTCAGCGGAAGCCAGAACGCCAGGAACATGCCTGCCGCCGTCCACGCCGCGGCTCGGTTGGTCTTGACGGCATGGCCCAGCCGCGGGATGACTTCGCGGCTGATCACCCACCAGCAGGCCAGCGCCATCACCAGAGTGGGCAGCCGTACCCAGGCGCTGTGCGTGCTGACGTGCGCCCACAATGCCAGTAGGTCGTAGTACCAGCCGAACGGCGCCTCGGGGGTGCCGAACCAGCGGTAGTAGTTGGCCATGTAGCCGGCGTGTTCGGACACCCGGGCCATCGTCAGAATGTAGCCATCGTCGGCGGTGTTGGCGCCGACGAAATGCCACCACACCAGCACCGCGGTGACCAGAACGTCCAACGGGCGGAGTGACCACCACCGTGGCGGGAGGAACCGGCGATGCCGCATTCCGTCGGCGGTGTCCAGTACATGCAGGGCGCCGAGGGCGATCACCGTCATCGCCACCGCGACGATCATCACGATCAGCTTCAACAGCGTCGGCGACGTGCTGTAGCGCGAATCCACCGTCGCCGAGAACTGCAGCCCCGGCGGGGCAGGTCCGGCCAGATCGGTGAAGACGCCGACGATCTGGGGGCGGAAGTCGTAGCCGCTGCGTTCGCCGCGCAGCGGGTCGCCGGGGTCGTCGGCATCCGGCCCCTGCACGAGCCCGACGAATTCGCCGGTGACCTTGTCGGCGTGCGCGGTGAAGGTCAGTCGCTGGCACGCGGGGCTGAGGACCTGGCTCAGCGGCGCACTGACCACCGGGGTGTTGCGAACGATGACCAACAGGTCGTTGTTGACCCGTTCGATCAGCAGCCCGCGGTCGACGGCCTTGGGTGACTGCTTCGGCACGGTGGACAGCAGGACCGTTCGGCCTGCGTTCTCCGGCCCGGCCAGGCCGGCCGCCACCTGGCACGGCACGCTTATGGTCAGGTCGGTGGCCACGTAGCCGATCAGCGGTGCATCGACGCTCTGCAGCACGCCGTCCTGTGGCCAGTTGAGCTGGGCGGTGGTCTGCTTGATCGGCAGGAACGGGGTCGCCAACGCGAGCGCGGCGCCGAGCAGCCCGGCGATGATGGCGATGAGCCGCGCGGTGCGGTGATTGGTTCCCATCAGCCCTCCCCGGGTTGCCGGATGGCCAGCACGAACGGGCCGATCTCGGAGACGCTGAAGCTGGGGTCGTCGAACAGCGCGGCATCGAGGGCCACGTGGTAGCGGCGGACGTTGGGCTGGTTCGGGTAGACGTCTTCTGCCAGCCGCAGCGTGTAGGTGTCGGCCGAGTCACCCGCGCCGCCGCGGCGCATCAGGAAAACCGTCGGCGGCTTCCACGGCAGCCCGTCGAGATCGGCGATGAACTCCTCGGCGCGCTCCAACGTCGCCCAGTGCTCTATCGCGGCCGCCCGCTTCTCGAACTCGGCAAGCGGGTTGGCGTAGTGCGACGTCAGGCCCTGGAAGCCGTAATAGGGGTAGTACGACAGGAAGCTGTAGTCGGCGGTCAGCACCACCGTCTCGTTTCGTGGTCTGCCGGTCACCTGCTGGATCTTGGCGTCGATCTCGCGGTAGTACTTCTCGGCGCCGGGCGGACGGCGATCCGCCCGCTGACCGTCTCCGTCGGTGTCGGTGTAGGCGACGACGATGTCGGACCGCAGCACGTCCGGAATGTCCTGGGTGAACGTCATCGCACCGATCAGGCCGACCACCCCTGCGGCCACCACGATGCGGCGACCGGTGTGCGGTTGGTAGCGGCTCGCCAGCGCGAGGGCGGCCTCGATGAACCCGAACACCCCTGCCGCGGTGAGCAGAACCGTCAGCGTCGGCTGCAGCCGGAAGGACAGCAGCGTGGTGCCGGCCAACGTGGTCAGCATCGACAGCAGCGACCAGGCGTAGACCGCCAGCACGCCGAACGCCAGCGCGCCTGCGCGGGTCGAGCTCGTCGCGCGGACCACCAGCCACACCGTCCCGACCATGCACAGCGCACCCAGCAGTGTGAACTCGAACATCGGAAACGACAGCTGCGCGCCGTCGGATGGCAGATAGTGCTGTGCGGTTCCCGCGCCGGCGGGCGACCCCCCGATCGCGGCCAACAGGTATGGCAGCCAGCCGATCAGCGCGAGGGCCGCGGCGATCACCGCGACCACGCCGAGCCGCAGCAGCTGATCCCACCTGCGCCTGGCGACCGCGAGCGTCAGCGCCATGATGGTCAGCGTGAACGAGCTGTAGGCCAGCAGCAGCGTGTAGAACAGCGCGGCGAACCCGAGGAATACCCCGACGCCTACCACCGCAGCCCAGCCGCCCGCTCTGGTCGAGCCGCGCAGCCCCGACCAGGCCAGCACCAGGATCGCGGGCAGCAGCACGGTGATGACGGCGGCGTATGGCTCGGCCGGTGAGTACGCCAGCGTCGCCGCGGCCGTCGCCGTCGACACGATAAGCGCGTACTCGAAGCGAATCATGCTCGCCCACAACACGAATGCCACCGCGACGGCGACGGCGATCGAGATGATCGCCCACGGCTTGAACATCTCCCAGGCCGGTGTGCCGGTCAATGCCGCCAGCCGTCCGCCGATCCAGAACCAGCCGGGCGGATAGAACGGCGGCAGCCCGAAATACGTCATGTCGTGGAGCGCGGCGGTGTCGGTGAGCCGGGTCAGGTACTCGGTGCGGAACTGCTGATCGACGGAGATGCCGAACAGATAGAGCTTGGTGGCACCCAACGGCATTGCCAATGTCACGACCGAGAACGCGGACAGAAAGACCAACGCCGTGGCGCGCGCGAACCAGCGTCGTCCGCTCCGCCACAGCCAACCGGACGCGAGCAGGCCGGCCAGACAACCGAACTGGCCGACAGTGGTCAATGCGTGCAGCTGGTTCGACGAGTTGTAGGCCGGCCAGTCCACCCGGGATATTGCCAGCAGCGCGACAACCGCGACCACCAACGCCACGGCGACCGCCACCGCCATCTGGCCCAGGACGGCCAGCGCGCCACGCATCATCGATCCCTGGGATCTCAGATGGGGAGCTTGCGGAAGATGGGCCGCGGGATGTGCCTCAACACCATCATCACGTACCTGAACGCCCCCGGCGCCCATACCAGATCCTTGCCTTTGGCCGAAGCCGTGACTGCCAGCTCGGCGACATACTCCTTGTCGACGGTGAGCGGTGCCTCCTTGACGTGCGCGCTCATCCGGGTGCGTACCTGGCCGGGACGGATCACCAGAACCCGAACCCCGTACTCCCGCAGGGCTTCCCCGAGGCCAAGATAGAAGCCGTCCAGTCCGGCCTTGGTGGAGCCGTAAACGAAGTTGGATCGCCGCACCCGCTCGCCTGCGGCCGAGCTCATCGCGATGATCTGGCCGAAGCCCTGCGCGCGCATCTTCTCGCCGAGCAGGACACCAACCGAAACCGCTGCCGTGTAGTTGATCTCGGCGATCTGCACCGCCTTGCGCTGGTTCTGCCACAGCTCCTCGGCGTCACCGAGCAGGCCGAACGCCACGATCGCCACATCGACGTCGCCCCCCGCGAACGCTGCGTCGATCACCTTGGGATGGCTCTCGGTGTCGACGCCGTCGAAGTCGATGAGCTCGACGGAGCGCGCCCCGGCGGCCTTCATCTGCGCGACGGCGTCATCACGGCCCGGATCGTCGGGCAGGCACGCCAGCACCACACGTGCTGACGCGTTGCGCAGGTACCGCTCGCAGATGGCGAGCCCGATCTCAGACGTCCCGCCGAGCAGCAGGATGGTCTGCGGGTTTCCTACGGCGTCGAGCACCATTTAGAGCAGCTCCAAGCGTCGGGCCATGTCGGAGGCGAACACGCCATGCGGATCGACCTTACGGCGCACCGCGATCCACTCGTCGATGCGCGGATACATGGCGTGGAATGTTTCGGCTGTGGTGCGCGAATCCTTGGCGGTGTAGAGCCGGCCGCCGAACTGCAGCACCCGGCGGTCGAGGTCACTGACGAAGTCGGCCAGCCCTGCCTTGATCGGGAAGTCCACGCAGACGTTCCAGCCGGGGATCGGGAAGCTCAACGGCGCCTGGTTGCCCTTGCCGAACAACTTGAACACGTTGAGGAACGAGTAGTGGCCGGAGCGCTGGATGTCGACGATGATGCTCTTGAACTCGTCGACCGCAGCGGTCGGGACGACGAACTGGTACTGCAGGAAGCCTGCGGGCCCGTAGGCGCGGTTCCACTCACCGAACATGTCCAGCGGGTGATAGAACTGCGTCAGATTCTGGATCTTGCCGCGGTAGGTACCCGACTTGCGGTACCACAGCTCGCCGATCGGTCCGAAGGTGTACTTGTTCGCCAACCCGTTGGGGAAGATGTCGGGCAGCGTGAGTAGTTGCGGCGCATCGAATTTCAACGGGTTGCGAGCCAACTTGTCGGGCAG
The DNA here is from genome assembly GCA_963801575.1 of uncultured Actinomycetota bacterium. Taxonomy (GTDB): domain Bacteria; phylum Actinomycetota; class Actinomycetes; order Mycobacteriales; family Mycobacteriaceae; genus Mycobacterium. The sequence goes on from CAWDFT010000017.1 coordinate 103,271, forward strand.
CTGGTCGAGGGTGGCCAGCGAGCCGCGACTCAGTGCGGCCCGGCCCAGCTTCGGTGGCGCGCTGATCGCGTCGAACCAGGCGCTCGAGTAGGTGTAGTTGTCCTCGCTGCCGTCGCTGTGCAGCGCGATGGTCTCGTCGAGGCTTGCGGTGACGTCACCGTCGGCGATGAAGTAGGCCGTTTCGGTGGGCGTCATCTGCGATCGTGGCGCGCAGGATGATGCCGGTCAGGCCGTTGCCGCCGATGGTGGCCCAGAACAGTTCGGAGTCCGCGCCGTCCGGGGTGAGTCGGCGAATCTCGCCGTCGGCGGTGAGCAGGTCGATCGAGCGGACGTGGTTGCCGAAGCTGCCCGCGCTGTGGTGGTTCTTGCCGTGGATGTCGCAGGCGATCGCGCCGCCGACGGTGACCTGCCGGGTGCCGGGAAGCACCGGCACCCAGAGACCGAAGGGCAGTGCGGCCTTCATCAGGGTGTCGAGGCTGACGCCTGCGTCCAGGTCGACCATGCGGGTGTCGCCGTCGATCGAGTGGATCTTGTCCAACGGCGTCATGTCGATGACCAGCCCGCCACCGTTCTGGGCGTTGTCGCCGTAGGAGCGGCCCAGCCCGCGTGCGATGACGCCGCGGGAGGACCCGTCAGCGGCCCGGGCCGCCACCTCCGCGACGCACTTCGCGATCAGCTCCTCGTCGCGGGTGGACAACACCTGGGCCACCGACGGGGCGGTGCGGCCCCAGCCGGTCAGGCGTCGTGCGGTCGTCGGAAACATCGTGACGAGGGTACCGTGCGATTTCCGCCGCTCAGCGCAGCCGGAAGATGACCGCCCTCTGAACGACGAAGTTGATGACGGTTGCGGTGCCCTGGGCGATGACGAATGCCACCGGCACCCGCCAGGGCTGATTCTCGAACTGCATGTAGAAGACATAGTTGATGCCGACCTGCACGGCATAGGTCAGCGCGTACAGCACGCAGACCGCGATGAATCGGGCCTTGCTCGGCGGCGCCTGGAACGTCCACCGCCGGTTGATCAGGTACGCGGTGGTCGTGCCAGCGATGAAGCTGATCGTTTTTGCCACGTTGACGTGCAGCCCTGACGCCAGCAGCGCGACGTACAGCCCGAAGTCGACGATGGCCGCCAAACCGCCGGTGACGATGAACCGCCATATCTGCGTCGTGAGAGTCAGGTTCGGCTGCATCGGAGGCTCGGCCACCCGGGCAGCCTACTTAGAAGGGTGCGTCGTCGGATTCGTTGAGGGCGCGTTCGGCTTTGATGCGGGCGGCGTCCTCGGCGGCGCGGGTGCGTTTTCGGCGCGGCATCATCAGACCGCGGTCAGCGGTTGGTGGTGGTTGGTGGGTGGGTGGTGGTAGGTCTGCGGTGGTGCTGTTCCAGGTGGGGAAGAAGATGCGGCTGCCGACCGCGCCCTGGCCCTCGCAAACCGCTGGCCAACAGTCTGCGCGCACTGGAAAGCCCGACACCCATCGCCTGCGCGAAATGCTGATCGAAGTGAACCAGTCTTAGGGGACCCGCGTCCAAGGTTGACAGTTCTGTGACTCGAAGGCCATAACCGTTTCGTTAATATTCGCGTACATCGGACCGATAGAAGTGTTCGTCTGGACTACATGGTCCTTGGCCGCATCAGGTGTGCTGTACGTAAACCACGAGCACATTGACTCCTGGGTCGGCACATCGTTTATCCAAACCCCAAAGACGGACCCCGACCCGCCCGTGTGGTAGAGGCCCGGTGCAATGTCGATCCCGACGCGAAAGACACCGTTGCCGGGGATCGGGTCCATCGGATCGGCAACGGCCGGCGGCGCCCACGCGACGGCTGCCAAGCATGCAACGAACACGGTCGATACGTGAAGTAGTGGGGGCATTCTTCTTCCCTCCACGCTGGTGGCTCCCCAAGGACAGCCTAGGCCCGAAAGTCGGTGATAGCGGCCACGGGTCTCCGCATCATCGACCGCGGCGAACTCCGAATCGAACATACGTGCGACTCTCCCCACGGCCACCGGCCGCGTTGACTCATGAAAAATGCGCGCGAAACGGCTCTTCGTTGCCTCACCGAAAATGCGCGCGTACGCCGATTGGATGGGGTTGACGTTGGCCGAACGCAGGGCAATCACCGAGACGACCGCGACGCGCTACCAACTGGCGAGTAAACGCGGCAAGGGCATAATCCTCGACGAGTTGTGCGCCAACACCGGCTGGCACCGTAGCCATGCCCGCAAGGCACTCACATCGGCGCTGCATCCCAAGGTCGTGACACCAAGGAGTCCGCGTCCATCCAAGTACGGACCCGATGTCATTGCCGCACTGACGGTGTGCTGGACGGTGCTGGGAATGCCGGCCGGTAAACGGCTGGCGCCGATGCTGGGCGAACTGGTGGCGGTGTTGCGCCATTTCGGGGAGCTGGACATCGACGAGGACACCGCGGAACTGTTGGTATCGATGTCGGCGGCCACCATCGATCGCCGCCTGGCTGCCGAACGTGCCAAATATCGGCTCAAGGGGCGCTGCACCACCAAGCCGGGATCGCTGCTCAAAAGTCAGATCCCGGTACGCACCTGGGCCGAGTGGGACGACGCGCGACCCGGGTTCGTCGAGATCGACACGGTCGGCCACGACGGCGGCAACCCGGCTGGACCCCATGCGTTTACGTTGACGGTCACCGACATCGCCACCGGCTGGACCGAGAACCGCTCCGTGCCCGACAAGACCGCCAAATGCGTCCGGGCCGCACTCAATGACATCGCCGACAAGATGCCGTTCCCGATCCTGGGGGTGGACTCTGACAACGGATCAGAATTCATCAACGTCTCCTTGCTGCGGTGGTGCCAAAGGCGCAAGATCACCTTCACCCGGGCGCGGCCGGGCAACAAGAACGACGGCTGTCACGTCGAGCAGAAGAACTGGGCGGTGGTCCGCACCGTGGTTGGCTATCACCGCTACGACACCGCCGCAGAGCTGTTGTTACTCAACGAGATCTGGCAGCTGCAGTCCAAGCTGACCAACTACTTCTACCCGCAGCAGAAACTGATATCCAAGGTCCGCAAGGGCGCCAAGGTGTCCAAGAAACACGACACCGCCGCCACCCCGTTCCATCGCGCGATCGATCACCCAACCATGACCGTGGAGCGCATAGTGGCGCTGACCCGGACCTACTCGCTGATCAATCCCGCCGCCACCCAGCGCCAGCTCCAAGCCCTGACCGCCCAGCTCCTCACCCTGACCACCAGCAAAGCAGGACCCGCCGCCAAAGCACAAGTTAACAAGCGCGCACGTTCACATGAGGCAACGAATCCACCTTCGCGCGCATCTTGACATGAGGCAACAGGCCGACCTCAAACCAGCAGCTCAGGCCCTACCTGTGGATGAAATTACGACTGTGGGTAACTCAGATGGGCGTGCGCTCCAGGCGGACGAGCGGGATCGTCCGGTTGCCCGCCCGGCCCTCGTAATCGGCGTAGCCGGCGTACTGGTCGAGCGCGAGGTCCCATGCGCGCTCCCGATCGGCAGGGTCGGTGATCTCGGCCGCGGTGTAGGTGCCGCTGTGCTTGCCCGCGAGCACTTCCACCTTCGGGTTGGCGACGACATTTCGGTACCACGCCGGGTGGGAGGTCTTGCCGTAATTCGACGCGATCAGGAGGAGGCGGTCGCCGTCGGTGACATAGAGCAGCGGCAGAGTCCGCGGCTGACCGGACTTGGCCCCAGTGGTGGTCAGCAGCATCACCGGCACGGGATAGACGCTGCTCACCCGTCCGCCCGTGAGTCGCAGCAGTGGCGGGTCAAGGCGCGGCGCGAGCCGCTTCAGATACCAGTTCCCGACGGCCGATCGCCCGAAGGCCTCCAGCGCTCGCTCGTACAAGCCCATCCGACGGCGCTGCTGGCTCATGCTGGACAACCTTGCCAGCTCGACCGTCTCCAGAAGGCATAAACTCGGCCGGTATGTGGGGAATGAAAGCTTCTGCACTTGGTGCCGGGCTGCTGGCGGCTCTCGCCATTCCGCTCACCGCGATGTTCGTAAGCGCACCTGTAGCTCATGGGCAAACGGACATCGAGGCCAACTGTGCAAGCCAGGGCGGTCAGTACTCGGCGCAGGAAGTGCGATTCCACTGGTATGACCCGGCCGTTCTGAACGAGACGTGCTGCACCGGTGAAGGGGCATCGAAGCAGTGCATCACCTACGCCGATGGCGTACAGGTAAACGTCTACAGAGGAAGTTAGGCCGCCAGTGCGGCGGCCCAGGCGCTGATACTCGAGGGGTGCAAACCCGGTCCGGTGCGGAGATCGTCGTCGACGGCGACGTGGTCCACAAGCTGCACCGGTCGGGTACCGACCCGAGGGCGTTGGCGACCCGGCTCCGCATCGCTGCTGAGTCGATTTGTCTTCTATCACCGCTCGGCACCGTTCCCGAGCGTGTCGGCACACGGTGGCGCACCCGCTGGCCGCAGGTGGAAACGGTGGTGCCCCAACCCGACTGCGTGCCATGGGCAGAGGCGGGGAGACTGCTTGCCCGGCTGCACTCCGAACCGGTGGCACCCCGCACACCTGCGCACGGCTGGCCGCTCCGGCTCAGGCGTGCCGTTGACATCTCGCGTGACCACGACATCGTGCGCCGCGCGGCCGCCGAACTCCCCGCCGAGGCCTGGCGGCCCGGCTCAACCGATCGGCCGCGAACCCTCGTGCACGGCGACTGGCATCTCGGCCAGCTCGGCAGGCGTCCCGACGGAGCATGGCTGCTCATCGACGTGGACGACCTCGGCGTCGGCGACCCGGCGTGGGACATGGCCCGGCCCGCCGGCTTCTGGGCGGCCGGACTGATCCCCGACGACGACTGGACGGTGTTTCTGGACGCGTATCGGGACGCCGGCGGACCCGCACTGCCTGCAGGGGACCCATGGCCGGTGCTGGAACCGTTCGCGAGGGCGGCTGTTGTGCAGGCCGCCGCCAATCACCCCGACGACGAGTTACTCGTCGCGGCGTGCGCCAGGATGGGCTAGCTGGAGAAGAAGAGCCTGCCGAACCCCTGCTTGCGGTAGTGCTTGTTGCCGCGGTGCCCCCAGCCGGGGCCGTACTCATAGCCGTAGCCCTGCTGCATCGGCGGTGGCGGCGGCGGCGCGGCCTGGACGAACCGGTTCTCCATCTGAGTGAGCGATTCGAGCTCACCGAAGTCCAAGAAGATGCCCTTACAGGTGTCGCACTGCTCCAAGTGGATGCCGTTGCGCTCGTAGGTCTTCATCAGTCCGGCGCACTTGGGACACAGCAGGGTGTTCCCGACTCCGGGCGATGACGGGGACTGCGGGGGTTCGTATGGCGGGATGCTCATATCCCGTCAACGGCCGAGCGCCCTGCGAAGTGCCTGACAGTCAGACCCAATACGGCACGCGGGCCCGATACTGCTTCATCGCGACCGCCGCGAGCGCCCATCCAAGGGCGGTCAGCACCAGCACGACGACCCAATGCCGCAGCTCCTGGTCGGCGCCGAGCAGCGGCGCCCGCACGATGTCGAGATAGTGCAGCAGCGGATTGAGCTCGACGATCTTGGCCCATCGGCCCGCGCCCTGCTGCTCCAGCGTGGACTCGTTCCAGATGATCGGTGTCATGAAGAACAGCAGCTGCACGATGCTGAACAGCAACGGGCTGATATCGCGGTACCTGGTGGCCAGGATGCCGAAACACAGTGCGACCCAGACACAATTCAGTACCAGCAGACCCAGCGCCGGGATGACGGTCAGATCGGTCCACTTCCACGGCTTGGGAAAGATGATCGCGATGATCACGAAGATGACGATGTTGTGCCCGAACAGGATCATCTGCCGCCACACCAGCCGATAGACGTGCACCGACAGCGGCGTCGGCAGCTGCTTGATCAGACCCTCGTTGGCGATGAACACCTCGGCGCCTTCGAGAATGGCCGCGTTGATGAGGTTCCAGACGATCAGCCCGAGCGTGATGTACGGCAGGTGTTCGGAGAGCGGCAACTTGAACAGCGTCGAGTACAGCAGCCCCATGGCGACCGCGGTGGCGCCCGTCGCGATGGTGATCCAGAACGGTCCGAGCACCGATCGGCGGTAGCGCTGTTTGATGTCCTGCCAGCCGAGCTGCAGCCAGAGTTCGCGGCGCCCGAACCCGTCGACCAAGTCCCGCCAGGCGCGCGACATGGTCCTGGACTGGGCGGCGGCGTCGGTGAACGTCATGGGCGCTCGAACCTCTCCCGGCGACCCGCTCTGCGCAGCCGGATCCATTCGGCCAGGCCGCGGGGGTCTCGGCGGGACACCAGGAAGTACCAGCCGAACCGCAGCCACTCCTGTGGCAACAGCTTGCGCAGCCCCGGTTGCGACAACAGGTAGCCGCGGTTGCGATAGGTGAAGTGGCGCTTGGTCGGGTCGTCGGGGTACTGGGTGTGCATCCGGCCACCGAGGATCGGTTTGAACTCGTCCGTCCCGCAGGGGTGCAAATAGATTGCGTCCAAACAGGTTCCGAACGGCAGACCCGAGCGCACCAGGCGACGATGCAATTCCACTTCGTCGCCTCGGACGAACAGCCGCAGATCGGGCACACCGACCGCCTCGACGGTGGCCGCACGGAACAGCGCCCCGTTGAACAGCGACGCGATGCCCGGCAGCAGGCTTTGGCCGGCGCCCTCGGTTCGCAGCTCACTCACCAGGCGACGCCACACCAGCCCGCGGCGCAGTGGAAACGCCAGCCGGTCCGGCTCGTCGAGATTGCACACCATCGGCGACACCTCGGCCAGCCCGTGCTTTTCGGCGCACGCCAGCAGGGTCGCCAGCACGTTTCGGTCCTGCGGGCGGCCGTCATCGTCGGCGAGCCAGATCCAGTCGGCGCCGAGCGCCAGCGCGTGCAGCATCCCGAGCGCGAAACCGCCTGCACCGCCGAGGTTTCGGCGTGACCCGAGATAGGTGGTGGGGATGGGCTGGCCTGCCACCAGCTCGCGCACCCGTTCGTCGTCATCGTTGTCGACGACGACGATGTGGTCGAGGGCGCGGCTCTGGGTGGTCAGCGCGTCCAGCGACTTGGTCAGTTCGTCGGGACGCCGATGGGTCACCAGGACGGCGAAAACGGACTCAGTCACGTGGTCTCCCGCGCGTCCTCTTCGAGAACCTCGCGCACATGGCGCGCTGCGTCCTCGCCCTCGTAGGCCCGCACGACCTCCTCGATGCCGCCGGTCATCTTGATGGTGCCGTGGTCGATCCACATCGCGGTCCTGCACAGCCGCGCCAGGAACTCGTTGGAGTGGCTGGCGAAGACGAGAATCCCGGAGCGCTCGACCAGGCCCTGCAGCCGGGCCTGCGCCTTCTTCAGGAAGTCGGCGTCAACGGCGCCGATGCCCTCGTCGAGCAGCAGGATCTCGGGGTCGATGCTGGTGACCACACCCATCGCCAGCCGCACCCGCATGCCGGTGGAGTACGTGCGAAGCGGCATCGACAGGTAGTTGCCGAGTTCGGTGAACTCGGCGATCTCGTCGACCTTGGCCAGCATCTGCTTGCGGGTCTGGCCCAGGAACAGCCCCCGGATGATGATGTTCTCGAAGCCCGATATCTCGGGGTCCATGCCGACGCCGAGGTCGAACACGGGCGCCACCCGGCCCGTCACCGACGCGACGCCGCGGGTGGGCTCGTAGATTCCCGAAAGCAGCCGCAGCAGAGTCGATTTCCCGGCGCCGTTGTGCCCGACCAGGCCCACCCGGTCGCCCATCTCCAGCGACATGGTGACGTCCCGCAGTGCCTCGATGACGACGACATTGGACGCGTTCCGTCCGATCGTGCCGCCTGCCTTGCCGAGGAAAGTCTTCTTCAGCGAGCGCGCCTTGGCGTCGAAGATGGGGAACTCCACCCACGCGTTGCGCGTCTCGATGTGCGGGACAGAAGAGTCGGGCATGTTTGCCTGAGTTACAGGTACTGCCCGGTCCCGGACGACGACGGTCCGGCGTGCTGTCCGGGAGCGCTCATGCCCGGTGGCAGCGCACCCTGGCGCATCTGCTCCAGCTGATGACGCGCCGCCATCTGCTGTGCGAACAGCGCGGTCTGGATGCCGTGGAACAGGCCCTCCAGCCAGCCCACCAATTGCGCCTGCGCGATCCGCAGTTCGGCGTCGGACGGGATGGCTTCGTCGGTGAAGGGCAGGGTCAGTCGCTCCAGTTCCTCGCGCAGCTCGGGCGCAAGCCCGTCCTCCAGCTCGCGGATGCTCGTCTTGTGGATCTCACGCAGCCGGTTGCGGCTGGCGTCATCGAGCGGCGCGGCGCGCACCTCCTCCAGCAGCTGCTTGATCATCGTGCCGATGCGCATCACCTTGGCCGGCTGTTCGACCAGATCGGTCAGCGACTTGCCGTCGGCGTCCTCGTCGGAGGGCACTGGCATCGGCTCATCGCCGCCAATGATCTCGATGTTGTCGTCGTCGGTGTTGGTAGTCATTCGTCCTGCATTTCCTCTACGTGCCGCGCCATTCATAGATCCGGGCTTCGCCGTTGTCGTAGATCTCCCTCCACGACCGTGACTTATCTAGCGACACTAGCCCGTCGGGCATGGCGAACTTCAGCACCACCGGTGTGCTGGTAAGCACATAGCGGATATTGAGCGCCTTCACCGCCTCGGCGACGCGTGGATCGGTGTCGGCGTCGTCGGCGTAGGCCCAGAAGATGAAGCGGTGGTATCCGGGTCCCTGCTGGACGGGGTAGTCGTAGTGGGTCCACAGCGGGTGCAGCCCGGCTACCGCGTACATCCACGCCGTGCCGTCGGTGTTCGCGTCGCCGATGATCGTGTCACGCGCACCGGGCAGCTTGGCGAGGTACGCGAACGCCTCCAAGTCCTGCTTGTCGATGATCACCGAGTCGTATTTCTCACCGAACAGGTAGCGGTGCCGCGGGAAGTAGTGCCACGCGGTGACCACGCTAACGGTGACCAGCGCAGCGGCGGTCACGCCGAACCAGACCGCAGGGCGGGTTGCGCGGTCTCCGCCCGTCAGCCTGCGTACGTCCTGCACAGCCGCGCTCACCAGGGTGAAGACCGCAATGCCCGCTGCCGGCGCCATCAGCATCGCCACCACGGCAGACAGCCGGCGGGGGTCACTGTAGAAGAGGTCGCTGAACACGGCGGTCAGCTCGCCGAGGGGGCCACCGAACGGTGCCGACGAATGCACGATGGACACCACGAGCAACATCCACACCGCCAGCGGCCACCAGACCTTCCTTGACGAACAGGATCATCGCGCCGACCGCGGCCAGCACGACCAGCGCCCACTGGATCGGGAAGTCGTTCAGGTGACGGGTGTGCTGGACGAGCGCGTCGATCAGTCCGCGCTTCTTGCCCTCGTTCGTGACGAACTCGTGCCCGACGATGATCTCGGCCTGCTGCAGTACGCCGACGAACTGCGGCAGCAGCAGGCAGACGGTGGGCACCGCGATGACCACCAGGGCGATGAGGTCGCGACAGCCTGCCCCGAACCGGATGCCACAGCCCGTCCACCAGCCACCACGCCACGACGAACAGAACGGTCACCACACCGCCGGTGAGGTGAACCGAGAACACGCCGAGCAGTGCGAGCACCGCCAGCGGGATGCGGTCGCGGTGGCGCAGCGCCGAAACCACCAACACCATCGTCGGTACGGCGACGCCGTAGGCGGCGAGGTTGGGCATCGAAGCGGTGTCGAACTCGACATAGGGAATGGCGGTGAACGACGCCGACAGCGCGGCGGCGGTCGCGGCCGCCCCGGCGGTGCGCCATTGGTCGGCCCGGTCCCGCAGCAGCCGCCAGGTCAGGGCCGCCGCGCTCACCGGGAACAGCCAGACCGCCGCCGCGAGCGAGCTGAGGGTGTAGGCGGTGGTCGGTGCCGACCCGGTCAGCGCACTGAACACCGCGGCGAGTGCGTGAAATGTCGAGGGGTAGTAAAGGGCGTCATGGGTCTCGACGTTGCGCAGCTCGCCCATGTGTGTCGGCGACGCCTGCCCGGTGTCGAGAATGAATCGGATCGTATTGGCGTGCCAGACGGCGTCCCATGTGCTGGGTATCGACTGCCAGTTCGGCAACCCCTTCACCGCCGCCAGCGCGATCAGTGCCGCGCCGAGCAGCACGCCGGCGGCCACGATGAGCGCGGGACCGCGGGACACCGCCCCCGCCTGCGCGTCGGAGTCGCAGAAGCGGCTCGAGCGCCATCGGCAAACAGGCTGCGGCCACGGTCACGATGGCCAGAGCAACAAAAGCGGTCCACGGATTCCACGGAATGCCGATCACGCCGAACGGCACGATGGCCAGTGCCACAACGCCGTAGGTCAGTGCGGGCCCGACGGCTACCGCTGTCGGCCAAGACAATCGGGCCGCGCGTGCCACTATCGCTCCGGGTATCACCAGCAACGACAGCGCCAGTAGCACTCCGAGGGCCAAGCTCACTCGACTAGTATGGCTGGCCAGGTGGTCCGCTCCGGCACTGCCCACATGGAGTGGGCAACCCACAAATGCTGTCGGTTTGTGGACTTCACAGACTCTCTAAGGTGGCTGGCATGGCATACGACGTCGCCCGGGTGCGCGGATTGCATCCGTCTCTGGGCGATGGGTGGGTGCATTTCGATGCCCAGAACGGCATGTTGCTGCCGGACTCCGTCGCCACCACCGTCTCGACGGCGTTCCGCGGTTCGATGACCACCACGGCGGGCCCGCATCCTTCGGCGCAGCGCAGCGCCGCCGTGCTGGACGCGGCCCGCCATGCGGTGGCCGACCTGGTCAATGCCGACCCGAGCGGTGTGATTCTCGGAGCCGACCGCGCCGTATTGCTCAAGTCGTTCGCCGACGCCTCGTCGGCCGGGTCGGTCTCGGCTATGAAATGGTCGTCACCCGACTTGACGACGAGGCAAACATCGCACCGTGGCTGCGCGCAGCGAATCGCTATGGCGCCAAGGTGAAATGGGGCGAAGTCGACATCGAGACCGGTGAACTGCCGAACTGGCAGTGGGAGGACCTGATCACGCAAGTCCACTCGTCTGGTCGCAATCACCTCTGCCTCGTCGACCTTGGGCACCGTCACCGATCTGCGCGCCGCGACGAAGCTGATGCATGAGGACGGCGGACTGGTGGTCGTCGATCATTCGGCTGCGGCGCCGTACCGGCTGATCGACATCGAGGAGATCGACGCGGACGTGGTCGCGGTGAACGCGCTCGGCTGGGGCGGACCACCGATCGGTGCGCTGGTCTTTCGCGACCCCGCGCTCATCGACACGTTCAGTTCAGTGTCATTGAACCCGTACGCCACGGAGCCGGCGCGGCTCGAGGTCGGGTCGCATCAGTACGGCCTGCTGGCCGGTCTGGTGGCAAGTATCGAATACCTCGCGTCGCTCGACGAGTCGGCAACGGGGACGCGTCGGGAAAGGCTCGCGGTCTCGATGCAGTCTGCGGCTTCGTACATGGACGAGGCTGTTCGACTATCTGTTGGCATCGCTGCGGTCGCTGCCGCTCGTCATGGTCATCGGCAGGCCCGAGGTTTCCATCCCCGTGCTGAGCTTCGTGGTCAGAGACGTGCCTGCCGAACAGGTGGTGCAGCGGTTCGCCGACAATGGTGTGCTGGCGATCGCCAATGCAAGCTCGCGGGTCCTCGACGTGATCGGGGTCAACGACATCGGCGGAGCGGTCACGGTCGGACTCGCGCATTACACGACGACCGCGGAGATCGACCAGCTGGTTCGCGCGCTGGCCTCGCTGGGCTGACTAATACTAATCCGCCACGCGCAGAAGCACTTTCCCGGCCACCTCACCGGAGTTCAGCAGCTCGTGTGCCGCGGCGGCCTGCTGAATCGGGAACTCCGCACCGATGATCGGACGTACCCGGCCGTCGGCGATCATCGGCCAGACGTTGTCGACGACCTCGGTGACGATTCCACTCTTGCTTGAGGGCCGTCCACGGGCCGCGCCCGCAGCGCGGTGCCGATGACACCGGCACGCTTGGCGATCAGCTTGCCCAGGTTCAGCTCGCCCTTGACTCCGCCCTGCATGCCGATGACGATCACCCGGCCATCCTTGGCGAGCGCGTCGACGTTGCGGTCGAGATAGGCGGCGCCGATGATGTCGAGGATCACGTCGGCACCGGCACCGTCGGTCTCGTCGCGCACCCGCTCGACGAAGTCTTCGTCACGGTGATTGATGACGATCTCCGCGCCGAGTTCTTTGCACAGGTCGAGTTTTGGTGCTGAGCCTGCGGTGATCGCGACACGGCTGTCCAGCGCACGCGCCACCTGGATGGCGTGCGTGCCGATCCCGCTGGCACCGCCGTGGATAAGCACCACCTGGCCGGCCGACAGGTTTGCCGTCATCATCAAGTTGGACCACACCGTGCAGGCCACCTCGGGCAGCGAGGCCGCGTGGTGGAGCTCGACGTTCTCCGGTACAGGCATGACCTGACCCTCGGGCACCGCGACGAACTCCGCGTAGCCGCCGCCCGCGAGCAAAGCGCAGACGGCTTGCCCGACCTTCCATCGGTGGACCCCTTCGCCCACCTCGGCGACGGTCCCGGCGACCTCCAGACCCATGATCTCGCTTGCTCCCGCGGGGGGCGGATACTTGCCCGCGGCCTGCAGCAAATCGGCGCGATTGACCCCCGCTGCGTTCACCCTGATCAACACTTCAGCCGCTCCGGGTGTCGCATCGGCGACTTCTTCCCAGGTCAGACGGTCGGGGGACTCGACGACAACTGCGTGCATCCAAAAAACCCTACTACCTGGGGAATCCAGCCCCTAGCAATGCGCTTGTCCTTTACCATACCGAGGATGGAGGGGATAATTGCCGGGCGTACCGCTGGTGATATGCCCGGGTTGAACATCGCCGAACAGAGGTCGTGGCAAAACTTCCTCGACTCGGCGTTGCGGTTGTACGCGACCCTGAATCGGTCGCTGAGTGAAGCGCATAATCTGACCCTGAACGATGTGCGCCTTCTGGACATCCTGGACAAGTCCCCGACCGGTTCGGCGCGCATGGGCGATTTGGCCGACGGTCTGATGTCGCTGCCGAGCCGGGTCACCCGGCAGATTCGCCGATTGGAGGTGCAGGGCCTGGTGCGGCGCGGCGCCAGCCCCGACGATGGGCGTGGCGTGCTGGCCACCATCACCGATGACGGCAGGTTGCTGGTGCGCGAGGCGATGGTCACTTACGGGCAGGGCGTTCGCGACCATTTTCTCGGCAAGCTGTCCCGGGCTCAGATCGCTGCGATGGGAGAGAACTGCCGCCGGATCAGCGTGGCACTCAAAGGTGCCACGTCGGCCGCGAAGGTCGGCCGCGTCTAACCGCGCTGCTCTTCGCGCAAGCGTCCCCCGCAAGCGGGAGGTGCCCCCACATCGGCCTCCCGTACGCTTGTCGGCGGTGGCGTGGCAGAGCGGCCTAACGCACTCGCCTTGAAAGCGAGAGACGGCTAAAACCGTCCGGGGGTTCAAATCCCTCCGCCACCGCTGTGCAGAACCGGCGAAAGAGCCGGCGCGGAGAGGACTGTTGGATGCTCGACCGGCTTAAGCGGGCCGCGAGAAACAAACTGCAACGCGCGGTTGCCGAGGTCGTCGAGACCGAGTCCGCCCGACTGCAGCAACAGCTGGCCGACCTGCACTCGGAAAACATGACCGCGCTCGACCGGCTCGGCGACCGGCTCAATGAGCAGAGCGACCGCCTCTATCACCGCACGAATCTGGTGGAAGGCCACGCCCGCCGCGATCTCTGGTACTGGCGTGACGCCAACGCCGCCGAGCAGAGCGCGGCCTTTGTTCTCGAAAACCTACCCAACGCACCGGTGTTCTGGAATCCGCATGACACGCTGCGCTACGCACTCGGCGAGATCAAGGGCCCCGGTCTGGCGCTGGAGTTCGGGGTGGCAACCGGGACCACGCTCAAGATCATCGCCGACGCCGTTGCAGGGGACCGGACGGTGGTCGGCTTCGACACCTTCACCGGCCTGCCGGAAGCGTGGCGGACCGGATTCGAGGCCGGCGAGTTCGCGCAGCGGGAGGTTCCCGAGGTTCCCGGCGCCCAGCTGGTCGTCGGGCTGTTCGAGGACGAGCTGCCCGGCTTCCTCACCCGCAACGAGGAACAGATCGCATTCATGCATGTCGACTGCGACCTGTACTCGTCGGCCAAGACGGTATTGGACCTGACCGGTGAGCGTCTGGCCCCCGATGCGGTGCTGGTGTTCGACGAGTTCTTCAACTTCCCGGGCTGGCAGCAGCACGAGTTCCGGGCGTGGAACGAGTTCCTGGCGCGAACCGGCCGCACCTTCGAGTATCTGGCCTACACCGGCAACAACGAACAGGTCGCCGTGCGGTTGCACTGATCAGTCGCCGCTGGCGTACAGGCGCGCCCAGTTCTCCCGGCTCGTCAGTTGGGGAAGGGCCTCCCGGTACTGCGCCTGAAGCGACGGTGCCTCGACGCGGAATCGGCGAAGCGCTTTGCGTGCCCGCTTGGACAGGTCCTTCAGCTTCTGCTTGTCGCGCCGGCGGATTCGTACGCCCGCCTGGGACGCGTCGGTGACGACCGCGTGGCCGAACAGGGAGACGTGCCACCACCTGTTGTCCTCGGCGGGGATGGCGACCGGCCCGGGGATCACCCGACCAAGCCACTGGTACACCAGCCGCTTGGCCAGCACCAGATTGATCCTGTCCTTACGCGGCTCGAAACCGACCGGCGTGATGGCCGGTAGCACTCCGGTCAACTCACTCGTGCGCGCCGCCGGATGCAGGATGGTTTCTCCGAACTCCGATCGCTCGGCACGGATCGCGGCCAGCGCAGCCGCTCCGCCGTCCTGAAGGATCGCAGGGCCTGCCAAGAAGTCCTCGATGCCGCGGATGATCGTGTAGGCCAATCCGTATTGCATCGACACCAGGCATTCGGTGATCTCGCGGGTCAGCCATCGGCTGACGGCGCGCGTATCGATGTTGTCGTGCAGCGCATAAGTGATCAGCGGATTGCGTATCGAGAAGTACCGGGTGAAGTCGTCACGGTCCTTCCAATGGAAGTCGGCGTGCCACACACCGGCGTTGGCCAGGGTCACGGTGGGAAAGCCCGTTTCGCGTGCGCGCAGGCCGTATTCGATGTCGTCCCACTGGAAGAACAGCGGGATCGGCAGGCCGATGGCGCTGATCACCTCCGACGGGACCAGGCACGACCACCACGCGTTGTACTCGGCGTCGACGCGCTTCTCCTGGCGATTCTTGACCATGTCCGAGTGGTGCAGGGCGTTGGGAACCCACCGGCCGCACCGCAGCGTCGTCATCTGAGTCTGTTCCGCGCCGGTGAGCAGTTGGCGTGGGTTCTTCAGCAGCAGCATCTGCGCGCCGACGATCGTGGGTGTGGGGGTCAGGTTCGCGAACGCGTTGAGCCGCAGCACGGTTTCGGGTTCGCAGAGGATGTCGTCATCCATCAGGATCACGTTGGCGTGATCGGCGATGCTCGACACCTCGTAGAGACCTCGCGAAAAGCCGCCCGCGCCACCCAGATTCGGCTGCCGCAGGTACACCAGCTTGTCGCCCAGCTGTGCTGCGACCTCGTTGAACAGTGGCCGGGTCGACACGGCGTCGGTGCCCTGGTCGACGACATACAGGGCGTCAATGCCTGCCAGCACCACCTTGTCGCCCGCGACGGCCGCGATGGTGGTCGCGCATTCGTCGGCCCTGTTGAAGGTGCAGATGGCGATCGCCGTCGGACGGATCGTCGGAGGCGCGGGCGCCGTCCACTCGAGGTCGGTGATCTTGAGCGGTCCGCCGACCGCGGTGCATTCCATCCACAGCGCGCCACCGTCGACGAACTCGTTGAGCCTGGCCGACATCACGGCCGTGCCGGTGCCGTCGACCTCTACGCTCTTTATCGTCCTTTCGTCACCGTGCGCATCCGACCCGCGCAGGAGCAATCGCGCCTGGCTGGACGTCTCGAACACCAGCTTGAGCTGAACCTCGTCGACGGTGGTCCACCTCTGGAAGTAGCTCGCGGGCAGTCTTCCGAAGTAGGTGTTCGTGTCGACGGTCGCGCCCTGCTCGAGATGCAGGGCGTTGCGTTCGCGGTGGGCCGTGCCGGTGACGACGCGGGCATACAGGTCGTCGGACACGTGGGCGCTCGGTCCCGCGAACAACCCACGGGCCACCACCAGCCGGTCGGGTGCGGCGTGCTCGGTAAGCGCATGCTTCAGCACATCGGTGCTGACCTGGCCCGGCAGGGCCGGCCCGCGCTCGGTCATGCTGCTCCTACTACGAGAAAAGGCTTGGTCGTGGGGTCTTCAATGCTCCCCACAGTCCCCGTCGGAGCCTAACAAGCCGGTGTCCCTTTCGAGAATCGACCGGAGTCGGGCGAGGTCCTTTGTTGTTGCGCGCCTGATCGCAGTCGCCAAGATCGGCGCCGCAAGCCCTGCAAAGGCCGTCGGCTCTCCGCGGTTGCGCAGCGACATCCAGGTGGCGCCGTTCGGCGTGTCCTGCCAGATATAGGTGGTTTCCATCGGAAACGGGCCGCGGTCGGAACGCATCACGAACCGCTCGCCGGGGACCAGTTCGACCACTTCGTAGGTGTACTCCAACGTCCGGCCCAGAAATCCGCTGGTGAACCGGAACCGGGAGCCAAGCGTCACCGGCCTGGCGGTCTCCCACTGCACCGCCTTGATGTTGGCGTACCACGCCGTGACGTTGTCAGGGTCGCAGCAGTACTCGGCGACCTCCGTCCGGGGCCGGTCGATCGTGGTGTGGACCTCGACGTCCACCGTTGCCATTAGCTTGAACGTATGACAACGACACCTAGCCACACAAGAGCCGGGTTCGTCGAGGTGACCCTGATCGTGTTCGGGCTCTACGCGCTGGCCGTAGGGCTGTTCATGATGTTCGCGCCCGGAACGTTCTTCGACACGCTGGGGACATTCGGTGTCCGCAACGACCACTACATCTTCGACAACGCGACGTTCGAGATACCCCAGGGCCTGATGCTGCTGGCCGCGGTGCGGTGGCCGTCGTGGCGGGTGCCCGCATTGGCGTTCGCCACCCTGCACTGGGCTCTGCATTCGCTCAGCCACATCATCGACCCCCACCACGGCGCGGGTGACTGGATCGGCTGGCTCGAGGCCGGGGGTTTGGTGGTCACCACGGTGATACTGGCGATTGCGTTGCGCGCCAGCGTCATTGCAGACAGGGCTATTCCCCGGTGAAGTTCGGCGCCCGCTTCTCGAACGTCGCCTTGAGTCCTTCGGTCAGGTCCTTCGACGGGAGGAAGGCCGCGTTCCAGGCCGCCACATAGCGCAGGCTCTCCGAGACCCTGGCGATGCGCTGCTGGTCGAGGACGTCCTTGATGCCGTTGACGACCAGCGGCGGGTTGGCGGCGATCTCGGCGGCGGTCGCATGCGCCGCGGCCAGCGACGCCTCGGCATCGTCGTAGACGTCGTTGACGAGCCCGATCTTCTCGGCCCGCACGGCATCGATGTCCTTGCCCGTCAGCGCCAGTTCGCGCAGATGGCCGTCGTTCAGGATCAGCGGCAGCCGGGCCAGGCTGCCGACATCGGCCACGATGGCCAGCTTCACCTCGCGCACCGAGAACTTGGCGTCCGCGCTGGCGTAGCGGATGTCGACGGCCGAGATCAGGTCCACCCCGCCGCCGACGCACCAGCCGTGCACCGATGCGATGGTCGGGGTGCGGCAGTCGGCGACGGCGTTGATCGCGCCCTGCATCCGCAGCACGGTGGCGTGGAAGTCCGACCGCGGCCTTGCGGTGGCGCCATCGGCCATCACGCCCGACAGCGACCCGCCCATCGCGGGCAGGTCGAGCCCGTAGCTGAAGTTCTTTCCCGAGCCGGTGAGCACGATCGCGCGGACGTCGCGGTCGGCGTCGAGCTTGGCGAACACCTCGGGCATCTCAGCCCAGAACGCCGGCCCCATCGCATTGCCCTTACCGGGACCGACCAGCGTCACCTGCGCGACGTGGCCGTCGATGTCCACCGTCACGGATTCGTATGCATCACCCATGACGCAGAGGTTAGCCACTCACGGCGGCGACCCGCCGAGCACCACCTCTTTCACCACGGCACTGGGCAGAAAACCGCACATGGTGGTCGCCATGATCATCGCGACCATCTCGGCCTCTTGGCCCTCGTTCTTCTGCTCGGCCAGGATCGCGCGAATGACCGCGAGCTGGGTGGCCTCGTCCAGGTCGGTGTACTCGCTGCACTTCATGGTCAACGCGTTCGCCGGCGCGGGGACCTTCGGGACATCGGTGTTGCCCGGCATCGGAAAGCCCGGTATCTGGGGGAGCCCAGGGATGTTCGGTAGCCCCGGCAGTCCCGGGATACCCGGAAAGCCGGGTTCCTCCGCCGACGGCAGCGAAGGCGCGGCGATCGGCGGTCCCGGCTCGGTTGTCATCGCGACGGTGCCCGGTGTGGTGCGCGCGCAACCGGTGGCCAGGCCGACGAAAATCAGTGCTGCCGCCGTGACCCGCAGATGGGTTCTCATCTGCGCAACGATAGGCGCACACGCGACGTAGCGTGGGCTCATGCCTTCCGATTTGCCCTCCGGTCCGGGTTCACCGCCGACCGACGAGCTCGACTGCGCCGAAGCCAGCCTGGCCGTGCTGCAGAACGTGCTGCATCCGATCGCCAACGACGACTGGTCCAGGCAGACTCCGTGCCGAGAATTCGACATCGCCAAACTGACCGATCACCTGATGAACTCCATCACCGTCATCGGGGGTGCCGCAGGCGCGGAGCTGCCCGAGCGTGACCAGACCGACTCGGTGGAGCGTCAAGTGGTCACCGCGGCCCGGCCTGCGCTGGACGCCTGGCATCGCCGCGGCCTCGACGGCACGGTGAGCTTTGGCCACAACGAAGCCCCGGCGCGGGTCATGGCGGGCGTGCTGTCGATCGAATTCCTGATCCACGCTTGGGATTACGCGACGGCGATGGGACGCGAGGTTAATGCACCGGCCTCGCTATCCGACTACGTGATGGGGTTGGCGCAGGACATCATCACGCCGGAGGGACGCACCACCGTCGGCTTCGACGATCCAGTGCAGGTGCCTGACGACGCGAGCTCGCTGGACCGGCTGGTCGCGTTCACCGGCCGTGATCCGATCGGCTAGGCCCGTTCGAGATAGAAGTAGCCGTAGCGTCCGTCGACCACGCCGGCATTGCCGTTCATGATGCCCATGACGGCGTCGTCGTCGATCCTCTTGAAGTGGTCGTGGATCGGCTGTCCGTCGTAGACCATCGTCGCCGTCACCTCGCCGCGGAACTCCTCCATCCAGATGCTCGCCGCGCCCTTGGCGAGCTCGACGTTGTCGAACCTGTTGCCGTCGTCGTCGAGGCATACGATCGGCGCTACGTCGGTCGGGGATTTGATGGTCTTTCCGAACCAGCGGGCCTTGGCAAGGACGCCGTTCACCGGGTGTCCCGTGTCGAACCCGCCGCCCGCCCACTCGCCGACCATGAAATCGATGGACGCGGGAGCCAGCGTGGCCCAGAACTCGTCGAGTTCGGCATCGGTGACGTCAACACGCTCCTTGAGCTCGTTGAACTTCTTGCGGGCCTCGGTCATCACTTTGCAATCCAGCGGTACGCGAATTCCAGGAAGGCGTCGTTCTCGTGCGGGGCGGCGACGGTGACGCGCACACCGTCGTCGCCGTAGGGCCGGACGATGATGCGACTGTTGGCCGAGTCATTCGCGAACTGCTGGGCGCGCCCCGGCAAGGGCAGCCAGACGAAGTTGGCCTGCGACGGCGGCACGGTGTAGCCGGCCTCGCGCAGCGCCGCGGTCACCCTGGCCCGTTCGGCGACCACGGCGTCGGTGCGGGCCAGCAACTCGTCGGCGGCATCTAGCGATGCGATCGCCGCCGCCTGCGAAATGCTCGTCGCGCTGAACGGCACGTACACCTTGCCGAGCGCGGTGATGATGTCGGGATCGCCGACGGCGTAGCCGACGCGCAGGCCCGCCAGGCCGTAGGCCTTCGAAAACGTCCGCAGCACAACGACATTGCTGTGTGCGCGGACCAGCCCGAAACTGTCGGGCAGCATGCCGTCGCGGATGTACTCGACGTAGGCCTCGTCGAGTGCGATCAGGATGTCGGACGGCACCGCCTCGATGAAGCGGACCAATGCGTCGGGGTCGACGACGGTGCTCGTCGGATTGTTCGGGTTGCAGACGAAGATCAGCCGGGTGCGGTCGGTGACCGCGTCCAGCATCGCGTCGAGGTCGTAGGTGTGGTCGGTCAACGGCACCTGCACGGGGGTGGCGCCCGCCGTGCGGACCTGCAACGGATAGATCTCGAAGCTGCGCCAGCCGTAGATGACCTCGTCGCCGACGGTCGAGGTGATCTGGATGAGCTGCTGGCACAGACTCACCGACCCGCAGCCGACCGCGATGTGCTCGGGGGCGAAGTGGACGTGTTTGGCCAGCCGCTCCTTCAGTTCGACATAGCCGTTGTCCGGGTATCTGTTGACGGTGTCGGTGGCCTTGGCGATGGCCGCCCGCACGCTCGGCAGCGGTCCGTGCACCGTCTCGTTGCTTGCGATCTTGATCGCGCCCGGCACCGTCCTGCCCGGCGTGTAGGCCGGCAGATCGGCCAGTTCAGGGCGCAGACGGGCAGTCACCCGACCAGTCTATTGGTGGCCGAACTGCGCTTTGCCTGGTGCCGTTGCGGATGTGTACGCTGTCGGATCGGCGGTAAACGTCGGGAGGCGTGCCAGAGCGGCCGAATGGGGCTCACTGCTAATGAGTTGTCGCCCTCAAAGGCGACCGGAGGTTCAAATCCTCTCGCCTCCGCCACACAACTGAACAGACAGGCGCCCGTAGCTCAACGGATAGAGCATCTGACTACGGATCAGAAGGTTGGGGGTTCGAATCCCTTCGGGCGCGCTCATCGTTTCGGTGAATGCCCGGACCCGATCAACAATTCCTTCGGTTCCAGATAGAAGCGTTCTCGAGCGACGAGACCTTCGAATTCCAAGACTCCGCAGACGCATTGCTACTGGAAAGCTGGAGTGTTGACGGACCGGACTGCGGTTCGGTGCACGGCCTCACCGACTACCCCGAA
Source organism: uncultured Actinomycetota bacterium (assembly GCA_963801575.1). Taxonomy (GTDB): domain Bacteria; phylum Actinomycetota; class Actinomycetes; order Mycobacteriales; family Mycobacteriaceae; genus Mycobacterium. Next base: position 124,296 of record CAWDFT010000017.1, read on the forward strand.
TGCGGCGAGGGCGCAGCGCCGATCAGTAAACCCGTCACACCCGGCGCACGTGTCCGCGCGAGGGTCGTCGTGCGTGCTCCGAAACCCGCCACGGTTCTGCGAGTTTCCTGGCTCGAGCTGATGTGGGAGTGGCCGATTCCCAGCTCGGACTAAGCCGAAGTTGCGACTGTTGAGATAGCACAATCCCCTGGTTGAGGTGGGGATTTGTTGGTTTGGGTGTGTGGTTGTTCTGGCTACGCGGCGATGGTGAGTGGGATCGGGCTGTCGATGAGGTCGAAGGCGCGACGTTGGGTGGGGGTGGGGTCGGTGAGTTTGTCGATTTCGATGTCGGTGTGGTGGTAGCGGATCCGGTCGCGGGTGAGGGTGGCCAGGTGGTCGAGCAGGTCGCGGAAGCTGCGCACCGGATTGCCGGCCGCGTCGTGTTTGGTGGAGGCTTTTGTCTGCGCGGCTGCGGAACGCTGCGCGGGCGCGACGGGGTTGTCCCGCGTCGGGGGCGTTTGGTCGGTGAATGTCAGTGGCGCCCAGGCTTTGCGCAGGTGCCAGACCAGGTAGCAGGCGAGCATGCAGATCAGCACGTGGGCTTTGACGCGGTCGTCGAGGCGGTGGTGGATGGGGCGCAGGTCCAGGTCGTCGGATTTGATGATGCGGAAGTCGCGTTCGATGTTGGCGAGGTTCTTGTAGCCGGCCACCACGGCGGCGGGGTCGAGTATCTCGGCGTCGACGTTGGTGCGCAGCACGTAGATGCCGTCGAGGGCGGCTTCGGCGGCGATACGGGCCTGGTCGCGCTCGAAATCGAAGTGGGTGTTGGTGATCTCGCGTCGGAAGTGCTTGCCCATCTTGTATTTTGCGATGGCCTTGCCGTAGGCCTCGCCGATGTCGTCGGCTCCGGCCAGGGTGCCGGCGGCTACCCGTTTCTTGATCGCGGCGAGCTGTTTTTCGGTCGCGGCCAGCAGGTCTTGGCGTTTGCGGGCGCGTTCGGCGGCCAGGGCGGGGTTGCGGCAGGCGATCAGCCGTTCGTCGGGGTAGTCGGGGTGGGCGATCTCGGCGAGGTCCTGGGTGTCGAACAGGCTCATCTGCAGCGGCCCGTCGTCGCGGGCGAGTTTGGCGATCGCGGGTGCGCGTAGCGCGGTGATCCAGTCGAAATCGGTGGGGGTGTCGGGGTTGTCGTTGAGTTTGCGCAGTGCGTCGATGCGGGCGGTGGTGATCATGCCGCGATCACCGACCAGCACGAGTTTGTCGATGCCGAGCTTATCCTTGACGACCTTGACGATCTCGGTGAACGATTCCGGGTCGGCGGTGTTGCCGGTAAACACGCGCACCGCAACCGGGCGGCCAGCCGGGTCGCAGAGCACCCCGTATTCGATCTGCTCGCAACCCTTCTTGCCGTCGCGGGAGTAGCCACGTGCAGCCAGCCCGCAGCATCGGCCGGTCATCCACGAGGAGGTCAGGTCGAACAACGCCATCCGCGACGGATTGGCTTCCGGGGCAAGGTGTTTGTCGGCGAGCTTCTTTTCGATCTTGTCCTGCCGGCCGACCAGCCAGTCCATGGCGGCGTAAATCTCATCGGTAGAGGCGTCGGCAACCCCCAGATCGGGCCCGAGGGTGGTGTTGGGCCACCACGCCAGAGTGGACAGCTTCGACTTCGGCCGCACCACTCGCGAGACGGTCAGCGCGAGTACCAGATCCCGGGCTCGACACGGCGGGCCGAGCAATCCCGGCAGCCCGAGCTTGCGCGCCATCGCGACTACCGCCGCCACGTCCCCGTGCGGCAGTGACCGGGACTTGCTGAACTCACTGCCGGCCGGGATCAGCGTCTGGCCCTTCAGCGTCGCCTCCAACGCAGCGATGGCTGCCTCAGGCAGCATCGACAGGTTGGCCACGGTCTCGTTGCGGACCTTGGGCCCGTCGCGGTAGGTGCGGCGCAGCAGCACCGATTCATACACCCGCTCATTGCCGCACTTATCCACATGAGTCTTCCTAATCCTGACTACATGCGCCTTCTGAGTGCCGCGCGACATACCAAGAATCATAGCCTGATTGTGCTTGAAAGAGACGCACAACACGCCTTCATTCGTGACTACATAACCGGCACGGTTCAGCGCCCATCATGACAGCTCAGAGCACTAATCTCTGATCCGAACCCGCCGTAACTTCGGACTAAGGCGGCGGTGCACCGGGCGGCGGTGGTTCGGCGACCGGCGGAGGAAGCGGTTCCGGCGGAGGAAGCGGTTCCGGCGGGGGAAGCGGGCCCGGCGGGGGAAGTGGAGGCGGCGGAGGCGGCGGAGGCGGACCCGGCAACGTGATCGGCGGCAGCCCAGGGATGTTGATGACGATGACATCGGGGGGCGGCGGCGGTGGCGCCTCCGGTGGGGGTGGCGGTGCCGGTGGCCTGTCCTGCCTCGGTTGGTACTGGTACACCGGCGCCGGGGCGATCCCGTTGCTCGTGTTGATCGTGACGAGCCAGCCGCGGACGGCTTTATCTTTCGGGGTGGTACCGACCACGGATCCCTTCGAGGCATAGCTGTTGATCGGTGTGGGTCGGTCGGCGACCTGGAAACCGGCGTCCTGCAGGCGTTTACGCGCCGCGTCCAAATTCAGGTTGGTCACGCTGGGCAGCGGAATGGTCGGAGCACCGTTGACATAACGGCGGTCGGTGGGGGGCAGCGTCACCGGGCCGAAGTCGTTGGCGACCGGCTTCATCGCCAGGTACCACGTGCGGGCAGGCTCGTTCCCGCCGTACAGGTTGCCGCTGCTGCATTTGCGCAGCGGCCACGAACACAGGTCCGACGGGGCGGGGGTGTCGTCGAAGATGTAGTTAGCGGCGGCGTACCGGTTGGTGAAACCCAGGAATGCCGACGACCGATGGGACTCGGTGGTGCCCGTCTTCCCCGACATCGGCAGAATCCAGCCCACCGAACCGGCCGCACTGGCCGCCGTTCCGCTGGTGTGGTCCTTACCCAGTGCGTTGGCCAGCGTGTTGGCAAGTCCCTCGGGAACCACCTGTTCACACTTGGCTTGCGGGAGTGGCACTTCGCGGCCACGGCGGTCGAGGACCTTGTCGATCGGGTTCGGCGGACACCACATGCCCCCCGAGGCCAGCGTGGCGGCGACGTTCGACAACTCGAGCGCATTGAGTTCAAGCGGACCGAGCGTGAACGAGCCGAGATTCTGCTCCTTGACGTAGTCGGCAATGCTGCCGTTGTTGTTCGGGTCATAGGCCCTGGCGCTCCCCGGCTCGGCGTAGGACCGCATACCCAGCCGCACCGCCATGTCCACCGCGCGGGAAACGCCGACCTGCTGAATCAGCTTCGCGAAGGCGGTGTTCGGTGACTGCGCCAGCGCATCGGTGACGTTCATCGGGCCGCGGTAGCCGCCGCCCGCGTTCTTCACGCACCACGTGCGCGGGGGACACCCTGGGGTGTTGCTGTCACCCAGTCCCGCGCCCTCGAACCTTTGCGGGACGTCGAGTTGGGCGTTGATCCCCATCCCCATGTCGAGTGCCGCGGCGGTGGTGAAGATCTTGAAGATCGATCCGGCGCCGTCACCGACCGGCGTGAACGGCTGCGGCTGCACGGTCTGTCCCGCGCCGAGCTCGAGCCCGTACGTGCGGTTGTCGCCCATCGCCAGGATGCGGTGGCTGTCCTTGCCGGGCTTGATGACGCTCATCACGCTTGCTATGCCGTCGAGATCTGGACTTGCCACCTTGTCGATGGCCCGCTTGACGGAGTCCTGCACCTTGGGGTCGAGCGTGGTGCGGATCAAGTAGCCCTTTCGTGCGACCTGTTCCTTGTCGATGCCGGCGCGCGCGAGATAGGACAGCGCGTAATCGCAGAAGAACGCGCGATCGCCCGCCCCGATACAGCCCTGTGGGAGCGGGTTGGGCTTGGGCAGGATGCCTAGCGGCCGAGCCTTCGCGGCGCGAATCTCCTCGGCCCTGTCCGGCAGGTTGGCGATCAGGGTGTCGAGCACGAGATTCCGTCGCGCCAAGACACCTTCAGGGTTGGTGAACGGGTTGAGCGCGCTCGTGGATTGCACGATCCCGGCCAGCAGCGCCGCCTGCTGCCAGTTGAGATCTGCTGCATTGACACCGAAGTAGGTTCGCGCAGCCTCCTGCACGCCGTAGCTACCGTTGCCGAACGACACAAGGTTCAGATACCGCGTCAGGATCTCCGGCTTGGATAGCGCTTTGTCGAGTTCGAGAGCCATCCGGATTTCGCGCAGCTTGCGCGTCGGAGTGGTCTCGATTGCCGCCCGCCGCTCCGCGTCGGTTTGGGCGTTCACCAGCAGGTTGAAGTTCTTGACGTACTGCTGCTCGATCGTCGAACCACCGCGGGTGCCGACGACGCCTTGCAGGTAGCCGGCCAGTCCGGTCAGGGAGCCCTGCACGTCCACGCCGTTGTGCAGACCGAACCGCCTGTCCTCGATCGAGACGATTGCCAGCTTCATGGTGTCGGCGATGCGGTCGCCGGGAACCACCCATCGGCGCTGTGTGAAGATCCACGCGATCGGGTTTCCCGCGGCGTCGACCATCGTGGAGATGATGGGGACCTCGCCATCCAGGAGTTGAGCCGAATCGTCGGCCACCACGTCGGACAGTCGGTTGACCACTGCGCCGGCACCACCGACGACGGGGAACGCCAACGCCGCCACGAGCACGCCTGCCGTCAGGATGTACAAAATCAGCTTGGCAGGCGTTGCCACACGCTGCTCCGCCACGCCGTTAGGGTATTACGGGCGCGCAGCGTTCAGCAGCGACATCAGCAGCGGGATCCGCCGTTCCTCGATCTCGGGTTGCTCCAGCACATGCCGGACGATCGCGGCTCCGTCGAAAGTGTTGACCAGCACCGCCACCAAGGCGGCGAAGTTCTCCTCCCCGAACGCCTTAAGCTCGTCGGCGGAGGGCACCGCCCGCGCGGCGTCGTAGATCTTCGCGCCGTACACCGCAAGAACGTCTTTCAGGGTGGCCCGCAGCTTCTTGTCGGTGCGTGCGGCAACCATCAGTTCGTACATCACGGTGTTCGTCGGGTTGCCGGTGATATCGCGCAGGATTGGCAGCACGGCCTCGAGTGCCGGCTTACCGGGCGGGATCTCGGCGACCAGTTTGGCGAACGTCTCGAGTTGCCGCCGCATCACCTCGTAGGCCGTCGCCGCCATGAAGTCGCCCATGGTGGGGAAGTGCCGGAACAGGGCGCCATCGGATACCTGTGCGCGCTTGGTGATGACGGCCGCCGACGCCCTGGCGTACCCGACGTCGATGATCGTGTCGATGCTTGCGTCGAGCAGCCGGGCGATCGTCTCCTCGCGGCGTTGCTGCTGAGTTCTGGCCATCTCAGACCGAGACGCCTTCCCGTTGGGAGTGGCCGGCCTTCAGGAACCGTCCCGACTTCACGGTCTTTCCGTAGCCGTCGCGGAACTCGCCCCGCCGGAAGACGACCGCGCCGTTGACGCCGGTCGCGACGACCGCGGCGTCGTTGCGGTTCACCATGCGGGACAGGTCGCCGTAGAAGGGCACCTTCTCCTCGTGGTAGGCGTCCACCGAGTCGTCGAGGCCGTCCGGATCGATGACGACGAAGTCGGCGCGGTCACCTTCACGCAGCGTGCCTGCCTGGAGGCCGAACCAGTCGGCGACCTCGGCGGTCAGCCGGTGCACCGCGCGCTCAACGGTCAGGAACGGACGTCCCGCGCGCTCGGCGTCACGCACCCGCTTGAGCAGTCGCAGCGAGAAGTTGTAGAACGCCATGTTGCGAAGGTGCGCGCCGGCGTCGGAGAAGCCCATGTGGATCGACGGGTCCGCGGCGAGTGCGTTCAGGTGCTTGGGCCGGTGGTTGGCGACGATCGTCGTCCAGCGGACGTTGCGCTCGCCGTTCTCGACGAGCACGTCGAGGAACGCGTCCAGCGGATGCAGACCACGTTCGTCGGCGATCTGGCCGAAGCTCTTGGCGATCAGGGTCTTGTCCGGGCATTCGACGATGGTTGCGTCGTGGAAATCGCGGTGCCACAACGTCGGACCGAGTTTCTTGCGGTCGAACGACCGGCGGAATCGGCGACGGTACTCCGGATCGGCGAGCAGTTCGTTGCGTTCGATCTGGTCGCGCAGGTGAAGGGCGGCGGTGCCCGCGCCGAACTCCTCGAAGACAGGCAGGTCGATGCCGTCGGAGTACAGCTCGAACGGGACCGGCAGGTGCTGGAACCGCACGAGGGAGTCGAACAACTTGTTGAGAAGCCTTGTGCCGGGACCGAATACGTGCACTGCACCGGTTGCCGACTTGGCGTCGGCCGATACCAGCAGGCTCATTCGAACGCCGGGGCGGCGGCCGAACATCCGGCTGCTGGTCAGGAAGAACATCAGCGCGGAGACCAAGTTTTTGGTGTTCGGCGCGCTCTGCAGTATGCGACCGCGCTTGCGCAGCACCTTGATCAGCCTGCGCCGTTCTCGCCAAGTGGCGAATGTCGATGGCAGCGCGCGTGATCGGAATCGCTCGCCGTCGAGCTTGTCGATCGGCGCGTCCATCCCGGACATCCCGAGTAGACCGGCGTCGAGCGCCTGCTCGAGCAACGCGGCCATCCTCTCCAGCTCGACGTCGGTCGGCTTAACATCGTTAGTGGTGGCGCGGTCGAGTCCGAGCACGCAGGTCCGTAGGTCCGAATGGCCAAGCATGGAACCGACATTCGGGCCCAGTGGGAGGTCGTCGAGTGCCTGAACGTACTCCGCTGGCGTCGACCACGTCTTCTTGGCCTCCAGTGCGCCGAGTACGTATTTGCGCGGCACCGCTTCGACGCGGCTGAAGAGGTCGGCGGCGTCTTCGGAGTCCGCATATACCGTCGACAGCGAGCAGTTGCCCAGCAGAACGGTGGTCACGCCGTGCCGCACCGACTCGCGCAGACCCGGGTCGAGCAGCACCTCGGCGTCGTAGTGCGTGTGGACGTCGATAAAGCCCGGGACGACCCACTTGCCCTCGGCGTCGATGACGTCGGGGCAGCCCGTCTCGTCGAGGGGCTCGGCGGACACCGCGGCCACGACCCCATCGCGAATGCCCAGCGTGCGGGTCTGCGGGGACGCTCCGGTTCCGTCGAACCAGAGGCCGTTGCGAACGATCACGTCGTAAGTCATGCGGACGAGCCTATCAAAGATAGTGAGTACTTACAATCTATTTATAGCGATAGGGTCATTGCCATGACCCCACCGGTGATCGAGCGCTGGATCGACATCATCGAGAACGACCGCGCTTCCGAACTCGAGGACCTGCTGGCAACGGACGCGGTGTTCTACTCGCCTGCGGTCTTCACACCGCAGGAAGGCCGTGATACGGCGATGGCTTATCTCACCGCGGCGGCGAAGGTGTTCAGCGGCACCGATTTTCACTACGTCGAGAAGTGGTACGGCGAGCGTTCGGCGGTCCTCGAATTCGCGGCGACGATCGAGGGCATGTATGTGAACGGCATCGACATGATCCAGTGGAACGATGACAACAAGATCGTTTCGGTCAAGGTGATGGTGCGGCCGCTCAAGGGTCTGCAGGCGTTGATGCCGAAGATGGCCGAGCTGCTCGCGCCGAGCTGACCGTGCGGCTGTTGCTGATCGCCGACACCCATGTGCCCAAGCGGGCGCGCGACCTGCCGGGGCAGGTTTGGGACGAGGTGACCCGCGCCGACGTCGTGATGCACGCAGGTGACTGGGTGGACCCGGCGCTGCTCGACGCGCTGGAGGGGAAGGTCGATCGGCTCGTGGCGTGCTGGGGTAACAACGACGGCGCGGAGCTGCGGGCGCGGCTGGCCGAACGGACCGACGTCAACCTGGGCGGCGTCCGGTTCACCGTCGTCCACGAAACCGGTGCCGCCGCGGGCCGGGAGGCGCGGATGGCCAAGCAGTACCCCGACACCGACGTGCTGGTGTTCGGGCACAGCCACGTCCCCTGGGACACCACCGCGACGACCGGCCTTCGATTGCTCAATCCGGGTTCACCGACCGACCGCCGACGACAGCCGTTCTGCACCTATATGACCGCGACCGTCGATGATGGCGAGCTGTCCGACGTCACGCTTCATCGCCTGGACCGGCGCAATGCGTGACCGGCCGGCGCGAGTCGCCGATGTGCATGAAATCGCTTCGGGCATGCCGCATGTCAAGCGGATCGAGGGACCGAAGGGCAACCCGATCTATCAGGTTGGCGGCAAGTCGTTCGTGTTCTTCCGCACGCCTCAGCCCGACGCCGAGGATCCCGAGACCGGCGAGCGCTACGCCGACGTCATCATGATCTGGGTGGAGTCGGAGAGCGACAAACTCGCTTTGCTTCAGGACCCGGACTTGCCGTTTTTCACCACCGACCGTTTCGACGGGCATCCATCGGTATTGGTGCGCGCCAGCGCTTTAGCCGAGATCGGGAAGCAGGAGCTGGCCGAGCTCGTTCATGATGCGTGGCTGTCGAGGGCGTCGAAGCGCCGTGCCGAGCGCTGGCTGGCCGAACACGCCGGCTAATCGGCGGCGGGCACGTTGGCGTGATTCGCGCCGCAGATGAAGAGCGCAAGCCGTGCCGGCGTGTCGCCGGGGTTCTTCCAGCGATGCCGGGTGCCGTTCTGAACGACCGTGTCGCCGGCGTGCAGTGTGACTTCGGCGCCGTCGTCGAGTTCGAGCACGACCGTGCCCGAGAGCACCACCTCGAAGTCGATGGTGTCGGTGGTGTGCATGCCGGGATCCGACGGGTCCATGTACCTCAACAGTCCGGGTAGCTTCCCCTCGACGTCGGCCACCGCCTCCTCGACGTTGAACAGTTCCTGTTCGGCTGCGCCCATCTCCGGCGGGATGGTGAAGAGCCCGAACCGGAACCCGCCGACGGGCGGAAAGTACGTGTGCCAGTTCGGCGCCGACCCGTCGTCGGGGAACTGCGGCGTCGCGTCTCCGCCCCACAATTGGTAGAACTCGGCCGACGGCAGCAACACCGGCCGCTCGGGTTCGACGGTCTCATCGCTTGCGAACACGGACTTGCCGGACTCATCGTGTCCGGTCACCACTCGGCGCACACTCATGCGGTCAGTCAACCACCGCGAGTGTGAAACGTCTGCGAGAATTGGCGCGAATTTTCGCAATGGTTTCACGTTCGGCGACCGCAACGCCCTGTCGGCTAGGGCATCCCTCCGTCGACGCGGATGATCGAGCCGCTGGTGTAACTCGACGCGTCCGAAGCCAAAAACATTGCAGCGCCGATGATTTCCGGTGGATTACCAAGCCGCTTGAGTGCAAAGTTCTGCGCGCCCTTCGTCGTCGCCGGGATGTCCCACGCCTTGCTGATGTCAGTCAGGAACGGTCCGGGCATCAGGGTGTTGACGCGCACCGTCGGTCCGAACGCGAGCGCGAGGCCTTCGGTCAACGCGTTGAGCCCGGCCTTGGCCGCCGAATACGGCAGCTGCTCCGGCCGGGGACGGCGTGACCCGCTGGAGCTGACGTTGATGATCGATCCGCCGCCGTCGGCCACCATCCGTTCGCCGACGAGCGCCGACAGCCGGAACGGCCCCTTGAGGTTGAGATTGAGGACTGCGTCGAACAGCTTCTCGGTGACCGAGCTCAGCGACTCGTAGAGCGGCGACATGCCGGCATTGTTGATCAGTACATCCACTTTGCCGAACCGGTTGTAGGCAGCATCGACCAGCCCATCAAGCTCGCCCCAGTGCCCGACATGGACCTGATAGGGCATCGCGGCGCGTCCGGTTGCCGACGCGATCTCCTCGGCGGTGGCCTTGCACGCCTCCAGCTTGCGGCTGGCGATGATCACATCGGCGCCGCACTGGGCCGCGGCGAACGCCATCTCCCGGCCGAGCCCCCGGCTGCCGCCGGTAACCAGCACGACCCGGTCGCTGAGGTCGAAAAGTTCGTCGGCGTAACCCATTTCGGTTCTCCCTATATCAGTTTGTGCGGGCGGTTTCCCGGATCACCCGATGAACGAAGGCGAGCCAGAACGGTTCGATGGGTAGGCCGAAATCGGAGAGTTGGTGCACCAGGCGCCGCAGCGCCGCCGCCGTGGGCACCAACTTCTCCCGCGCGATCGTGTCGGAGGTGTCCGGTTCGCGTCGGATTAGCGAATCCGCCAGGCACCGCCCGCGCCGGTATGCCTCCTGCTCGTCGGGGACCAGCCAGTTGCAGCCCAGTGTTTGGCTCTGGGTGCACCGGATCCGGCGTTGGCCGTCAACGCTTGCCGCTCCGTCGAGGACGGCGAGCATCGTGTTCGTCGCCGGGTGAAGACCGACGTCGGCGTGGCAGTTGCGGCAGCGAGCCGCTTCGAACGCGGTGAAGTTGTTGCACACCGGACAGGCGAATGCTCGCACGGGCCCTATGGTGTCACGGTGCAGTTGCTTCTCATCCGGCACGCGTTGCCGCTCCGCAGCGAACCTGGGCAGGGTTCCGATCCGCACCTGTCCGACGAAGGCCTCCAGCAGGCCCTGCGTCTGCCGGAGGCGCTGAAGCGGTTCCCGATAACCCGGCTGGTCAGCAGTCCGCAGCGACGGGCCGTCCAGACTGCACAGCCGGTCTCCGATGCCCTTGGTCTGACGATCGACATCGACGAGCGCCTCGCCGAGTACGACCGCGACCTCGAGCACTACATCCCCATCGAGCAGATCGCCGCCGAGTTCCCCGATGAGCTGGCGCGACTGGCGAGCGGTCATCTGCCGAGCAGCGTCGACGAGCCCGCGTTTCTGGCTCGCATCAACGCGGGAGTTCGTGACATCGCCGCCGCGGGTGACCACGAGGACACCGTCGCGGTGTTCACCCATGGCGGTGTGATCAACGGGCTGCTGTACAGCATCCTGGGTACCGAGAAGATCCTGTCGTTCAACGTCGACTATGCCGGCGTCACCCGGCTGCTGTCCTCACGCGAGGGCAGCCTGTATGTGGCTGCCGTCAACGGCACCGAACACGTATGGGATCTGCTCCCGAGAAATCAGCGGTGGTAGACAAGTCCGGTGACAACTTCCCTGGAAGGCCTCGACCTGGTCGCCCTGGACCGCCACCTGGATGAGGTCGGCATCCCGCGCACCGGCGAACTGCGCGCCGAGCTGATCTCCGGTGGCCGGTCCAACCTGACGTTCCTGGTGGCCGACGATGCGTCGAAGTGGGTGCTGCGCCGGCCGCCGTTGCACGGTCTGACTCCGTCGGCGCACGACATGGCGCGTGAGTACCGGGTGGTGGCCGCGCTGCAGGACACGCCCGTTCCGGTCGCCCGCGCGGTCACGATGCGCGATGACGACTCGGTGGGCGGCGCGCCGTTTCAGATGGTGGAGTACGTCCCGGGCCGCGTGGTGCGCCATGCCGACCAACTCGAGGCGCTGGGGGACAAGGCCACGATCAGCGACTGCGCGGATGCGTTGATCCGCGTGCTCGCCGACCTGCACTCACTGGACCCCGAGGCGGTAGGCCTTGGCGATTTCGGTAAGCCCAGTGGCTACCTCGAACGCCAGGTGCGGCGCTGGGGGTCACAGTGGGAGCTGGTGCGGCTGCCGGATGATCCATGCGATGCGGAGGTCAAGCGCCTGCATTCGGCTCTGGCAGAAGCGATTCCGCTGCAGAGCCGGACGTCGATCGTGCATGGTGACTACCGAATCGACAACACAATCCTGGACTCCGAAGACGCCACCCGAGTGCGGGCGGTGCTGGACTGGGAGATGTCCACGCTGGGTGACCCGCTCAGCGATGCCGCATTGATGTGCGTATACCGCCACCCGATGTTCGACCTGGTTCATGCCGACGCGGCCTGGACGTCACCGCTGTTGCCGCCGCACGACGAGCTGGCGCACCGCTACTCGCTGGCGGCCGACCAACCGCTGGACCATTGGGAGTTCTACATGGCGCTGGCGTACTTCAAGCTGGCGATCATCGCCGCGGGCATCGCATTTCGGGGCCGGATGGGTGGCGGGGTCGCCGAGGACACCGACAGAGTCTCTGAGGCGCTTGGCCCGCTCATCGCCGCGGGCCTGAGCGCACTGCGGGGGTAACCGTGATGGCCGAGAAGACGCGGACTCGCACGAAACGGCGCTGGATTGTGCGACTTTGCGTCTGGTCGCTCGTTGTGCTCCTCGTCGGAATCACGCTGGCCAACAACACGGTGGCGAAGCTGCCGTCGATGCCGCCGGCGGACGGGAAGTACATCAGCCTGCACGGCAAGGAGATTCACTACGTCGAGCAACCCGGACAGGGTGTTCCGGTTGTCATGCTCCACGGGCTTCCCGGTACGCACAAGGATTTCGACCCCGTCATCCCCAAATTGCGGGGCCTGCATGTGATCTCGATCGACCGGCCGGGCTTCGGGTGGTCCAGGGGCGGCTGGCTGTCCTACCAGGATCAGATCGACGTCGTCCACGAGATGTTGACGCAGCATAGGCTCGCCCCGGCGATCCTGGTCGGGCACTCCTTTGGTGGCACGCTCGCGCTCGGCGTCGCGCGCCGATACCCGAAGGACGTTGCCAAGATGATTCTGGTTGCGCCCGGAGCGGGCGGTATGCGGCAGTCGACCGTGAACACACTGCAGGCCCGCTACATCCGGTTCAGTCAGCTGCCGGTGGTGGAGCCCGTCATCGACGTCACCGCAGGCAACGTCATCAAGCGGGTGTCCGCCATATCCGTTGCGCAGGACGCGTTCGCCCCCGAACCGGTGAACCCGACGTATGAGCGGCGGCTGCTGTCGGTGACCATGACGCCGGGCAACCTCAAGGCCTTCGCGTCCGACCAACTCCAGTTCGACGACACCTCACAGTGGGTCGACGAGAACGTGCCGCAGATCCAGGTGCCGTCGGTGATCATCGGCGCGAAGGGCGATCGGCTGGCCGGGATCGACCACGTCCGTCGGCTCGCCGAGACGCTGCCGGGCACGCAGCTGGTCACCGTCGACGGCAACCACATGATCCCGTACACCCACCCCGACGTGATCGCCGGTGAAGTGCGCAAGGCTACGGCTTCGAGTCCAGCGCCTTGAAGTTCTTCTTCGCCGCCCGGCGAAGCTGAAAGATCCTCGCGGTCCCCACGGCGACGGTGAGCAGCCCTCCACACACGGCGGAAAACAAGATCGCCACACCGACCGGCAGGTTCCAGTCCCACCCGAAGAAGTGGATGGTCGTGGAATCCGTGTTCTGCATGATGAATACGAGAAGAACGATCAGGATCAGAAATCCGAGGATCAGCGCTGACCACAGCGCCGCCGCGCGGGTGAATTTGACCGCCGACTCGGGTGACGCCAGGTATTCGCCGGCCGTGGCCGTCGGGTCGGGGGGTGCGCCTTTTGAGGACTTACTCGGCGGTTCGGCCGCTGGCGGCGGTGCATCGCTGGTCATGGGTCCATCTTTGCTCTTTCGGCCCGCGAATGAAACCACATTGGGTTTTCACGGTGAAGCAAAGCGCGGCGTGCAGGCGCGCATCTCGATAGTGTCCGGTGGAGCTATGCGCCGAGAGGACATTGGGTATGTCGAAGGGTATGTCGAAGACTCGTAGCTGGAATCTGGCGATCGTGGCGGCTGTCTTGGCCCTGATCACGGCGGCCTGTGGCAGTTCAAACCCACTGGGTGGTGGTGAGATTTCCGGCGATCTCAAGTCGGTCGTCGTCGGCTCGGCGGATTTCCCCGAATCGAAGATCATTGCCGAGATCTATGCGCAGGCATTGGAGGCCAACGGTTTCACCGTGGGCCGCCAGTTCGGTATCGGCAGCCGCGAGACGTACATCCCCGCGGTCAGGGATCATTCGATCGACCTGATACCCGAATACACCGGCAACCTGCTGCAGTACTTCGACAAGAACACCGAGGCGACGAAGCCGGATGACGTTCTGCTGGGGTTGTTCCGAGCGCTTCCGGGCGACCTGTCGATCCTGAACCCGTCCCCAGCGGAGGACAAGGACACCGTCGCGGTCAGCGAACCAACGGCGAAAAAGTGGATCCTGAAGAGCATCGCCGACCTTGCGGCCCATTCGCCCGAGGTGAAGTTCGGTGCTCCGTCGGAGTTCCTGAGCCGCACCGAGGGCTTGCCGGGGCTCAAGGCGAAGTACGGTCTTGACGTCGCACCGAGCAATTTCGTGGCGATCAGTGACGGCGGTGGGCCTGCGACCGTGCGCGCCCTGGTGGATGGCACGGTGACCGCGGCCAACATCTTCAGCACGTCGCCGGCCATCCGAGAGAACAACTTGGTGGTCCTCGAGGACCCGAAGAACAACTTCCTCGCCGCCAATGTTGTCCCTCTTGTCAGTTCGCAGAAGAAGTCTGACGAGCTCAAGACGGTGCTCGACGCCGTCTCGGCGAAGCTGACCACCGACGACCTCATCGAGCTCAACACCGTGACGTCCGGCAATGCCGGCATCGACCCCGATGAGGCGGCCGAGAAATGGATACAGGACAACGGGTTCGACAAGCCGATGCAGCGATGAGCGCTCGCGCGACACCGACAACAGGGATAGGCGAATGATCAGCTTCGACGGCGTCACGAAGCAGTATCCGGACGGCACGGTCGCCGTCGACGACCTGACACTCGACGTACCCGACGGCACGCTCACGGTCTTCGTCGGCCCCTCCGGCTGCGGCAAGACCACATCGATGCGGATGATCAACCGAATGATCGACCCCACCTCGGGCACGCTCACGGTCAACGGCGAAGACGTCACCAAGGTGGATCCGGTCAAGCTGCGTCTGGGAATCGGCTACGTCATCCAGAGCGCCGGGCTCATGCCGCACCAGCGGGTGGTCGACAACGTCGCGACAGTGCCTGTGTTGAAAGGCGAATCGCGGCGGACCGCCCGCAAGGCGGCGATCGGCGTGCTGGAACGGGTCGGCCTTGACCCGCAACTGGCCAACCGCTATCCGGCGCAATTGTCGGGTGGTCAGCAGCAGCGCGTCGGCGTCGCGCGGGCGCTCGCCGCTGATCCGCCGATCCTGTTGATGGACGAGCCGTTCAGCGCCGTCGACCCGGTGGTTCGCGAGGAGTTGCAGACCGAAATCCTGCGGCTACAAAGCGAATTGCGTAAGACGATCGTGTTCGTCACTCACGACATCGACGAAGCCCTCAAGATCGGCGACAAGTTGGCGGTGTTCGGCAGTGGCGGAGTGCTGCAGCAGTACGACGAGCCGCCGCGGTTGCTGTCCAACCCCGCCAACGATTTTGTCGCCGGCTTCGTGGGGGCCGACCGCGGCTACCGCGGGTTGCAGTTCCGCCACGCGACCGGCCTTCCGCTGCAAGAGATCCGCAGCGTCAGCGAACCGGAGATCGACGGGCTGTCACTCGGTGCCGACGACTGGGTGCTGGTCAAGAAGCCGGAGGGAACTCCGTACGCATGGATCAACGCCGACGGCGTGACGATGCATCGCGATGGAAAATCCCTGTACGACAGCACGATTGCCGGCGGATCGCTGTTCCGTCCCGATGACTCGCTGCGCCAGGCACTCGACGCGGCGTTGTCGTCGCCGTCGGGTTTGGGGGTGGCCGTGGATGGGGACGGGAAGCCGATCGGCGGCGTGCTCGCCGACGATGTGCTGGACGCGTTGAAGAAGCAGCGGCAGGGCTAGCATGTGCTACCTGGTCAACAACCTCGACGACGCGTGGGCGCTCACCGTGATTCACCTGCGGCTGAGCCTGATTCCGATCGTGCTCGGCCTGCTGATCGCGGTGCCGCTCGGGGCGCTGGTTCAGCGGACCACCGGATTGCGGCGGTTGACCACCATCACGGCCAGCATCATCTTCACCATTCCGTCGCTAGCGCTGTTCGTGGTGCTGCCGCTGATCATCCCGACGCGCATCCTTGACGAGGCCAATGTGATCATCGCGCTGACCCTGTATACGACGGCACTGTTGGTGCGGGCCGTGCCGGAAGCGCTCGACGCTGTGCCGGCGCCGGTTCTCGATGCCGCGACCGCGGTCGGCTATCGGCTGCTGACCCGTATGCTGAAAGTCGAACTGCCGCTGGCGATCCCCGTGCTGGTGGCCAGCCTCCGGGTGGTCGCCGTCACCAACATCTCGATGGTGGCGGTCGGCTCGGTGATTGGCATCGGGGGCCTTGGCACCTGGTTCACCGAGGGCTACCAGTCCAACAAGAGCGATCAGATCATCGCCGGGATCATCGCGATCTTCGTGTTGGCGATCGTCATCGACACGTTGATCATGCTCGCCGGGCGGCTTGCGACCCCCTGGACCCAGGCGGCCCGTGGCGGACGCGTGAGTCGGCCCAAGACGGCGGCGGTGCCCGCATGAACTTCCTCAACCAGGCGCTGTCCTTCATATTCACCGCGGCCAACTGGGGCGGCCCGGCCGGGCTGGCCGCGCGCATCGGTGAGCATCTGCAGTACACCGTGATCGCGGTGATCTTCTCGGCGTTGATCGCCATACCGATCGGGATGATCATCGGGCACACCGGGCGTGGCACCTTCCTCGTCGTCACGGGGGTCAACGCGTTGCGGGCACTGCCGACGCTCGGCGTGCTGCTGCTCGGTGTGCTGTTGTGGGGTCTCGGCCTGGTCCCGCCGACCGTCGCGCTGATGCTGCTCGGCATCCCACCGCTGCTGGCGGGGACGTATGCGGGCATCGCCAACGTCGACCGGCCGGTGGTCGACGCGGCCAGGTCGATGGGCATGACCGAGCGGCGGGTGTTGCTGCGTGTCGAGACGCCCAACGCGATGCCGCTGATACTGGGCGGTTTGCGGACCGCGACGTTGCAGATCGTCGCGACGGCCACCGTCGCCGCGTACGCCAGCCTCGGCGGCCTCGGGCGTTACCTGATCGACGGGATCAAGGTGCGCCAATTCCACATCGCCTTGGTCGGCGCGCTGATGGTGACCGCGCTCGCATTGATCCTCGACGCGGCGCTGGCTTTCGCGGTGTGGGCGTCGGTGCCGGGCTCCGGCCGGCTGAAGAGAATGCCGCAGCCGTTGCTGGGTGACGAGGTCGCGCTGGAATCCGGCGCCACCGCGGCATCACGGACGAAAAGCACTTCATCGGCGGGCTACGAACGAGGCGATCCTTCGCCTACGGTAGATGGGTGAGTGCAGAACAGCCCGCAGACGCTCAGGAGACCGGGGGCGCCTGGCCGGCGATCTTGACCTGGCGCGCATACGACGTTCCGCGAATGGAATCGGTGCGGGTGCAGTTGTCCGGCAACCGGATCAAGGCATACGGCCGGATCGTCGCGGCGGCCACCGCCACCCACCCGCCGTTTTCCGCGTCCTACGACCTCGTCACCGACGAATCCGGAGCAACCAAGCGGCTCTCACTGAACGTGACCGCGGAGCGCGAACGTCAATTGTCCATCGCCCGCGACGAAGAGAACATGTGGTTGGTCCAGAACCACCAGGGCCAGTCCAACCGGGCCTCCTACGACGGCGCGCTGGACGTCGACGTCGTCTTCAGTCCGTTCTTCAACACTCTTCCGATACGGCGGACCGGCCTGTATCGAGGCACTGAGTCGGTCGCGCTGCCGGTGGTGTACGTGACGCTGCCCGACCTGGCGGTGAACCCCGCGACGATCAGCTACAGCAGTGCGCCCGACGGCATCAAGCTGCATTCACCAGTCGCCGACACCACGGTCACGGTCGATTCGGACGGCTTCATTCTTGATTACCCAGGACTGGCAGAGCGGATCTGATCACCCCGCCGGCACGCCCGGCGGCGGCCAACTCGTCGCGCCAGTCCGTCTCGTCCGATGACGATCGTGACGATCTGAGACCGCCGGAAGCTGTAATACCGCTGGCGGGCAGCGTGGCCTTCCTCGACCAGGTCGGCCACGGATCCGTGGGCGGCAAGCGACTTGCGTGCTTGCGTCAGCAGTTTGATCGACCGATCGAGTACGGGCAGCAGCTGGTCGGCGTTGGCTTCGCACATCGCCCGCACCAGGTCGGGTGCGGTGGCCGCCACCCGGGTGCCGTCGCGGAACGAGCCGGCCGCCAGTGCGAACGCCAGCGGCACCTCGCCGGCGGTGACGGCCAGTGCTTCGGCAAGCAGGTGCGGCAGATGCGAGATGGCCGCCGCTGCCGCGTCGTGCTCGTCGGACTTGGCCGGCACCACGACCGCGCCACAGTCCAGGGCCAGGTCCATCACCTGCGCCCACACGTGCGCGTCGACGTGCTCGTCGACGCTGAGCACCCAGGGCGCCCCGACGAACAGGCGCGCGTTGCCCGCCGCCCACCCCGAGTGCGCGGTGCCCGCCATCGGATGGCCGCCGACGATAGCGGTCAGTAGGCCGACGGACTTGACCTCGTCGAGGACGCACCCTTGACGCTGATGACGTCGGTCAACGGGCAGTCCGGCGGCAGTCTCGCGCACGTGGCCGAGCAGCGATCGGCACCGCGGGCATCGGCACGGCCAACACGATCAGCGCGCCGGTCTGGCGGCCCGCTTCAACGCCTTCGTCGAGGTCGGTCGTCGCGTCGAAACCGTCCGCCGGCGGCCTGGACGCCCTCGACCGACCGGTTGTAGCCGAACACCTCACGGCCCGGCCTCGGTCGCCGCGCGCATCACCGAGCCGCCGATCAGCCCCAGCCCGAGCACGCACACGGGCGTCTTCGTCACGGCTTCCAGGTTGGCACACGTTCCTGGCTACCGGACGTCCGGCTGGTGTCGATTGCTGGTCAAACTGCCTGATCAGCGACTACCGTAAGCGCCCATGGAAGCACAGCGGGCACCCGCGCAGGACCAGGTCGCGACACCCCGGACGGCTTCGGGGTGGCCGTCGTCCGCGAGGACGGCAAGTGGCGTTGCTCGGCCATGAGTCCCGCCGGTGCTGACCAGCCTGGCTGCGGCCGAGACGGAGTTGCGCGAATTGCGCAGTGCCGGTGCGGTGTTCGGGTTGCTCGACATCGACGACGAGTTCTTCCTGATCGTGCGGCCGGCTCCGTCGGGTACCCGGCTGCTGCTGTCGGATGCGACCGCGGCGCTGGATTACGACATCGCCGCCGAGGCGCTGGAAACACTGGACGCCGATATTTCGGCCGGAGGACCTCGAGGACGCCGACCCGTTCGAGGAGGGTGATCTGGGCTTGTTGGCCGATATCGGGTTGCCCGAGGCGGTGCTGGGCGTGATCCTCGACGAGACCGACCTGTACGCCGACGAACAGCTCGGCCGGATCGCGCGGGAGATGGGGTTCGCCGAGGAGCTGTCGGCAGTGCTCGACCGCCTCGATCGGTGACCGACGAAGACCTCGGTCCGCGCGCGCCCTCGACTGCCGCCGGCACCGCAGGTCCCGCGCGACGTGCCGATCGGTGCGGTGGTGTTCGGCCCGGACGGGACCGAGCTGGCCCGGGCGGCCAACGCCCGCGAGGCGCTCGGCGATCCGACCGCGCACGCCGAGATCCTGGCGCTGCGGGCGGCGGCGCCGGTGTACGGCGACGGCTGGCGGCTGGAGGGCACGACGCTGGCGGTGACCGTCGAGCCGTGCACGATGTGCGCCGGCGCGCTGGTGATGGCGCGGGTGGCGCGGGTGGTGTTCGGGGCGTGGGAGCCCAAGACCGGTGCGGTGGGCTCGCTGTGGGACGTGGTGCGTGACCGCGGCTGACGCATCGGCCCGAGGTGCGTCGGCGGCGTGCTGGCCGAGGAGTGCGCGGCGCTGCTGGAGGCGTTTTTCGCCCGTCAGCGCGATTTGGGTTAGCCCGGTTCGGCGTTCGGTAAGCTGCCACACGGTGGCGTGTCCGAGCGGCCTAAGGAGCACGCCTCGAAAGCGTGTGACGGGTAACCCCCGTCCGAGGGTTCAAATCCCTCCGCCACCGCCACAGCTCACCCGCATAACCCGCAGGTAGAGCTACGTTCGCCTGACTGAGCGGCTCTCGTCGGGAGCCGGTGAGCACATCTTGAGCACACTGCCCGGCGAGTACCGGCTGTGAGAGAGACCGCCACCGCGTCTAGATCGTCGTCGAACAGGTCCCCGTAGGTGTCCAGCGTGACCTTGGCCGAGGTGTGCCTGAGCATCCGCTGAAGCGCCAGGCCGGTGGCGTTTGTTCTAACTTTCCAGTTCACGCTCAAGGACCAACTTTGCATCAAATACCGTGGAATCCTTGACATTCGGATACTCTCTCGCGACGTCATTAATCGCGGAAGTCATAGCGTCACTAAGCCCTACGCACATCGGACACGGTGCGCCTTTGGCTTGCGCCTGCCTGAGCCAACGGTTAAATACCTTGCGAGTTTGGTTGTCTGTCAACGGTTCTGGAATCCTGGCCACAGGCTTACTACTAGTCGCGGAATCCCCATCTGATCGCATGCGTCAGACTCGCCACATATCTGTCACGGATGCCGGGGTTTCGTTCCTGAACCCACGGCTTCATGATGTGCGACGGATGCGGCGCGAGCCACAGGTCGGGGCAGCCCTTGCTGTATAGCCGCTGGCGCTCCCATGACAGTGGTTCGGTGTCGCGATAGCGCGCCTGCAATACCACTGCCGCGTCCCGGCCCAGCGCGATAACCAGCCGTGGCGCAACGATGTCAAGCTCGCGATGCAGATACGGCGTGCAGTTCTTGATCCATTCGGACAGTGACTTGCGGTTGCTGGGCGGATGACAGTGCACGACGTTGGTGGTGAACACATCGTTCTTGTCGATGCCGACGATGGCGGCCAGAGCCTCATCGATGAGTTTCCCGCTGCCACGATAGAACGGCTCTTGCGCGGCCATGCACGGCCCGCACAGGCTCTGCCCGACGATCATCACCGGCGAATGCACCGAGCCGAAGCCCGGCGCTGATGCCGTTTCGCCGGGCACGTTCATGTCTGGGCCGCAGCGCGTACACCCTTTGATCTGCGTGTTCAGCGCCGCTCTTTGCCGTTGTCGAGTGTCGCTCACGCTCACGTCCTCAGCTCGGCGCGGCCCGCTTTTCGGTCGATGCGCAACAGGACTGCGAGCCGGTCACGTTGAGCCTGTGTCAACGGCGGCGCTGCGTCCACGATGCGGTTGCCGTGCTCGGCGTAGTCGTCAGGCTTGGCGGTCATGCCGACAGTGTGCCCGGTGAGCACGCGGTGAACACGTTTCGAGCACAAAACCCGGTATCTGGTGTGATGTCTTGTGACGTGAATGCAGGTGGGAGCCGGTTTAGCACCCTGACTTGCGGCGGTGTCGTAGGCGTTGTGGGGTGTGGATTGTGAGCGGCCCGGACGACCCCGGCGTGGCGGGAAGGAGCGGCGCGCCACAGTCCTGTGATCGTGCGCAACCTTGAAATCAGGTCCCGACTTTTCAAGGTTTAGGCGCTAACCTTGAAATTACAAGGCTAGATTTCAAGGTTGTGACGGATGAGGCGTGTGTGATGGATGTTGATAAACTCCGCGGCAGTCCGATAGGGCAATTGGTGTCGATAACGGGGTATGACTCACGGTTCGGTGAGCAGTACGACTGTCTTGCATACGTTCCGGATCCACTTCCGGCAGAACTGAACCTCGATGCAGCGACATACGCTGCAGTTATCGACGCTTCTGCGGCGATGGCACGTGCTGACCAGGCGGCGTCGTTGCTGCCGAACCCCGTCCTACTTGCGCGCCCTGCGACCCGGCGCGAGGCGGTAAGCACATCTGCGCTTGAGGGAACTTACGCTGCGCTCTCGGACGTGTTCGAAGCGGACTTCCTGGACGCCGATGAGATGACGAGTTCGGTAAGCGAGGTTCGCAACTATGTGACGGCGGCCGAGCGGGCTTACGAGCTGATCGAGCAGGGCCAGCCGATTTCCATCCGGATGCTTGAGGATCTTCAGCGAGAGCTTCTACGTGGGACCGCAAGTGATGGGCCGCACGCGGGCAGTGTTCGCACCACCCAGGTGTTCATCGGTGTCGGTAATCGTCGTGTGGTTTCGGCACGCTTTGTTCCTCCGCCCCCAGATCACCGATTGACCGATGGCCTCCAGTCGTGGCAGGCGTGGATTCGGGAAAGCAGCGGTGCCATACCGACGATCATCCGAGTTGCAGCCGCGCACTACCAGTTCGAGACGCTCCACCCGTTCCACGACGGCAATGGGCGGCTCGGCCGGCTGGTCATGGCCCTTCAGCTGATGAGTGCTGGCGATTTGCGTTATCCCGTACTGAACATATCGCCATGGCTGGAGCAGAACCGTACGGAGTACCAAGACGGTCTGCTGCGGGTGTCGCAGACAGGCGAGTGGGATCCCTGGGTCTGCTTCATCTCATCGGCGGTCCACGCCGAGGCGCTTGAGGTAATTGCGCGTATCGACAAGCTTCTCGCGCTGCGTGAGAGCTTCCAGATGACGCTGCAAGGCGCAAAGGGTGTATCTCTGCGGATCGCCGACGACTTGATCGGTTATCCGATGATTACCGCGTCGTTGGCTGCAAAGCTCTACGAGGTTTCGTACCAAGCCGCCAACTCGGCGATCTCAAAACTGGTAGAGCGAGGAATTCTTCGTCAGCGGACCGCAGGTCGATACGATCGGATCTTCCAGTGCGATGCCGTCCTGACCGCGCTCGAGTACTAGATTCTGCCCGTTTCCTAGAGCGTGGCCGTCTGCTAAACTAACTGCCACGCCCTACGGCGGCGGGGGCTCACTCGGCTGCATGCGACTGACCGCGAAACTCGCGGCCTGCGTGGTCATTCCGTTGACGTTGTAGAGGTTGTGGTTCGCGCCGTCGCCGCTGCCCGCGCATATCGGGTCATCAGGAACGCAGAGATCTATCGTCTTGGGCGCGTACAGCTTGCCGATCTCGATGGGCGGCGAGCCGATCGACTCCATGAACTGGGCCGACGGCTTTCCGAAGAGGGCGACCGCGGCGACCTTGTCGGCCACCTCCGGCGGCATCGGGTCCGGCACGTCCTCCGCTGGCGCGCCGTCCGGGACTGCTTCCGACGTGACGAAGCCCGCTACAGCCGCTCCCTGGGAGAACCCGCCGAGCACAATCTTCGTGTCGGGACAATTGGCCGCAGTGGCCTCGATACGGTTGGCCGCGTCCCGAATGCCGTCGACCGCGGTGGGGAAGTCGGTGCTGGCGGGGTACTTGACCGGATACACCCCGATTGACCTGTCACCGGCCTGCGCGCGCACGGCTTCGACGAATGACTGCCCGATCCCACCGACACCAGGTGGCTCGAAGGTGCCGCGGGCGAACACCACCTCAACGTCGGGACACGGCGCGGCGATCGCGGATGGGACGGGTGCGCCGAGCAGCGCCAGAGTTGTCACCACCGGAGCGCCTAGGAACAGGGCTATCGGGTGCGGGCTCACATTTCCATGTTGACATAAATGCGCGACTGCCCGCCGTACGCGGCCGACGGAATTAGGCTCACCAGCTATGAAGGCGTTGGCCGGCGCGATGCTGGCATCCGCGGGAATGCTGGCAGGCACGCTTGGCTTTGCGCCGTCGGCGCATGCCGACCAGGTGGCCTACCTCGTCAACGTGCATGTCCGTCCCGGATACAATTTCCCGAACGCCGAGGCCGCGCTGGGCTACGGCTACAGCATCTGTGATCGGGTCGCCGCCAAGATGGGCTACGCGCAGCTCGTCGACGAAGTGAAGCGCGACTTCAACACCACCGACTACTACCAGGGCGGATACCTGATCAACCAGGCCGTCAACGAACTGTGTCCCGCCCAGATCTGGCAGCTGCGGCAGTCGGCGGCCGGCTACACCGTGCCCCCCGCCTGAGGATCAGTCCACTTCTCTCACGACAACGGCGGCGCCCCATCGGGACGCCGCCGTCGTGTTGAACAGCTTGATACCTGCTACGGGCAGGAGACCTCGATCTCGAAGGGCTTGTTCACCGGCTGCAGCGGGTTGGCCATGTCGACGCCCACCGCGGTGCCGGAGATCTTGTAGGTGCTGCCGTCCTTCTCGACCTTGGCCTCACCCTGGCCCGCGTTCTCCTGGAATCCCAGCGTGACACCGTTGACGTTGCCGAGGCCGACCGAATGCACCACCGGGCTGTCGCCCGTGCCGACCACCGCACCGATACCGGTGGTGGCGTCGCCGATGGCGATGTTGACGTTCTCACCCATCGTGCTGCAGACAACCGTGCCCTCGACCTTCTGATCCTGGCCGTCGATGGTGACCGTGCTCTTGCCCTCTGCTGCGGCAGCCGCAGTCGTTTCCCCTGAGGTTTCGGATTTCTCTTCCGATGAACAGCCGGACAGACCGGCGATCACAATCGCCGCGCCGCCTACGGCGACCACGAACCCACGCTTCACCACTGTTCTCCTTTTGTTGTCGCGGACCGTCAAGATCGGCGGACCGTCTCACAGAGTATGGAGTGCCGCTCAACCGCGGTCTTGAGATTGCGCGAATTTGTCTGGGACACCATCTGCCAAGGCAGCTAGCACGACACCTTGATCGCGAATGTGCCTCCGGTCCGGAAACTCGGGTTGTCGGTGGCGAAACCGTCGGCGGTTCCGGTGATGTCATACGTCGAGCCCGCCATGGTGACCTCCGCGTTGCCGCCCAGGCCGGCGTTGTAGCTGCCGGTGAAGCCGCCCAGGTTGTTGATGCTGACCGATTCGGCAGTCAGTCCGGCCTTGTTGGACACCACCGCCGTGACCCCCGAGGAGTTGTCCCCGGTGGTGATCGTGGTCATCGTCCCGGCGGGCACGCACTGCACGGCCTCGGTGGTGCCGACGTCCTTGCCGTTGATGGTGACCTGGGCGGTGCCAGCGGTCAGCGTTCCCGGCGCAGGCTTCGCGGCGGGTGGGGGCTCCGACGAACAGCTGGCCGTACCGGCAACCAGCATCGCCGCAGCGGCGACCAACAGTCTTCGCATAACCGGAATCTACGGCGGTAGCCCCGGCTGTGGTCGGCGATTGGTTGAATACACGTCGTGGCAGAGCCGTCTTTCAGTGTCGAAGCGGAGCTTCCTGGGCGGCTCGGGCGCGCGGGTGTCATCCGCACACCGCACGGTGACATCCACACCCCCGCCTTCATCGCTGTCGGCACCCAAGCCACCGTGAAGGCCGTCATCCCGGAAACCATGAAAGCGCTTGGCGCACAGGCTGTTTTGGCCAACGCGTATCACCTGTACCTGCAGCCCGGCGCCGACATCGTCGAGGAGGCAGGCGGCCTGGGCGCATTCATGAACTGGCCGGGCCCGACCTTCACCGACAGCGGCGGATTTCAGGTGCTGTCGCTGGGCGCCGGGTTCCGCAAGGTGCTGGCGATGGATACCGACCGCGTGCAGGCCGACGACATCATCGCCGAAGGCAAAGAGCGACTGGCCCGCGTCGATGATGACGGCGTCACCTTCACATCGCATCTGGACGGTTCCACCCATCGCTTCACACCCGAGGTGTCGATCCGGATCCAGCATCAGATGGGCGCGGACATCATCTTCGCGTTCGACGAGCTGACCACGCTGGTGAACACCCGCGGCTACCAGGAGGAATCGGTACAGCGCACCCATCGCTGGGCGGTGCGGTGCCTGGCCGAACATCGCAGGCTGACCACCGCAAACCCGGACCGGCAGCCGCAGGCGCTGTTCGGCGTGGTGCAGGGCGCCCAGTACGAGGACCTGCGGCGGGAGGCGGCGCGCGGGCTGGTGGGCATCGTCGACGATGACGGCCGAGGGTTCGACGGCTACGGCATCGGCGGGGCGCTGGAGAAGCAGAATCTGGCCACGATCGTCGGATGGGTCAGCAGCGAGCTGCCCGCCGACAAGCCGCGGCACCTGTTGGGGATCAGCGAGCCCGACGACCTGTTCGACGCGGTCGCCGCCGGCGCCGACACATTCGACTGTGTGTCGCCGTCCCGCGTGGCACGCAACGCCGCGGTGTATTCGGCGATCGGTCGCTACAACATCACCGGAGCCCGCTACCGCCGCGACTTCACCCCGATCGACGCCGACTGCGACTGCTACACCTGCACGAACTACACCCGTGCCTACATCCACCACCTGTTCAAGGCCAAGGAGATCTTGGCCGCCACCCTGTGCACCATCCACAACGAACGGTTCGTCATCCGGCTCGTCGACCAGATCCGAACAGCGATCAGGGCCGGCGAGTTCGACGAGCTGCGCGCGCATGTCTTGGGCCGGTATTACCAAACGTGACCTGCGGTGCTCTTTGACGCGTGCACAATAAGAGGATGACGACCACCGCGCAGGCGCAGGAACTGCTGGTGCGGCTGCTCGACCCCGCGAACCGGGCCAACCCGTATCCCGCCTACGAGGAGATCCGCGAGCGCGGCCCCCTGCGGCTGCCCGAGTTCAACCTCACGGTGTTCTCGACGTACCGGGACTGCGACGACGTGCTGCGACACCCGTCGTCGGCCAGCGACCGGCTCAAATCGACCGTTGCGCAGCGCGAGATCGCGGCCGGAAACCAACCCCGACCGCTCGGCCCGCCGGGGTTCTTGTTTCTGGATCCGCCCGACCACACGCGGCTGCGCAAGCTGGTCAGCAAGGCCTTCGCGCCCAGGGTGGTCAAGGCCCTGGAGCCCGACATCACCGCCTTGGTCGACGCGCTGCTGGACAACATCGCCGAGCGGGGCCGGTTTGATGTCATCGCCGACCTCGCCTACCCGCTGCCGGTGGCGGTGATCTGCCGACTGCTCGGTGTGCCGCTGGAGGACGAGCCCGAGTTCAGCCGGGCCTCCGCGCTGCTGGCCCAGGCGCTCGATCCGTTCATCACCTTCACCGGTCAGGCCGCCGACGGCTCCGAGAGCCGGCTGCAGGCCGGGCTGTGGCTGCGCGAGTACCTGCGGGACCTCATCACCCGGCGTCGTGCCGATCCCGGCGATGACCTGATGTCGGGGCTGATCCACGTCGAGGAGTCCGGCGATCAGCTGACCGAGGAGGAGATCATCGCGACGTGCAATCTGCTTCTGGTCGCCGGCCATGAGACGACGGTCAACCTGATCGCCAACGCGATTCTGGCGATGCTGCGCCATCCGAAACAGTGGGCGGCGTTGGGCAACGACGCATCCCGGGTATCGGCGGTGGTGGAGGAGACGCTGCGCTACGATCCTCCCGTCCAGTTGATGGGCCGAATTGCAGCCGACGACATGACAATTGGCGACACCACAGTCGTCAAGGGTGACACGATGATGCTGCTGCTGGCCGCCGCCCAGCACGACCCAGCGGCGTTCGACCGTCCCGCCCAGTTCGATCCCGACCGAGAGTCGATCCGGCACTTGGGGTTCGGCAAGGGTCCGCACTTCTGCTTGGGCGCGCCGTTGGCTCGGCTGGAGGCGGCCGTGGCGCTGTCGGCGGTGACGGCGCGCTTCCCGCACGCGCGGATGGACAGCGAGCCGCAGTACAAGCAGAACCTGACGCTGCGTGGGATGTCGACGCTGTCGGTGACGGTCTAGAGCTGCACTTCCGTCAAGACGCGGGCCACCGGCGGGCCCACCAAGGCTGGCGCGGAACTCGGCGACGACCAGACCTGCTGGATCAGCAAATTGCGGAAATTGCTTGCCGCATCGGCGTTCTCAAAACTGAGATTGATCACGATGTAATTCGGGTCGTCGCTCGGCTGGTACACCTCGGTGCGGGTGACACCGGCCTGCTCACGAGCGGGCGCGAACTTGTTGAATGCGTCGAGCCAGACCGCCAGATCGCTGATCTCGTGCTCGATATGCAACACAGGCATTTGCATAGTGTGGACTACCTTCGAAGGTATGACGTCCACCTTGCTTGATTCGCGTGTCTCGGCCACTCTCGACCGGATGTTCGCCGAGGCCAACGCGCAAGGGCCGAAGCTGAGCGAAATGTTCGGCAACGAGGCTGTGCCCGCCGAGTCCAGTGCGCAGGAACGCGCCGATGCGTTGAGCGAGTTCTACCTGCCGGTCACCGCCGATGCAGGCCGTCTCCTCTATGCGCTGGTGCGTGCATCCCGTCCGACCACGGTGGTGGAGTTCGGCATGTCGCTGGGCATCTCCGCGATCCACCTGGCGTCGGCGGTCCGCGACAACGCCGCGGGCCGGGTGGTGACCACGGAGCTCAACGCGGACAAGGTCGCCGCGGCCACCCGCAACTTCGCGGATGCCGGGCTCGACGACCTGATCACCGTGCTGCAGGGTGACGCGCTGGAGACCTTGGAAGCGGTCGAGGGGCCCGTCGAATTCGTTCTGCTCGACGGGTGGAAGGACCTCTACGTCGCGGTGCTCGAGCTGCTCGAGCCGCGGCTGGCGCCAGGTGCCCTCGTTGTCGCGGACAACACGAGCATGCCCGCTCTGCAGCCTTACCTCGACTACGTGCGCGCCCCCGCCAACGGCTACGTCAGCGTGAACTTCCCGGCCAGGGAATCCGACAGCATGGAGATCTCCTGCCGCGCCTGATCTGAAGATCACTGCACCAGTTCGTCGATGACCTCTTGCGCGGCCCGCTCGCCTGCGTCGACCGCGCCTTCCATGTAGGCGCTCCAGTAGGTTGCGGTATCGGTTGACGCCCAATGGATCGGGCCGATCGGCACGGTGAGTGCGGGACCGTACTTGGTCCACACGTGCGGACCATGGTTGGCGTTGTAGCAGCCACGCGTCCACTGTCGCTCCGACCACTCCCCGTCGACATAAAACTCCGGATGTGCCGCCTTCGGGCCGAAGTGGCGCACGAGTTCTTCGGTCATCGCCGTCCGGCGCTCCGACTGCGGGAGCCGGCCGACGGTACGCGCCTGATCGCCTTCCAGGAACAACAGCACCACGCCGTGGTCGTCTCCGGGAATACAGGTGTCGTTGGACATCCGGGCGGGGCCGACGTCCGAGATGAGTTGGCCGTTGAATCCGTCGGCGCGCCAGAAGGGTTCGTCGTAGACGAAGAACGCCTTCATGGCCGAGCCGTTGGGCAGCCGCTGGGTGAGCTGGTCGCGAACGCCGGAAAGCGGTGGGTCGTACATGATTCGGCCCGCCAACGTCGGTGAGATGGCGACGATGACCCGGCGCCCCTGCGCGACCAGACCACCGCGACAATGCACGGTGACGCTGTCGGCGGTGTGCTCGATCAACAGCACGGGAACATTGAGCACGATGTGGTCGGTGAGCAGCGCCGCCAATCGATTCGGGATCTCACTGGTGCCGCCGACGAACCGGGTGGTTTGGGCGCCGCCCTCGGACTCGGCGAAAAGCTCCGATGTCACGCCGCAGGTTTGAATTGTGAACAACAGATGTAGGAAGGAAACCTCGGCGGTGGGCACCGCGAGGATCCCGACGGTACAGATCTCCAGTAGGTTGCGCGCGACAACCGAAAGCCCCTGGGAGTCATACCAGGCACCCGCAGTGATTGCGTCCCACTCGGTGGCGCGCGGTGCCAGCCAAGGCGCTTCGACCGGAACTTCAGCCGCCAACACATCGAGCCGGCGCAGCACCAGCTCCAATTCCTTCAGCTCCGCTGCGAATCGCGCGTGAAATTCGTTCTCGCCCAACACGCCGGAGCCTGCGAGCTCATAGGTCGTCTCACCCTGGTCGTACTGCGGGTAGGTCTGCACGCCGAGTTCGGCCGCCAGTCGGAACATTCGTTCGTGGGTGTCGCCGATCCACTGCGCACCGAGTTCGATCGGTACTCCGGGGATGACTTCTTCGGTGAGGATTCGCCCGCCGACGCGCTCGTCGGCCTCCAACACCAGCGGAGTGAGCCCGGCATCGAGCACCCTCCGCGCGGCGATCATTCCCGAAAGCCCCGCCCCGACGATGATGACGTCCGCTTCGAGGCTCCTCGGCTGTGACATGGTGAACACCATCTCACGGGTTGACAATTCACAGCCTCGCGGCAAGTATCCCGCGCCATGCCCAAGGAGCTGACCGCCGAGCAGGCCGCCGCACGGCTCGAGACCGACGACACGCTGGGTATCCCGCTCGGCCCCGGCCAGCCGCCGGCATTCATGCGCGCGCTCGGCGAGCGCGAGGACTGGACCGATCTGAGCGTCTACGGTGCGCTGCTCGCCGTCGGCACCGAACTGTTCTCGCGGTCCGGCGTTGCGTACCTGTCGGGTTTCTTCGGTCCGATTGAGCGGGCGCTGCGGGACGCCGGCGCCAACATCGGCTTCACACCCGCGGACTTCCGGCGCTTCGGGCCGCTGCTCGAACGACAGGCGCCGCGCGTGATGACAACCGTCGCGACTCCGCCCGACGCCGACGGCTGGTGCTCCCTGTCGCTGCACGCGGGTGGCACGGTCGGCGCATTACGCCACGCAGGCGCCGATCCCGAACGGCTGCTCGTCGTAGAAGTCTCAGACGCCTACCCGCGAACGTTCGGACTCGGCGAGCATCGCCATGCGCTGCACGTCGATGAGATCGACATCCTCGTGCGCTCCACCGAGGCACCGCTCGCGCTGCCCGGAGGCGGAGCGCCGCCCACCGACGTCGACAAGGCGATCGCCCGACACGCCGTTAATCTCATCCCGTCCGGTGCGACCCTGCAGACGGGGATCGGCTCGATTCCCAGCCAGATCGCCACGCTGTTGGCCGAGGGGGACGGCGGCGACTACGGGCTGCACAGCGAGATGTTCACCGACGGCTGCATGCAACTGCATCGTGCCGGCAAGGTCACCAACGCGCGCAAAGGCCAGTACGACGGTGTGAGCGTGACGACGTTCGCGTTCGGCTCGACGGAGCTCTACGCCTGGCTGGACGGCAACGACGCCGTCGCGCGTTCCTGCCGGTCGAGATCGTCAACGCACCGGATGTGATCGGCGCCAACAGCGACATGGTCACGATCAACGGCGCGCTCGCGATCGACATCCACGGCCAGGTCGTGGCCGACACGATCTCCGGCGACCAGTTCAGCGGGATCGGCGGCGCCGAGGACTTCGTGGCCGGTGCCGGACTCGAGCTGGCGGACCGCTCGCTGATCTGCCTGCCTTCGACGTTCGAGAAGGACGACAGACTGCAGTCGCGGATCGTGCCGTGGTTCGGCCCCGGCGCCGTGATCACGACGCCGCGGCACCAGGTCGACGTGATCGTCACCGAGTACGGCGCCGCCGAACTGGAGGGCAAGACCGTCCAGGAGCGCGGTGAAGCGCTTGCGGCAATCGCACACCCGCAGTTCCGTGACGAGCTGTTCGCGGCCGCCGAGCGCGCGGCAAAGGGCCGCTCGCCTGTCGAGCCGTCGCCCTAGGGCCGATAGATCCAGGGGTGCCGCGGCAACTTGGCCGGGTCGAACTGCGCGAGCATCTCGTCGGGGTTCGACGCCTGCCAGCCAAGGGATTCGGCGATCTGCGCCAGCGCCTGTTTCGCGCCGATCTCTGCGAGCGTGACGGCGCCGTCGCGTTTGGCCAGCCGCGCCCCGTCCTCGTTGAGCACCAGCGGCACGTGCGCATACGTCGGCTCCGGATACCCCAGCAGCTTCGCGAGGTAGGCCTGGCGGGGCGACGACGACAGCAGGTCGTCGCCGCGCACCACCTGGTCGATGCCGTGCGCCGCATCGTCCACCACGACCGCGAGGTTGTAGGCGGCGACACCGTCACCGCGACGAACCACGAAGTCGTCGACGATCCCGATGTACTCGCCGTGCAGCAGATCGTGGACCGGGTAGACGATGGCATCGGTTCGCAACCGCAGGGCGGGCGGGCGCCCGGTCTCGCGGCGTCGGGTCTCTCGCTCGGCATCGGTGAGGTCACGACACGTGCCGGGGTATGCGCCCTGCGGGGCGTGCGGTGCGTGCGGCGCCTGCTGGATATCTTTTCTGCTGCAATAGCATTCGTACAGCAGCCCACGCTCGGCCAGTGCGGCCACCGCGTCGTCGTAGCGCTGCGGATGCTGCGTCTGCCACTCGACCGGCCCGTCCCAGGTGAGGCCGATCGCGGCGAGATCGTCGAGTTGTCGGGCAGCGATGTCGGCGTGCGTGCGATCGTCGAGATCGTCGACGCGCATCAGGAAACGTCGGCGCGTGGACCGGGCAAACAGCCATGCCAGCACGGCGGTTCGCAGGTTGCCGATGTGCAGGTCGGCCGACGGGCTGGGGGCGAACCGGCCCGCGCCGCTTGGGGTCACGCGTTTCTCCTATGCGAGCGTGAAACGTCTGCGATCTTCTGGCCAGATTTTCGCACTGTGTTCACACTCGCGACGACGGCAGGGCGCTCGGGCACTTCAAAGGCCGGGGACGATGTCGCCAAGGCGGAACGTGACCGGCCGCTCGAGTTGCTCGTAGGTGCATGAGCGCGGGTCGCGGTCGGGCCGCCAGCGATTGAATTGGGCTGTGTGGCGGAATCTTTCGCCTTCCATGTGGTCGTATCGGACCTCGACCACCCGCTCGGGTCTCAGCGGGACGAACGAGAGGTTTTTGCCTGCGTTCCAGCGGGATCCTTCGTTTCTTCGTGGTGTGCGTTCGCCGGTCATGTGCGCGGCCCAGTTCCACGGGTGGTTGTCGAAAGTAGTGACGAGCGGCTGCAACTCGGTGAGCAACTCGCGCCGCTTGGCCATCGGAAAGGCGCCGATGACGCCGACCGATGCGAGTGTGCCGTCGTCCTTATAGAGGCCGAGCAGTAGTGAGCCGATCGCATCGGCACCGGACTTGTGCAACCTGTAACCCGCGACGACGCAGTCGGCGGTCCGCTGGTGCTTGATCTTGAACATGACGCGCTTGTCCGGCTGATAGGGGATCGCCAGCGGCTTGGCGACGATCCCGTCGAGGCCCGCCCCCTCGAACTCGGAGAACCATCGCTGTGCGGTGGCCAGATCGGTGGTCGCGGGCGTGACATGGATCGACGGGCCGGAGTCGGCCAATGCGTCTACGAGGGCGGCTCGGCGCTCACTGAACGGTCGCTGCGTGTAGTCGTCATCGCCAAGGGCGAGCAGATCGAAAGCGATGAAGGACGCCGGCGTCTGCTCGGCGAGCATTCGGACTCGCGAGTCGGCGGGGTGAATGCGTTGTTGCAGCGCCTCGAAGTCCAACCCGCGGTCGGTGGCGATGATGATCTCGCCGTCGATCACACAGCGATCGGGCAGTTCCGCCAGGGCAGCGGCCACCAATTCGGGAAAATAGCGGGTCATCGGCCGCTCGTTGCGGCTGCCCAGCTCGACCTCGTCGAAATCGCGGAAGCAGATCGAGCGGAACCCGTCCCATTTGGGCTCATACAACGCGTCGGGTGGGATCGTCGACACCGATTTCGACAGCATTGGCGACACCGGCGGCATGACGGACAGGTTCACGGGTCAACGATGACATTGCCCGGGTTCGGCGGTCTACGTGAGTATGGAAAGCGTGCAGCTCCCCGTGCAGCCACCGATCGAGCCCATGCTGGCCAAGGCGCAGGCGAAAGTGCCCGACGAGGCGGGTGTCTGGTCCTACGAGCCGAAATGGGACGGCTTCCGGGCGCTGGTCTTCCGCGACGGCGACCACATTGTCCTGCAGTCGCGCAACGGCAAGGAACTCGGCCGATACTTCCCGGAGCTTCTGGACGCATTGCGCGACGAGCTGGCCCCGCGCTGTGTGCTCGACGGCGAGGTCGTCGTCCCCCGCGAGATCGGCGGCCGCATCCGACTGGACTGGGAATCACTGAGTCAGCGCATCCACCCCGCCGCAAGCCGAGTCAACATGCTCGCCGAACAGACCCCGGCACACTTCATCGGGTTCGACGCTCTCGCCACCGGAGACACGTCGCTGCTCGGCGAGCCGTTCCGCACCCGCAGGCAAGCGCTGTCCGAGGCCGTGAACGAAAAGCAGTGGTGCCACGTCACCCGTACCACCGAGGACCCCGAGCAGGGGGTGCAGTGGCTGACCACCTTCGAGGGCGCCGGGCTCGACGGCGTGATCGCCAAGCGTCTCGACGGCCCGTACGTTCCCGGCAAGCGCGAGATGGTCAAGGTCAAGCACGCCCGCGACGCCGATTGCGTGGCCATCGGTTACCGCATCCACAAGAGCGGCGAAGGCGTCGGGTCGATCCTGTTGGGCCTCTACCGTGAGGACGGCGAACTCCAGATGGTCGGCGGCGCAGCATCGTTCACCGCGAAGGACCGGTTGAAGCTGCTGGCCGATCTCGAGCCGCTGCGCGAAGGCGACGAGCCCGTCGACGGTGAACCAAGCCGGTGGAACTCCGCCGCCGACAAGCGGTGGATTCGGGTGCGGCCGGAGAGGGTCGCCGAGGTGGCCTACGACCAGATGGAGGGAAACACGGTGCACGGAGCCGGAGGGCCGGCGACATCAGGCCATGGCCAACGGTTTCGGCACGCCGTCAAGTTCGTCCGCTGGCGTCCCGACCGCGATCCGCGCAGCTGCACCTTCGACCAGCTCGATGTCCCGGTGAACTACGACCTCTACGACGTGTTGGAGTCCTGAAATGGCCACGCCTGCTGAAGAACTCGACGTCGACGGCGTCAAGGTGCGCTTCACCAACCCGGACAAGGTGTACTTCCCGAAGCTGGGCAAGGGTGGAACGAAGCGCAAACTGGTCGAGTACTACATGACCGTCGCGTCCGGGCCGATGCTGACCGCTTTGCGGGACCGGCCCACCCATCTGCAGCGGTTCCCCGACGGCATCGAAGGCGAGGAGATCTACCAGAAGCGGGTGCCGCAAAAGCATCCCGACTATCTGGAGACCTGCGTCGTCACCTTTCCGTCCGGCCGGACCGCCGACGCGCTCAAGGTCACCCACCCGTCGGCGATCGTGTGGGCCGCGCAGATGGGCACCATCACACTGCATCCCTGGCAGGTGCGTTGCGCGGACACCGAACATCCCGACGAACTGCGCATCGACCTCGACCCGCAGCCGGGCACGGGCTTCAGGGAGGCCAGCGCGATCGCCGTCGACGTGCTCAAGCCGCTGCTCGACGAACTGGGGTTGGTCGGGTTCCCGAAGACGTCCGGCGGCCGGGGTGTGCACGTGTATCTGCGCATCAAGACCGACTGGGATTTCATCGCCGTGCGGCGGGCGGGCATCGCGCTCGCCCGTGAGGTCGAACGGCGGGCGCCCGACGCCACCACCACGTCGTGGTGGAAGGAAGAGCGCGGTGAGCGGTTGTTCATCGACTACAACCAGAACGCGCGGGACCGCACCTTCGCGTCGGCGTACTCGGCGCGCAAGACGCCGATCGCGACGGTGTCGACACCGGTGACGTGGGACGAGCTGCGCGACGCCGATCCCGACGACTACACCATCGCCACCGTGCCGGGTCTGGTGGCCAAGCGCGGTGATCCGATGGCCGATCTGGACTCTGTCGCACAGTCGATCGAGCCGCTTCTGGAGATGGTGAGGGCCGACGAAGAACGAGGCCTCGGCGATCTGCCGTACCCGCCGAGCTACCCGAAGATGCCCGGCGAGCCGCCACGTGTCCAGCCCAGCAAGAAGGTGGCTGCGAACTGGGATGATGAGGGGAATCCGGTCTAGCCCACGCCTAGCATGGCGCACACTTGCCCGATAACCTTGATATGTGTCCGCGTTAGCCCCGCTCGGCAGGTTTCGAGCGGGGCTGGGTGGTCTGGGTGTCGCATAGCGGTTCGCCTGCCCGTTTCCGGTCCCGCGTCGTCGCCCGTGTCGATACCAGCCGAGATGCACGACCGGCAGACAGCCAACCGCTGCAAGCGAATTCGTTGAACCCGCCAGACCATCCTGGGGTGGTGGAGCTGTGCGGCGCTTTCCGCCCAATTTCGTTGCTAGATATCCGGGATCGTCTGGCTGACGTACGTCTCCCAACCGGCGATCGGGTCCGGGTCGGCCATCAGGGCCAGCATGTCGGGGTCGTCCATGACGGCCTGCTGGACCTGGCCGTAACGCGCCCAGTCCTCGGCGCTGGAGAGCACGCCGATCGTGTTGGTCGCTGGCCCCCCGATCATCGTCGCCAGCACGGTAACGTTCTCGCCGCCGTGCTTGCGGACGATCTCGCACGCCCTCTTCAGTTGTTTCTGCACGTCTTCCCACTTAGCGCCCGGTTTCGGCCGGATGGTCGTTAACGAGACGATGGTCATGGTTGGAACCTTCCGCTAGACGGGACAGAACCCCGACAGTCTCCCATGTTTGCGTTTACTATCCTTGGCTTTTCGCCGTAGCCATCAGGTCCTGACAGGTTGAGCATGTGCAATCTCGGTTTCCACACTGGTTTCCACACTGCATGTCCGCAGCGGTCCCATACTGAGTGCAGCCGGGTGGCTTCGTCGGTCCACAGCGCCAACGAAACATCCTCGCCTTCGATGTCGACCCACCCATAGCCGCCAGAGGTGATCGATACGCCGATCAGCGGCTGGTCGCTTTTTGCTGGCCTTCTTACAGTGAATCCAGTGGACTTGGTGCTGGGCCGGTAGGACCCGCAGGATCGATTCGGAGGCATTGCAGTACTCCCGAAAGGTCGGGCCTCCACTGCCGGAGGCGCTCTTGCCCGCACCAGTCGGTGCGACCCGCTTCCTCATCCGAGCTACCCACGAGCGTGGGGTTGGCGTGCCGCCCAGTAGTCGGAGCTTGTCGACGGCATCTCGTGAAGCG
Source organism: uncultured Actinomycetota bacterium (assembly GCA_963801575.1). Classification (GTDB taxonomy): domain Bacteria; phylum Actinomycetota; class Actinomycetes; order Mycobacteriales; family Mycobacteriaceae; genus Mycobacterium. Next base: position 160,553 of record CAWDFT010000017.1, read on the forward strand.
TCTTCATTTTGATGCGAGACCACCGACGGCGCGTGCGTCACTGTCCACGCGACTGCGAACGCCCGGTCTACACCGGCAGCGGTCCCCATCGCCCTCGGTGACGGCGGGCGGTGCGGAGGTCAGAACTCGTCGTCGTCGATGAACTCGGTCGGATCGAAGGGATCGTCGTCATCGTCATCGAAGGAGTCCGTGCCGACGTCGAGCACCTCTGAGTGCTGCTCCGCCTCATCCAGCTTCTCGACGATCGCCGCCCACATCTCCTGCGGGACAACAGCACGCACCGCCGCACCGATCCTGCCCAGCTGGACCTTCAGCTCGAGGACGTCGGTGCCTCGCTCACTCCCGTCGAGGACGGCACCACCAACCTTCACCATCGCGACCACGGAGTTCGCCATCACGCCTACCACCAGTTGTGGAACATCGAGAAGAGCTTCCGGATGTCCAAGCACGACCTGGCCGCTCGACCCGATCTACCGTCACATCCAAGAATCTATCGAGGCCATAAGCCCGCTAACCGCCTTCTCGCTTCGTGAGGACGCCGTCCTCGAACCGAAATCCTCCCGTCGGTGCGCTGCAATCGACCCCTTCATGGGGAAGTGCCGTGCATGAGAAGGGGCCGACGGTACTGCTCCCGCAGCGGTTCTGGGATCGAAGCCCAATGGCGTGCTTCGACCTCAGGTCCCATTTCGGCCATCGCAGTCTCGACGCCACCGGGTTCGAGGCTGGTGACGTCAATGCCGAACGGCGCCAACTCCATGCGGAGGTGTCGGGTGAAGGTCTTGAGCGCCGACTTTGACGTCGGATACGCGGAGGCCATCGGAATGGTGACGTACACCGATCCCGACGTGGTGTTGATGATCCGACCCTTGGACGCGCGCAGCAGCGGCGTCATGGTCTGCACCACCTGTACTGGTCCCCAGAAGTTCACCTCGAACGCACGCCGGTACTCGGTCATTGATGCCGCTTCGATCACCCCTTCGCGCGGCGAGTACCCCGCATTGTTGATCAAAAGGTCGAGCGTGCCGCCAGTGCGCCCTCCGACCGTGCTCGCTGCGGCCAGCACTTGATCTGGGTCGGTCACGTCGCACGGCACGGCAATGACGTTCGGCATGCCGAACCAACGTGTTCGATCGGGCGGGCTGTTCCGATACGCCGCGAACACCTGCCAACCTTCGTGCTGGAGTCGCACGACAAGGGCCTCGCCGATTCCAGTCGCGGGACCCGTGATGAAGGCGGATCTCATCGGCCAACCGTATCCCCGCTACGACCGACCGACCGGCCTACGACGCCCACCGACGGCTGGCACGGCCCTGTCTGCATCCGGCCGGTGCTGGGCATGGAACCGATCGGGCACCGTGGCTGGGGCTGGCGAGTGCGGGTGGCCGCGTAACAGACTCCGGTGGGGCGGTGCGTCTTTCTACTCGGATTGTGTCGACCGCCCAGGTCGTCCTTGAGTTGCGCCCAGCCCTAGCCATTCTGCCGGGACCGGCGCGCAGATCGGACCTCGCCCATGCGAGCACTTCGGTCCCTGCTCCAGGTGACCGCCCGGCAATATCGGTGACTGATTCGGGAGATCCGCGTAGCGTGGCCAGAAGCCATTCTCATCGTCATTGCAGCTAACCCACAGTGGGAGCGTGAAGGAATCGCCGGAATGAAAACACTCGCAGCGGTCGTCGAAGAGGACGGCACCGAGTTCGAGTTGCGCACCTTGGACGTCGCCGAGCCCGGCTTCGGTGAAGTGCACCTCAAGTTCGTCGCTTCCGGACTCTGCCACACCGACCTGCACCTGGTCGACGGCGTCCTGGTCGGTCGGAAACCGATCGTCGCAGGTCACGAAGGTGCCGGGATCGTCGAGTCGGTCGGACCGGGCGTGACGCGGGTGAAGCCCGGTGACCATGTGGTGTGCAGCTTCGTACCGAGTTGCGGTGCGTGCCGATACTGCGCGACAGGCCGCTCGAGTCTCTGCGACTGGGGCGCGAACGCGGTGAACGGCACCTTTCCGGACGGTAGGTTCCGTTATCACGCCGATGGGCGCGACTACGGCAGCCTCTGCATGCTCGGCACGTTCTCGCAGCGGGCGACGGTCTCCGAGCATTCGGTGGTCAAGGTCGACGACTGGCTCCCGTTGGAGGTGGCGGTGCTCATGGGGTGCGGTGTGCCGACCGGGTGGGGCACGGCGACGACTGCGGGTGGTGTGCGAGTCGGCGACACCGCGATCGTGTACGGGATCGGTGGCATCGGCATCAACGCCGTGCAGGGTGCGGTCTACGCGGGCGCGAAGTACGTGGTGGTCGTCGATCCGGTCGAGTTCAAGCGGGAGACGGCGCTGAAGCTCGGCGCCACCCATGCGTTTGCTTCCCCCGAGGAGGCCGCCGCGAAGGTCAACGAGCTCACCTGGGGGCAGGGTGCGGATCAGGCGCTGGTGACGGTCGGGGTGGTGCACGAGAAGGTGATCCAGGACGCCTTCGACGTCGTCGGCAAGGGCGGCGTCGTGGTGGTGACCGGTTTGGGTGCGCCGGAGGAGTTGACCATCCACGTGTCCGGGGCGGTGTTGACCAAGTGGGAGAAGACGATCAAAGGGTCGATGTGCGGCACGCTGAACCCTCAGTACGACATCGTGAAGCTGCTGCGGCTGTACGACGCCGGGAAGCTGAAGTTGGACGAGTTGATCACCCGTCATTACCGGCTCGAGGACATCAACCAGGGTTACGCGGACCTGCGGGCGGGCGAGATCATTCGCGGCGTCATCCTGCACGACAGCTGACATCATCGGCTCCGGTACGCCGTTCATCGACGAGCAAGGAAACCGTCGATTTGATGGCCGCTGCCGAGGCTATCCACAGAACGACGCCGTCGGCGTACTGGCCCGCGATCCGCAGCATTCTCGAAGGAAGGTTAGCGCTTGGCCTGGGCCAGGTAACGCCCGACGTGGCAGGCGACCAGCTCGACGGCCTCGGTCACGCGCATGGCGTGGACTGTGGGCCGCCTATAGCCGAGGTGGTCGAAAATCACGTTTGTGCCGACGGCAAGTGTAAAACGGACTAGCTGTGACACGCGGCGCGCAGGCATCGGTGACCTGCACCTTCACCCTAAATGCCCTGTGGCACAGGTGTAGTCAAGTGTCCCCAGGGATCAATATTCTTCGTACTTAATGCCAGTTTCTCTGGGGCCATTCGATAGGCGCCGTACAACCCCCCCGGTTATCCCCGCAAGGCCTTCTTGAACTCCTTGAACTCCTTTTGCGTCCTGGTTCTCAGGTAGGCCGCTATCCCGGCCAGGTCGTAGTGGCGCTTGGCGTGGACCCACAAGCTGTCATAGGTGATCCGGTCTCTCGTGTCACGGCCCGCGTTGAGGGGCTCCAGGCTGCGCAGGATCTCGGTGAGGGTGATCCGGTGTGTCTTGCCACCCTCGGCAATGACCGGGACACCACGCGAGTCCAGCAGCTCATCGACGAGGATGCGCGCCGTCCCATCACGACAGATCCGACAGCGTGGTTCCCTGCGCTCGAAGTCGGCCTTCTCGTGCTCATCAGAAAGTGGTTGTAGCCCAGCGGCTTCACGCAAGATGTTCAGCGCACGCAGAGGATCGTCAGTGGGCAGGACGTGATACTGCGGTCCCTCGGCGTGGTCGGGATTCACGCCCCCAACCGTATCGGTCTGCACCGACGAGGCGCACACCCAAATGCCCTGTGGCACAGGTGTAGTTAAGTATCGACGAGTGCAAAATCGCGGACTCGCCTCATGGCAGCAAGAAAACGGGCGAGTTCTCGCCCGATAACTTGCCGCATGGCATGATTCGGTGACCAGCATCTACGCAGGTGAGCATGGCCAGGAGCACGTAGACACCCCGAAGATGCCGGGCGAGCCGCCGCGGGTACAACCGAGCAAGAAGGTCGCGGCGAACTGGGATGACGCGGGCAATCCGGTTACAGGTGCCTGGTAGCCACCGTCAGTCACGAGCTGTCATCGGGAATCGAAACCGCACTAACCCCTGGTCGCGCGCCGTGCCCACCCAGATTTCGCGGCCGACCTGCAGGGCGGTGGTCGCCGCGCCGAAGGTGTCCGGTCCGTAGTCGATGAGCTCCTCTGTGGCGAGCGTCTCGGGGTCGACAGCGATCACTCGCGACGGGATGCCGAGACGCGGGTTCGGGCCAAAGTGGCCCGCCATGAACTCCCGCATGCTGGTGTCATACGTTCCTGCCGCCAGGAGCCGGCCCGTCGCCGACCACGTGAGGTTGTCGACCATCATGTCGAGCCCGACGGTCGTGGTCTCCGGGTCGGCGGTGCCACCACGCCTCACCTTCTTGATGCAGCGCGAGTTCCACCCGCCGATATAGACCCATTCGCCATCGGGCGAGATCGCCACCCCGTTGGCGGTGTTGATATGCGTTCCGGGCAGCAGCTTCCACCCACAATTCGGAGACCACTCCAGCACGCCGCCGGTGTCTTCGCCGGCCAGTGCCTTTTCGACGGTCACCTCGCTGATACCGGCCGGGTCTCCTGCCATGCTGAGCACGAAACCGTTGTCGACCGCAGCGACGTCGTTGCCGGCCGTTCTGCCGGGGAGCTCGATGCCGCCAAGCCACCGCAGGGTCGGGCGAAGCCGGTCGAGGTCGACCTCGAACACCTCCACCGACTCATGCCCGCCGTGGTTCACGACATAGAGCTCTGTGCGGCCGTCGGACCGGAGCGTCACGTCGATACCGTGCGGCCTGAACTTGAACGGATCGAGATCGCCTTGCGCGGCAAACCTTTCGGTGTCCAGCGCGCAGGTGGCGCCATAGGGGAAAATCTCGCTGCATGCCCCGTCTTCGACGCGCACTGCGTACAGCCGACCGAGTAGCGCGGTCGGCCCGGTCATCCCCGATGTCAGGACCCACTCGCCGCCGGGCGCGACGACAAGATCCTCAGCGTTGACCGGCCCCGCGATGTAGCCCACCAGCTGCTCATGCATGTCCGTGACTCAGACGATCGCTCTGTTGATCGCGCGGGCTGCCCGGGCCCGCCGACTCCTGGTGGACGACATGTAGTAAACAATGACCGCAGATCCGCGCGGCCGCGCCGAAATGCGTCATCGTGGAGCTGTCTGAGCTGAGGGAGGGTAGATGAACACCCGTCGGTTGATCGCTTCGCTGGCCATCTTCGCGGTCGTCGCCGGCGGGATTGGTTTGACCATCGCCGTGCTCGTCGGAAACAAACCGCCACCGCCGGCCGCTTCACAGCGCCCACCAGTGCCCGCCGCTCCACCGCTCCCGCAAGTGCCCATTCCGGCAGAGTTCCAGGTCGGTGTTGTCGTGACGAGCCAAGATTGCTCCGGGCCGAACGGATGTGTCTACAAGTACCGCATCGAGCCCAAATACATTGGCATGCACCCATTGCCGGAAAAAGAGATCAAGGTGGTGTATGAGGTGACCGGTGGGCATCAGCCACAAGTCGGCGATTTCACGGTCCAGGGCGACCAGGCTCGGGTCCTGCAGGAGGTTGCCCTCGAGGGTCCCCCTGGTGCCCGCCTGCAGGCAACGGTAACGCAGATCATCGGCTGAATAGCGCGGCAGATAGGGTGCGGGTCATGTATGTGTGGCTCACTCTGCTCCTGGTCATCGCCGCGTCGATACTACTGGCGGTCGGAATGATCTGGTTCGTGAATCGCGTTGTCGGCCATTCGGCCGGCAGAGAGTACAACGCCACGCTCTCGCCCTTCGTGACCACCGTCGCTCTGGTGTACGGAACGCTCCTCGGATTCACAGTCGTGGTCGCGTGGGAGCAGTTCTCGTCGGCCGGGGCCAACGTCGCCAACGAGGCATCCACTCTCGCGACCATGTACCGCCAAACCGTCGCCATACCCGCCCCGGAGCAACAACAGATGCGGGACCTCCTGCGTAATTACACGATCGCTGTGAAGGGCCCAGAGTGGGTGACCCAGAGCGAAAACAACGGTGACACGAGCGACACGGCACGCAGCGCCATCACCGAGATGTACCGGGTGATCGGTCGGCACGATCCTGAAGCCAGGTCGGCCATCACCGGGGAGTTCCTCGGCCAACTGACGGTCTTGGCCTCACAGCGAAATACGCGGGTACTGGACGCCGAACCGCGCATCCCATGGTTGCTCTGGGCCGGCCTGGCTTTCGGTGGCGTTCTGCTAGTCGGGATGACGGCCTTTCTGCGGCTGGACAGCACACGTGCCCACATGCTCTTGTCCGGCGCCGTCGCTGTCCTGCTCGGGTTGCTGATGTTCGTCGTCTACCGTCTCGACCATCCGTTCGGGACCGAAGTCGGTATCACCCCGGTCCCGTTCGAGCACTCAGTGGAGGTCTTCGACGTGGTCGACCAGGGCTCGTGAGTCACCGGGTCGTTGGCTGAATATCGCGAATCGCAACCTACGTGCGGGCGCGCGGCCGCATTGTTAGCTCCATGACGACGTCGTCGCTTCTTCGTGCTGAGGAGGGCCTGCCGCGCGGCGTGCAAGGAGCCGCCGATCCTCGATTCGCCAACGTCATCCGCATTTTCGCCGGGCTGTTCCCCGGTCGCCGGTTCGGCGGTGGAGCGCTATCGGTCTACATCGACGGCAAACCCGTCGTCGACGTCTGGACGGGCTGGTCCGACCGGGCAGGAAAGGTGCCCTGGGCCGCGAATACCGGCGCGATGGTGTTCTCCGCGACGAAAGGGGTGGCCGCGACGGTCGTCCATCGGCTCGTCGACCGCGGGCTGCTGGACTACGACACCCCGGTCGCCGAGTACTGGCCGGAGTTCGGCACCAACGGCAAGTCGGACATCACCGTTCACGACGTACTGCGGCACCGATCCGGTCTATCGCACCTGAAGGGCGTCAAGAAGGAGGACTTGCTCGATCACCACCTGATGGAGGCGCGGTTGGCCGCCGCGCCCGTTGACCACTTGCGGGGACGGCCGGCGTATCACGCGCTGACCTTCGGATGGCTGGTGTCGGGACTGTGCCGATCCGTGACAGGGAAGGGCATGCGCGACCTGACCCGCGAGGAGGTGGCGCGTCCGCTCAACACCGACGGCATCCACCTCGGGCGCCCACCGGCCGGTTCGCCGACCAAGGTGGCGCAGATCCTCGTACCGCAGAGCGCACGGCCCAATCCGGTGTTCAACTTCGTCGCACCCAGGGTGGCCGGGCTGCCGTTCTCCGGCGCTCTCGGCTCGATATACTTTCCGGGCATCAAATCCTTTGTGCAGGGCGATATTCCGTTCCTCGACGGCGAGGTACCGGCCGCCAACGGCGTGGTGACCGGCCGTGGCCTGGCCAAGATGTACGCGGCGCTGGCCAACGGCGGTGTCATCGACGGCGAGGAGTTCCTGTCACGGGAGCTGGCGGACGGCCTGACCGGTAAGCCGAAGGTGTGGCCCGATCTGAACATGGTCGTGCCGATGCCGTTCCACCTCGGCTACCACGAGTCGCCGATTCCCGGACTGCTCAAGGGATTCGGCCACATCGGTCTGGGCGGAACCCTCGGCTGGGCCGATCCCTCCACCGGCAGCGCGTTCGGTTTCGTGCACAACCGGCTGCTGACGCCGATGCTGCTCGACATGGGTTCGTTCGCGGGCATGGCGCGTCCGCTGCGCAATGCCATCAACGTAGCGCGCAGCAACGGCGCCATGGCAGTGCCGCGATACGGCGCGACGTACCGCGGGGCCGTTGAGCCCGACGCGTCGAAGAAACGAGTAGCGGGGCGACGCTAGGCGGGTGGAAGCTCGAATGCCGTCGGTGGCGCCGGCATAATGCCTTCGGTAATTTTCGTGCCCGGATCTTGCTGTGAGCCAGGGGTTTGGCCGGTGCCCGACTCCACGGCGGCCGGGGCGACGCACCCCCCGTCCCTTGTGACGTTTCCGCCGGAGATGACGCAGCAGTATTCGGCGTTCCTGACGGTCTTGCTCATGCAGTTGTCGTAGGCCGCGATGTCCCACTCGATGTTGGGTTCGGCGCCCGCGATTGCGGAAAGGCCGAGTGCGAGGCCACCGAGAGTCATCGAAACGGTGTAAGTGAATGCCGTCAGAATTCGACGTGATTCCGGCGGAAGTACAGTCAAACAAGGCGTTTTCATGCTCCGCCCCCTTTCTTGACGTGTTATCACACTGCGCCCGGCCATCGAGTGGGGTCAAGCAACAATCTATCGGCACCGTGAACTAATTTGCATAGGGGAAGATTCGTTCGCCTGGGGGCGGCAGGCCGATATACGGTTGCGTCCAGCGCTATAGTTGTTCCAAAACCGAAAGACGTGTGATATCAAGCTCTTTGGCTGGCGGGGCGCGCCAACGGTATCCGTCAGGTGAACCTGAGCCTGACCTTTCGGGCGCCAGCACCACGCTAATAATTTGCCGAGGAGTTTATATGCTAAGTCTGAAAGCAATCGCAGCCCGACCGATAATCGCCGGTGGCCTGGCTCTGGCCGCCGTGGGGATCGCTCCTGTAGCGAACGCCGCCCCGTCCACTCCGGTTATCTCGGGGCCGCAGTGGCTAGCGCAGAACGGTCCCGGACGCGGGCACGGCCACGGGCACGATGACGATTGGTGGTGGGACGGCCCCAGGCGCTGGGACGGGATCGACGCGTGTGTCAGTGCCCAGGGACCGTTCGGCTATGTGCAAGGCAGCGCCTGCATCTAGCGGGGCGGCGCTATGACGTTGGTACGATGCCACGTGCCTGCGGCAGCGTCAGATCGTTGTACGTCGCGATGCCGGGTGCGGCGGCGACGACGGCCGGGATCGCGTGGATCGGCGGCATCGCGGTGATGATATGGCCGAGCCCCATGAAGTCTTCCATGGTGTTGGCCTTCTCCATGAAGTCCGGCGGTGGCAGAAAACCGACTTGCATTGTCACCGTCGGCAGTCCCTCGATGGTGATCTTCCAGGGGTCGCCTTCGACCTTCCAGTCGGGGTCCAGCGTCTGCCCCTTGCGCCAACGCACATTGAGGTCGACGACGGTCTTGCCGCCGACGCGTCCCTGCCAGCTGGCGAAGACGCCCGCCACGCAGCCGGCCTTGATGGTCCACGAGCCGAGGTCGAGGTCCTCGGTTGTCTGCGCGTACTCGGCCTCACAGACCACCTCGTCGAGTTCGACGCCGAGCGAGTCGGCCACCAGGTGCACCGCCTCGGCGAACACCGCTGTGCCCTGTGCGGCCATCGGCTGCAGATTGGGGTCATCGATGGGCGTGCCGAAGCCCGCCGGTCGCTCGGTGTCGGGTGAGTCGTAGAAGGTGGTGTCGGACGCCTCGGCGATGGTGACCTTGTCCACTCGGTTGCAGCCGGTGGCCGCCACGATGGCCAGCAGTTCGGCGAACCCCGGGCTGACGCCGGAGCCGAACATCGTCGAGCCGCCCTGCTTGCACGCCTCCTCGATCCGGTCGCGGCCCGCGCCCAGGTTGTGCCCGGTGATGAACGACGCGGAAGCCACGACGTTCACCCCCGCCGACAGGATTTTCACCAGCTCGTCGACGTCGATCCACATTGGGTTGTAGACCACGCAGTCGGGCTTGAGGGCCAGCAGCGCGTCGACGTCGTTGGTGGCGGTGACGCCGAGCGGTTCGATTCCCGCCAGCTCGCCGACGTCGACTCCGGCTTTGTCCTTCGACCAGGCGTAGCACCCGACGAGTTCATAGTTCGGGTTCTTGGCGATCGCCTCGACCGAACTCTTTCCGACATTTCCCGTCGTCCACTGGACGACCCGATAAGGCGTGGTGTTTGGCACTCGCTCAGCATAGGGAAAGCGGCGCGGTCGCACCTGTGGCTTCGGGCCGCAAAAATCCGTGCTTACGGGCCGGCTGCGAGCGTTGCTTTGCCGGTGCGCTCCTGGCCGCTCTGGTCGATCCAGGTCAGATCGACGACATCGCCGGGGTAGTGCCGGTCCAGCACATAGGTCAGTGTGGTCGCCGAATCCAACGGTGCGCCGTCGATGCTGGTGAGGATGTCACCGGCGAAGAGGCCGGCTTGCTCGGCCGGCCCGCCGCGCAGTGCCTCGCGAATGATGACGCCCGGCAATGATTCTCGTTGCTCCGCGGCCGAGACACCGACGCCGAGAATGGTGGGCGGTCCGATGTGCACGGTGTCGGACGGCACGCGCGCCCGGATCTGGTCGACGATCGCCAGCGCCTGGTTGATCGGAATCGCGAAACCCTTGCCGCCAGGTGCGAACCGGTAGTTCACCGTCGCCGCCGTGGTCACGCCGATAACCTGTCCGGCGCCGTTCACCAGTGGGCCACCGGAGTCGCCTGCCCGGACGTTCGCGGCGACCTCGATCAGGCCGGTCAGCTGGTCGGAACTGCCCGTCAGCGCGTCCTTGGCGTCGATCGACCGGTCGAGCTGCGTGACCGTGCCCGCTTCGCGGGTCGGCGGGCTTCCCGGACCGCCCGCATTGCCTATTGCGACCGCCGGGTCCCCAACTGCAACCTGCGCCGAGTTGCCCAGCGGCGCGACCGGCAACCCGGCGCCGCCGCGCAGCTGCACCAGCGCGATGTCGTGTGAACGGTCATAGCCGATCAGGTCGACCGGAAAGTTGCGGCCGGTGCCGATGTTGTAGCCGTTGATCATGTCGGCGCCCTGCACGACGTGGAAATTGGTCAGGACCTCGCCGCCGGGACTGATCACGAACCCGGTGCCCGTGCCGTATGCGTTCTGGTAGTCGATCTCGGTGTCGATCTGGACGATGGCAGGCTCCACCGGAGCCGTCGCGGCGTCGACAGGTGCCGCCACGGAGATCGCCGGGTTGGTCGGCGCCACGAGTGCCATCACGGCGACCGGCGCGATCAGCAGGCGATTCAGGTGCAAGCGGGCCATATGCAGACTTTCGGCTGGGGAGGGGAACTCATTACACGCTGACTATCTTGGTTCCCCTGTCGATGTCAGGCTAATCCTCGACGGCGACGCCGCCACGCAGCCGCCTGCGTCGACGCAGGGTGGTCTTCCCCGATGGCCGGTGGTTTTGAAGTCCACCGTTGGTCTTTTCAGTGGCGTCGACCACGTCGGAGGCGTCTTTCTCGGATCCCTCCGCGATGACCTCGGCGGGCTCCTGCTCGCTGGGCTGGTCCTCTGGCTCGGTGGGTTTCTCGGTTTCCGCCGGCTCGTCGCTGTTGTCGGGGGTGGTCTCGTCGTCAGAGACCGTCTCCTCGGCATCCTCGGACTCGGAATCGGCGTCCGCAGCGGCGTCCTTGCGCCCGCGGCGGCGGCTCTTCTCCGCCTTCGGCTTGAGCGGTTTCGGCGGAGGCGGCGGCAGCTCGGCGACGAACGCCAGGTAGAACGCGAAGATTCCGAGCACCGCGATCGCGGCGGCGGCACCGTAGATGCCGAACAGCCACCGCCCGGCGCTGTCCAGGCTGAGCCAGATCTCGCTGATCGCGGTCCCGACGATGAGCACACCGGCCAGCACGTGCAGCGCGATCGACGACGTCCGCAGGCTCAGCGCCAGCTGCGGCGTGCCGAGCTCTGGCCTGCGGGTGCGCAGCAGGGTGAACACCACCGGCAGCGCGGCCAGGCCGATCAGCGCGCCGGTCACGATGCGCAGCACCGTGCCCAGGGTGTGGGAGGTGTCGCCCATCAGCTCCCACCAGCGCGGCAGGACGAAAAGGAAGTACAGGACGCCGGCGAGGATCGAGAACGACGCGTGCCACAGCCACGGCGACCTTGCGCCCCATACCCCTCCTCAGATTCTCTGGTCCAAGGTGCGACCAGGTCCTGATTGTCCGCCGATCGCACCTCGGACCAAGTGCGGAGGATAGGGGATTTGAACCCCTGAGGGCTGTTAACCCAACCCGCGTTCCAGGCGAGCGCCATAGGCCACTAGGCGAATCCTCCGTCGGCCATGGTAGCCGACCTGCCAAATGCGCCCGTCGAGCCGCTCGGCGGCTCGTACTACACTCGCGATGGACCCCGCGCGGCGTCTATCCTGTGAACTCCCCCAGGGCCGGAAGGCAGCAAGGGTCAATGGGCTCTGGCGGGTGCGCGGGGTCCCCTATCTGGTGACTTGACGTCCACGGCTCTCGACGGCGAAAGGCGCATGGTGTCGTTTCAGTCCCTCGGCCGTCAGGAATTGCAGGCTCAGCACGAGTTGCAGCAGGCGAATTACGCCGACCTGCAGGCCAAGAAGCTGGCCCTGGATCTGACCCGCGGCAAGCCGTCCCCGGAGCAGCTCGACCTGTCCAACGCGCTGCTGAGCCTGCCCGGCTCCGGAAGACGACTACCGCGACGGCGAGGGCACCGACACCCGCAACTACGGCGGCCTGCACGGCCTGCCCGAGCTGCGCGCCATCTTCGGCGAGCTGCTCGGCATCCCGGTGCCCAACCTGATCGCGGGCAACAACGCCAGCCTGGAGCTGATGCACGACATCGTCGTGTTCTCGCTGCTGCACGGTGGCGTGGACTCGCCGCGGCCCTGGAAGGAGGAGCCGGCCGTCAAGTTTCTGTGCCCGGCGCCCGGATACGACCGGCACTTCGCGATCACCGAGAGCCTGGGCATCGAGATGATCACCGTCCCGATGCGCGAGGACGGTCCCGACGTCGACCTGATCGAGGAGCTCGTCGCCGCCGACCCGGCCATCAAGGGCATGTGGTGCGTGCCGGTGTTCTCCAACCCGACCGGGATCACCTACTCCTGGGAGACGGTGCGCCGACTGGTCCAAATGCGCACGGCCGCACCCGATTTCCGGCTGTTCTGGGACAACGCCTACGCGGTGCACACACTGACGCACGACTTCATGCGCCAGGTCGACGTGCTGGGCCTGGCCGCCGCGGCCGGCAACCCCAACCGGCCCTCGTGTTCGCCTCCACCTCGAAGATCACCTTCGCCGGCGCCGGCGTCAGCTTCTTCGGCGGGTCGCTGGGCAACATCGCCTGGTATCTGCAGTACGCGGGGAAGAAGTCGATCGGCCCGGACAAGGTCAACCAGCTGCGGCACCTGCGGTTCTTCGGCGACGCCGACGGGGTGCGGCTGCAGATGCAGCGCCACCAGCAGCTGCTGGCGCCGAAGTTCGCGCTGGTCCTGGAGATCCTCGACGAGCGGCTGGGCGACTCCAAGATCGCCTCGTGGACCGAACCCAAGGGCGGCTACTTCGTCAGCCTCGACGTGTTGCCCGGCACGGCGCGGCGCACGGTCGCGCTGGCCAAGGACGCCGGCATCGCCGTCACCGAGGCGGGCGCGTCGTTCCCGTACCGAAAAGATCCGGAGGACAAGAACATTCGGATCGCGCCGACGTTCCCGCCGCTGCCGGACCTGCGCGAGGCGATCGACGGGCTGGCCACCTGCGCGCTGCTGGCGGCCACCGAGTCGCTGCTGAAGGCCTGCGGTGTCCACTCGTCGGACCGCGTCGGTAGCCTGCTGAGCGTGGCGCTCTACCGCAAGTACCGACCGGCAACCTTCGCCGAGGTGGTCGGGCAGGAGCACGTCACCGAACCGCTGTCGACCGCGCTGTCGGCCGGACGGATCAACCACGCCTACCTGTTCTCCGGGCCGCGCGGCTGCGGTAAGACGTCGTCGGCGCGCATCCTGGCCCGCTCGCTGAACTGCGAGCAGGGCCCGACCGCCACGCCGTGCGGGGTGTGCGACTCGTGCGTGGCGCTGGCCCCCAACGGGCCGGGCAGCGTCGACGTCGTCGAACTCGACGCCGCCAGCCACGGCGGCGTGGACGACACCCGCGAGCTGCGGGACCGCGCGTTCTACGCGCCGGCGCAGTCGCGCTACCGCATCTTCATCATCGACGAAGCGCACATGGTCACCACCGCCGGCTTCAACGCGCTGCTGAAGATCGTCGAGGAGCCGCCCGAGCACCTGATCTTCGTGTTCGCCACCACCGAACCGGAGAAGGTGCTGCCGACGATCCGGTCGCGCACCCACCACTACCCGTTCCGGCTGCTGGCGCCGCGGACCATGCGGGCGCTGCTCGAGCGGATCTGCGCGCAGGAGGGCGTCGCCGTCGACGACGCGGTGTATCCGCTGGTGATCCGCGCCGGCGGCGGCTCGCCCCGCGACACGCTCTCGGTGCTCGACCAGCTGTTGGCAGGCGCCGACGCCAATCGGGTCAGCTATCCGCGAGCGCTCGCGCTGCTGGGCGCCACCGACGTGGCGCTGATCGACGACGCGGTCGACGCGCTGGCCGCCGGGGACGCCGCGGCGCTGTTCGGTGCGGTCGAGGCGGTGATCGACGCCGGCCACGACCCGCGGCGGTTCGCCACCGACCTGCTCGAGCGGTTCCGCGATCTGATCGTGCTGCAGGCGGTGCCCGACGCCGCCGGCCGCGGGGTGGTCGACGCGCCCGACGACGTGCTGGAGCGGATGCGCGACCAGGCCACGCGCATCGGCTCGGCGACGCTGACCCGCTACGCCGAGGTGGTGCATGCCGGGCTCGGCGAGATGCGCGGCGCCACCGCGCCGCGACTGCTGCTCGAGGTGGTGTGCGCGCGGCTGCTGCTGCCGTCGGCCAGCGACACCGAGTCGGCGCTGCTGCAGCGCGTCGAACGCATCGAGACCCGGCTGGACATGTCGATCCCCGCCGACGACCACCGACGCCGCACCTTCGGCGACGAGGCCGGCCAAGCAGTACGCCCGCAAGACCAAGGCGGCCGCCCGCCGCCGGAGGACCGCGAGCCCGCGCCGTCTCCGCGAGCCCGCGCCGGAACCTGCTGAGCCTCCGCCGGTCACCCGCTCCGGTACAGCCGCCGGCCGCGCCGGTGGTCGGAAGCGCCCGCAGCCACGGTCGCCGGTGAGCCCAACGCCGCCGCGGTGCGCAGCAGTGGTCGACGGTGCGGGACAAGGTGCGTCAGCGCAGCCGCACCACCGAGGTGATGCTGGCAGGCGCGATCGTCCGCGCGGTCGAGGGCGACACGCTGGTGCTCAGTCACGAGTCGGCACCGCTGGCCAAGCGGCTGAGCGAACAGCGCAACGCCGACGTCATCGACGAAGCGCTCAAGGATGCGCTCGGCGTGGACTGGCAGGTGCGCTGCGAGGTCGGATCGCCCAGCCGACGTGACGCCGAACCGCTGTCGCCGGAAGCCGAGGCCGACCCGCGGGCTCAGGCGGACGAAGAGGACAGCATGCTCGCCGAGGCGGGCAACGACACCTCCGAGACTCCGCGACGCGACCCCGAGGAGGTCGCGCTCGAGCTACTGCAGAACGAGCTCGGCGCCCGTCGCATCGACGGCGGCTAAGACGCTGCGCTCTTAAGTGCTTAAGCCGTCCACCAGGGCCGCAGCGGCAGGCCGCCGTCGTCGCCGTCCGCGTCGAGCTTGACCGCCAGCACCTGGTGCAGCTGAACGACGTTGGTCTCGAAGCCCAGCCGCGAGCCGGCCATGTACAGGCCCCACACCTTGGCGGTGGCCAGGCCGACCTCGGCGACCGCCTCGTCCCAGTGCTCGACGAGGTTCGCGCACCAGTCGCGCAGCGTCATCGCGTAGTGGTGGCGCAGGTTCTCCTCGTGCACCACCTCCAGGCCGACGTCCTGGGCCTCGGTGATGATGCGGCCCGATCCGGTCAGCTCCCCGTCGGGGAAGACGTAGCGGTCGATGAAACCCCCGGCCGTCGCTCCGACCTGTTGTCCGGGCGGGTGATGCAGTGGTTGAGCAGCAGCGCCGCCGGTGCGCAGCTTCGACTTCAGGAACCCGAAGTACGCCGGGTAGTTCTGCCACGCCGATGTGCTCGGTCAGGCCGATCGAGGACACGGCGTCGAAACCGCTCTTCAGCGACGTCGCGGTAGTCGCTGTGCCGTACCTCGGCCAGGTCGGCCAGGCCCTGCGTCGGCGATCGCCTTCTGCGCCCAGGTCGGCCTGCTCGCGCGACAGCGTGACGCCGATCGCCTTGACGCCGTGGCGGGCGGCGTAGCGCACCATGCCGCCCCAGCCGCAGCCGACGTCGAGCAGCCGGTCGCCGGGCTGCAGGCGCAGCTTCTCGAACACCAGGCGGTACTTGTTCTCCTGCGCCTCTTCCAGCGTCGCGTCGGCGCTGCGGGTAGCAGGCGCAGGTGTAGGTCATCGACGGGCCGAGCACCCACTCGTAGAACGTGTTGGACACGTCGTAGTGGTGGTGGATGGCCTCGGCGTCGCGCGTCTTGCTGTGGCGCAGACCCTCGGCGAAGCGCCGCCAGCGCGGCAGCGCCTCCTGCGGCGGCGGGGCGATCGGCTTGAGGTGCTCGATGCCGATCGAGCGCACGATGTTGACCAGCACCCGCGCCGGCGGCCGCTTGAAGTTCGAGCTTGTCGGCGAGCGCCTGAGCAGCTCGTACGGGTCGCCGGGGTGCACACCGTGCAGTCTCCAGGTCACCGGCGACGTAGGCGCGGGCCAAGCCCGAGCTCGCCGGGCGCGGTGGCCAGGTAGGTGGTGCCGCGCGGGGTCAGCAGATCCAGGCCGAGGTCGGCGTCGGCTGGTCCGGCGCTGCTGCCGTCGTAGGCGGTGAACTTCAGCGGCAGCTTGCACCGGCGGCGAAGATCTCCAGGATCTCGGCCAGCTGAGCTTCCTGGCGGCGCCTGTGTCGCATTGCTCTCTGTACGTCGTCATCGTCGTTGCACCGCCTTTGCGTAGAGGTCGAGGAGACGCGAATCGGGATCGTAGGTCTTCTTTACGGTTTTGTAGGTTTCGCCGCCGTAGAGTTCGTCGAACTCGTCACGGCTGAGTAGAACGCGTCGGAGTACAGCGACTTGTGGCCGTCGAGCTCGCTGATCTTCTGTTCGATGAGCCGATTGGTGTGACCCTCCGTCGGTCCCGCCGGCACCGACGACCAGAAGCCGATGTTGACGTAGGTGTGGTCCGGCCGCATCGGGTACAGCGGCCAGGCCCGCCGGGTCGCGCAGCCGCAGCGGGCACAGCCAGATCGGTTCGATGGGGACGTTGGCCAGGAACCAGTCGAGGAACTCGGCGCAGCGCTCGATCGGCACCTCGACGTCCTGGACGACCCGTTCCAGCGGCGGACGGCCGTTACGGGCTTCTCGATCCGGTCGGCGATGTTGAACCGCTGGTCGTAGCCGATCAGCTTCCAGTAGAAGCTGCTGCGCCGGTAGCGCCGCGGCCACCACCGCCGGATCTTCGGGTTCTGCGCGCCGAACGCCCGCGAGCACCAGAACCAGTCGGTGTCCCAGCGCCACAGGTAGTCGTGGATGGTCAGCCGGTCGTGCTTCTCACCGTCGTCGTGCTGGATCGACCGGTAGTAGATGTCGCTGGCCGGTGTAGTCGCTGACCGGTCCGGCGGTCGCGGTCTGCACGCCCAGGCACAGGTAGCTCTCGTCGGCGCTGAACACCACGCCGTCGAGGTAGTCGACCGGCGTTCCGTCGATGCCGCCGGTCTCGATGATGCGGTCCATCGCCGCGACCAGCTCGTGCCAGCGAGTGGAACCTCACGTGCCTCAGCGCAACGAACGGCTTGACCGGTTCCAGCTCGATCTTCAGTCGAACCGAATAGCCAAGAGTGCCATAGGAATTCGGGAATGCGCGAAACAGGTCGGCGTTCTGCTCGGGCGACGCGGTGACCACTTCGCCGGTGCCGGTGAGGATGTCCATCTCGAGCACCGACTCGTGCGGCAAGCCGTTGCGGAACGACGTCGACTCGATGCCGAGGCCGGTGACCGCGCCGCCGAGGGTGATGGTCTTGAGCTGCGGGACGACCAGCGGCGACGAGCCCGTACGGCAGCGTCGCGGCGACCAGGTCCTCGTAGGTGCACATGCCGGCGACGTCGGCGGTCCGCGCGTCCGGGTCGACCGCGATCACACCGGTCAGACCCGGACGTGTCCAGCCCCGTCGCGGTGCTCTTCGCGCGGGCCCGGAACAGGTTGGAGGTCGGTTTGGCCAGGCGGACGGTGGCCGTCGGGGGAATGGCACGGTAGCTCGCAAGGAGCCGCTCCACGCCTGCAGCGTGTGCAGCACGTGCGTCGATAACCGAAACAGACACGGATATACGCTAGTCCGCGGCCGCAGCCGATGCGACCGCACGATCAACGATGGGAGTCTTACCTGATGGGACAGGTCAGCGCGTCCAGCAGCGTCTTGATCGACGCCGAACCGGAGACCGTGTTGGCGGCAATCGCCGACTACCAGTCGCTCCGCCCGAAGATCCTCTCGCCGCACTACAGCGACTACCAGGTGCTCGAGGGTGGACAGGGCGCGGGCACCGTCGCGAGCTGGAAGCTGCAAGCCACCAAGTCGCGGGTGCGCGACGTCAAGGCCAACGTCGACGTGGCCGGGCACACCGTGATCGAGAAGGACGCCAACTCGTCGATGGTGACCAACTGGACCGTCGCACCCGCAGGGCCGGGCTCATCCGTCACCGTCAAGACGTCGTGGAAGGGCGCTGGCGGCATCGGTGGCTTCTTCGAGAAGACGTTTGCACCGTTGGGGCTGAGGAAGATTCAGGGCGAGGTCCTGGAGAACCTCAAGAAGACCGTCGAGGCCGGCTAGCGACTCTGCGCGCCGAGGAAGCCTGCGATACCGCGCACCACTGCGTCGGCGTACTTCTGCCTGCCCTCGGGAGTGGTGATCAACCCCGCGTCGGCGGGATTCTTCATGTTGCCCAGCTCGACGAGGATCGACGGAAACTGCGCCAGGTTCAGCCCGGCGATGTCGGAGCGCGGGTTCAGCCCGCCGGAGCCGATGTAGGTCGAGGGCACCAGACCCGATGCCTGCAGCTGGTCGCGCATGACCTGCGCGTACTGCACCGACGGGCCGGCCTGCACCTGGTTGAGCGGCGGTGACGAGTAGAGCACGTGGAAACCGCGGCCGGTCGGCGGGCCGCCGTCGGCGTGGATGCTGACGACGGCGTTGGGTCTCAGCGCATTGGCCATCGCCGCGCGCTCGTCGACGCACGGGCCCAGCCCGGTGTCGTCGCCGCGCGACATCGCGGTCCGCACGCCCAGCGCGGTGAGCGCCTGGCGGATCCGCAGCGTCGTGTCCCAGGTGAAGGTGTGCTCGGGATAGCCGTCGTTGCTCGACGTGCCGCTCGCCTGGCAGTCCTTGGTGCCGCCGCGGCCGGTGGGCACCTGGCGGCTCATCGAGGCGTCATGTTGACCCGTTGTGGCCAGGGTCGAGGAAGACGACCATGCCCGCGATGCTCCCGGGCGCGGCGGATACGGTCGGGGCGGCCGGCGTCGACGCCGCGATCAGCAGGGAGGCGGCCGCGATCGCGCCGACACGCAGGGTGGCTGGCACGTGCACCGCGTCAAGGTAGCCCGTTGGCGTCTAGGCTTGAAAGGCCAAACCGCCGCATGCCGAGCGAGCGAAACCAAGTCGAGACCAATACGCAAGGGGACTGTCATGCAACCCGGAGGCCAGCCCGATATGTCGGCACTCCTCGCGCAGGCGCAGCAGGTGCAGCAGAAGCTGATGGAGGCCCAGGAGCAGCTCGCCAACACCGAGGTGCACGGCCAGGCCGGCGGCGGCTTGGTCCAGGTCACCATGAAGGGCAGCGGCGAGGTGGTCGGCGTCTCGATCGACCCGAAGGTCGTCGACCCTGACGACGTCGAAACGCTGCAGGACCTCGATCGTCGGCGCGTTGACCGACGCGGCGCGGCAGGTCGACCATCCTCGCCCAGGACCGGCTCGGACCGCTCGCCGGCGGCATGGGCGATGCTCGGGACTACCGGGGCTGAGTACACTTGTTCGAAGGACCCGTACAGGACCTGATCGACGAGCTCGGCAAGCTGCCGGGTATCGGTCCGAAGAGCGCGCAGCGCATCGCCTTTCACCTGTTGTCCGTCGAACCGCCGCAGATCGACCGGCTGACGGCCGTGCTGGGGAAGGTTCGCGACGGCGTGCAGTTCTGCGCGGTGTGCGGCAACGTCTCCGATGACGACCGCTGCCGCATCTGTTCCGATCCGCGCCGCGACGCGTCGCTGGTGTGTGTCGTCGAGGAGCCGAAGGACGTGCAGGCGGTCGAGACGCACCCGGGAGTTCCGCGGCCGCTACCACGTGCTGGGCGGCGCGCTGGATCCGCTGTCCGGCGTCGGGCCCGAGCAGTTGCGTATTCGCGAGCTGCTCAACAGGATTGGCGAGCGCGTCGACGGGGTGGACATCACCGAGGTGATCATCGCGACCGACCCGAACACCGAAGGCGAGGCGACGGCCACCTATCTGGTGCGGATGCTGCGCGACATCCCCGGTCTCACGGTCACGCGGATCGCGTCCGGGCTGCCGATGGGCGGCGACCTGGAGTTCGCCGACGAGCTGACGCTCGGCCGCGCCCTGTCCGGCCGCCGCGCCCTCACTTGAGTCGTAACTACGCCGAAACCAACGTTTGGGCGCAAAAGGTCGAGTAGAATCGCGCCATTCTGTCGATCTCGCCGTCGTGTCGGACCCCAGGACGACGATGCGGCTATGACCGAGGTTTTTCTAGGCAGAGAAGCGCTAGCCGACGGCCTGCCCCGTCACGAACTCAGACGTTGGTATCGCCCGATCTTTCGCGGCGTGTACATGCCCAAGTTGGCGTCACCCTCGTTGCACGACAGGGCGGTGGGGGCATGGTTGACGTCGGATCGCACCGGCGTCATCACAGGCGCTGCCGCTTCGGCGTTGCACGGAGCGAAGTGGGTGGATGATCGAGAACCGATCGAGATGCTTGTGAACGAACGCCGACGACAAAGCGGCCTCGATCATCCGCATGGACCGTGTCGGCGCAGAAGAAGTGACGAATGTCGGCGAGCTGATGGTGGCGACGCCAGCGCGCACGGCATACGATCTCGCGCGCTATCAGCGGCGGTATCTCGCGATAGGGCGGCTGGATGCGCTGATGCGAGCAGCCCCGTTCTCCGATGACGAAGTGATGGCGCTGATGCACCGTTACGGTCCGGTCCGAGGTGTGCGGCAGCTTCGTGAACTGCTGCCGCTGATCGACCCGGGATCCGAATCGCTCAAAGAGAGTTGGCTGCGGCAATGGTTGGTAGATAACGGCTTTCCTAAACCCGAAACTCAGATACCGGTCTTCGATGGCGACGAACCGTTCGCGTTTCTCGACATGGGCTGGCGTGATCTGCTGCTCGCGGTCGAATATGACGGCGACCAACACCGGACTGAGCGGAGTAGTTACGTCAAGGACGCCCGCCGGCTGCCCAAGGTCGCGCGGCGCGGGTGGGAGGTCATCCGAGTCATCAACGAGGACCATCCACGGGAGATCCTGCGGCGTGTCTATGAGGCGTACCTACTTCGAGGTGGCGCCGAGATCGACAAAATGGCGTGGGCTACTCCCACTTTCGCTGCCGAAATGTTGGTTTGGGCGTGAGGGGAGCGCTGCGTAGGCGCTACACTCGGCGGGGAGCGGCCAGGCGTTCGCGGCGTAAGAGGTCGACCTCGGGCAGCTCCAGCGGCGGCAGCTCACCGACGACGCCTGACAGCAGGAGGTCGGCCAGCTCGGGGATTGCGGGCCAGGCACGGGCCGTGCAGGTAGGTGGCCACCACGCTGCCCTGCACCGCACCGTCAATGCCGTCGCCCGCGCGGTTGCCCGCACCCGAGATCACTCGGGCCAGCGGCTGGGCATCCGAGCCGAGAACCGTACCGCCGCGGTGGTTTTCGAAGCCGGTGAGCTGTTCGGTGAGACCGAGCAGCAGTGGCTGCGACACCACCTCGCCGATGGTCCGTTTCGGCTGCGGTGAGGTCGTCAGGTCCAGCAAGCCGACGCCGTCGACCCGCTCACCCGCGGATGTCTCGTACCAATGCCCGAGAACCTGAATCGCCGCGCAGATCGCCAGCACGGGCGCGCCCTTCGCCGCGGCTTGCTGAAGACCCGGGAACCGCATGAGGTGGCGCGTCGCGAGCCGCTGCGCGTAGTCCTCGGCGCCGCCGAGGGTATACAGGTCCAGGGTCGACGGCACCGGGTCGTCGAGCGTGATCTCGACGATTTCGGCGTCAATACCCCGCAGCCGCAACCGCTGCCGTAGCACCACGGAGTTTCCGCCGTCGCCGTACGTGCCCATCACGTCGGGCAGCACCAGCCCGATCCGCACCGTCGACTCACGCACGGCTCAGCGCCCGATTGAGTTGCAGGAACGCGGTGTAGTTCGCGACCACCTCGACGTGGCCCGGCGGGCACGACGTGATTGCTTCGACGGTGTTGTGCACCAGCGTGTGTTCGACGCCCGCATAGCCAAGGCGCACAGCCAGATCCGTTCCGCGTTCACCGGCCGCAACCACGGGATGGTCGACGAAATGCTCGAAATTGACGTCCCACAGCCAGGACAGGTCTTCGCCGTCGGGGACCTGACCGTTGACCGAGATCACCACAGCTCCGGCGTCGGTGTCGACCATCGACAGCGCTTCCTGCCAACCGGCGGGGTTCTTGGCCAGCAGCATCCGCACGGTGTGCGCGCCGAGTTGCACTGTGCTGTAGCGGCCTGCGACCTCGTCGACCCCCGCAGCCGCTGCCACCGCGGCCGTCGGATCGGCGCCCATGGTTACCGCGGCCGCGACGGCCTGAGTGGCGTTGCCGCGGTTGACGGTTCCCGGCAGAGCCAGCCGCATCGGCAGCGATAGCCCGTCGGGCCCGTAGATGTTGGTGTCGTCGTAGGACCACTGCGGGGTGGGCCGCTTGAAGTCTGTTCCCGTCGAGTACCAGTGCGCGCCGTCGCGGACGATGATCTCGCCGCTGCGCGGGCAGCTCACCGAGTCGTTCGCCCAGCCGCCGCCCGCGGCCACCCACACCACGTTGGGACTGTCGTAGGCCGCCGACGTCATCAGCACGTCGTCGCAGTTGGCGACGACGACGGCGTCGGGGTGACGGGCCAGCCCGGCCCGCAGCGTGCGCTCGATGTGGTTGATCTCGCCGACCCGGTCGAGCTGGTCGCGGGACAGGTTCAGCAGCACGATCACCTGCGGGTCGACCGCGTCGGCGACGTGGGGCACGTGCATTTCGTCGACCTCCAGCGCCGCCAGCTGCGCGTCGCGGGCGCCCGCCAGCGCGGCCACCAGGCCGGCGTCCATGTTGGCGCCCTCGGCGTTGGTGGCGACGGGTCCGAGCGTGCCCAGCGCCGCCGCGGTCATTCGGGTGGTCGTCGACTTGCCGTTGGTGCCGGTCACGATGACCGTGCGCCGGCTTTCGGCGAGCTGGCGAAGGATGGATTTGTCCAGCGTCATCGCGACCAGACCGCCGATCATCGCGCCCGCGCCGCGGCCGGTCACCCGCGACGACCACCGCGCGGCGGCTCCGGCCGCCAGCGCGATACGTCCACGAGCGGTGACCATTCCCGGCATTTTAGGTGCCCGACACGCGGTATCGCCGGTCGAGGCATGTCGGATTGTCGTGCCATCCTGACGTTGTGAGCCACTCCTGGGGCCGACCGGCTGCCGAACCGGGCGCGGGCTGGGTGGTCGTCGACGTCGAGACGTCCGGATTCCGGCCGGGGCAGGCCCGCATCGTCAGCGTCGCGGCGCTGGCGCTCGACGACGACGGGAACGTCGAACGCAGCGTCGTCACCCTGCTCGACCCCGGTGTGGATCCAGGGCCCACCCATGTGCACGGCCTGACCGCCGAGATGCTGGAGGACCAGCCCAGCTTCGCGGACGTCGCCGCCGAGCTGGTCGAGGTGCTGCACGGCCGCACCCTGGTCGCCCACAACGTGGGCTTCGACTACTCGTTCCTGACCGCCGAGGCCGAGCTGGCAGGGCCCGAGCTGCCCATCGACAGCGTCATGTGCACCGTCGAGCTGGCGCGGCGCCTTGACCTCGGCACCGACAACATGCGGCTGGAGACTCTGGCAGCGCACTGGGGCGTCAGTCAGATGAAGCCGCACGACGCGTTCGACGACGCCCTGGTGCTGGCTCAGATGCTCAAGCCCGCGTTGGAGCGGGCGCGGGAGCGCAAGGTCTGGTTGCCGTTGCGGTCGGTCGAGCGCAAACGCTGGCCCAGCGGTCAGGTCACGCACGACGAGATGCGCCCGCTGAAGGTGCTCGCGTCGCGGATGCCCTGCCCGTACCTCAACCCAGGCCGGTTCGTCCGTGGCCGGCCCCTCGTGCAGGGCATGCGCGTCGCGTTGTCGGCCGAGGTGACCCGCACCCACGAGGAACTCGTCGAGCGGATCGTGCATGCCGGGCTGGCCTACACCGAAGCCGTCGACCCGGAAACCTCACTGGTGATCTGCAACGAGTCCGAGCCGCAACAGGGCAAGGGCTACCAGGCCCATGAGCTGGGGATTCCGCTGGTCCCCGACGCCGAGTTCATGGGCAGCCTCGACGGCGTCGTCGGCGGCAACGGCATCGAAACCTTCACCGACCACACCCTCGCCGGCGGGCAGATCGCCCTGTTCTGACTAACCCAGGGCCTTGGCCTTCAGGGAGTCGAACTCGGTCTGGCTGATCGCTCCCGACTCCAGCAGCCCCTTGGCGTCGGCGATCTCCTGTGCCGGTGAGCGGCCCGCCGCCTGCCTGATGTAGTCGTCGGTCTGCTTCTTCGACGCCGCGGCGGCTTCCCGGGCACGTTCGGTCATGCCGCTGCCGCGGGCGATCAGATAGATCAGCGCCGTGAGCCAGGGCACGAGAATGAGGAAGACCACCCAGATGGCTTTGACGAAGCCTGACGTCTTGTGGTCGCGCCAGAACAGGTCGATCAGGATCTGGAACAGCACCAACAGGTACGCGATCCACGCGAAGATGATCAGGAAATGCCAGAGGAAATCCCAGGTAGAACCCCAGTCCACGTTCAGCTCCTTCTTAACTGACGGTTGAACGCGCAGGTTGTGCGCGCGCGTTAGTTAATCATGAGTTGGACGGCTCTGGACTAACTCCGTGCGGCGCGGTTCACTGCCGACACCACCGCCCGCAGCGAGGCCGTGGTGATCGAGGTCGCGATGCCGACGCCCCAGATGGTCTGGCCGTTCACCGACGCCTCGACGTACGCGGCGGCCTTCGCCTCCTCGCCCGCCGACATCGCGTGCTCGGAATAGTCCAGCACGTGCACGTGGATCCCGACGCCGGACAGCGCGTCGACGAAGGCGGCAAGAGGGCCGTTGCCCGACCCGGCGATCTCCGTTTCGACGCCGTCGATCTTGACGACGGCCTTGATGGTGTCGGTGCCGCCGTCGACCTCCGATGCGATGACCTGCTGGCGGATGCGTTCCAGCGGCTGCACCGGTGTCAGGTACTCCTCGGCGAAGACGTCCCACATCTCCTTGGACGACACCTCGCCGCCCTCGCCGTCGGTGATCTTCTGGATCGCCTGCGAGAACTCGATCTGCAGTCGGCGCGGCAACGCGAGGCCGTGGTCGGCCTTCATGATGTAGGCCACGCCGCCCTTACCCGACTGCGAGTTCACCCGGATGACGGCCTCGTACGTGCGGCCGACGTCCTTGGGGTCGATCGGCAGATACGGCACCTGCCACAGGATGTCGTCGACGTCGGAGTCGGCCTCGTCGGCCGAGACCTTCATCGCGTCCAGTCCCTTGTTGATGGCGTCCTGGTGGCTGCCCGAGAACGCGGTGTAGACCAGATCGCCGCCGTACGGGTGACGTTCGTGCACCGGCAACTGGTTGCAGTATTCGACGGTGCGCCGAATCTCGTCGATGTTGGAGAAGTCGATCTGCGGGTCGATGCCGCGGCTGAACAGGTTCAGGCCCAGCGTCACGATGCACACGTTGCCGGTGCGCTCACCGTTGCCGAACAGACAGCCCTCGATCCGGTCGGCACCGGCCGCATATCCCAATTCCGCTGCGGCGACAGCGGTTCCGCGGTCGTTATGCGGATGCAGGCTCAAGATGATGCTGTCCCGACGGGCCAGGTTGCAGCTCATCCACTCGATCGAGTCGGCGTAGACGTTCGGGGTGGCCATCTCGACGGTGGCGGGCAGATTGACGATCAGCGGCCAGTCCGGTGTCGGCTGGATGACGTCGGCCACCGCGTCACACACGTCCTTGGCGTATTCCAGCTCGGTGCCGGTGTAGGACTCCGGCGAGTACTCGAAGCGCCACTGGGTGCCCGGATACTTCGCCGCCTCCTCGACGCACTTGCGCGCGCCGTCGGTGGCGATCGCCTTGACCGCTTCGCGGTCGGCGCGGAACACCACGCGGCGCTGAAGGATTGACGTCGAGTTGTAGAAGTGCACGATCGCCCGCGGCGCACCCTCGCAGGCCTCGAAGGTCCGCTCGATCAGCTCCGGTCGGCACTGCGTCAGCACCTGGATGGTGACGTCGTCGGGAATCTTGTTCTGCGTGATGATCTCGCGGACGAAGTCGAAGTCGGTCTGGCTCGCTGACGGGAAGCCGACCTCGATCTCCTTGTATCCCATGCGAACGAGCAACTCGAACATGCGGTGCTTACGCGCCGGGCTCATCGGGTCGATCAACGCTTGGTTGCCGTCGCGCAGGTCTACCGCACACCAGATGGGTGCGTGGTCGACGACGCGGTCGGGCCAGGTGCGGTTGAACGGAACGGGTGCGGTGCCTGATTCCGGGCTCCCGCCCGGGACCTCTTCGGCGAAGCTGCGGTACCGGCTGATCGGCATCGACGTGCCGCGCTGGGTGTTCCATGCCGGCTGACCGGCGTACGGGGCACCCGATGGCGTGGTGATGGTTCGCGCCGACGTGTAGGCGTCGACGGAAGGTTCGGGGGAATACGGGTTGTTCACGGTGTTGGCTCCGGGAGTGAATAGGGACTCGACCGGCGCATCGCGAGCACCCGCGACGGGAAGCCGGTCTGGATCAGACCCCGTCGCGGCTGCTGAGAAGGAGCATCCGCTGCACGAAGCCACTGTATCAAGGCAGGTGGCCCAGCCAAAACCCAGGTACTTATTTGACTCTGCGGACAGGGCGAGTGCTACTCGCGGTTCGCCACCCTCACCGCAGAGTCGATGCACCTGCTGCCCGTTCGTCCGGTCAGCTTCGAGCAGACCCCCCGCCGCTCGAATTCCTCGGAGTGCCCTGTCAGAGCTTGAACGGCTGACCCCACCCGCCGGCGAACGCGACCTCCTCGAGCGGCAGCCGCTGGCGCCCCTGCGCGTCGCGCTCGAGGATCTCCGGCGGCGCCTTCTCGTAGTCGCCGAGCGAACCGACCGCGACGACGGCGACCGGACGCACGCCCGCCGGAGTGCCGAACGACTCAGCGGCGCCGTCGGCGTTGAACCCCGCCATCGGATGGGCGACCAGGCCGCGGGATACCGCCTCGATGGTCAACTGTGCGATCGCCGCGCCCGCGTCGACCGCTGCGTATCGCGCCGTCCGGTCGTCCTCGCCCTCGTCGATGCACACCATGATCAGCGCACCCGCGGTGTGGGCGTAGCGGTTGCCCCGCTTCAGCAGCTCGGTGATCTTGGTGAACGTGTCGTCACCGCGCACGCCGACGATGAACCGCACCGGCTGGCGGTGCCCCCACGTTGCGGCCCAGCGCGCAGCCTCGAGGACGGCCACCAGCTGCTCGGTGTCCAACGCAGCCTCGGGGTCGAACATCCGCGGACTCCACCGCGCGGCGATGTGCGGATGGATCGGCACCTGCGTCTCGGCATGCCGACCGGCTGGATTCTTGCCCACGGAACGACGCTACCGGCGGAGTAAATGAGATGCGCCAAACCCCTTATCCTTGGTGGGATCTTCCCCAACACCTGAAAGGTCATGACGTGGCGCTCGTCGTACAGAAGTACGGCGGATCCTCGGTTGCTGACGCCGAGCGGATCCGCCGTGTCGCTGAGCGCATCGTCGAGACCAAGAAGCAGGGCAACGACGTCGTCGTGGTGGTCTCCGCCATGGGGGACACCACCGATAACCTGCTCGACCTGGCCAGACAGGTCTGCCCGGCCCCTCCGGCGCGGGAAATGGACATGCTGCTCACCGCGGGTGAGCGGATCTCGAATGCGCTGGTCGCGATGGCCATCGAGTCGCTTGGAGCCCAGGCCCGGTCCTTCACCGGGTCGCAGGCCGGCGTGATCACCACCGGCACCCACGGCAACGCCAAGATCATCGACGTCACCCCCGGCCGGCTGCGCCAAGCGCTCGACGAGGAGCTGATCGTGCTCGTCGCCGGCTTTCAGGGCGTCAGCCAGGACAGCAAGGACGTCACGACGCTGGGCCGCGGCGGGTCGGACACCACCGCCGTCGCGCTGGCCGCCGCGCTGACGGCGGACGTTTGCGAGATCTATACCGATGTCGACGGGATCTTCACGGCCGACCCGCGCATCGTGTCGAACGCCAAGCGCCTGGACACCGTCACCTTCGAGGAGATGCTCGAACTGGCGGCCTGCGGGGCGAAGGTGCTGATGCTTCGTTGTGTGGAATATGCCCGCCGCTACGGCGTTCCGATTCATGTTCGGTCGTCGTACTCAGACAAGCCGGGCACCTTCGTGACCGGATCGATCGAGGACATACCTATGGAAGACGCCATCCTGACCGGAGTCGCGCACGATCGCAGCGAGGCCAAGGTAACCGTCGTCGGCCTGCCCGACGTTCCGGGTTACGCCGCCAAGGTGTTCCGCGCCGTCGCCGACGCCGACGTGAACATCGACATGGTGCTGCAGAACATCTCGAAGGTCGAGGACGGCAAGACCGACATCACGTTCACCTGCTCGCGCGACAGCGGTCCCGGCGCGGTGGAAAAGCTGACTTCGCTGCAGGAGGAGATCGGCTTCACCAAGGTGCTCTACGACGATCACATCGGCAAGGTGTCTCTGGTCGGCGCCGGCATGCGCAGCCACCCGGGCGTCACCGCGCGGTTCTGTGAGGCGCTCGCCGAGGTGGGCGTGAACATCGACCTGATCTCCACTTCCGAGATCAGAATCTCGGTGCTGATCAAGGACACCGAACTGGACAAGGCCGTGGTCGCATTGCACGAGGCGTTCGGCCTCGGAGGCGACGAGGAGGCAGTGGTGTACGCGGGGACGGGACGCTAAATGGTCAACATCGGTGTAGTCGGCGCGACCGGACAGGTCGGCCAGGTGATGCGCGCACTGCTGGAAGAAAGGAATTTCCCGACCTCCTCTTCTGGAGCAGTGCGGTTCTTCGCCTCCTCGCGGTCGCAGGGCAAGAAGCTGGAGTTCCGGGGACAGCAGATCGAGGTGGAGGACGCCGAGACCGCCGACCCGAGCGGCTTGGACATCGCGCTGTTCTCCGCGGGCGCGACGATGTCGCGGGTACAGGCGCCGCGGTTCGCCGCCGCGGGTGCGGTCGTCATCGACAACTCCTCGGCCTGGCGCAAGGACCCCGACGTCCCGCTGGTGGTCAGCGAGGTGAACTTCGCCAGAGATGTCGCCAACCGGGCTCGGTCTCTCAAGAAGGGCATCATCGCCAACCCGAACTGCACCACGATGGCCGCGATGCCGGTGCTCAAGCCGCTGCACGACGAGGCGCAGCTGGTGCGCATCGTCGCATCGACGTATCAGGCGGTGTCGGGCAGCGGGCTGGCCGGTGTTCAGGAACTGTTCGAGCAGGCCCGCGCGGTGGTCGATGCCAGCGAGCAGCTGGTGCACGACGGTCGCGCGGTGCAGTTCCCGGCACCGAACAAGTACGTCGCACCGATCGCCTTCAACGTGGTGCCGCTGGCCGGTGCGCTCGTCGACGACGACTCCGGTGAGACCGACGAGGACCAGAAGCTGCGCAACGAGAGCCGCAAGATCCTCGGCATCCCAGATCTGTTGGTCAGCGGAACCTGCGTGCGGGTGCCGGTATACACCGGCCACTCGCTGTCGATCAACGCCGAGTTCGCCCAGCCGATTTCGCCTGAACGGGCGCGCGAGTTGCTCGCAGGCGCACCGGGAGTGAAGCTGGTCGACGTGCCGACCCCGCTGGCCGCCGCCGGGGTCGACGAGTCGTTGGTCGGCCGGATCCGCCAGGATCCCGGCGTGCCCGACGGTCGAGGCCTGGCGCTTGTTCGTGTCCGGTGACAACCTGCGAAAAGGTGCGGCGCTGAACACGATTCAGATCGCCGAGCTGCTGGCCGCCGAGCTCTGATTCTCCACCCGTGCGCCGAAACCGACGTTTGGGCGGGAAAGTGCGAGTGCGTGTCGCCATTTCGTCGATCTCGGCGCTGGCTCTCGCTCTGCTGAGCCCAGCCGTCGCCCGCCGATCCGCCGGCACCGATTCCCGATCCGATCCTGCCGCCACTGGCACCCGGGCAGGTGGTGCGCATCGGGCCGATCGCCGGTACCGGCACGCCGACCCGGGATTACGGCATCGGCGCCACCGACCTGTGCGAGTTCATCGAGTTCCCGAACGGAATTGCTGCAGGTCTGCGGTGACAGCTTCGCCGGCCAGGGCGTCGGCTTCGGCGGCTGGTTCTCGCCGGTCGCACTGCACGTCGACGACCGACTCGGTCGACGATCCCGACCGGGGTGCGCTATCACCGGTGTCACCGGCATCGACAAGCCGCTGCTCGCCGACCCGACGCCGCCGGGTTCGTCGCAGCTGCCGGCCGGCGTGGTGCAGATCAACCGGGAGAACTACCTGATGGTGACCACCACCAAGGACCTGGGCCGCAGACCTCACGGCTGGTGAAAGCCGATCCGGCGCAGCGGTGGTTGGCAGACACTTCCCGGTCTCGCAGCGTGACGCGGGCTTCGCAGGCGGCCGCCAGATCGCAGATCAGCGGGTATTACGACCCGATCCCGACGGCCGATTCACCGACCGGCTGGGTGTACATCGTGGCCAACAACTTCGACCGCACCGGACCGGTGGTGCTGTACCGCGCCACACGGGAGCACTTCACCGACCGCGCCAGCTGGCAGGGCTGGTGTCGGTGCCCGGGCCCGATGGCGGCTGGAACAAGACCGCCGACGCCGCTGTGGCCCGACAAGGTCGGCGAGATGAGCGTTCGGGAGATCGACGGCAAGACGGTGCTGTCCTACTTCAACGCCAGCACCGGCAACATGGAGATGCGGGTGGCCGACGACCCGACCGCACTGGGCACCGCACCGGTGACGACGGTGGTGCGGCGAGCGAGTGGCCGGATCCCGCCGAGCAGCCTGCCGTCACCCGATGACAACCGGCTCGCGCAGCCGTACGGCGGGTACATCTCACCCGGATCCGACGCTCGACGAGGTGCGCGTGTTCATCAGTCAGTGGAACACCGCGCCGCGCGCGCAGACGCCGTACCGCGTCATCCAGTTCGCGGTCAACCCGTTCAAGCCCGGACAGCCACTGCCCATCGGCTGACTACGATTGGCTGCGTCACCAGTGGGACGGTCGAATCCTCGCTCACGTCGCGGCCCCTGTCACCGCCAGGATGGTGCGCGCAATAAGCTCCGGGGCTTCCATCATCGGCTCGTGTCCTACGCCGGAGAGGATCGTGAATGTCGCATGGGGCAAGCGCTCCCGAGCTGTCGGGCCGTACGACTCGACGGGAAGGATCAAGTCCTTCTCCGACCAGGCGAGTGTGATCGGACATGGCAGCGGGTCGAGAGGTGCAACCTGCTCATCGCATGCAGCAATGTCTTCGAACACGGTGCAGGCCATCGCGTCACGGAAAGAGTCGACGGCTATCGATTGGGTGACTCGATCACCGCGGAACGCTCCGCTGCGCATCGTCAGCCGACGAAGCGTCGCGGACTTGAACATAAGCGGAACAATTCCTGGCATCAGGCGGCCCATCGCGAGCCCCCGCCGTATCCGATTAAAGGTCTGCGATTTCAGTTTGTCCCCAGCCGACCAGAACCCGCCCGGGGATAGCGCGCATACGGTCGCTGCGCGACCACGACGGGCCAATTCGATCGCGATGAAGCCACCCAGGGAGTTGCCGACGAGATGCGGTCGGTCGAGACCGTTCTCATCGAGAAAGCTTTCCGCCCAGTCGACCAAGTCGGTGGTGGTAATTGGATGTCGTGCTGCCGGCGGCCCGCCGCGGTGGCCGATCGCAGTCGGTGCGTAGACGTCGTGGCGGCCGGAGACGAGTGGCGTCACGTCACGCCACGTACCGCCGGAGGATGCCAGGCCGTGAAACAGCACCAAGGCTGACTTGCCGGTGGCCATGCGCCAAGTTTGACACGGCGGTACCTTTCACAGCTGATTCATATCCAATTCACGAGGAGCACATCAGAACCGTTTGCATGCTCTTGGCTATGAGCGAACCAACATCGAGTTCCGAACCTGTGACCGGCCCCGTGACCTCCACGCCGCCGCCAGAGTCCCCGTCCGTCGTGGCACCCACACCGCCACCGCCGTATCGGCAGAGCCGGCTCAACCAGGTTGCCGCCTGGGTCGGCATCGTCGCAGGGGTTGTGTTCATCGTCGCGGTGGTCTTCGGCACCGGCTTCGTGGTCGGCAAGCACACCGGACGGGGCGGCTTCGACCGCGGGCACGGTCCGGTCATGTTCCACCGCGAAGGCCCGCCGCCCTTCCCGATGGGGCCGATGGGACCGCGGGGGCAGTTCGAGCGGCCCGGACCGGGCTTCCCGGGCGGTCCCGGCTTCCAGCCGTCGCAGGCGCCCGGAGCCCCGACCACGACGGCGCCCGCCCGCCCGTAAAGATTCACTCGGCATGTGAGTCGCCGCTAATTTGGGGTACTTCCAATCTGTGTCGCGCTTCCGAAGCGCCCGCGGCCCAGCCCACAACGGCCGCCACACAGTGAAGGAAGTGAAGGAGATATGCGAATGGCTGACAAGTTCACGACAACGGATGCTGGTGCGCCCGCACCGAGCATTGAGCACTCGCTGACCGTTGGGCCCGACGGCCCGATCCTGCTTCAGGACCACTACCTGATCGAGCAGATGGCCAACTTCAACCGGGAGCGCATCCCGGAGCGCCAGCCCCACGCCAAGGGCGGCGGCGCGTTCGGCCATTTCGAGGTGACCCAGGACGTCAGCGAGTTCACCAAGGCGGCGGTGTTCCAGCCGGGCAGCAAGACCGAGATGGTGGCCAGATTCTCCACCGTCGCGGGCGAGCGCGGCAGCCCAGACACCTGGCGTGACCCGCGTGGCTTCGCGCTGAAGTTCTACACCAGCGAGGGCAACTTCGACATGGTGGGCAACAACACCCCGGTGTTCTTCGTGCGCGACCCGATGAAGTTCCAGAACTTCATCCGCAGTCAGAAACGGATGGCCGCGAACAACCTGCGCGACCACCACATGCAGTGGGACTTCTGGACGCTGTCACCTGAATCGGCACACCAGGTCACATATCTGATGGGCGATCGGGGCATCCCGAAGACCTGGCGCCACATGAACGGCTACTCCAGCCACACCTACAGCTGGCTCAACGCCGACGGTGAGTTGTTCTGGGTGAAGTACCACTTCAAGACCGACCAGGGCATCGACTTCCTGACCCAGGAAGATGCCGACCGGCTGGCCGGCGAGGACGGTGACTATCACCAGCGCGACCTTTACACGTCGATCGAGGACGGCAACTTCCCGAGCTGGACGCTGCAGGTGCAGATCATGCCGTTCGAGGAGGCCAAGACCTACCGGTTCAACCCCTTCGACCTGACCAAGGTGTGGCCGCACGGCGACTACCCGCTGCACGAGGTCGGCAGGATGACGCTGAACCGCAACGTCACCGACTACCACGCCGAGATCGAGCAGGCCGCGTTCGAGCCGAACAACATCGTTCCCGGCACCGGGCTGAGCCCGGACAAGATGCTGCTGGCCCGCGGGTTCTCTTACTCCGACGCGCACCGCGCCCGGCTGGGCGTCAACTACAAGCAGATCCCGGTCAACGAGCCGCACGTCGAGGTGAACGCCTACTCCAAGGACGGCGCGATGCGCATCCGCAACGCCACCGATCCCGTCTACACGCCGAACTCGATGGGTGGCCCGGAGGTCGACCCGAAGCGGGCCGCCGAGGTGCATTGGGCGGCGGATGGCGACATGGTTCGCTCGGCCTACACCCTGCGCCGGGACGACGACGACTGGGGTCAGGCTGGCACGATGGTGCGCGAGGTGCTCGATGACGACGCGCGGGACCGGTTGGCCCACAACATTATTGGCCATGTGTCCAAGGGTGTTCGCGAGCCCGTGCTGTCTCGGGTCTTCGAGTACTGGAAGAACGTCGATCCCGATCTCGGCAAGAAGATCGAGGAAGGCGTGCGCGCCAACACCAACGGCAGCGGCTCCTAGTCTTGCCGTCTGCGGCGGGGCTGGCATGATCAAACCCATGAGCATCGAAGTCGTTTACACCGCAGAGTCAACCGCAACCGGGGGTGGCCGTGACGGTCACGTGAAGTCCATCGGACGGCAGGATCGATCTGGACACCCGGCCGCCGAAGGCAGCCGGCGGCAGCGGCGAGGGCACCAACCCCGAACAGCTGTTCTCGGCCGGCTATGCCGCGTGTTTCCTCGGCGCGCTGCAGCTGGTCGCTCGGAACGAGAAGGTCGATCTCGATGACGCCACCGGCCTCACCGCCCAGGTCGGTTTCGGTAAGGACTCCGACGGCGGGTTCGGCATCAACGCACACCTGATCGGCTATCTGCCCGGACTGGAGCAGAGCGCGGCCGACGAACTGATGCAGAAGGCCCATCAGGTGTGCCCGTATTCGAAGGCCACCCGGGGCAATATCGACGTCACGCTGTCGGCGAAGGTCTAGCAGCATGCGAACCGTCGCCGCTGGCTGGCGTCGGTCTGGCCGTCGGTCTCACTGTGGCCACGCCCGCGACACGGCTCGCCCGTCGGATCCGGGCGTGGTGTACTACGCCGTGCTCGGCAAGGGTTCGGTCGGCAACATCGTCGGTGCGCCGATGCGGTTCGAGTGGACGTTCACCGATCCGTTCCAGTCGTACTGGGTGGACACTCCGGTCTGCAACAACTGGGCCGACATCGGGCTGCCGGAGGTGTTCGACGACCCCGACCTCGCGTCGTTCAACGGCGCCGTGACTCAGACGTCGGCGACCGACAGAACCACCGCGTCAAGCAGGCGATCGGGGTGTTCGCCACCAACGACGCCGCCGGCCGCGCCTTCCACCGTGTCGTCGACCGAACCGTCGGCTGCTCCGGCCAGACCACGGGCATGCACCTGGACGACTTCACCACGCAGGTGTGGTCGTTCACCGGCGGGCCCGCGACTGCGACCGACGCGGTCTGGGTGAAGCAGGAAGCGGGTACCGACCGGCGCTGCTTCACCACGACCCGGCTACGGGAGAATGTGCTGCTCCAGGCCAAGGTCTGCCAGTCCGGCAACGGCGGTCCCGCGGTGAACGTGCTGGCCGGTGCCATGCAGAACACGCTGGGTCAGTAGAGCGCGGCTATTTGGGTACCCGTCACCGACGTGTCACGCGGGAATCGCGGACTTTGTCGGTCGGTCTGGAAGATGGAGTGAAGGCGGCGAGCGTCCCGGACCCGGAAGGGATGGTTGGTATGACCCACGCCAGCGCAGCCATCACGTCCGACCTGGATGAAACGCACCCGGCCGACACCGACGATACCGAGCTGACCAGCGCCAACAGTGCCGCGGAGTACATCGGCGCCAGCTGCCTGGCCGATGGACCGGTCGGCCCTGTGGGCCTGGAGATCGAGGCCCACTGCGTCGACCTGGCTGACCCGATGCGCCGCCCGGATTGGGACGAGATCACCGCGGTGATCGCAGGGGTTCCGGATCTTCCCGGCGCAAGCCGATCACCGTAGAACCCGGCGGCGCGGTGGAACTGTCCGGGCCGCCGATGGACGGCGTACTTCCGGCGATCACCGCCATGACCGCCGACCGGGCCGCGCTGCGCTCCGCGTTCGCCGACGCCGGACTGGGTCTGGTGTCGCTGGGTGCCGATCCGCTGCGGCCGGCGAAGCGGGTCAACCCGGGCGACCGGTATCGGGCGATGGAGCAGTTCTTCGCCGCCAGCCGGACGGGCGCGGCCGGGGCGGCGATGATGACGTCGACGGCGTCGGTGCAGGTCAACCTCGAGGCCGGGCCGCGACGGCTGGGCGGCGCGGGTCCGGCTCGCGCACGCGCTCGGTCCGACGATGATCGCGATCTCGGCCAACTCGCCGCTGCTGGGCGGCAAGTTCACCGGTTGGCGTGCTCGCGCCAGTGGGTGTGGAGTCAGCTCGACTCGGCACGCTGCGGCCCGATCCTCGGCGTCGACGGTGACGACCCGTGCACCGACTGGGCGCGGTACGCGATGAAGGCACCGGTGATGCTGGTGCACACGCCGGAGAGGACGCGGTGGCGGTCACGAACTGGGTGCCGTTCGCCGACTGGGCCGACGGACGGGTGCTGCTCGGCGATCGACGACCCACCGTCGCCGACCTCGACTACCACCTGACCACGCTGTTCCCACCGGTGCGGCCGCGTCGCTGGCTGGAGATCCGCTACCTCGACAGCGTGCCCGACGACGTGTGGCCGGCGGTGGTGTTCACCCTGATGACGCTGCTCGACGACCCGTTCGCCGCCGAGCTCGCCGCCGAAGCCGTCGAGCCGGTCGCGACGGCGTGGGATCGTCGCCGCGCAGGTCGGACTGGTCGACCAGCGGCTGCATGAGGCGGCCAACCGCTGCGTGCAGGCGGCCGCCGATCGCGCTCCCGCGGAATTATCCGAGTCGATGCAGCGGTTGGTGCAGAGCGTGGAGAACGGCCGCTGCCCCGCCGACGATTTCGCCGACCTGGCCATCAGCAACGGCATCGAGAGCGCGGTGCTGCGAACTGGCGCAGGGCGATCTGTGATCGCGCGCGAAACGCTGGCCCGCGATCTCGACCGGGCGCGCCAGCGCACGCTGGCGCTCACCGACTTCGACGACGCCGAGTTGCATCGCCAGTACAACCCGCTGATGAGCCCGCTGGTGTGGGACCTCGCCCACATCGGGCAGCAGGAGGAGCTGTGGCTGCTGCGCGACGGCGACCCGCACCGGCCGGGCATGTTGCCGCCGAACATCGAAGGCCTCTACGACGCGTTCGTGCACACCCGGGCCAGCCGCGTCGACCTGCCGCTGCTGTCGCCGGCGCAATCGCGCGCCTACTGCAGCAGCGTGCGGGCCGCCGCGCTCGAGGTGCTGGACCCCTTGCCTGACCGCGATGACGACGACGAGGTCGCGTTCCGCTTCGGCCTGGTGATCAGCCACGAGAACCAGCACGACGAAACCATGCTGCAGGCGCTGAACCTGCGCAGCGGCGCGCCGATCCTGGCGCCGCGGACGCGCGCTGCCGCCGGCACGGCCCGGCGCTGGCCGGCACGTCGGTGCTGGTGCCCGGTGGACCGTTCGTCCTCGGTGTCGATGCGCAGACCGAACCGCTGTCACTGGACAACGAGCGGCCCGCCCACGTCGTCGACGTGCCGGCCTTCCGGATCGGCCGGGTGCCGGTCACCAACGGCGAGTGGCGGCAGTTCGTCGACGACGGCGGCTACCCGCAGCCGCGGTGGTGGTCCCGCGCGGATGGGAGCATCGCCAGGCAGGCCGACCTGACCGCACCGCAGTTCTGGAATCCCGACGGCACCCGGACCCGGTTCGGTCACGTCGAGGACATCCCCGCCGACGAACCCGTGCAGCACGTCACGTTCTTCGAAGCCGAGGCCTACGCGGCGTGGGCGGGCGCGCGGTTGCCCACCGAGGTCGAGTGGGAGAAGGCCTGCCGCGTGGGATCCCGGTGCCGGTGCGCGCCGCCGCTATCCGTGGGGTCCGGTCCGAGCCCACCGAGTACGGCTGGCCAATCTCGGCGGCGACGCGCTGCGGCCGGCGCCGGTCGGCGCGTATCCGGCCGGGGCGTCGGCCTACGGCGCCGAGCAGATGCTCGGCGACGTGTGGGAGTGGACCACCTCGCCGCTGCGGCCCTGGCCCGGTTTCACCCCGATGATCTATCAGCGGTATTCGGAGCCGTTCTTCGACGGCGACTACAAGGTGCTGCGCGGCGGTTCGTGGGCGGTCGCCGCCGACACCCTGCGGCCCGAGCTTCCGCAACTGGGATCACCCGATCCGGCGGCAGATCTTCTCCGGTGTGCGCCTGGCCTGGGACGTGCTGATGTGCCGACATCTCGGCTGGCTGGGCGAACCGGTGTCGGTCGCCTCGCTGGTGCTCGATCCGCCGTGCGGCCTGCGGGTGCAGTCCTATGCCCCGCGCCGGCAGAAGCACGGACTGATCAACGCCGACGGCTGGGGCGTGGGCTTTTTCGACGACCACGGCGTCGCCCGGCGCTGGCGCAGCGCATCACCGCTGTGGGGCGACGTGTCGTTCGCCTCGGTGGCGCCGGCGCTGCGCAGCGGCTGCGTGGTGGCCGCGGTGCGCTCGGCGACGGTCGGTATGCCGATCGAGCGTCAGCGCGTCGGCGCCGTTCAGCGACGGCAGCTGGCTGCTGTCGCACAACGGGGTGGTCGACCGCGGCGGTGCTGCCGCCGTCCGCGGCCGCCGAGTCGACGGTCGACAGCGCGCTGCTGGCCGCGCTGATCTTCGACCGCGGCCTGGACGCCCTCGGCGACACGCATCGTCGAGGTCGGCGCCGCTGATCCCGAATGCGCGGCTGAACATACTGGCGGCCAACGGATCTCGACTGCTGGCCACCACATGGGGGGACACGTTGTCGGTGCTGCGCCGCGACGACGGCGTGGTGCTGGCCAGCGAACCTTACGACGACCATCCCGATTGGCAGGACATTCCCGACCGCCACCTGGTCGAGGTGCGCCGACGCCCGCGTGGCGCTGACGCCGCTGAAAGGATCTTCGTGACGTTCACGCTGTCGAACTATCTGGCCGCCGACTCCGCTGCCCAGGCGCTGCGCAGCGACGTGCTCAACGGGCTGACGCAGACTCCGAAGTCGTTGCCGCCCAAGTGGTTCTACGACTCGGTCGGCAGCGACCTGTTCGACCAGATCACCCGGCTGCCCGAGTACTACCCGACCCGGGCCGAGGCGCAGATCCTGCGCGATCGCGTCGCCGGCGATCGCCGCCGCAAGCGGCGCCGACACCCTGGTCGAGCTCGGCAGCGGCACCTCGGAGAAGACGAGGCTGCTGCTCACCGCGCTGCGCGACAACGGATCACTGCGCCGCTTCGTGCCGTTCGACGTCGACGCCGGGGTGCTGGAGGCGGCGAGTTCGGCCATCCTCGAGGAGTATCCCGGCCTCGAGATCGACGCCGTGTGCGGCGATTTCGAGGAACACCTGGCCAAGATCCCGCGGGTCGGCAGGCGACTGTTCGTCTTCCTGGGCTCGACCATCGGCAATCTGACGCCGGGGCCGCGCGCCGAGTTCCTGTCGGCGCTGTCCGGCACACTGCAGCCGGGCGACAGCCTGCTGCTGGGCACCGATCTGGTCAAGGACACCGGCCGGCTGGTCCGCGCCTACGACGACAGCGCCGGCGTCACCGCACGGTTCAACCGCAATGTGCTCGCGGTGGTCAACCGCGAACTGGACGCGGACTTCGACCTCGAGGCCTTCGAGCACGTCGCCCGCTGGAACGCCGACGAGGAGCGCATCGAGATGTGGCTGCGGGCCGACACCGCTGCAGCGGGTGCGTGTCGGCGCGCTGGGTCTGACGGTCGACTTCGCCGAAGGCGAGGAGATGCTCACCGAGGTGTCGTGCAAGTTCCGGCCGGAGGCCGTGATCGCGGAACTCGCCGAGGCGGGATTACGGCGCACCCACTGGTGGACCGATCGGGCGGGCGACTTCGGCCTGTCGCTGTCGACGAAGTGAGCGGCCCCGTGGCGAGGAGCTCGCCGAGCGCTGGCGCGCGGCGCGGCCGCAGGTCGCCGGCCTGCACCTGGACAGCGCAGCCTGTTCGCGGCAGAGCCTGGCGGTCATCGACGCCGCCGCGCAGCACGCCCGCCACGAGTCCGAGGTCGGCGGCTACGTGGCGGCCGACGCCGCCGCCGCCGTACTCGATGCCGGCCGCGCGGCGGTCGCGGCGCTGACCGGGATGACGGGCTCCGACGTCGTCTTCACCACCGGCGCCAATCATTCGCTTGACCTGCTGTTGAGCAGTTGGACGGGGCCGCGCACCGTGGCCTGCCTGCCCGGCGAGTACGGCCCGAACCTGGCGGTGATGGCGGCGAACGGCTTTCAGGTGCGGACACTGCCTGCAGACGCCGACGGGCGATTGGTCATCGACGAGGCCGCCACCGGCCTGGCGGTCGATCCGCCGGGGCTGGTCCACCTGACCCCGTTGGCAAGCCACCGCGGCGTCGTCCAGCCGGCGCGAGAACTCGCGGATGTCTGCCGCGACCTCGGAGTGCCGCTCGTCATCGACGCCGCTCAGGCGCTGGGCCACATCGACTGTGCGGTCGGTGCCGACGCTATCTACTCCTCGTCGCGTAAATGGATCGCCGGCCCGCGCGGAGTCGGTGTGCTCGCGGTCCGACCCGCGCTGGCGGAGCGGCTGCGGCCCCGACTACCTCCGCCGGAGTGGAATCTGCCGTTCACGGTGATGGAACGGCTGGAGCACGGCGAAGCCAATATCGCTGCGCGCGTTGGTCTTTCGGTAGCACTGGGCGAGCATCTGGCCGCAGGGCCCGAGCAGATCCGGGTCCGGCTGGCCGACCTGGGCGGGCTGACCCGCAACACACTGGCCGAGGTCGACGGATGGCGGGTGGTCGAACCGGTCGACGAGCCGACCTCGATCACCACCCTGGCCGCTGCGAAGGGCGCAGATCCGCAGCGCGTGCGGGCGTGGCTGATCGCCGAGCGCGGCATCGTCACCACCTCTGCCGAGGTGCAGCGCGCGCCCTTCGAACTGTCCGCGCCGGTGCTGCGGGTCTCGCCGCATGTCGACAGCACCGCCGACGACTTGGAGATATTCGTCGAAGCCCTGGTGGCCGCGACGATCGCGGTCTAGCGCGCTCAATCCCAGGTATGAACCGGCTCGTTGCTGTGCATCCGCTCGCAGTACAGCCGCAGCATCTCCGCCAGCGCCTCCGGCCGGGTCAGGCCACGCTCCTGCAGTGCCTGCACCGTCGCCACCTGCCACGCCGACCCGTTGCGACCCGTCTTGGCGCGGCCCTCGATGACGCCGAGGTACCGGTCGGACACCTCGTCGGCCACGCCCCAGCGCCGCAGGCCATCGCGGGCCATCGGCAGCAGCTGACGCAGCACCAGCTCGTCCGGTGTCACCTCGCCCAGACCCGGCCAGTACAGTCTGGCGTCCATTCCGTGCTGGGCCGCGTCTAGGAAATTCTGGTGTGCCGCAGCGAAACTCATCTTGGTCCACAACGGGCGGTCCTCTTCGGACATGGTCCGCAGCACGCCGTAGTAGAACGCCGAGTTGGCCATCATGTCGACGACGGTGGGCCCGGCAGGCAGCACGCGGTTCTCCACCCGCAGGTGCGGTCGACCGCCCACGACGTCGTACACCGGCCGGTTCCACCGGTAGATCGTGCCGTTGTGCAGCCGCAGCTCGGGTAGCCGCGGCGTGCGCCCCTCGGCCAGCTCGGCGACCGGATCCTCGTCGGAGAGCTCCGGCAGCAGCGACGGGAAGTAGCGCACGTTCTCCTCGAACAAGTCGAAGATCGACGTGATCCAGCGCTCGCCGAACCAGACCCGGGGCCGCACGCCCTGTGCCTTGAGTTCGTCGGGCCGGGTGTCGGTTGCCTGGGCGAACAATTCAATGCGGGTTTCCGACCAGAGCTGGTGGCCGAAGAAGTAGGGCGAGTTGGCGCCCAGCGCCAGCTGCGGTCCCGCCAGCACCTGGGCCGCGTTCCAGTTCTTCGCGAAGTCTTCTGGGGAGACCTGCAGGTGCAGTTGCATGCTGGTGCAAGCCGATTCGGGCGCGATGGACGCCGTCTGCAGGCTGAGCCGCTCCGGACCTGCGATGTCGATCAGGATGTCCTCGCCGCGGGCGGTGAAGATGGAGTCGTTGAGCGCCTGATAGCGGATCGACTCGCTCATCCAGCGGCCCGAAAGGTGCTCGGGCATCAGGGTCGGCAGAATGCCGATCATCACGATATGGGCGCCGTCGGTAGTGGCCTTCGATTCGGCGGCGTTCAGGCTGGCGCGAACGTCGGATTCCAGCTCGAGTGCCGCGCGGCCGGGCAATGGCCGTGGCGGAACGTTGAATTCGATGTTGTAGGCGCCTAATTCGGTTTGATACGCCGGGTCGGCGATCGAGGCCAGCACTTCGGAGTTGCTCATCGCGGGCTGATAGTCGGCGTCGACGAGGTTGCATTCGATCTCCATGCCCGTCAACGGGCGCTCGAACTCGAAACTGGACCGAGTGAGCATCGTTTCGAAGACATCCAGGCACAGCTGGACCTTGCGCCGATATTCGCGGCGGTGCGCGTGACTGAAGTCGGTCTGCTTCACCTCTTCGCCCACAACGCCGATGCAACAGGCTTACTGACGCGCGCGCAAGGAAATCGTGCATAAAGGCGGCGTAGGTTCGAGGTGTCGTAGTTCATCGACAGGAGAGCCTGAAAATGACCGAACCCGAACCCACCAGTCCAACCCAGGCACCACCGGCCCCGGCGCCGCCCGGGCCGCCGCCGCACAACGTGGGCTGGGCAGTGGCCGCCCTGCTGTTCTTCTGGCCGCTGGCGTTCTCGGCGTTCAGCCACGCGTTCAACGTGTATCCGCTGTGGGCGTCCGGCAACTACGCCGGCGCGCACTATGCTTCCGACCGCGCGCGTCGGCTGGGTCAGCTATCGCTCTGGATCGCAGGCGGCCTGCTGCTGTTGTTCGCCATCCTGTACGCCGTCTTCGTCTTGGTGCTCATCTCCCAGGGTGACGACTGGGGCAACTGGGGCCACCACCGCCGCTATATGGACTGAAGCCGGCGACTGACGACCGCGACCTGGGGGCTGATGAGGCCGCCGCGCAGCTGGACGTCGATCGACGGGTCGGCGTGTGCGGCCAGCGCACGCAGCGCGGACGGGCTGTAGGTGCGTAGCGAGCTGATCACGCCGTCGTGTACGAACGGGACGAACGGCGCGAACGGCAGCATGGTCGCCAGCCGCAGGATGTGCAGAGGCGACGGTGGTCGCGGCAGATCGATGATCAGCAGCTTGGTGGCCACGCGGGCGCCCTCGGCGAGCACCTGCGCGGCCAGCGCCGGCGGCAGGTGGTGGAACGACAGCACAAACACCGCCAGGTCGAAGTGCCGGTCCGTCGCATCGATCGCGGTCGCGTCCATCTCACGCACCATCGCCCGGGGATGCTCGCCCAGATCGCTCGCGGCGATCGCCTGCACCGATGCCGCTTCGACGTCGGTGACCGTGAGCTCGGCGGTGGGATGCCAGTCGAGCAGCTTGCGCGACAGCCCGCCATGGCCCGCGCCCAGCTCGAGGATCTTGGGATCGGGCACGTCGGCGACCTCGTCGAGGGCGATGCGCGCGAATTTCTCGGTGTTGCCGAAGGCCTCGCCCGTCCACTCCAACGCGCGGATCACGCTGCGCTTCACCTTGTCGTCGACATCGTCGCGGTCGAGGTATTCGAGGCGGTCGGTCTGCAGCAGCCGGTCCACGCAGGATGCGTCGGGCCCGCCGCGGGGCATGCTCTCAATGTCTAGGTCCTTGATACCCATGTAGGCCATCATGGTCGATTGGAATCGGTTCACCGAGGGGAGCGGGAGTTGGCTGACTTTGTCGCGTCGATCGACCAGGGCACTACCAGCACACGCTGCATGATCTTCGACCACGGCGGCGCCGAGGTCGGTCGCCATCAGCTCGAGCATGAGCAGATCCTGCCGAAAGCGGGCTGGGTCGAGCACAATCCGGTCGAGATCTGGGAGCGCACAGCCTCGGTGGTGATGTCGGCGCTGAACTCGACGAAGCTGGCCGCCAGCGACCTCGCGGCACTGGGTATCACCAATCAGCGCGAAACGGCGCTGGTCTGGAACAAACACACCGGGCGGCCGTACTACAACGCGATCGTCTGGCAGGACACCCGCACCGACCGCATCGCCTCGGCGCTGGACCGTGACGAGCGCGGCGACGTGATCCGGCGTAAGGCCGGTCTGCCGCCTGCGACGTACTTCTCCGGAGGAA
The DNA here is from genome assembly GCA_963801575.1 of uncultured Actinomycetota bacterium. Classification (GTDB taxonomy): domain Bacteria; phylum Actinomycetota; class Actinomycetes; order Mycobacteriales; family Mycobacteriaceae; genus Mycobacterium. The sequence goes on from CAWDFT010000017.1 coordinate 204,249, forward strand.
AGGTGCAGTGGATTCTGGAGAACGTCGACGGCGTCCGCGAAGACGCCGAGAAGGGCGACGCGATCTTCGGCAACCCCGACGCCTGGGTGCTGTGGAACCTCACCGGCGGACCGCGCGGCGGCGTGCACGCCACCGACGTCACCAACGCCAGCCGCACGATGCTGATGAACCTCGAGACGCTGGACTGGGATGACGAACTGCTGTCGTTCTTCGGCATCCCGCGGCAGATGCTGCCCGAGATCAAGCCGTCGTCGTACCCGTCGTCCTACGGCATCACCCGCGACGATGGGCCGCTCGAAGGGCAGGTTCCGTTGACCGGAATCCTCGGTGATCAGCAGGCTGCCATGGTCGGGCAGGTGTGCCTGGATGCCGGCGAAGCGAAGAACACCTACGGCACCGGCAACTTCCTGCTGCTCAACACCGGCGAGAAGATCGTGCGTTCCGAGAACGGACTGTTGACCACGGTGTGCTACCAGTTCGGTGACGCGAAACCCGTATACGCACTTGAGGGTTCGATCGCCGTCACCGGCTCGGCGGTGCAGTGGCTGCGCGATCAGTTGGACATCATCCGCGACGCGGCGCACAGCGAGGCGCTCGCACGCGAGGTCGAAGACAACGGTGGCGTGTACTTCGTGCCTGCGTTCTCCGGGTTGTTCGCACCGTACTGGCGCTCCGATGCCCGCGGCGCGATCGTCGGGCTGTCGCGGTTCAACACCAACGCACACGTGGCGCGCGCGACGCTGGAGGCGATCTGCTATCAGAGCCGCGACGTCGTCGACGCGATGGAAGCCGATTCGGGAGTGCATCTGGAGGTGCTCAAGGTGGACGGTGGCATCACCGCCAACGACCTGTGCATGCAGATTCAGGCCGACGTACTCGGTGTCGACGTGGTCAAGCCCGTCGTCGCCGAAACCACCGCGTTGGGCGCGGCCTACGCCGCGGGTCTGGCGGTGGGATTCTGGGAGAACCCGGACGACCTGCGGTCCAACTGGCAGGAAGGCAAGCGCTGGAGCCCGAATTGGAGTGAGGACCAACGCGCCGCAGGTTATGCGGGTTGGCAGAAGGCGGTGCAGCGCACGCTGGACTGGGTCGACGTCGAGTGACTTCGGCGCGCTAACGGGCGCTCAGCGCCCCGTGGCGCGCCGAAATCGCAATCAGCCGAGAGCGTCAAGGGTCTTCTTGGCGTCGGCGGGCAACTCGATGTCGGCGACGGCGGTGTTCTCCTCGAGATGCTTGACCGAGGACGTGCCGGGGATGAGCAACACGTTGGGCGCTATCGACAGCGTCCACGCCAATGCGATCTGCGCGGGAGTGCGGCCGACGTCGTCGGCGGTGCGGCGAATGGTCTCGTTGCCCAGCACCGGGTTGTCGGCGAAGAAGCCCGACCCGAGCGGAAAGAACGGCACGAACGCGATGTCGTGCTCGGCGCACGCGTCCAGCACAGGTTGCGAGGTGCGGTCGACGAGGTTGTAGGCGTTCTGTACGCACACGATCTCGGTGCGGTCCAAGGCGATTCGCAGGTGATCAAGAACGATGCTGCTCAGCCCGATGCCGCCGATCAACCCTTCGTCGCGGGCCTTGATCATTGCGGTCAGCTGGCGCTCGAACAGCTCGCGGTCGACGGCTGCGGCCTCGTTCGGGGACGCGTCGGGGTCGTGTACGCGGAGATTGACCGCGGCCAAGCGGTCGGTTCCCAGACTGCGCAGATTCTCCTCGATGCTGGCGCGCAAGTCGTCGGGCTCCTGGGCGGGAAGCCACCCGCCCTGGTCGTCGCGGCGTGCGCCTACCTTGCTGACCAGGGCCAGATCTTCTGGATACGGGCGCAATGCCTCGCGGATGAGTTCGTTGGCGACATTGGGCCCGTAGAACTGGGCGGTGTCGATGTGGTTGATACCGAGTTCGATTACGCGGCGCAGCACGGCGAGCGCTTCGTCACGGTCATGCGGCGGACCGAACACACCGGGACCGGGCAGCTGCATGGCGCCGTAACCGACGCGGCCGACGTGGAATGAGCCCAGCGGGAAGGTTTGCATATTGTTTGCGTACACCACTCCCGCCGGACTTAATCCGTCCGGATCCGGACTAGTCGGTTTCGCCGAGGATGTTGTAGACCTCGCGGCGGGCGCCGTTGAGGATGTCGACGATGCGCTGCTGCTGCTCCTCGGTCGCTGTGTAGGCGGACTGCGCCACCGCACCGATCAGCTGGCCGAGTGCGCTATGCAGGTTGGCGTGGCCGGGGTCATCTTTCCAGCCTTCGGCGATCTGCTCCCACGGCGGAGTCTCCACCTTTTCGGCCGCGGCGCGGCCATCGTCGGTGAGCTCGAAAAGCCGCTTGCTGCCTTCACTTTCGGTGCCGACGATGAGGCCCTCGTCGACCAGCAGCTGCAGGGTGGGGTAGACCGAGCCGGGGCTCGGACGCCACAGTCCGCCGCTGCGCTCGGAGATCTCCTGGATCATCTCGTAGCCGTGCATGGGACGGTCGGACAGCAGAGTCAGGATGGCGGCGCGGACGTCGCCTCGCTTGCCCCGTCTGCCTCCGCCGCGACGGCCGCGTGGACCGCCGAACCCGAAGCCGGCGCGCGGGTCGAAGCCGAAGCCACCGCGGCCGGGCCCGAAGCCGAAGCCGGCCTGGAAGCCGGGGCCGAACGGGGCGGTGCCGCCGGTGCCGTGCTCACGGACGTGTTCGCGGAATTCGCGACCGGCTTGCCGCCGCTGCTCGTGGACGGCGCGGCGCTGTTGTGGGCCGAACCCGAAGCCAAAACCACCGGGTGGTGGTGTGAATGGGTCGTTCATTGTGAAAGTCCTTCGTTGACGGGAAACGCCCATGAGTTTCCGATACGTCAACGATATATCGGAAACTATCGTGATGCAACGTTGGCGTCGTTGTAGGACTTAGCGTCGACCGCCTGCAGCCACAGTCACGTCGACGGACAGGAACTCGCCGATCGCATACGTCGCCGGCCAGTCGTCGGCGCTGACCGCTCGCGCAAGGTCTTCCACTAGCGGACTGTGCACACCCAACTCGGCCAACCATGCGGAGACGGTTGTCGCGATTTCGTGGCAGGGCACGTCTGCCGTGCGCCCTTCGTGCAATCGATGAGTGATCCGATAGATCGGTCGGGGTCCTGCAAGCTGTCGGTACATGCTCCTTATTCGGCGGTCGCCGGCCTTTGGATGGGTCTGTTTCTTACGGCGCGCCTCCGCTGGTTATCGCTGTGCCGGTCCGATGAGGCGGCCGCACATGCTTGACTGCAGAGCATGCGTGACCGCTTGTTCGCCATTTTGATCGTCGGTGCCCTGGCTTGCAGCGCGGCAAGCGCCGGTGTCGCCTATGCCTTTGGTACCTCCGTCGTTCCCGGTCTCGATCGCACAGATCCGGTGACCGCCGTTACCGCGATGGACGGAATCATCAGCCAGGCGCGGTCGGACCCTGCGTTCCTGCTGATGATGATCGCCACCGCCGTGCTGGCGCTCGTGGTCGGTGTCCTGGCCGCACTCCGGCTGCGCCGACCTGGTAGCGGCTCGCTGTTGGTCGGGGCGGTCTTCACGCTAATCGCCGGAATCGTCACGATGGTGTTCAACGTGTCGCTCAACAGCCGGCTGAACGGACTCGACCTCACCTCACTCACACCGAGTGACGCCGCACGGGAATGGCAGGCGTACGTCGAGCCGTGGCTGTTGTGGAATGCCGTGCGCTGTGTCGCCGGTTTGGTGGGGGCGGTGTTGTTCGGGGTCGGCCTGTGGTGGCTAGCTCGGGGGCACGAAGCCGCCGCCGTCGGATGACGCGGGCGGTGTGACCGGCTGCGGATACACGGGTGGGCCTTGCGTCGGCGGCGCCCACTGCGGGCCTGGATCCCACTGCGGTGCCGGCGGCGGAGCGGCGGCGGGCGTTCGCAGCCTCTCCAGCTCGCGCCGGTGCCGCTCGGCGAGCACCGCGGCCAGCACGTACTGCGGGGGGACGCCGGGCGACGGGGGCGGCGAGATGCGCGCGACCACGTCACCGGCGATGCGATAGGCCATCTGATCACGGATCCTGGGATCCAATTGTGCTGCCCGAGAAAGGAATTGGCGGGCCAACTCGGCCTGTTCGGGGCTCAGTCCGGACAGCTGCAGCGACGATGCCCACCACGCCAGGGAGGGCGGCATCGTCGGCGGTGGCGTCAGCTTGTGTCCACGCTCGCTGATCACCACGGTGCCGGCGAACACGTCGCCGATGCGTTTTCCCTTCGGTGACAGCAGGCTGCAGATCACAGCGGGCCCGCCGAAGAACATCCAGATCTCCACCACCGAGGCCAGCGCACGAAACAGGGCCTGGCGGAAGCGTTCCGGGCCACCGTCATCGGAGACGACCCGCAGCCCAAGCGCCATCTTGCCCAGCGTGCGGCCGCGCGTCGCGCTCTCGAACACCAGCGGGTAGCCGACGATCGTCAACACGGTGAAGATGATCATCACCGCGCCCGAGAACGCGGGATCGAGCTGGCTCAACGTCGCGGCCCACAGCATCACGCCGGCGATGTAGCCGACGAAGATCACCGCGACATCGATCAGTGCTGACAGCGCCCGGACCGGAAGTTGGGCGATCTGCACGTCGAGCACGACGGCGTCACCGGTCACCACTTGTTCTGCCGGGCCGACCATAACGATCAACGCTACTAGTATCTGCCGGGTGGATGTCGACGCGTTCGTGCTCGCCCACCGCCCGACGTGGGACCGGCTCGAGGCGCTGGTTAAGCGGCGCAGGCGGCTGACCGGCGCCGAGGTCGACGAGATGGTCGACCTCTACCAGCGGGTGTCGACACACTTGTCGATGGTGCGGACGGCATCGAGCGATTCGGTGCTTGTCGGGCGGTTGTCGACGCTGGTGGCTCGGGCTCGTTCGGCGGTCACGAGTGCGCACGCACCGCTATGGAGCGAGTTCATCCGGTTCTGGACGGTGTCGTTCCCGGTCGTCGCGTACCGGTCGTGGCGGTGGTGGGTGGGTACTGCAGCGGCATTCTTTTTCGTCACCGTGATCATCGCGATGTGGGTCGCAGGTAACCCGGAAGTGCAGTCGACCGTCGGAACCCCCAGTGAGATAGACGAATTGGTCAACAACGACTTCGCCTCCTACTACAGCGAGCATCCGGCGGCCTCGTTCGCTTTGCAGGTGTGGACCAACAACTCTGGGTCGCGTGCGCAGTGCATCGCGTTTTCGATTCTGCTCGGGATACCCATCCCGTACGTGCTGTTCCAGAACGCCGCCAACCTCGGCGTCATCGCGGGCCTGATGTTCCACGCCGGAAAGGGCGACATCATGCTCGGGCTGCTCACTCCGCACGGGTTGATCGAACTGACCGCGGTGTTCCTGGCCGGCGCGGTGGGCATGCGGCTGGGGTGGTCGGTGGTTTCGCCCGGCAACCGGCCCCGTGGACAAGTGCTGGCCGAGCAGGGCCGGGCGGTGGTGGCCGTCGCCGTCGGACTGGTCGCCGTGCTGCTGGTTGCCGGGCTGATCGAGGCTCTCGTCACGCCGTCGCCGTTGCCGACATTCGCGCGCATCGGTATCGGCGTGCTCGCCGAAGTCGGGTTTCTGGCCTATGTGATCCACTTCGGCCGCAAGGCCGTCGCGGCGGGTGAGACCGGCGACGTGGACGACGCGCCGGACGTGGTCCCGACGCGCTGAGTTCCCCGCGAGCAGACGTAAAAGTCCCTATTTTCAGGGGTTTTGGCGTACTTTTGTGTCTGCTCGCGAGTGAACGGCGGCCCCCTAGAGCCGGCCGCTGACCTTCATCGCCAGATAGTGGTCGGCCAGCACCGGTGCCAACTCCTCCGGCGGTGCGTCGACGACGTCGACCCCGCTGCGCCGCAGCCGAGACGCGATCGTCCGCCGGTCGTTGCGGGCCCGCTCGGCGGCCGCGGCGTCATACACCGCAGCGGCATCTTCTCGGCCTGCTGCGAGCCGATCGACGCGAGGGTCGGCAACCGCGGCGAGCAGAACCTGGTGCTTGGCCGACAGCTGCGGCAAGACCGTCATCAACCCCTCGTCGAGCGCCGACGCGTTCAGATCGGTCATCAGCACCACCAGCGCACGCCGACGCACGCGCCGCTGCACGGCGGCCACGATCGCGGTGGCATCCGATTCCACCAGCGCGGGCTGCAGCGGGGCCATCGCATTCACCAACTGTGCGAGCAGCTCGGTGCGCGACGCATTGAACACACCCGCCCGGCTGACCCGGTCGTGGGCGAGGAAGTCCACGTGGTCGCCGGCCCGCGACGCCAGCGCGGCCAACAGCAGCGCCGCGTCCATCGACCAGTCCAGTCGCGGCCAGCCACCCGGGTCGGCGGCTGTCGGGTCGACACCGACGCGGCCCGCCGATGTGCGGCCGGTGTCCAACACGATGACGACGCGGCGGTCGCGCTCGGGCCGCCACGTTCGCACCACGACGTCGGCGCGGCGTGCGGTAGCGCGCCAGTCGATGGACCGGACATCGTCGCCGATGACATATTCACGCAGAGAGTCGAATTCGGTGCCCTGACCGCGGATCAGCACGGGGATCATGCCGTCCAGCTCGCGCAGCTTGGCCAGCCGCGACGGCAGATGTTTACGGGACAGGAACGGCGGCAGGATGCGGATCTGCCAGGGCACCCGGTGCGAGCTCTGCCGGCCTGCAAGGCCGAGCGGCCCGATCGAGCGGGCGGTGATCAACGCCGACAGCTGATCGCCGCGTCGCACCGGCCGCAGGGTGGTGTTCACGTTCATCCGTTGCCCTGCGGCGATATTCATTGCGTGCGTGCGTGGCTCGGCCCGTGCACTGGGCGGCCAGGCGTCGCGGACCTGACCGCGAAACCGGCGCCTTCCCCCGTTCTCGATCATCAGTTCGGCGTCAACGGGCTGACCCAGCCGCGCCGCGGTGTCCCCGGACCGGGTGAACTGCAGCCGCCGGGTGCTGGCGGCCAACGAAACGTCGACCAGAACCGCGGTCGCCAACAGGGCGAGCAATACGGTGAACGCCGTTGCGGGCCAAGGTGATAGCGCGATCGGCAGGACGCAGATCAGCGCCACCAGCCCGGTCCGGCCGGTGAGAACCATTATCGGGGCACCGGAACTGAAGCCAGGATGCCGTCCAGCACACCGTCGGGACTGGCACCCTCGAGTTCGGCCTCCGGCCGCAGCGCCACCCGGTGTCGCAGTGTCGGACGTGCCATCGCCTTGATGTCGTCGGGAGTGACGTAGTTGCGGCCCGACAGCCACGCCCAGGACCTCGCGGTGGCCAACAACGCGGTCGCACCGCGGGGTGAAACACCGAGCTGCAGCGACGGGGAATGCCGTGTGGCGCCTACGATGTCGACGATGTAGCCGAGCACCTCGTCGGCCACCAGCACCTCGCGCACGGCCGCGCGTGCGGCGGCCAACTCTGCCCCACCGGCGACCGGTTGCACCGCGGACAGGTTACGCGGGTCGAAGCCGCGGGCGTGCCGGTCGAGGATCGCGATCTCCTGGTCGCGCGGCGGCAACGGCACATTGAGTTTCAGCAGGAACCGGTCCAGCTGCGCCTCGGGAAGCTGATAGGTGCCCTCGTACTCGATCGGGTTCTGGGTCGCCGCGACGATGAACGGGTCGGGCAGCGGCCGCGGTTCACCCTCGACACTGACCTGCCGTTCCTCCATCGCCTCCAGCAGCGCCGCCTGCGTTTTCGGCGGTGTCCGGTTTATCTCGTCGGCCAGCAGCAGGTTGGTGAAAACCGGACCAGGGTGGAACTCGAATTCGGCGGTGCGTGCGTCGTAGACCAGCGAACCGGTGACGTCACCGGGCATCAGGTCCGGGGTGAACTGCACCCGTTTGAACTCCAACCGCAGTGCTGCGGCCAGCGTTCGCACCAGCAGGGTCTTGGCGACCCCTGGCACACCCTCGAGCAGCACGTGGCCGCGACACAGCAGTGCGATCACGAGACCGCTGACCACGGCGTCCTGACCGACGACCACCTTGGCGATCTCGGATCGCAAGGCCAGCAATGCGTTTCGCGCTGAATCGCGGTCGGTTGTCTGGGCTACTGGCTGAGTCACGACTGTGCGACCTGCCTTTCGATGTTGTCGAGCGCGTGGGCAAGGTTTACCAGGTCGGTGTCGGTCGCCGGCGGCGGACCGTACAGCGCATGCCCTACGGCTTCCGGATCTTGGCCGCAGCGCGCTGCGATGGTCACGACGATGGCGGCCAGGTGGGCGTTCGGTCCGAGTCCCAGCCGTGGGAGGAGCCGCTGCAGCGTTGCCGTGCGCAGCGCCTGGGCGGCACGGTCGCTTGCGCGGCGCGACCGGTAGAGGCGGCCGCGGCCCTCGACGGTCTCCGAGGCGCGCACCACAACCGGCAGTTGCTCGGCTACCAACGGGCCGATGCGCCGGCCCTTCCACAGCGCGAACAACAGCACGGCCAAGCACAGCTGCCAGACGATCCACTTGACGTGCTTGGGAACGAGATCGAAGATCGTTGCGGCGCCTGATGATTCACCCTCGGTACGTTGCGGTGCGTACCAGATGACCCGCGGCTGGGCTCCGGCGAGGTTCATCGCCAGCGCCGCATTGCCCTGTTTCAGCAGGCCGGAATTGGTCATGAAGTCCGCGGTGCCGACGACCGTCACCGTTCGGCCTGCGTCGGTGTAGCGGACGACCGCGCCCTCATAGCACCGTGTCACGGGCACGTCGCCGGACGCTTCGAAGGTGTCGCTGGCGCCGAGCTGTACATCCCCGGCTCGGGTGGCCTCCCGTAGGTCGCAATCGGGCGGGCCGCCGACGCTGCCTGCCGCATCGCGACGGACCTCGGGCGCGAGAATCTCCCTTGTCCGTGACACCGGCTCGACAACGAGCCTGTCGCCGGGGACAGCCGCCAGCCGCCGCAACAGGTCCTCGTCGACGAGATGGAAAGTCTGCACCGTCAGAACCAGAGTGTCCGGGCGGGCCGCCCGTTCCACCGAGGCGATGCCGTCGGCGACAATCACCTCGACGCCATGGTCGCGCAGCAGTGTGACCAACGCATGTGCGCCGTCGGAAGACGTTGCGGCAGGGTCCATCCGGCCGCCAGGTCGGGGCGCCGTCAGATATGTGCTGACCGCTGCGACGGCCGAGACGATCACCAGTGCCAGGACCACCCAACGGACGGAGCGCCAGCGCGCAGCCACCGTCGGCGTGACGGTCGAGTCGGTTGCCGTCATCGGACGGCCGTCCAGGTGTCCGTCGCCGCGGGCGGCACGTCTCCGGTGGTCGCCCCAGCACTTCGGGACCGCAGGTGGTTGTCGAGGTCTGCGATCATCCGGTATGCAGGCTCGGTGCCGGGCCGCTCGCCGTAGGTGACGTCGTTGAAAGCATCTGCGGCCTGCCGCAATTCGCCGGCGAGGTCCGGCACGGCCGCACCGGCGTCCTTGGCGAGCTCGGTGGCCGTTCGGCCCGGCACCGGGTTGAGCACGCCGTCTTCCTCGAGCTGGCGGGCGACGGCTCGGAGCCGATGACGGATGGCGGCGGCCCAATTGCCAGCTGCCGCATACTGTTCGGCGGTGGCGCGGTGCTGCGCGGCGCTGAGCTCATGCGTATCGAACAAGGCGTGCTCGCCGCCGCGGTTGGTGCGCATGGTGCGGCGCGCGATTCGCACGGCCACCACGACCGCGGTCGCGAGAATGATGACAAGCACGCTGATGGTGAACCAGCCGCCGGGCAGCGATGAACCCTCCTGGACTATGCGGTAGAGCAAGTCGTCGAGCCAGTCCGAGAGGCGTTCGGTCAGAGAGGCCTTGGGGTAGATGGGTTTTGCGAGTTCACGCTGCGCGGCCTCGTGGGCGGCGTCGCGGTCGATGTCTATGGCGGGCACGTCACGGCTGCCGCGTGAGCCACAGGTGGTCGGTCGAATCCGGCGCAGCGCCGGGTGCGATGGCCGCGCCGGTCTGCAGCACCAGGTCGAACGCCTCGGCCCTGATCCTCCGATCGGTGTACAGCAGCACGACGGCGCCGGCGCTGAACGGGGCGGTGATGATCTGGCCGACCGCACCGCCGATCGCAACCAAGACGAGGGCGATCAAGGTGGTGACGGCGGATTCGGCACTCAGCAGGAGGATCTGGCCGGTGAGGCTGAACGGAATCGACACCGCTCCCGCGACGACGCCGGCGACGATCGTGGCCAGCAACCGGATACCCGAACACGCGCCAGAAATCACCCTTCACCAGCTTGACCGAACGCGCGATCGCCGGGAAGACACCGAGCCGCTCCAGCACGATCAGCGGCGGCGCGAAACTGAGCACCGTCCAGAGGTAGACCAACGGCGCGGCGATTCCAAGGACCAGTGGAATGCCTACGGCGAATGCTGCGGCGCCATTTGCCGCAGCGGCGACGACGGCGAGGATGACCACCACGATCACGCCGAGGACGATCGCCCCGCCGGGCCAGATCAGGGTGAAGCCGATCAGGGCGAGCAGACGCCCGCGGACCCGTTGCCATGCCTCGCCGATGGTGATGCCTGCGCCGAACACCGCGCGCCCCACGATGACCGTCAGCATGCCGCTCAGCAGGACCGACGAGAACAGCGTGGTAATCGCACTGGCAATACCGGAGGCAGAAGAGCCCAGGGCCGCGGCAGTCGACGCTTCCTCGCCACGCAGCACGCCGAGTTCCCCGGTCGCGGCCAGCGGGCCGACCTGCAGGATCAGCGCAATGATCTGGGCGATCACCACCACGGCCGCCGTCAGCCCCAGCGTCGCTTTGGGGTTGGCCCGAATGTAGGCGACCGCGGCGTTGAGGATCTCGGTCAGGGTTAGCGGCCGCAGCGGAATCACACCCGGCTTGAGTGCCGGTGGTAAGGGCGGTGCAACGGTATAGCCGGGCGGGGGATAACCGGGTGGCGGGTAGCCCGGATAACTCGGCGGGTAGCCCGGATAGCTCGGCGGCGGGTAGCCCTGGTAACTGGGTGGCGCATACCCCTGATAACCAGGCGGCGGGTAACCGGGATATCCCGGCGGTGGGTAGCCGGACGGCGGATACCCCGGCGACGGCGGGCCGGGCTGACCGAACCCGCCGGCGTCGTAGCTCATGGCCCCATCCTGTCGATCACCGCCAAAATTGACAACGTGGCCGTCGGGCGCGCCAAATTGGTCGCTCGCCGCGGTTACGGTGGCCGTATGCCGACCGAGATCACCGTGCGAGGAACCTTCAAGGTGTTCGAGGCACCCGAACGCGGGACCGTACACGCCACCATCGCCTTCGAGGGACCGGAGATGGAACCGGTTTACGAGCGCGTGGCGCGTGACCTGGAGGCGGTCAAGTCATCCGTCACTCCGCTGACGACCGGGGACGACGGCCCCGTGACGTGGTGGTCCGCCGAGCAGTTGCGCACCTGGTCGAGCCGGCCATGGAACAACGAAGGCAAGCAGCTTCCTTTGGTGCATCACGCCAGGGTCGGTATAGAGGTGAAATTCCGCGACTTCGCCGCGCTGTCGCGCTGGGTCGGTCAGCATGTCGCGAACACCGAAGGATTCCGGGTTTCCGGCGTCGAGTGGGCGCTCACCTCGAAACGGAAGGAAGAGCTCCTTCAGGAGGTCCGGACGCGGGCCGTCGAAGACGCCGTTAGCCGCGCGCAGCAGTACGCCGACGCGCTCGGCCTCGGCAAGATCCGTCCGGTCGCCATCGCCGACGCCGGAATGCTCGGTGAGAACCCGCATCCCGAGGGCGGTGCGCCACCGGCCCGCCTACGTGCGGCCAGTGCGCCCGCCGGCGCCGCGGAGGTCGAACTGCTACCGGAGGACATCGAGGTATCCGCGGCCGTCGACGCGCGGTTCGTAGGCGGGGACTCCGGAGAACCCACGGCGTAGCGTTTGCGTCATGGCGGAACTCAAGGACCGGCTGCGTGCAGACCTGACCGCTGCGATGAAATCGCAGGACCGGTTGCGCACCGCAACACTGCGGATGCTGCTGTCGGCGATCCAGACCGAGGAGGTTTCCGGCAAGCAGTCGCGCGAACTGTCCGACGACGACGTGATCAAGGTGCTGGCCAGGGAGTCGAAGAAGCGCGGTGAGTCCGCGGAGATCTACACGCAGAACGGCCGCGGTGAGCTGGCGGCCAACGAGCACGCTGAAGCTCGCATCATCGACGAGTATCTGCCGACGCCGCTGACCGACGCGGAACTGGCCGACGTGGCCGATACCGCGATCGCACAGGTGGCCGAGCAGAACGGCGAAGCACCCGGCATGAAGCAGATGGGCCAGGTGATGAAGGCCGCCACCGCGATCGCCGCGGGAAAGGCCGACGGCGCCCGGCTTTCGGCGGCGGTCAAGGCCCGGTTGTAGCCGTTTCGACGTCGTCCGCACGGGTAATCCCCGTGTCATGACGCGTCTCGGCTACACCCTGATGACCGAACAGAGCGGACCTAAACAGCTTGTCCGTTATGCCGTTTCGGCCGGGCGACGCCGTTGTCGCCGCGGATGGTGTGTACGCCCCGCAACACGATTCCCACCTACTGCTTGACTTGCTCGCGCCTGTCGGTGTGCCTACAACGGGGGTCTTGTATACGCGTCAAGCCGGGGCTCAGCTACGGCGTACAGGTGCACACCGAAGCGGGGGTGTGGGATATAGCCCACACCCCCGCCTGGACCGTACTGACCTTCAGATCCGACTACGGCTCAACACCGTTGCCGCGGTGAGAACCTCAGGGCGTCTCGTCGGGGTGCCTCCGTTGGCACTGTTGTAGATACGGCAATCAATTCCGCCGCAACTGGCGTTCTCCACCGTACTCTGCATGCAACAGTAGGAAGTAAGCAGATAAATGTGGAAGTATTTGCCGGTGTGATCCTGCCCACACGGCGACCCGCTGATGGCGACCTACCGGGCGATGCGGTGCCGATCACGGGGCGAGCCGATCGAAAACGCTCTCGGCGTCCTTCGGATGGTGATGGCGGGCGCCTTATCGGATCAACGGCTCATAGGAATCCCTGCGACGGGGTGAAAGCGAGTTTCCGCGGATTACACCTCACGACCTACGACACACAGCGGCGTCGTTGGTGGTGTCGGGCGGCGGAAACGTTTTGGCTCTTGCGCGAATGTTGGGGCACCAGTCGCCCAAGGAAACGTTGGAGACGTACGCCGATCTCTTTGATACCGACTTAGATGCCCTTGCCGATGTGCTGGACCAAGCTGGGACAACTGCGCTCGAATCGTCACCGACTGTCGTCGCGAGTCATGCACCCGCCGTTGATAACAACGGATTAGGCGGTACAAACGTACCGGGTACGCTGGACTACTTTGCTCCGCCCGAAGTGCAGCGAACGTAATCAGGCCTTACGCAGTCGGGGTGGCGGGATTCGAACCCACGACCTCTTCGTCCCGAACGAAGCGCGCTACCAAGCTGCGCCACACCCCGCGTGAAGCCACGACAGCGTATCGCACCGCCCAGGTGTGCAGCCAAATCGATAACGGGTGGCCCAATTCCCACGAAGTGATCGGGAAACGGCCACGATTCGGCGACGTAAATCACGCCACGCCGCGGGATGGATCTGGATTGTCGGTGTTGTTATGCACAATGACGGCAATTGCCGCGTAACCGTTGAAGCGAGGCGCGAGATGACTGGGTTGGGAGCATCCATCTATGTGGGGTTCTTCGCCCTGGCCGCGTTGTGGCTGTTCTTGACCTCCGACGGGCCCCTTACCCGAGACCCCGACAATCAGAGCCAGCGCCCGGAGCGCTCGAACTCGACGAGCACTCCGGCGGCGGCCGACGGGTCGAGTCCGGCACTGACCAGCCATTCGTCATTGAAATAGGTGTCGGCGTAGCGGTCGCCGCTGTCGGCGATCAACGTCACCACCGAACCACTGCGACCTTCGGCGACCATCTCGGCCAGCAGGCCAAACGCACCCCACAGATTCGTGCCCGTTGACGGCCCCACGCGGCGGCCGAGCACCGCGCTGACGTGACGTGCGGCGGCAACAGACGCCGCGTCGGGCACCGTCACCATGCGGTCCACCACGTCGGGCAGGAAGGACGGCTCGACCCGCGGCCTGCCGATGCCCTCGATCCGTGACGACACCCCGGTGACCACGTCATCGCGGCCCTGCGCATAGGCCGGAAAGAACGCGGAGTTCTCCGGGTCCACCACACACAACCGGGTGGCATACCGCCGATACCGGATGTAGCGCCCGATCGTCGCACTTGTTCCGCCGGTGCCCGCGCCGACGACGACCCACTCCGGAATCGGATGCGCCTCCTCGCCCATCTGCACGTAGATCGACTCGGCGATGTTGTTGTTACCGCGCCAGTCGGTGGCCCGCTCGGCGTTGGTGAACTGGTCGAGGTAGTGGCCACCCGTCTCCGCGGCCAACAGTTCCGCCTCTGCGTAGACTTGTGACGACTCCGCCACGAAATGGCAACGCCCGCCTTGAGATTCGATGAGCTCGATCTTGGAGGCACTCGTGGACGACGGCATCACTGCGATGAACGGCAGACCCAGCAGCGCCGCGAAATACGCCTCGGAGACCGCTGTCGACCCCGACGACGCTTCGATGACGGTGGTGTTCTCACCGATCCAGCCGTTGCACAACGCGTACAGGAACAGCGACCGCGCCAGGCGGTGCTTCAGGCTGCCGGTGATATGGGTGGACTCGTCCTTGAGGTACAGCTCGACGTCGACGCCTTCGCACCAGGCCGACGGCAACGGATAGCGCAGCAGATGAGTGTCGGCGCTGCGTCGGGCATCGGCCTCGATCAGCCGAACCGCATTGTCCACCCACTGGCGTGGTTGGCTGCGAGAAGCAATCGAGGCGCCGTCGTTCACCGCACCGAAGCTGTCGGGTGGGATTGCCCCGCCCGCGTCCCGGCCTCACGACCGCCGGTGGGCGCAGCCACCAACGTCAACAGCGTCGCCTCGGGCCTGCAGCAGAACCGCAGCGGAGCGAACGGCGATGTGCCGATGCCCGCCGAAACGTGCAGCGCCATATGGGCGCCCCACCGCGACGCGCCCTTGGCCCGCGACCGGTCCAGGTCGCAGTTGGTGACGATGGCGCCGTAAAACGGCAGGCAGAGCTGGCCGCCGTGGGTGTGTCCTGCCATCACCAGTTGATAGCCGTCGCCCGCGAACCGATCCAGCACCCGGGGTTCCGGCGAGTGGGCAAGGCCCAGCCGCAGATTGGCGGTGGGATCGGCAGGTCCCGCGATGGTCTCGTAGCGGTCGCGCTTCAGGTGCGGGTCGTCCACGCCCGCGGCCGCGATCCGCAGTCCCGCCACGTCGAACTCCCGGCGGATGTGCGTCATGTCGAGCCAGCCGCGTTCGGTGAAGGCGGCCCGCAGGTCCTGCCACGGCAGCGGCGTGCCGTGTGCGCGGTGCGACGGATTCGTCAGGTAGTTGGCCGGGTTCTTCAGTCGCGGCCCGAAGTAGTCGTTGCTGCCGAACACGAAAACCCCTGGCACCGAGAGCAAGTCACCCAGCGACTGCACGACGGCCGGCACCGCCTTCGGGTGCGCCAGGTTGTCGCCGGTGTTGACCACCAGATCCGGGGCCAGGCCGGCCAGCTCACGCAGCCAAGCCTGCTTGCGGCGCTGGTTGGGGCGCATGTGGATATCGCTGATGTGCAGCACCCGCAGCGGCGTCGAACCCGGGGTCAGCACGGGCATGGTGACCTCGCGCGTCACGAACGCGTTCCGCTCGATGATCGACGCGTAACCGATGCCGGCAACCAGTGAGCCGGCGGCCACGGCGGCGGAATTCTTCAGGTTCGAAGCGGCGGGCATGCAAGGCAGCCTACTGCCAGTCGCCTGCTCTCACCGCTTCTCACTCGCCGAGCGTTACCGAGACCACACCGATCACGGCGGCGGTGGCGGTGGCGGCGGCGGCGGAGGCGGTGGCCCCAGCAGCGGAACGGTGATCGGCGGCAGACCGGGAATCTCAATGACCGTCGAGCCGGCCACCGGCGGTAGCCCGGGGATCAGCGGCGGCGGGCCGGCCGGAGGCGGCGGTGGCGGTGGGATGCCATTGCTGATCTGGATCGTGATGATCGAGCCCGGCACTGTCTGGCCGCTCGGCGACGTCCCGACCACCGTGCCGTACGACGATGCACTGTTGACCGGGCTCGCCGACTCGGCCACTTGGAAGCCGGCGTCCCTCAGTCGCTGGCGCGCCGCGTCCTGACTCAGACCCGACACGCTGGGCACCTTCGAGCCCGGGGCCCCGTCGACGAAGCGGGGATCGGTCGGTGGCAGCCTGACCTCGCCGAAGTTGTTGGCGATCGGCTTCATCGCGTTGAACCAGGTCCGGGCCGGCTCATTACCGCCGTACAGGTTTCCCGACCCGCACTGTCGCAGCGGGAAGGAACAGAGCTCGCCGGGATCGGTGGAGTCGTCGTAGATGTAGTTCGCCGCCGCGTAGTTGTTGGTGAACCCGAGGAATCCGGACGAGCGATGCGCCTCGGTGGTGCCGGTCTTACCCGACATCGGCAGATCCCAGCCCGCCGAACCCGCCGCCGATGCTGCCGTGCCCGCCCCGGAATCGTCCTTGCTGAGCGCGTTGGCGAGCGTATTCGCCAGCCCTTCCGGCACTGCCTGTTCGCATGTTTCGGTCGTCACCGACACCTCGGTGCCGTCTCGGTCGAAGACCTTGTCGATCGGATTGGGTGGGCACCAGACGCCGCCGGAAGCCAGGGTCGCCGCAACGTTGGACAACTCCAGCGCATTCAACTCGAACGGGCCCAGCGTGAACGAACCCATATTCTGCCGTTTTATGAAGTCGGCGAGGCTCTCGTTGCTCTGTGGGTCGTAGTCGCGGGCAGTGCCGGGCAACGCGTAGGACCGCAGGCCCAGCCTGACCGCCATATCTACGGCGCGCTGCACTCCGACTTGCGCGATCAGCTTGGCGAAGGCCGTGTTGGGCGAGGTGGCCAACGCGTCGGTCACGTTCATCGAGCCGCGGTAGCCGCCGGCGTTTTTCACGCACCAGGTGGCGGCGGGGCACCCGGGGGTTTCGCTGCTGCCGAGGCCCTTGGCCTGGAACTGTCCGGGCACGTCCAGCTGGGCGTTGATACCCATGCCCATGTCCAGCGCGGCGGCCACGGTGAAGACCTTGAAAACCGACCCCGCGCCGTCGCCGACGAGCGAGAACGGCTGCGGCTGCATGGTTTCGCCCGCGTCCAGGTTCAGCCCGTAGGTCCGGTTGCTGGCCATCGCCATCACCGGGTGGGACTCCTTGCCCGGCTTGATCACGCTCATCACGCTGGCGATGCCGTCGATGTCCGGGCTCGCGAAGCCGTCGATCGCGGCCTTCACCGGCGCCTGTACGTCGGGGTCGAGCGTCGTGCGGATCAGGTAGCCGCCCCGGGCCACCTGCTCCTTGCTGATGCCCGCGCGGGCCAGGTAGTCCAGCACGTAGTCGCAGAAGAATGCTCGGTCTCCTGCGGCGATGCAGCCGCGGGGTATCTCCTGGGGCTGCGGCAGGATGCCCAGCGGCTCCTCCTTGGCCGCGCGCAGCGCCTCGGTCTCCTGCGGCAGGTTTTCGATCATGGTGTCCAGCACGACGTTCCTGCGCGCCAGCGCACCCTCGGGGTTGGTGTAGGGATTCAGCGAGCTGGTGGACTGCACCATGCCCGCCAGCAACGCGGCCTGCTGCCAGTTCAGCTCGGAGGCATTGATGCCGAAATAGGTCTGCGCGGCGTCCTGCACACCGAACGCGTTGTTGCCGAAGGACACCAGGTTCAGATACCGGGTGAGGATCTCCGGCTTGGTGAACGTCTTGTCCAGCGTCAGCGCCATCCGAATCTCACGCAACTTGCGCGCCGGAGTGGTCTCGATCGCGGCGCGCTTCTCGGCGTCGGTCTGCGCGATCACCAGCAGCTGATAGTTCTTCACATACTGCTGCTCGATGGTCGAGCCGCCACGGGTGTCGATGTTGCCCGACATATAGCCCGACAGCCCCGTCAGGGTGCCCTTCCAGTCCACACCGTTGTGCTCGGCAAACCGTTTGTCCTCGATCGAGACGATGGCCAGCTTCATCGTGTTGGCGATCTCGTCGCCGGGCACCTCGAACCGGCGCTGCGAGTACAGCCAGGCGATGACGTTGCCCTTCACGTCGACCATCGTCGACACCGCGGGGACCTCGCCCTCGACGAGTTGGGCCGATCCGTTGGCAACCACATCGGAGGCCCGGTTCGACATCAACCCGAACCCGCCGACCACAGGAAACATCAGCGCCGCGGCCACAACACTGGCCAACAGGCAGCACCACGCCAGCTTGATGACCGTGACCGCCGTCGGCGGTCGGTTCGGCGGGCGCTCCGACATGCCCTACAGAGTAACTAGCTCTACGGACGCGCTCCCCGCCGCGGCAAGATTGGCAGCATAAAGGTGCCTACGGACCAATTTGCGGACAGTCGGGGCATTCAGACGGCACGGTTGTCCCAAAAAAGGGGCAAACAAACTGTTGCGTAAATACCCTTTGACCACCTAGCTTGAAGACACAGTGCGATTCAGGTAACAAAAACCTGCGCAATGTGGCGTAGATCGCATCAGCGTTCTACACCGGAGGATTAGCCGTCGAGTAAAGGGCGGCTGGACTTAAGGGGAACGCTGGTGTCGAGCACACGGCCCGCCGCGCGTAGGACAGGTACCACCTCTTTACCTAACAATTTGGTCCAAGGCGCGGAGGCCGAGGCCCGTATCGCCTGGGTTTCGCAGGCCCGTTGTCGTCAGGCCGACCCGGACGAGTTGTTCGTCCGCGGCGCCGCGCAGCGCAAAGCGGCGGTGATCTGCCGGCACTGCCCGGTGATCCTGGAATGCGGCGCCGACGCCCTCGACAACCGCGTCGAGTTCGGTGTCTGGGGCGGCATGACCGAGCGCCAGCGCCGCGCACTGCTCAAGCAACACCCCGAGGTGGTGTCCTGGGCCGACTTCTTCGCCGCCCAGCGCAAACACCGCAGCGCCGTCTAGCTCCCCGCTCGGTCCAGATTCGCGGCTACGCCGCCGCCTCCGCCTCGCCGGTGATCTGATCGGCGATCGCTCGCAGTGCCTCCAGGTCCGAAACGTCGAACGGCAGCGACGGTACGCCGACAATCGCCACGTGCGGGTTGGCGCCGGTGAACCGCGACAGCAGCCGAACCTCGCGCTTGGCCGTTCCCGCCCGGGCGGCGTGAATCCGCAGTACGGCCGCGGTCAGTGACTCGGGGTCGTCGGCTTCCAGCTCATCGGCGGCCTCGGACGCCTTGTCGGCGTGCAGGGACGACAACATCGGGTGCGTGCGGTTCAGGATCAGGCCCGCGAGCGGCATGTGCTCCTGCGAGAGCCGGTCGACGAAGAACGACGCCTCGCGCAGCGCGTCCGGCTCGGCCGCCGACACCACGACGAACTGGGTGCCGCGCCGCTTCAACAGTTCATAGGTGCGGTCGGCCTTCTCCCGGAACCCGCCGAATGTGGCATCCAGCGACTGGACGAAAGCGGCCGCGTCGGCGAGCATTTGCGAGCCGAGCACCGTCGAGAGCGCACGCATGGCCAGCCCCATCGCTCCGGAGACCAACTTTCCGATGCCGCGACCGGGGCCCAACAGCAGCTTCCACAACCGACTGTCCATGAAGCCGCCCAACCGCTTTGGCGCGTCGAGGAAGTCCAGCGCGTTCCGAGAAGGCGGTGTGTCGACCACGACGAGGTCCCACCGGTCCTCGGCGAGCAGCTGCCCCAGCTTCTCCATCGCCATGTACTCCTGCGTGCCGGCCAGCGAGGTGGCAACCGTCTGATAGAACTGGTTGTCCAAAATCGCTTGTGCACGTTCGGGTCCCGAGTACTGGATCACCATCTCGTCGAACGTGCGACGCATGTCGAGCATCATCGCGTGCAGCTCACCGGTCACCTCGGGCGCCAGCGGCACCCGCTGCGGCGAATTACCCAGGTCCTTGATTCCCAGCGCTTGAGCCAGTCGCTTCGCGGGGTCGATGGTCAACACCACGACCATGCGGCCGTACTCGGCGGCGCGCAGCGCCATTGCCGCGGCAGTGGTGGTCTTGCCGACACCGCCTGCGCCGCAACACACCACGACGCGGTTGGAGGTGTCTGACAGGATCGAGGCCATATCGAGGGCGGGCGGTGTGGTGCTCATCTCACCCCCTGGTCGGCAAGGGCTTCGGCCAGCTCGTAGAGACTGCCGAGGTCGACGCCGTCCGGCAATGCGGGCAGTTCCAGCCTGGGCACCTTGATCTCGTCGAGTTGCTCTGCGCTTTCGGCGCGCGCCGCGATTCGGGTGGCATGCTGGATTGCTTCGGTCAATAGACCGGCGAAGTCGGTGTCGGACAAGGTGATTCCCGTCTTGGCTAATTCGCTGCGCACGGTGTCTGCATCGATGTCACCCTCGGCGGCCTTGGCAAGAGCATCGGGACCCAGGTACGCCGGGATGTTGCGGTTGACGATCACGCTGCCGATCGGCAGGCCCAGTTCCTGAAGCTCGTCGATCGCCTCGAGCGTCTCCTGCATCGGCAGCGCCTCCAGCAGCGTCACCAGATGGATCGCCGTCTGATCGGAGTGCAAAAGCTTGACCACGCCCTCGGCCTGTGAATGCACCGGACCGCCCTTGGCCAGATCTGAGACCGCCTTGGTGACGTCGAGGAAACGGGCGATGCGCCCGGTCGGCGGCGAGTCCACCACCACGGCGTCGTACGCGGAGCGTTTCTTGTCCGGTTTGTCGTTGCGGACCACGATCTCCTTGATCTTGCCGGTGAGCAGCACGTCACGCAGTCCCGGCGCGATCGTTGTCGCGAACTCGACGGCGCCGATGCGGTGCATCGCCCGGCCTGCCAGCCCGAGGTTGTAGAACAAGTCCAGGTATTCCAGGAACGCCGCCTCGATGTCGATGGCGAGCGCATTGACCGTTCCGCCGCCGTCGGCGGTGGCGATCTTCACTTCGTCGTAGGGCAGGGGCGGCACGTCGAAAAGCTGCGCAATGCCTTGGCGCCCTTCAACTTCGACCAACAGCACCTTGCGTCCATTAGCGGCCAGCGCCAGCGCCAGCGCGGCGGCGACGGTCGACTTACCGGTGCCACCTTTGCCGGTGACGAAGTGCAGCCGCGCCTTGGTCAGACGGGACGGCCAGCCGACCGGTTTACGGTCGTTCGCTTCGGTAGCCACCAGTGCATGCTAACGAAGCCCCTCGGGCCGCCCGATAAGCTCAGCCACATGAGCGAACCGACCCGTTGGGAGTACGCCACCGTCCCGTTGCTGACGCATGCCACCAAGCAGATTCTCGACCAGTGGGGAGAGGACGGCTGGGAGCTGGTGTCGGTGCTGCCGGGGCCGACCGGCGAGCAGCATGTCGCCTACCTGAAACGGCCCAAGTGAGTGCCGATACCTGGTCGGCGCGGCTGGCCGAACTGGGCATAAAGCTGCCCGACGTCGCCAAACCGCTGGCGGCCTACGTGCCTGCCGTACGCACCGGGAACCTGGTGTACACCGCGGGTCAGCTGCCGATCGTGGCAGGCGAACTGACCGCGACCGGCAAGGTGGGTACCGAGGTGACCCCGGAGGTGGGTAAGACGCTGGCTCGCGTCTGCGCGCTCAATGCGCTGGCGGCCGTCCACTCGCTGGTCGGCATCGACGCCGTCACGCGTGTCGTCAAGGTGGTCGGGTTTGTCGCGTCGGCTCCGGGGTTTTACGGCCAACCGGGCGTCGTCAACGGTGCATCCGAACTCTTCGGCGAGGTGTTCGGCGAGGCGGGCGCACATGCCCGGTCCGCGGTAGGTGTGTCGCAGCTGCCGCTGGACGCGCCGGTCGAGATCGAGCTGATCGTCGAGGTGAAGTGAGTTCGGCCGTGCAGCATCCGGCCTATGGACTGTTGCGCCCGGTGACCGAGACGGCATCGGTGCTGCTGTGCAACAACCCCGGGCTGCTGACGCTGGACGGCACCAACACCTGGGTGCTGCGCGGCCGGGGCAGCGACGAGATGGTGATCGTCGACCCCGGTCCCGACGACGACGAGCACATCGCGAAGATCGCCGAGCTCGGCAAGGTTCCGCTGGTGCTGATCAGCCACAAGCATGAAGACCACACCGGGGCCATCGACAAGATCGTCGAGCGCACCGGCGCCGTCGTCCGCGCGGTGGGCAGCGGGTTTCTGCGCGGCCTCGGCGGTCCGCTGACCGACGGTGAGGTCATCGACGCCGCCGGCATGCGCATCACGGTGATGGCCACCCCGGGGCACACCGCCGACTCGCTGTCGTTTCTGCTCGACGACGCCGTGCTGACCGCCGACACGGTGCTCGGCCGGGGGACCACAGTGATCGACGCCGAAGACGGTGGCCTCGGCGACTATCTGGAGTCGTTGAAGCGGCTGAACGGTTTGGGCCGCCGCACGGTGCTGCCGGGCCACGGCCCCGATCTCGATGACCTCGAGGCGGTCACTGCCATGTACTTGACGCACCGCGAGGAGCGGCTCGATCAGGTGCGTGACGCGTTACGGGTGCTCGGCGACGACGCCAGCGCCCGCCAGATCGTCGAGCACGTGTACACCGATGTGGACGAAGAGCTGTGGGACTACGCGGAGTGGAGTGTCCAAGCCCAACTCGACTACCTCCGCGCAAAGAATTAGCGGGCTCGGCGGGCCAGGCGCTCCGAGTCGGAGATCAACACGCTCTTGCCCTCCAAGCGGATCCAGCCGCGATGGGCGAAATCGGCGAGTGCCTTGTTGACCGTTTCCCGCGACGCGCCGACCAGCTGCGCGATCTCCTCCTGGGTGAGGTCATGCGTCACCCGCAGCGCGCCACCCTCCTGGGTGCCGAACCGTTGCGCCAGCTGCAGCAGTTGCTTGGCAACACGGCCCGGCACGTCGGTGAAGATCAGGTCGGCGAGGTTGTTGTTGGTGCGACGAAGCCGGCGGGCCAGTACCCGCAGCAGCTGCTCGGCGATCTCGGGTCGGTCTGCGATCCAGGCGCGCAGCGCGTCGCGGTCCATCGATACCGCACGCACTTCGGTGATCGTGGTGGCGCTCGATGTCCGGGGTCCCGGATCGAAGATGGACAGTTCACCGAACATGTCCGACGGCCCCATGATGGTGAGCAGATTCTCACGGCCGTCCGGCGACCGTCGGCCGATCTTGACCTTGCCCGAAATGATGATGAACAGCCGGTCGCCGGGCTCTCCCTCGGCGAACACGGTATGCCCGCGTGGGAAGTCGACGGGCTGCAGCTGCTTCGTAAGCGCGGAAACGGCGCTCGGCTCGACTCCCTGGAAGATTCCGGCCCTGGCCAGGATCTCGTCCACGTTGCCCCTCTTAAGCTGTTGGGTGATATGACATGCGCAGGCCCACCTCTAACCGGTTAGCGAGATCAACTCTAGAGGTAGGACATTTCGTGCGTAGCCACGCTACACACGATTGGCATGCCGAGACGGCTGAAACTCAGGATTGGCGCGGTTGTATACGTAAAGCGGCGTCGGCAAATTCGGCGATTCCGAAAGAACCCCGACAGTTCTGACGGTTTTGACGGGCTCGGGCACCGAAGCGCGTTCGTGAAGCCTGCGATGCAACGAGTCCAGGGCCTTCGGCATACCGTCTCGTGCCAGCGTGCGGACGTCATCGGCCCGCGCCTGCTTAAGAAATTCGGCCACATCGGTGGCCGAGTAGGTGTCGCGAACAAGGCCCGTTTCAAGGCGCTCCAGCCCGAAGGTGGCCAACATCAGCAACCCTGGAATGAATCCCACGAGCAACCACGACACAAGGACGTAGTAAACACGTCGAAGGTCTCGCTGGGATCACGAATTGTCACCGGTCCGCAGTACCCTTGTCGGCAGCCTCAGTACGCTGGCAGCCGTGACTGTAGGAGAGTCTTCGGCCGAGAAACCGGCGCGGGCCAAACCGGCCGGGCGCTCGGTTGCGCGCAAGTGGGACTCGGAGACGCACCTCGGTCTCGTTCGGCGGGCGCGACGAATGAATCGGGAACTGGCACAAGCGTTTCCACACGTTTACTGCGAGCTGGACTTCACCAATCCGCTGGAGCTGACCGTGGCGACGATCCTGTCGGCGCAGAGCACCGACAAGGGTGTCAACCTGACCACCCCGGCGTTGTTCAAGAAGTACCGCACCGCAATGGACTACGCGCAGGCCGACCGCACCGAACTCGAGGAGATGGTTCGTCCCACCGGTTTCTACCGCAACAAGGCCAACTCGCTGATCCGGCTCGGCCAGGAGCTCGTCGAGAGGTTCGGCGGCGAGGTGCCGGCCACCATGGAGGAACTCGTCAGTCTGCCCGGCGTTGGCCGCAAAACCGCCAACGTCATCCTGGGCAATGCCTTCGACATTCCCGGGATCACCGTCGACACCCACTTCGGCAGGCTGGTCCGACGCTGGCGGTGGACGCAGGAGGAGGACCCGGTGAAGGTCGAGCATGCGGTCGGTGACCTGATCGAGCGCAGCGAGTGGACCCTGCTGAGCCACCGGGTGATCTTCCACGGCCGCCGCGTCTGCCACGCCCGCAAGCCGGCCTGCGGCGTGTGCGTGCTGGCCAAGGACTGCCCGTCCTTCGGAACCGGGCCGACCGACCCGCTTCTCGCCGCGCCGCTGGTCAAGGGTCCGGAAACCGAACACCTGCTGGCGCTGGCCGGGCTGTAGCCGACCGCCCCAGATGAGTACCTCGACACGATGGACCGTCGCGGTGCTGGCTGTCGTCGTCGCGCTCGTGGTGGCGCTGTGGACGCAGCTGGATCGAAACGAATCGACACCTGCACCGGGACAGGCTCCTGCCCGCGAACACCGGGACGCCGACACCGCCGAGGCGCTGGCCGGCCCCCGGGCAAAGGCCGATCTGAGGCCGTGCCCGCAGCCCGGGCCGGGTGTGGGGCCGCAAGAACTGCAGGGCATCACGGTCGAGTGCGCCGCCGACGGCTCGGACGTCGACGTTGCCAGGGCGCTGGCCGGCCGGGCGGTGGTGCTCAACCTGTGGGCGTACTGGTGCGCGCCGTGCGCCGAGGAACTGCCGGCGATGGCCGAGTATCAGGAGCGGGTCGGCTCGGACGTGACCGTCGTGACGGTGCACCAGGACGAGAACGAGACCGCCGCGCTGTTACGGCTGGCCGAACTGGGCGTGCGGCTGCCGACGTTGCAGGACGGCAGGCGACTGATCGCCGCTGCATTGCGGGTGCCCAATGTGATGCCCGCGACGGTGGTGATGCGCCCGGACGGTAGCGTTGCCGAAATCCTGCCGCGTTCGTTCGTCAGCGCCGATGAGATCGCCGCTGCGGTCGGTCCAGAGATAGGAGTGCCGGGGTGAGTTCGACGAGCGAACGGGGTCCGCTGACTCCTGACGCCGCTCCACCTTGGCTCAAACCGCTGGTCGACAACGCCCACCATGTGAAGAGGGCATATCGCCGACGGGTGCCCGCCGAAGTGCTGGCCATGGTGACCGCGGCGAATGTCAAGGCCGCGATGACAGGCGCAGGCCGGGACGCCGCGGTGTTGGTGCTGTTCTCGGGTCCGCGCGATCTTTCGACCGGTGGGTTGCCAGGAGACGCCGACCTGCTGGTGACCGTTCGGGCGTCGACGTTGCGCCACCACGCCGGCCAGGCAGCGTTCCCCGGCGGGGCGGCCGATCCCGGCGACCAGGGTCCAATCCACACCGCGTTGCGCGAGGCCAATGAGGAAACCGGCATCGACACCGACCGCCTGCAGCCTCTTGCCACGCTGGAGAAGATGTTCATCCCGCCGTCGGGCTTTCACGTCGTGCCGGTCCTGGCCTACTCGCCGGATCCGGGCCCGGTAGCGGTGGTGGACGAATCCGAAACCGCGGTTGTGGCGCGTGTTCCGGTGCGCGCGTTCATCAATCCGGAGAACCGATTGATGGTGTATCGCAAAGAGAACACCCGGCGCCTTGCCGGACCGGCGTTTCTGCTGAACGAGATGTTGGTATGGGGGTTCACCGGCCAGGTGATCTCGGCGATGCTCGATGTGGCCGGCTGGGCGCTCCCCTGGGACAGCGAAGATGTGCGTGAGTTGGACGACGCGATGGCTCTCGTCGGTCATGATGACGGCGACGGGGAGGCCCAACAATGACATCGTCGCAGTGGCTGGATCTCCTCGTCGTGTCGATCGCATTCGTCGCCGCGATCTCAGGTTGGCGCTCCGGTGCGCTGGGCTCGCTGTTGTCCTTCGTCGGCGTCGTGCTGGGCGCCGTAGCCGGTGTGCTGCTGGCCCCACACGTGGTCACCCACGTCACCGGCACACGTACCCAACTATTCATCACGCTGTTCATGATCCTGGGGTTAGTGGTCATCGGCGAGATCGCCGGCGTAGTGCTGGGCCGCGCGGTGCGCGGCGCAATCCGACACCGCACCCTGCGCTTCGTCGACTCGGTGATCGGCGTGGCCGTGATGGTGGTGGCCGTGGCGGTGGTGGCCTACCTACTGGCGACCCCGCTCACGTCGACCAACCAGCCGAACCTGGCCGCCGCCGTCCGCGGCTCGAAGGTGCTGAGCCAGGTTGACCAGGTCGCCCCACCCTGGCTGAAGGCGGTCCCCAACCGGCTCAAGGGGCTGTTGGACACCTCTGGCCTGCCAGAAGTGCTGCAGCCGTTCGGTCGCACC
Organism: uncultured Actinomycetota bacterium; assembly: GCA_963801575.1. Taxonomy (GTDB): domain Bacteria; phylum Actinomycetota; class Actinomycetes; order Mycobacteriales; family Mycobacteriaceae; genus Mycobacterium. Next base: position 230,778 of record CAWDFT010000017.1, read on the forward strand.
CCGATCGCCAACGTGGACGCGCCGGACGCGGCGCTGATCGACGACCCTGTGGTAGCCGCGGTTCGGCCTAGCGTCCTCAAGATCCGCGGCGTGGCGCCGGGTTGCCAAAAGGTATTGGAGGGAACGGGTTTCGTGGTCTCACCGAACCGGGTGATGTCCAATGCGCACGTTGTCGCGGGCTCCGAAACCGTCACCGTGGAGACCGACGGCCAGACCTTCGACGCTACGGTCGTTTCCTACGACCCGGACGCAGACATCTCGATCCTCGACGTGCCAGGGCTGCCGTCGGCGCCGCTGCTGTTCGCCGATGCGCCCGCAAAGACTGGAACCGACGCATTGGTGCTCGGTTTCCCGGGCGGCGGAGACTTCCAGGCCACCCCGGCGCGGGTACGGGAGACGATCGAGCTCAAGGGTCCGGACATCTACAAGACGAAGACCGTCGACCGCGAGGTCTACACAATCAGAGGCACTGTGAAGCAAGGCAATTCGGGCGGTCCCATGATCGATCGGCAGGGCCAGGTGCTCGGTGTGGTGTTTGGTGCTGCGGTCGACGACGCGGAGACCGGCTTCGTGCTTACCGCGAAAGAGGTCGGTCGCCAGCTGGCCAGGATCGGCAACACCCAGCCCGTCGCGACCGGCGTCTGCGTCACCTGATAGCAGAGCCGTAGACCTGCTCGAGGAAGCGCGACAGCTGGTCATTGACCGCCTCCGGCGCCTCTTCATGAGCGAAATGCCCTGCGCCGGCGATGGATACGTAGCGGCCGTGCGGAGCGTAGTGCCGCGTTCGATTCACCGGGTCGGCCAGTACATACGGGTCGGCGTCGCCGCGAATGTGCAACATCGGCACCGCCAGCGGACGCTTCATCGACCTCATGAAGCGACGGCCTTCGCTGCGGAGCTGGCTTCGCACTGCCCACCGTTGGTACTCCAGAGCCGAATGTGCCGCGGAGGGAATCTGGATGGCACGGCGCATGTGTCCGATGGTCTCGGAAAAGTCTTCGCTGGCTTGCCATTTCTCGCTGGCACGACTGCGAACCAGCCGTTCCAGCTCCTCGGCGTTGTGCCGGGTCAGCGCTCGCTCGGGCCATATCGGCACCTGGTAGCGCAGCATCCACGGCAGTAGCGCCATACCCTGGTCGCGCCGGGTCAGAGCCGACGAGCGCAGCGCGGCCGGATGCGGTGAGCTGACCACCGCGATCGCGTGGACCATCCGCGGGTGCAGCACCGACGTCGCCCAGCAGACCAGACCACCGTCGGCGTGGCCGACCAGCGTCGCAGACGGGTGGCCGAGCGCGCGGACCAGGCCCGCGGTGTCACCGGCCAGCGTCCAGCCGTCGTAACCACGCGGTGGTTTGTCGCTGCTGCCGTAGCCGCGCAGGTCGACCGCGACGACCCGGGCACCGGTCAGTCCGCGCAGCTGGTGTCGCCACGACCACCAGAACGAACCGAACCCGTGCAGAAGGATGACAAGCGGCCGCTCGGTCGTCGGCTTGGCCGAATCGTCCGACTTCGGCTCGGCCTCCACCACGTGGAACCGAATGCCGTTGGCGTGCACCTCCAGATGGCGCCACGGACCGTCGAGCCTCACTATGGACGGATCGGGCTTCCGTTCAATGTCGCCGCCGGAGCGGCTCCGTGCCACTACCAGCCGGACGGATCCGCGGTCGGGTTGGCCGCCGCCTTACCGTCGGACGAGCTCAGCGCCTTGGCCTTGTCATGGCCCGGGGTCAGCGCATCGGGGATCTCCTTGACCGTCTCGATGGTCTCCTGCGGGCCTCGGATGCGACGCACTTTGAGATACCCGAATAGGGCGAATATCGCCGTGGCGACGACCATGATGCCGAACACGATCAGGAACGCGACCCACCGCCACAGCCACGTGTCGAGCAGCTCGGCGAGGAAGAAGAAGAAGAAGAACGTGGAGTAGAACAGCACCACCAGCGCGAGGATGAAATAGACGCTGCCGGTGAGCCCCTTCTTGACGTCGCGGGTGATCTCGGCGCGAGCCAGTTCGACCTCGGCGCGCACCAGGGTCGACACCTGCGACGTCGCGTCCTTGACCAGATCACCGATCGAGGGATCTGGCTTGGGGGCGTGCGGGTCGACCAGCGGTATCGAGGTCACGGTGGTCGGCACGCCATTCTTACGGTCGGCACTGCTCACGGACGGTCCTCCCCAGTTGGTAGTCGGTCGCGAATCATGTTGCCACGTGCCGACGAGCTAAACGATCCCAGCCGAACGATAGACTGACCCACAGAGATTAAGTAGGCGGGTCGGGACGTCGATGGGGGATGGCTTTTGAGGACCGGGCACCGCTGGCTGTTTCGTATCTCGGCGGCGGGCGTGGCCCTGGCCGCACTGTTCGCACCGACCGCACCGATGGCGCATGCCGACGAGCCGGTCACGCTGGGCGGTGGTTCGGGGCTCGTCGTCAACGGCGACACGCTGTGCACATTGACCACGATCGGGAACGACAACCGCGGCGATCTGATCGGGTTCACGTCCGCGCACTGCGGCGGTCCAGGGGCGCAGGTAGGCGCTGAGGGGGCGGAAGCCAGCGGCGTGCTGGGCATGATGGTGGCCGGCAACGACGCCCTCGACTACGCGGTGATCCAGTTCGATCCGCAGAAGGTCAGGCCGGTCAACAACGTCGACGGCTTCCAGATCGACGGCCTCGGCCCCGACCCGACCGTCGGTGACATCGCGTGCAAGCTGGGCCGCTCCACCGGCCACTCGTGCGGCGTCACCTGGGGGCCCGGCGAGGACCCGGGCACCATCGTCAACCAGGTGTGCGGCGGGCCGGGTGACTCGGGGGCGCCCGTCACGGTCAACAACCGTCTGGTGGGCATGCTCCACGGCGCATTCACCGAGGACCTGCCGACCTGCATCGTCAAGTTCATCCCGCTACACACCCCGGCGGTCACGATGTCGATCAATGCCGTGCTCGCGGACATCACCGCGAAGAACCGGCCGGGGTCCGGCTTCGTTCCTGTCGGCGCGGCGCCGGCGGCGTAGCAGTTACTTGCTGGCCCGAATCGCCTCGAACACGGTGGGATCCACCAGCGTCGAAGTCGGCGAGTTTGCTGTAGTTCCCTAAACTCCGTGGCGGATAGCGACGGGCGCCGGTCGCGTCGTAGGACATCAGTCCGGCGAGTAATCCGGTCAACGATCCGGCCACCGTTGGTCGCGTTGGTATTGGTTGGGACCAACGGGTTCTGCGGTTCACCGCCGTTGACGATCACGTGGCCGCTGCCCGTGTCGCCGCCCCCGGCGGCCGGCGACCGCCGTCGTCACCGCGAGCAGCCCGGCCACGGCTGTCAGGCTGGCGACCGCCACCGCGACGCGCATCCGACGCAGGCCGACCTCCTCGACCGTTGGGCCGATCATGCACAGCGCCCGGCGCACGGCAAGGAGCCGCCCGCCGCGCAGGTGTGAATTGCCAACGTTGATGCAACGTTAGGTGACTAGGCTCACAGTATGCCCGAGACGCACACCGAAGCCCCGTCGTCGTATCCGCCGCCCGCGGAGTTCGTCGCGAACGCCAATGCCACCGCAGAGTTGTACGAGGCCGCCGAGAAAGACCGGCTGGCGTTCTGGGCGGAGCAGGCCGACCGGTTGTCGTGGGAGACGCCGTTCACCGACGTGCTGGACTGGTCGGAGGCGCCGTTCGCCAAGTGGTTCGTCGGCGGCAAACTCAATGTCGCGTACAACTGCGTGGACAGACACGTCGAGGCCGGCAACGGCGACCGGGTCGCCATCCACTGGGAGGGTGAGCCGGTCGGCGAGAGCCGCAGCCTGACCTACTCCGACCTGCTGGCCGAGGTTTGCAAGGCCGCCAACGCGCTCACCGACCTCGGTGTGGTCGCCGGTGACCGGGTCGCCATCTATATGCCGATGGTCCCCGAGGCCATCGTGGCGATGCTGGCGTGCGCGCGGCTCGGTGCCATGCATTCCGTGGTGTTCGCCGGCTACTCGGCCCCGGCGCTGCGAGCCCGGATCGACGACGCTCAGGCCAAGCTGGTCATCACCACCGACGGGCAGTACCGCCGCGGCAAGGCGGTTTCGCTGAAGGAGCCGGTGGACGAAGCGGTTCGTCCGGGCACGGACGACGAAAAAAGCCCAGTCGAGCACGTCCTGGTGGTGCGCCGCACCGGTATCGACGTCCCGTGGACCGACGCCCGCGATCTGTGGTGGCACGACACCGTCGAGAACGCCTCACCCGAGCACACCCCCGAAGCCTTCGACGCCGAGCATCCACTGTTCTTGCTCTACACCTCGGGCACCACCGGTGCGCCGAAGGGCGTAGTACACACCACCGGTGGCTACCTGACCCAGGCGTCGTACACGCACTACAACATTTTCGACGTCAAGCCGGAAACCGACGTGTACTGGTGCACCGCCGACATCGGTTGGATCACCGGGCACACCTACATCGCCTACGCGCCGCTGTCCAACGGGGTGACCCAGGTGCTCTTCGAGGGCACCCCCGCCTCGCCCAACGAGCACCGCCATTTCGAGGTGATCGAAAAGTACGGCGTCACGATCTATTACACCGCGCCGACGCTGATCCGCACGTTCATGAAGTGGGGCCGCGAGATCCCCGACGCCCACGACCTGTCTAGCCTGCGACTGCTGGGCACCGTCGGCGAAAATATCAACCCCGAGGCGTGGCGGTGGTACCGCGACGCGATCGGCGGCAACCGAACCCCGATCGTCGACACCTGGTGGCAGACCGAGACCGGAGCGGCGATGATCTCGCCGCTGCCGGGTGTCACCGCAGCGAAGCCCGGGCTCGGCGATGGCAGCGTTACCCGGCATCTCCGCACGCGTCGTCGACGACCACGGCAACACCGTCGAGCGCAGTCACGAGTTCGGCGAGCATGCGCAGGGCTATCTGGTGCTCGACCAGCCGTGGCCGTCGATGTTGCGCGGCATCTGGGGGGATCCGGAACGGTACATCGAGACGTACTGGTCTCGGTTCGCCGAGCAGGGCTGGTACTTCGCCGGCGACGGCGCGCGTTACGACGACGACGGCGCCATCTGGTTGCTGGGCCGCGTCGACGACGTGATGAACGTGTCCGGGCACCGAATCTCCACCGCGGAGGTGGAGTCGGCACTGGTCGGCCACTCGGGGGTGGCGGAGGCGGCCGTCGTCGGCGCCACTGACGACACCGCGGGCCAGGCGATCGTGGCGTTCGCCATCCTGATGGCCCACCACGCCGACACCCCGCGCGAACAGATGATCGCCGAGTTGCGGGCCGAGGTGGCCCGCGAGATCTCGCCGATCGCGCGGCCGCGGGAGATTCACGTGGTGCCGGAGTTGCCGAAAACCCGCAGCGGCAAGATCATGCGGCGGCTGCTGCGGGACGTCGCCGAAGGCCGTGAACTCGGCGATACGTCGACGCTGCTGGATCCAAGCGTGTTCGAGGCGATCAGGGCCAGCAAGTAGCGGCGATTGTTCTGCCCGGCGGCGCGGAACGAATAGCGGGTGAAGTCCGCGAGCTCGGCGACGGACGAGGAGTCCCGCATGCCGCTGTTCCGGCGCAAGCCGCCAACGCTGCCCCTTCGGATGCCGCGGATCGACGGTTCCTCGTGGCCCGATCGACGCGATGTCGAGCGGCGCTCCTTCGCCGCGCTGACGCTGTATCAGATGGGGTACCGCGAGGCGTTCGAGCCGGAGGCGGCCACCATCGCCGATCGGCTGGCCGAGGAGGTGCTGCCGATGTTCCTCATCGACTCCGCGCCCGGAGACGCGCCGTACCTGCGCCAGGTCTTCGTCTCGGCCGCGCAGATGGCGCCGGAATCGGGATCGTGGATCGGCGGACCGCGCACCCCGACGAGCGGAGCATCGACCGAGAGGTCGGGCGGGCGCTGTGGGAGGCCGTCAGCGAACTCCCGGCGATGCCTCCGGAGCTGCGACGCATCGCGCGCTACCTGCTTCAGGCAGGGCATTACGTCGCGCGAACCGGATTGGGGACGATCCCTCGGTTGCTGGCCTCCCTGGCTGACGACGACCCGAGCGGAAGCCAAGGGAACCGCGGGTAACTGCCCCGCGCCGTCGGACGGCACGACGGCGCATCCCGGTCCCGGGGCCGCACCGACGACGTAATCTGATCGTCGACGCGGAATGTGAGCCCGACTCGCGCTGGAGCGAGGTGATGCGATGGAGACGCCGCACAACGCCTGCCCGATTCGCGTCATCGAAGAGGTCGACGGGATCGACCGGTTGGAGCCCCTCGACGCCTACCTGAGCCAGTTGGTCGACCTCGTCCGCGCTCGCCTCGCGGCCGGGGTCGACGCCCTCGACGTCACCGGCGCCGTTGCCGACGCCAACGACTCCCTCACCCGACGTCTGCTCGGCCTCGCCGAGTCGCACCTCGGCCCGCCGCCGTGCCGGTACGTGTGGCTCGCGCTGGGCTCGCACGGCCGCCGCGAGCAGGTGCTCTCCAGCGACCAGGACAGCGCGATCGCCTACGAGGCAACCTCGCCGCACGAAGCGGCCGAGACCGACGAATACTTCGCCGCCCTCGCGGCGCTGGTGGTCGACGCCCTGGCCCGGGCCGGGATCCCGCTGTGCGGAGGCGGCTACATGGCCACGAACTGGCACCGCCCGCTCGACGAGTTCGGGAGATTGTTCCGGGGCTGGGTCGAGCAGCCGCAGCCGGAGGCTCTGCTCAAGGCGGAGGTCTTTCTCGACGTCCGGGCCTGCCACGGTGAACTCTCACCGGACGAGCTGATCCGCATCCTGCTCGTCGGCGGGAGCAGGGGGCCGTTCCGCACGCAGATGGCCCGCGCCGCGGTGACCTTCCGGCCGCCGATAAGCTTGTTCGGTCGACTGCGCGTCCGCGGATCCACCCTGGACGTCAAACGCGGCGGGACGGCCGCCATCGTCCTGCTGGCCAGGCTCTATGCGCTCATCGCGGGCTCGGCCGAGCACAGCACCGTGCTGCGGCTAGAGGCCGCCGCGGCCGCCGGCACACTGGGCTCGGCCACCGCCGGGGACCGTAATCGACGCCTACGGCTTCCTCACCGACCTGCGGCTGCGCCACCAGATCCAGCAGGCGGACGAGAACGTGCCCGCGGACAACCGTGTGTTCCCCGACCGGTTGACGACCGACCAGCGGACGACGCTGCGCACCGCCATGCGCACCGTGCATGCCATCCAGGAGGTCACCGCTCAGCGTTTCGCAACCTATACGGTGACGTGAAGGAGATGCGGCGGTGAGCGACCGGTTGAAGACCGCCCGCCTGGTGGCCGTCGGGCTGTTGGGACTGGCGCTATTCAACTTTCCGCTCCTCGCCGTCTTCGACACGGACGCGGTCGTCGCCGGCGTGCCGGCATTGTGGGCGTACCTGTTCGTCGTATGGGCCCTCGTCATCGCCCTCCTCGCGTGGATCGCCCGGTCACGATGATCGACACGCGGGTGATCGTGGTCGCGTCCGTGGCCTACCTCGCACTGCTGTTCGCCATCGCCTACTTCGGCGACCGCCGGGCCGACCGGGGCCGCAGCATCATCAGCAACGGCTACATCTACGCGCTCTCGATCGGCGTCTACGCGTCGTCCTGGACGTATTACGGCAGCGTCGGCCGGGCCGCGGCCACCGGCGTCGGTTTCCTGCCGATATACCTCGGCGCGACGGTCATGGCGGCAGGGTGGTGGCTCGTACTGCGCAAGATCATCAGGATCTGCAAGCAGAACCGGATCACCTCCCTCGCCGACTCCATCTCTTCGCGATACGGCAAGAGCGCCCTGCTCGGCGGACTTGTCACCGTGATCGCCGTGGTCGGGATCGTGCCGTACATCGCGCTGCAGCTCAAGGCCATTTCCAACTCGTTCACGATCCTGCGCGGCGAGCCCGGGCTGGCCACGACGGTCGCGGCCGACCCGCCGATCCTGACCGACACGGCGCTCTACGTCGCGCTCCTGCTCGCCGCCTTCACGATCGTCTTCGGCACCCGCCACCTGGACGCCACCGAGCGGCACGAGGGCATGGTCGCGGCCATTGCCTTCGAGTCGCTGGTCAAGCTGGTCGCGTTCCTCGCCCTCGGCTTCTACGTCACGTACGTGAGCTTCCGTGGGTTCGGCGACCTGTTCGGCCGTGCTCGCTCCGATCCCGACCTGGCCTACTTGCTCAGGTTCGGTGAAAGCCAGAGCTACGGCTCGTGGCTCTGGCTGATCGTGCTGTCGATGCTCGCGATCCTCTTCCTCCCGCGCCAATGGCAGGTGGCGGTGGTGGAGAACGTCGACGAGCGCCACATCAAGACGGCGACGTGGGTGTTTCCGCTGTACCTGCTCCTCATCAACATCTTCGTGCTCCCCATCGCCATCGCCGGCCTCGTCACGTTCGGCTCCGGCGGTGTCAGCGCGGACGCGTTCGTCCT
>CAWDFT010000018.1:0-56983 GCA_963801575.1 uncultured Actinomycetota bacterium
GGGCCCAGATCAGATTCTGATGGGCCCGGGCCAGCACCTTGATGGCCTCGGCGGCACCGCTGTCGCCGGCGATCGGGCGGTGATTGTGCCGATCGGTGCGCACCAGATCGGCCAGTAGCTTGGCGTCGCTGGCATCGGACTTGGCTCCCGAAATGTGGTGGCGGTCGCGGTAGCGGGCTGCGGCCAGCGGGTTGATCGCGAACACCTGATATTCGGCCGCGGTCAGAGCGTCCACCCACAGGCCGCGGTCGGTTTCGATGCCGACCACCACCTGGGCGGGGTCTTCGGCGTGCTCGGCGATCAGTTCGTGCAACCGTCCGATCCCGGCGAGTCCTTCGGGCAGCCGCCGCGACGCCAGCCGCTCGCCGGTGTCGTTCATCAGATATACATCGTGGTGGGGTCGACATGAAGCGCGGTTTCGGGATTGCTCTCGGCCCGTTTCTTCATGCCGCCCTCCCGAACCGGACGTGCGAGTTGGCCCCGCATCCGGCTCTCCACAAGCCCCGTCGAGCAATCATGGTCCTCAACTTGCCTGTGGCCAGGGCGAAGGGATCGTCGATCCCCTGGGCCGGTAACGCGTGGTGACTACCGAACCGGGGTTGAACAACACGACCTCTCCGTCCCGCGGCCACCATGCGCCGTCGCAGTAGCGGCGGCGCAGGTTCTTCCAGCCCGAATTCGGATGTTTGCGCCGTAGCCACCCGAATACCTGACGCCACACGATCATTCGCAGGTATCCGAACGCCCGGGCGGACACCCCGGCACGGAAGTAGGCGGTCCAGCCCCGTAGCACCGAGTTGAGTTGGTGCAGTAGGACCGCCAGCGGCAGGCTGACGTTCATCCGGCATATCGTCTTGCACTTGGCCTTGATGGACCGTAGGGCCTTCTTGGCCGGGTAGTTGTAGACGTAATGCCGGTTGGTTCCCCGCTTGTGGTGACGCTGGATGCGCCAACCGAGAAAGTCGAGGCCCTCGTCGATGTGGGTGATCAACGTCTTCTCCACCGACAACCGCAGGCCGACGGTAGACAAGACAGACGCTACTTCGGGAAGCAGCGCCTCGGTCTGCGACCGTGTCCCGGCCACCAGAATGACAAAGTCGTCCGCGTACCGGTAAAGCCGATAGTTGGGCAGACCTTTCTGGCGTCGAGTCCACCGCTGCTTTGTGGTCGACCGTGGTCCGCCGGGTGCCTCGGCGAAGTGCTCGTCGAGGACCGATAGCGCCACATTCGCCAGCAGCGGCGAGAGAATCCCACCTTGTGGGGTGCCGGTGACGCTTTCCTTAGCGGTGCCAATCTCAGTGAGAATGCCCGCCTTCAGGAACGCCTTCACCAGCGCGAGCACACGCTTGTCTCCGACTCGCGCCCGCACCCGATCCATCAGGGCCGAATGCGAGATTTCGTCGAAGCAGGCTGTGATGTCGCCCTCCAGCACCCACTCGTAGCTCTTGGATGCCAGAAAACGCGTCTCGGCCACGGCGTCGTGCGCACGCCGGTTGGGCCTGAAACCGTATGAGCACGGCTCGAAATCCGCCTCAAAGATCGGCTCCAGCACCAGCTTCAAGGACGCCTGCACCACCCGGTCGGCCACGGTCGGAATACCCAGCCGACGCCGCTTGCGCGACCCCGGTTTGGGGATCATTCGTTCCCGCACCGGCAGCGGACGGAAACTGCGGGACCGCAGCTGATCCCGCAGCTCGGCGAGGAAGTCTTCCACACCGATACGTTCCCGAACGGAGGCGGCGGTCCTGCCGTCGACTCCGGCCGAGCGTGCGCCCTTGTTGCCCTCCACCCGTTCCCATGCCATCAACAGAAAGCCGGGATCGGTGACGAGGTTGAACAGATCGTCGAAGCGACGATCAGGATCGTCGTTCGCCCAACGGTGCAGCTTGGTCTGGATCTCCAGTACCCTTTGCCTGGCTTGCAACAAGCCGAGCAGTGGTTCACTCGTATTCACCAGCGTTCTCCCGGTATTCCAGCACTTCGGCTACTGACTTGCTGGCTCCCTTCGCCATGTGACCGGCTTTCCCGGCCTCCGACTACTACGGAGCCTCCGCCCCGACCGGTGCCGTCAGCCGACGACGCGCCTGCCCTTCCGCCGTGCTGGCTGCAGGGCAGTGAGGGCGACACCGGACGGTTCCCACGTTCATCTCAAAGTCGATCGACGAGCGAGGCGTCCAGCTCTACCCCTGCGGCATCGCCACGGTTACGCCGCAGATCTTCACCGTGGCCTCCTGGCCGGTTGTCACATCGCGGCCAGAAGTTCCCCGCCACCGCAAAGCGGAGTCGGGTACGCACCGCGGCCAGCCCATATCCGCCAGATTTGAGCTGGTGGGCCGTTAAGGGGCGTCAAGCACTGATTTCTCGCGTACACCTTCTCGTCTCGCTGACCGGACCCGCGTCGTCTGGCAGTGCCGACACGTCCCGGCGTTGTCAGGGCTGCTCCCACCCTCACCAGCGTCTCCTGGATCAGGCTGCCCTCAGCTTCACCCAGCCGCTGCGACGGCCAGGCGACGAAGGTCTCTCACCTCCATCCGACTTCAGACGCCTCGTGGCGCACGTGGTCTTCTGCCCAGTCGTCTCCGACGAAGAGCATCGCATCGCCTCCTTGGCTCGATATGGATGAAACCCGTTCGAGCCGAAGGACACCCGGCGGCGACCTAATGGATCAGTGCTCGAACTGGCACGACATCCCATGAGCGCTACAGATGACCTCACCAACCGGCCGGGGCACGATCTAGCCTTAGGAGTTGACCATCACTCCAGGCGGCAACAGTGCTCACCGGCCGGCGGCTCGGTAATCAGCCTCCCGCTCAAGAACCAAGATCCCCGTCAAGGACACGCTGATCGAGTCCCATTAGGTGGTCTGGCCGGGCTCTCCCCCTACGCTTCGCGCGGGAGGTACCCCCACAACGCGGCTCACGCCGCTTGATCGTCGCCGGGGGCGCGGTCATGGCGCGGCCTCGTCGGACCGGTGAGGCAGTATCGAGAGCGTGACCCTGATCCTGCTGTACCTGGTGGTGCTGATCCTGGTGGCCGTCGTGCTCTTCGGCGTGGGAAGCGTGCTGTTCGGGCGTGGCGAGGTGCTGCCGCCGCTGCCGCGGGCCACCACCGCGACGGTGTTGCCCGCATCCGGTGTCACCGCCGCCGACGTCGACGCGGTCAAGTTCACCCAGACGCTGCGCGGCTACAAGACCAGCGAGGTCGACTGGGTGCTGGACCGGCTGGGCCAGGAGCTCGACCTGCTGCGCGGCCAACTGGCGGCGGTGCAGGCGGCGCAGTTCAACGACGACGACACGCCTGACGAGGAACCTGTGGGGGGCGATGCGCACGCGCTGCCTGCGGAGGACAAGGCCGATTCGTGACGGTGGCGCCAGCAGACGACGGTCGGGTGCGCTGCGGCTGGATCGACCAATTGCGTTTGGCGCCAGCTGATTTCGCCCTCTATCGCGACTATCACGACACCGAGTGGGGACGGCCGCTCAAGGACTCCGCCGCACTGTTCGAACGGGTCAGCCTCGAGGCGTTCCAGAGCGGGCTGTCGTGGCTGATCATCCTGCGCAAGCGAGAGAACTTCCGTCGCGCCTTCCACCGGTTCGACATCGAGCGCGTCGCCCGCTACACCGACCGCGACATCGACCGGCTGATGGCCGACGCCGGAATCGTGCGCAACCGGTCGAAGATCGAGGCCACCATCGCCAACGCGCGCGCGGCCGCCGACTTGGACGTCGACCTCGGCGAGCTGCTCTGGTCGTTCGCCCCGCCACAGCGCCCACGCCCCACCGAGCTGTCACAGGTTCCGGCGGTCACCCCGGAATCGCATGCGATGGCCAAGGAGCTGAAGCGCCGCGGCTTCAAATTCGTGGGTCCTACGACGGCGTACGCGTTGATGCAAGCCACCGGAATGGTCGACGACCATGTCGCGTCCTGCTGGGTGCCCGCGGCCGGTTGAGCCACCGTCGAAACGGTCTTCGCCGGGTCTTTGCACATTGAGCGCCGCGGATAGGGAAGAATAGGGCTAGTTCAGATGCAGTTCAGTGCCGGGAGCTGTCAACGGGTGGGCAGCCGGCTCATGTGGAGGGAGCACTCGATGGCGGCGATGAAGCCCCGGACCGGCGACGGTCCACTGGAAGCAACCAAGGAGGGGCGCGGCATCGTTATGCGGGTACCACTGGAAGGTGGTGGCCGCCTGGTCGTCGAACTGACCCCCGAGGAGGCAGCGGCCCTCGGCGACGAACTCAAGGGCGTCAGCAGCTAGCCAGACACCTTTCGGTAGATCTCCAACGTCTGCTCGGCGATGTGTGCCCAGGAAAACTCGTCGATGCAGCGATGCCGCCCGGCCTCTCCGTACTCACCGGCCCGCTTCGGCTCGGCGACCAAGGTGTTGACCGCATCAGCCAGCCGGGTCTCGAAGAGTCCAGAGTCGCCCTGGTCGTAATGCACCAGAAGCCCGGTCTGATGGTCGGCAACCACTTCCGGGATGCCCCCGACGTCTGAAGCCACCACCGCCGTCCCGCACGCCATCGCCTCGAGGTTCACGATTCCCAACGGCTCGTACACCGACGGACATACGAAAACTGTTGCAGTCGAGAGTATCTCGCGAATCTTGACGATGGGCAGCATCTCCCGCACCCAGAACACGCCGGTGCGGATTCTGGCCAGCTCCTGCACCGCGGCGGTCACCTCCGCGGCGATCTCGGGGGTGTCGGGCGCGCCGGCGCAGAGCACCAGCTGCACCTCGGGGGCGAACTTGTGCGCTGCGGCGATCAGGTGAGCGACACCCTTCTGCCGGGTGATCCGTCCGACGAACGCGACGATCGGACGCGCCAGGTCCACCCCGAGTTCGGTGAGCACGGACTCCGTCGGCGAGGGCTGGACCGGGTACCAGACATCGGTGTCGATCCCGTTGCGCACGACGTGCACCCGGTTGGGATCCAGCGCCGGGTAGGTGTGCAGCACGTCGTCGCGCATGCCGGAACTGACCGCGATCACCGCGTCGGCCGCCTCGACCGCGGTGCGCTCCACCCAGGACGAGATGCGGTAGCCGCCGCCCAGCTGTTCGGCCTTCCACGGCCGCATCGGCTCCAGCGAGTGCGCGGTCACCACGTGCGGGATGCCGTACAGCAGCGCGGCCAGGTGCCCGGCCAGCCCCGTGTACCAGGTGTGTGAATGCACTACGGTGGCGGTTTCGGCGGCGTTGGCCATCACCAGGTCGGCCGAGAGCGTCGCAAGTGCCGGGTTGGCGCCCTTGAGCGCCGGGTCGGGCTGGTGGACGAATGCTCCGTCGCGCGGAGCGCCCATACAGTGCACATCCACGTCGCAGAGTTTGCGTAATTGGGCGACGAGTTCGGTGACGTGTACGCCGGCGCCGCCGTACACCTCGGGCGGATACTCTCGCGTCATCATCGCCACCCGCATGCCTACGACGGTAGTGTCCGTCGCTCCGCGCCGCAGGCTTGTAACGAACGCCGAACCGGGTATTCACCAATTACTTTCACCGACAGCCGCGCGGGTTCAAAAGTGCGAATGCCTGGTCACGGTGAGACCCTGCGGATAGGTTTGAATCATGAGGGAGTTGCCGCATGTCCTTGGCATCGTCCTGGCCGGCGGGGAAGGCAAGCGGCTGTATCCGCTGACGGCAGACCGAGCAAAGCCGGCAGTTCCCTTCGGCGGCGCCTACCGGCTGATCGACTTCGTGCTGTCGAATCTCGTCAACGCCCGATACCTGCGGATTTGTGTTCTCACCCAATACAAGTCGCATTCGCTTGACCGGCATATCTCGCAGAACTGGCGGCTGTCCGGTCTGGCCGGCGAATACATCACGCCGGTGCCCGCCCAGCAGCGGCTCGGCCCGCGCTGGTACACCGGTTCGGCCGACGCGATCTATCAGTCGCTGAACCTGATCTACGACGAGGACCCCGACTACATCGTCGTGTTCGGTGCCGACCACGTGTACCGGATGGACCCCGAGCAGATGGTGCAGTTCCACATCGAGAGCGGGGCGGGCGCGACGGTCGCGGGTATCCGGGTGCCGCGCGCCGAGGCCACCGCGTTCGGCTGCATCGACGCCGACGACTCCGGTCGTATCCGGGAGTTCGTCGAGAAGCCCGCCGACCCGCCGGGCATCCCCGACGATCCCGAGCAGACGTTCGCGTCGATGGGCAACTACATCTTCACCACCAAGGTGCTCATCGACGCGATCCGCGCCGACGCCGACGACGACGACTCCGATCACGACATGGGCGGCGACATCATCCCCCGGCTGGTGACCGACGGGATGGCGGCGGTCTACGACTTCAACAGCAACGAGGTGCCGGGAGCCACCGAGCGTGACCATGGCTACTGGCGTGACGTTGGGACGCTCGACGCGTTCTACGACGCCCATATGGACCTGGTGTCCGTGCACCCGGTGTTCAACCTCTACAACAAGCGCTGGCCGATCAGGGGCGAGTCGGAGAACCTCGCTCCGGCCAAGTTCGTCAACGGCGGCTCCGCTCAGGAGTCGGTGGTCGGCGCGGGCAGCATCATCTCGGCCGCATCGGCGCGCAACTCGGTGCTGTCGTCCAACGTCGTCATCGACGACGGCGCGATCGTGGAGGGCAGCGTGCTGATGCCGGGGGTCCGGGTGGGCCGCGGTGCGGTGGTGCGCCATGCGATTTTGGACAAGAACGTCGTGGTCGGCCCTGGTGAGATGGTCGGCGTCGACCTGGAGAAAGACCGGGAGCGGTTCGCGATCAGCGCAGGCGGCGTGGTGGCCGTCGGCAAGGGTGTCTGGATTTAGGTTTCACCGCGAAATTGGGGGCACCACCCGCTTGCGGGGGACATTCCCGGTTGCTGGTCGCGCCAAATTACAGCCCTGACTTCTCTTTCGCGGAGCGCTGTTGCCGCCGTCGCCTCAGCAGTTTGATGAGGCCCCACACCAGCAGGACCAGCACGACGAGCACCAGTATCGGGATCAGGATGGCAATGAACACCAGGCTGATGCTGATGCCGTCCTCGACGGTGGACAGCACCGGGGCCGCCACCCCGGCGGTGGCGACGTTGGCGGCCGGTCGCACCGCGGACTTCGTCAGCGACACCACCAGCGCGACGACGACACCGATGACGATCGGAACCCACTGACCCGACTGTGCGAACGCACCAGGATCGGCGACCGCCGCAGTCTCGGCGGCGGTGCCCGAGCCGAACACGATGCCGCCGGCGGTCGGCCGGACGAATGTCTGAATGGTGTCGTTGATGCTGTCCAGTACCGGGATCTTGTCGGCGACGACTTCGATGACCAGCAGCACCGCCACGATCGTCATCACCCAGCCGTTCTCCAGCCAGGCCCAGCCGTGCGGCAGCGTCACCAGGTCGGTGAACCGGGACAGCAGGCCCAGCGCCAGCAGGGGGATGTAGGCGTTGAGCCCCGCGGCGGTCGCCAGCCCGAGACCGGTCAGCAGTTCCACATACGCATTTTGACGTCCTCCCCGGCCTGATGTCGGGGATTCCAGCTCCAAGCTCCGCGCCACCGATTTAGGTGGCAGGAGTGCAGAGTTGAGGTTCACGGTTCGCAGACCGCCTACCGGCGAGGTCTCCCCGTGCTGTCACCGCCCGTCCGGCGGCGATGTTGCGTGCAGCGTTGACGTCGGCGTTGCACCGGCCAGCAGTGCAGGCTTCGCACTCGAAGACCGCTTGGCTCTTACGGTTCCCGGGAGCGACGTGCCCGCACACCGAGCATCGTTGCGACGTATACGCGGCCGGGATCTGCTCGACCCGACCGTAAGCCTTCTGCTGCAAACGCGCAGCGAGCAGGCCCCAGCCGCTGCGGTTGATGGCGCGGTTCAGCCCGCGCTTCTGAGCAACGCGAACACCGGGCTGCTCGAGGGTTCCCCGCGCAGAGCGGGTCAACGCACGCACGTCGAGTGCTTCGATCCTGATCGTGTCGAAGCGCCTCGCAATGTCAGTAGTGCTTTTCTCGACCCAGTCCTTGCGGCGGTCGGCCTCACGAGCTCTCAGTTTCGCGAGTGCACGCTTTGTTCGCCCGCGCCGGTTGGAGCCGCGTTTGGCGCGAGCAAGTCGCTGTTGCAGCACCTTCAAGCGGTTCGACTCGCCCGCGGTCAGGCTAGGTGCGTGCAGCATTTCCCCGGTCGACAGCGCCGCCGAGACGGCAACGCCACGGTCGATGCCCACTACGCTGCCATCGCGCGGCCCGCAGATCGACGGGGGGATGTGGGCGAAGGCGATATGCCAGCGGCCGGCTCGATCACGCGTAACCCGGTAGGACTTGACACCCTCGGGCATAGGCCGCGACAGCCGAAACCGCACCCATCCCACCTTGGGCACCCACACCCGACCGAAGCGGCGATTCAGTCGCACAACGTGGTGCGGTTTCACCGCGACTTGCCGAAACCCTTCGTGGACACCTGCCTTGCGCCACGTCGGGCGACGGTGGGTTCCGTTGTAGAAGTTCTGCCTGGCCTGTGCGAAATCCCGCAGCGCCTGCTGCTGCACGGTCTGGCTCCCGGCACCAAGCCACGGGTACTCAGCGCGAGCCTCCGTCAACTGCGCGGATTGCTTAGCGTAGCCGGGAGCCTTGCGGCCGGGTTGCCAATGCTGCTGCTGCTCAACCGCGAGATTCCACACATAACGTGCGTCCCGACAGTGTTCCAAGAGAATCTCTTCTTGCGCCGTCGTGGGCGACAACCGACACCTCGACATATTCGCAAAGTAAGCGCCGCCACCGACATCCGTCTGCCTTACGCATTACGGGGCGCTGGTCAGTCCAGGACGGCCAATTCGAGGTCGTGGAGCTGGTCTGGGTCGGCCTCGATGTCGATCTCGGTGATCTTGTCGCCGACGACGCGGAACCGCAGCACCAGTGTCAACCCCCCCTCGGGGGGCGACGACGCACGCTGGCGGGCGCCATAGTGCTTACGGTGTTCCCGACCGCGATCCCGTCGCTGGTGGGCCTCACGCTCGAGCGGCAGGACTATCTGCTCGTCTATCTCGTCGGCGCCGCGGAACTCGCTGTCGCGGTGCTGTCGTTCGGCGCAACGCGAATCACCGACCCGGCCGCACTGCGGCTCATCGTGACGACATTCGTGGTCCTGCACGGGGCGAGCGGCATTCTCGATCTCGTCTACATCGGCGTGACGGAGCCAAACGGCACGATCATCGCCAACACGGTGCTTCGGTTCGCCGTGGCGGCGGTGTTCCTCGTCGCCTGGCGGGCGGCGCGCGTCACCAGACGTAGGGCACCAATCGGTAGTGCACCTTGTTCATGTATTCGGGGTAGCCCGCCAGCTCCTGCGTCAGCAGGGCCTCTTCGTCGTTGATACAAAGAGCAAGTACCGCAAGACCGACAATGACGATCAGCAGACCCCAGTACGAGCCGAGTGCGAGCGGGACGCCGATCATCAGGATGACATTGCCGAAGTGCATCGGGTGCCGGACAAACCCGTACCAACCCGTCGATGACAGCTGCTGACCCGACTCCACCTTCACGTTGGCTGCGGCGTAACCGTTTTGGATCGTCACCAGCATCGCGATGGTGAGGCCGACGGCTACGAGGACGAGCCCTACCACCGAAACCGCGGCGGGCACCGTCGACCAGCCGAAGCGAAAGTCCAACGCGCTGATCACGATCATGGCGCCCACCGACAGGAACGCCACGGCAATGATGAGCTTCTGCAAGGGCCGCGTCTCAGCGCCTGGACCCGCTTGCATACGTCGGCGCAGCGCCTCCGGATTCTTCACGGCGAGGTACACGCTGGGTACGAGAGTCGCGGCGGCGAACACCGCGATGAACGCCCAGCCCCGCCAGTAATCGAATGTGCCTGCGGGCAAGAACACCATGAGGAGGAGTACGATGAAGCCGACGACGGATGTAATTGCTGCTTGGACTGAGGTTTTCATTCTCACCACACCCCTGTTACCAGTCGATAGTGTACTTTCTCCATGTAGTCGTCGTAGCCGTCGAGTTCCTCGCGCAGCATCTTCTCCTCGTCGCTGATGCGGACCGCCAGGACCAGCACACCCGGGACGACAGCTGCCAGGCCCCAGTACGAGTCGAGGGCCAGCGGCATGCCGATCATCATGATCGCGGCTCCGACATACATCGGATGACGCACCAGGCCGTAAAGGCCAGTGGAGACCAAGGGCTGCCCGGCCTCGACGGTGATGGTCGCCGCATAGCTGTTCTGGATGACCACGAGTTCGGCAATCCCGAGGCCGACGGCGACCAGCACGTTGCCGAGAAGCACGACCGGCGTCGGCACCGACGACCAGCCGAACCGATGGTCGAAGGCGCTGACCACCGTCACTGCGATCACCATCAAGACGGTGCCGACCATGACGAACTTCTGCACCCATCTGGTTTCGGCCAGTGGGCCCGAGTGCATCCGTCGGCGCAGGGCATCTGGGCGCTTCACCGCCAAGTAGACGCTCGGAACCATGGTGCCGACAACGAACACGGAGATGAAAACCAAGCCTGCCAGTAGTCGAATGTGCCGGCAGGCCACAACAACAGCAGTCCGAAGAAGGCGACTCCGAACACTGCGGATGCCAACAATTGAAGAGCGATCCTCAACATGCCTCCACTTCGTGTCACAGCGCGTCGCGGCGCCGGTAGATCGCGCCTGCGACGAGGGTCAGAGCCGCGGCGGCGACGGCCATCACCGTCAGCGCGACGGCCGAATACTCGGTCGGCGCCTTGGTCTGGCCGATCGGCGACATATCCAGCAGCCACTGCGGCAGTCGCAACAGGGCGCCGAGGTACAGCGAGATCACCACGAAAGTCACTGCAAGCCAACCGATCCACGGGTGCCGCACAGCCACCGCCAAGGCCGCGACTCCGGCCATCACCGCCATCGCGGGCACGAAGGCCAGTGCGGCCAGTGTCAGCCGCCAGATGGTCTGCGGCTCGCCGATGGTGATGCCCGCGCCGAGGCCGTTGCCGAGGCCGGCGAAGAACATCAGCACCGTCGACCCGACGACTGCGGCGGCGACCGCGGTGAGCAGCCAGCGCCAGCGGGACACCGCACCGGCCAGGACGGTCTCCCCGAGACCGGACTGCTCATCGGTCCACACCCGCAGCACGGCGCCGACGACGTAAGCGGTCGCCGCAGCGGCCAGGAACTGGGTCATGGTGGTGTACACGCCATCGGTACCCTGTTGGGCCAGCACGCGCTGAAGCAGTTCATTCTCCTTCGCGGCATCCAGCAGCGATTTGGTCATCGACCCGAATGCCAGGCCGGACAAGAACAATCCGGCGGCCCATCCGATCGTCTGACCGCGTTGCAGCGTCACGTGCAGGCCGAACACGCCGTTGATCGGGCGCGCGTTCGGGCGCTCGCCGGTGGACGGGATGACACCGTCGTCGTACTGCCTCCTACTCTCCAACACCGCCGCCAGCACCGTCAGGCCGACGGCGAGAACGGCCAGCAAGCCGAACGGCCACCACCGCAGATCAACGAATGGGCGCATCTGCTGGGCCCAGGCGATGGGGGAGAACCAGGACAGCGCGCTGCCGGAATGGTTGATGACGTCACCGATTCCGCGCACCAGCGCCGCCAGCGCGAGGACGCCCATCGCCGCCCCGGTCGCAGCGCGCGACTGCCGCCACAGCTGGGCGGTGACCGCCGCGACGGTGCCGAACACCATCGACACTCCGGTGACGCCCAGGCACATCGCGGCGGTGTCGACGATGTCGAAGCCCGTCGCGGCCATCGCCAGTGTCATGGTCACCGTGAGTACGGCGTTCACGCCGCAGACCAGGATCAAGGCGGCATACGTGCGGGCATACCGACCGACCACCGAGGACAGCACCAATTCCGCTGCGCCGCTTTCCTCTTCGGCGCGGGTATGCCGGATCACGGTGAGGATCGACAGGATGGATGCCGCGACGATCAACGTGAGCATCAGCTCGTTGGCCATCATCACACCCAGATCGGTGTCGTTGACGCCGAACATGGGCCCGCCCATGATCATTCCCGCTGGCGTCTTCAGCAGATTGACGCGGGCCAGCCGCTGCGCCTCTTCCGGATAGGCGAGCTTGATGGCGTTCGGCGCGTACACCATCATCAATGTCAGCACCGCGATCCACACGCTGAGCCGGACGCGGTCCCGGCGCAGCGCAAGCCGGATCAGGCTGGCGACCCCGGTGAAGGGCGAGGCCACCGGCATCGCTTGGTGCCTGCCGGTGCGCGGCGCAACGGTCGTCGCGCTCATCGATCCGGCCCCTGGTACTCACGCAGGAACAGGTCCTCGAGGGACGCAGGAGTCACCGTCAGCTCGACTATGCCGAGCTCGGTGAGTTGTGCCATGGCGCGGTCTAATTCGGCACGATCCACCGAGAACCGGACCTGGCCGTCCTGCGTGCTGAAGTCATGCACGTACTGCGCTTGCTGCAGTGCCCGGCCGTCGCCGCGGGTCCGTGCCGTCACGGTGGTGCGCATCAGGTGTCGCAGCTCCTCGAGGGTGCCGGACTTCACCGCACGGCCGGAGCGGATGATCGTCACGTTGTCGCACAGCTTCTCGACCTCAGCGAGGATATGGCTGGACAGCAGGACCGCGGCGCCGTGATTGGCGACCTCTTCGACGCAGCGCTGAAAAGCCTTCTCCATCAACGGGTCCAGGCCCGCCGTCGGCTCGTCGAGGATGTACAGCTCGGCGTTGGTGGAAAACGCCGCGACGAGGGCCACCTTCTGTCGGTTGCCCTTGGAGTAGGTGCGCGCCTTCTTGTGCGGGTCGAGTTCGAAACGCTCGATCAGCTCGTCGCGCCGCCGGCTGTCGACCGCGCCGTCTCCGCGCAGCCGCGCCAGGAAGTCGATGGCCTGCAGACCGGTCAGGTTGGGCCACAACGTGACATCGCCCGGCACGTAGGCGATCCGCCGGTGCAGCGTCACCGCGTCACGCCACGGATCGCCGCCGAGCACCCGCACCGTGCCGCCGTCGGCGCGCAGCAGTCCGAGCAACACGCGAAGGGTGGTGGATTTACCTGCGCCGTTGGGTCCGAGAAAGCCGGTGATGTCACCGGGCGCGACGGTCAGGTCCAGCCCGTCCAGGGCTTTCGTGCGGCCGAATGACTTTGCCAGACCACGGATTTCGACGGCGGGCTGGGAGCCCTCGCCTGCGCTAGACCGTCGCAGTGACGTTGCCGTCATCGCCTACTCCTTCAGTCGAACTGCTGAACGGAATGCCTTGTTCGCGTCGCGCAAGGAATGCGTCATACATCGTCGAGTCGGTCATCAGGCCGTTGGAGTACAGCTCCAGCGCGGGCAACATCATGTCTTCGCCGTAGTCCCGCAGCACCGCGCGTAGGTCGGTGGGGTTGTCGTGCATCTGCAGATACAGCAGGAACCCGCCGCCGCTCATCATGCCGAGGAACCTGGCCCTGGCCTTGGGGTCCCGGCTGGGCTTGAGGGTGCCTGCGCGAACGCCCTCCTCGAGGTACTGCTCGGCGTTGTCGATCATGCGCCGCCAGAACTCCTTGGCCAGATCGCTGCCGGACTGCATGCTGCGCACCAGGTAGGCCATCATCGGCGCATACGACTCGATCTCGGCCATCTGGGCGAGCCAGGTGGCCGGATCGGCGGAGCGTAGCGATTCTGTCTTCGCCTCGCGGATCTGTTGGGCGATGAAGTCGTCGCAGGCCCGCAGCAGCCCCTCCTTGGATCCGAAATGGTGGATCACCAGCGCGGCGCTGACCCCCGCGGCCTGGCCGATGGCCCGCAGCCCGACGCTGAACCCGTGCTGGCCCACTTGCTCGATCGCGGCGTCGCGGATCCTTGCCACGGCCGTGAGATCGTCTGCTGAACGCATGTTTAGTACGTTAAACGCGTGTTTAGCCACCGTCAAGCAGAGGACCGTCAGAATCCCGTAAAGATCGCGCCACTATCCGTGCGAGCAGTCGCAAAATCGCATGAATCTGACCACCTGAGTGCGATTTTGTGTCTGACCGGAAATGAGCCAAATGCCGAGGTCGGCGGTCCCGTTCAATCGCGGTATCCGCGAGTGTGCGGAATCGTACGCCCGGACCGGCTCAGACTCAAGTGGTCGCTGCAACACCTGATTCGAAAGGTGTTGCTTTATGGGTTACGAGACTGGTTTCCGTCGTCGGGGTCTGCCCCCGGGTGGGAGGTTGGTTGAGTCGGTGCGGAAGGAGTTCTGGGAGGCGCTGCGGTCGGGATTGTCGCCGACGGCGGCTGCGACGGTGGCCGGGGTGCATGGGGCGACGGGTCGCAGGTGGGCCAGGGACGCCGGTTATCAGACCAATCCCAAGCACTACGGTATCCGGTATTCGCAGGCCACCCGGGACGCGTTCTGGGATGCGCTGCGGTCGGGGTTGACGCCGACGCAGGCTGCGGTGGCTTCTGGCGTGTCGGAGCACACCGCTCGGCGGTGGGTCCGACAGGCTGGTTATGTGCCGAGAACCCCTGTCCCGCTTGCCGTTGCAGAGTCGCCTGCGTCCCCGCGTGCGCCGATGTCGTTTCTTGAGCGCTGTCGGCTCGAGGAGTTGCTGGAGACCGGGCACGCACCGGCTCGGGCCGCCGGGTTGTTGGGTCGCCACCAGGACACCATTCGCCGCGAGATGGATCGCGGGCAGACCGTGTCGGGGTATCGGGCGCGAGTCGGTCAGGGCGTGGCGGATGCCAACGCCAAGCGTCCCAAGGCGCGCAAGCTTGAGAACAACCCTGTCCTGCTCGCCGAGGTGGTGGCACGCTTGGAGCAGCGACATAGTCCCGAGCAGATCGCGAGCCGGCTGCGCCAGGACTTTCCCGACGATCCGGAGATGTGGGTGTCACACGAGACGATCTATCAGGCCCTCTACGTCCAGCCGCGCGGGGAGTTGGCCCGGCTGGTCAAGACCGCGCTGCGAACCGGCCGTACTCAGCGAAAACAGCAGGGCCGCAAACCAATAGAAGATCGAAATCGGTTCAAGGCCGGCATGATCAACATCAGTAAGCGTCCCGCCGAGGCTGCTGACCGGGCGATCCCTGGTCATTGGGAAGGTGATCTGATCCTGGGCAGTACCGCCTCGGGCTCAGCGATCGGCACCCTGGTGGAGCGCACCACCGGGTTCGTGGTGCTGCCGCACCTGCCCGACGATCGCACCGCGGCCACCCTGGCCGACGCCATGAGCACCAAGGTCCCCGAGATCCCCGAGATCCTGCGCCGCTCACTGACCTGGGACCAAGGCAGCGAGATGGCGTTACACACCAAGATCACCGAAGCCACCGGCCTGCCGATCTACTTCTGCGACCCGCACAGCCCCTGGCAGCGCGGCACTAACGAGAACACCAACGGGCTGCTGCGCCAGTACTTCCCCAAAGGCACCGACCTGTCGTTCTACGGCCCCGGCTGGCTCGACCAGGTCGCCGCCGAACTCAACGCCCGACCCAGAAAACGCCTCAAATGGCGCACCCCCGCCGAAGAACTCGACCGACTACTGTCAGACCCATCCACATTCGTTGCAGCCACCGCTTGAATCCAAGCCGCGTGTCCCGTACGAAACCGCACACTCGGCGCAATTTTCATCCTCCATGGCGCAGCGAAGCCGCCCCTACAGCTGCTCGCGAAGAGAGGTGCCCTATTCCTGGCGGCCGGGTCAGTCGCGGGCGGCAGCCAGCAGACCGTCGCCCAACGGCACCAGCACCGGCGTCAGCCGCTCGTCCTCGGCGATCAGCCGTGCCGCCTCGCGCACGGCGGTGACCTCCGCGTCGCCTGCACTCGCGTCGCCCGCACGGCCGCCAAGTGCCGCCCGGTGCACGACGATCGCGCCACCGGGCCGCAGCAGTCGCACGCCTTCGACGACGAAATCCGGCTGGTCGAGGGGATCGGCGTCAATGAAGACCAGGTCGTAGGACTCGTCGGCCAACCGGGTGAGTACGTCCTGGGCCCGCCCGCTGATCAGCCTTGTCCGCGACGGCCCGATGCCCGCCTCGGTGAACGCCTGCTTGGCGATCCGCTGGTGTTCGGGTTCGACGTCGATCGTCGTCAGCACACCGTCATCGCGCATGCCCGAGAGCAACCACAAGCCGCTGACACCGGCTCCCGTGCCGACCTCGACGACGGCCTTCGCGCCGCTGAGCTTGGCCAGCACGCTCAACAGGGCCCCGACTGCCGGGGTGACGGCGCCGGCCCCGATCTCGACGGCACGGTCGCGCGCAGCGGCGACGATGGCGTCTTCGGAGATCGAGTTTTCGGCGTGCGTGACGATCGACTCGGCGCGGCTGGGTTGCGGCTGGCTCGCCGGGTCATCGGCCATGCCCGCAGCGTAGAGGGGTGCCGATTCGGCCACCACCGCGACACGCCCGTGCCGCGACGCCCAAATCACGGCGAAATTGTGCGGTTTGCCCAGGTTGGGCCTGGGGTAACCCGCTTTCTCAGGGAAAGTTCAGTTAGCTCATATGCCCACCACACCACGGTCGGGGACGGTACTCGCATGGAACACGGCGGACGCTGGCGCTCTGGGAATAACAACGCCAATCGTCGTGTTGCCGCGGATGTCGCGTTGCCGATCCACGGTCGACGCTGTGATCTGGAGGATCCGACGACTACTACGACTACGGCCGCCCATCTGGCCCCCGTTTCGATGCCCCACCTCGAGCGGTTCACCGACGGGGAATGGGTAGAGCCTTCCGATGAACCCCAGGGCACCGCGGTATTCGATGCCACCGGTGACCAGGCCACCATGCCGTCGTGGGATGAGCTGGTTCGCCAGCACGCCGACCGGGTGTACCGGCTGGCCTATCGGCTGTCGGGCAACCAGCACGACGCCGAGGATCTGACCCAGGAGACGTTCATTCGCGTCTTCCGGTCCGTGCAGAACTATCAGCCCGGCACGTTCGAGGGGTGGTTGCACCGCATCACCACGAACCTGTTCCTGGACATGGTGCGCAGGCGCGGCCGCATCCGGATGGAGGCGTTGCCCGAGGACTACGACCGGGTGCCTGCCGACGAGCCCAACCCCGAGCAGATCTACCACGATTCGCGGCTGGGTCCCGACCTGCAGGCCGCGCTCGATTCGCTGCCGCCGGAGTTCCGCGCGGCGGTGGTGCTCTGCGACATCGAAGGTCTGTCCTACGAGGAGATCGGCGCGACGCTGGGCGTGAAGCTGGGCACCGTGCGCAGCCGGATTCACCGCGGTCGGCAGGCGCTGCGCGATTACCTGGCGCGCCATTCCGGCGACGCGGCCAGGTCGGCCTGACCATTCCTGGGTGTCGGGCATTGCATCCCGCGCTACATTCAAGTGAGCACTGTCTATCGCGATGGAGATAGGCCGAGAGGAGCGGGGTGATGGTCGACCCGGGGCATGTGTTCCGCCGCGCGTTCTCCTGGCTGCCCGCTCAGTTCGCCTCACAGAGTGATGCACCGGTAGGTCCACGCGAATTCGGCTCCACCGAGCACTTGTCCACCGAGGCGATCGCCGCGTTCGCCGACGGTGAGCTGCGGATGACCGCTCATCTGCGCGCCGCCCACCACCTCTCGCTGTGCCCGCAGTGCGCCGCTGAGGTGGACGCCCAGCGCCAAGCCCGAGCCGCGCTGCGGGATTCGCGTCCGATCGCCATCCCCAGTTCGCTACTGGGCCTGCTGTCTCAGATTCCGCACGACGCCCCGCAGGAACAGCCCACCGACACTGATCAAGCCCAGGTTGCTGACGACACAATCCGCGGCCGGCGCAAGCGCCGGTAGGCTGGAACCAAATCAAGCGGCGACGCGCGCCGGCGAATAGCGGCGACCAAATGCACATAGAGAGTGATACACGGGTGACCAAGCAGGACCAGTCTGAAGGCAGCCACCGGGTGGCGCCGCGCCCTGTCTCGCGCCCACCGGTCGACCCGAACACCACCCGGGCGTTCGGCCGACCCACCGGCGTCAACGGCTCCTTCGTGGGCCTCGACGGCCAGCGCTACCAGGGCGAGTTCGCACCGACCAACCAGCCGCCCGACCCGGTGCTCCAAGAGGCCTTCGGCAAGCCCAATGGCGCCGGTGAGACGCTGCAACGCCATCCCGCCGACATCGGCGCGCTGGAGGCCGAACGCGACAGGGATAAGCCCGTGGAGCCCGACGACCCGTGGCGCGATCCCGCCGCGGCGGCGGCGCTCGGAACACCGGCCATGCCGCAGCCCGCTCTCGCCCGTGCCGCCGCCGACGTCGGCAAGCTCGGCGTCCGCGACGTGCTGTTCGGCGGCCGGGTGTCCTACGTCGCGTTGGCCGTGCTGGCGATCGCCGCGCTGGTGATCGGCCTCGCAGGCGGGTGGGTCGGCCGCAAGACCGCCGAGGTCGTCGAGGCGTTCACCACCTCGAAGGTGACGCTGTCCACCGACGGCGGCTCGGAGAGCCCCCCGACTGGTCGGTTCGCCCAAGTGGCTGCGTCGGTTGCGAATTCGGTCGTCACCATCGAAGCGGTGGGCGATAACGAGGGCGCGCAGGGCTCCGGCGTCGTCATCGACGGTCGCGGCTACGTCGTCACCAACAACCACGTGATCTCCGAGGCCGCCACCAACCCCAGCCAGTACAAGCTGTCGGTGGTCTTCAACGACGGCAAGGACGTGCCTGCCAACCTGGTCGGTCGTGACCCGAAGACCGACCTGGCCGTGTTGAAGGTCGACAACGTGGACAACCTGACCGTCGCGCAACTCGGTGACTCCGACAAGCTGCACGTCGGTGACGAAGTGATCGCCGCCGGCGCCCCGCTGGGTCTGCGCAGCACCGTCACCCAGGGCATCATCAGCGCGCTGCACCGGCCCGTCCCGCTGTCCGGCGACGGGTCGGACACCGACACCGTGATCGACGGCGTGCAAACCGACGCCGCCATCAACCACGGCAACTCGGGCGGACCGCTGATCAACATGGACTCCGATGTCATCGGCATCAACACCGCCGGGAAGTCGTTGTCGGACAGCGCAAGCGGGCTCGGCTTCGCGATCCCGGTCAACGAGGTGAAGAACGTCGTGGAGACGCTCATCAAGGACGGCAAGATCGCCCATCCGACTTTGGGCCTGACCGCCCGGTCGGTGAGCAACGACCTCGCAGATGGCGCACAGGTGGCCAACGTGAAGGCCGGCGGGCCCGCGGAGAAGGCCGGCATCCTGGAGAACGACGTGGTGGTCAAGGTCGGAGACCGCAAGGTCGCCGACGCCGACGAGTTCGTTGTCGCGGTGCGGCTGTTGAAGATCGGCCAGGACGCCCCGATCGAGGTGCTCCGCGACGGCCGTCCTGTGACGCTCACCGTGAACCCTGGCGCCGACAACAGCACGTAATGTTCGCCAACGTCGGTTGGGGCGAGATGCTGCTCCTGGTGGTCGCCGGTTTGGTGATCCTGGGGCCGGAGCGGTTGCCCGGTGCCATCCGCTGGTCCGCGGGCACGCTGCGTCAGGCGCGGGACTACATCACCGGGGCGACCAGCCAGCTGCGCGAGGACCTCGGCCCGGAGTTGGACGACCTCCGCGAGCCGCTGGGTGAGCTTCGCAAGCTGAGGGGCATGACCCCGCGCGCCGCGCTGACCAAACACCTGCTCGACGGTGACGACTCGATTTTCACCGGCAAGTTCGACAAGACCGACAGCACGCCCGCGGCGCCGACCACCCAGCCGGCTGCGGCCGGGCCGACACCGCCGACGACGACACCGCAGCAGTCGCTGGCGACGCCGTTCGACAGCGAGGCCACCTAGCTACCGACCGCTGCGTCGTCCCGCGCGCGAGGCGAAGTCGTCGAGAGCCGTGAGCACTTGGTGTGACTGCCACATGCGATTGCGTGCAAACCCCGTAAATTCTGTTAGAACATTCGCCTCGACCAGAGGCGCGATGGCCCGAAGCACATTCTGCGAAGTCATTCCGAGCTCTGACGCGGCCGTCGCAGCATCTATGACCGGCTGGCGGATGAGGAGGTCCGCTAGCCGCCAGGCGGCGGCGTTTCGCCGCGCGGGAATCGTCGAGTTCCAGCTCTCCCGGGTCGACCGCAATTCGCGGACCAATTGGCGACCGTTCGCTATTGCTGCAAACGACGCCTCGCCGAGTTTCTCCACGATCAAGGCTGGATTTCCTTCGCGATACGCCGTGAGGCTGTCGAAGTAGCTCTGCGTGTCGGTGAGCAGACCTGCCGAGACCGGCACAGTGACGTTCCGCGTAAGACCGTGACCGCGAAGCATTGCGTGGATTAGAGCCCGACCGGTCCGGCCATTGCCGTCTGCGAACGGATGGATGGTCTCGAACTGTGCATGGGCGATGGCAGCTTGCGTTAGGAGTGGCACGTCCGTGCGTGAACTGAACTTGATCAAATCGTCAATCAGCGCCGGTATGTGTTCGTGATGTGGTGGTACGAAGTCGGCGCCGTGTGGACCGAATGTGTCCCCACCGATCCATACTTGTTCCTCCCTCCAGCGGCCTGCGATGCTGGGATGTTGCGGCCCGATCAGTGCCCGTTGCATGTCTAGGATTGCGTCGGCATCGAGCCGATTTGCCAGATCTAAGGCAGCCTTCATCGCTGCGACGTTTCCGGCGATTTCGGTGGCGTTGCGCTTTGCAGTGCTGCCCAGTTCAGCCAATGCAATCGCCTTGGCGCCTGACGTCAAGTTCTCGATCTTTGACGAGGATGCAGATTCAGAGCGCAAGAGGACGGAGGCAAAGGGTGCGACGTCCGCCCCAAGTTCAGCGTCAAAGCGAGCTATCTCAACCGATGCCTCTTCAGCTAGTGAAACGGCCTCACTAGGTAGGCGCGGATTCAAGCTCGCGATATGAGGCACAAGTGCCGATTGATACGGGCCGACGTGGCGCTTCCGTACGCTCGCCGTTATCAGGTCTGGCGAGATCGTGGGGGTCCAGGCCTGCTCTACCCAGTCAAGCGATGGCCAGCTGGTATCAGCGTCGCCGTCTGAGCCGCCCGAGACTTTTTGGCCTCGTGAAACCATGCAAGGAATGTACGCTCAGATCTTAGATAAATGAAACTAAGAGATTTCTTGGTTTCAGTTCCTTCGAGTTGATCCGATCGGAATTCACCGCACGCTCCTTGGTTACGGGCTCAGCGGCCGGCTGGATCCAGACCCAACGACATACCCGCCAGCCCGCGCTTGCGCGCCGACAGCTTATCGGCGACGCCACGTAATTCCTTGCCGGCGGCCGAGTCTGGTGCGCTGAGCACCAACGGCACACCGGAGTCGCCCGCCTCGACAAGTGCGGGATCCAGCGGCACCTGGCCGAGCAAGGGCACATCGGCGCCGACCGCCGTCGTCAGCCGCTCGGCGACCTGGCGGCCGCCGCCCTCGCCGAACACCTGCATCGTGGTTCCGTCGGGCAACACCAGCCCGGACATGTTCTCGACCACGCCGACGATGCGCTGACGGGTCTGCAGTGCGATCGCACCCGCCCGCTCGGCGACCTCGGCCGCGGCCAGTTGCGGCGTTGTCACCACAAGGATCTCGGCGCCCGGAATCAACTGCGCCACAGAGATCGCGACGTCACCGGTGCCCGGCGGCAGGTCCAGCAGCAGCACGTCGAGGTCGCCCCAGTACACGTCGGCCAGGAACTGCTGAAGCGCCCGGTGCAACATCGGGCCGCGCCACACCACCGGCGTATTGCCCTGAGTGAATTGCGCGATCGAGATCACCCGCACGTCGTGGGCGATCGGCGGCAGGATCATCGACTCGACCTGGGTGGGCCGGTCGGTGGTGCCCATCATCCGCGGAATCGAATGCCCGTAGATGTCGGCATCGAGCACGCCCACCGACAGCCCGCGGGTCGCCATCGCCGCGGCGAGGTTCACCGTCACGCTGGACTTGCCGACCCCGCCCTTGCCCGACGCGACCGCGTACACCCGGGTCAGTGAGCCGGGCTGGGCGAACGGGATGACGGGTTCGCGGGCGTCGCCGCGCAGCTGCTTGCGCAGCTCGGTGCGCTGCTCGTCGTCCATCACGTCGAGGCTGACCTTGACCGCGCCGGTGCCGGGCACGTCGGCGACGGCCGCGGCAACGCGCTCGGAGATCTCGGTTTTCTTCGGGCACGCCGCGGTGGTCAGATACACCTCGACGTGCACACCGTTGTCGGCATCAACCGTGACGCTCTTGACCATGCCGAGCTCGGTGATCGGCCTGCGCAACTCGGGGTCGATCACCTTCGCCAGCCCGGCACGGACCGCGGATTCCAGCTCACTGGGACGTTCTGACATCACCGCCGAGTGTAGGCGGAGTCAACCGAGCCGATTCGGGCGCGGGCGCGGCCAGTTGGTCAGGCGGGCGGGCCGGGCGCCGGTCCAACGCCCACGGGGCCGGGCAGCGGTGCCTGCGGAACACCGGCTGGCGGTGCCGGCGGGATTCCGGCCGCCGGGAACGGCGGGATCCCGGCCGGCGCGGCCGGCATCGCCGGAGGTGCCCCGACGATGCCCGGCGGCAGCGCCTCGGGCGGAAGCTGTGGCTGCACCGGCGGGGGCGGGTTGGTGCCCAGGCAGAACACCGCGCAGTTCTGCTGCTGCGGCGGTGGTTGCACCCACGGCGGCAGGTTCTGTGGCTGCATCCACGGTGGCAGGTTATTTGCAGGCGCCGGCCGCGTCATCATCGGCGGGGCCGCCTCCGCCGGGCCCGGCAGCGGCCCGAACGTCGGCCCGTTCGCCATCTGGCTCGCCACATCCGTGCGGCCCAAGTCGAACAGCGGCACCACGGCAAGCGGGTCGTTGGCGGGCAGTCCGAGTGCGTTTATCGGCAGTCCGGGCCCGAGACCCTGGTACCCGCCGACAGCCTGGTAGTTGTCCAGATGCCCGTCGGCGATCGGCGGTATCGGCCCGGTGATCGGCGGCAGGTCGACCGGGACGACGCCGGTCGCGTAGGCCGCCGCCCAGCCCAACACGTTGCGGGCATACGCCACCGAGTTGTTGTAGCGCAGGATCGCGGACATCACCTGCGCCTGATCGCGCAGGTTGAGGCCCCCGCTGCACAGATAGCGGGCCGCAGCCAGCGTCGAGTCGAACACGTTCTGCACCTCGGCCTTGCCGTCGCCGTTGCCGTCGGCGGCGTACCGCGACCACGTGCCCGGCAGGAACTGCATCGGTCCCATCGCACGGGCGTAGGTGACCCGGTTGGACGAGCGGCTCAGCTCGATGACCTCGTTGCCCGGCAGCGTGCCGTCCAGCGCGGGCCCGTAGATGGGTCGGACCGCGGAGCCGGACGCGTCCGTGGAACCGCCGTTGGAGTGCATCGACTCGATTCGTCCGATGCCGGCAAGCAGGTTCCAGCTCACCCCGCAACCGGGGTGGGCTGATGCCATCATGCGTTCGGCGTTGCGATAGGCGTTCAGCGCCATCGTCGGAATGCGCAGCGTGCCAGGCGAATTGACCACCGCGGCCGGCGGCGGGCCGGAGAGGTTGGCGGTCGAGGCGATGTGGAACGCCGACGGTGCCTTGGTCACCGCAACCACCGAGGCGCCGGAACGGTCGCCGGGCGGGGGAGCGACGGCCGCCAGCGGTGTCACGGCGGGGTCGCGTACGGGTGCGAACGGTGACGGTGCGGAGGCGCCGACGGCGCCGACGAAGACGAGGGGTGCAATGGCCGCAAGGCCGAACGCGGGTGTACCTATCACCCGCGTTGCGTGGTGCCGCACTGCCTCGAGGGCGGCTCCTCCGCCTATGTGCACTCAAACCGTCCTAGCTTTGCGGTGGCTTGTGAACCAAGTCACCATACCTACTCGACAGGGGACGTGTTACCGCAATGGATGACCTGGCTTAACCGAGCTTTTTTGCCCGGCGCTCGGCTGCCTTCTTTTTGCCGTCCCCATCGCCCGCAGCCGCGACCGGAACGCGCTCGTCGAGCAGGTCGCGCAGTTCCTCCAGTTCGCGCCGCAAGTAGTCGCGTGTGGCGACCTCGCCGACGGCCAGTCGTAGCGCGGCGAGCTCGCGGGCGAGGTACTCGGTGTCGGCCTTGGTCTGTTCGGCGCGGCGACGGTCTTCTTCCAGCGCAACGCGGTCGCGGTTCTCCTGGCGGTTCTGCGCCAGCAGGATCAGCGGCGCCGCGTAGGCGGCCTGGGTGGAGAACGCCAGGTTGAGCAGGATGAACGGGTAGGGATCCCAGCGCAGTTTCACCGCGAAAAGGTTCAGCACGATCCACACGATCACGAGGACGGTCTGCACCAGCAGGTAGCGCCCGGTGCCCAGGAGGCGTGCGATCGATTCGCTGAACCGTCCGACCGCTTCGACGTCGACATTGAACGAGAACCCGCGCGACGTGCGCGGGGTGTCCAGGCGTTGACGCGCCGACAACTCGCTCATGTCACCCCTTCGGCGCTGAATAGTCCGGGTATCTCGCGCTGCCGCCAGTCGTCGGGCAGTAGGTGGTCGAGCACGTCGTCGACGGACACTGCGCCCAGTAGGTGGCTTTCTTCGTCCACCACCGGACCGCAGACCAGATTGTAGGCAGCGAAGTAGCGGGTGACCGCCGCCAGCGAGTCGCTCGGGGCTCAGGCTGGGCATGTCCTTGTCCAGAATTCCGCTGACCAGCGCGGCGGGGGGCTCGCGCAGCAGTCGCTGCAGGTGCACACAGCCCAGGTAGCGACCCGTCGGCGTGGCGGTGGGCGGTCGCGTCACGAAGATCAGCGAGGCCAGCGCGGGCGTCAGGTCGGGATCGCGGACACGCGCCAGCGCCTCGGCGACAGTGGTGTCCGGCGCGATCGCCACCGGCTCTGAGGTCATCAGGCCGCCCGCGGTGTCGGGAGAGTGCCTCAGCAGCCGCCGCACGTCCTCGGAGTCCTCGGGATCCATCCGGCGCAGGAACAGCTCGGCGTCGGCCGGCGTCATCGTCCCCAGCAGGTCGGCGGCATCGTCGGGGTCCATCGCCTCGAGCACGTCGGCCGCACGCTCCGGTTCGAGCTGACGCAGCACATCGACCTGCTCGTCTTCCGGCAACTCCTGCAGCACATCGGCGAGCCGCTCGTCGTCGAGCGCCCTGAACACCTCGAAGCGGCGTTTGTCGGGCAGCTCTCCGATCGCCTCGGCGACCTCGATCGGCCGCTGGCCCTCGAACTGGTGGAGCAGTTGGGCCACGCCCTGGTCGGGCATCGCCAGGGCCGACGGGGTCAGGCCCTGTACGTGCTGCCAGTCGACGATGTCGACGTTTCTGCGGCGGCCGAGCCGGCGGGAAGGTGGCCGCACCGCGACCCGGGTGACCACCCAGTCGCGGGTCCGGGTCTGCTCGATCCCCAGGTCGACGACGACGACGTCGACCTCGGCGAGCTCGGGCAGATCGGGGTCGTCGACGCGAACCCGTGTCTCGATCACCTGGCCGAGCACCAGAACCTCGCCTGGTCGCTGCGAGAACCTCCGCAGCGACACATTGGCGGTGGTCAGGGTGACGTCGCTCGGTTCGATCGCGGTGACCCGCCCGATCGGGACGAAGATGCGCCGGCGGGAGAGCAGCTCGACGACCAGACCGAGCACCCTGGGCTGCTGGCGCACGATGCTGATGCTGATCACCACGTCGCGGACACGGCCGATGGACTCGCCGTCGGGTCCCAAGACCACCATCCCCGCGAGCCGGGCCGCGTAGACCCTGTTCACCGCCGCCATGACTCAAAGGGTAGAGAGTGTGGTTGTGGAAAACCGGTATCGACCCCGCCGAACATGCCTATCGGTTCCCGGCAGCAGCGCCAAAATGATCGAGAAATCCAAGACCCTGCCTGCCGACGAAGTCTTTCTCGACCTCGAGGACGCCGTCGCTCCGGATGCCAAGGCCGAGGCGCGCACTCAGGTGGCCCTCGCGCTGGCCGAGCCGGGCTGGTCGAGTCAGCTTCGGGGCGTTCGCGTCAACGACTGGACGACGCCGTGGACCTATGTCGACGTCATCGAGGTGGTGTCGACGGCAGGCGCCGTACTCGATCTGATCGTGCTGCCGAAGGTGACTGACGCCTCCCATATCCACGCGCTTGACCTGCTGCTGACCCAGCTCGAGACCACGCACGGGCTGCCGGTCGGGCGGATCGGCATCGAAGCGCAGATCGAGAACGCGCAGGGCCTGACGAATGTGGACGCGATCGCGGCTGGCCCGCGCGTACAGGCGCTGGTGCTGGGCCCCGCAGACATGATGGCCAGCCTGAACATGCGCACGTTGGTGGTGGGGGAGCAACCCGAGGGCTACGACGTCGGCGACGCCTATCACCACGCGCTGATGACGATTCTCGTCGCCGCTCGCACGCACGGCGTCGCCGCGATCGACGGGCCGTACCTGAAGGTGCGCGACGTCGATGCGTTCCGGCGGGTGGCAGGCCGGTCGGCGGCGTTGGGCTACGACGGCAAATGGGTGCTGCACCCAGACCAGATCGCCGCGGGCAACGAGATATTCAGCCCGCGTCAGGAGGCCTACGACCACGCCGAGCTGATCCTCGAGGCCTACGAATGGCACACGTCACGCGAAGGCGGGGCCCGCGGAGCGGTGATGCTGGGCGACGAGATGATCGACGAGGCGAGCCGCAAGATGGCTCTGGTGATCGCCGGCAAGGGCCGCGCCGCCGGGATGACCCGCAAGGCCGAACCGTTCCGGCCACCGAACTAGGCGCGAAAACCTATGGCGCGTATTGGAATCCGCTGGCGAAGATGACCACGAAGATGACCAGGTACAGCAGCAACAGAGCGGCCGCCAGCCCGCCGATGATCGCGCCCGCCAACGCGATTCCGTAGCCGTCCTGTCCGGTGCGCTTGCACTCGCGCATCGCGATGATGCCCAGGATCAGGCCCGCGATCGACGGCAGTCCGCAGAACACCAGCCCCACCAGTGCGGTGACCAGCGCCGCGACGGCCTTGCCGTTGGTGCCCGGTGGCTTGCCCTGCCGGTACGCGTCGTACGGGGCGTAACCCGGATATCCCGTCGGGTATCCGCCGGTATGGGGTGGCGGGTAGACCGGCGGTGGAAGCGGCGGGTAACCCGAGGGGTAGTCGACCGGCGCGTAGGGATCCGGCTGCGGTGCCGACTGCTCCAAAGGCGGGTACTCGGCACCCCGGAACGGCTGCTCGGGCGGGTTGGTCACGTCAAGCGCTGAATGCGAAGCCGTACCAGATGATGCTGATGATCAGCGACGCCACTCCGACCGCGATGCCTGCCACCGCGAGCCCGTGGCCACCCTGACGGGTCTCCTTGATCTGGTTCAGGGCGATCACCCCGAGCACGATGCCGACGATGGAGCCGATCCCGCACAGGACGCCGATCAGCGAGGCCACCAGCGACCAGATCGCCAGCTGGTTGGTTTCGGCCTGCGGCTGGCCGTAGCCACCGGAATACCCCGTCGCCGGATACGACGACGGCGGGGGATAGCCCGGCGTTGCGCCGCCGCCGCCGTACTGCGGCGGCGGGGGATAGGAAGGCGCACCGTACGACGACTGCCCGCCGAAGGACGACGGGTCGGAGTAGGGCGGCGGGTAGCCGGGCTGTTGTGCACCGGGCGTGGGGTAGCCCGGGGGCGGTGGCGGATAGGCCGGCGGTGAGGGATAGCCAGGGGATTCGTAACCCGGCTGCTGAAAGTCGGCGGGCGGCTGATACCCCGACGGTGCTTCATACGACGGGGAAGCGCTCGGCGGGGTGTATTCCGGCGGCGTGAACTGCTCCGTCGGCTGCACGTAGGGCGCCTGCACGGTCTGGTCAGCTTGCTGCTGCGCCTGCTCGATCGGCGGTGATTCGTACCCGCGCGCTGACGGCTCGGAGGCCTCGGAGCCGGAGTCGGATGCTGACGATTCGGAGGAGTCCCCGCCGGGATTTGTCATGCTGTTAAACCTAGCGTATGTGCTGGTACCCGTGGCGTGGGTGGCCGCAGGGCACCAACGCCCACGCAGGTGCGTTGAGCTTGAGAGGCCGAGAGAATTCGCGGCGAATAGAGGAGAATGAGGATCGATGACCAGCCCCTTCCAGCCCGGACAGACTCCCGGCGCAACGCCCGGCGTGCCGACATCGCCGACACGCGGACGGCCGGCTGCCTTGCCGACTCCGCCGAAGGGATGGCCGATCGGCTCGTATCCGACCTACGCCGAGGCGCAGCGCGCGGTCGACTACCTGTCCGACCAACAGTTTCCGGTCCAGCAGGTGACGATCGTCGGCGTTGACCTGATGCAGGTCGAGCGGGTGACCGGACGGCTGACATGGCCCAAGGTGCTGGGCGGCGGAGTGCTCACCGGCGCTTGGCTGGGCCTGTTCATCGGCCTGATCCTCGGCTTCTTCAGCCCGAGCCCGTGGGGTGCGCTGATCACCGGCATCGTCGCAGGCGTCTTCTTCGGTCTGATCACGTCCGCGATCCCGTACGCGATGGCTCGCGGCACAAGAGATTTCAGCTCCACGATGCAGCTTGTCGCGGGCCGCTATGACGTTTTGTGCGACCCGCAGAACGCCGAGAACGGTCGGGATCTGCTGGCGCGCTTGACCATCTAAAAGCGTGCCGAATCGGCGCTGCCGCAGGTCACGATCGTGACGCGGTTGCGGACGCGCCGCTAGGAAGTGTTGCAAATCACGCGCACCTGGCTCTACGGTTCTGGCGCGGGAGGTTCCCCGCGGACGGGAGGCGGGTGGTGCGCGCACGTCGGCTGTGTGCTGCGGCGTCGGCCGCCCTGACGACGGCATCCGTGGTGACGGCGTGCAGTTCAGGCGGTGGCGGAACCGTCATCAACTACTACACCCCGGCCAGCGAGATGGCCACGTTCACCGCCGTCGCCAAGCGGTGCAACGAACAGCTCGGCGGCCGCTACACCATCCAACAGGTCAGCCTGCCGAAAGAGGCCGACGCACAGCGCCTGCAACTGGCCCGGCGGCTGACGGGAAACGACAAGCACCCTTGACGTGATGGCCCTCGACGTCGTGTGGACGGCCGAATTCGCCGAGGCGGGCTGGGCGTTGCCGCTCTCCGATGATCCGTCCGGCCAAGCCGAGGCCGACGCCACCGACAACACATTGCCCGGCCCACTGGAAACGGCGAAGTGGCAGGACAAGCTGTACGCCGCTCCGATCACGACCAACACCCAATTGCTCTGGTACCGAGCGGATTTGATGGAGCAGCCACCGACTGACTGGGACGGCATGGTGGCCGAGGCGACTCGACTGCACGCCGCGGGCCAGCCGAGCTGGATCGCCGTGCAGGCCAAACAGTATGAGGGTCTGGTGGTGTGGTTCAACACGCTGCTGGAAAGCGCTGGCGGTCAAGTGCTTTCCGATGACGGCAAGACCGTGACGTTGACCGATACGCCGGAGCATCGCGCGGCCACCGTCAAGGCGCTGCAGATCATCAAGTCCGTTGCCACCGCGCCCGGCGCGGACCCGTCGATAACCCAGACGGACGAGGGCACCGCACGCCTGGCGCTCGAACAGGGCAAAGCCGCACTGGAGGTGAACTGGCCGTTCGTGCTGCCGTCGATGCTGGAGAACGCCGTCAAGGGTGGCGTGAGCTTCCTGCCGCTCGACAAGGATCCCGCCCTGTCGGGGAGCATCAACGACGTCGGCACCTTCTCGCCGACCGACGAGCAGTTCGAGGCGGCGTACACGGCCAGCCAGAAGGTGTTCGGCTTCGCGTCCTATCCGGCTGTGCAGCCGGGCGAACCGGCGAAGGTGACGCTCGGGGGGCTCAACCTGGCGGTCGCCCGCACCAGCCAGCACCGGGCCGAGGCGTTCGAGGCCATCCGTTGTCTGCGCAATGTCGAGAACCAGCGGTACACGTCGGTGGAGGGTGGGCTTCCCGCCGTGCGTGCCTCGCTCTACGACGATCCGGAGTTCCAGAAGAAATACCCGCAGTACGCCATCATCCGCGAGCAGCTCACCAACGCCGCGGTGCGACCGGCCACCCCGGTCTACCAAGCCGTTTCGACGCGCATCTCGGCGACGCTGGCACCGATCAGCGACATCGATCCGGAGAAGACCGCCGACGAGTTGGCCGAAGTGGTGCAGAAGGCGATCGACGGTAAGGGGCTGATCCCGTGACGGCCACCCTGGAAAGTCGCGGAGCACCCCAAACCCCGGCTGCACCGGGCACTCGCCGCGGCGCGGGCAACGACCGTAAGTCGGAGCGCCGGTTGGCGTACCTGCTGATCGCTCCTGCGGTCATCCTGATGCTGGCCGTGACCGCATACCCGATCGGCTACGCGGTGTGGCTCAGCCTGCAGCGCTACAACCTGGCCGCGCCCGACGACACCGCGTTCGTCGGGTTCGCCAACTACCAGACCGTGCTCACCGACCGGTACTGGTGGACGGCGTTCGTCGTCACGTTGGCGATCACGGTCGTCTCGGTGGCGATCGAGTTCGCGCTCGGATTGGCGCTGGCGCTGGTGATGCATCGGACGATCTTCGGAAAGGGCGTGGTGCGCACCGCGATCCTGATTCCGTACGGCATCGTCACCGTCGCCGCCTCGTACAGCTGGTACTACGCGTGGACGCCGGGCACCGGTTATCTGGCCAACCTGTTGCCGGAGGGCAGCGCGCCGCTGACCGAACAGCTCCCGTCGCTGGCCATCGTGGTTCTCGCCGAGGTGTGGAAGACCACCCCGTTCATGGCGCTGCTGTTGCTGGCCGGGCTGGCGCTGGTGCCGCAGGACCTGCTCAACGCCGCGCAGGTCGACGGCGCAGGCGCGTGGAAGCGTCTCGTCAAAGTGATTCTGCCGCTTATCAAACCGGCGATCCTGGTCGCGTTGCTGTTTCGCACCCTGGACGCGTTCCGCATCTTCGACAACATCTACGTCCTCACCGGCGGCGCCAACAACACCGGTTCGGTGTCAATCCTCGGTTATGACAACCTGTTCAAGGCATTCAACCTGGGGTTGGGGTCGGCGATCAGCGTGCTGATCTTCCTGTCCGTGGCGATCATCGCGTTCATCTACATCACGATCTTCGGCGCATCCGCACCCGGCTCCGACGAGGAGGCGCGCTGACATGGCCGAACGGGTCGGGGCGAGCCGGGCGACGGGATGGACCATCGTCAATATTCTGGTGGTCATCTACGCGCTGTTCCCGGTGCTGTGGATCTTGTCGTTGTCGCTCAAGCCGACGTCAACCGTCAAGGACGGCAAGCTGATTCCGTCAAAGATGACTTTCGAGAACTACAAGGGCATCTTCTCCGGCGATGCGTTCAGTTCGGCGCTGCTCAACTCGATCGGGATCGGCCTGATCACCACCATCATCGCCGTGGTCATCGGTGGGATGGCCGCGTACGCCGTTGCCCGGCTGGCGTTCCCCGGCAAGCGACTGCTGGTGGGTGTCGCCCTGCTGATCGCGATGTTCCCGCAAATCTCGCTTGTGACGCCGATCTTCAATATGTGGCGCAGCATAGGGCTGTTTGACACCTGGCCCGGCCTGATCATCCCGTACATCACGTTCGCGTTGCCGCTGGCGATTTACACGCTGTCGGCGTTCTTCCGGGAGATCCCTTGGGATTTGGAGAAGGCGGCCAAGATGGACGGCGCCACGCCGTCTCAGGCGTTCCGCAAGGTGATCGCCCCGCTGGCGGCGCCTGGCATCGTCACCGCGGCGATCCTGGTGTTCATCTTCGCGTGGAACGACCTGCTGCTCGCGTTGTCGTTGACCGCGACCAAGCGTGCGATCACCGCGCCGGTGGCGATTGCGAACTTCACCGGCAGTTCGCAATTCGAGGAGCCGACCGGATCGATTGCGGCAGGCGCAATGGTCATCACCATTCCGATCATTATCTTTGTTCTGATTTTCCAAAGACGGATCGTCGCTGGGTTGACGTCCGGTGCGGTGAAGGGGTAGTTCGATGGCCGAGATCGTGTTGGACCGGGTAACCAAGAGTTACCCCGACGGCGCCACGGCCGTGAAGGATCTGTCCGTAACCATCGCCGACGGCGAGTTCATCATCCTGGTAGGTCCGTCCGGCTGCGGAAAGTCCACCACGCTGAACATGATTGCCGGTTTGGAAGAGATCTCGTCGGGGGAGCTTCGGATCGGCGGCGAACGGGTGAACGAGAAGGCGCCCAAGGATCGCGATATCGCGATGGTGTTCCAGTCCTATGCGCTCTACCCGCACATGACGGTCCGCCAGAACATCGCCTTCCCGTTGACGTTGGCGAAAATGAAGAAGGCCGAAATCGCATCGAAGGTCGAGGAAACCGCGAATATCCTTGACCTGAGCGAACTTCTGGATCGCAAACCCGCCCAGTTGTCGGGTGGTCAGCGCCAGCGGGTGGCGATGGGCCGCGCGATCGTACGCGACCCCAAGGCGTTTCTGATGGACGAGCCGCTGTCCAACCTGGATGCCAAGCTGCGGGTGCAGATGCGGGCGGAGATCGCGCGCCTGCAGCACCGGTTGGGGACCACCACGGTGTACGTGACGCACGACCAGACCGAGGCGATGACACTCGGCGATCGCGTGGTCGTGCTGCGGGCCGGGGAGGCTCAGCAGATCGGCACGCCGGAGGAGCTCTATGCCACGCCGGCGAATCTGTTCGTGGCGGGGTTCATCGGATCGCCTGCGATGAACTTCTTCCCGGCGACGATGACCGACGTCGGGCTCCAGCTGCCGTTCGGCGAGGTCATGCTGACCCAGGAGGTGCAGGACGTGCTCGCCCAGCACAACGCGCCGAACAACGTCATCGTCGGTATCCGGCCCGAGCACCTCGACGACGCCTCGCTGATCGACACCTATGCGCGGATCCGGGCGTTGGCCTTCGAGGTGAAGGTCGACTTCGTCGAATCACTGGGCGCAGACAAGTACGTCCACTTCACCACCGAGGGCGCCGGCGCTCGCGCCGCACAACTGGCGGAGCTGGCCGCGGAGTCCGGCGTCGGGGAAAACGAGTTCGTAGCACGGGTTTCCACCGAGTCCAAGGTGACGCCGGGGCAGACGGTGGAGCTGGCATTCGATACCAGCAAGCTGGCGATCTTCGACGCGGACAGCGGCGCCAACCTCACCATCCCTCCGGCGGGCGCACCGCGCGAAGGGCAGCGCGAAGAGCAGACAGCGCCGCCTGCCGAGTGACCGATGTCCTGGCCGAGGTCCGCGCTCACCTGCGCGCACACTTCGCCCAGACGCGGATCGGTGGCGAAGCCGGCGCCGCGAGTGTGACGTTCCTCGGCACCGAGCCCATCGACATCCTGCGGTTCGGTCCCGACGATGACGGGGTCATTCACTATGTGTCGCTTGGGTGTTCGCGTGAACCGATGACCGATCCGGCCGACGTCGCCGCCGATCCGGTGCGCGGTCCCCGAACGGAAGTGACGGTTGCGTTGCGTGGACCCTCACCCGCGGGGCTTGCCCGCAGCGTGGCCGTGCTGGCCGCCGCACCCGCCGTCGAGGGCCTGGTGTTGGCGGCAGATGCGCTGGTCGACCTCGGCTCGCCCTTGTGGGATGGTGCGCCGTTCACCGCTTTTCTGTTGGGCCGCAGCGAGATTGGCGATGTGGCGCTGCCCGAGCCCCGCGATCCGGTCGCGATTCTGTCCGCGATCCCGATCACCGCAACCGAGGCGGCCTGGGTGCGGCTCAAGGGCGCCGAGGCGATGCGGGAGGCGTGGCGTACCGACGGCGTGGATGTGCTCGACCCCGCGCGCAAAGCCTCAGCGCCGAGCTAGAGCCAATGGTTGCGGCGGAACGTGCGGTACAGCGTGAAGCAGACGCAGAACATCAGCGTCAGCGCAGCGGGATAGCCCCACGCCCACTCGAGCTCGGGCATGTGCTCGAAGTTCATCCCGTAAATGCCTGCCAGGGCAGTCGGGACGGCGGCGATCGCCACCCACGCGGAGATCTTGCGTATGTCGACGTTCTGCTGCATGGCGACCTTGCCGAGTGCGGCCTGTACCAGCGAGCTCAGCATGTCGTCGTAGCTCATGATCCGGTCGGCGGCCTGGATGTTGTGGTCGAGCACGTCGCCCAGGTAGCGCCTGACTTCCACCGAGATCAGGTCGCTGTGGTCGGTGCCGAGCCGCTGCAGCGCCAGCGTCAGCGGGCTGACCGAACGGCGCAATTCGACGATCTCCCGCTTGAGCAGGTAAATGTGGTCGATGTTGGTCGCCTGGGTGGGGGAGAAGACGCTCTCTTCGACGGCGTCGATGTCCGACTCGACGAGGTCCGTGATGTCGAGATAGCCGTCCACGACGTGGTCGGCGATCGCGTGCATGATCGCGTACGGCCCCAGCGCCATGAGCGCGGGCGAGGCGTCCATGCGTTGGCGGACACCGGCCAGCCCGGTGTGGTCACCGTGGCGGACGGTCACGACGAAGTCGGCGCCGACGAAGATCATGATCTCGCCGGTCTCGACGACCTCGCGAGCGTTGGCGATGGACTCGTGCTCCACGTAGTTGACCGTCTTGAGCACCAGGAACAGTGTCTTGTCGTAGCGTTCCAGCTTCGGCCGCTGGTGCGCGCACACCGCGTCCTCAACGGCCAGCTCGTGCAGGTCGAACACGTCGGCGACGGCCTGCATCTGGTGCTCGTCGGGCTCGTGAAGGCCGATCCACACGAACGCGTCCTTGCCCTGCTGTCCGAGCTCTCGCACCTTGTTGAGCGCGGCGGCGTGGGTGTACTTGCCGGGCAGCCGCATGCCGTCGACATACACGCCGCAGTCGACCATCGCCCGCGCGACCGGGACGTGGATGGAGCGCGCGTCGGGATGCGCGTACTTGGTCCGCGTGGGTCGAAGCGATGAAGGCAAAACGCGAAACGACGGCATTGGTGAACCTCCCGTCCCAGCGCAGGCCTGAGCCAGCCTCGGTCAATGTTACGCGTGGATGGTGCCGGACCGGACGTTTGCGGCCCACGCCGGTGCGCTAGTTTCAACCCGAAAACCTCTCTTACCAAGGAGCCTTTGAACGTGAGCACATCTCCCCTCAAGGTCGCGGTGACCGGCGCCGCAGGCCAGATCGGCTACAGCCTGCTGTTCCGCCTGGCGAGCGGCTCGTTTCTGGGCCCGGACCGCCCGGTCGAGCTCCGTCTGCTCGAGATCGAACCGGCCCTGAAGGCGCTCGAGGGTGTCGTGATGGAGCTCGACGACTGTGCATTTCCCTTGCTCGCAGGCGTCGAGATCGGCGCGGATGCGAACAAGATCTTCAACGGCGTGAACCTGGCGCTGCTGGTCGGTGCCCGGCCGCGTGGCCCTGGCATGGAGCGCAGCGATCTGCTCGAGGCCAACGGCGCCATCTTCACCGCCCAGGGCAAGGCGCTCAACGAGGTGGCCGCCGACGACGTCCGCATCGGCGTGACCGGCAACCCGGCCAACACCAACGCACTGATTGCGATGACCAACGCGCCCGACATTCCGCGTGCGCGGTTCTCCGCGCTGACCCGCCTCGACCACAACCGGGCGATCTCGCAGCTGGCTCGCAAGACCGGCGCCAAGGTGACCGACATCCAGAAGATGACGATCTGGGGCAACCACTCGGCCACCCAGTACCCCGACGTGTTCCACGCCGAGGTGG
This sequence comes from uncultured Actinomycetota bacterium, assembly GCA_963801575.1. Classification (GTDB taxonomy): domain Bacteria; phylum Actinomycetota; class Actinomycetes; order Mycobacteriales; family Mycobacteriaceae; genus Mycobacterium. The sequence goes on from CAWDFT010000018.1 coordinate 35,342, forward strand.
GCGGAAAGAACGCCGCCGAGGTCGTCAACGACCAGGACTGGATCGAGAACGACTTCATCCCGACGGTCGCCAAGCGCGGCGCGGCCATCATCGACGCGCGCGGTGCCTCCTCGGCAGCATCGGCGGCGTCGGCGACCACCGACGCCGCCCGCGACTGGCTGCTCGGCAGCCCGAAGGACGACTGGGTGTCGATGGCGGTGGTTTCCGACGGCAGCTATGACGTCCCGGAGGGCATCATCTCGTCGTTCCCGGTGACCACGAAGGACGGCAACTGGTCGATCGTGCAGGGGCTGGAGATCGACGAGTTCTCCCGCAGCCGCATTGACAAGACGACCGCGGAGCTGGTCGACGAGCGCACGGCGGTCACCGAACTCGGCCTGATCTGAGGCGGCCGAAGCCGTCCCGGCACGTCGCCAGTCGTCCCGGACGTCGGCAGTCGCTGCCGGTCGCCGGCGAAACCTCCCAGCAGAGCCGAGTAGCCATGTGGATCACTGTCCTGGTGATGGCCCTCATAGTGAGCTTGGAACCGTTCCGGATCGGCATGACCGTCCTGATGCTGAACAGACCCAGGCCGATGCGGCATCTGCTCACGTTCTTATGCGGTGGTTTTGTGATGGGAATGACCGTGGGGCTGGTAGTGCTGTTCGTTGTTCGGCCCAGGCTGTTGGGGTCTGCACACTTCACGGTGCCCAAGGTGCAGATCGTGATCGGCATGCTCGCCCTACTGATCGCCGCGCTACTGGCAACGAATGTCTTGTCGGGCCGGTTCGAGCGCCCGTTTCCACCTCTTTGGGCAAGCCGCTTACTCAACGGCCGGTCGCTGTGGCTATCGGGAGGGGCGGGCCTGGGAATGGCGCTGCCGTCCGTTGACTACCTGGCGGTACTGGCCGTCATTCTCGCCTCCGGCGCCGCGCCCATCTCACAAGTAGGCGCACTGTTGATGTTCAACGTCGTGGCCTTCGCGTTTGTGGAGGTCCCACTGTTTGCCTATCTGCTGGCGCCGGAGCGGACGCTCGCGCTGATGACCGCGCTGCACGGGTGGATCCGGTCGCGTAGCCCCCGCGCGGTTGCCGCACTACTGGCCGCGGTGGGCTGCGCGCTGCTCGTGGTCGGGTTTACCGGTCTCTAGCCGCCCTGGTTATTCAACACGTACTGGAAACCGGCGAGGAGCTGCGACAAAGGATCGGCGGCGCCGCCAAAGGCCGCCTGCGTCGCCGGTGCGGTGGCGGCCGCCGGGTCATAGCCGTTCACCGGATCCACCGTAATCGGAGCGGTCAGCGGATCGTCGTTTCGTGAATATCCCGTGTCCACCATCGGCTGCAGCACCGCGTCAAGCTGATTCAGGGTGTCTTCGGGCACCCCGAGATATTTGAAGGGCATGACCAGGGGAAGGTGCTGCTCTGGAATCAGATACGTCGTTGTCTTCGCGCCCTTGGAGTTGACGGTCGTCCTGATGTTCTGCGGCGGCACCATACTCGGCTTGGTGAACGCCACCGCGGTGTGACCGGTCGCGAGGCCCACGACCGCGTTGGCGAGGGACATCCAGTTGTCCGGCCTGTCCGGCCAGTCGGCGATGCTGTCGTATGCGGAGACGAATTGGTAGGTGTCGTATTGGCTCTCCACCGGAGGCGGTACGCGGTAGTCGAGTGAGGGAACGACGCTGCCGACGGGAAACATCTGGGTCAGGAAACTCTCACCGAAGGCGTGGCGTGCAACCGGGTCGCCGTACGTTGCAAAGCTCAGTTGATCCGGTGGCGGCGCCGTCGGATCGTTCGCGAGCTTCGCCTGCACGGCGTTGAGCACCATCGCACCCTCGGACAAGCCGATCGCGGTGCCGGGACCACCGCTGCGGATCGCCGTTTCCAGGTTGCCCTCACCCTCGTCGACCGACTCGCCGATGCTGGGGCCGTCGATACCCAGGCCCGGGAAGAAGTTGTCATCCAGCTGGCCGATGCCCGGAAACAACCGTTCGAGAGTGTGCCCCTGAACCTGACCCGCGGGATAGTCAACGATTTGCCGATCCAGTTCCGGGAACCAGTCAGCGCCCGTGCGGTTGATGTACTCGTCATAGGGAATACCCAGAACGTGCGCGCCCCCCAGTGCGTACCCCCGCCCCGGCGTCCCCAGCGGCGGTGGCCCGCTGTCCGGTGCCCCGCGGTCTGGCGTCCAACCGGCTTGCGAGTCGTCGGCTGCAGAAATCCCGACGCCGAAACATCCTGTGGCACCTACGGTTACCAGCGCAGTGACCATTGCGAGCAGTCTGCGCATTCCCACTCCTGCCTGCTCGACTACGCGTCTGGACTGAACCAGACCTTACTCGGCCTACCCCGGCTGGGCTTAGGCGTCCAACCGAGTGAATTGGTCCTGCCGGTACTGCTCGACGCAGGCGGCGCGCCGAATCTTGCCGCTCGTCGTGGTGGGAATCGACCCGGGCGGTACCAGAACGAGATCGCCGACATTCAAGCCGTGCGCATTGGATATCGCGGAGGTGATGTCGCTCTTCACCCCGCTGAGCCAGTGCATCGCCTCCACCGTGGAATTTCCTCGCTTCTTGACCTCGATGACGGTGACCAGCTTCTCGGTGCTGTTCACCGGAACCGAAATCGCCGCGACCCGACCACCTGTGATCCCTTGGACCGTCGCCTCGATGTCCTCGGGATAGTGATTACGACCACGAATGATGAGCAGGTCCTTGATGCGGCCGACAATGAATAGCTCACCGTCGGAGATGAAGCCCAAATCGCCGGTTCTCAGCCAGGGTCCGTCAGCCGTGCCCGGCGAAGCGTCGACGAGCGTTGCGCCAAAGCACCGCTGCTCCTCCGGTGGCCTGCTCCAGTAGCCGGCCGCGACATTGTCGCCATGGACCCAGATCTCGCCAACCACGTCCTGCGGGCATTGCCGGTTTGTGTCGACGTCGACGATTCGCACCACGGGTGACTGCGGCAGGTTGTATCTCACCAGCGCTGAGCCGGCTCCGGCCGCACACCGCTGAGCGCGGCCCGCGGACAATTCGTCGACATCGAAATGGACAGCCTCCGACGAATCACTCCAGGTGCCGGATGCCACGAAGACGGTTGCCTCCGCCAGGCCGTATGAAGGACGCAGCATGTGGTCCCGAAAATTGAAGTGAGCAAACCGATCTGCGAAGCGTTCCAAAGTGGCCGGCTCGACACGTTCGGCGCCGTTGATGATGCCCACCACCCCGCCAAGGTCGACCCCGGCGAGGTCACTGTCGGTGGTTTTGCGGGCGGCCAGGTCAAAGGCGAAGTTAGGCGCGCCCGAAAAAGCATGAGAATTCTCAGCCAGCGCTCGTATCCATCTGGCCGGCCTTTCCAGGAACGCAATCGGGCTCGTCAGCTCGGCGGGAAAGCCGCTCAGGATGGGTGCGCAGACGCCCAGTACCAAACCCATGTCGTGGTAGAAGGGCAACCACGACACGATGGTGGCATCTGTTGTCTCCGCGAAAAAGCTGCGCATCAGCTGCTCGAAATTCACCTGGAGGTTGCGGTGCGAGATCATGACCCCGGTTGGCAGCCGGGTCGAACCCGAGCTGTACTGCAAATACGCGGTGCTGGGAAAATCAGCTGTCGAAAAGCTGGGTCCGCCATCGACGTCCAGATTCATCGAATCGATTTCGATGATCTTCGGAACAGCGTCCAGGCGTGCTCGATGGAGATATTCGGCGATGTCGTCCGCAACCGCAGACGTCGTGAGAACAACCGAGGGCGACGTGTCGTTGAAGACGGCATTCACACGATCATGACTCGAGCCGCGGTGCGGCAACGGGAGCGGAACCGCGATCAGCCCAGCCTGCATGGATCCCAGGAATGCCGCAACGTAGTCAAGGCTCTGCGGAGCCAGGATCACTGCCCGGTCTCCGACCGACGCGTGACGGGTGAGCTCGCGTGCCACATTCAATGTTCGGCGGGATAGTTGGGACCACGTGAGACTCTCGGAAACACCCGCCGGGTCGTGGACGTAATCGGTGAATGTGAATGCTACGTCGCCGGGGCGCAGGCTGGCGCGTCCGTGCAGCATCGAGAGAACAGATGACTGGGGCATAGGCGTCACGACACTGACCGCCCCACGCTCAGTCGTGACGGCCACCAGTTCGCCCGCCCCACCAATGTCGCCATGGCGGGCACCGTGATGGTGCGCACCACGAAGGTATCCAGCAGGATTCCCACACCGATCACGAAGCCGCCCTGGACCACGGTGGTGATGCTGGAGAACAAGAGACCGCCGACCGAGGCGGCGAAGATCAGTCCCGCCGCAGTGATCACACCGCCCGTCGAACCCAGGGTGCGAATGATGCCGTAACGCAAGCTATGCGGAGACTCGTCCCGCATTCGCGACACCAAGAGCATGTTGTAGTCGGCGCCCACTGCGACCAGCACCACGAAGGCCAGTGGGGGCACGCTCCAATGCAATTGCTGACCGAGTATCAATTGGAACGTCAGAACGCCGATACCGAGTGCCGCAAAGTACGAGATGACCACGGAGCCAACCAGATAGAGCGGCGCGACAATCGCACGCAACAGCGCCATCAGGATCAGTAGGACGACGATGAGGGTCACGACGATGATGAAACGGATGTCGTGCTCGTAATAGTCGCGTGTATCCCGCAGCGCGGCGGGAAATCCGCCCATCGATATCGTGGCGTCCGCCAGTTGGGTGTTCGGTTGGGCGCTCCGAGCGGTGTCGCTGATCTCTTTCACCTGATCCATCGCTTCGGCGCTGAATGGATTTAGTGTGGTTTGCACCAGGTACCGGGCCGAGTGGCCATCTGGCGAGACGAATACCTTCGCGGCCGCCTTGAACTCGTCGAGTTTCAGAATTTGGGCCGGAAGATTGAACCCCGCCATCGACGGATCTGCCGCGTTCTTTCGCATCGCCAACAGAAACGCGGCCGCCTCATCGAGTCCGGCACCCATCAGCTTGACTTGGCCGACGAGTTGGTCCACCCCGCCGGCCACCTGCTGGCTCCCGTCGGCCAAGCGGTTGGCGCTCTGCCTGGCCTGGGTCAGGCCCGCCTGCAGACCTCCAGGTCGATCGAGACCCATGGAGCGCACCGCCGAGCTGAAGTTCGAGAGCGCATCATTGAGTTGTTTCACCGTTGCGTTCAGGGTCTGTCGGTCTCCGAACCCCTGTAGTTGCCCGGCCAGAGTATTGATCTGGTCGAGGCGTCCGTCGTCACGCGCGGCGACCAGTTTCTGAAACTGGATGCGGGTATCGCTGCACGAGGGATTGGCATCGCAGATTGCGTTGCCGTTCAGCGCCGCCAGCACCGGACCCACCCAGGCGAACATGTCCTTGACGGTGGTGAAGTTCACACCCATGGCATTGCCCAGCGCATTGATGCTCTGCACCAGCTTGGCAGCGGTTTCGACGTCCCTGACCAGCCTGTCTCCGCCAAATTGGCTTTGCATCGACGAGAACGCGTCGATCAGACGCTGCATGCTGGGAGCGATTCGGTTGATTTGAGCACGCACATCGCCGAGGCTGGCGGCCAGCGTGCCGGCCCCATTCTCCAGTCGGTTGAGATCTTTGGTGTTGTCGCTGATCACGGCCGAGCCGGCGGCCATCCGGTCACCGACAATGCCCGCCTGATAGGTGGCTCTGAACTCCTGCGGCACAACTCCGGTGGGTCGGGTGAGTCCGCTGACAAGACCGATGTTCGGTAGTTGGCTGACCCGCTGTGCCATCTGCTCAAGGTCGGCGAGGGCCTGCGGTGTGCGCAGGTCGCGCGGCGACTGAACGAGGATGTATTCGGGCACGGCCTGACTGATGGGGAAATGGCGTTCCAGCGCGGCATACCCGATCGAACTCTCCGCCGATGGCCCAAGGGCTTTGCGATCGTCGTAGTTGTAGCGCACCAGGCCCGCACACCCGGCGAGAATGGCCAAGACCAGCAGACTGGCTACCAGGTGGGCCCTCGGCCGCCGGACGATGCGGATCCCCGACCGTCGCCAGAACCGAGCGGTGAGTTCGCGCCGCGGCTTGACCCAGCCGCGTGGCCCGGCCAGGACCAGAATGGCCGGCAGCAACGTGACCGCGGAAAGGAAGGCCACCCCGACACCGATCGCGCACGCCACGCCGATCGTCGAGAACACCCCCATCTTGGCAAAGCTGATCCCGAGAAAAGTGATTCCCACCGTGGCGGCGGATGCGGTGATCACCTTGCCGATCGAGATCAGCGCCCGCTTCACCGCGTCGTCGAAATCCGCCCCTTGGCGCAGATAGTCGTGATAGCGGCTGATGAGAAAGACCGCGTAGTCCGTTCCCGCGCCCGCGATCATCGCGCTCAGAAATATGACGGACTGGTTTGAAACGCCCAGTCCGAAGAGTTCAGAGACGCCGGCCACCAGAGCTTGTGCGGTCACCAGGGACGTACCGATCGCTGCCAACGGCAGGAGCATGGTGACCGGGTTGCGGTATACCACCAGCAGAACGAGGAGTACCAGGACGGCGATCGCAATCTCGATGGGCATGCGGTCTTGTTCGCCCGCGACGGTGAGGTCGGCGACGGTGGCCGCGGGTCCGGTGACGTAAACAGTCAGCGGGGTGGTACCTGCGACCTTGTGTTTGACGATGGCGGAAACTCGGTTGAAGGCCTCGTAGGCGCGCGGCGTGCCCAACTCGCCCGCCAGGCCGACCGGCAACACCCAGGTCGTTTTGTCCTTGCTCGTCAAGAACGGGCGCAATTGCGGTGTGCTGATGAAATCCTGAATCATCACGACATTTGCCACGTCGTCGCGCAGCGCGTCTACCACCTCGGTGTAGGTGGCTTCGTCGGCGGGCTTTAGCCCGGATTCGTTGATAAAAGCAACTACGAGAAGGTTGTCTGAACCTGATTCGTGAAACGCTTCGGTCATCTGCCGGGCAGCGACGCTCGACGGGGCGTCGCTGGGCAGGATGGCGAGCGGATGCCTCTCGGCCATCTCGTTCAGGCTCGGGAACGTCAGCGGAAGTGCAACCGCAATCGCGATCCAAACACCTATCACCGCCCAGGGCCACCGCACCACGAGATCGGCTAGCCGTCGCATACCGTCCCTACCTCAATTTCGTTTCGTGGCTAGGCAACACGCCCCCAGTGCCCGCTGTCAGCGACCAGTACGGACACGGACTTCATCGCCTTCATGTAGCGGGCAACTGATTTCTTGGCGACCGGATTATCGGGATGCATGATCGCCATCACCGTGCCCTCGCCATACCGAAATATATAGATAGTCAGCTGATACGAAAACCGGCCATCAGGGTAGATGCCGATATTGTTCGCAAGGCCCATGTCGGCGGCCGCAAGAATGGCGTTGAGGGGAGCAGCGCCGCCGTGCAAGAAGTTCGACACCGGAAAGTTCGGCTGCGGCCATTTCAACCACGGTGCCAATTCCATCACGCGGTAATACGGCACTTTTGCCATATTCAGACCTGAGTCGAAAGAAGCCTGCGCCGCCCCCGCGGCTTCGCCGAATGCGGCCGCGCCTATCGGGACGGTGATCGGGATCAAGCCGGTGAACCAACCCTGGGTCATGAAGTTATCTGTGGCGGTGCGTGAATCCCTCGGAGTAAGCCCGTAATACGTGAGAGCACCCGTTAACTCGTGCTCCACTTGGGCGAGGCAGGCGAACAAGCCGCCGACGAAACGCGCGCCGGCCGCCGTGCAGGCCGATTCGAAGCGTTCCGTCTGTGCCGTGTCCATCAGGACTTCAGAGGTCATGTCACTGCTGGTCGACTCCATCGGGTTGCCCAGCGGAAGCGGGAATTCAGGAAAGCAACCGCTGTTGTCCTCGGCGAAGTCAATCCAGGCCCGCACCCCGGGCGAATCCACAGTTAACTCTGACGTGTACTCGCGCTCGCGGACACAGAAATCGTTGAAGCTACCGGCATCGGGAAGCGTGAGGGCGTCACCGCTTCCGCTGAACGCCGAATACATTCCGTTGGCTTCCAACATCGTTGTGCCGATCAACGTCGCGTCCCCGTGGACATGATCCATGGCCGCAAAGAAAGTGAAGTGGTTCTCGTTCTGGATAACTCCGAAAGTGAAGCAGCCCCACTCCAACGGATTCGGTATGGCCACGACATGAGCGTGTATCTCGTCGATCGTCATGTGCCCGTGATCGACCGGCACGAATTCGATGTCAGCCGGATCATTGATGGCATGCCGTATGAACTCTCCATCACCGGCCCGTTCGAACCTACTGCGGAAGGTGTCGTGACGACGTAGGTATGCGTTGACGGCGTGATCCATGGCAGAGATATCACACTGCCCGGCCACGTCACAGCTGGCGATGATCTGCCGGGAAAAGTTCAGCCCCGCGGCCGTCCGTTCGCAGTAGTTACGAAGGTGTTGGCCCTGCATATAGCTGATCGGTACAGAACTGACCGGCGCTTGTCGGGCCTTTTCGGCAGCCGCGACCGTCGGGTGCCAAGAGGTAACTGCGCCGGGGGTCAGCGTCCATTCATCGAGTGCGCCAACAGTTATTTTCCCGATGCGCAAAACGTCGTCCTCCCCGCTTGGCTGGCTCCGGGTCCGGCATCACCCGTCGGTGGTTCAACATACCCTCGGTTCGACCGCAGTCGCGAGGCGCCGGCGCCGAACCCCAGACAGCGCCGCCTCGCATGCCACAGATGCACATGCAATAGTGGTCCGTCGGGGGACGTGGATCTGCGGGGGCTACAGGCGTCCAGCAGAGTCACATTCTGACCGCCGATGCAAGGAGGGACAACGGCATGGGATCCGCCGAACATCCGATCGAGCCCGCCCCGCGTTTTGCAATCGTCGGCTACGCAGCGCGCTTCCCAGGTGCCCCTGATGCCGATGAGTTCTGGGACGTGCTGCGCGAGGGCCGCGATGCGATATCGGAGGTGCCCAAGGACCGCTGGGATGTCGACGAATTCTACGACCCGGAACCGGGTGTGCCCGGCAAGGTCGTGACCCGTCGTGCGGGTTTCGTCGATGACGTGACGGGGTTCGACGCGCCGTTCTTCGGTATGTCGACGCGCGAGGTCAGGTTGCTGGACCCGCAGCATCGGCTCTTGTTGGAGACGGCGTGGCACGCGGTGGAGCATTCGGGCACCGCGCCAACGGCTTTGGCTAACACCAACACCGGAGTGTTCGTGGGTTTGGCCACCCACGACTACCTGGGAATGGCATCCGACGAGCTGACTTACCCCGAGATCGAGGCCTATATGGCCATCGGGACGTCGAATGCCGCGGCGGCGGGCCGGATCAGCTATCGGTTGGGGTTGCAGGGCCCCTCGGTCGCCGTCGACACGGCGTGCAGCTCGTCGCTGGTGGCACTCCATCAGGCGTGCCAGGCGCTGCGCTTGGGAGAATGTGACCTCGCGCTCGCCGGCGGCGCGAACGTCATGCTCACCCCGGCGACCATGATCACGTTTTCCAGCGCGCACATGCTCGCGCCCGACGGCCGGTGCAAGACATTCGATGCGGCCGCGGACGGCTATGTGCGCGGCGAGGGTTGCGGTGTGATCGTCATCAAGCGCCTCGAGGACGCGATTCGCGACGGTGACCGGATTCGGGCCGTGATCCGCGGGAGCGCGATCAACCAGGACGGCGCATCGGGTGGATTGACGGTGCCGAACGGCGTTGCCCAGCAACGGGTTATCGCCGATGCGCTGAAGCGCGCCGACCTCGAACCCAGCGAGGTCGATTACCTGGAAGCTCACGGCACCGGCACATCGCTGGGCGACCCGATCGAGGCGCAAGCCGCAGGTGCGGTTCTCGGCGCCGGACGCGAACCCGGCCAGCCGCTGTTGATGGGCTCGGCTAAGACGAACATCGGACATCTGGAGGCAGCGGCGGGTATCGCGGGTGTCATCAAGGTCGTCCTGTCGCTCGAGAACGAGTTGCTGCCGCAGCACCTGCACTTTCAGAACCCGTCGCCTCACATTCCCTGGGACCGGCTTGCGGTACAGGTTGTCGAGGAGCCCACCGCCTGGGAACGCAACGGTCGGCCGCGCATTGCGGGAGTCAGCTCATTCGGGTTCGCTGGGACGAACGCTCACGTCATCCTCGAGGAAGCGCCCGAGCAAACGGCACAGCCCGCTGCGGCACCGAGTCCGGTCGATCAGCCCGGGGGTCGGCGGTTCAGCATTCTTCCGCTCTCGGCGCGGACGCCCGACGCGTTGGTGCAGGTCGCCGACCTCTATCGCAGCTGGTTGAGCGCGCACCCCGAGGCCACCTTGGCAGACGTCTGCTTCACTGCCGGGGCGGGTCGAGCACACTTGGAGCACCGGGCTGCGTTGGTGGTCAATTCGAGAGAATCCGCCATCGAGCTACTCGGCGCGCTGGCGGATGACCGCCCGGCACCCGGTTTGGTGCGCGGAGAATCCCATGACACACCGAAGACGGCGTGGCTGTTCACCGGTCAAGGCAGCCAGTACCCCGGCATGGCCAGGGAGTTGTTCGACACCGAGCCGGTGTTTGCCCAGACGCTGAAGCGTTGCTCGGATACCGTCGCCGACGTTCTCGAAAAGCCTTTGCTGGACGTGATTTTCGATCTGGACAGCCCGGACAGCGAAGAGACGCTGCGGCAGACCTCCTACGCACAGCCCGCCTTGTTCGCGGTGGAGATGGGCTTGGCCCGCCTCTGGCAGTCGTGGGGCTTCGAGCCAGACGTGGTGCTGGGCCACAGCGTCGGCCAGTATTCGGCGGCCTGCGTCGCGGGCGTGTTCAGTCTTGAGGACGGCGCGCTGCTGATGGCCGAACGCGGTCGCCTCTTCGGCAGCTTGCCTGCGGGTGGTCGGATGGTCGCGGTGTTCACCGCCGCCGAGCGTGTCGAGTGCCTGACCGACGAGTTCCCGAGTCTGTCGGTCGCCGCCTACAACGGTGCTAACACCGTATTGTCCGGACTCGCAGAGGATCTGGAGAACGCGGTGGCCGGACTGGCGGCCGACGGCGTCCGGTGTGACTGGCTGGACACCAGCCATGCCTTCCACTCGGCGCAGCTGGATCCGATTCTCGACGAATTCGAGTCGTATGCGGAGCGGTTCAAATTCAATACGCCACAACGGATTCTGGTTGACAACCGCACCGGTGCCGCGCTCGGCAGGAGCGTACGGCTCGATGGCGCCTATTGGCGCCGTCACGCGCGCCAACCGGTGGAATTCGCCAAGAGCGTACGCACCCTTGCCGACCTGAGTTGCAAAGTGCTGCTCGAGATCGGCCCACGGCCGGTGCTCACCGCCGCAGCCATGAGCGCATGGCCTGATCCGGCCAGCGCACCGCGGGCGATCACGTCTCTGCGCCGAAACACTGCCGACCACCGACAGATCACCGAAGCCGTAGCCGACGCGTACGTCGTGGGCCACCTGCCCGATTTCGGCGCATTCCGGCAGGCGCACGCGCGAAAGCTCGATTTGCCCACCTATCCGTTCGAGCACCGCGAGTACTGGTATAGCGACAATCGGGAGGTCCCGAACCAACAACAGCACGTTGGCGGACCGCGTACCGAAGCCGTACGTCTTCTCGAGGACGGCCGGATCGAAGAACTCGCGGCCCTACTCGACGGTGCGAGTGGCGACCACCAGACCCTGCAGGTGCTGACCAAGCTTGCGGCACAACACAACCAGCAACGTAGCACTCAGTCCATCGCCGATGACCGCTACGAGATTCACTGGGAGAAATCCCCCACCTCAGTCTCGGCTGCGCAAGCCGGCGAGGAATCTACCTGGCTTCTCATAGGTGATGATTCTCCAGCGGTTCAGCCGTTGGTCGACGTGCTGACTGCAAGTGGCCACCGGCACCGGATCGTTGGGCTGCCGGCGTCCGACGCGGACGAGGAACAGCTCGCAGCCGAGTTGCGCGCTGCGGCAGAAGAAGATTCGACGCTACGTATCGTGCATGTCGCGGCCCTCGACTCTGACAGTGCACCATCGATCCGGTCACTGTTGCGGATGCAACACCAAATCCTGGGTGGAACTCGGCGGCTCTTCCGCGCCGCGATTGTCGCGGAACTGCGCAGACCCATCTGGGTGGTGACCCGTGGCGCGCAGCGAGTCACCGACGCGGACACCGTGTCGCCGGATCAGAGTTGCCTATGGGGATTCGGTCGTGCCGCCTCGCTGGAGCTTCCGCAAGTGTGGGGCGGACTGGCGGATCTGGGTGAAGGCACCGCCGACGAATGGTCGCGGTTCATCAACCAGATCACGACGCCGCGCGACTCGGCCATCAGGGAAGACCAAGTCGCGCTGCGTGATCAAGCGGTCTACGTTTCCCGGCTGGTTCGGCGGGCTGGGCTGCCGAGCGGTCCGCTGGAACTGCGCAATGACGCAAGCTATCTCGTGACTGGGGGCCTCGGATCCGTAGGGCTGGAAATCGCCGGATACCTGGCCGCGCACGGCGCCAAGCATCTAGTGCTGACCAGCCGACGCGCGCCGAGCGAAACCGCGCAACAGCGCATCGATGCGCTGGGCGAACAGCACGACTGCGAATTCCGTGTCGTCTGCTGCCGATGTCGCCGATGCGCACGACGTCGCACGCCTGCTGGCCACGGTGCAGGCTGAGCTACCGCCGTTGGCTGGCATCGTCCATGCGGCCGGCGAGGTCGGTACCACTCCGCTGAGCAACCTGGACGACGCCGAAGTAGATCGCGTCTTCGCTGGAAAGGTCTGGGGTGCTTGGCATTTGAGCGAGGTAGCGGCTGACCTGCAGCTCGACTTCTTCGTCAGCACCTCCTCGATCGCCTCGGTATGGGGCGGATTCGGTCAGACCGCCTACAGCGCAGCGAACGCATTCCTCGACGGGCTGGCCTGGCGCCTGCGCGCGCAGGGCATCTCCGCGATCAGCGTCAATTTCGGGCCCTGGTCAGCGGGTATGGCCGACGCGGATTCTCGCGCGCGACTGGATCAGCGCGGGGTCCGGACTTTGTCACCCGCCGATGCACTGGCGGGTCTGGCCGATGTCATGGCGGCTTCTTCGGCGCAGGGCGTTGTGGCCCGGATCGACTGGGCACGCTTCCTGCCGCTCTACCAGCAAGCGGGCAGGCGGGCATTCCTGTCGGAGTTGGAGCGCGAGGTACCCGACCCAACGCCGGCCGTGACGCCGTCTGGGAAGTCCGAGCTGGTCGAGCGGCTCACCAACGCTCCGGTGCAGCAGCGCAAGAAACTTCTGACCGACTACCTGCGCGACGCGGTAGCAGAGGTGACGCGCGTAGATGCCGCGGAGATCCGCGAGGACGCGGGGTTCTTCGACCTCGGCATGGATTCGCTGATGGCCGTCGAGTTGCGGCGCCGCATGGAACAAGGAGTGGGCAAGGAGATACCGGTCACCCTGGTGATGGATCACCCCCGTCTGTCCGACGCGGCCGACTACCTGCTCGGTGACGTGCTCGGGCTCAGCGAGCAGGTCAAATCGGGGCCTGCGCTGGCGTCAGTGACGACGCGCACTGACGAACCGATCGCGATCGTCGCGGTGTCGTGCCGTTTCCCCGGCGCGCCGGACCCAGAAGCGTTCTGGGAGGTGCTGTCCGGCGGTGTCGACGCGATCCGGGAAGTCCCGGAGGACCGATTCGACATCGACGAGTTCTACGACCCGGATCCAGAGACTCCGGGCAAGACCTACACGCGCTTCGGCGGATTCCTCGACGGAATCGACGGATTCGATCCCGAATTCTTCGGCATCTCCCCGCGCGAGGCGGTCTGGATCGAGCCGCAGCAGCGGCTGATGCTCGAAACGGCATGGGAGGGTATCGAAAGGGCTGGGTACGCGCCGTCCACTTTGCGCGGCAGCCGAACCGGCATCTTCGCGGGGGTGGGCGCCAACGAGTATGCGCATCTGCTGTCCTCCGAGTCGATCGACAAGATCGAGCCCTACTTCATCACCGGCAATGCGCTCAACGCCATTTCCGGTCGGGTTGCCTTCGCGCTGGGACTCGAAGGACCGGCGGTGGCGGTCGATACCGCATGCAGCTCGGCGTTGGTGGCCGTACATCAGGCCTGCCAGGCTTTGCACTCCGGTGACTGCGACATGGCGTTGGCCGGCGGTGTGAACGTCTTGCTGAGTCCGGTGACGGTAATTGCCGCCTCACGCGCCAGGATGCTGTCGCCGGTCGGGCGATGCAAGACCTTCGACGCCTCTGCCGACGGCTACGTGCGCAGTGAAGGCTGCGGAATTCTCGTGCTGAAGAGGCTGAGCGACGCGGTACGTGATGGCGATCGGGTTTGCGCGGTCATTCCCAGCAGCGCGGTCAACCAGGACGGCGCGTCCAGCGGTTTGACGGTGCCCAACGGTGGTGCACAGCAACGGCTTATCGGGGCGGCGCTAGCTCGCGCCGGCCTGGCAGGCGGGGACGTCGACTACCTCGAGGCGCACGGGACGGGCACCCCGCTGGGTGATCCGATCGAGGTGCAGGCCGCCGCGGCCGCCTACGGTGCCTCGCGTGACGCGGACCGACCGTTGCTGATGGGATCGGTGAAGAGCAACATCGGTCACACCGAATCGGCATCAGGCGCAGCAGGTCTGATCAAAGTCGTGTTGTCGCTGCAACACGAAACGCTGCCGCAGAGCCTGCACTTCGATAACCCGTCGCCGCACATCCCGTGGGACTCGCTGCCTGTGCGGGTCGTGGACAAGGCGATTCCGTGGCAGGCCAACGGCAGGCCGCGGCGCGCCGGCGTGAGTTCCTTCGGGTTCACCGGCACGAACGCACACGTGCTGATCGAGGAGGCGCCGGCGCAAGCGGCGATTGCCGACGAGGAACCGGCGACCCTGGAAGACGCGGTGGCTTCAGGGTCCTTGGAGTCGGACACCGTCGAGCCTGTCAATGTGCTGGCGTTGTCCGCACGGTCACCAGAAGCACTGGTGGCGTTGGCGCAGCGCTATGAGGCCTGGCTGAACGTCCACCCGGATGTCGACCTCGCCGACGTATGTCTCACCGCCGGGACGGGTCGTTCGCATTTCGAACATCGCGCCGCGCTGGTAGTGGATTCGGTCGAGGGTGCGCGCGAGGGACTGGCCGAACTGGCCGAAAACCGCACGCCACCCGGTGTCTTACGTGGCGAGCACACGAACCACCCAACGACGGCGTGGTTGTTCACCGGGCAGGGCAGCCAGTATCCGGGGATGGCACGTGAGTTGTTCGACGCTGAGCCGGTTTTCGCCGAAACCGTGACACGTTGCGCGGACGCGGTCAATGACCTCCTGCCGCATCCGTTGCTGGAGGTGCTGTTCGCCACCGATCGCGAAACCGGCGGTGCAGCCGGAGAAAGGTTGCGCCACACGTCGTTTGCGCAGCCAGCGCTTTTCGCGGTCGAGATGGGCCTGGCCCGGCTGTGGCAGTCGTGGGGCATCGAGCCCGACGTGGTGCTGGGGCACAGTGTGGGCCAGTACGCAGCGGCATGTGTGGCCGGAGTGTTCAGCCTCGAGGACGGTGCACGGCTGATGGCCGAGCGCGGCCGGATGTTCGGCAGCCTGCCCGAAGGCGGGCGAATGGTGGCGGTGTTCACCGACGCCAAGCACGTCGAGGAGATCGCCGAGAAATTCCCACGGGTGTCGGTCGCCGCCTACAACGGCCCCAACACGGTGCTGTCGGGTCCAGGCGATGATCTGGAACAGATTGTCGCCGCATGCAGCGATGACGCAATCCGCTGCACCTGGCTGGAGACCAGCCACGCCTTCCACTCGGAATTGCTGGATCCGGTGCTCGGTGAATTCGAGTCGTACGCAGCGCAGTTGCAGTTCGCTGCTCCGACGTTGCCGCTGGTCTGCAACCGCACCGGTGCCGTGCTCACGGCCCAGACCCCGCTCGACGCCCAATACTGGCGGCGGCATTCCCGCCAGCCGGTGCAATTCGCCGAAAGTGTGCGCACCGTGGCGGCGCTGGGATGCTCGGTCTTGATGGAGATCGGTCCGCAACCGGTATTGACCGGGGCTGCGGTGCAGGTCTGGCCGGAGCACTTGACCGCGCCGCGGGCGCTCGTCTCGCTGCGTAAAGGCGTTGGCGACCGGCGCCAGATCGCCGACGCGCTGGCCGGGGCCTACGTCGGCGGCCACCGCCCCAATTTCGCAGCGCTGCAACGCCAGCCCCGTCGCAGACTCGAATTGCCCACATATCCGTTTCAGCGCCGCCGCTTCTGGCCCAAGACGTCCGGTATCGCCGTGGACGGTCCGGCGGTGTCTGGAATCCTGGGTAGTGAAAAGGACCTCGCCTCTGGTGACTCCGTCTACACCAGCAGGTTGTCCGTCAAATCGCAGCCGTGGCTTTCCGACCACGTCATCTACGGCACCGTTGTCGTCCCCGGGGCGACGTATGCGGCGATGGCGTTGGCCGCAGTCGGTCCTCCGGCGCGAGTGAAGGACGTCTTCTTCTACGAGCCGATCATCCTGCCCGAGAAGGCTTCTCGTGAGGTACAGCTGACATTGCATCCACTGGAGGACGGCGGTGAGTCGAAATTCCAAGTGCACAGCCGCCCCTACGGTGAACGCGGCGCCGAATGGTCGTTGAACGCCGACGGCACTGTCGTCACCGGTGTCGATGACCAGCAGGCATCCGAGCAGGCGGATCCGGTCGACGAAGCAATCGAACGGTGCAACCGCATGCGTCCGCAGGAGTTGTTCGAGACCTTCGCCGACATGGAGCTGGCATGGGGGCCCACCTGGTCCGGTTCCCTGAAGTCGCTGTGGCTTGGCGAAGGTGAAGCGATCGGCGACATCTTCGTCGGCGAAGAACTCGCCGAACAACTCGGAACCGAGCCGATGCACCCGGTGCTGATGGACCTGTGCACCGGAGTCGCCTTCCCGGCGTTCCCGGCGCTTCTCGCCGCCGAACAGGGCGTGAACGATCTGTTCCTGCCGTTGCGGTACGGGCAAGTCATGTTGCGCGAGAAGATGCCTCGGCGGTTCTACTGCCGCGCGAAGTGGCACACCAGCGAACTCGACAGCGAGACCCAGGTCTTCGACCTCGATTTCGTCGACCGGGATGGCCGCCAGCTGGGCGGGATTCGCGAGTTCACGGTCAAACGCGCGCCCCGAGAGGCGCTGCTGCGCGGGCTCGGCGGCGACGCCACCAGGCTGCTGTACACCGTTGGCTGGCACGAGGTACCGCCGCCGGCGCCGAGCGACAGCGCCGCAGGTGCGAACGGCACCTGGCTGATTGCCGGATTCGACGAACTGGCCGCCAGCGTGCCTGGGTGCATCCCGTTCGACCGGGCAGGCGATCCGGAGCCCTTGGGCCAGCTGTTGGCACAGGCTCACGAGCGCGGTCTACCGTTCTCCGGCGTCGTGTGGCGCAGCACCGCGCCGAGCGCAGAGGAGTCGAGCGCCGACGTCACGACGCGGATCGAGACCGAGATCGCCAACCTGCTCAGCGCCGTGCACACCGTGCAAGGCGGCGAGGTGAAATTGCCCGGCGGACTGTGGATCATCACCGAGCGGGCCGTGGCCACCGAGTCCGGCGAGCCGGTCGACCCGGTGCAGGCCGCGCTGTGGGGATTCGGGCGCACCACGATCAACGAGGAACCGGCGCTGCGCTGCAAACTGGTCGATTGCGACGGATCACAGGAGGCTGTGCGCGCACTGGCCAACCTGCTCGCCACACCGATCGACGAACCGGAACTCGCGTTGCGGCAGGGAAAGCTGCTGGCCTCACGGTTATTGCCATGGGCGCGCAGCGGTCATCTCACGGTGCCGCGCTCGACCGACTACGTCCTGGCGCCCACCGAACGCGGCGCGATCGACAACCTGCGTCTGACCGAGACGGACGTGCCGCCGCCGGACGAGGGCTACGTGCAGGTCCGGGTGGAGGCCGCGGGCCTCAACTTCCGGGATGTGCTCAATGTCCTCGGCCTCTACCCGGGCGACCCCGGACCGATCGGCGGGGACTTCGCCGGCGTCGTCACCCAATTGGGTAGCGGCGTAACCGGACTCGAGGTCGGCCAGCGCGTCTACGGCTTCATGCAGGGTGCGTTCTCCAGCCGGTTCAACGTGCCGGCCCAGTTGCTGGCGCCGATTCCCGACGGGGTGGGCGCGGTAGATGCGGCCACCATTCCCGCTGCGGCGCTGACGGCCCGACTCGCGTTCGACTGGGCGCAGCTGAAGCCTGGTGACCGAGTGCTCATCCACGCCGCCAGTGGTGGCGTCGGGCTGGCCGCGATCCAGATGGCCCAGCAGCACGGCGCCGTCGTCTTCGCCACCGCCAGCACCTACAAACGCGCGACGCTGCGCAAGCTGGGTGTGGAATACGTCTACGACTCGCGCAGTACGGACTTCGCCGACCAAATACTCGCGGACACCGATGGTGCCGGCGTCGACGTGGTGCTCAACAGCCTGACCAATGAGGGGTTCATCGAAGCGACCGTGCGGGCCACCGCCAAGGATGGCCGCTTCGCCGAGATCGCCAAGCGCGACATCTGGACGCCGGAGCAGATGGCGGAGGCCCGTCCCGATATCGCCTACGAGATCGTTGCGCTGGACACGGTGACCCTCCAAGAGCCCGAGCGTATTCGTGGCTTGCTGACCGAGGTGTCGGAGGGATTGGCCAGTGGCGAGTGGACGCCACTGCCCGCCGAGATCTACCCGCTGACCGAGGCGAGGGCCGCGTTCCGCCGCATGCAGCAAGCACGGCACATCGGGAAGATCGTGTGCCAGATACCGAACCCGCTGCAGCCGCGAGCCGATCGGAGCTATCTGATCACCGGCGGCCTCGGTGCAATCGGTCTGCACACGGCGTCGTATCTGGCCCAGCTCGGTGCCGGCGACATCGTGTTGACCAGTCGGCGCGCGCCCGATGCGGACGCACAAAAGGTAATCGAGGAGATCACCGAGCGCTACAAGACTCGTATCCACGTTTTCGCAGCCGATGTCGGCGACGAGTCCGAGGTTAAAAAGCTGCTAGAGCGAATCCGCGCGGAGTTGACGCCGCTGGCCGGAGTGGTGCACTTGGCCGGCGTGCTCGACGATGCGTTGCTGTCGCAGCAGAGCCTGGAGCGATTCCGAACGACGTTGGCGCCCAAGGCGTTCGGTGCCTGTCACTTGGACCGTTTGACGAAGGACGACGATCTGGACTTCTTCATCGTGTCCTCCTCGGTGTCCAGCTTGTTCGGTTCACCCGGTCAGTCCAACTACGCGACTGCCAATGCGCTGCTCGACGGCCTGGTCGCGCAGAGAAGGGCGCAAGGCTTGCCGGCCACGGGGGTCAACTTCGGTCCGTGGGCCCAGGGTGGCATGGCCTCTTCGGAGGCCGCGCGCACCAATCTCGGTGCGCAAGGCCTGATGCCACTGGAGCCCTCGGCCGCGCTGGCCGCACTCGCCGAGGTTGTCGCCAACGGCACCGGCCAGGCAACCGTCATCAAAGCCAACTGGCAGCGTGCCGCGAAGTTGTTGGGCGCATCTCGCCCGCCGATTCTCGACCTCGTGTTGCCGAGTGCTGTCGGGGAGGCGACCGGTGACAGTGAGTTGCTTCGGCAGCTGCAGGAGATACCGGTGGCGCAGCGCGCCGGTTTCGTGACCGAATTCCTTCAGCGCGAGGTGCAGAACTTCCTGCGGCTCGCGCAGCCGCCCGCCGCAACCAGTCGGTTCCTGGACCTGGGTACGGATTCACTGATGGCGATCGAACTCCGCAACCGGTTGCACAGTCAGTTCGGTGGCGCGTTCACGATCAACGCGACCGCGGTATTCGACTATCCGACCATCGGGGGGCTCGCCGAGTATCTCGTCGCTCAGCTGCCCGAGTCGGAGTCACAACCGGGTGACGTGGCGGACGAACAGCCGGATAACGAGCAGGACACACAGCCGGGTGACGTGGAATCCGTCGAAGCGTCCGAGCCTTCAGAATGATTGACCGAAACGATATGTCCGGTTCCTGCTGAGTCCATCAATGACCAGCCGCGGGGTGGACTCTCGCACCACCTCGAGGTCTCGGGTGGTGGCGTGGGCTCTGTGGGATTGCGGCGCGACGGGCGTGAATGCCGTCGTCATCACGTTCGTCTTCTCCGTCTACCTGACCGAGCAGGTCGGCTCGGACTTGCCCGGCCCCGCGACACCCGCGAGCTGGCTGGGGCGGGTGCTGGCGATCGCGGGGCTGTGCGTCGCGGTGCTGGCGCCGGCCATCGGGGTCTGGGTCGACGCTACGGACCGTCGCCGAACTGCTCTCGCCGTGCTCACCGCCTTGGTCATCGCGATGACGTCAGCGATGAGCCTGATCCGGGCCGACTACCACTATCTGTGGCCGGGCCTGGTCCTGCTGGCATGCGCCGCAGCGTGCAGTGATCTGGCGACGGTGCCCTACAACGCCGTGTTGGGGGACCTTTCGACGGCGAAGAACTCGGGCAGGATCTCCGGGCTTGGTTCGGCCTCAGGATTTCTCGGCAGTGTGCTACTGCTGCTGGTCCTCTATTTCGGCTTCATCAAGGGCGATGGCGACACCCGCGGCCTCCTGGGCTTCGCGGCGGCCGACGGCCAGCACGTGCGAGCGGCGATGTTGGTCGCGGCGGCCTGGTTAGCTCTGTTCGCGCTCCCGCTATTGGTTTCCCTGCGTAGCCCGGCCCCCGTCGACCGTCGCCCGATCGGCGGGTTCCTCGGCGCTTATCGCGCGCTCTGGGACGAGGTGAAGGGAGAGTGGCGACGCGACCACAACGTCGTGTACTACCTAGTGGCCAGCGCAGTGTTTCGAGACGGGCTGACCGGCATCTTCGCGTTCGGTGCGGTGCTCGGTGTCACGGTGTACGGAGTGTCGCAGGCCGACGTGCTGGTGTTCGGCGTATGCGCCAGCAGCGTCGCCGCAATCGGCGCAGTGGTGGGCGGCCGGCTCGACGATCGAGTCGGCTCGAAAGCAGTCATCGTCGGTTCGCTCAGCACCATGGTCGTCACCGGACTGGTATTGCTGACTCTCTCCGGGGCGCTGGCGTTCTGGATCTGCGGGCTGCTTCTGTGCCTGTTCGTCGGGCCAACTCTGGCGTCCGCGCGTGCGCTGATGCTGCGAATGTCGGTGGAGGGAAAGGAAGGCACGGCCTTCGGCCTCTACACCACCGCGGGGCGCGCGGCGTCCTTCCTGGCGCCGTGGATGTTCTTTACGTTTATCGATCTGTTCGGCACCGACCGGGCCGGATTGGGTGGGCTTTGTGTGGTGCTGGCGGGGGGTCTTGTGGCGATGGCCGCGGTGCGGGTACCCCGGTGACGGGCATGCGGGGTCACCGAACTCGGCTTGATCTGAAAAAAGGCGATTAGGCTACCTAAGAGTAGGTAAGTAACCTGACCCCCGTGTCGGAGAAGCCAGAAAGCCCGCAGATCGTCGTCACTGACGAGGAGATTTTCGAGGCCCACGTAGCCGGCAAGCTCTCCGTCGAGCTGAAGGCCCCCCTGGATACCCAGCGCGCCCTGTCGATCGCCTACACCCCCGGGGTGGCACAGGTCAGCCGTGCGATCGCCGCCGATCACACGCTGGCGGCCCGCTACACCTGGGCCAACCGGCTGGTGGCCGTCGTCAGCGACGGCAGCGCGGTGCTCGGACTCGGCGATATCGGTGCGGCGGCGTCGCTGCCGGTGATGGAGGGCAAGTGCGGGCTGTTCAAGGCGTATCGCAGGCCTGGACGCGATCCCGATCGTGCTGGACACCAAGGATCCCGACGAGATCGTCGAAACGCTGGTGCGGTTGCGGCCGACGTTCGGCGCCGTCAACCTCGAGGACA
>CAWDFT010000019.1:0-93069 GCA_963801575.1 uncultured Actinomycetota bacterium
GCAACTCTGAAACCAGTGCTGCCGTCTCCGGATCATTCAGCGGCGCAAGGGCTATCGTCTGTGTCCCGTGTATCCGCGAGAGTGCGCCTTCATAGTCGGGGCGGTAGGTGACCAGCACCAGCGAGGGCGTCTGCGGGATCACGGTGAAGAAGTCGGCCAGCATCGACTCGCTGACCGCATCGATCCAATGGGCGTCCTCAACGACATAGACCGCCGGGGCTTCGCGGGCCAACGAGGCCGCGTTCACCAGGGCAGTCAACCGTCTTCGACGAGCATCGGGATCAATGGCCGGTAACGGAGCAGTCGGGTCGGCGATGCCCAGCATGTCGTCGAACAGCAGCACATCTTCCGGGTCTGCCTCAGGAATCCCGTCGCGCACTCGATCACGGGCGGTCTGCTCGTCTAGGCCCTCGACGCCGGTGGCTGCGCGCAGCAGGCGCGCCACGGTATGGAAGGGGACCTGGCTGGTGTGCGACTCGCAGAATGCGGTGAACACGTCGACATGACCGGCGCCTGCCATCGCCGAAACTTCACGCACCAGACGGCTTTTGCCTATGCCAGGCGAGCCGATCACGCCGACCACAGCGCCCTGCCCGGCGACTGCACGCTCCAACAGGGCTTCGACGGCGGACATCTCCCACCGCCGACCGACCAGATTGGATTCAACGCGGCTGACGGCGTGATGCTGATCGCCCATGCCCAGCAGGCGGCGGGCGGCCACTGGTTCTTCGGCGCCCTTGATCCGGACCGACTCAGGCTCGCCGAGAACTGCTGTGCCTTCAACCAGGCGTGCGGTGGACGCGCTGAGCATCACACCGCCAGGCGAAGCGACCGACTCCATCCGCTGAGCCATCCCCACCTGCTCGCCAATAGCGGTGTAGCCCAACGAAGCCGAGCCGACCTCGCCAGCGATCACCTGACCTGAGTTCAGGCCTATGCGCAAGGACAGTTCGACCCCGTCACGATCGCCTACCTCTGCGGCCAATCGGGTGATTTCGCCCTGGATCTCCAATGCCGCAAGACACGCCCGCACGGCGTGGTCCTCCAACGCGAGAGGCGCGCCGAACACCGCCATGACGCCGTCGCCGGTGAAACTGCCGACCGTGCCGCCATACCGCTGCACCACCACCGCCGCACGGTTGACCAATTCGGCCATGATCTCGCGCAGCCGCTCCGGCCCGACGGCCGCCGCGATGTCCATCGAATGAACAACATCGGCGAACAGCACCGTCACCTGCTTGTACTCCGCCGATGTGGGGGCGTGCGTGATCGGTGCACCGCACTCGTTACAGAACTTGGAGTTCGGTGGCAGGTCGGTGCCGCACGAGCCACAGAACAGCCCCGTCGCCGTCAGTCCACCGCCACCATCCCCGCTGGGGTCCACGTCAGTATCGTTTCACCGCTGGTCAGCGATGTCTGTCATATCGCTGTGCCATATTCGATACGAAGTTTCGAGACTCTCGTATGTCGTCTATTTCGGTACACCGGGATGGCTCATCGGCCCGGCTGCCGTCATGGCATTCGCCTCGGCCCAGGCTGCTGGTGTTCCTGCCTGTGAGTTCTTGTGACGCCGACGTGGCCTTGCGAGAGATGGGCCATTGAGTTGATCTGCGCCTGCTGCTGCAGGGTCTCGTGGAGTAAAGACCTTTGCTTTGACCAATGAAGCGGCCGAAAATAGCTGCCTATAGGCATTCGCCCGCGTGGACCAGGTGGCACGTCGGGCATGCAGTCTTCTGGGTAGCGGCGGCCTCGCGCGCCAGAGTCCCGGCGTCATGCAGCGTGCCAGGGCGCAACGGCTCGTCGACGCGAATCTCCGGGTTGATCGCCGCGAGCTGACGCAGGCACGACGTCACGTAGCTGCGGAGCGCAGGCGACGGGTTTCGGTCCAGCAATTCGCGTTAAACGTAGGAGTTCGTCAGCGCCAACGATTTGGTCGTGGGCAGTGTGCCGTCGAGTAAGTGTTGAACACTCCTTTTAAGGTTCCGCACGTTAGAGACGCTGGTGCGTTGGCTGCACGCCGTTTGCTCGGCGTTCAGATCCCGCTGCATGTCACGAAAGACGATGCCGTGCCAGATGCTGCGGGCCCGTAGGTGGTGTTCGATCTCAGCACGCAGCTTAGGCGTTGGGGCGCTCATCCAAGCACACCTCCGCTGAGCATCCTGGAGTTGTGTTCCCGGAGCGCGTAATACGGGTTGCCATGTCCCCATGCCCGCGACCGGATCGACCGATAGTAAGTGCGAGCCGCTGCGGCGTTACGGGTTGATGGCACGGGCTGTCCGTTCGGCGACGTCCCACAGATCATTCCGTGGCAAGATGTCGACACGCGACGGCGAGGCTCAGGCAGGCTGCTTGTCGAGAAAGTCGTCGATCATCGCCCAGGTCGTTGTCGCTGCCGAGCGCCCGGTCAAAACTCCGAGGTGCCCGCCGGGGGCGATCTCGAGCCGGACCTGGGGCGCATTCGGCAGCAGCTCTCCCACGTGATGGGCGACCGCGACGGGCACGAGCACATCCTTGCTGCCGGCCACGTTCATGACTGGCACGCGCACATCGGCAAGGTCGACGAGTTTGTTCGGTCCCTGAATCTTGCCGGTCGCCAGCTCGTTTCGCATCAGCAGCTTCTGGTACACCTGCAACGTTGCGCGTCCCGGATAAGCGAGCATGCTGTTCATCAGCCCGTCGACCGCCTCGACCTGAGCGAGAAATTCCCGATCGTCACGGTGCTTCAGCAGCGTGATCGGCTTCTTGAGGTATGTCGTCAGCGATGTCGCCTTGAATGCGGGTCCGACAATCTGCGACGGTATGCCGCCAAGCAGTTTCAAACCGGCCCCGACGATCCGGCCGCCGGTGACCTTGCCGACGGCGCGCAGCGGGCCAACCATGGGGTTCTTGCTGAGGTCGAACGGGCTCGCGACCATGGCAACCGACTTGATCGGCAGCTCGTCGTAGGCAGCGGTGGTCAGGATTGAGATCAGCCCGCCCATACACCATCCGACGAGGTGTACCGGTGCGCCGCCTGCATCCTGGGACACCGTCTTGATTGCGCGCGGTACCACATCGGAGACCCAGTGCTCGATCCCGAGGTCGCGGTCCGATAGGCCGATCTCGCCGTAGTCCATGAGGTACGTCGGGCGACCGCTAACCACGAGATGCTCGGCGAGTGAACATCCGCGCCGTAAATCGAAGCACGCTGACTGCGCGCCCAACGGCGGCACGAGCAACACCGGCTCGCCGCTGGTCGATCCGTTTGCGGGAAGGTAGCGGCGCAAAGTGCATTTGTGGCCCTCGTCGATCACCTCCGACGGCATCCGGGTGGTGTCGGCAACGCCACCCTTGACGAGGAAGTCGAATACGTTGGCCACCGCTTGATGCCGTTGCTCCAGCGTCCGGTTCTTATCGAAGGTCGAACTCATGTACCGAGGATACCGGCGTACGTCGGCTGACCTCGTGGGATGCTCCGGCGGCGTCGATGGGCTGTCCTACATCGGTTCCCGGAGCCACGGCATGTGGATGTTACCGGCGACAGCGCGTATGTCGTTGTTCGGGCGGCAGCCATCACCCGCGCCGCACGGTTGTGCACCGTCCCGAAGAAGTCCCCTCGCCCTGCAGTTCGGCCTCCCCGGTCGCCACGCCCATCCGCACCGGCAACGGAAGCCCGCGCTGTGCCTCAACTGGCGGCATCGACGGCAGACTTCGGCGAGGCGAACGCGGCGCACATCCCGTCGCCGGTGTGCTTGAACATGAAGCCCCGTGCGCCTCGATGGCCCGGTGTAGTACCTCGTCATGGGCCATAAGGGCCGCGCGCATCGCATCCGCGTCTGCTTCCCACCGACGGGTCGAACCCTCAATATCGGTGAACAGAAACGTCACCACCCCGAAAGAGCAGCCGCCGGATGAGCGGACACCCCCGCAGAATCTCACAACAAGACATGCCCCTACCTCGTACATCGGCGGATCCGGCCCGGACCCCGGATACACGTGCACCCTGCCGCGGCTTCCGCTGCGAATCATCGCGGGCTGACGGTCCCCGGAGACGCACCCTCCACCGTTCGCGGCTCGGGCGTCACAACATCCTCGGAGCAACGCGGTTCCCTATTCGCCCGCCTCGGAGCGACAATGTCGCGGGCCGCTAGCTGATGTCAGGTTCTAGCGACTTTGTCGCTTGAAGACGGGCATCACGGCGGCGGGTCGAGCAGATGCAGATGTGGCTGGTGTGAACGAAACGGCGCCGCCGGTGATGACAATCTTTATAAAAATAGTAAGATGCGCCTATGGATCGCGATCAGCTCGTCGACCTCACCCGTCGTGCGCTCAAGCTGGCGCGCGACAAGACGACCGACCTGGCCCCGGCCGAGTACACCGTCAAAGCCGACACCTACACGTCGGCCGACCGTCACGCCCGTGACACAGCGATGCTGCTGGCCAGCCCGCAGCTCGTCGGCTACGTGTCCGAGCTGCCCAAGCCCGGCTCCTACTGCACGAAGACGGTGATGGGTCGCTCCATCCTGTTGACCCGGACATCGGACGGATCGGTCAAGGCATTCGACAACGTCTGCCTGCACCGGCAGTCACAGATCGCCTCCGGATGCGGGACAGCGCGCCGGCTGAGTCTGCCCGTACCACGCCTGGAACTACGACCTCGACGGCAATCTGGTCGGCGTGCCCGGCAAGGAAGGTTTTCCCGAATCACCTACGCGCGGCGCGCGTTTGGCCGAGCTCCCGGCGACCGAATGTGCCGGCTTTCTCTGGGTGGCCCTCGACCCCGATGCCACGCTCGACATTCCCCAATTCCTCGGACCGCTTGCCGACGAGTTGGAGTCCTGGGGTATCGGCCACTGGTCGCCGCTGGGCGAGAAGGTGCTCGACTCGGCGATCAACTGGAAACTCGCGATCGACACCTTCGCGGAGAACTACCACTTCGCGACCGTGCACAAGACCACCTTCGCGACCATCGCGCGGAGCAACTGCACCGTGTTCGACTCGTTCGGGCCGCACCACCGGCTGGTGTTCCCGCTCAACGGCATCCTCGACCTGGAGGACGTTCCCGAAGAGCAGTGGGATCCGTTGCAGGCCATGGTGGTCATCTACGCGCTGTTCCCCAACATCGTGCTGTCGGCGACAATCGCCAACGGCGAGCTGTTCCGGGTCTACCCGGGCGACGTCCCCGGCCGGTCGATCACCGTGCACCAGAACTCGACCCCGTTGGACGTGTCGGAGGAATCCGTCGCAGCCGGCGCACAGGCGGTGTTCGACTACGCCCACGGGACCGTCCGCGACGAGGACTACGCGCTGGTCGAGAAGCTACAGTTCAACCTCGCGTCCGGCGTACGGGAGCACCTGGTGTTCGGCCGCAACGAACCGGGGCTACAACACCGCCACGAGACGTGGACCGAGGCGATCAGCCGCTGAGTTCGGCGATTGCGCGCGCCACCTCGTCCCGCTGATCAGGTTCGGCCGCCGCGAGTACGTCGTCCAACTCCCAGTCCCTATACAGCGCCAGCGACCGTTCGTAGAACGCGAACCCGCTGACAGGCTCGCCGCGCATGGTTCCGTGGTACCGGTACGGGCCTTCCATGTATTCGAGCGGCAGGCCGTGCGCGGGGGCGGGCACCAACGGCTCCCCCGTCAGGTCCAGGTCGAGTTTGCGTGACGTCAGGCGATGACGATCGGGCATGTACCGGGCTGCGGCCGGAGGCGGGACCAACGTGCGGATCGACTCGGGCCAGCGCACATAGCTGGCGACGGTGACCTCGATGTCGTCCGCGAACTCGGGATCGGCGTCGGGCGAGCTTGTCGTCGCACCCGAAAACGGCTGAAGCGCATTGTGATTCGTCCGGTCGAACTGCCGCCAAATGCTGATGTCAACGCCGTTGTCGAGGTTGATCGTGCGCCATTCGTGGGCACGGGAGCGGATGTCGCCGGTCAGCCCTCCGTCGTTGGCGACCAATGGAAACCATTGCCGGTCAACGTGGCCGGCGCTTCCGGTGACCGCTTCCTGCACCGAACCCCACGACAGCGTCCCCGTCATCGTCATGCCGGTCTGGAAGTACGAGTACGTGTTGGCCTGTCCGAAGCACTCGACTTTTCCGTTGTACGCGGCGGCGCCCAGTGGCACGGGCGCCCGCGACGGCGTGACGTGCAGGTCCAGTTTCATCGCGTCGCCGTGCTGGTCGGTGCCGCAATAGCTCACGTCGTAGGTGTAGGGCAACAACTGGTCCTGCTCGTCGCGACAGGTCCGCCACACGGCAGTACCCGCGCGGCTGTCGTACGAGATGTCCAGGTGGTCGTCGGAGAACGACAGTTTGGGGCGCGATGCGTCTTTCTTGTTCGTGCCCGGCATGTCGTAGTCCGTGTATGTGCCGTAGGTGCCGTTGTCGAGGTCGAACAGCGCAAGCGTGTAGAAATCGGCGACGATGGCCCCCGGCCGGTTCTTGTTGAAGATCGTCAGGAACGCGAACTTGCGACCGGATTCACCGGTCAGTTCGCCGGCAAGGAACCAGGTGTCTGACTCGCAGTCCGGATGATTGGCCTCGGCGGCGGGGAAAGCCAATTGCGGATCGCCCGGCACCAACTCGAACGGATACCGACGCCAGTCATCACCCACAGAGGTACTCCCAAATCCTTTTTTGCTATGTTAGCAGCAATAGCAACTTTAGCGACGAGCGGTGAGACCGTGAGATCCCTGACCTACGACGAGCTGTTCATCGGTGGCCGCTGGCAGGCGCCCGCAACCGGGCAACGAATCTCGGTGATCTCCCCGCACACCGAGGAACCGATCGGTGAAACGCCCGAGGCCGCCGCCGAGGACGTCGACCGGGCCGTCCAGGCGGCGCGCACCGCGTTCGACGTCGGGCCATGGCCGCGGCTTCCGGTATCCGAACGGATGGAGAAGATCGAGAAGCTCGCCGCCGTCTACACCGCGCACGCCGAGGAGATGGCCGATCTCATCACGGCCGAGATGGGATCCCCGCGCAGCTTCAGCAGGCTGGGGCAGGCCAACGGGGCCCTTTCACAGATGTACCTGACCCTGGCCACGGCCAAGGAGTTCGGCTGGGTGGAGCGTCGACAGGGCCTGTTCGGCGAGGTTCAGGTGCGCCGCGCGCCCGTCGGCGTCGTCGGCGCGATCGTGCCGTGGAACGTCCCCCAGGTCCTGATCATGCCCAAGATGATTCCCGCCCTGATCGCCGGCTGCACCGTGGTGGTCAAGCCGGCCCCGGAGACTCCGCTGGATGCGATGTGGTTGGCCGAGATGGTGGAGGAGCTCGACCTGCCGGAAGGTGTGGTGTCGATCGTTCCCGGCGGCCGGGATGCCGGAGAGGCGCTGGTTCGCCATCCGGGCGTGGACAAGATCTCGTTCACCGGATCCTCGGCCACCGGCAGGCACATCGCGGCGCTGTGCGGTGAGCAGCTCAAGCGGGTCAGCCTCGAACTGGGCGGCAAGTCGGCGGCGATCATCCTCGACGACGCCGACATCGACCACACCGTCAGGCACCTGAAGACGGCGAGCCTGATGAACAACGGCCAGGCGTGCGTGGCGCAGACCCGGATCCTGGTCAGCGAGCGCAGGCACGACGAGGTCGTCGATGCGCTCGCCGAGATGATGTCCGGTCTTGCGGTCGGCGATCCCGCCGACGAGGCGACCGATATCGGACCGCTTGTCGCACAGCGACAGCAGCATCGAGTGCAGGGCTACATCCAGTCCGGCATCGACGAAGGCGCCCGAATCGTTGTGGGCGGCATCGACAAACCGTACGACCGGGGCTGGTACGTCAGGCCGACGTTGTTCGCGGACGCGACGAACGAGATGCGGATTGCCCGCGAGGAGATCTTCGGCCCGGTGCTGACGGTGCTGCGCTACACCGACGAAACCGATGCGATCCGCATCGCCAACGACAGCGACTACGGGCTGGCCGGATCGGTCTGGACGGCCGATGTCGCGCACGGCCTGGAGATCGCCGCCGCGATTCGCACCGGCACCTATGGCATCAACATGTACCAGCTCGACACCAGTGCTCCGTTCGGCGGATTCAAGCAGTCCGGCATCGGTCGCGAGTTCGGCGCCGAAGGGCTCTCGGAGTACGTCGAGGTGCAGTCGACGGTGACGATGGGGAAGCTGCCTGGGTCAGACTGACAGCTCGAGGGTCACTTCCGCAGGGCAGCACAGTTCGTCGCGCTGGTTGAAGATCGCGATCTCGAGGTCCACAAGGTATTTCGTTGTGCCTCCGGAGTCGTCGCATCGCTTGTCGACCACCCGGCCGCGGCCGACCATGGAATCGCCCGCGTACACGGAACCGACCATCGACACCTTGCGCCGCACCACGCGACTGTATGGGCCGGCCCAGTCGGTGGCGATCCGGTCGATGAATCCCGCGAGGTGCATGGTGTTGACGAAAATCGTTGGGTGCCCGTGGTTTTCGGCGTAGCGCGGATCGTAGTGACCCGGGAAGTAATCCCAGGTTGCTCCCGGGTTCATCACCACGCGCTGATAGCTGATCTCGTCGACAACCTCCGCAAGCTCTGTCGGCACAGTGACCTCGCTGTACGCCAGCCTACGGTACGACTTCATGGCGACTCCGCAGGGGTGAAACGGAACAGGGTGTTTCGGTTCGTCGCGACCAGGGCGCCGTCTTCGCGGTAGTAGCTGTCGCAGGTCTCGACGAAATGTCCGGTGCCGACGCGGGTTCGCTTCTCCGGTGATACCGAGACCACTTCTTCGACGACGCTGAGGCGGTCGCCCTCGAGGATCGGCGTAATGAGCTCGACGTCGTTGGACGCGTTGATGAACGTGGTGCCGGGCAGGGGGACGCGGATCGCGATCGACGGAACCGGTCGTTCTCCGTTCGGCAGCCACGGCGGTGGGATGAGCCAGCCCATCAGCATCGCGGGTGGCGCGACCAGTCCGCCCCAGACCTCGGTTGCGAATTCGGCGTCCCAGTAGGACGGGTTGCCGTCCTGCACCATCGAGGCGAAGTGCTGGATGCGCGCCGCACTGACCGCGGTTCCCGCGTACCGCGGTTCGCTGCGCACGCCGACCATCCGCAACGCGTCCTCGTATGTGCCGAACGCGAACTCGTAGCGGATGCCCGCAGTCACCGGCTCATACCGGTAGCGCGGCTTTACTCGGCACGACATCCCAGTCGAGCTTGCGCGATGTGAAGTACCACCCGCCCCGCTCGTAGATGAGCTTGTCCTGATAGACGCCGGTGGCGCGAAGTTCGGTTCCGACGAACAGCAGCGCGACGCAGCGCTGGGTGGCATCGACGCCGTCGACATCGATCTCGTGGTCGACGGTGACAAGTCGCTGCCCGCTGCCGCCGTCGAACGCTTCGCGCAGATCGGTGTACGTCTCCCCCGCGCGGATGAAGGTAGCGCCCGCGTGCCGGAACGTCGCGATCCAGCCGCCGAGATCGCCTGCAGAGAACAACCGGTTGTGCCGTGCGGTCAGGTTGAGGATCGCCGCGCGCCCGGCAACGCCGTTCAGCACGAACTCCTGCTGGTAGCTCATCGTCATTCTTCTTCTCCCGTCTAGCGACTCAGGATGTAGCCGTGTTGTTCCCGGTCCCACGCGCCCGCGCCGAGACCCCTCTTGCGCAGCAGGTCCTTGCGAACCCGCCCGATCACGTTTTTCGGTATGTCGTCGAGCACTTCCAGATACCGGGGAACACAGAAGTACGGCATCCGGGCCGAACAGAAATCCAACAGCTCGGCGTAGTCCAGGCCCGCGTCCGGTGCCACCGTGACGACGACGAGGATGTCGTCCTCGCCGAGATCGCTGGGTATCGCCACGGCGGCCGCCTCGAGCACCGCAGGGTGGCGCATGACCGTGGTCTCCACTTCCACCGACGACACGTTCTCGCCGCGCCGCCGCAGCGAGTCCTTCACTCGATCGACATACGTCAGGTTGCCGTCCTCGTCGAGGGAGCCGAGATCGCCTGTGCGGAACCATTCCTCGTGGGGCGTGATCGTCAGCCGCGAGTCGGCCGCGGTGGCATCGACGTAACCGTCGCTCATCACGTGGGCCGCCTTCGGCCTGCAGGTGATCTCGCCGACGGCACCCGTGGGCAGTGGTTGTCCGTCGCTGTCGACGATCCGCATATCGAACGCGGCATTCACCTGTCCCGACGTTCCAGGGACGCCCTCTTCGGAGACGCTCTTGAACGCGATCGGAAAGGCTTCGGTCATACCGTACATCGTCACGATCCTGGCGCCGTACCGCTGCTCGATCTTGCGGTACATGTCGGCCGAGATCGGTGCCGCCGAGATGAATCTCAGCGGAAGCTGCGCGTCGCGTGGATTCGACGGCTGGTTCCAGAGCATCGACACCATTGCACCGGCTCCCGCGAAACCCGCTGCGCCGCAGGCGCGCACCTCGTCCCACACCTCACTAGGCCGGAAGGCCGCCGACAGCACCGTCGTCCCGCCGACGAGCATCGGCGCCAACACCGACGGTGCGGCGCTGAGGTGGAACAACGGCATGGCACTCCACACCACGTCGCCCGCCTCGAGTTCCCAGGCTGCTGCCACCCCGGCAGCCGCGGAGAACAGATAGTGCCAGGTCGTTGCGACCGCTTTCGAGGGTCCGGTCGTGCCCGACGTGAAGAACAGCGCCGCCAGTTCCCCGGGTTCGCTCGGTGCGGTTTCCGGTGGGCTGCTGGATGCGCCCGCCAACATGTCGGACAGCGAATCTCCGCTGACCAGAACCAATTTCACCGTTTTGACCCGGTCGACCACCTCGCGCAGGCGAGGATGCCGTTCGGCGTCGGCAATCACCACCTTGGCGCGCGACAGCCGCAGTGCGTGCACGAGAAAGTCGTCCTTGTTGGCGATGTTCACCGCGGCGGTCACCGCTCCGATTCGCGCCGCACCGAGCCAGAGGTACACCCACTCGGGGCATGTCGCCGTGAACAGAGCGACGGTGTCTCCCCGGCCAACGCCCATGTCGGTCAACACGTTCGCGGCGGCGCAGGATCGATCCCTCATCTGCTCGAACGTCACCGGAGTCCCGGCGATGGACATCAGCACGCGGTCACCGAACTGCTCAGCGCGCCGGTCCAGCACCGCTGGGACCGTGAAGCTTTCGACACCGAACTGCGATGGGCCGATCGGCCCACCCGGCCGGCGGGCTTCAGGCACTCGCTGCCGCCGGGTCCGGGTCGCCGTCGGCGGTGTACCCGAAATCGTCCGGCGACGGCTCGGTGTCGGGATAGAAGCGATGCGCCCATCGCCGCAGCGCGGCGTAGTCACGGGCCTCCTCCGGCGCCAAGTTGGGCTTCTCGAGGTACTTCATGTTCTCCCAGGTGAAAAAGTCCTGTTTGATGACTTCCTGCTGAAGCTGCAGGAACTTCGCCGCACGCCCGCCGGGCACGTCGCCGGTGTCGCCGGGTTCGCGAACCGACGCCTGCGTATAGAAGTAGTCGGTGTAGTCCTCGTCGACCGGTGTCTGGCCCGTCACCTCGATGGTTGCGACCAGTTCCTTGGGGAACCGCACGATACCGAGCCCCAGCGAGTAATTGTCGTAGATGATGTTGGCGTCTACGGGTCCGTCCGGCGTCAGCCACGTCTTCGCTCGCCCACCGCCGAAATTGGCGGTCACCGTCGCATGCAGGTGATAGCCGTCGACGTCGAACGACGTCGTGTTGGCGGCACTGTCGGCCTTGTGGACGAATTGCACATGGTACGGGTCGGCCGCGTTCTCGATGATCATCTGTGCATGTACCTTGACCCGGTTCACCATCCGCGAGTGTGGGTGAAGCGGGTAGTAGTCGTCGGTTTCGAGCTCCGGTAGCACCGGCGGCTGCCAGTAGGGGGCGCGGCCATGACGCTCGTGCCACACCACGATGAATCCGTACCACTCCTGTGCGAAGTAGGATTTGATCTTCACGTTCTGCTTGCAGCCGATCTTGCTGTAGGGGATCAGCGCGTTGGTGCCGTCGCCCCGCCACTCCCAGCCGTGCCACGGGCAGACGATGTGCTCACCCTCGACGGTGCCACCGACGCCCATGTTCGCGCCGAGATGCTGGCAGTAGGCGTCGAGTACGTTGACCGTTCCGGACTTGGTGCGGAAGATCACCAATTCTTCGCCGAAGTAGTGGGCGCGCTTGACCTGACCGGGGGCCAACTCGGAGGCGAAGCCGACGATGAACCAGCCGGTCGGGAACCGGTATTTCGACAGGCTGATCCCGCTGGGCCCGAATTCGCGCTCCGACGGGTCGACCGTCGAGTCAGAAATCGTCTCCGTCATGCCTACTCCGTCCGCGCGCACAATCAGGGCAGGTCAGACCCTGTCCATCGTCTATTGTTACTATTTTAAGCATTCTAGGTCAAGGACAGCCAAACCAGGAGCCCGCATGCCCACGACCACGCCAGTCGATTTGTCGGATTCCGCGTTGTGGCGGAACGGTTTTCCCGACGATCTCTTCACCGAGCTACGCCGCGAGCGGCCGCTCTTTCACCACGAGCTCACCGACGGCGTGGCCAAGACCGTCCACCGGGACTTCTGGATGGCCACCAAGCACCGGCATGCGCTACGCATCCACCGCGACACCGACTCCTTCACCGCCGCTGACGGCCCGCTCATCCAGGGAGTGGGCGTGGTCGGATCGGCCCCGACCATCATCAACATGGATCCACCCGATCTGCTCAAGCGGCGACGGGTGATGTCGCACGCGTTCACTCCGAAGGCCATCAGCAAGCTCGAGGAGGGCATCCGCACTCGCGCCGCCGCGATGATCGACCGGCTGCTCGCGGCGGGCGGCGGCGACTGGATCGAAGACGTCGCTGACGTCTTGCCGATGTCGGTCATCGGCGACATCATCGGCATCCCCGACGAGGACCGGCCGGAGATCTTCGACACGTTTGATCGCATTCTGAAGGCCAATTCACCCGACTCGCGGCTGACCGAACAGGAGCATCTCGAACTCTTCGCCAAGATCTTCGGCTATGCGCTCGAGCTCACCGCGGAGAAGCGGCGAAATCCGGCCGATGACATCTGGAGCACGCTGACCTCGGCGGTCGTCACCGACGAGAACGGCGAGAAGTTGTCGATACCCACCCACGAACTGGAGATCTTCTTTTTCGTGATCGCCTTCGCCGGCAGTGACACCACGAAGAACGCATTGGCCTCCGGGCTACAGGCGTTCGTCGCCAATCCCGGCGAGATCGAGCGGTACCGCGCCGACGAGGCGATCCGGTCGAGCGCCGTCGAAGAGGTGCTGCGCTGGTCCTCGCCGGTCGCATTCTGGACGCGCAGCACGAAGGTCGACGTGGAGATGGACGGTATCACCATCCCGAAGGGCGATCGGGTGGTGGCGATGTTGCGCTCCGCGAATCGCGACGAAGAGGTTTTCGACAACCCGTTCACCTTCGACATCGGCCGCGCCGACAACCCGCATGTCGCATTCGGAGGCGGTGGACCGCACCACTGTCTGGGCGCGATGCTGGCCCGCGCCGAGATCCGTGCGGTGCTAGATGAATTGCTGTGTCGCGCAGACGACATCAGCCTCGGGCCGCCGAAGGTCGCCTTCCCCAACCTGACCAACAACATGTCGATCTACGACGAGATGGCGATAACACTGACGCTCCGCTAGCTGGCGCTTTCGACAACCCCGTTTGGGCGGGTGCCGATGACATCCGCGGCGGCAAGCCGGTCTAGATCGGCCTCGGTCAGCCCACACAGCTCGGTCAACACCTCGCTGTTGTGCTGTCCCAGCGTCGGCGGCGTGCGAAGCAGCCACTTCTCGGCGCCGTCGAGCCGGGTGAACGGCGGGCACGGGTACAGGCCGGGCCCGGTTCGCGGATGCTCGAGGCGCTCGAAGAAGCCGCGGTGCGCCAGTTGCGGGTTCTCGGTGACCAGGGACGGCGATATCACGATTGCCGCCGGAATGCCCGCATTTGCAAGTCTTTCCACGACCACGTGGACATCCTGCGTGGCCAGCCACTCCTCGATATCGATGCCCCGACCGCCGATGAGTTCGGCCAGGGTGGAGAGGCCGTCGTCGGTACGTATGCTGACTGCTATCCAGTTGTCTTCCCCCGCGCACCGGTAGATGTCCTGCAGTGCGACGCCATGCCCGCGATTGCCCCGCCGCTTCATCACCGTCCCAAAAACCTCGAATTCCATTGTCTGCACGGCAGTCACGTTGAGCACGGTCTCGATCATCGGCACCTCGACGAGCTGGCCCCGGCCCGTGCGGTCGGCGAACTCCAGCGCCGCGAGGACGGTAAACGCAGCATGCGCCCCGGCGAGTGGATCGCAGGCGCCGCGCGGCGCGACCGGAGTCCCATCTGGCAGGCCGGTCACCCAGGCCAGACCGGCGATCTGCTCCATCGTCGGTGCGAAGCCGACCCGGTCCCGCCACGGGCCGGTCAGTCCGAACGCGGGCATCCGCGCCACCACAACCCGGGGATTGAGTTCGAGCAACGCGTCGGCGCCGAGTCCGAACTGCTCCATCACCCGTGGGGAGAAGTTTTCGATGACCACGTCGGCCTGGCTGACCAGTTCCTTGACCAGCCGGATGCCGTCCTCGGACTGCAGATCGAGCGTGACCGACCGCTTGTTGGTGTTCATCGCGTGGAACACCCAGCCGTACTCCCACCAGTCATCGACGTCGGAGCGCATCCCACCCGAGTAGCGGATGCCGTCAGGACGCTGGATCGACTCGATCTTGATGACCTCCGCCCCGAACGCCGCCAGCGAATGCGTCGCCGCCGGCCCGGCCCAGAACGCCGTGAAATCGACGATCTTCACACCGGCGAGCGGCGGACTCTCTGGCTGCCGCGCGGGCACCGATTCCCGTGGCTCCCAGACGGACTCGTCGTCGGCATCACCAACGGTGGGCGCCTTGCGCACCGGTGCAGGCCGGGCTACCGACATCAGCCACGGCGCGCGCGGTTGCCGGAAGCCCGCGGGGTTGTCGACGTACACACCACGCGTCACCAGGTGATCCATCTGCGGAATCGTCGAGCCGTTGCCGAGCGGGGCCAGCGGCAACCGGAACAGCTGTCCGAGCTCGACGATCTCCTCGACGGTGCGCTCGCGCATCCACGGGTCGGTCCGCTCGCGGATCCAGTCGCGGTAGTCCCATCGCCCGATTTGGAACCGCAGTTGGGGGATCTCGGTGAACTCGGGGCAGTCCACCATCGCGGCGAAGTCCAGCCACTGCTGCCCCGTCACCATGCTGATGCCGACGTAGCCGTCCTTGGCGGGCTCGATCGACGGCACCTCGACCGAGCGTTTGATGGGTGGCACCCCCAGCAGCTGTGAGTGCAGCCATTCGCCGCTCTGCATCAACGTGATCGCCTCGAGCATGGACATGTCGAGGTGCCCTCCGGGACCGCCGTCGGCGACGCGACGATGCAGCGCCAGCGCCCCGTAGGCGGCCCAGACTCCGCCCATGTACTCCCCCAGCTCGCCGCCGATCGAGAGGGGCGGGCCTGCCGGGTCACCGCGGAATCCGGTACAGCCTGCGTCGGCCTGCAGGGTGAACTCCGTCGCCGGACGCTCCGACCACGGACCGGTCCAGCCGAAGTCGGAGATCGTGACGACGATGCAGTCCGCCCTGGCCTGCAGCAACCGCTGCGGATCGACTCCTCGTTCGGCAGCGGCGGTCCGGTTCGCGGTCACCACCACGATGTCGGCGCCGGCCAGCAGGTCGTCGGAAAGAGTTGTCACGCTGCGCTTCCCGGCGTTGAGGTAGCTGAACAGCGGCGCATCGGCGTCCGAGGGTGGCTCGGCACCGGTCGCAGTGAAGCGGCGCAACGGATCTCCCGCCGCGGGCTCGACCTTCACCACGTCGGCACCGGCGTCGACCAGCAACTTGCCGCAGTAACTGCCCGCGATCCGGTCGCTGACCTCCACGACGCGCAGATCGCAGAGCGGAGTAGCGAGCTCCGTCGCTCACGCGCACAAACCTCCCGGGGTGGTTTCTTTGCCATCTTAGTAACTTTTGTCGGATAGCGACCCCGTAGACCCCTGGTAGCGCCCCTTTCGCTGTTAACATTGCCAGGCAATGACAACATTGGGAATCGGCCCCGAGGCACGACGCCGGCTCGGGGCACGCAGGACGGCCGAGATCGTCGCCGACGAGCTTCGCCGGCAGATCATCGACGGTGAGCTGACCGACGGTGACCTCCTGCCCCGTCAGGAAGTGCTCGTCGAGCAGTTCAACGTCAGCCTGGTGTCCCTGCGGGAAGCCTTGCGAATTCTCGAAACCGAGGGCCTGGTATCGGTCCGCCGAGGCAACCGGGGCGGTGCTGTCGTGCATGCGCCCGCGAAAGCCAGCGCGGCCTACATGCTGGGCCTGCTGCTGCAGAGCGACACCGTGCCGCTGACGGATCTGGGCACCGCGCTCCAGGAACTCGAGCCGATGTGCGCGGCCCTCGCCGCGCGGCGCCCCGACCGCGGGGAGACACTCATCCCCAAGCTCAAAGAGATCAACGAGTCGATGGCCGAGCACATCGAGGACGGCGCCCAGTTCACCGAGATCGGTGGCCAGTTCCACGACGAGGTCGTCCGCGGCTGCGGCAACCACACGATGATCGCGGTGGTCGGCAGCCTGGAGACGCTCTGGACCGGTCACTTGAACTGGTGGGCCAAGGAAACCGCGGCACGGGGCGATTACCCGTCGATGAGCAAACGCCGCATCGCATTGACCGTCCACACCAAGCTGACCGATGCGATCGATGCCGGTGACGCGGACCGTGCACGCAAGCTGGCAGCCCGCCATATCGCCGACACCCAGACGTACTTCAGCGCGGGCGATCCCGAGCAGCGGATCGTGGCCCTCTCGCCGCAAGCGTTGGCCCGCCGCCAGCGCTGAAAGGTGCTGTGTGCGTAACGCATTGATCACCGGTGGCAGCGGCGGCATCGGCAAGGAGTGCGGCCGCAAGCTCGCTGAACTCGGCTACGACGTGATCCTCACCGCGCGGCGCGAGGAGCCCCTGCGCGCAACGGCCGAGGCCATCGGTGCTCGCTATGTCGTCGCCGACGCCACCGATCCGGAGAAGTTCGCACCGGCAGTGGAGGCGGCCGGCGAGATCGACCTGCTCGTGCACGCGTCGGGAATCCTCGGCGGAACATACGCCCGCAAGCAGACTTTCGAGCAATGGCGGACGACGATCTCGGCCAATCTGGACTCGTGTTTCGTCGTCACCTCGGCGGCGCTGCCGCGGATGAAGGCGGGTTCGCGCTTCGTGTTCATCTCGTCGTCGGCCGCCCACGAGCCGATGCGGGCGCAGGACGGCGTACTCGGCGTCGAAGGCGGGCATGAACGCGTTCGCGGGCGCGTTGGCCCAGGAGGTCGACCGTGACGGCATCAACGTCCACATCGTGACGCCGGGGCCGGTCGAGACCGACATGCTGGCCGACGTGCCGTTCGAGATGTACGCGATACGGGCCGCCGACGTGGCCGACGCGGTGGCGTGGCTGGACACCCTCGACCCGTCGGTCGACCTGCCGGAGATCAGGCTGCACGCCATCACGCGCGGACCGTCGGCACGGGCACCGGTGGTGCCGCTGGAGGTCGAGCGCCGGTCCGCCAAGTAGCGATTTCGGCGCGATTCATCGTTGTCGCGCTGATCGTCTCACGGGTGCTGCGGCCGAAGTCGAAACTGTCCACGCTGGCCTGGTGGCCCGACACCACGCTCGGGGTGGATCTGGGCGTGGCCGACGCGTGCACCGACGAGGTCTACGCCGCGATGGACTGGCTGGCCGAGCGGCAGGACGAAGATCGAGCGCAAGCTCGCCGCCAAACACCTTGCCCCGGAGGTGAATCCGGGCCGGATGGCGTTGTTCGACCTGACCTCGGCGTGGGTGACCGGGCGGTGCTGCGCGCTGGCCGCGCGCGGCTACTCCCGCGACGGCAAGAAGGGCTGCGAGCAGATCGAGTACGGGGTGCTCACCGACCCGGCGGGCCGCCCGGTCGCGGTGCGGGTGTTTCCCGGCAACACCGCCGACCCCGACGCGTTCACCGAGATCGTCACGGCCATCCGTGACGAGCTCGGGATCCAGCAGCTGGTGCTGGTGGGCGATCGCGGCATGATCACCTCCGCGCGCATCGACGCGCTGCGCGAACTCAACGACGACCCCGACACCGCAACCGATTTCGGGTGGATCACCGCGCTGCGCGCGCCCGCGATCGCCAACCTCGCCCGCGACGACGGGCCGCTGCAGATGAGCCTGTTCGACGCTCAGGACCTGGCCGAGATCGCCCACCCCGACTACCCCGGCGAACGGCTGATCGCCTGCCGCAACCCAGCGCTGGCGGCCGAGCGCACCCGCAAACGCGACGAGCTGCTGGCCGCGACCGAGCAACTGCTGGCCGCTCGTCGCCGACCGAGTCGACGCCGCGGCACCCTGGTCGGGCGCCGACGCGATCGGCGTCGCGGTCGGCAAGGTGATCGACAAACACAAGATGGGCAAGCACTTCGACACCACCATCACCGACACCAGCCCTCGCCAACCGTCGCGACCACGGCCAGCATCGACGCCGAAGCCGCCCTGCGACGGCATCTACGTGCTACGCACCAGCGTCGACGCCGACACCCTCGACCCCGCCGCGGTGGTGCAAAGCTACAAGAACCTGGCCAACGTCGAACGCGACTTCCGCATCATCAAGGCCGACGACCTGGACCTGCGACCCATCCACCACCGCCTCGACGACCGCGTCAAAGCCCACGTGCTGATCTGCCTGCTCGCCTGCTACCTCATCTGGCACCTACGCAAGGCCTGGGCGCCAATGACATTCACCGACGAACACCCACCCCAACGCGACAACCCCGTCGCCGCCCGCGCAGCGCTCCACGCCGAAGCGATGCCAAGGCCTCCCGCAAGCACGACGCCGACGGCAACCCGCTGCGCAGCTTCCACGGCCTGCTCGACCACCTGGCCACCCTCACTCGCAACCAGATCCGCTACCACCACACCAGCATCGAGGTGCCCGTACTCGCCGACCCCACCCCCGACCAACGCCGCGCCTTCGACCTGCTCGACACCCCGATACCACTCACCGCCGCCGCGTAGCCACAACAACCACCCCAGCCAATCAGCGAATCCCCAGGTCAACCCCGGGATCCACCCATTCCGGCCGCCGTAACTTCGGTCTAGCGCTGAGCGCACGTTTTCGCGCCGAAATCGCACAATCAGTCGCGGCGGGGGCGGAACTGCGGTAGCGCGAACTCTTCTCGTTGTTCGAAGACCACCTCCATCGGCAGCCCGCACCGCAGCTCGGCCGGATCGGCTTCCACGATGTTGGTCAGTATCCGCACGCCCGGGGCGTCGTCGAGTTCGGTGAGACCGATGATCATCGGCACGGCGTCGACGAATCCGGGATGGAACGGTTGGTGCAGGATCGTGAACGCGAACAGGGTGCCGCGCCCGCTCACCTCGACGGCGACGGGTGTACCTTCCGCCCCGCCGGGCACTTCGGGCACCGGGCTGGGCGGGTGCTGCAGGATGTCGGTGCCCTCGAATCCCTGCACCGACAGCTTGCCCTGTTTGGCGCTGTCCCAGAAGAACTGGGTCACAGGGTCGGGTATCGGCACCGGCCGCACATTCAGTTCCATTACGCCCCTTCGTCTTCCGTCAAGTAGACCTGCGACTCCATCTGATGAAAGATCCGGTAATGCCCCCCTCGCGAGACCAGCAGCCAGGATACCCAGCTGGCGCCCGTCCGTTCGACGTCTGAGTCCCTGCCGGTCAGACGCCACCGACTGAGCAGCAAGGCACGTACGACGGTGTCGTCGACCACGTCGAACTCGTGCAGTGTCGACGACACGGACGCCGCCTTTGAGCCTGCTTGCGACCCGGGCCAAGTGCCGGTCCAGTTCGTCGTTGCCGATCAGCGGTGCCGCGTACTCGTCACCGACATAGATCGGTTGAGGTTCGTCATGCTCCCAGAGATCGGCCAGCCCGACGAAATCCAGTCCGGACCAATGCTTGTCGTAGTCGCGAACCAGATCGATCAGCGCTGACTCAACGGCGTTGTCGTCAGATCGCGGCGTCACCGGCGCCCGGCCGTTCTCTCCGGAGTGCCTTGACCGTCGACGGCAGCCCGTACAGTGCGGTGGCGTTGCCGCGCATGATCCGCTCGCGCTGGTCGGCGGGGAACCGCCTGATCGCCCAGTCCGGTGCGTCGTAGCTCCAGTGCGGGTAGTCCGTGGAGAACATGATGTTGTCGCCGAGGTCCATCATTTCGATGTACTCCCGGTACACGCCGACGTTGACCTCCTCGAGCGGCTGCGTGGTGAACCGCACGTGTTCGCGCACATACTCGGACGGTCGGCGTCGCACGTGCGGCAGATCGGCCTTGCGGTGCTCCCAGATCCGGTCCATGCGCGACATCACGGGCATCGCCCACGTGAAGCCGCCCTCGACGAATACCACCCGCAGCTCGGGGTGCCGGTCGAATGCGCCGTCGAACACCAGGCTCATCAGGTGCGACACATAGAGCAGTGGCCACGACGCGAAGAAGTCGTGCCAGTGCGCCGGGTTGCCGACCGGATAGATCGGAATCAGTTCGAACGGCGTCTGCCCCATCAGGTGGGTGGCGACCGGAAGGCCGTTGCGCGCAGCGGCTTTGTAGAGCGGATCGAAATGCGGGCTGCCGAAGGGGATTCCGCGGGTCTGCGGTGTCATCAGGACCTCGGCCATGTAGGGGTGTCCGGCCCACCGCTCGATCTCCCGTGCGGCCTGCTCCGGGTCCTGTGCGGTGACACTGATTGCGCCGCGCCAGCGTCCGTGCCAGTTGTTCTCACCGAGCCAGACGTCGGCGAGCCAGTCGTTGTAGGTGGCCTTCAGCACGTGTTCGGCCTGCGGCAGCTGGGCGTCGCACATCGGCTCCAGCACCGCAATGCTCACCCCGGCGTCGACCAGCAGTTGCTTGGTGGCGAAGTCGGGGTCGCTGCCTGCGACACCACCTCCTGGGGGGCTGGCGTCGACGCGCAGCGAGTTCGTCTTGTACGAGTCCGGCGTGTCGTAGAAGTGCGAGGTGGGCGTGACCGCGTTTCCGGTCGGCCACAGTCTGTCCTTCCACTCCGCCGGCGCGTAGGACTTCAGCACTTCACCGGACACCGGCAACGGGTGTACGTCGGTGTCGACGAGCGTCACCGCGATGTCCTGGGCGACGTCTTCCTTCGCGTGTTCGATCGTCGTCATGTCAGACTTCCTTCTACTTCGACTGCTACCCGGTACAGGTCACTTGCATTGCGCCACAGCACCTTTTCCCGCTGCGCGCCGTTCAGGCCCGCGACCACGGCACCCGGGCTCGAGGTCGACCAGTGCGGGTAGCTCGATCCGTACATGAGCAGGTCCGCCTTGTCGGTGAAGTCCAGCCACCGTTCGGCCTGGCTTTCGTCGGTCGATCCGTCCAACGCCGATGAGCAGAACCGCACATGGTCGGGCAGGTATTCGCTCGGATACCGGTCGACCCAAGGGGTTTGGTCCCGCATCGACATCCAGAACGTGTCGAGCCGCCACATCAGCGGAGTGAGCAGGTCGTAGCCGCCGTCGGCGAATACGAACCGCAGATCCGGGTGCCTGCCGAACATCCCCTCGATGATCAGCGTCGCCAGATGGACGAACGAGTTCAACGGCATGAACGCCGCGTAGCCGGGGTAGGTGTCGGCGTGGCCCGCGAAGGTAGGCGCGTGGTCGACACCGTTGCCCCCGTTGATGCGTACCGCCACCGGCAGGCCGTGCGCGGCGGCCGCTTCCCAGATCGGCTCGAACATCGGCTTGCCGTAGGGCTCCCGCGACTGCATCGGAACACCGACCTGCACCATCTTCGGGTGGTCGGCCAGCCGTTCGATCTCGGCGACCGCGCCCTTGGCGTCTTCGGGATTGACCCGGATCGTGCCGCGGAAGCGTCCGGTGGCATCGGGCTCCAGCCAGCGGTCGAGCTGCCAGTCGTTGACCGCCGCGCAGATCCGGCTGTTGAGTAGATAGTCGGCGATGTTGCCGCGCGTCAGCGGGTTGAGGATTGCGTAGCCGACCCCGCCCTCGTCGAACAGGTGACGGGCCACGCTATCCGGGTCGGAGCCCGGGTAGCCGTCGCCGTACAGGTCCTGGCGGTAGTCACCGCCCGGCGCCTGATACCACTGCTGCTCGACGTCCGGTATCGCGCGCAGCTTGTGCGCGGGCGACAGATAGCGCCGGATCTCCGAGTTGTAGCGGAAATTCGGCTGGACGTTCGCGTCGATGACTGGGGTGTTCATGCGATGAGGTACACCTGCCCGTCGCTGATGTCCACCTCGTAGGTGCGGACCCGCTTGCGAGGGTCCGCGAGGTTCACGCCGGTGGTGATGTCGAACTCCCACTGGTGCCACGGGCAACGCGC
Source organism: uncultured Actinomycetota bacterium (assembly GCA_963801575.1). Classification (GTDB taxonomy): domain Bacteria; phylum Actinomycetota; class Actinomycetes; order Mycobacteriales; family Mycobacteriaceae; genus Mycobacterium. Next base: position 22,329 of record CAWDFT010000019.1, read on the forward strand.
GATCCGACCTTCGCGTGCGTGTCGCACTTGGTCTGGCTCGTCGGGTGCGTATTCGTTCGCGCCGCCGACGTAGCCGGCACACAATGGAGCGCCCTCATGTGAGCAGTAGTTGGCGATCGCATACAGCGAGCCGTCGATGTTGTAGACGCCCACGCCGAATTTTCCGGCCTGCACCAGCTTCATGCTTCCCGGGGGCAGGTCCTCGATCGCACAGACCGGACGGCGTTGCATCCACGTCCCTTCAGTTTTCCTTGACCTAGAATACTAAAATAGTAAAGATAGAGCGAACGACCCGCTAGACGCTGCCGCCGGGAGGCAAGTGTGACGCTGCGCACCGATTCGCAAGAGCAACCGAACGCTCCCGACTTGGCGACCGATCCCTACGGCTTCTTCGGATACATGCGCAGGACCGAGCCGGTGTGGCGCGGGACGCTCATGACCCACGAGATGATGCCTCCCGAGCTCTCCAGCGCCGACGAATGGACACTCTTCGACTTCGAGAGCGTGTTCGCGGCCTTCCGCGACGACGACGTGTACGGCTCGGAGATGTACAACCAGACGATCGGACTGGTATTCGGCCCGACGATCCTGGGAATGCACGGCAAGCAGCATCACGACCACCGCAGCCTGGTCGCCAAGGCGTTCCGGCAGAGCGCACTCACGCAGTGGGAGCCCGAGGTGATCGACCCGGTCTGCGATCAGCTGGTCGAGGAGATCAAGAACGACGGCGAGGCCGACCTGATCAAGGCGATCACGTTCGAGTTCCCCACCCGCGTCACCGCGGCACTCCTCGGCCTGCCACAGGACGATCTCGAGCTGTTCCGTCGACTGTCGCTGGACCTCATCTCGATCACGGAGAACATCGAGGCTGGGCTGACGGCGTCGGTCGAACTGGGCACCTACTTCCAGGATCAGGTCGACCAGCGACGCAGCAATATGACCGAGGACATCATCGGCGATCTTGTCTCGGCGGAGATCGACGGCGAGAAGCTCACGGACGAGGCGATCATTTCGTTTCTGCGGTTGCTCCTGCCCGCGGGGCTCGAAACCACCTATAGGTCGTCGAGCAACCTGCTCTACCTGTTGCTGACCCATCCCGAGCAGCTTGACGCGCTGCAGCGCGACCGCGACCTCATTCCCGCGGCCATCGAAGAGGGACTGCGCTACGAGACGCCGCTGGTCATGGTTCCGCGGAACACGAACCAGGACGTGGAGATACACGGCGTGCCGATCCCGGCAGGCGCCCAGGTCAACCTGTGCATCGGCTCGGCGAACCGCGACGAGACACGATGGACCGATGCGGGCTCGTTCGATATCCATCGACCGCGGCGCGCGCATATCTCGTTCGCGGGCGGTCTGCACAGCTGCCTTGGCATGCACCTGGCCCGGGTCGAAACGCGGGCGATGCTGAACAGCCTCTTCGACCGCGTGACCGACATCCAGCTGCTGCCCGACGACGACACCAAAATCGTTGGTATGCCGTTCCGCTCGCCCAAGCACCTGCCCGTGACCTTCCGGCCCGTCGCATGAAAAGCCGCGCGGCGATCCTGCACGATGTGGGCGGCCCGTGGTCGGTCGAAGACTTCGAGCTCGATCCGCCACGCGCGGGCGAGGTTCTGCTCGAGATGGCGGCGGCGGGCATGTGCCACTCCGACGAGCACATCCTCAACGGCGACATGTCCGCACGCAACGAGGTGATGAAGGCGTTCGGACTGCCCTCGATGTTCCCGATGATCGGCGGCCACGAAGGCTCGGGAGTGGTGGTCGAGGTCGGCGAGGGCGTCACAGAATTCGCGCCGGGAGACCACGTCGTGACGTCTTTCGTCGCGGTGTGCGGCCAGTGCCGGTGGTGCAACTCGGGAATGGAGTACATCTGCGACATGGGTGCGCAGGTGCTGGTCCCCGGAATGCCGACGGACGGGACCTTTCGGCACCACACCGCCGACGGCCGCGATCTCGGTCACCTCTCCAAGGTCGGCGCGTTCGCGAAACACACTGTCGTTTCGACGAACTCGATTGTCAAGGTCGACCCGCACCTGCCCCTGGTACCGATCGCCCTGCTGTCGTGCGCGGTGCCGACTGGGTACGGCTCGGCGGAGAACCGCGCCAAGGTGCACACCGGCGACACCGTCGTCGTCATCGGCGCGGGCGGCATCGGCACCGCAGCGATCCAGGGTGCCCGCATCAACGGTGCCGCGCAGATCATCGCGGTCGATCCTGTTGAGTTCAAACAGAAATCCGCACTTAAGTTCGGCGCGACCCATGTCGCCTCGAACACCGACGAAGCGGCAGAGGTGCTGCGTGATCTGACCCTCGGGGTGATGGCCGACAGCGTCGTCGTCTCGCCGTCTCTGATCGCAGAGGACGACGTCCAGGCGGCGCTCGGCCTGACGCGCAAGGGCGGCACGTGCGTGCTGACCGGGATGACCAAGCAGACAACGAGTTCCATCGCGATCAACCTGCAGGAGTTCATCCTGTGGAACAAGAACATCGTCGGCACCGTCTACGGGTCCTGCAACGCCAGGGTCGACGTCCCGCGCTTCGCCCGGCTGTACGAGGCCGGCCTGCTGCAACTCGACGAGATGATCACCAGGCGGTATGCGCTCGACGACATCAACGACGGCTACCACGACCTACTGAACGGCGAAATCATCCGCGGCGTAATCGATTTCTCGCTGGACTAGGCTCGTCGAGATCGACAAAATAGCGCGTTCCACTCGCACTTTCTCGCCCAAACGTCCGTTTCGGCGTAAACGACGTCACAGGATTCGTGACGACCGGCCCTGCCAGTAGCGCTCGCGAATACGGCGTTTGTACAGCTTGCCGTTGGGGTCCCGTGGCAATTCGGGGTCGAACTCGATCGTGCGCGGGCACTTGTAGGTGGCGAGATTGGCCCTGCAGTACTCGATGAGCTCGGCTTCCAGTGCGGGCCCGGCCTCGACGCCATCGACCGGTTGCACCACGGCCTTGACCTCCTCACCGAACTCGTCGTTCGGGACGCCGAAGACGGCAGCGTCAACGAGCTTGGGGTGCATGACCAGAAGGTTCTCCACCTCCTGCGGGTAGATGTTCACCCCGCCCGAGACGATCATGAACGTCGAACGGTCGGTGAGGTACAGGTAGCCGTCGGGGTCGACGTAACCGATGTCCCCCAGCGAGCGCCAGCCGCGATCGTTGGACACCGACGCCGTCTTCTCGGGGTCCTTGAAGTACTCGAACGCCGGCCCGCCTTCGAACCAGAGCTCCCCGGACTCGCCGACCGCGAGCTCGGTTCCATCTTCGCCGACCACATGCACGGGGCTGAAGGGCTTGCCCACCGATCCCGGATGTGCGAGCCACTCCTCGGGGCCGATTATCGCACCCCCGAATCCCTCTGTGCCCCCGTAGTACTCGTGGATGATCGGGCCGAACCAGTCCATCATCTGATGCTTGACGTAGACCGGACATGGTGCGGCCGCGTGGATCACACAGTGAAGGCTCGAGGCGTCGTACTTATCCCGGACGGCCCTGGGCAGCTTCAGCATCCGCACAAACATGGTCGGGACGAACTGCGCGTGGGTGACGCGATGGGTCTCAATCAATCGCAACACGGCCTCGGCGTCGAACTTGCGCATCAGAATCGAGGCGGCGCCCACCCGGTGCACCGCCATCGTGTAGTTGATCCCCGCCGCGTGGTAGAGCGGTGCGGGCGAGAGGTACACGCTCGACGAGCTCATGCCGTATCGCTGGCGCAGGGCGTACTCCAGGACCTTCTGCCCCCACGACCCCTGGCCGTCCTCCGGGAGCGGGCGCCGGATCGCCTTGGGTCGCCCGGTGGTGCCGGACGAGTAGAGCATCTCCGATCCGTCCGAAATGGGCGGCGCGTCACCACTATCGGCCAGGGTGTCCTCGTACGACCGCCAGCCGGGCAGCGCGCCGCCGACGCCGATGTGGACGTCGACGCCCTCGTTGATCTCGAGTATCCGCTCCCCCAGCTCGGCCATCGACTCGTCGATGAAGACGGCCTTGGCCTCGGAGTCGTCGACGACGTATGCCACCTCGTCGGGCGTGAAGTGGGTGTTCACCGCGCTGTAGTACAGCCCGGAAAGCTGGCAGCCCCAGGTGATTTCGAAGAACTCGGGACGATTCGGGAGCACGAGGACCACGCCGTCGCCGCGTCGCAGCCCCGCCTGATGCAGCAGGGCCGCGACGCGTTGGCTCTTCTTGAACAGCTCGCCGTAGGTGACCGTCCCGTCCCCTGCGACGATCAGGGCCGGCGATTCCGCGGCCCCGATCGCGTGGTCGGCGATGTTCACAGGGGCGGCTACGTAGCGGCGCCGTCCGTGGACGCGGCCGCTTGGCGCTTGGCCATTTCGGAGGGCAGCACCTTATCCTTGAACACCCGCTGAATAAGTTCCTGCACATCCTTACTGATCGACGCGAGCGCGACGAGGTCGTTCGAGCTCTGCCAGTGCACCCGCATGCCCATTAGCTCCCACGCCCGCTTGAGATTGGCCTTGGTTAGCATGAGCGTCGTCAGCGGAGCCTGGGCAATGTGGCGGGCGATCGCGTCGACGCGGTCGTCGAGTTCCTCGCGCTTGACCACCTCATTGACCAAGCCGACCTCCAAAGCCTTCTTGGCGTCGATCACCTCGGCGGTGAATAGATAGTAGGCGGCGCGGCGCCAGTTCATGAACACCCAAGGCTCGATGGAGCATTCACCCGAGGGCATGCCGAACCCCTGCAGCGGCGGGTAGGAGAAGTAGGCGTCCTCGGAGGCGATCACGATGTCGGTGGTCAGGCCCATGTGCGTTCCGCCTCCCACGCAATATCCGTGGACCTGCGCGATGGTCGGCTTGGAGAACTCCCAGAGGTTCAGGGTCGGCTTGACGAACAGGTCGGACTGCGCTTTCCATGGGTGACCCGTCCTCATGGCGTTCTCCACGAATGCCGGATAGTCGACGGCGTTGTTGCCGATGGCATGCCCGGAGCAGAAGCCCTTGCCGTTGGCCTTCAGCACGAGAACCTTGATGTCGTAGTCGCGGTCGGCGTCCAGCAGCGCGGCGTCGACCTCCTCGGCCAGCTTCTGGTCCTGGGCGTTGGCCTTCTCGGGCCAGTTCAGCGTGATCTTCGCGATGGGTCCGTCTTTTTGGTAGATGATTCTTTCGCGGGTCTCGTTGAGATCCATATGTCCTCCTAGTGATTCGTGATGACGCCGATTTCGGCGCCGATGTCGTAGGTGGTACCGATCTGTCCCGTCCATTGCACGGTGCCCGATGCGCCCGCTTCTATCTCCTGGTCCACCTTCTCGGTGGCGATAACGTATATGGGCGTTCCTTCCTCGACGTGCTCGCCTGCATCGACGAGAAACTCCGTGAGCTCGGCTTCCGATACCGCAACCGAAACCCGTGGAATCCGAATGATGAAGTCAGCCACCGGCGCCCGCCTTCTCGAGCGTCCGCTGCGCGGCCTCGACGATGCGCGGCGCCGAGGGGTAGATCTGCGCTTCGAGCGCCGCCGCGGCGGGCGTCGGGACGAACCTCGCCGCCACCCGCTCAATGGGCGCCGCGAGCTCACCGAAGCACTCGGCCTGCAGGGTGGCGACGACTTCCGCTCCGGGACCGGCGAATTGGACGGCGTCGTGCGCGACCACCGCGCGCCGGGTGCGACGCACCGACTCGACGAGCGTTTCAATATCCAGCGGCACGAGTGTGCGCAAGTCGACGACCTCGGCGCTGACACCCTGCTCCGCCAACGTCTCCGCCGCAGCCAGTGACTCGAGCGCGCTGCGCCCGTAGCTGATCAGGCTGACGTCGGTGCCCGGCCGCTTGATATCGGCCTGGCCGAGCGGGATCGAAAATCCGGGATCGGTTGGCACCAAGCCCTTTTGGCCCTGCAGGCGGATGGTCTCGACGAACAGGCAGGGGTCCTCGTCGAAGATCGCGGATGTCAGCAGGCCCTTACCGTCGCGCGGTGTCGACGGCACGATGACCTTCATCCCGGGAATGTGCATGAACCACGCTTCGAGCGTCTGCGAATGCGTTGCACCGGTGGCGAGCCCGCCGTAGACCTGGGTGCGGACGGTGATGGGCGCGGTCGTCCGGCCCGCGGTCATGAACCGCAGCTTGGCGGCGTTGTTGATGAGCTGGTCAGCGGCGATGCCGATGAAGTCCATGATCATGATCTCGGCGACCGGCAGCAGTCCGTCGATCGCCGCACCGATCGCGGCACCGATGATCGCCGCCTCCGAGATCGGGGTGTCCAGCACGCGGTCGTGGCCGTACTTCGTCGACAAGCCTGCGGTCGGGCCGGATGCGCCCGGGTCGGCGATGTCCTCGCCGAGCAGGAAAACCCGGTCATCGGCGGCCATCGCCTGGTCGAGTGCGAGGTTCAGTGCCTCACGCATCGACATCTCTTTCTCGTCCATCAGTGGGTCCCGAGGGGACCGGCGGCTTCAGCCGCTGGGGCAATCGGGACTTTCGCCGCGGGGCGCCGGAACTTGTCGTTGCCCACTGCTAATGTTCCTTTCGGGATCGGACTGATCCTTCGTGCAGCGTCGGGAGACGCCCCGCTGAGAACAATCTGAGGCTGAGTGAAGTTCATGAAGGTGCTGGCTTCAGCCATCAGAGATGTCACGGCCTTCCTCAGACGGGGAACTTGATCGGGGTCGCGTAAACGTCTCGGTCGAGCTCCTCGGCCGACGGCGCCTCGGCGGCCAGGACCGTCTTCAACGCGTCCTCGACCTTCGTCAGCGCACCTTCGTCGATGCGGCTGAGCTCGTCGTCGGTACAGACGCCGCTGTCGATGAGGTGGCGGCGGAACTTGGGCACCGGGTCGGCGGCCATCGCGGCCTCCAGCTGCTCCTTTGGGATGTAGGGCATCCGGTCGCCGAAATAGTGCCCGCGGAAGCGGAAGGTCACGCACTCGATGAAGGTGGGACCGTCGCCGCGGCGTGCCCTGCCCAGCGCCTCCTCCAGCACGGACGCGACGGCCAGCGGGTCGTTGCCGTCGACGCGCACACCCGGCATGCCGTAGCCGGCCGCCCGGTCGGCGACGTGTTCGAGCTTCATCGTTTCCGACGTCGGCGTCATCTCCGCGTACAGGTTGTTCTGGCAGACGAAGACCATCGGCAGGTCCCACAGCGCCGCCATGTTCGCCGCCTCGTGGAACGAGCCGGTGTTCGTCGCGCCGTCGCCGAAACTGACCACCGTCACGCGGTCGATGCCCTTGCGCTTCGCGGCCATTGCCAGCCCGACGCCGACCGGCGGTCCGGCGCCGACGATCCCCGTGGAGAGCATCACACCCTTCTCGGGTTTGGCGATGTGCATGGTCCCGCCCTTGCCGCGGCTCGCGCCGACGACCCGGCCCATCATCTCACCGTAAATCTCTTCCAGCGGAACGCCTTTGCCGATCAGGTCATGCAACCCGCGGTAGGTCGTCACCAGCTGGTCGTCGTCGCGCAGTGTGACGCCCATCGCCGCGGCGATCGCCTCCTGGCCGCGCGACGGCCAGTACACGCACATGAACTCGCCGGTGCCGATGCCCTTGGACAGCCGGTCGTCGGCCGCCTTCATCAACACCATCAACGCGTAGACACGGCGCTGGACGTCGGGCTCAGCGGTCATTTCTCGTACCACCCGATTTCGCGGTAGACCTTCGGGATCGGCGGAGTCTCCAGGTTGAGGAACTGCAGTGAGGACATCTTGCCGCTCCTGCCGAGCTCACCCAACCGCGTCACCACCGCGTCGAGGTCGTCGCAGTCAAGCTCGTAGATCGCGATGAACGGGCCCTCGCCGTCGGTGGGCGCGAAGCGTCGCGCAGAGACGATCCCGTCGACCGAGCAGATCTCGGCGAGATGCGTGTCGTTGTACCACTGGTGGTACTCCTCTTCGCGGTCCGGTGACACCGGCCTCGTCTCCAGATAGATGATTCCCCTTGGCATGCTCCCGGCGCCTCTCAGACTGTCAATACACACGAGCCGGTTTGCGGCCCGAAACCGTTCGCGACGACCGCGACCTGCGCATCCGGCACCTGTCGCTGTCCGCACTCGCCGCGCAGCTGCGCAGTCGCCTCGGCCAGGAAACCCAGGCCGTGCAGGCGCCCCTCCGCAAGCTGGCCCCCGCTGGTGTTCAGCGGCAACGCCCCGCCGGGGCCGATGGTCTTGCCGCCGTCGACCCAGTCGCCGAACTCGCCGACGCCGCACAGCCCCATCGCCTCCACCCACGCCATCGCGATGTGCGTGAAGCCGTCGTATAGTTCCGCGACGTCGACGTCGGCAGGCGTCACCGACGAGCGCTTCCACATCGTGGAAGCGCTTTGCTGGGTGCCGCCGAACAAGAAGTCGTCGGTGTAGGTGAAGTCCGGCTTCCACCCCATCCCCATCGCGATCGCGTCTATCCAGACGGGCCGCTTGGGAGCGTCGGCCGCCCGCCCGGCGGTCGTGATGACGACCGCGCACGCACCGGTCACCGGATAGTCGCAGTCGTGCAGCCGCAGCGGCTCGGAGACATACCGGGAGTTGAAGTAGTCGTCCATGGTCATCATTTCGCGCATGACGGCTCGTTCGTTCAGGGATGACCAGCGTCGCCCGTTCAGCGAGATCTGGCCGTAGTCCTCTTCTTTGGTGCCGAGGGTTGCCATCCGACGCTGCTTCTTCATGCCCATGATCGGGATGATTCCGCCGGCCACGCCGTAGGGGAACTCCCACTGCCACGGGCCAGACGCGGGGGGCAGCGACCGCCCGCTCATCTGTCCCCATTCCCGGGTCACCGAGCGCACACACAGCGCGACCTCGCACGCTCCGGACACCACGGCCATGTGGGCGCCCAGCGCCGCGGCGAGCCCGGACGGGCCGCGCGGGGTGTAGTCCCCGTAGACCGCGATGTTGTCGATCCCGACCATCCGGGCGATGTCCATCGCCTGTTCGTCGCCCGCGTACTCGAATACCGCGTCGACATCGCGCACGGTCAGGCCCGCGTCGGCGATGGCAGTCCGCGATGCCTCAACGGCGAGCGGCCGCCCGTCAATGCCCTTATCCCGGAGAATCTTCGAGTATCCGACGCCCACGATGGCTGACCGGCCGGCCGACTTGCTCATTCAGCTACAAGCCCTATCTACGAAGTTGTGCGGCAGCATTCTTGCCAACCCCAATTTGCAGAGTAGCTATACTACCTAAAATTATAAAGAAACCAATCGGCTCGATCCCGAACAGGACACCGTGGACTTCTCATATCCGGCGGAGGTGGAGCAGTTCCGCAAGGAGCTGCGCACGTGGCTGTCCGCCAATCTGACCGACGAGGTGAAGAGGGCCGACCGACGCCGCGGGCGTGACGCCGATGCCTTCGACACACTTCGGGCGTGGGATGCGGCGGTCGCCGACGCGGGATGGGGGGCGGTGTCGTGGCCGTCCGAATACGGCGGCCGCGGCGCGACGGTGCTCGAGCAACTGGCCTACGCCGAGGAGACCACGCGAGCCCGAGCTCCGATGCCGCTCAACGTCATCGGCATCAACAACATCGCGCCGGCGATCATGCAGTACGGCACCGACACGCAGAAGCGAGCGCTGCTCCCCCGCATGGTGCGCGCCGACGACATCTGGTGCCAGGGGATGTCGGAGCCGGAGGCGGGCTCCGATCTGGCGTCGCTGCGCACTCGCGCCGTGCGCGACGGTGACGACTTCGTGGTCAACGGCCAGAAGATCTGGACCTCGCTGGGAAATCACGCCGACTGGTGCCAGCTGTACGTGCGCACCGACCCCGACGCGCCCAAGCACAAGGGCATCTCCTGCTTGATCGTCGACATGACGCTTCCCGGCATCGAGGCTCGCCCGCTGGTCAACCTGAACGGCGGCGCCGATTTCGCGGAGGTGTTCTTCAATGACGTCCGAGTGCCCGCAGACGCTTTGCTCGGCCCGCTCAACGCGGGATGGCGGGTCGCCACCACGACGCTGAGCCACGAACGGGCGGGGGCGGCACGCCTGTATGCGCAGATGGACGTCCAATTGGCCGACCTCGTCGCGGACCTGGCCGACCACACGGTCGACGGCACGCCTGCGCTCGAGAACAGCGCAACGTTGTGCAGGCTGGGCGACATCGCCGTGCGCATCACGTACCTCGAGTTGTTGTGCAAACGATCGATCTCGGCAACATTGCACGGCGGTGACGCGCTGGGCTCGGCGAGCCTGGCGAAGAGCGTGTGGGCGGAACTGGGCCAGGACCTCGCCGCCCTGGCCTTCGACGTGTTCGGCCCCGAGCACACCGGCGGACGGTGGGTGGACCGTCGGCTGTCGTCGCGCTCGCTCACCATCGCGGGCGGGACGACCCAGATCAACAAGGGCATAACGGCCACGCGCGTTCTGGGGTTGCCGCGCCCATGAACCTCGAACTCACCGAAGAACAGGTCGCGCTTCGCGACACCGTGCGGCGATTTCTGGCCGAAAAGGCAAGTGTGGCAGCACATGTACGACCGATGCTGGACGATCCAACGGGTACCACCGACGAAGTGTGGCGCGGGCTGACGAGCCTCGGCGCAACGGGGGTGCTCGTCCCCGCGGACTACGGCGGCGCGGGCATGACGATGGTCGAAGCCGGCGTCGTCGCCGAGGAGCTCGGTGCCGCGCTCAACCCCGGACCGTGGCTGTCGAGCGCGGTCGCTGCGACGCGAGCCCTGACGCGGATGGGTGCAGACGGCGAGGCGGCCACACTGCTGGCAGGCATCGCCGACGGGTCCACGGTCGCAACGGTCGGACCGCTGAGTGGCGCGAGGCCCGCGGCGGAGGAGACGGGTGACGGCCCAGCGCTCCGCGGGGAGATCACCGCCTTACCGGATGCCGCCGCGGCGAATGTGCTTTTGGTGCTTGCCGAGGACCGCAGCGGCACGAGTCTTTTCGCGGTTGACCCCATCTGTGACGGTGTGGCGCTGACCGTGCGAACGCATGTGGACCAGACGCGAAAGCTGTTCGATGTGGTCCTCGATGGCGCCCCCGCACGGCGAGTCGCCTCCGCGTTGGCAGATGCGGTCGGTGCTCTCGTCGACGATGTGATGATCGCGTGCGCCGCCGATGCTCTCGGTGCAGCGCATACGGTGATGAACCTCGCCATCGAATATGCGAAGGTGCGCAGGCAGTTCGACCAGCCGATCGGCAGCTTCCAGGCTGTCCAGCATTTGTGCGTCGACATGTACGAGACGGTCGAGCTTGCGCGTAGCGGCGTCATCCACGCGCTCTGGGCAGCCGACGCGGCGGAGCCCGCCGAGCGCCACCTCGCCGCGGTGCACGCCAGGGCATTCGCCGGACGGCTGGTCTCCGTCGGGGACACCGCGATCCAGGTGTTCGGCGGCATCGGCTTCACTTGGGAGCACGATGCACATCTGTATCTCAAGCGCCTGTTGGGCTGGAGCGCATTTCTCGGCGGAACCGACCGATATCTCCAGGACGTCGGCGCGCAACTCGTCGGCCAAGTCGAGCGAAAGGTGTTGCAATGACACAAGTCCTGAGCGGCGTGCGGGTTGTCGAGCTCGCCTCCTGGACCTATGTGCCGTCCGCCGGTGCTGCGCTGGCGGATTGGGGTGCCGACGTCATCAAGGTAGAGGACGTCAAGGCGGGTGACCCGGGGCGGGCACTGGTCATCGGCGGCTTCACCCGGCAGAACGCGAGAGCGGACGTCGACTTCATCCTCGAGATCGGCAACCGCGGCAAACGCAGCATCGCGATCGACATCAAGTCCGACACCGGCCGCGGGTACTTCGGTCGCCTGCTCGCCACCGCGGACGTGTTCCTGACCAACTGGCTGCCCGGCCCGCTGCAACGTGCGCGACTGACGGTCTCCGACATTCGCTCGTTCAACCCGAACATCATCATCGCTCGCGGCACCGGGACCGGCGTGCGCGGCCCGGACCGCGACAAGGGTGGGTTCGACGCGGCCACCTACCTGTCCCGCGGCGGGGTGTCCTACACCATGACACCGTTCGGCACCGAGACGCCTGCGGTGCAGGGTCCGGGTTTCGGCGACCTGCAGGGCGGAATCACGCTCGCGGGTGGCGTCTGCGCCGCGCTCTTTCACAGAGAACGCACCGGCGAACCGTCCGTCGTCGACTCATCGCTGCTGGCGCAGGCGATGTGGACCATCGCGCCGTCGATCTCGGTCGCCGACCTCTTCGACATCGACGGAATCCCCGGCGCGCCGCCCGGGCTGGCGATCAACCCGCTCGTGAACCGCTACAAGACGCGTGACAATCGTTGGATACAAATGGTCTTCCTGCAGCCGGATCGCTACTGGGCCGGCTTCTGCGAGCGGATCGGCCTGCCCGAGCTGGCCACCGACGAACGCTTCGTCCCGTCGAGCAATCTGATCGCCAACGCAGAGGAGGCGTGCGCGCTCGTCGGCGAGAGGATCGCCAGCGAGGACCTCGAGCACTGGCGCACGGCGCTGGCCGACGAGCCGGGCGTGTGGGCAGCACTTGCGACACCGAAGGAGACCCTCAACGATCCGCAGGTGAAGCCGAACGGCTACGTCATACCCAACGTCGACGACAAGGGAGTCGAGTACCAGATCGTCGCCGCACCAGTGCAATTCGACGAAACTCCCCCGCGCGCCGCCCGGGCGCCCGAGCATGGACAGCATACCGAGGAGATCCTGCTGGAGCTCGACCTCGACTGGGACGACATCTCGGCAGCCAAGGCCAGCGGCGCGATTCTCTAAAGGAGAGGCCCATGACGGAGCGGCGCGAACTCAAATCGGTAATCTATGAGCGTGAACCGCCGATCGCGCGAATCATCCTGAACAAGCCAGACAAGGCGAACACCAAAGACGCAGTGCTGGTACAGGAAGTCGATGCGTGTCTTCGCGAGGCCGACCGCGACAAAGAGATCAAGGTGGTGATCCTCAAGGCCAACGGCAAGGGCTTCTGCGGCGGACACGTGGCCAGGTGGGGTCCCGACGAGAACCCCTACCCAGACTTCGGCGATACGTTCGAGGACCTGTACAAGGGCACCGCCGATCTGTTCCTGTGGCCGACGCTGTATCTGTGGGAGTTCCCGAAGCCGACCATTTCCCAGATCCACGGCTACTGCATGGGCGGTGGGATCTATCTCGGGTTGCTCACCGATTTCTGCGTCGCATCCGAGGACGCGTACTTCCAGATGCCGCTCGCACAAAGCCTCGGCGAGCCCGGCGGCCACACCATGATCGAGCCGTGGCTACTGATGAACTGGCATCGCACCATGGACTGGCTTCTGTTGGCGCCGACGCTTACCGCGCAGGAGGCGCTCGAGTGGGGCCTGCTCAACAAGGTCGTGCCGCGAGACCAACTCGAGGAAGCGGTCGAGGAGATGGCCCGCAAGATCGCCCAGATCCCGCTGACCACGTTGATGGCGGTGAAGAACAACGTGAAGCGGGCCTGGGAACTGATGGGCATGCGGGTGCACCTGCAGGTGAGCCACATCCTGACGAACATGGTCGGGGCGGCGTCCGACGTGCAGGAGCGGCGAGCGCAACTCATCGAGTCAGGTTTGAAGCCAAGGGATTTCGTCGAGGGCGGGGAGACTTCTCCCGAGGGGACTTTCCGCGGCGAGCAGACGTAAAAGTCCGCAAAACCGCAGGACGTCGCGGACCTTTACGTCTGCTCGCGAAAGAAAAGTCAGCGGCCGGCGGCGTGGCGCGCTGCGACGTAGCCGAAGATCATCGTGTTGGCGATGCTGCCACCCGCACCCAGATAGGTTCGGCCCATCACTGTGGCGGTGATGTTGCCGGTCGCATAGAGACCCTCGATCACCCGGTCGTGTTCGTCGAGCACCTGCGCGTGCTCGTTGGTGATCACGCCTCCGCACGTCCCGACGTCGGCCGGGAAAACCCTGGTGGCGTAGTACGGCGCGCGGTCGAGCGGGCCGAGCGCGGCGTTGGGCTTGTACCCCGGATCACCGAGGCAGTCGTTGTACGCCGACTGGCCGCGGCCGAAGTCGGGGTCGAGGCCCTTGGCCGCAAACTCGTTGAACCGCTTGACCGTATCCTCCAGCGCATCGGCGGGAACATCGATCTGGCGGGCAAGATCGCCGATGCGTGTCGGCGCGTTTGCACGGCACCCTGTTCGATCAGTTCTTCGGGCATGGTGCGCTTCTTGAACGGATTGGCCCCCGACACGTACCGGCCGACATAGCCCTCGTCGAAGATCTGCCAGCACGGCACCGCCTTGTTCGCGTACATCGCCTTGCCGACTTCGACGTAGGAGTTCGACTCGTTGCAGAACCGCCTGCCGGTCCCGTCGACGTAGATGGCCCCTGGCCGCTGCCGCCCCGAGCCGACGGCACGCGGCGCGCGGGTCGGCGATGAAAACCGATGGGAGCCACCAGGCCTCGTCCAGCAGGTCGGTCTTCGCACCTAGTCGCATCGCGGTCTCCAGCACCTCACCGGTGTCGCCGGCGTTCGCGATCGACCACTGTGCCTCATTGGGCTGGTCGCCGCTGTACCGGCGGCGCATTTCCGCGTTGCGGCCGAAGCCGCCCGCTGCGAGCAGGACGCCCTTACGCGCCTGGACGTTGAGCGCGGTGCCGTCTCGAGTGACGCGGGCGCCGACGACGCGACCGTCCTCGACGATGAGATCGTCCATCGCGGTGTTCGTCCAAACCGGTGGCTCGCCGCGCAAGGTCGATCAGCACCTTGAGCATCTGACCGATGAGGGACGCACCGTTGGTGAGGATCTCGCGACGGCGGAGCCGGGCCACCCTGGTGCGCAGGAACACGCGCATGGCCACGGCGAATGCGCGCGGCGAGCGGTTGAAGTACTGCACCGAGCGCAGCTCGTTGGTCTTCACCACGAATCCGCGGTTCAGTTCTTGGCCATCGACGGCTGGAGCTTGTCGCTCCAGCTCGCCGAGCGCTGCCGCGTCGTACGGGATGCCCTCGACCGAGCGTCCCGCTGCGTTGCCGCCCTTGTGATTCGGGTAGTAGTCGCTGTACCCCGGGCACCGCACCAGCCGTACGCCCTTGCGCAGCGAGGAAGTTGATCATCTCGTAGCCGGCGGTCAGGAACATCTCGCGGCGCGCCGGTGACGATGCCGCACCGATATCCCCGATGACGTCGTCGAAGTACGCCAGGCCGTCCTCGTGCGAATCGGGTATGCCGTCGGCCCGCATCAGCGGGTTGTTCGGCAGCCACACCATGCCGCCGGACATCCCGGTCGACCCGCCGACGAGGGCCTGCTTCTCGACGACCAGCGGCTCGATTCCCGAGTCGAGCGCCGCCAGCGCAGCGACCATTCCGCCGCCGCCGCTTCCCGCGATGAGAAGGTCGACGGACTTGTCCCAATTCATCATGCGGGACCTTGTCGTTGAGGCCGAGATCGGCGACCGGCACGTCGATGGTGGTGTTCGTCTTCTGAATCGCGGGCACGAGCCGCTCATACGGTAGGCCAGCCAGGAAGCCGTCGATGACGCGCTCGAAGTTCGAGATCAGTCCTTCGATCTGGTCCGACAGCCGCATGAACTCGAACCCCTTGGCGTGCAGTCCTTTCTGCTGCTTGGGCAAGTTCGAGAAGTCCTGGGCGGGAATCATCGGCCAGGTCGGGTCGTCCGGCGCCATCGGCTCGGGCGGGGTGGGTCTGCCCCGGCGATTGGTCGTTCGGGTAGCGGGTGAGCGACCAGACCTCGAACAGGGTCTGCTCGGGACCGAGCGGACGAATCCGGTACGACGACGCGCTGCTGTACTGCGGGAGGATGAAGTAGTGCGGGAAACAGAACCCGATCGGGTCGATGACACGGCGCCGCTCCAGATCGTTCAGATCGGGGAAATCGCAGTCGCGCGCTCGGTGCCAGTTCGTGACCGCCTCGTTGACCGCGCCACGCCAGGCGGCCATGGCCTCGGCGGGATTGTCCGGGAGCGACATGTGCTGCAGGCCTTCGGCGATACGGATGTCGTTCTCGTGCGTCATCCCGCCCATGCCGGATCCGAGCGTGCGCATGAAGTGCAGGCTGGTCTGGATCAACGGGTGCACAGACGTCGATTCCGGGCTGTGCGACGAGGGCAGCAGTTGCGGGTGCGTCTGCGGTACGTGGTAACCCTCCATGAAGGCCGCCGTCGCCAGCTTCCAGTTCACCGGGAGCAGGCACGACTTCCACCACTCGGTCCGCAGTGCGGAGACTTTCCATTCGTCGTGCTTGGAGGCGAACGGCTCGATGCACTCGCGCAACGAGGGCGCGCCGTCGTCGAGGTTGATCCACGCGCATCCGCCCCACAGCTCGCACCGCACCGGTGCGAGACCGAGATCGTCTGCGCACAAGTTGCTTTCGTCGAATGCCTCCGAGCGCAGCACGAAGGTGCTGTTGCCGTCGAGTGCCCAGCACCAGCCGTGGAACGGGCAGACGAAACTGCGACGGGACCCGCTGCCCTCCACGAGCTTCATGCCGCGGTGGCGACAGGAGTTGTAGTAGGCGCGGACGTTCGATTCGTCGACGCGGACCACGATGACCGACTGGTCGAGAATCTCGTATTCCACGAAGTCACCGGGTTTGGGGATCTCCTCCAGCCGGCACGCCATCTGCCAGACGCGTGGCCAGAACAGCTCGGTCTCCAGCGCGTAGAACTTCGGGTCGTAGTACCGCTGCTTCGGGATCCTGTCCACGGTCTGGACCGCCCATGGCACCGGAAGCGGTGTCCAGTCCACTTCGGGCAATCTGCTCACCCTTCTGCCTCGGCGACTGGCTGCTTATCTTAGCAAAAATAGCAAGTCGGAAGGCTGCGGGTGCTAGCAAGCGGTAATGGCTTGGTACAGCTCGACCATCTCGTCGGCGGGTCCGGACGGGACGGTGTGCTCGTTCGTCACGGATCTCGTCGAAGTGCTCCCGGACATCCTCGACCGACAGGGACGGGCGCGTAGTAGCCCTTGGTCCTGCCGATGAAGAAGCGCGAGACGTGACCGGCGCCGACTGTGAAGATCTCGCCGGAGACCGGGCAGTCGTTGTGGGCGAGAAACGCCACCACCGGAGCCACCAGAGCGGGATCGAGCCGGTCGAGGAACGGCCGCATGAGCTTCCTCGGCGCTGCGGCGGCGGCCGGATCATCGAGCTGGGCGACGTTGCCCATCGAGTAGTCCAGCATCCGGGTCGCGGCGATCGGGGGCGATCGCATTCACCTTGATGTCGACGTCGAGCGCTCTCGGCTGCGAGTACCCGGGTCAGCCCGATCAGCCCGGTCTTGGCGGCCCCGTAGTTGCTCATCCGCGGCGCACCGAGAATGCCCGCGGCAGAGCAGGTGTTGACGACCCGTCCATAACCGGCTGCTGCCGCATCACCTTCCACGCCGGCCGAGTCACGAAGAAGGCACCCTTCAGGTGGACGTCCACCAACGGGCTGAGCAGTTCGTCGGTCATGTCGTCGAACGGCGAGTCACGCACGGTTCCTGCGTTGTTCACGAGGATGTCGACACGTCCCCAGGTATCGAGCGCGGTGTCGATGATCGCCTGCCCGCCTTCGGGGGTGGCGACATTGTTGGTGTCGGCGACCGCCTCGCCACCGTTGTTCGTGATCTCCTGCGCGGTCTCGTTCGCGGCGTCGACCGTCAGACCCATCCCCCGTCACCGAGCCACCGAGGTCGTTGACGACGACGCGCGCACCGCGCGAGGCGAGAAGAAGTGCGTACTGCCGCCCAATCCCCGGCCCGCGCCGGTGATGACGGCGACCTGTCCGTCGAATCGCATTTCGCTCACAGCGGCCAGGTTCCGAAGGATGCGGGAGACTGAAGAGGAACGGCAGGCGGCAGTCGCGCGGGTCGTGTCGTGGATGCGCGTCGAGCATCAGCGCGACGTAGCGCCGCCAGCCATTGGATGCCGGGTCCATCGCCCAAGCACGCTGTAAGCATCGCGATCATGCGGGGCAGGTCGTCGGCGACCAGGTCGGCTCGGACCAGGCCCGGCCTCCTGGGCGCGCCGGGTGAGGTCGTCGAGCGCCTCATCGAGTCGCACGGACACGTGGTGAGCGTGCTCGCCTTCTCGCACGCCGCGAGGACATTGTGTTCGCGGGCACCGAGCGATATCGCCGCCTCGATCAGATCGGTGAGGCCACGCAGCGGGTTGCGGTTCTGGTCGCGCGCTTTTCGATTGCCGGCGACAGGTTCTCGGCGATGCTCTGATCGAGGACGGCTCGGACCAGATCGCCCTTGGTGGGAAATCTGCGGTACAGCGTTCGTTCACCCACGCCGGCGCGACTGGCGATGACTTCCATCTGCGCGTCGGGACCGAGTTCGGCGTACACCTCGCGCGCGGCGCGCAGTATGCGTTCGGCGTTGCGCGCGGCGTCGGCGCGTAACGGTCGGTCCTCCACGGCTGTCACCTGGCCACTGTAACCGACAGTTGACTGCCATTAAAGGCGTCTCTACGCTCAGACGGAAATGGCAGCCGACTGTCGATTACAGGAGCGGCAATGACGATGATCTCGGCCCCGGGCGACCACACCGCACTCCCTGCCGTCCCCGTCCCGCGGGATGCCCGGTGCCCGTTGAGGCCGCCGCCCGAGTTCGACGATTGGCGCGCGTCCGAAGGACTGCAGAAGGTCCTGTGGCGCCACGAGCCGACGTGGTTCATCAGCCGCTATGAGGACATCAGGGCGGCCCTGACCGACCCACGCCTGAGCGCCGACACGCTTCCCGAAGAGCTGAAACTGATGGGCGTGGGCGACAACGTACCGGTGGTCTTCGCCCGTATCGACGATCCGGAGCACAACCGGCTGCGGCGAATGATGACTCGGGACTTCACTTTTCGGCGAGCGCAGGCGATGGGCCCCCAGATCCAGGAATTGGTCGACGGGTTCCTCGACGACATGGTCGCAAAGGGGCCGCCTGCCGATCTTGTTCGCGACTTCGCGCTGCCGGTGCCGTCGCTGGTGATCTCGCTACTGCTCGGAGTGCCCTACGAAGACCACGAGTTCTTCCAGCACCACAGCACGGTCGGCCTCGACTCCAGGTCGACCGACGAGGAGAAGCTCGGCGCGATGGGCGCGATCTTCAACTACGTGACCGAGCTCGCGGAGCGCAAGGAACGCGAGCCGGGCGATGATCTGATCAGCAGGCTGGTCACCGACTACGTTGCCACCGGCCAGCTCAACCGCGCGACCGTGGCCATGAACGGAGCGATTCTGCTGCAGGCCGGACACGAAACCACGGCCAACATGATCGCGTTGGGCACGGTGACGCTCTTGCAGCACCCCGACCAACTGGCCCGGCTGCGGGAAACCGACGATCCGGATCTGATCGCCAACATCGTCGAAGAGCTGATGCGCTATCTGTCCATCGTGCACAGCCAGGTCGACCGGGTGGCCACCGAAGACCTGACCATCAACGGCCAGTTGATCCGCGCAGGCGAACGCGTGCTGATGAATATTCCCGCCGGAAACTGGGATGCCTCGTTTGTCGACAACCCGGCCACTTTCGATATCGACCGCAACCCCCGCGGGCACCTCGGCTTCGGCTTCGGCGTGCACCAGTGCATCGGACAGAACCTCGCCCGCGTCGAACTACAGATCGCCCTGTCGACACTTGTCCGTCGACTGCCCGGCCTTCGGTTGGCCGTTCCGCCCGAGGAGCTGAGCTTCGCGTACGAGAAGGAGATCTACGGCATGCACGAGCTGCCCGTCACCTGGTGACTCAGTTGAGCGCGTAGAAGCGCTGCGCGTTCAGGCCGCCGATCTTTGCTCGCGTCGCCTCGCTGATGTCGGGGCGGGTGCGCAAATGCTTTGTGCTTTCCGGCCATTCGCCGTCCCAGTGCGGGTAGTCGCTGGCGAACATGATGAAGTCGTCACCCAGGACGTCGATGACGCCGGGCAGGATCGGCTCCTCCGGCTCACAGGTGGCCCAGATGTTGCCCGCTTCCAGATACTCCTGCGGATCCCGCTGCCAACCGCCTTCGATCCAGTCGCCGCGCTTCTCGAAATGCTCGTGCAGCCGGTCGATGAAGAACGGGACCCAGCCGACACCGGCCTCGAGGAACGCGACGCGCAAATTCGGATGCCGGTCGAATACGCCGCCCGAGACAAGTGCGGTCATCGCCGTCATCTGGTCGAACGGAAAGCTGATGCAGTGCACCTGAATGTAGTTCGTGAACCGATCGACGCCGATCTTCGGGAGGTGAACGCCGGGCGCACCGTGAATGCCAAGGGGCATATCGAGTTCGACGGCAGCCGCGTAGAACGGATCGAGGTCGGGGTGATCGAGGTTGCGCGTCTTCAGCGCGGGCGGGATGTGGGTCGCGACCAGCCCGAGTTCCTTTGCCTCACGCATGATGTCGATCGCCGACGTCGCCGTGCTCGATCGGCGTGACGGCGATGCCGCGCAGCCGGCCGTTGGATGGCTTGCAGTAAGCCGCGACCCACTGGTTGTAGAGCCGCGCGAAGCCGGCGGCGAATTCGGGGTCCTCGAGCGTCGGTGTGCAGAGCCCGAGGCTCGGGTAGAGCACCATGGTGTCGATCTGGTCGCGATCGGCATCGCCGAGCACGCCTTGGGCCGACCTGCAGTTGATACCGGCTGCCGTACTGAGGCCGTGCTCAGTCGGACAACCGGCACCGGGACCGCTGGACTCCGGATAGTTACGGCCTTCTATCACCAGTCCCGGCGAGTCGCCGCGAACAGTGATGTGCTTGGGCCAGCGCTGCATCGCTTCGACCGCCAGAGATGCACCCTCGGCGACGTGCCCGTCGGCGTCGATGATCCGCATCTTGGTAAAGATACGGCTGCCGATAGCCTTTTCGATCGTGATCGTGCTGCTGCCGCCGTCGGAGACCAAGCGCCTCGGCGGTGACGGCCCTCCGCTTCGACTGGACGCCCTGAGCTTCCCGGCGCTGAACCGGCTACGGGGCGCGCTGGTGGATGAGCTGGTCGTGCTCGCCGCAGAAGCACCGAGCTGTCGGCGCGCCCTGGGTTTGTCGGCCAGTCAGGACGGCGAGATCGGCCGGAACCTCGCGCTGTGGGAGTCACCGACCCTGCCTGCCATCAACCGCTACACCGGGGTGCTCTACGACGCCCTCGACGTCGAATCCCTTCGCGGTTCCGCGATTTCCCGGGCACGTGCCCGGCTCGCCATCGGCTCGGCGTTGTTCGGACTGCTGCGCGCCGACGATCCGATACCCGCCTACCGGTTGTCAGCGACGTCGAAGCTCCCCGGCCAACCGACCCTGGCGGCGCGCTGGCGCCCAGTGCTGGAACCGGTCCTGGCCGACATCGCGGCCAACGAATTGGTGGTCGATCTGCGTTCGGGCTCCTACACGGCGCTGGGTCGGTTGCCGACGTCAGTGCGCGTCGACGTGGTCGCCGAACGCGCCGACGGTCACCGCACGGTGGTCAGTCATTTCAACAAGGCACACAAGGGCAGGCTCGCACGAGCGCTCGTCACCAGCCGGGCCGAACCCGACGACGCGGCCAAGGTCGCGACCATCGGCCGGCGAGCGGGTATGCGGGTGGAGCGGGACGGCAACGAGCTGACCGTCATCGTCGACGCCTGATTAAGTCTTGGCGAGCTGCTTCTTCTCGTACAAGCGCGCCCACTCCTTGCGTGGCCTGATCGAGACGTCGACGTCGATGGCCTTGGCACGAAGCGCGCGGACCGTTGCCTGCTCCTTCGGCGTGCGCGCGAACGGGTCCCAGCTGAAGAACCGGCAGGAGTTCTGCCAGGTGATCTTGTTGATGTCGGTGTCGTCGGCGCCCGCGGCGGTGAGTTCGGCCAGCACCTGCTCGGGGGCGTCGGGCCAGAAGCAGTCGGAGTGCGGGTAGTCGCACTCCCAGGCGATGATGTCGATGCCGATCTCGTGGCGCAGCTTCAGCGAGGTCTTGTCGGTGACATAGCAGGCCAGCGAGTGCTCGCGGAACACATCGCTGGGCAGCTTGTCGCCGAAGTCGCGGCGCAGCCATTTCTGGTTGGTGTAATGCCGGTCGCTGCGGTCGAGGTAGAAGGGGATCCAGCCGATGCCGCCCTCGGAGAATGCGAACTTCAGGTCGGGGTAGTTGCGCATCGCCGGACCCCACAGCAGATCCTGTGCGCACATCGCCGACACCTGGGTCGCCAGGATGATGAGGTTGTCGATCGGGGCGTTCGGCGCCATGCTGATCGCCCCGAACCCGGTGCCGATGTGCAGGCACATCACCACGTTCTCTTCGGACAGCGTCCGAAACACCGGGCCCCAGTACTTGTCGTCGTGATAGCTCGGAAGGCCTTCGAGGTGAGGCAGTTCCGGCATGGTGACGGCGCGGCAGCCCTTGGCCGCGACGCGGCGGATCTCGGCGCACATGGCCTCGGGATTCCACGTCGGCAGCACGGCGATCGGGATGAAGCGGTCCGGATAGGAGCCCGCCCATTCATCGATGTGCCAGTCGTTGTAGGCCGACACCATCACCAGCGTGACCTCTTCGCGGTGCATGTTGAGGTGCCGGGCCGAGAATCCGGTGAACGTCGGGAAGCACATCGACGCGAGGATGCCGTTGCGGTTCATGTCGCGGACGCGCTCGTGGACGTCGTACACGCCGGGGCGCATTTCGGCGAAGCCTGCGGGGTCGCGACCCCACTCCTCCGCCGGCCACGACACCACCGCGTTCAGGCCGCTGACGCCCTGCGGTCTGCCCTGGTACATCCACTGGTCGACGCCCTTTTCGTCGGTGACGACGATCGGCGCCTCGTCCTTGTACTTGGCAGGCACGTGCCGCAGGAACATATCCGGCGGCTCCACGACGTGGTCGTCGATGCTCACCAGGATCAGGTCGTCGGTCTGCATACCCTAGTAGTACCGTCTAACGTTGTGACCGTCTCTGCGCTATCGGACAGAGGTTTAGCCGAATCGGCCAAACCGCGCCGGGTTATCGAGTTACGCCGCGGCGGCCGGGCGCTGGGCGGCAGTTACCTCTACGAAGGCGAGGGCCTGATCACCGGTTGGCACTCGCACGAGGTACATCAGATCGAGTACGCGGTCGGTGGCGTCGTCGAGGTCGAGACGTCTTCTGCGCACTACTTGGTGCCGCCGCA
This sequence comes from uncultured Actinomycetota bacterium, assembly GCA_963801575.1. Classification (GTDB taxonomy): domain Bacteria; phylum Actinomycetota; class Actinomycetes; order Mycobacteriales; family Mycobacteriaceae; genus Mycobacterium. The sequence goes on from CAWDFT010000019.1 coordinate 45,295, forward strand.
GCAGGCGGCGTGGATACCGGCGGGCCTTGAACACCAAGCGACGATGGCTCCGGACGTCAAGACCGTCGCGGTGATGTTCGATGCGCAATTGATTCCCAACGGCGGCGACCGTGCCCGAATCCTGGCGGTGTCACCGCTGATTCGGGAGATGATGATCTACGCATTGCGGTGGCCGATCGACCGCCCACATGGTGACGAGGTCTCCGACGGGTTCTTCCGCACCCTTGCAGATCTCGTCATTGAAACGCTGGAACACGAAGCGCCGCTGAGCCTTCCGACCTCCGAGCATCCGATCGTGGCCGCGGCGATGAGTTTCACCAAGGAGCATCTGCAGTCGGTGACCGCCCATCAGGTGAGCCGTGCGGTAGCGGTGTCGGAGCGGACACTACGGCGCCTCTTCCACGACGAACTGGGCCTCTCGTGGCGCACCTACCTGCTGCACGCCCGCATGCTGCGGGCGATGGCGCTGCTGGCCTCACCGGGGCAGTCGGTGCAGGAGACGTCGACGGCCTTGGGGTTCGACAGCCTCAGTTCGTTCACGCGGGCGTTCACGAAGTTCAGTCGGGAGACACCGTCTACTTATCGCAAAAGGGTTGCCGGCGAGAAGGTTTGATGCCGCCTAGGGCTATCGGAACAGTCCATCGCGAAGCAGTGAGTTAGGTTCGCCCTGAAACAATTGCGGAACCTGGCAGAGCAGAACGGTTTTCCCGTCGGAAGGTAGGCGGCTAGCCCACTGATGTGTTCGCGAGCATGCGCCGCCTGTGAATCTCGTTGAGGAACAGGCCGATTGCGGTGCATGCGGCGCCGGTGCGCACACCATCGACGAGGTCGAACGCGTGGTGCGCTCCCGGCAGCTCGAGGTACCCGACGGTCTGGCGGGAGGTGGCGCGAAGTTCATCGACGAACGCCCTCGCCTGCGCCACCGGGATGATGAAGTCCGAACCGCCGTGAACGACGAAAAATGGTGGCGCGCAGTCTGTTACGCGTGCGATCGGGGAAGCGCCGCGGTAGATGTGCTCGTGGCGGTCATAACGACGCTGAACCACGATGTTCTCCAGGAAGTCGACGAACCCGTCACGCTCGGGACTGGACCGGTCATGCCAGTCGTAGCGTCCGTAGATGGAGACGGCGGCGTCCACCGATGTGTTCGCGCCTGCGTGCAGTTCATCCTCGAAGTCTTTGTCGCCGGGTGTCAGCGCTGCCAACGATGCGAGATGGCCGCCCGCCGAGCATCCTGCGATGGCGACGAAGTCGCGGTCGCCGCCGAATCGGTCTGCGTTGGCGCGGGCCCACGCAACTGCGGCCTTCACGTCCATCATGTGTCGGGGCCAGCGGTTGCGGGGCGACACCCGGTAGTCGATCGCCATGCATACCCAACCCGCCTCGACAAGGTGCGCCATCAGCGCCGAGCCCTGAAATGTGCGGCTGCCGTGCACCCAGGCGCCGCCCGGGACGAAGATCAGGACGGGCGCGGGCATCGCCGGGAGGTCCGCGCGGCGCCAGACGTCGAGCAGTTGCGGCTCGTCGGGGCCGTAGCGCACCGCGGTCTTGTGCAGATAGCGGCGCCGCTGATCGACCAGCCGCAGCATGGGGGCGGCCCGTTGGGGCACCGGCCAGGCCACACCGTCGAGATCGGCGATGATGCCTCGCAGCGCGGCGCCGCACACCTCGGTCAGGACGGGCACTGGCTCCGGAGCTTCCGGCGCCGAAGCGGATGGCGAACTACTGGTCCTGGGCTTCATCAACTCGCGCACGGCGCGGGGTACCTGCCGAGACCCCCACGCCCCGATGGCGGCCATGCTGACAAGTGGCTCGAATCGGCGACCGATCACGGGCAGCGCCGCGAGGGATTCAACCATGGTGATTGCCGACTGCACCGGCCGGCCGCGAGCCAGCAACCTGGCCGCCGACCACGGGCTCGGCGCTGGTTTACCAGCCTCGGCCGTCATTGCGTGAATGTACCGCCAGGTTGGCTTGGTGGCGGGGAAATGCGCCTCGGCGTCAGAAGTGTCGTTACGCCGGTGGTGGCGGGATAAGCGGTGGCCGACACACGTTGGCGCCGGGGTCCCACCAGGCTCCGTTGTCACACGCCAGCGGCACCAGCGGTGGGCGGCAGCTGTTGGACACCGGGTCCCACCAGCCGTTCTGGCAGTTCATCGGTAGCTGTACCCCCACCGGTCGGCAGACGCTGGCCACCGGGTCCCACCACTCGCCATATGCGCAATCCGCGGAACCAATAGCGGGCGTCACGACAGTCCCTACCGCCATCGACGCCATCCCCCCGACGAACACCGCCGCTGAACGACGAACAAACTTTTGCATGCGGTGGATCTTTCCATCCGACACGCATCTCAAACGCGTGAACATCTGTTGACGCCGTAGAAAAAGTGCGGGCGGTGGGACTTCCGCCGCGAATTCTGCATAAGGGTCGCGATCTATCACGACCCTTGTGCAAAACTCGGCGAAACGCGTTGAGTGCGGGCGGGGGGACTCGAACCCCCATGTCCGAAGACAATGGAACCTAAATCCATCGCGTATCCCAGATTCCGCCACGCCCGCAGCGTGGCGATCGTACCGCGCCGCGACATCCGTCTACTTGTCGGCAGCGCTGAATATGTTCAGGTCATGCGGTCCGCCGAACAGGTCGAGGAGGTGCGACACCTCATCGCGCGCGGACTCAATGACTGCGTAATCGCACGGCGCACGGGCATCCCACGTACGACCGTCAGGGATTGGCGTTGCCGCCCGCAGGTTCAGCCTCGTCTAGTCAGCGACTCGCCTTGCGGGATCATCCATAGCTTCGACGGGCTGCCTTCGGGGCCGTATTGCTACTTGCTTGGGCTCTACCTCGGCGACGGTTGCATCTCGCGCGATCGTCGAGTGTGGCGCTTGAGAATCACACTCGACAAGAAATACCCCGTAATCATCGACCGCTGCCGCGCGGCACTCGAAATACTGATGCCATCTCAGCGCGCTGGAATCGTTAAGAAGATTGGTTGCGTTGACGTCTCGTTGTATTCGAAGCACTGGCCGTGCCTCTTCCCCCAGCACGGCCCTGGGAACAAACACAACAGACGTATTGCGCTCGAGCCATGGCAGCAAGCGCTCGTCGACAAAGCCACCGAGGAGTTCGTCCTCGGCCTGATCCACAGCGACGGCTGCCGCGTCGTCGCGAACGACCGCGGCGTCACAAGCATCCGCTACCACTTCTCGAATATGTCTGAAGACATCCACGGGTTGTTCACAGCTGCACTCGACGCGCTTGACATTCCATGGACTCGGTCGAGCAAGAAAATCGTCTCCATCTACCGCAAAGCCGCCACTGCTCGCCTTGACACATTCATCGGGCCGAAGGACCGCGCGGTACCGTTGAATGGTGTCCACTACACGGCGTAGGAGACCGGCGCTCGTCGCTCTGGTGATCGTCGGCGCCGCGGGCTGTCTGGCCCTGGCCTGGTGGCAGTGGACCCGCTTCGAATCGGCGTCGGGCACCTTCCAAAACCTCGGCTACGCGCTGCAATGGCCACTGTTCGCCGGGTTCTGCGTCTACGGCTACTACAAGTTCGTCCGCTACGAGGACACGCCGCCCGAGCCGAAGCACCACGACGGCGTCACCGAGATCCCCGCCGGCCTGCTTCCCGAAAGACCCAAGCCCGCAACACCATCCGACGACGACCCCACTCTGCGCGAGTACAACGCCTACCTTGCCGACCTGGCCGAGAAGGATAAGAAATCGTGACCGAAACCCCCACCCCGACAACCCCCGTCGAGACCATCCGCAAGGCGCTGCTCGGCTATCGCGTGATGGCCTGGACCACCGGCCTGTGGCTCATCCTCCTGTGCTACGAGATGGTGGCGAAATACGTCTTCCACGTAGAAGGACTGAACTGGATCGCCGTCGTGCACGGCTGGGTCTACTTCATCTACCTGCTCTTCACCGCCAACCTTGCGGTCAAGGTGCGCTGGCCGATCGGCATGACCATCGGCGTGCTGCTGGCAGGCACCATTCCCCTGGTCGGCATCATCGTCGAGCACTACCGCACCAAGGAGACCAAGGCCAAGTTCGGCGTATGACGCGGCCGCTGCGCCGCGGCAGGGTTTCTTCTTAGCTGTGCTAGGCATTTGATAGCTATACTCGACGCAGTGTTAGCAAGCCCCCAGGTGTGCGGCGGCCGCACCCTCACGGGTGGCCCGTCCCAGATGTCGCCGTGGCCCCTTAAAACGACGCCAGCTCCCCGGGTTCCCGCCCTCACCGGCATGCGGGCGATGGCGGCGCTGCTCGTGGTCGGCACGCACGCGGCGTTCGCGACCGGCAAGCTCACACACGGCTACCTCGGAGCGATCTACGCGCGCCTCGAGATCGGCGTCGCGATCTTCTTCGTCCTCTCCGGCTTCCTGTTGTTTCGCCCATGGGTGCTCGCCGCGGCCGCCGGGTCCCCGCCGCCACTCCTGACGCGTTACACGCGGCACCGGCTGCGCAGGGTCATGCCCGGCTATCTGGTGGCCGTATTGGCGACCTTCGCGGTGTACACGGTGTTCACGCCGGGCCCGAACCCAGGCCAGACGTGGCACGGGTTGTTTCGTTATCTCACGCTGACGCAGATCTACACCGACAACTTCCTGGTGACATACCTGCACCCCGGCCTTTCTCAGATGTGGAGCCTGGCGGTCGAGGTGGCGTTCTACGCCGTGTTGCCCGGGCTCGCCTACGTGCTCCTGCGCTTGCCGCGCGGCGTTGCGTGGCGGCCGGTCCGCACGCTGACGGCGTTGGCGGCACTGGGCGCAATCACCCCTGTGTGGCTGCTAGTCGCCCACACCACCGATGCACTTCCGAACACGGCCGGCATGTGGCTGCCAGCACATCTTGCGTGTTTCGCCGCCGGGATGGCGTTGGCCGTTCTGGGGGTCGTGGGAGCACGCTGGCGCGCCAGCGCGACGTTGCCGTCGGCGGCGGCGCTGTATCTGATCGTCGCGACACCGCTCGGAGGGGTGATCATCGGACCCGATCCCGCCTGGGCGCCGGTCACGAAATCCCTGCTCTACGCGGCCATTGCGATGCTCGTGGTGGGCCCGCTGGCCCTTGGGTCGTCCGACCGGTATGCGCGGACGCTGGGCAGTAGGCCGATGGTGTGGCTCGGCGAGATCTCATACGAGATCTTCCTACTGCACGTGGTCGTCATGGCGGTGACGATGAATCTCCTGCTGCGCTGGCCGCTGTTCACCGGGTCGATGGCGGGGCTGTATGTGACGACGGTGGCCGTGACGATCCCGTTGGCGTGGTCGCTTCACCGGCTGACCCGGCTACGCCGGCCGCAGGCTCAGACCAATCCCCGCAGCGCGGGCAGCAGCGCGGCCAACGCGCGCCCTCGATGCGATGCCGCGTCCTTCTCCTCCGCGGCTCAGTTCGGCCGCCGTCCGCAAAGAGCCCGCGGGGATGAACACCGGGTCGTAGCCAAATCCATTGTCGCCGCGCGGTTCTCGCGCGATGCTGCCCGGCCACGTGCCCCGCACAACGGTCTCGCCGGAACCAGATACCAGCGCGCACGCCGACACGAATGCAGCACCGCGCCGGTCGTCGGGCACGTCACGAAGCTGCGCGAGCAGCAGCGCGGTGTTGGCCGCGTCCTCGACATGCGCACCGGCCCAGCGCGCCGACAACACACCCGGCATACCGTTCAGCGCGTCGACTTCCAGCCCGGAATCGTCGGCCACCGCGGCCAGGCCGGTGGCCCGAAACGCATCGCGCGCCTTGGCCACCGCGTTGTCCTCGAATGTCGCGCCCGTCTCCGGAGCCTCATCGAACGGGGCGACGTCGTCCAACGACAACAACGTCAGCCCCGAGACGCCTGCGGCGTCGAGCACCCGCCGCAATTCGGCCAGCTTCTTGCGGTTGCGGCTGGCCACCAGCAGTTCGGTCAGCTTCCGAACGCCTTCTTCGCCGGTGCGTCCGACTCGGGCAGCACTCCGGGATACGGCAGTTCCAGCGCCTCCCGCTGGATGACGAACAACTGGTCGCACGCGGTGAGCGCGGCGTCGAGCAGCTTGTCCAGCGTCGAGCGCGGGAACGTCGCGCCCTCCCCCGTGCCCTGGATTTCGACGAGAGTTCCGGTGTCGGTGGCCACGACGTTCATGTCCACCTCGGCCCGCGAGTCCTCCGTGTACGGCAGGTCGACGCGGATGCGTCCGTCCACCACACCGACGCTCACGGCGGCAATCGCACACGACAGCGGCCGCGGGTCCGCCAGCTTCCCGCCGGCCGCCAACCACGTCACCGCATCGGCCAGCGCCACATACGCACCGGTGATGGCGGCGGTGCGGGTTCCACCGTCGGCCTGCAGCACGTCGCAGTCGAGCGCGATGGTGTTCTCTCCCAACGCCGCCAGGTCGATGCACGCACGCAGCGATCGCCCGATCAGCCGGCTGATCTCCTGGGTGCGCCCGCCGATGCGGCCCCGGACCGACTCGCGGTCAGACCGTTCGTGGGTGGCCGCGGGCAGCATCGCGTACTCGGCGGTCAGCCAGCCCTGCCCGGAACCCTTACGCCAGCGCGGCACTCCCTCGGTGACGCTTGCCGCGCACATGACCCGGGTCTCACCGAACTCCACGAGCACCGAACCCGCCGGATGTGAGGTGAAGCCGCGGGTGATGACAACCGGACGCAGCTCGTCGTCGAGCCGGCCGTCTTCTCGTCTGGACACCCGCCAACCCTAGCCGGTGACCCCGTCATCAATGCCGAGTGACGGCGAACGTCTCGCCGCACACCACCGCGTGCACGGGTCCGTCGAATTCCGCCTTCGCCTCGCTGATCACGTCCTCACGTGACGTCCACGGCGGAACGTGGGTCAGCAACAGTTCGGCGACACCCGCTTTCGCGGCGGCCTGGCCCGCCTCGGTGCCAGACAGGTGCAGCCCCGGCGGCCGGGACGGATCATGCGTCCAGGACGCCTCGCACAGGAACACGTCGGCGTCGCGGGCAAGTTCGACGAGCGCATCGCATACTCCCGTGTCGCCGCTGTAGACCAGAGTCGCCCCGGACGGATCGGTGATCCGCATTCCGTAGCACTCGGTGGGATGAGTGACCAGCCGCGGCTCGATAGTCGAGCGCGCCGATCTCCACCGTTTGCTTGTCGACCCAGTGGCGGATGTCGAATATGTCGCTGAAGTCATCGATCTCCGCGCCCTCCGGGGACGACGCGGCACCGACCCGAGCCCACGTCTTCTTCGGGCCGTACATCAGACCGCGTTCCGGCGCGGGCGATCGGATGGTAACGCCGCCAAACGAAGAGGCCCGGCAGATCGAGGCAGTGGTCTGCGTGCAGGTGCGAGAGCAAGACGTGCACCGACGTTGGGATCGGCGTGGCGCTGAAGCGCGCCAAGCACGCCGCCACCGAAATCAATCACGATCGGTGGTGTGTCGGGAGCACTCAGCAGGTATCCGGACGCTGGCGAATCTGGCCCGACAACACTGCCGGTGCACCCGAGTACGGTGATTCGCACGCCCACTAGCTTGCCATGCCCGCTATCCCAATGACGAAAACATCGCCGCTTTAGGCGACGAACGTCATCATTGAGCGCCGACGTGACGCTGAACAGGTCGGACACCGTCAAGAGTCGGTCCAAGGAACCGGGCGGCAAGTGTGGTGAACGCCTCAGGATCACCGGTCGCTTCGAACTGCCTTCGGGCGGGCGGCGCATCATGGGGGCGCAGCAGTTCGCCCTCGGTAAGCACCCGCAGCAAGTCCTTGGCGGTCTCCTCTGCACTCGACACCAGCGTGACCTGATCCCCCATCGCCAGTTGGATCAAACCGGACAACATCGGGTAGTGGGTACAGCCCAACACCAGCGTGTCGACCTCGGCGCGCTGCAGCGGCTCCAGATAGCCCTCGGCCAACCCCAGCACCTGGCGTCCGCTGGTGACGCCGCGCTCCACGAAGTCGACGAACCGCGGACATGCCACGCCGGTGATCTCGATGTCGCGGGCGGCGGCGAACGCGTCCTGGTAGGCACCCGACGCGATCGTCGCCTCGGTGCCGATCACGCCGATGCGGCCGTTGCGGGTCGTCGCCACCGCGCGGCGCACCGCGGGCAGGATCACCTCGACGACCGGCACCGGCGCGTAGCGCTCGCGGGCGTCCCGCAGGCAGGCCGATGACGCGCTGTTGCACGCGATCACCAACGCCTTGACCCCACGCTCGACGAGGTCGTCGCCGATGGCCAGTGCGTGCGCACGAATCTCGGGAATGGTGAGCGGACCGTACGGGACCGTTGCCGGTGTCTCCGACGTAGATGATGTCCTCGTCGGGCAGCTGGTCGATGATCGCGCGTGCGACGGTGAGTCCGCCGACACCGGAGTCGAAGATGCCGACAGGCGCCATGGCGAACGTCACGACGGTAGGGCGGCGGTAAGGCGGGCCGCCCTTGCGCACTTCGCGGGCCTTGCGCTCCGGCCCGGACAACAGATATGCGGCGATCACGCCGGCGATGGCGCCGGACAGGTGGCCCTGCCAGGACACCCCGGGATTGCCGGGCAGCACACCGAGCAGGATGCCACCGTAGACGAACAGCACGATCACACCGACGACGATCTCCCACGCCTTGCGGGTGAAGAACCCGAACACGATCAGAAAGGCCAACCAGCCGAAGATCAGGCCGGAGGCGCCGATGTGATTGAGCTCGCAGCGCCCGCCGACGTAGGGGCAGTGCGCGCCGATGTTGCCGATCAGCCACGTGCCGAAGCCGCCGAGGATCCAGATGATGGCGGTGGCGAAGATGAACCGGGACAACCCTGCCAGCGTCATCAGGAAGCCCAGGATCAGCGCAGGGACGGTGTTGGCGATCAGGTGCTGCCAGTTCGAGTGCAGCAGCGGCGCGAAGATGATGCCCACAGGCCGTCGGTCTCCAATGGCCTGATGCCGTTGTCGTCCAGGCGGTGATTGGTCAGGCTGTCCCACAACTCGATCACGTACAGCAGCACCACGAAGCTGACGATCGTGACGCCGCCGACCACCCACGCCGGCCGCTTCTTCTCCGGTGCGGCCGGATACCCGCCGGGTCCCGTCATGCCCATAGCTGCCCTTCCAGCGCGATCTTCCGCTTCATCCAGGCTACCGGCGTATGCACCGGTCGACAGATACTTCCACCCGGCGTCGGCGACCACGAACGCGATGTCGGCTCGCTCGTTGGCCTTGACCGCCTTGGCCGCTACGCCCAGCGCGGCGTGCAGCACCGCGCCGGTGGAGATGCCGGCGAAGATGCCCTCGACCTGAACGAGTTCGCGGGTGCGCTTGATCGCGTCGAACGAGCCGACGGAGAACCGCGTCGTCAGCACCTCGGGGTCGTACAGCTCGGGGATGAAACCCTCGTCGATGTTGCGCAGCGCGTAGACGCCCTCGCCGTACCGTGGCTCGGCGGCGACGATCTGGACGTCGGGCACGTTCTCGCGCAGATACCGTCCGGTGCCCATCAAGGTGCCCGTGGTGCCCAACCCCGCGACGAAGTGGGTGATCTCCGGCAGGTCGGCCAGCAGCTCGGGCCCGGTGCCGTAATAGTGCGCGTCGGTGTTCGACTGGTTGCCGTACTGATAGAGCATCACCCAGTCGGGGTTTTGCGCCGCGAGTTCCTTGGCATGCGCCACCGCCGTGTTGGAGCCGCCCTCGGCCGGCGAGAAGATGATCCGCGCGCCGTAGAGCTCCAGCAGCTGGCGACGCTCGATCGACGTGTTCTCCGGCATCACGCAAATCAGCGAATAGCCCTTGAGCAGAGCGGCCATCGCCAGCGAAATGCCCGTGTTGCCGCTCGTCGGCTCCAGGATGGTCGCGCCGGGCTGCAAAACGCCGCTCCGTTCGGCGTCCTCGATCATCCGCAGTGCGGGCCGGTCCTTGATGGAGCCCGTCGGGTTGCGGTCCTCGAGCTTGGCCCACAACCGCACATGCGGCGCCCCGTCCTCGCCGTCCTCCCAGCGGGGCGACAACCGACGCAGGCCCGACCAGCGGTGTGTGGCCCAGTGCCTCGAGCAGCGAGTCGTACCGCGTCACTTGACGCCCACTCACCCTCCTGCCACGGCGGGCAGGATCGTGACCGAGTCGCCGTCGGAGATCTCGGTGTCCAGGCCGCCGCAGAACCGCACATCCTCGTCGTTGACATAGATGTTGACGAAGCGGTGCAGCTTGCCAGGATTAGCGGGGTCGACCAGGCGCTCGGAGATACCGGAGTAGTTCGACTCCAGGTCGCTGATCACGGCCTGCAGAGTGTCGCCCGATGCGGTGACCCGCTTCTCGCCACCGGTGTGGCTGCGCAGGATGGTCGGAACGGAAACGGTAACGGTCATCGAAAAGGCCTTTCTAGTACTGCTCGACGATCTTGACGGGTTCCTCGGTGACGACGCCGTCGATGATGCGGTAGCTGCGCAGCTCGTGCTCGTCGGGGTCGCGGGTGGACACCAATACGTAGTGGGCGTCGGGTTCGGACGCATACGAGATGTCGGTGCGGCTCGGGTAGGCCTCGGTGGCCGTGTGCGAGTGGTAGATGACAATCGGAGCTTCGCCTGCATCTTCAAAGGCCCGCCACACCTTGAGCTGCTCCATCGAGTCGAACCGGTAGAACGTCGGCGAGCGCTCGGCGTTGAGCATCGCGATGTGCCGCTGCGGGCGGTCCGAACCGTCCGGACCGGCCAGCACACCGCACGCCTCGTCGGGATGATCGGCGCGGGCGTGCGCGACCATCGCGTCGACCAGGTCGGCACGGATCACCAGCACGGTCACTTCACCCTTTCGTTTCAAAACCGGTCTTCCGAATGCTCCGGGCAACATGTCCCGATAGGTCGGTATTCCGGCTACTGACTCTGCCGCAAGCACTCCGATGAGTACCGCGCGGGCCAGGACATCGGCGGCCGCCGCCCCGACCGCCGTGATCAACGGCACCTCCGGCGACATCGACGCCGGCGTCTCGGGATCCGGCGGCACCTCCACGGCGCCGGTGGCCAGCGCGAACACCGTATCGCCATCCAGCGGCGTGTGACACGGGCGGATGGTGCGGGCGAGGCCGTCATGCGCCGCCACCGCGACGCGACGGCATCCGGCCGTGCTCAGTGCCGCGTCGGTGGCGATGACGGCGATCGTGGTGTTCAGCGGGCTGAACTCGGTGTGCCGGTCGGCGTAGGCCGCGATCTCGTCCGCCGGTGGCGCGACGAGACCGAACTCCTCGATCTGGTCGGCCTGCCAGGGCAGTCCGGTGGCGGGATCGACGGCATCGCCAGCGGCGTTGACGACCACCACCGCTCCGACGGTGACGCCGATATCGAGCGTCACCGATGCGGTGCCGACGCCTCCCTTGAGAACGCCCACCCGCGCACCCGTCCCGGCACCGACTGTCCCGAGTGCGACGTCGACGCCGGCGCTCTTTGCCGCCGCGTAGCCGAACTCCGCGGTCGGCCTGCACCCCCATCCCCCGACGGGCAGGTCGTAGACGACCGCGGCGGGCACGATCGGCACGACTCCGCCGTCTATGGCCACCCCGCGCTCATGCTCCTCGAGCCAGCGCATCACGCCGTCGGCCGCCGCGAGTCCGTACGCACTGCCGCCACTGAGCACGACCGCGTCGACGTGGCGGACCGAGTTGATCGGATCGAGCAGGTCGGTTTCCCTGGTGCCCGGCGCGCCGCCCCGGCCGTCGACGCCACCCACGGTGCCCGGCGGAGTCAGGACGACCGTCGTGCCGCTCGCCCAGCCGGAGCCGAGCGTCGCGTCGGCATCGAGACGTTCATGGTGGCCGACGAGTATCCCGCCCACATCGGTGATTGCATTCACTTCTTGTCCATCAACCCGAGGACGAGATACTCCTGCAGCACCGTGAGCCACTGGTATACGTCGAAATGCCCTGCCATGGGGTGGTCGGGCGGCAGTCGGTCTGGTCCCTCGGGACCGATGTCGAGCATCGTGCCCAGGGCAAGCCGGACGTCGTTGACCGCGGCAACCCACGCGTGCGCATCGTCCTCGGTGAGCTCGAAGCGGCCGCCGCCGTTGGGTACGGTCTCCAGCACCCGTTGCGCCGCTTCACGTTTGGCGGCGATGATGTCGGGTTCGTGCAGACTGCGCAGTGCGCTGTTCAGGCTCTCGGTGGCGCCCGATCCGGCAGGATGGTCGGTCTCTGATCGGTGGAAGTCGGGCAGCAGCCTCTTCATCGTTTCGTCTTCGGGGGGCCGCGAGTTTCCGGTCTTCAGCCCGGTGATCTCCTCGAGTTCGTCTGCAGGCGAGGATGATTCGCGCTCTTCGAGCATCGCCACCATCGACGACACCAGGCTCTCCAGCAACGCCGCCTCGTGCGACGCCAACGACGACCGGAACCGCGGACCTGCTGCGGTGTCGACCCGCTTCCATTTGCGCACTATCGCGTCCCGGCTCCGGTGACCAGGGTCAGCGGTCGTGTTGCATGGTCGCCCACAGGCCCGCGGCATGCAGCTTTGATACGTCGACCTCCATGGACTCGCGGCTGCCCGCCGACACCACCGCCTTGCCTTCGTTGTGCACCTGCAGCATGAGCTTGGTGGCGTGCGGCTCGCTATAGCCGAACAACTTCTGAAACACGTACGTCACGTACGTCATCAGGTTGACGGGGTCGTCCCAGACGATGGTCACCCACGGAGCGTCGGTGGCCTCGAGGGTTTCGACGTCGCTGCTCCTCGCGAGTTCCCGGCCGGGTCTTCGCTGGGGTAGCCATGTGCCCAGGATAGCCGGGGCCTACCGGGCCTTGAGAACAGATACGGTTGCGATGTGGGCGTCGCGTTGCTGACCGACAAGTACGAGCTGACCATGCTCGCGGCGGCACTGCGCGACGGGACGGCGGACCGGCGCACCACCTTCGAGGTGTTCGCCCGTCGGCTACCCGAGGGTCGGCGGTACGGCGTGGTCGCCGGCACCGCCCGGTTCGTGGAAGCGTTGGCGCAGTTCAGGTTCGACGACACCGCGCTGGCATCGCTGTCCGACTTCCTCGACGCCGATACGCTGGCCTACCTCGCCGACTACCGATTCCGCGGCGATGTCGACGGATACGCGGAGGGAGAGTTGTATTTCCCCGGCTCTCCCGTGCTCGCGGTACACGGCAGTTTCGCCGAATGCGTTGTGCTGGAGACGCTGGCGCTGTCGATCCTCAACCACGACACCGCGATCGCGTCGGCCGCGGCCCGGATGGTGACCGCGGCCGACGGTCGCACCCTCATCGAGATGGGCTCACGGCGCACCCATGAGCAGGCCGCCGTCGCCGCTGCCCGAGCCGCCTACCTGGCCGGCTTCACCGGCTCGTCCAACCTGGAGGCTCAGCGCCGCCACGGAGTGCCCGCACTGGGCACGAGCGCACATGCGTTCACGCTGCTGCATACGACGGGGCCAGTCGGCCTTTGTGATGAGCCTCTCGGGCGAAGAACATCGGAGTGGGAGAAGGCGGCGTTTCGGGCGCAGGTCGACGCGCTCGGCGTCGGCACCACCCTGCTGGTCGACACGTACGACATCACCGCCGGAGTGGCCAACGCCGTCGAGGTGGCCGGGCCCGAGCTGGGCGCAGTGCGCATCGACTCCGGCGATCTCGGGGTGCTGGGCCCGACAGGTGCGCGGCCAACTCGACGAGCTCGGCGCCCGGAAAACCCGAATCGTGGTGTCCGGTGACCTCGACGAGTTCTCCATCGCCGCCCTGCGCGTCGATCCCGTCGACATGTACGGCGTCGGCACATCGGTCGTGACCGGCTCCGGCGCACCGACCGCCAGCATGGTCTACAAGCTGGTCGAGGTCGACGGCATGCCGGTGGAGAAGCGCAGTGCCCACAAGCAGTCGCACGGCGGGCGCAAGAAGGCGACGCGGCTGGCCAAGCCGTCGGGGACCATCGTCGAGGAGATCGTCCACCCCGCCGCCGTATCTCCCTCACCCTCCGAGTACGTCGCGCGGGACTTGACCGTCCCGCTGGTCAAAGACGGTGAACCCGTCGCGGACCTCGGTCTGGCCGCGGCCCGGGACCGGGTGGTGGCGGGGCTGAAAAGCCTGCCGTGGGACGGCCTGAAACTCTCCCGCGGCGAGCCTGCCATTCCGACCCGGATGGTCCCGCCCGCAGGCCGAAACGCCTAGGGGGAGCCACGCCCGAGGCAACTCCGGTCACCGAACTTCTGGCCACCGCGGTCGCCGCGCTGGGCGGCAGTGAGCGCAGCGGCCAGGTCGAGATGGCCGAAGCCGTCGCGCACGCCTTCGAAACCGGTGAGCACCTGGCCGTGCAGGCCGGTACCGGCACCGGGAAGTCGCTCGGCTATCTGGTGCCTGCGATCGCCCGGGCCGTCGCCACCGACGAACCGGTGGTGGTTTCGACGGCGACGATCGCGCTGCAACGCCAGCTCGTCGACCGCGACCTGCCCGCGCTCGCCGACTCACTGGCCGATGCGTTGCCGCGCCGGCCTGAGTTCGCTCTGCTCAAGGGCCGCGGAAACTACCTGTGCCTGAACAAGGTTCACAACGGCTCGGTGGCCGAGCCGGATGACGGGCCGCAGGAAGAACTGTTCGACGCGGCGGCGTCCACCGCACTCGGCCGCGACGTGCAGCGGCTCACGGCCTGGTCATCGACGACCGAAACCGGCGATCGCGACGAGCTGACGCCGGGCGTGCCCGACCGGTCGTGGGGGCAGGTCAGCGTCTCGGCGAGAGAGTGCATCGGCGCGGCGCGCTGCCCGTTCGGCACCGACTGCTTCGCAGAGAAGGCGCGCAACACGGCAGGCCACGCTGACATCGTCGTCACGAACCACGCACTGCTGGCCATCGACGCCATCGCCGACGCTGCGGTGCTGCCCGAACACCGGCTCCTCGTCGTCGACGAGGCACACGAACTGGTGGACCGAGTGACCGGCGTAGCCACCGCCGAGCTGTCCAACGCCACACTCAGCGCCGCCAACCGACGCGTTGCGCGGCTTGTCGAACCGGAACTCGCGCAACGACTCGAGGCCGCAACGGCGACGTTCTCGTCGGCGATTCACGACGCGACGCCCGGACGCATCGACCGACTCGACGACGAGATGACGACATATCTGACCGCACTGCGTGACGCGGCGAGCAGGGCGCGCTCGGCGATCGACATGTCACCGTCAGACCCCAAGGCCGCGTCGGCCCGTGCCGAGGCAGTGACGGCGCTGACCGACATCAGCGATACGGCGTCGCGGATCGTGGCATCGTTCGTCCCGGCGATCCCCGACCGCGACGACGTGGTGTGGCTCGATCACGAAGACAACCGGGGCAATATCCGTGCGGTCATGCGGGTGGCGCCGCTGTCGGTGGCAGGTCTGTTGCGCGGCAGGCTATTCGAGCGGTCCACGGCGGTTCTGACCTCGGCCACCCTGACCGTCGGCGGGACCTTCGACGCGATGGCCGCGGCCTGGGGGCTGACCGACGAGGGCGACGAGAAGCCGGCATGGCGCGGCATCGACGTCGGTTCGCCGTTCGAGCACGCCAAGTCCGGAATCCTTTACGTCGCCGCGCATCTGCCGCCACCCGGGCGTGACGGCACCGGCTCCGCCGAGCAGCTCAACGAGATCGAGGCACTGATCGGTGCCGCGGGTGGGCGCACGTTGGGACTCTTCTCGTCGATGCGCGCGGCGCGGGCCGCCGCCGAAATCATGCGCGAGCGGTTGTCCACTCCGGTGTTGTGTCAGGGCGATGACACGACGTCGGCGTTGGTGAAGCAGTTCGCCGAAGATCCGTCGACGTCGCTGTTCGGCACGCTGTCGCTGTGGCAGGGGGTCGACGTGCCGGGCCCGTCGCTGTCGCTGGTGCTGATCGACCGGATTCCGTTCCCGCGCCCCGATGATCCCCTGCTGTCGGCGCGTCAGCGCGCGGTCGCCGCTCACGGTGGCAACGGATTCATGGCGGTCGCGGCCAGCCACGCCGCGCTCCTGCTCGCCCAGGGCGCGGGCAGGCTGCTGCGTCGCTCCGAAGACCGCGGGGTGGTGGCGGTGCTGGACTCACGGATGGCCACCGCGCGCTACGGCGGCTTTCTGCGTGCATCGCTGCCGCCGTTCTGGGCCACCACCGACGCCGACCAAGTCCGTCATGCGCTGGAACGACTCCGCTCCGCCGACGCCGCACTATCCTGACAGCGGAGTGGCGCCGATCCCGGCCACCAGACGATGCGGAAAGGCGCCGCCGATGAGCCGACGAGCCCTGACCGGCGCCGTATTCGCAGCCTGCATCTCGCTGCTCGTCGCATCGTGTGCGACCACGGTGGCCGGCACCGCCGTTTCCGTCTTCGACGATCCATTCAGCGTGGCGGGGATGCCCGCTGTGGACGGGCCGACGGGACTGCGGTCCGACGCAGCGGCCCCGTCGCGCGACATCGAGGGCAGCGACGGCAGTGAGGTCGACGAACTCGCCGCAGCATCGATCAGCGACATCGAGGACTTTTGGGAAACCGCGTACGGCGAAACGTTCGACGACGATTTCACCCCCGTCAAGGCACTGATCTCGTGGGATGCCAACGGATTCGAGCGTCAGGAGTTCTGCGGCGACGACACCTACGGGTTGGTGAACGCCGGGTACTGCTTCGTCGACCACACCATCGGCTGGGACCGTGGCGAACTGTTGCCCGCGCTGCGCGACAATTTTGGCGAAATCGCTGTCACCAATGTGCTGGCCCACGAATACGGCCATGCGATTCAGCATCAGGCCAGACTGAACAGGAAGGACACCCCGACGCTGGTGTCCGAGCAGCAATCCGATTGCTTCGCGGGCGCGTACATGCGCTGGGTGGCCGAGGACAATTCCTCGCGCTTCACCCTCAGCACCGCAGATGGGCTCAATAGCCTACTGGCGGCGGTGATTTCGTTCCGCGACCCACTTCTGCGCGAGGAGCGACTTCGACACCGGCGAAGGCGAACACGGCTCGGCGTTCGAACGGATCAGCGCGTTCCAGTTCGGGTTCACCGACGGCGCGGCATCGTGCGCGGCGATCGACGCCAAGGAGGTCGCACAGCGTCGCGGCGACCTGCCGGTCGAGCTGCAGCAGGACCAGACCGGCGAATGGCCCGTCAGCGAGGAATCGGTGAACGCCGTCTTCGAAGCGCTTGGAACGATCTTCTCACCGGCCAACCCACCGGAACTGAGCCTGGACGCG
Organism: uncultured Actinomycetota bacterium; assembly: GCA_963801575.1. Taxonomy (GTDB): domain Bacteria; phylum Actinomycetota; class Actinomycetes; order Mycobacteriales; family Mycobacteriaceae; genus Mycobacterium. The sequence continues at coordinate 62,426 of CAWDFT010000019.1, forward strand.
GAGTCGGCGAACGATTGCCCGGATGCCCGGCCCAGCCCACCCGTCTCGTACTGTCCGGCCACCAACACGATCACCGTCGACATGCCCGAGCTCGAGGCGATGGGCACGCCTTCGGGGCAGGACGCGAACGGCGGCCTGGTGTCCGGCGACAACAGCGCGTACTCGGTGCTGGTCTCGCGCTACATGCTCGCCGTTCAGAACGAGCGCGGTGGCGTGGCGCTGGACAGTGCCGAGGCCGCATTGCGCACCGCGTGCCTGTCCGGAGTCGCGACGACGAGGATGACCCAGGCGGTCACCACGTCGGACGGCAACACGGTGGCGCTGACCGCGGGTGACCTCGACGAGGCGGTGTCCGGTCTGCTCACCAACGGGCTGGTGGCCAGCGACGTCAACGGCGAGACGGTGCCGTCCGGTTTCTCTCGGATGGACGCATTTCGCACCGGGGTGCTCGGCGACGAGGACCGCTGCTTCAAGCGCTTCCCGTGATCCGTTAGACCTTCTTGGTCACGCCGTAGTAGCCGATGATCGCATCGGAGACGTCCGTCGACCTGGTCAGGAACGCGTACGAGCGGATGAACGACTCACCGACACAGCCGTCGATCTTGATGCGGAACCCGGTGACCTGCACCCACGGGTCGGCACCCTGGAACTGCTTCTTCGTGACCGGGACGACGTTGATGATGCCCGGCTTCAACGCCACCGCGAGTGACCCACTGATGGGTGAGAGAGCAGTCGGGATACCCGTTATCCCGACACCACCACCAAGGCCTCCGATGCCGAAGCCCGGGGTTAACCCCAGGCTGCCGCTCATCACCACACCGTTCGACGTGCTCATGTCGATGCCGCAGCCGATCTGGTAGCCGACTTCGAGCGTGCCCTGTGGCGGTTCGTCTTCCTCGGGCCCGGTCATGGAGCCGTTGAACAGGCCGCCGACCTCGTACTCACGGGTCGAGATCGCCGTCGTCAACGGCGCGATCGTCACCTGCTTTTCGTCCTTGGCCGACACCTTCAGCTCCCAGCCGTCCGGAGACTTCGTGATCGCAGGCGGTGACGATTCGACTAGGCCCTCCACCACCGGCGGGGCGGTCGCATCGGGCGGCAGCGCGGCCAACGCCGGATCCACCTGCGCAGCGTCGACGATCGGCTCGGCCGGTGCGGCGTCGGTGACTGGATCGGTCTCAGGGTCGGCCCAAGCCAACGGGGTGGTCAGTGCACACGCCACCGCGCAGGTGGCCAGCAACGTGAGGGGACGAAACAACACGGGACAGCCTTTCTCGACGCGGTACCCGCATCGCCGTCTCGGCTCTAGCGGGGCATCACCGGAACCTACATGGACTAGCTAGTCGCCCGACGGCAGGTCCCGCGAAATGGCTTCGGCAGCCGTCAGGCGAGCGTCACCAATCCCAGCTCGGTGTCGCCGGCAAGCAGCGCGTGATGGGGCAGTACGCGCACCGTGTAGCCGACGGGACCGGCCACCGGAAGCGGCGTCGTCGTCGAGAAGACCTCGTTACCGCCGTCGACGGTGCGGCTGTGAGGCATGGTCACAGTAACCGGATCGACCAGCGCGTCAGTGGCGTCGACCCGACCCAGAACCGCCTGAACCACCACCTCGTCTGGGCGCAGGCCGGCGAGGTGCACCGTCGCCGAGAGCGTGAGCTCAGAGCCCAGCAGCGGTGTGTCCGGCAGGCCGGTGCTGTCGACATCGGTGATCTGGATCTTCGGCCACGCCTCATGCGCACGTTGCCGATAGGCGGCCAGTTCCCAGGCAGACCCGAAGGGCACCCCGCCCTCTTCGCTTGGCTCCACCGTCCTGCGCAGCGACTGCGCCGCAGGCGCGTAGTACTTCTCGGTGTAGTCGCGCACCATGCGCGACGCCAGCACCTTCGGTCCCAGCACCTGCAGCGTGTGGCGGACCATCTCAACCCAGCGCACGGGTACGCCGTGCTCGTCGCGGTCGTAGAACCTGGGCGCCACCACCTGCTCAAGGAGACCGTAAAGCGCTGCCGCCTCGAGATCGTCACGCCGTTCGTCGTCGGCAAGTCCGTCGGCGGTCGGTATCTCCCAGCCGTTCTCGCCGTCGTACCACTCGTCCCACCAGCCGTCGCGGATCGAGAGGTTCAGCCCGCCGTTCAGCGCGCTCTTCATCCCCGAGGTGCCGCATGCTTCGAGCGGGCGCAGCGGATTGTTCAGCCAGACGTCGCAGCCCCAGTACAGCTGGCGGGCCATCGACATGTCGTAGTCGGGCAGAAACGCGATTCGGTGCCGGACCTCCGGCTGGTCGGCAAACCGGACCACCTGCTGGATCAGCGCCTTACCGCCCTCGTCGGCCGGGTGCGACTTGCCCGCCACGATCAGTTGGATCGGCCGCTTGTCGTCGAGCAACAACTTCTTCAGCCGGTCCGGATCGCGCAGCATCAGCGTCAGCCGCTTGTATGTCGGAACCCGCCGCGCGAATCCGATCGTTAGCACGTCGGGATCGAAAGCCGTTGCAATCCAACCCAGTTCGGCTTCAGCAGCACCACGCTCCAGCCAGGACCGGTGCACCCGCTCACGCACATCCTTGACCAGCAGCTCCCGCAGGTGTGCACGGATCCACCACAAACGCCCCGTATCCACCTGCTGCAAGCGCTCCCATACGGCGGGCTCCCACACGGCAGGCCCGCTCGGCAAGTCCTCGACGCCGAGCAGCTCTCGTGCAACCTCCAGCCACTGCGGCGCCGCCCAGGTCGGTGCGTGCACCCCGTTGGTGATCGACCCGATCGGCACTTCGGCACGGTCGAATCCGGGCCACAGCTCGTTGAACATCTCACGGCTGACCCGGCCGTGCAGCAGGGACACCCCGTTGGCGCGCTGCGCGAGCCGCAGGCCCATGTGGGCCATGTTGAACTTGGACGGGTCGTCCTCGGCGCCGAAAGCGATGATCCGATCGAGCGGAACTCCCGGCAACAGCCGTGAGGTGGCACCCGACGGGCCGTCGTGGCCACTGCCGAAGTAGCGCTTCACCATCTCCATCGGGAACCGGTCGATACCGGCAGCCACGGGGGTATGTGTGGTGAACACCGTGGACGACCGCACCACGGTCAGCGCGGTGTCGAAATCCAGCCCGGAATCGGTCAATTCGCGAATTCGCTCGGCTCCCAAGAACCCGGCGTGGCCCTCGTTCATGTGGAAGACCTCGGGCGTCGGCAAACCCTCGATGTCGGTGAACGCCCGGATCGCCCGAACCCCGCCGATCCCGGCCAGTATCTCCTGCTTGATCCGGTGCTCCTGGTCACCGCCGTACAGCCGGTCGGTGACACCGCGCAGTTCGTGCTCGTTCTCCGGGATGTCGGAATCCAACAGCAGCAACGGAATTCGGCCGACCTGCGCGACCCACACCCGCGCTCGCAGCTTGGCGTCATCCGGCATTGCCAGCTCAACGAGGACGGGGTTGTGTTCGTGGTCGGTGAGCAGCCGCAACGGCAGACCCTGGGGGTCCAGCGAGGGATAGTTCTCCTTTTGCCAACCGTCGGCTGTCAGCGACTGGCGGAAGTAACCCGAGCGGTAGTACAGGCCCACCGCAACCAGCGGTAGCCCCAGATCCGATGCCGACTTCAAATGGTCGCCGGCAAGGATGCCAAGGCCACCCGAGTAATTCGGCAGCACCCCGGCGACGCCGAACTCCATCGAGAAGTACGCGATGCCGTGCGGCAATTCGGCGCCTTCGGTGGCCTGCTGCTGGTACCACATCGGCCGATTCAGGTAGTCGTCCAGCCCCGCGACAAGGTCGTCCAGGCGGCCCAGGAAGGATTCGTCGACGGCTAGTTCGTCCAGTCGTTTCGGGCTGACCAGGCCGAGCAGCGCCACCGGGTCGTTGCCGACCTGCGTCCACAACTCCGGGTCGACGGCTTCGAACAGGTCCTGCGTCGGTTTGTCCCAGGACCAGCGCAGGTTGGTCGAGAGCCGCTCGAGCGCGACCAGTCGCTCGGGAAGATGCGTGCGGACTGTGAATCGGCGGAGGGCTTTCACGCGACACAACCTTACTGATGATCGCCGTTCTTGCAGCGATGAGTGCTTGCACGAACAGCAGAAGGCACTGTCGTCCGGGTGAACGCTTAGCCCACGCGTGATTGGGTCGCCCATTACGGTGGGTATAGGGCGCGACGAGGCTGAAACGAAACCAGACGACAGCAGCCCTACCACGGGCCGCGCCATCGAAGGAGTGGGTACGTGGCCGGTCGTATCGGGATCGATGACGTCGCCCCTGTGGTTTCCGGCGGACGTTATCCCGCCAAGGCCGTCGTCGGCGAGGTGGTGCCGGTGCGTGCCACCGTCTGGCGCGAAGGCCACGACGCCGTGGCGGCCACCCTGGTGGTGCGCTATCACGGCACGGCGTATCCGCAGCTGGCCGAGGGGCCGGCAGGCGAAACGTCCGTGCAAGCTGTGCCGATCGCGCACGTGGTCGACCCGGCGCCCCGGATCAAGCCGCAGGTGATCCCGATGTCGACCAGTCGAACTCCGGACCTCTACCACGGCCAGTTCTCCCCCGATCACGTCGGGTTGTGGACGTTCCGGGTCGACGGCTGGGGCGACCCGATCGCCACCTGGCGGCGCGCCGTCGTCGCCAAGCTCGACGCGGGTCAGAGCGAAACCGAGCTGTCGAACGACCTGCTCATCGGGGCGCGACTACTGGAACGGGCGGCCACCGGCGTGCCCCGCAAGGTGCGTGATCCGCTGATCGAGGCCGCGGAGGCGCTGCGCAAGCCCGGCGACCCCTTCACTCGCGCCGGCATGGCGCTCGGCGACGAGGTCACCGCGCTACTCGAGCAGTATCCACTGCGTGACCTGATCACCCGGGGCGAGCAATACGGGGTGTGGGTGGACCGTCCGGCGGCCCGCTTCAGCGCCTGGTACGAGATGTTTCCGCGGTCCACCGGCGGTTGGGACAAGAAGGGCAGGCCGGTGCACGGCACGTTCGCCACCGCTGCCAAGGCGCTGCCGCGCATCGCCAAGATGGGGTTCGACGTGGTGTACCTGCCACCGATCCACCCGATCGGAAAGGTCCACCGCAAGGGCCGCAACAACGCGGTCACGGCGGCGCCCAAGGACGTCGGCTCGCCGTGGGCAATCGGTAGCGACCAGGGCGGCCACGACGCCGTGCATCCCAAGCTGGGCACGATGGAGGACTTCGAGGACTTCGTCACCTCAGCGCGCGACCAAGGCCTAGAGGTGGCGCTGGACTTCGCGCTGCAGGCCGCGCCGGACCACCCGTGGGCCAAGGCGCATCCGGAATGGTTCACGGTGCTGCCCGACGGCACCATCGCCTATGCGGAGAACCCGCCGAAGAAGTATCAGGACATCTACCCGATCAACTTCGACAACGACCCCGCCGGCCTGTATGACGAGGTGCTGCGGGTGGTGCGGTTCTGGATCAGCCACGGAGTCAAGATCTTTCGCGTTGACAACCCGCACACCAAGCCGCCGAACTTCTGGGCGTGGCTGATCGGCCAGGTCAAGGCCACCGATCCCGACGTGCTGTTCCTGTCCGAGGCGTTCACGCGGCCCGCCCGCCTCTACGGCCTGGCCAGACTGGGTTTCACGCAGTCCTACACGTACTTCACCTGGCGCACCGCGAAGTGGGAGCTGACCGAGTTCGGCGAGCAGATCGTCGAGCACGCCGACTACGCCCGCCCCAACCTCTTCGTCAACACGCCCGACATCCTGCACGAAAGCCTGCAACACGGTGGCCCCGGCATGTTCGCCATCCGGGCGGTGCTGGCGTCGACGTTCAGTCCGGCCTGGGGCGTGTACTCCGGTTACGAACTCTTCGAGCACCGGCCTGTCCGGGCGGGCAGCGAGGAGTACCTCAACTCGGAGAAATACGAATTGCGGCCCCGCGATTTCGAGACCGCGCTAGCCAAGGGCGAGTCGCTGGAGCCGTTCTTGGGACGGCTCAACGAGATTCGCCGGCTGCACCCCGCCTTCCGCGAGCTACGCACGCTCAAGTTCCACCACGTCGACAACGACGCGCTGCTGGCGTACAGCAAGTTCGACCCCGTCACCGGCGACGCGGTGCTCGTCGTGGTCACGCTCAACCCGTTCGGCCCCGAGGAAGCGACATTGTGGCTCGACATGGAAGCGCTGGGCATGCAACCCTACGACCGATTCTGGGTGCGCGACGAGATCACGGGCGAGGAATACCAATGGGGACAGTCCAATTACGTCCGGATTGATCCTGTCAAGGCGGTTGCCCACGTACTGAACATGCCGCGGATACCACCCGAACAACGACCAGCCCTGCTGCGCAGGGAACGAGGGAAGTGACGCTGAAGATGACTCGAACCAATCAACTGACGAGTCCGCACCTGCGGCCGGATCCGACGGATCTGAGCAGGCTGCTGGCGGGCGAACACCACAATCCCCACGCCATCCTCGGCGCGCACGAGTACGGCGACCATACGGTGATCCGGGCGTTCCGACCGCACGCTTTGGAGGTCGCCGCGCTGGTCGGCGACGAGCGATTTGTGTTCGGCCACATCGACTCCGGGCTGTTCGCCGTGGCGCTGCCGTTCACCGATCTAATCGACTACCGGTTGGAGGTGAGCTATCAGGGCGGGGGCGACTCACCGGCCGTACGCAACGTGGCCGACGCCTACCGGTTCCTGCCCACACTGGGCGAACTCGACCTGCACCTGTTCGCCGAGGGCCGCCACGAGCGGCTCTGGGAGATCATCGGCGCCCATCCGCGCAGGTTCAGCACCGCCGATGGGGTGGTCGAGGGCGTGTCATTCGCCGTGTGGGCGCCGAATGCCAAGGGCGTTAGCCTGATCGGCGAGTTCAACCACTGGGACGGCAACGAGGCCCCGTTGCGGGTACTCGGATCCACCGGCGTGTGGGAACTCTTCTGGCCCGATTTCCCGGTGGGCGGCTACTACAAGTTCCGCGTGCACGGTGCCGACGGCTCGGTGACCGACCGCGCCGACCCGATGGCCTTCGCCACCGAAGTACCGCCGCAGACGGCTTCGCGGGTGACGCAGAGCGACTACACCTGGAGCGACTCCCAATGGATGACCCAGCGTGCACACCTCAACCCGGTGTTCGAGCCGATGAGCACCTACGAGGTGCACCTGATGTCATGGCGACCCGGCCTCAGTTATCGGCAGCTCGCCGAGGAACTGACCGAATACGTTGTGAAACAGGGCTTCACCCACGTCGAGCTGATGCCCGTCGCGGAGCACCCGTTCGGTGGGTCGTGGGGCTACCAGGTGACGTCGTATTACGCGCCAACGTCGCGGCTGGGTAGCCCTGACGAATTCCGCCACCTCGTCGACACGCTGCACCAAGCGGGAATCGGCGTGATCATGGACTGGGTGCCTGCGCACTTTCCCAAGGACGCCTGGGCGCTGGGCCGCTTCGACGGCACACCACTGTACGAGCACTCCGATCCTCGCCGGGGCGAGCAACTGGACTGGGGCACCTACGTTTTCGACTTCGGCAGACCCGAGGTGCGCAACTTCCTGGTGGCCAACGCGCTGTACTGGCTGCAGGAGTTCCACATTGACGGGCTGCGGGTCGACGCCGTCGCATCCATGCTCTACCTCGACTACTCGAGGCCTCAAGGCGGCTGGACGCCGAACATCCATGGCGGCCGCGAAAACCTGGAGGCGGTGCAGTTCCTCCAGGAGATGAACGCCACCGTGCACAAAATGGCGCCCGGCATCGTCACGATCGCCGAGGAGTCGACGTCGTGGCCTGGGGTGTCCCGTCCGACAAACATTGGCGGGCTTGGGTTCTCGATGAAGTGGAACATGGGCTGGATGAACGACACCCTGGACTACATCAGCCGTGACCCGATCCATCGCAGCTATCACCACCACGAGATGACGTTTTCCATGCTCTACGCGTTCAGCGAGAACTACGTGCTGCCGATCAGCCACGACGAGGTCGTCCACGGCAAGGGCACGTTATGGAGCCGGATGCCGGGCAACGACCACGTCAAGGCCGCGGGCCTGCGCAGCCTGCTGGCCTACCAGTGGTCGCACCCGGGTAAGCAGCTGCTGTTCATGGGGCAGGAGTTCGGTCAGCGCGCGGAGTGGTCCGAGGAGCGCGGCGTCGACTGGTACCAGCTGGGCGAGAACAGCTTCTCCAACGGAATTCAGCGGATGGTGCAGGACATCAACGGCATCTACCGCAGCCGACCCGCGCTGTGGACTCGCGACAGCAGCCCGGAGGGGTATTCCTGGATCGACGCGAACGACTCGGCCAACAACGTGCTGAGCTTCCTGCGGTTCGGCGCTGACGGCTCGATGATGGCTTGCGTGTTCAACTTCTCGGGTTCCGAGCACACCCGGTACCAGCTCGGCCTGCCACATGCGGGCCTTTGGCGCGAGGTGCTGAACACCGATGCGACGGACTACAACGGCACCGGGGTGGGCAACTACGGCGGGGTGGAGGCGACCGATGAGCCGTGGCACGGGCGACCCGCTTCGGCGGTGATGGTGCTGCCGCCGCTTGCGGCCCTCTGGTTCGAACCGGCCTGAGCGGCTGCAGTTCCCCCGCGAGACGCAAGCGCCCCGCGACACGCCGATTTCTGGGTGCTTTTACGTCTCGCCGGAAATGGACGAATGCCCTGGTCGGCAGCCTGAGAGGAATCGGAGCATTCGCGAGACTACGGAATATGACGGATTTCGGGCCAGATCCGTCATATTCCGTAGTCTCGGCGCAAATTTTCATCCTCCACGGCGGAGCGCAGCGCCCCTGGCAGCTGCTCGCCGGAAGAAGTTCAGTACAGCGCGTTGGCGAGCTTGCGCCGACCGGCGATGACCTCTGGGTCGGCCGGGTCGAAGAGGTCGAACAGCTCGATCAGCCGGGTGCGGACTGACGTGCGCTCGTCGCCGGCGGTGCGCCGCACCAATGCGATCAGCCGGTCGAATGCCGCTGCGACGTTCTGCTGAAGGATCTCGACGTCTGCCGCGGCGAACCCGGCCTCGATGTCGTCAGGTGCGGCGTCGGCCGCCGCGATGACGTCCGGTTGCCGAGCAGATGCGCGCGCGAGGAATGCGATCTGGCGCACCGCGGCTTTCGCCTCTTCGTGATTGGGGTTTGCGTCGAGGATCGCCTGGTATGCGGTCAGCGCGGCGTCGAAGTCACCGCCGTCCAGATGTGCACGGGCCTGCGCCAATTCAGGGTCTACTTGTTCAGGCTCCTCGGGATCGCCTGCGCCGCCGAGCTTTCCGGCGGTTGCATTCAGCAGCGAGTCAATCCATCCGCGCAGCTGGTCGGGCGGTTGAGGGCCCTGAAAGCTCGACAACGGTTGGCCCCCGGCCAATGCCACCACGGTAGGGACGGCCTGCACGCCGAAGATCTGAGCCACCCGGGGTGTCGTGTCGACATTCACCGTGGCCAGCGACCACTTGCCGCCGTCGTCGGCGGCCAGAGCGGCCAACGCATTGCCCAGTTGGATACTCGCGTCGCTGCGCGGTGACCACAGCACCACGACCACCGGCGCCTGGTTGGACCGGACCACCACCTCGGCTTCGAAGTTGGCCTCGGTGATTTCCACACCGTCGGGCGCGCCGGCGGCCTGGCCCGCAGCGGCGCCTTCACCTGACGCGGTCGCGGGCTGCTTGAGACCGGAGAGGTCAACCGCGCCGGTCATCGACGGCGCAGCGGAAGGACGGGGACGAGTCACGCCCCCAAGTCTGTCACGTTGTTTCCGCTATCGATCGCCCTGGTTGGACGACCCCGGTCGAGGCGCTCGCGTCACCCATCCGGCCGGTCCGATCCGCGTATATGAGGAAGATCACACTGCAAAGCGGCACGATGCTCGCCAGCAACGCCAGCAACCAAGTGCCGCCGCTCCACTTGGCGGAGATGCCGACCAGCAGACCGGTCGCCACGAAGGCGATGAAGATCAGCCCGTGGGCCATGCCGAAGACCTGCACACCGATCTCGGTCCTGGGGCTTCCCAGGTACTTGAAATACATCCCGACCAGCAGGCCGAGCCAGCTGGCGGCCTCGGCGAGTGCGACCAGACGAAACCACCCGGCCGCGGTCCGGAGATCAAAGGCGCTTGTCATGGGCGCCATTGTGCCCGAATCTATAGCTAATTACTACAAAGCGTCGTAGACGCTAGCCGGCCCGCAGGATCAGCGCGTCGCCCTGCCCGCCTGCCCCGCACAGCGCCGCCACGGCGTAGCCGGACCCGCGTCGTGCCAGCTCAAGGGCCGCATGCAGCGCGATGCGCGCACCCGACATGCCGATCGGATGTCCGATGGCGATGGCCCCGCCGTTCACGTTGACGATGTCGGGGTTGACGCCAAGCTCCTTCATCGAGGCCAACGCGACGGCGGAGAACGCCTCGTTGATCTCGATGACGTCGAGTTGGTCGACCGTTATGCCTTCGCGGGCAATGGCTTTCTTGATGGCGTTTGCGGGTTGCGACTGCAGCGTGGAGTCCGGGCCCGCGACCACACCGTGGGCGCCGATTTCTACCAGCCATTTCAGCCCGAGCTCGTTCGCCTTGTCCCTGTTCATCACGACCACGGCGGCGGCCCCGTCGGAGATCTGAGAGGCTGATCCGGCGGTGATGGTGCCGTCCTTGCGGAACGCCGGCTTCAGGCCCGCCAACGACTCTGCGGTGGTGTTGGCGCGGATGCCCTCGTCCTCGGCGAACTCCAGCGGGTCGCCCTTACGCTGCGGGATCTTCACCGGCACAACCTCATCGGCGTAGACTCCGTCTTTCCATGCCGCAGCGGCCTTTTGGTGGGAGCGCGCGGCGAACTCGTCCTGCTCGGCGCGGGTGAACTGGTCCGCATCGTTGCGCTGCTCGGTCAGCGCACCCATCGGCTGATCGGTGAACACGTCGTGCAGGCCGTCGTAGGCCATGTGGTCGAGCACCGTGACATCGCCGTACTTGTAGCCCGACCGGCTGTTCATCAGCAGGTGCGGGGCCTGCGTCATCGACTCCTGCCCACCGGCGACCACGACGTCGAATTCACCGGCACGAATCAGCTGATCGGCCAGCGCGATGGCATCGATCCCGGACAGACACATCTTGTTGATCGTGAGAGCGGGCACGTCCCAGCCAATGCCTGCGGCCACCGCGGCCTGGCGCGCGGGCATCTGCCCGGCACCCGCGGTCAGTACCTGGCCCATGATCACGTATTCGACGGCCGACGCCGGTACTCCCGCCTTCTCCAGCGCACCGGAGATGGCGATCGCGCCCAGATCGCTGCCCGAGAAGTCCTTCAGCGAGCCCATCAATTTGCCGACCGGTGTACGTGCTCCAGCAACGATCACGGACGTCGTCATTCTTACCTCCAGAAACGATCCAGAACGGCCCATCCGTGCCGATCGGAGAGGCGCAATCTTTCCCGTCAGGTTACCGTTACGTTATGTCCGCCGAGCAAGTCGATGCCCGCCCCCTGCTTGCCACCGCACTGGTGACAGCAATCGACCACGTCGGCATCGCGGTCGCCGATCTGGACGCCACCATCAAGTGGTATCACGACAACCTCGGCATGATCGTGCTGCACGAAGAGATCAACGAGGACCAGGGCGTCCGTGAAGCGATGCTGTCGGTGCGTGCTGCACCGGTGGGCAGCGCCCAGATCCAGCTAATGGCTCCGCTCGACGAGAACTCGACGATTGCCAAGTTCCTCGACAAGCGCGGCCCGGGCCTGCAGCAGCTGGCCTACCGGGTCAGCGACATCGATGCGCTGTCCGAGCGGCTGCGCGAGCAGGGTGTTCGACTGATCTATGACGCGCCGCGGCGCGGCACCGCGGACTCGCGGATCAACTTCATCCATCCCAAGGATGCCGGCGGGGTGCTGATCGAGCTCGTCGAGCCAGCCGGCGATCACTAGCCGCTACGGCCTACGACCACTTCCGCGTCGGGCTGCGCGTTGCGCGGTGCTGCCAGCACGGCGTGTGCCAATGCCGCCGGTCGTCGACCGCGCACTCACCGAGCTCGATTGGCCACACCACTAAATGGGCTGTGCCGGAGCGGATCTCGTGATCGCAGCCCGGGCAGCGGTAAGTCTTGGTGGCCCGCGACGCGGTGATCGGCCGAACTTCGTAGTCATGGCCATCGGGCCCTGTCTCGACACGACGAGGCACCGGCAGCGGTGCTCGTGACGGTTGCCGCCCACCTGCGTCTCGACGCCTCGCCATGGTGACCAGTCTAGGTGCTTTAGAACAATCGGAATTCGGAGCTGTCCATCCCGCGCATCTGGTCGTAGTCCAAAGTCACGCAACGGATCCCACGGTCGGTAGCCAGCGTTCGCGCTTGCGGCTTGATCTGCTGCGCGGCGAAGATTCCGCTGACGGGCGCCAGCACGCTGTCCCGGTTCAGCAGATCGAGGTAGCGGGTGAGTTGTTCGACCCCGTCGATCTCCCCGCGCCTCTTGATCTCAACCGCCACCGAGCGGCCCTCTTCGTCGCGGCACAGTAGGTCCACCGGCCCGATCGCGGTCATGTATTCCCGGCGCACCAGGGTGTACCCGGCGCCGAGCAGCTCGACATGCTCGGCCAACAACGCCTGCAGATGCGCCTCCACCCCGTCCTTCACCAGTCCGGGATCCACACCCAGCTCGTGGCTCGAGTCGTGCTCGATCTCTTCCACGGTGATCCGCAGCTGTTCTCCGGACTTGTTCTCCACCACCCACACCGGCAGCGGGCCGTCGAGCTCTTCTGTCATCCAGCACGGCGGGCTCATCCAGTTCAGCGGTTTGTACGCACGGTCATCGGCATGGACGCTGACCGACCCGTCGGCCTTGATCAGCAGTAACCGGCGTGCCGACGGCAGATGCGCCGTCAGGCGCCCCAGATAGTCGACGGCGCACTGGGCGATGACGAGACGCACCGGTCAACTTTAGGACCAGACAGCGGGCAAATTAGGCTGACACCAGATGAACTCCAACAAGAGCGTGGCGCACCGGCTGGGACGGGTCCTCGAGGCAGTGACCCGGCAAAGCGGGCGGCTGCCCACGACGCCGGAATACGGTTCCTGGCTGCTGGGCAAGGTCAACGAGAGTCCGCTGCGACGGCGGGTGCGCATCCAGGTCATCCTGACGCTGTTCATTCTGTCCACGAACCTGCTCGGCATCGTGGTCGCGACGGTGTTGGTCGCGTTCGTGATCCCGGTGCCAAGTGTCTTCTCGGACGTCCCGGCATGGCTCACGTTCGGCGTGGGCCCCGCCTACATGGGTCTTGCGTTGGCGCTGGGCACGTCCTGGGTCACCCGACGGATCGTGCGTTCGCTGCGATGGGCGATCGAGGAACGAACCCCCAACCGCACCGACCAGCGCAACACCTTCGCTGCCCCGTGGCGGGTGGCCAGGATGGTGCTGGTTCTGTGGGGTTTCGGCGCAGCACTGTTGACGACGCTGTACGGCCTGCACGACACGGACTTCATCCCTCGGTTTCTCTTCGCGATCGGATTCAGTGGCGTGGTGGTGGCCACCGCCTGCTATCTGCTCACCGAGTTCGCGTTGCGGCCCGTCGCCGCGCAGGCACTGGAAGCCGGTCCTCCACCCCGCCGGCTCACCGCGGGCATCATGGGCCGGACCATGATCGTCTGGCTGCTCGGGTCGGGCGTCCCCGTGATCGGCATCGCCGTGACGGCGTTGTTCGCGCTCTCGCTCGGCAACCTCACCCCGACCCAATTCGCGTTCGCCGTGCTGAGCATCGCCGCCGCGGCGCTGGTTTTCGGCTTCGTCTTGATGTGGTTGTTGTCGTGGCTGACCGCAACGCCGGTGCGGGTGGTGCGCTCCGCGCTCAAGCACGTCGAGGAAGGCGATCTGGACTGCAACGTCGTGGTGTTCGACGGCACCGAGTTGGGCGAGTTGCAGCGAGGATTCAACTCGATGGTTCACGGCCTGCGCGAACGCGAGCGTGTCCGCGACCTGTTCGGCCGCCATGTCGGGCGTGAGGTGGCGGCGGCCGCCGAACAGCAGCGGTCAAAGCTGGGCGGCGAGGAACGACACATCGCGGTGATCTTCGTCGACATCATCGGTTCAACACAGTTGGTGACCGGCAGGCCCGCGACGGAGGTCGTCGAACTGTTGAACCGATTCTTCGCCGTGATAGTCGAGGAGGTGGACCGCCACCACGGGTTCGTCAACAAGTTCGAGGGCGATGCGGCGCTGGCGGTGTTCGGCGCACCGAACCACCTCGACAACCCTGAAAGCGAAGCGCTGAGTGCGAGCCGCGCGATGGCCCGGCGGATCCGCGAAGAAATCCCCGAATGCGAAGCCGGCATCGGAGTGGCGTCCGGCCTGGCGGTGGCGGGCAATGTCGGGGCCAAGGAGCGGTTCGAATACACGGTCATCGGCGAGCCGGTGAACGAGGCCGCGCGGCTGTGCGAGCTTGCCAAGGACACCGCCAGCCGCCTGCTGGCGTCGTCGGACACCGTGTCGAACGCGACGGAGATCGAGCGTGCACATTGGTCGCTGGGCGACACGGTGACACTTCGCGGGCACGACGAACCGACCCGGCTGGCCGAGCCGGTCTGATGCGCTTGGCTAGCGCGTGAACGCGCGGCCCAGCCACTCCTCCGCCGCCGCTACGGCGTCGTCGCCAATTCTCGCATCGACGGCCGCCGGGCCGATCCGGTCCAGCGCGAGCGCGTAGGTGAATGGCTTGGAGATCGACTATATGGTGAATTCTGTTTTGGCATCGCCGGATTCGTACACATACTCATCTGACGAGGACAATGCCAACCCGAATCCATTGGGGTCGACCCGCGCCAGCTCCGGGATGTAGTCGGCTATCGTGCCCTCGGTGACGCCCGCATGTTCTTCGCGGATCCGGTCCAGGTAGCGCTGCACGAGTTGGGCCATGAACCGGATGCTAGCTCTTGTAGGTTCTCAAACTGCGTGTCATCCAGACTCACGACGATGTCGGTTTTCCGCGGTGAATCTGTTTGTCGAACGCGCCCGCAACTTAGCGCCGCGCTTCTCGATAGACAAGGCCGACGAGGTGGCAGTCGTGGTGGAGATTTGTCGTCGCCTCGATGGGATCCCCCTGGCCATCGAGTTGGCGGCCTCGCGGATGGCGTCGATGACCGCGAGGGAGGTCCGTGACCGACTCGATCAGCGGTTCCGGTTGCTGGTCGGCTCGCGGCGGGCCCTGCAGCGGCATCACACGCTGGCGATCCTCCGGTCGTTGGGCTCCGGCGGCATGGGCGAGGTGTACCTGGCGCAGCACCCGAGGCTGCCGCGACGCGCTGAAGCTGCTGCCGCCGGACTGGTCGGCTGACCCGGACTACGGGGCGCGGTTCAACCGCGAGGCCTGGCCCGTGCGGTGGCCGTGGAGGCGGATCGCGAGCTTGGGGCTATCGCAGCGCGCCTGGTGCGGCTAGCGTCGGCCTGTGTCGAGCGCACACGACGCAACCGATCAGGCGTGGCCGTTTCTGGCGGTCCTGATGTCGACGTCGCCGGCCAATAAGGGCGACGATGTCGCCGAGCCGGCACGTGTGCGTGGACTCGGTTTCGTGCACGGCGATGCCATCGTCACGTTGGCGCACATCGCCGAAGTCGCCGACATCGCCGAGCTGCCCGGCGAGACGATGCCGCTGAGGGTCCGGCAGACGGCCGCAGACGGCGCTCTCGCGCTGATGGAACCGGTGATGGAATCGTCGAGCCCGTCGAGGCCACCGCTCACGGTTCGCCCGCTATCCGCGGGGGAGCCCGTCACTGTCGCGCTCGTTAGCGACATTTCCCCATCTGTCCATCTCGTCCCCGGCTACGGCCGCCCCAGCGAGCCAGACGAGCGCTTCACCGTCACGCTCGATGGCCGGCTGGGCGAGGACGAGACCGCGAGCGGCTCGCCCGTCGTCGCCGGCGACGCCGTGGTCGGCATCGTCAGCCCGGACGCCACCAGCGGGTGGGTCAGCGCCTTCGGCGCCGAGGCGGTGAAACGGTTCCTGGCAACCTATGCAGCTGCCCGCCGGCGCGCCCGCCGCTAAGCTCGGCGACGCTGAGGGCCCTCGGCTACGCGCTGGATATCGTGCACAGTGTCGGACCCGGCCCGGCTGTGCTGCTCGGGGTGCTGCGGACGGGGGACGAAGGCAAAAGCACGGTTTCCGCCCAGCTTCTCGCGCGGCTCAATGCCGGGCGCGCGGGCCTCTCTCTCGAGCGCGACGTCGACGCG
Source organism: uncultured Actinomycetota bacterium (assembly GCA_963801575.1). GTDB lineage: Bacteria > Actinomycetota > Actinomycetes > Mycobacteriales > Mycobacteriaceae > Mycobacterium. The sequence goes on from CAWDFT010000019.1 coordinate 78,560, forward strand.
CTCCGCGGCGACGCTCGGGCCGACCCGACCGCGATGACCGACGAGCAGATCCGCGACTCGCCGATCGGGAGGATCGTGCTCGCCGCCGAGTCGGTGTGGGTTCGAGTCGGCGACGAGCGCCTGCACCGACGCCATCTGTTGGCAGCCGCCCTCGGCGAGCCTGCGACCGCGTTCTCGGTGCCCGCCGTCGAGCGCACGCTTGGGCTGCCGCTTCCTGAGCTGCGCCGGGCCCTGCGAGAAATCATCGCAGGCGTATACGGGCCGAACGCCGCGTGGGATGCCCTGCTCGCCGAGCCGGAGCCACCGTTCGACCTCGCGGGCGGCGTCTCGGCCGATCTCGTCGACCCGACGACCGGCATCCCGCTCACCGAGGATCACCTCGGCCTAGGCGTCGACGTCACGATGTTCGCAACGCTCATCGTCGACAAGAAGACGCCGATGCCGCTCTCGATCGGCTTGTTCGGTGAATGGGGCTCGGGCAAGAGCTACTTCATGGGGCTGCTGCGCGAGCAGATCCACAGCTTGTCGACGTCCTCGGACCCGCGCTACCAAAGCAAGATTATCCAGATCGGCTTTAACGCCTGGCATTACGCGGACAGCAACCTATGGGCGAGTCTGGGCGACGAGATCTTCGAGCAGCTCGCCGGGCCGACGGCGCAGTCGACCGAGGCGCAGCGCGACGCGCTGCGCCTCGAGCTCGATGACCGGCTCCAGCGCCGCAAGGAGCTCAAGGCGGCGACCGCGCGCGCGAAGGCCGAGAGCCTTCGGCTCACCGCCGAGCTCGACGACGCCACCGCCAAGCGCCGGACGAGCGCGCAAGCTCTGGCTAAGGCGGTGCTGCAGGCGCCGGAGCTGAAGGAGACGCTCGAACGGGCGCTGAACCGGCTCGGCGTCCCCGACGCCAAGCGGATCGAGGTGCTCACCGAGGAGCTCCAGCAGACTCCCGAGGACGTCATCGCCGTGCGGCGCGCCTTCGCCCGCGTGCGGGGTTGGACGCTCGCCGCCGGCATCGCGATCGCCGCCGGCATCGCGATCGCGGCCGTGGCGATCGTCGCCGGGATCGCGCCCTCGCAATATCTTGCCGGCGTCGGCGCCGCGGTGCTCACGCTGCTGACCGCCGCGGGCGCTATCGCCACGCGAGTGCGGTCCGGCGCGCGCCTGCTGCACCAGGTCGCCGATGGGCTGCGGCGCGGGCAGGAGGCCGCCGTCGCAAAGGAGCGCGTGGCATTGCTCCAGGCCGAAACGAACGAGCGCATGCTGCAGACGCAGCTCGACGATGTCATCGAGCAGGTGGGCGAGCTCAGCCGCGAGCTCGCCGAGCTCACACCCGGCCAGCGGCTCTACCGCTTCGTCGCGGAGCGAGCCGCCGGCGACACCTACCGCGGGCAGCTCGGCCTGATCTCCACGATCCGCAAGGACTTCGAGCAGCTCAACGAGCTCATGAAGGAATGGCGCAAGGACGGCGCTGGCGCCGATGACCCAAAGCGGGCGATCGATCGCATCGTGCTCTACATCGACGACCTCGACCGCTGCTCCCCGGCGCAGGTGGTCGACGTGCTGCAGGCCGTGCACCTGCTGCTCGCCCTTGACCTGTTCGTCGTCGTGGTCGGCGTCGACCCGCGGTGGCTGCTGCACTCGCTGCGCCACGAGTACCGCAGCATGCTGACGACGCCGACGCCGGTCGCGGAACGCGATCCCAGCTGGGAGTCGACGCCGAAGGACTACCTCGAAAAGATCTTCAACATCCCGTTCGCGCTGCCGCGGATGACCCCCGCAAGCTTCGAGCGGCTCGTTGGCAGCTTCGTCGAGACGACGGACCACACGGAGGCGGAGTCGGAGACCGCCGAGACGACGCCGATCGACCAGACGCAGGAGCCTGCACCGCACGAGCCGCCAGATGCTCCCAGAGCCGCGCCGGCCGCCGAGACGGCGACCACGCCGGCCGAGGAGAAGTCCGAGATCGCCGCGATCCACGCCGGCGCACCGCAGCCCCCCGAGCGACGGTCGCTGACACCCGACGAACTGAAGATGCTCACCGCGCTCGCACCGCTCGTGGAGACCCCGCGCGAGACGAAGCGGCTGGTGAACCTCTACCGGATGATGCGCTCGACCCGGGACCTCAGCCCGGCCGCGCGCTTCCTCGGCGACGAAGCCACTCCAGGCGAGTACCAGGCCGTGGTGATCCTGCTCGGCCTCCTGAGCGGGCACGCGCGGCTGCTGCGCGACGTGCTTGTCGCGCCGGCCGGCGAGGGCGTGCGAGGCGGCCTCCGCGGCCGCCGCTCGACCGACCGCTGGGCCGACTTCGCCGCCGGTCTGGCCCCGCGCTCCACGGAGACCGGCTGGAGGAACGACGTGGCGGGCGAGATACCCGCGGGCGACGTCGAAGAATGGACCCGTCTGGCCGACGGCCTCAAGGAGGTGAGCTCCCTCGTCGTCATCCCCGATTTGAAGGCGTTCCAGTTCTGGGCACCGCGCATCGCGCGCTTCTCGTTCCTGCTCTCGCCCTACGCGGACGAGGCGACGGCGGGTGAAGGAACGCACGAATCCGCCGTTTCGGCCTCCAGCGATAAGCCGCGGGAGCGACCGTCGTTGAACGGCACATGATCAACGAGCCCGACTTCGTCCACCCAGCGCCACCGGCGTGAGCTCAGCGTCCACTGCGCCCACCGAAGAGGAGCCGGACGCCGTCCTGGTCGCGCGAGGCGATCGAACTCGCCTTCCTCGCGGTGATCCTCGATCGGCGGCGCCGGATCCGCGCCGGCCTGAGCGATCCGGATCTGATCACCCGTGGGCCACACGCTCGACTAGCACCGATGGAGCGGCTGCCGCCGTTGGCCTGAGGCCCGCCGGCGGGGGCCGTCAGTCTTCCAGCTCGTCGAAATCGTCGTCAGGCTCGAACGGGTCGTCGTCCGGTTCGAAGCCGTCGCAGTCCTCCTCCCCCGGCGGCTCGGCGGGCTCGCCGTCGCCCTCGAGCCTGGCGCCGGATCTCCGGCCACATCGACTCGGGGGCACGGTCGAGCGCACCGCCTCGATGACGCGGTTCATCTTGACGATGATCTCGGCCAGGCCGGTCTCGCTCGACTCGACCAGGGCCTGCAGCTTGCTCGCCGCGGCCATGCCCGTGTTGGCGTCGACCGTCGCATTCTGGTCAACGAGGGTCTCCCACGCCCGGACCATGACTGCCTCGAAGAAGGCCGCCGGACTGACCGCGGTTGCCACCCCGTTGACGAAGTCGACAGCGTTCTCCCGCGCACGGCGCTCGAGTATCTCCCTGTAGACCGCCTTCGCTGCGTTCTGCACCGGGAAGTGCCGGTCGGCAATCACCTCATACGGCGTCAAACCCGACGCCGTCTGGAAAACCATCGGCGACCCGGTAGAGCTGCTCGGCGAGAACGGGCAACCCGACCCCGGCAAGATTCGCGCCGCCGTCGAAGCAGCCCGCGAAACGCTCGGCATAAAGCCCGACAAGGCGCTCGCTGGCGACTTCGGTCGCGGCGCTGGTCGGCACGGTGTCATGGTGGCACGGTGTCAGGCGGATGGACCCGATATGTGTAACCGCGTCCGTGGCCACACCGTGGACACAATCTGGCCATAGTGACAGGTAACTCGAGTGATGTGCCGTTATGTCTTTTGCCTGCTCGGACCAGGTTTGGACCCCTGACCTGCACCGCAAAACTGCAATGTCGGTTTTCCGCCAGTGATGTCGGTGGCGACGTGTAATTGTCGTAGATGTGCACGAAGATTTCGATCGCTGCTACCGGGCCGTCCAGTCCAAGGACGCCCGGTTCGACGGCTGGTTCGTCACCGCCGTGCTCACCACCAAGATCTACTGCAGGCCGAGCTGCCCGGTCCGACCACCGTTCGCCCGCAACATGCGGTTCTACCCCACCGCGGCGGCCGCACAGCGTGCCGGTTTCCGGGCCTGCAAGCGCTGCCGCCCGGACGCCTCACCGGGCTCCCCTGAATGGAATGTGCGCGGCGACGTGGTCGCCCGGGCGATGCGGCTGATCGCCGACGGCACCGTCGACCGCGAGGGTGTGACGGGGCTCGCGTCCCGCGTCGGCTACACCACCCGCCAGCTCGAGCGGATGCTGCAGGCGGAGGTCGGCGCCAACCCGCTGGCGCTGGCCCGTGCCCAGCGGACACAGACCGCGCGTGTTCTCATCGAGACGACCGACCTGCCGTTCGGCGATGTCGCGTTCGCGGCGGGTTTCTCGTCCATCCGGCAGTTCAACGACACGATTCGCTCGGTGTGCGACCTCACTCCGACCGCGCTGCGCCGGCGCGCGACAGACCAAGTTCGGCCGCGGCGAAGCCGTCGCCGCGGGCACGTTGTCGCTGCGGCTTCCGGTACGAACGCCGTTCGCCTACGAGGGATTGTTCGGCCACCTCGCCGCATGCGCGGTGCCCGGCGTGGAGGAGGTGCGCGACGGCGCATACCGACGAACGCTGCGGTTACCCGCTGGCAGCGGAATCGTCAGTCTCACACCGGAACCCGACCACGTGCGGTGCAAGCTCGTGCTGGACGACTTCCGCGACCTCGCCACGGCGATCGCCCGCTGCCGCCGCCTGCTGGACCTCGACGCCGACCCCGAAGCCGTCGTTGACGCGCTTGGCGCCGACCCGGACTTGAGCGCCCTGGTCGCGAAGGCGCCCGGGCAACGCATCCCGCGGACCGTCGATGAGCACGAACTCGCCCTTCGTGTGGTGCTGGGCCAGCAGGTGTCGGTCAAGGCCGCCCGCACCCACGCCGCGCGCATCGTCTCCGCGTACGGCCAGCCGGTGACCGATATCGACGGCGGGCTGACGCACGTCTTCCCGGCGATCGAGCACCTCGCCGAGATCGACCCGGTGCATCTTGGCCTTTCCCAAATCGCGGCAGCGATCGTTGATCGCGCTCGTCGCGGCGTTGGCCGACGGCGACGTCCTGCTGGATGCCGGCTGCGACTGGAACCGCGCCCGAGCAGCAGCTGCTGGCATTGCCGGGGATCGGACCCTGGACCGCAGAAGTGATCGCCATGCGTGGCCTGGGCGACCCTGATGCCTTTCCGGCCACCGATCTCGGTGTCCTGCTCGCCGCCAAGCAGGTCGGACTGCCGGAGGATGCCCGCGCTCTCACCGAGCACAGCGCTCGCTGGCGGCCGTGGCGATCGTATGCCGCCCAACACCTCTGGACCGCGCTCGACCATGCGGTGAACCAATGGCCTCCGAAGGAGAAGTGATGTCAGCCATGCAATTTCGTACCGTCGACAGCCCGGTCGGGCCGCTCACCCTTGCCGGAAGCAGCGGGCGCCTGATGCATCTGCGGATGGTCGATCAGACCTATGAGCCGAGCCACGACGGCTGGGAGCGAGACGACGCGGCGTTCCCCGACGCCGTCGAGCAGCTCGAGTCGTACTTCGCCGGCGAGCGTACCGAGTTCGACCTCGAACTCGAGCTGCGTCGGCACGCCGTTCCAGCGCAGCGTCTGGGCGGCACTGCTGACCATCCCGTACGGCGAGACCCGGTCCTACGGAGAGATCGCGGCGCAGATCGGCTCACCGGGAGCCTTCCGTGCAGTCGGTCTGGCCAACGGCCACAACCCGATCGGCATCATCGTGCCGTGCCATCGGGTGATCGGTTCGAACGGCAGCCTGACCGGCTACGGCGGCGGACTGGACCGCAAACGCGCTCTGCTCGCGTTGGAGAAGAGCCGGAACCCAGCCGACGCCGACGCTCTTCGACTGACGTTCCGACCCTAGAAATGCCTTTGCCCCCCAACAGAATTGGGGGGCAAAGGTCTTAAATTGTGTTCGGCGGTGTCCTACTTTTCCACCCGGGTTGGGTAGTATCATCGGCGCTGGCAGGCTTAGCTTCCGGGTTCGGGATGGGTCCGGGCGTTTCCCTGTCGCTATTTCCGCCGTAACTTTATTTTTTTGTGTCCACTTTTTGTGTGGGGGTGGTGTGTTTGGTGGTGGGGTGCGAGTTGTTGTGATTGTGGGTGTGTGGTTGCGGGTTTTGGTGTGTGTAAGTTTTCGGCCGGTTAGTGCCAGTTCCCTGTCACATTGCTGCGTGTATAGGTCTGGTCTATTGATCCCGTGGTCTGCGGGGGGCCTTATCCCACTTGATGGGTGAGAAGCCTGGTCTTGGAGGGGGTTTCCCGCTTAGATGCTTTCAGCGGTTATCCTGTCCGAACGTGGCTATCCAGCGGTGCCCCTGGTGGGACAACTGGTGGACCAGAGGTTCGTCCGTCCCGGTCCTCTCGTACTAGGGACAGGTTTCCTCAAGCTTCTGACGCGCGCGGCGGATAGAGACCGAACTGTCTCACGACGTTCTAAACCCAGCTCGCGTGCCGCTTTAATGGGCGAACAGCCCAACCCTTGGGACCTGCTCCAGCCCCAGGATGCGACGAGCCGACATCGAGGTGCCAAACCATCCCGTCGATATGGACTCTTGGGGAAGATCAGCCTGTTATCCCCGGGGTACCTTTTATCCGTTGAGCGACACCCCTTCCACTCGGGGGTGCCGGATCACTAGTCCCGACTTTCGTCCCTGCTTGACGTGTCTGTCTCGCAGTCAAGCTCCCTTGTGCACTTGCACTCAACACCTGATTGCCGTCCAGGTTGAGGGAACCTTTGGGCGCCTCCGTTACATTTTAGGAGGCAACCGCCCCAGTTAAACTACCCACCAGGCACTGTTCCTGAACCGGATAGACGGTTCGAGGTTAGAGGCCCAATACGGTCAGAGTGGTATTTCAACAACGACTCCACACTAACTGGCGTTAATGTTTCACAGTCTCCCACCTATCCTACACAAACCGTATCGAGCACCAATACCAAGTTGTAGTGAAGGTCCCGGGGTCTTTTCGTCCTGCCGCGCGTAACGAGCATCTTTACTCGTAGTGCAATTTCGCCGAGTCTATGGTTGAGACAGCTGAGAAGTCGTTACGCCATTCGTGCAGGTCGGAACTTACCCGACAAGGAATTTCGCTACCTTAGGATGGTTATAGTTACCACCGCCGTTTACTGGGGCTTAAATTCTCCGCTTCACCCCTCGAGAGGGGTTAACGGGTCCTCTTAACCTTCCAGCACCGGGCAGGCGTCAGTCCGTATACATCGTCTTGCGACTTCGCACGGACCTGTGTTTTTAGTAAACAGTCGCTTCTCACTGGTTTGTGCCACCCCCCACCGCTGCCCACCGCGAGGGTGTTGACGGTGCGGGGTCCCCCTTCTCCCGAAGTTACGGGGGCATTTTGCCGAGTTCCTTAACCATAGTTCACTCGTACGCCTCGGTATTCTCTACCTGACCACCTGTGTTGGTTTCGGGTACGGGCCGTGTGTGTACTCACTAGAGGCTTTTCTCGGCAGCATAGGATCACCGAATTCGCCTCACTCGGCTATGCATCACCTCTCAGGAATATGCGAACGACGGATTTGCCTATCGTGTCTTCCTACAGGTTTGCCCCAGTATTACCACTGACTGGTACGGCTACCTTCCTGCGTCACCCCATCGCTTGACTACTACCAATCCGGGTCCCACGCAGCAGGTGTCCGCCACGTATCCGAAGAGACGCAGTCGGCCACCGTTTGGGTGGTTAGCAGAATTGATTCATCACGGGCGCGCACACACGGGTACGGGAATATCAACCCGTTGTCCATCGACTACGCCTGTCGGCCTCGCCTTAGGTCCCGACTCACCCTGGGCGGACTGGCCTGGCCCAGGAACCCTTGGTCTTTCGGCGGGCAAGGTTCTCACTTGCCTAATCGCTACTCATGCCTGCATTCTCACTCCCACACCCTCCACAGCTGAATCACTTCGCTGCTTCACCGGATGCAGGACGCTCCCCTACCCAACACAGCACGCTGTGTTGCCGCGGCTTCGGCGGTGTGCTTGAGCCCCGCTACATTATCGGCGCACAATCACTTGACCAGTGAGCTATTACGCACTCTTTCAAGGGTGGCTGCTTCTAAGCCAACCTCCTGGTTGTCTTCGCGACTGCACATCCTTTTCCACTTAGCACACGCTTAGGGGCCTTAGCCGGCGATCTGGGCTGTTTCCCTCTCGACGCACGGAGCTTATCCCCCGCCGTCTCACTGCCACGCTATGACTTACCGGCATTCGGAGTTTGGCTGACGTCAGTAACCTAGTAGGGCCCATCGGCCATCCAGTAGCTCTACCTCCGGCAAGAAACACGCAACGCTGCACCTAAATGCATTTCGGGGAGAACCAGCTATCACGGAGTTTGATTGGCCTTTCACCCCTACCCACAACTCATCCCCTCAGTCTTCAACCTAAGTGGGTTCGGGCCTCCACAACATCTTACTGCTGCTTCACCCTGGCCATGGGTAGATCACTCCGCTTCGGGTCCAGAACACACCACTACACCACACACAAAGTGTGTGGATACGCCCTATTCAGACTCGCTTTCGCTGCGGCTACCCCACCCGGGTTAACCTCGCGACATGTCCCTGACTCGCAGGCTCATTCTTCAAAAGGCACGCCATCACCCCACACCACAAAGGGGGGGCTCTGACGGATTGTAGGCACACGGTTTCAGGTACTCTTTCACTCCCCTCCCGGGGTACTTTTCACCATTCCCTCACGGTACTAATCCGCTATCGGTCACTGAGAAGTATTCAGGCTTACCGGGTGGTCCCGGCAGATTCACAGCAGATTCCACGGGCCCGCTGCTACTCGGGGACACTGCGACAACAGAGCACATGTTTTCGTCTACGGGGCTCTCACCCGCTACGGCAGACCATCCCAGGCCACTTCGACTAACACATGCCTTTATCACTGCTGCTGCTCACGGCGGTGAGACAGAACGCAGACCCCACAACACCGCACACACAACCCCCGCCGGGTATCACATGCACACGGTTTAGCCATCCTCCGCTTTCGCTCGCCACTACTCACGGAATCACAATTGTTTTCTCTTCCTACGGGTACTGAGATGTTTCACTTCCCCGCGTTACCCCCCGCACCCTATGTATTCAGATACGGGTGACACGACATCACTCGCGCCGGGTTTCCCCATTCGGACATCCTCGGATCCACGCTCGGTTGACAGCTCCCCGAGGCATAACGCAGCCTCCCACGTCCTTCATCGGCTCTCAGTGCCAAGGCATCCACCATGCGCCCTTAAACACTTACAACACAAAAAACCAAATTTCGAGTTAAAAAACTCTGAAATTGCACATCAACACACAAGAAAAGCACCCACCCCCAACAGGAGCCGGCGCCCACCTCGCGTGCATGATGCTCGCAACCACTATCCACAAATCAAACACCACACCCCACCACCAAAGTGAGGCGACAACCAGTCCTATCCCCGGTTTCCCACACTCGGGACGAAGAGATAGCGGGCCTGTTGTCTCAAAGCCCAATAGTGTGTCTGGCAATCCCGCGCCGCCCTCGATCTCTCGATCCCGTGAACAGCACTGTTTGTTGTCGCACCCGAACCACACCCACTACAGGCGCGGCCCATCTCATCGAATCGCCCAGGACACGGTGATCCGCGCAATGCGGGCCGGCCTGAGTCTCGTGGTGCTCCTTAGAAAGGAGGTGATCCAGCCGCACCTTCCGGTACGGCTACCTTGTTACGACTTCGTCCCAATCGCCGATCCCACCTTCGACGGCTCCCTCCCACAAGGGGTTAGGCCACCGGCTTCGGGTGTTACCGACTTTCATGACGTGACGGGCGGTGTGTACAAGGCCCGGGAACGTATTCACCGCAGCGTTGCTGATCTGCGATTACTAGCGACTCCGACTTCACGGGGTCGAGTTGCAGACCCCGATCCGAACTGAGACCGGCTTTAAAAAGGATTCGCTCCACCTCACGGCATCGCAGCCCTTTGTACCGGCCATTGTAGCATGTGTGAAGCCCTGGACATAAGGGGCATGATGACTTGACGTCATCCCCACCTTCCTCCGAGTTGACCCCGGCAGTCTCTCACGAGTCCCCACCATGACGTGCTGGCAACATGAGACAAGGGTTGCGCTCGTTGCGGGACTTAACCCAACATCTCACGACACGAGCTGACGACAGCCATGCACCACCTGCACACAGGCCACAAGGGAAACCACATCTCTGCGATCGTCCTGTGCATGTCAAACCCAGGTAAGGTTCTTCGCGTTGCATCGAATTAATCCACATGCTCCGCCGCTTGTGCGGGCCCCCGTCAATTTCTTTGAGTTTTAGCCTTGCGGCCGTACTCCCCAGGCGGGGTACTTAATGCGTTAGCTACGGCACGGATCCCAAGGAAGGAAACCCACACCTAGTACCCACCGTTTACGGCGTGGACTACCAGGGTATCTAATCCTGTTCGCTCCCCACGCTTTCGCTCCTCAGCGTCAGTTACTGCCCAGAGACCCGCCTTCGCCACCGGTGTTCCTCCTGATATCTGCGCATTCCACCGCTACACCAGGAATTCCAGTCTCCCCTGCAGTACTCCAGTCTGCCCGTATCGCCCGCACGCCAGAGGTTGAGCCTCCGGTTTTCACGAACAACGCGACAAACCACCTACGAGCTCTTTACGCCCAGTAATTCCGGACAACGCTCGCACCCTACGTATTACCGCGGCTGCTGGCACGTAGTTGGCCGGTGCTTCTTCTGTAGGTACCGTCACTTACGCTTCGTCCCTACTGAAAGAGGTTTACAACCCGAAGGCCGTCATCCCTCACGCGGCGTCGCTGCATCAGGCTTGCGCCCATTGTGCAATATTCCCCACTGCTGCCTCCCGTAGGAGTCTGGGCCGTATCTCAGTCCCAGTGTGGCCGGACACCCTCTCAGGCCGGCTACCCGTCGTCGCCTTGGTAGGCCATCACCCCACCAACAAGCTGATAGGCCGCGGGCCCATCCCACACCGCAAAAGCTTTCCCCCACCAGGCCATGCGACCAGCAGGGTATATCCGGTATTAGACCCAGTTTCCCAGGCTTATCCCAAAGTGCAGGGCAGATCACCCACGTGTTACTCACCCGTTCGCCACTCGTGTACCCCGAAGGGCCTTACCGTTCGACTTGCATGTGTTAAGCACGCCGCCAGCGTTCGTCCTGAGCCAGAATCAAACTCTCCAAACAAAAACCCCGGGATAAAGCCCGGTCAGAATTCAAATCAGAGAAACCTGACATCAGTCAGAAAAACTGACAATAAAAAACACCACACCCATACACGGGGCGCCAAGAACATGGTCAAAAACAAAACAACAAACTATAAAAACCACCAAACACACTATTGAGTTCTCAAACAACACACCCGTTCAACAGGCAACCCTGCCACTGTACTCCACATGGACAGAGACGTCAAACCCCGTCCGCCAGTACAAAACTGGGGCCGTGGGCTTCTCTTAACAGAGTACGCCTTTCTCTCGCCCGAGGCCCATATTAGAGGTGGAGAAAATCACGCGACCGCAGCGCAGCTAGACGACCCGCTCGATCTCGGCGCCCAGGCTGACCAGGTTCTCGACGAACAGCGGATAGCCCCGGTCGATGTGGAATACGTCGTGGACCTCGGTGTCGCCGTCGGCGACCAGACCGGCCAACACCAGCCCTGCACCGGCCCGGATATCCGACGACCACACCGGCGCACTCGACAGCTGCGGGAGGCCGCGGATCACCGCGTGGTGGCCGTCGGTCCTGGCATCGGCGCCCAAGCCGGATCATCTCCTCGACGAACCGGAACCGCGCCTCGAAGACGTTCTCCGTGATCATCGAGGTGCCGTCCGCAATCGAGGCCAGCCCGATCGCCATCGGCTGCAGGTCGGTCGGGAAACCGGGGAACGGCAGCGTGGCGACGTTGACCGCCTTGGGCCGCTCGTACTGGACCACCCGGAAGCCGTCGTCGGTCTGGGTGACGGTGGCCCCCGCGTCGTGCAGCTTGTGCAGGACCAACTGCAGGTGCTGCGGGTCGACGCCCGTGACCGAGATGTCACCCTGGGTCATCGCCGCGGCGATCCCCCACGTCGCGGCGACGATGCGATCGCCGATCACCCGATGCTCCGTGGGATGCAGCCGGTCGACACCGGTGATCGTCATCGTCGACGAGCCGGCGCCCTCTATTTGGGCACCCATCTGGTTCAGCATCGTGCACAGGTCGACGACGTCTGGCTCGCGTGCGGCGTTGTGGATCGTGGTCACACCCTCGGCGACCACCGCCGCCATCAGGATGTTCTCCGTTGCACCCACCGACGGGAACTCGAGCTGAATCTCCGCGCCGCGCAAGTGATCTGCTTCGGCGACCACGCAGCCGTGCTCGATATTGCACCGTGCGCCGAGTTGTCGCAGACCGGCCTGATGCATGTCCAGCGGCCGTGACCCGATCGCGTCGCCGCCCGGCAGGGCGACCTTGGCCCGCTTGCAGCGGCCGACCAGCGGTCCCAGCACGCACACTGAAGCCCGGAACTGCCGGACCGCGGCGAAATCCGCGTCGTACTTGGGTTCGTCGGGCGACGTGATGCGGACCGTGGACCCGTCCATCTCGACATTGGCCCCGAGTCCGCGAAGGACCTCGGCCATCAGCGGCACGTCGAGGATGTCCGGGCAGTTGGTAATCGTGCTGGTGCCTTCGGCCAACAAGGTGGCCGCCATCAGCTTCAGCACACTGTTCTTGGCTCCCCCGACGGCAACTTCGCCCGACAACCGGGTACCCCCGGTGACCACGAATCGCTCGCTCACGCGGGTTAGTGTAAACAGCGGCGCGGGGCAGTGTCAGATTCCTCGCTCGGTATGCCCGGTACGGTTTGACCATGGCAGTACATCTGACTCGCATCTACACCCGCACCGGCGACGACGGGACCACCGGGTTGAGCGACTTCAGCAGGGTTTCAAAGAACGATGCACGGCTGGCCGCCTACGCCGATTGCGACGAAACCAACGCTGCCATCGGCGTTGCCGTCGCACTTGGCAACCCGGGTGAGCAGATTCTCAAGGTGCTGCGGCAGATTCAGAATGACCTGTTCGACGCGGGTGCGGACCTGTCCACGCCGGTCGTAGAGAAACCCGAGCACCCGCCGCTGCGAATCGATCAGAGCTACATCGACAGGTTGGAGTCCTGGTGTGACGAATTCAACGAGCCGCTGCCTGCGCTGAATTCGTTTGTGCTGCCGGGCGGTACGCCCCTGTCGGCTTTGCTACATGTCGCACGAACGGTGGCGCGACGCGCGGAGCGCTCGGCCTGGCTTGCGGTGGAAGCCTATCCCGACAGCGTGAATGTCTTGCCGGCCAAGTATCTCAACCGGCTCTCCGATCTGTTGTTCATTCTGTGCCGAGTTGCCAATCCTGGCGGTGACGTGCTGTGGCAACCCGGCGGATGAGCGCTTGCGCGAAGACCATTGACGTAGTGCCGCTTCCGCTCAAATCGTCCGGCGGCTTAGGACGTCCGGCGGCGGGCTCGCGACGACGGCCGCGACTCCAGCCAGGATTGAAACGCGGTCAACGCACCGCGGTCCAGCGCCACCTCATAACCCTGACGACGTTCCGGGCTGGTGTCGCGCAGTTCGAGGATCACGATCTCGTCGGTCATGATGTCGAACTCGTCGCCGCGAGGTGAGCGCCGCGACACGATCTCGAGGCCTCGACGGCTCAGCCGTCGATCGGGCCACCACCGCAGGCTCGACAGCCGGTAGAACCCGGCTTCACCACCGCGATAACGCATTACGCCGTGTCGCCAGCCGTGGCCGCCGACAGCCGGAAAATCGCGCAGAATAGCCGCGGTTCCCCCGACCTGACGGAGTTTCCAGAGCCGGTAACAAAGCGCGACGACGACAAGCAGCAGCACACCGATCAGCGCGACCATGATCAGCATGGACACGCTCATCGCCGGCTCTAGTCGATCTGGCCCAGAGCGCGTAGCCTCGCGCGCCCCCTGGCGGCTGTCGCTTCATCGTCGGACTCGGAATCGCGCTTGGCGGCGTCTTCGTCGATTTCGGACTCGAGCTCGGCGGACTCCGCCAGGATGATCACGCCTTCGTCAGTGACTGACATGAAGCCGCCGTCGACGGCGATGCGCAGATCGTCCTCGCCTTCGCGTTCAACGCGCACCATGGCATCGTCGACGAGCTGCGCCACCAACGGGATGTGACGCGGCAAGATGCCGATCTCGCCGGACGTCGTCCGGGTGAACAGGAACGTGGCCTTCCCCGACCAGATTTCGCGTTCTACCGCGACGATGTCGACATCCAATTCAGCCATGACTAGTCACTCTTGTCTTCGCCGTCGTCCTTCTTCGACTTCTTTTCCTTCTTGGACTTGGCGTCGCCTTCGTCCTCGGCGTCGTCCTCTTCGTCGGTGTCGTCGCTCTTGTCTTCGTTCTTGTCCTCGTCGTCCACCGGAGCGCCGTCGCTGCCGTCGTCCTCCATCTTGGCGCCAAGGCTCTCGGCCTTGCGCTGCAGGTCCTCCAGACCGCCGATCAAGAAGAACGCCTGCTCGGGCAGGTGGTCGAAGTCGCCCTTGCTGAGCTTGTCGAACGCCTCGATGGTCTCCTTGAGCGGCACCGTCGAGCCGGGCTGACCGGTGAACTGCTCGGCCGCCATCA
>CAWDFT010000020.1:0-237700 GCA_963801575.1 uncultured Actinomycetota bacterium
TGAGCCACCAACAACGACCTGGTCCCGGTCGCCGATCAACGTGGAAGTGGTGGTCCGAATTCGACGTGGGCCACCGCGGTAAGGACTTCATTTCGTTCGCGGTGCCGACGATCATGGGCGAGGTCCGAAGGCACTTCCGCGACAACAGCTGGTCGGTGAAGGTCCCGCGCAGGCTCAAGGAACTGCACCTGCGACTCGGTGCGGCGACGGCGGAGCTGTCGCAGCGGCTGGGGCGCGCGCCGACCCCGTCGGAGCTCGCCGCCGAACTCGACTTGGACCGCGAGGAGGTCGTCGAGGGTCTGGTCGCGGGAAGCTCCTACAACACGCTGTCCATCGACAGCGGGGGCAGCGGCACCGACGACGCCCCGGCGATCGCCGACACGCTGGGCGACGTCGATACCAGCCTGGACCAGATCGAAAACCGAGAAGCGTTGCGGCCGTTACTCGAAGCCCTCCCCGAGCGGGAACGCACCGTGCTGGTGCTCAGGTTCTTCGAGTCGTTGACACAGACCCAGATAGCCGAGCGTGTCGGCATCTCACAGATGCACGTGTCCCGGCTACTCGCGAAATCGCTAGCTCGGCTCCGAGACCAACTGCAGTAGTCGGCGGCGCTGTTCGGCTTGAATACGCGACAGCGCTGCGGGCATCGTGGGGGCGATCGGTAGGGCGGAGTCCGGATCGCAGATCCGCAACAGCCTAGTGACCGCACTGCTGGGCACCAATGCCCACTCGACACCGGCGTCCGCACAGCGCACATTGACCGTGTGCAGTGCGGAAAAGGCTGCGGTGCCGAAGAATTCGACCCCGCACAGGTCCAGGGCCAAACGCTGGGTGCGCTCCGCGTCGCGCAGAGCGTAGTCAACGAATTCCTGGGCATTGGATGCGTCCAGATCACCGTGCGCAATGATCACTGCGACCGACGGATCCAGCCACCGGGTCGCGAACGTCGCGGTATGGCTGTCGGTCCGGTCGACAGGACGAGAAGTTGTGATAGCGGTTGACATATCGGTCGTGACTCCATCAGTAGACGATTCTGTACTGTGGTCCGCGTCAAAATCTCAGGCCCTGGGTCCTCAAAGCCGATCGATGCAGGGAATCCGTCGCCCTGCACGTCGATGACGTTGCCAGCTGGCTGTGAACTCAACCTGGCTTTGACCATACGCCAAATCGTCGATATTCATCAATCGTGTAAGCAGTTTTTAATAAACGCAGGTCAGCACACATTTCCGCAACGGGTTTTACGGACACGTAAATGACAAAATTGCCGCGAAGTCCCGAAAACGAAGCGCGGACAGACGAATTGCGCAACGGGCACACTGTTGGCATGTCTGAGCGCGTGTCCGGAGTGGTGCTCGCCGCGGGAGCGGGCACTCGCTACGGCATGCCGAAGGTGCTCGGCGGCGGCGGGCAATGGCTGCGCTCGGCGGTTTCGGCCCTGCACGCCGGCGGCTGCGACGACATCGTCGTGGTGCTGGGCGCTGCGATCGTCGACGTGCCCAGTCCGGCGCGAGCGGTGGTGGCGCGCGACTGGGCCGACGGTATGAGCGCTTCGCTGCGGGCCGGCATATCGGCGATCGAATCCGGGCCCACGCAATACGCCGTGTTGATCACCGTCGACACTCCCGACATCGGCCAAGACGTGGTGCGCCGCGTGCTGGCGGCGGCCCGCACCTCGTCGTCGGGCCTGGCGCGTGCCGGCTACGGCGGACGGCCCGGACATCCCGTGGTGGTGGCGCGCAGGCACTGGCCCGACCTGGTCGCGATGGCGGTAGGCGATGAGGGCGGGCGGGCCTTCCTGCAGGAGCGGACCGACGTGGAATGGGTGGATTGCGCCGATCTCGCGACCGGCGAGGACATCGACGTCAACCCGCCACCGTGATTCCCAGTGCCGACGCGGCGAACCGGCGCACCGCCTGCTCTGCGACGGCGGCGTCGTCGTGGCCCTCGCGGGCGCGGGAGGACATCGTCGCCGCGGCCGGGTCCAGCGTCACCTCGGCCACCACCTCTCCGGTGATCGGCTCGCACACCTCCCAGCAATAGCCAGTGTCGGACCGCACCCCGCGCAAATACCAGGCGCCGGCATTGATTTCCACCGGTTCCACGAGAGGTAATGGTAGGCATGCAAATCACAGTCATCGGGGCAAGCGGCCTGATCGGAACCAAGCTCGTTGAAAAGCTCGGCGCGGACGGCCATGACGTCGTCGCCGCGTCCCGCGATTCGGGTGTGGACGTCCTGACCGGCGAGGGCCTCACCGATGCGCTCGCCGGCGCCGACGTGCTGGTCGATGTGGTCAACTCGCCCTCGTTCGAGGACGACCCGGTGATGAACTTCTTCACCACGTCAACGATCAACCAGGCGGCGGCCGCGAAGAGCGCAGGCGTCGGCCATTACGTCGCCCTGTCGATCGTCGGACTCGACGGACTGCCGGACAGCGGGTATTTGCGGGCGAAGGTCGCCCAGGAGAAGGTGATCACCGAGTCCGGTCTGCCGTACACGATCGTGCGCGCCACGCAGTTCGCCGAGTTCACCGATTCGATCACGGAGTCCATGGTCGTCGGGGACGAGGTGCACGTTCCCGATGCGTTGATCCAGCCGATCGCCGCCGACCAGGTGGCCTCCGAGGTCGCCCGCGCCGCGGTCGCCGAGCCGCTCAACGATTTCGTGAACGTCGGTGGGCCGGAGAAGATCTCGTTCGAGCAGATGGCCCGCGACGCCCTGGCGCGCAAGGGCGACGACACGAAGACGGTCGTCGTCGACCCGAAGGCGCAATACTTCGGAACCGGGCTTCAGAAACGCAGCCTGGTGACGCCGGACTAGTTCGGTCGCTACTTGATCTCGGCGAGCACCGTGCCCTGCGTGATGGCGGCGCCCGCCTCCACCGCGAGCCCGGTGATGGTGCCCTCCTTGTGCGCGGTGACGGGGTTCTCCATCTTCATCGCCTCGAGCACGACCACCAGATCGCCCGCGGCGACCTGCTGACCCTCCTCGACCGCGACCTTGACCACGGTGCCCTGCATCGGCGCGGTCACCGCGTCACCCGACGCGGCGGCTCCACCGTGCGAACCCCGCTTGCGCGCCTTGGGCTTCTTGCGAACCACACCGGGGCCGGCTGATGCGACACCGTTGCCGATGGCCAAGTCGCCGGGCAGCGAAACCTCGAGCCGGCGGCCGCCCACCTCGACGACGACCGTCTGACGCGGGATGGTGTCTTCCTCCTCGATCGGGTCGCCGCCGGTGAACGGCTCGATCTGGTTGTCCCACTCCGTCTCGATCCAGCGGGTGTGCACCGTGAAACCGTTGTCGTCGCCGATGAACGCCGGGTCGGACACCACCGCCCGGTGGAACGGGATGACGGTGGCGAGGCCCTCGACGGTGAACTCATCAAGCGCACGCCGGGACCGCTCCAACGCCTCTTGGCGGGTGGCGCCGGTGACGATCAGCTTGGCCAGCATCGAGTCGAACTGTCCGCCGATCACCGAGCCGGTCTCCACGCCGGAGTCCAGCCGAACACCGGGGCCGATCGGCGGGTCGAACTTGCTCACCGGGCCGGGGGCGGGCAGGAAGCCGCGGCCGGCGTCCTCGCCGTTGATGCGGAACTCGATCGAGTGGCCGCGCGGGGTCGGGTCCTCGGTGATGTCGAGCGCCTCCCCGTTGGCGATGCGGAACTGCTGGCGGACCAGGTCGATGCCCGAGGTCTCCTCGGTCACCGGGTGCTCGACCTGAAGACGCGTGTTGACCTCGAGGAACGAGATCAGCCCGTCCTGGCCGACCAGGTACTCGACGGTGCCCGCGCCGTAGTAGTGGGCCTCCTTGCAGATGCGCTTGGCCGACTCGTGGATCTCCTTGCGCTGCGCGTCGGTGAGGAACGGCGCGGGGGCCTCCTCGACCAGCTTCTGAAAGCGGCGCTGTAGCGAGCAGTCACGGGTACCCGCGACGACGACATTGCCGTGCTGGTCGGCGATGACCTGCGCCTCGACGTGGCGCGGCTTGTCCAGGTAGCGCTCGACGAAGCACTCGCCGCGGCCGAACGCCGCCACGGCCTCACGGGTCGCAGACTCGAACAGTTCGGGGATCTCCTCGATGGTGCGGGCCACTTTCATACCGCGGCCGCCGCCGCCGAACGCCGCCTTGATCGCCACCGGGACGCCGTACTCCTTGGCGAATGCGACGACCTCGTCGGCGTCCTTCACCGGGTCGGGGGTGCCGGGCACCAGCGGCGCCTGGGCGCGCGCCGCGATGTGCCGGGCGGTGACCTTGTCGCCGAGATCGCGGATGGACTGCGGGCTCGGGCCGATCCAAATCAAGCCCGCGTCGATGACCGCCTGCGCGAAATCGGCGTTCTCCGAAAGGAATCCGTAGCCCGGGTGGATCGCGTTGGCGCCGGACTTCTGCGCCGCGTCGAGCAGCTTGCCGAAGTCGAGGTAGGACTCCGCGGACGTCTGGCCGCCGAGGGCGAACGCCTCATCGGCAAGCCGGACGTGTGGGGCATCGGCGTCGGGTTCGGCGTACACCGCCACGCTCGGGATCCCGGAATCCTTGGCCGCGCGGATGACCCGGACCGCGATCTCGCCGCGATTGGCGACCAGCACCTTGGAGATGTGTGAGCTGGCGTGACTGGGCACTGCGCCTCCTGATCGGCATGTATCTAAGAATCGTCTTTAAGAATGTATCCCGCGCAGTTTAAGCGCCCAGGCTGTGCCGACGGCAATTGACCCTGGATAGCCGCACGGCTAGCTTCCTTGGCGATGGGACTGCTCGAAGGACGGGTGTCGATCGTCACCGGGGGAGCGGGCAATCTCGGTGCTCACATCAGCCGGCTGTTCGCGGCGCAGGGCACCAGCGTGGTGGTCAATGACGTGAACACGCAGTTCCGCCAGACCTACCGACACCATGCAGCAACACGAGCGCCGACTGACCGGCTGCCATTTCCAGAGCATTGCATAACCTGCCGGGCGCTAGCGCAAATTCTTTTTGTCCGTGCCAGCATCGCCGATATACCGCGCAGCCGCAGCCCCTACTGGTCCTGTGAGCGCTCACCTATGTACGGTTTCGACCCTGAATTCCGTACAAGGCTGAGCGCTCGGCACAGATTTTGTCAGCGCAGGTGGCGTTTGATCCGGGCCAGCATCGCCGACATGCCTCGTAACCGCAGCGGGCTGATCAAAGCCGCAAGCCCAAGGTCGGTGTAGAAGTCGTCGGGCACGGCAAGGATGTCATCGGCGGGCTGTTCGTCGAGGCCCGTCGCCAGGATGGATGCGAAGCCGCGGGTCGTCGGTGACTCGGGCGGCGCGCTGAAGTACAACCGCACGCGGTCCCGGTCTTCGGCGTCGACGTGCAGGAACAGCGGCGACTGGCATTCGGGCACCGGCTCCATCGCCGCCTCCTCGAGGTCGGCGGGAAGGGGCGGAAGCTCGCCGGCGAACTCCAGCAGCAGCTGCAGCTTGTCCTGGCCGGTGACGTCCTTGAAGTCCGACACCACCTCGGCCAGTGGCGCTGGCATGCTCATGGCGCTTCGCCGGGCTCTTCCCCAACCGCGACGGGCACCCGCACGGCATTGCCCCATTCGGTCCACGAGCCGTCGTAGTTGCGCACCCCGGGCAGGCCGAGCAGGTGGGTCAGCACGAACCAGGTGTGGCTGGACCGCTCGCCGATGCGGCAGTACACGACCGTCTTGTCGTCGGGCGTCAAGAACCCGTACAGCTCGTCGAGCTCCTCGCGGCTGCGGAACCGGCCGCTGTCCTGGGCGGCCTTCGCCCACGGAATCGGAGCGGGCGGTGGGGATGTGGCCGCCGCGCAGCGCGCCTTCCTCCGGATAGTCGGGCATGTGAGTGCGCTCGCCGGTGTACTCCTGCGGGGAGCGCACGTCGATCAGCGGCTGCGAGCCGAGAATGCCCAGCACGTCCGCCTTGAAGGCCCTGATAGGTGCGTCCTCGCGTTCCACGACCGGGTAGCCGCTGGTCTCATTGCTCGGCACCTCGAGCGTGGTGTCGCGGCCGTCGGAGATCCACAGGTCGCGCCCGCCGTCGAGCAGCCGCACGTCGGGGTGGCCGAAAAGCGTGAACACCCACAGCGCGTAGGCCGCCCACCAGTTGCTCTTGTCGCCGTAGATCACCACGGTGTCGTCACGGGAGATGCCCTTGCGGTTCATCAGTTCCGCGAACTGCTCACCGTTGATGTAGTCGCGGACGTGTGGGTCGTTGAGATCGGTGTGCCAGTCGATCTTCACCGCGCCGGGAATGTGGCCGGTGTCGTAGAGCAGCACGTCCTCGTCCGACTCGACGACGGCCAGCCCCGGCCCGCCGAGATTGCCCGACAGCCAGTCGGAGGTGACCAGCCGTTCGGGGTGGGCATACGACTGCAGGGCAGGGTTGGGATCGACAGGCAGCGGCACACCCAGAGCCTACCCAGGTGGCGCGCCGAACAGCACACGCCCATTGTCCCAAATGAAGACCGGCAACGTATCGTGAACACTTGTTGTCGCAACGTCTCCGTGCTAGGAACTTGAGGAATGATGGCTGGACCAGCAAATTACGACGTCGGAATCGTCGGACTCGGTTATGTGGGGCTTACCTTGGCGACTGTGCTCGCCGAAGCCGGCAACACCGTCATCGGGGTGGAGAAGCGACTCGATCTGGTCGAGATGACCAACCAGGGCATCCCGCACTTCACCGAACCCGGCCTCCCGGACGCATTGGCGGGCGTGACGAGGTTCAAAAAGCTGGTGGCCGCCGAGCGCTTCGACAACAGCTTCTCTTGCGACACATACATCATCACAGTCGGCACACCGTTGTCGACCCAGGGTGTGGCGCGCCTCGACATAATCGAACACGCGGCCCGCGACATCGCCGAGAACATGCGTGACGGCGCGCTGGTGATCCTGCGCTCGACCGTGAAGGTCGGTACGACTCGCGACGTGGTGTCGCCGATTCTGGCGGCGAGCGGAAAGAAATTCGATATCGCGATGTGCCCGGAACGCGCCCTGGAAGGCAAGGCGCTCGAGGAATTGCGCGAATTGCCGCAAATTGTCGGCGCCGACGATCCCGCCGTCGCGGATCGCGCCGCCGCGGTATTCCGCAGGCTCACCAATTCCATCGTTCTGGTGTCCGATATCGAGACCGCCGAGATCATCAAGCTGGTCAGCAACACCTTCCGCGACGTGCAGTTCGCGTTCGCCAACGAGGTCGCGCGGGTGTGCGACGCGTTCGGTGTCAGCGCGCACGAGGTGATCTCGTTGGGCAAATTGGGCTACAGCCGCACGAACGTCCCGTTGCCCGGCCTGGTGGGCGGGCCCTGCCTGGAGAAGGACCCGCACATCCTGATGGAGAGTGCGCGCTCGCGCGGCATCCGGCTGGAGATCACGTCGGCCAGCCGGCTGGTGAACGAACGTCAGCCCGATGAGACCGTCCAGTTCATCAGCAGCGAAATCGACCGCCGCGACCTGGCGGCTTCCGGGCCGCTGAAGATCAACATCCTCGGCATGGCCTTCAAGGGTCTGCCGGAGACCAGCGATCTGCGCGGGTCGATGGCGATCAAGGTGCTCGACGCACTGAAGAAGGCCCACACCAACGCCGAGATCGGCCTCTACGACCCGGTGACCTCGCCGGAGGTGCTGGCGTCGGAGTTCCCCGACGAGACGGTGTTCAACCGGTTCGGCGACGCGGTGAGTGGAGCGTCGGTGGTGGTCATCGCCAATAACCACCCGTCGCTTGGCACCATCTCGCCGCGCACCATCAGCGAGTTCATCAGCCCCAACGGGTTCGTGTTCGACTACTGGAACCACTTCAGCCACCTGCCGGCCTCCGAACTCGGCGATTCGTACTTCGCGGTCGGCCGCAGCGGATGGGTGCCCGCCGGTGGATAAGCGCGTTGTCGTCACCGGCGGTGGCGGGTTCATCGGCGCGTACCTGGTCAAGCGCCTCGTCGCCGACGGTTGGAACGCGGCGGTGGTCGACACCATGGTGCGGGGCGACGCGAGCCGGTTCGCCGAAGTCGCGGACGACGTCGAGCTGTTCACGTGCGACGTGCGCGACCAGGAGGCGCTGCAGCACGCGTTCACCGGAGCCGAGGTGGTGATGCACCTCGCGGCGATCAACGGCACCGAAAACTTTTACAAGAGACCGGAACTCGTGCTCGACGTGGGGCTGCGCGGCACGCTGGCGGTGGTCAACGCCGGTCGCGAGGTCGGCGTGCCGGACCTGGTGGTGGCCTCCACCGCCGAGGTGTACCAGACGCCTTCAGTGGTGCCGACCCCGGAGACGATTCCGCTGATGCTGCCCGACAGCCTCAACCCGCGGTACTCGTACGGCGGGTCAAAGATCGTCAGCGAGCTGATCGCGTTCAACTACGGCCAGGATCACTACCGCCAGGTGCAAGTCTTCAGGCCGCACAACGTCTTTGGTCCGAACATGGGCTGGAAGCACGTGGAGCCCCAGTTCATCATGCGGGCGCTGGCGGCCCGCGACGCGTACCCCGAGGGCACCGCACCATTCGATATCCAGGGCGACGGCACCGAGACGCGCTCGTTCTGCTACGTCGACGACATCGTCCAGGGCATCCTGACGATGTACGAAAAGGGCGGGCACCGCGAGATCTACCACATCGGTAGCGATGAGGAGATATCCATTCGCGACCTAGCCGCCCGCATCGGCAAGATCGTGGGCGTCGACCTGGACATCCGGCCCGGCGAACTCGCCAAGGGTGGCACGCGGCGTCGTTGTCCCGACATCTCCAAGATGCGCGCGATGGGGTGGTCTCCCGCCGTCGGTCTCGACGAGGGCCTCGAGCGCACGGTCGCGTGGTATCGCGAGCACCGCGACGACGTCCCCGCCAACGAACTCATGTGATCTCCAACGCCGAAGCGGGCGTGCTTCAGTGCTCGGGCTGACGGAAGAACTGGGCTATCTGGCCATATTGCGCATAGGTATGCGTGCCCGCCAGCGGGTTTTCGCCGAAGTCGTATTCGACGTAAATCTTGCGGATGTGACGTGCGAGTGACGGTGGGATATCGCCAATGACCGCTTCTTCCAGCGTCTCGATGTCGACCTTCAGCACGTCGATCTGACCGTGCGCAGAGATCACCTCTTCGAGCACCTTGGTCGAATTGCGGCACATCACGCTGATCGATTTGCCAGTCGCGGCGCCGACCCCGCCATAACGGCCGGTCTCCTCCCAGCCGAACTCCACCTCACCCTCCTCAGGGCCAACCGCGACCTGCTCGAGTGTGTAGCGGTCGGTGAACCGGGCAAGGTTGGTCTGCAGTCGTTCGACATTGGAGGGCAGCGGTTCAAACAGATAGGCGTGCACATTCTGGCCGCGAGACAGGAAGTATGCGGCGGAAATGCCGATGTTTGAGCCGAAGTCGACAACCACCTTGTCGTCGGCATCGGCTCGGTAGTCCTCCCGGCAGAAGATCTCGTTCACCGTGAGCACATCGTGCGGCGTGTACAGGCGAAGATCGAGCCGCCCCGACGGCGTCTTCACCCGGGTGGTGAAGGGGTAGTCGCCACGCCCGGTCAGGTAGCGACGGAACATCTCAGCGGGTCGCTCGTAGAGTCGCGCCATGTTCAGCGCGGCATGGTAATGCCGACGTTCGAACAGGGCCTTGACCACCGTGCCGACATTGCGGCTGCCTATTTGCACTTCGCCAGCATAGGAGAACGCCCGGCACGCGCTCCAATCTCGTCGCAGAAAGCCGTTTCGGCGTTACTTCATTGGATTAGCATTAGCTGCCCATAACTCGGCGAGCGACAGCCCCGCATGCCGCAGCAGGCGACGGGTCAACGGCAGGCCGATCCCGATCACGGCCGACGGATCGCCGTCCACGCCGTCGATGAACCAGCCGCCGAGACCGTCGAGCGTGAAACCGCCCGCCACCGCCATCGGCTCGCCGCGCTCGACGTAGGCGTCCAGGTCCGCCAGCGACGGAATGCCGAAATTGACCTTGGTGACGCTATGGTCGGCGGCGCGGTACGTAATCGTGTTGTCCCGCAACCGGATTACGCACTGTCCGGTGTAGAGCTGGCCGGACTTGCCGCCCATCTGCTGCCAGCCCTCGCGCGCCGCGGCCGCGGACGCCGGCTTGCCCTGCAGCTCGCCGTCGCGGTACAGCATCGAATCACAACCGATGACAACGCAATCGGCGGCGACAGCGGGGTCGAGGGCATGCGCGACGGCGTCGGCCTTGGCGGCGGCCAGCGCGGTTGTCACATCCCCGGGCGTGGCGTCGGGATCCAGCCGCGTGATGACGGCGTCCTCGTCCACACCAGAGACGACGACCAGCGGATCGATTCCGGCCTGGCGCAACACCTTACGGCGACCAGGTGAGGCGGAGGCGAGCACCACGCGCGTCATCGGCGCATGTACGTCCGCTCCAGCAGCGTCACCCGCTGCCAACTGAAAACCTCGTAGCGCAGCTTGCTGACGGGGTGGCCCCACATGTTGTGCCGCTCCAGCTCCTCCTGCGGCGGGCTTCCTGCGGCGGCGGCCAGCACGCCCACCAGCGCCGCCAGCTCATCCTCGGTCGGCTCACCCTTGAGCACCTTGAAGTGGGGCTCTTTGGGTTCGTTCGATTCACTCATAGCGGAATGTTCCCGTGCTTCTTCGGCGGCATCTGCGTGATCTTGCGTTCCAGCAGCCGCAGCGCGGTGGCCACATAGCCACGGGTGTGCGACGGCGGGATGACCGCGTCGACGTAGCCACGCTCGGCGGCGATGTAGGGGTTCACGAGGGTGTCCTCGTAGTCCTGCTGCAGCTCGAGGCGCACCGCGTCGACGTCCTTGCCCTCCTTGGCGGCCTCCTTGAGCTGCTGGCGATAGACGAAGCCGACTGCGCCGGACGCGCCCATGACCGCGATCTGCGCGGTCGGCCATGCCACGTTCACGTCGGCGCCCATTTCCTTGGAGCCCATCACGCAGTAGGCGCCGCCGTAGGCCTTGCGGGTGATGACGGTGATCTTGGCGACGGTGGCCTCACCGTAGGCGTAGAGCAGCTTGGCGCCGCGCCGGATGATGCCGTTGTACTCCTGGTCGGTGCCCGGCAAAAAGCCCGGCACGTCGACCAGCATGACGATCGGGATGTTGAAGCAGTCGCAGGTCCGCACGAACCGGGCGGCCTTCTCCGAGGCGTTGATGTCCAGGCAGCCGGCGAACTGGGTGGGCTGGTTGGCGACGATCCCGACCGGACGGCCATCGACGCGTCCGAACCCGACGATGATGTTCGTCGCGTAGCCGGCCTGAACCTCGAGGAACTCGTCGTCGTCGAGGATGCGGGTGATGACCTCGTGCATGTCGTACGGCTGGTTCGGCGAGTCCGGGATCAGCGTGTCCAGCTCGAGGTCCTCGTCGTTGAGGTTGTCCTCGATGCCGCCCTCGGGCACGGGCGCCGGATAGCGCGGCGGATTGGCGTAGTTGTTGCTCGGCAGATAGCTCAGCAGGTCGCGGACGTAGTCGAACGCGTCCTGCTCGCCGGAGGCGACGTAGTGCGCCAGACCCGACTTGGCCATGTGGGTGTGCGCGCCGCCGAGTTCCTCCATCGTCACCTCCTCGCCGGTGACCGTCTTGATGACGTCCGGTCCGGTGATGAACATCTGGCTGGTCTGGTCGACCATGATGACGAAGTCGGTCAGCGCCGGGGAGTACACGTGGCCGCCCGCCGCTGCGCCCATGATCAGCGAGATCTGCGGGATAACGCCGGAGGCCTGGATGTTGTTGTAGAAGATGTTGCTGTAGAGGCCCAGCGAAACGACACCCTCCTGAATGCGGGCGCCCGCGCCGTCGTTGATGCCGATCAGCGGTCGGCCGGTCTTGATGGCCAGCTCCTGGACCTTGACGATCTTCTCGCCGTAGACCTCGCCGAGGCTGCCGCCGAACACCGTCGCGTCCTGGCTGAAGATGCACACGTCGCGGCCGTCGACGGTGCCGTAACCGGTGACCACGCCGTCGCCCAGCGGCCGGTTCTCGGCCAGCCCGAAGTTGACGCTGCGGTGCTTGGCCAGTGCGTCGAGCTCGACGAACGAGTCGTCGTCGAGCAGCGCCAGGATCCGCTCGCGGGCGGTCAGCTTGCCCTTGGCGTGGACCTTCTCGACCGCCTTCTCGCCGACCGGGTGCAGCGTTTCCTCGGCCCGTCTGCGCAGGTCGGCCAGCTTGCCCGCGGTGGTGTGGATGTCGATCTCGTGCTCGGACGCCGGCTCGGTAACGCTTGTCATGGTCGTCGATGCTATCGAGTGCGCCGTCGACTGCGCCCGGCGGTCGCGCTCGCTGGCCCCAAGCTATTGCTAACAGAGCCCGTGTTAGGTTCTATGGACACCCGGTGACAGCCCGTGGATTGGCTGACGCCCACGACCCGGACACCGCAATGTCGAGGGGGAACTGCAGCGTGCTTCAAGATTGTAACTACGACGGGGTGGACGGGCCCCACGTGGCGATTGCGCACGATTATCTGACTCAACGTGGTGGCGCGGAGAAGGTCGTCCTGTCCATGAGTCGAGCATTCCCCAATGCTCCGATCTACACTTTGCTCTACGACCCCGCAGAAACGTATCCGGAATTTGCCGACCGCGATATCAGGGTCTCGCCACTAAACACCCTGGGCTTCTTCCGCAGGAACCACCGTTTTGCGTTGCCGATACTTCCGCTGGCCGCGCAGTCGATGTTCGTTGACGCCGACGTGGTCGTGACGAGCAGCAGCGGTTGGGCGCACGGATTCGGTACCCGCGGCCGCAAGCTGGTTTACTGCCATACCCCTGCGCGGTGGCTGTACGTGCGCGACATCTACCTGGGCGAAAGGCCCAGAATATCCGCGCGCGCTGCGCTCGCGGGGACGTCGTGGTACTTGCGCGCATGGGACCGACGAGCGGCAATGAGTTGCGATCGCCACATGGCGGTCTCCTCGGTGATCCAGGGTCGCATCGCCGACGCGTATGGTATTGCGGCCGATGTGGTTCCGCCGCCGGTGCAAATGTCGCGAGATCGCGCCGCTGAACCCCTCGCCGAGGTGCGGCGCTGGTTGGCCGAAAAGGGCGTCACTGACCCGAACGAAACCTTCTACCTTTGCGTGTCGCGCCTGCTGCCATACAAGAACGTTGACGCGGTCGTGCGCGCCTTCGCCGGCAGCGATCGGCGGTTGGTCATCGTGGGCCGCGGTCCAGAGACCGAACGAATCCGGAATCTCAAGACTGAGAACGTGCTCATGCTGTCCGACTTGGCTGACGAGCAGATGGTGTGGCTTTACCAGCACTGCCGCGCGCTGATCGCGGCCAGCTATGAGGATTTCGGCCTGACACCGATCGAGGCCGGCGTATGGGGCCGACCAACGGTGGCGCTGCGCTGGGGCGGGTTCCTCGACACCGTTCACGAGGGTGTGTCGGGTATCTATTTCGACGAGCCGGATCCGCAGCCGATCGCGGCCGCCTTGGACCGGCTTGAGGCGTCATCGTTTGATCCAGACAAGATTCGCCGGCACGTCGAGCAGTTCACCGAGGAGCGGTTCGCTCAATCGCTGTACGCAGCGGTCAACGATCTAGTGACCGGATGTCACCGGTTCAAAGCGGTGGCGGCACGGCCCTGATCACCGGCGTGACGGGACATTTGGCCACAACATGCGTCAGGTGTATCGCGCGAGGGGCCTCGAGGCGTCGAACGCGATCCTGTACAACCATGAATCGCCACGACGGCCGGAGAAGTTCGTCACACGCAAGATCACCAAGGCGGTTGCCGACATCGCGGCCGGACGGCAAGACCGCCTGACGCTGGGGGATCTCGGCGTCCAGCGAGACTGCGGATGGGCCCCCGACTACGTCGACGCTTTGTTCCGCATGGCGGTACACGGCAAAGGCGACGACTTCGCCATCGCCACCGGCGCCGCGCATTCCGTTGTCGACTTCGTCGCATCCGCGTTCGCGGCGGTGGGCATCGCCGACTGGGACCGCCTTGTCGCCACTGATGCGGCGCTGCTGCGGCCGGCCGATCGGGCCACGATGGTGGGCGACGCGGCGAAGGCCCCGATGGTCCTCGGCTGGCAACCCACCGAGTCGTTCGAAGACATGGGTTACCGTTATGGTTAACGCGGATCTACGACAGGAGCAAACACATGTTTCGTGAGCCCGCCAAGGCAGACCCCGACGACGTCGCCAGAAAACAAGCAGCCGCCCCTGGCCTGAAGTTGTCGCCAGAGCCGGAATGGATACTAGGGCCGGACAACCGAGTCGTGGACTACAAGATGCAGGGTATGACGCTCTGGCGCAAGGCGCGCAATCGTCTCGGCCAGCTCTTGTACAACATGTTCATTACGCACATCCCGTCGCACATCATCCGGCAAACATACTTGCGGCTATTCGGGGCGACGATCGGCAAAGGTTCAGCGATTATGCGCGGCACCACCGTTCTGGATATCGAGTTTCTGACGATCGGGGATTGCACCGCGATAGGTTGGCGATGCCTTCTTGATGCCCGCGGTGGACTCTCCATCGGAAGCAATTGCACGATCGCCAGTGATGTGCATATTCTCGGCGGCGGCCACGATGTTCAACACCCGGATTTCTTGCCGGTGCCAATCCCGACCGTGATCGAGGACTATGTCTGGATTGCCAGCCGCGCAATGATTCTGCCCAGCCTCATCCACCGCGGTGCGGTTGTCGCAGCGCAGGCGCTTGTCAACAAAGACGTCGGCGAGCTCGAAATCGTCGGTGGCGTGCCAGCCAAGGTGATCGGGAAGCGCAACCCGGACGCCCTGCAGTACAGCGGGAAACACCGCCCGCTGTTCGACTGATGGCAACGGCGTTCGAGGACTACCGGCTGGTGTTCATCGGCCCCGCGGAGGGCGAAACGGCGGTAGGGGACTACTCGCAGAACTTCGTCAACGCGGTCAGCCCCTACTTCGGTGAGGTCGTGCAACACCGCACCGGGGGCCCCGGTGCCGACAGCGTGGCAGACATCTTTCGACACCGGAGGGCGATCGCCCGCCTGATCGCGTCTGGATCGCCTGGGCGAGTGCTGGTGCACTCCGAGATTTCCACCGCCGTCCTTGCGCCCTTCTGGTCGATTGCCGGTCTGAAAGGTGTGCCCGTCACCGCGACCGTGCATGATCCACCCCAAGGCGTGTGGATGCCTGCGCGCACCCGCTTCGTCGCCCGATCCCGTCTGCTCAACCACGGCATTCACTATCCGCTGCGCCCCGTGTCGCGGGCGGTGGAAGGACTGGTGAACGGCCGCCGGACACTCTTCGCGCTGACCGAGACCGGGCGTCGTTCGATCGCCGCGACGTACCCGGGCACCCGCGCCGTCCACATTCCGCACATCGTCGCTGACCGGCCCACGATCCGGCCCCCCGAGGACAGGCCCAAGGCGGTGGGATTCTTCGGATTGGTCTACCGCGGTAAGGGATTCGACCAGATCGCCCGGATGCGTCGGCTCCTGCCCGACGACATCCTCATCCGGGTCGCCGGTCGGGGTACGGAGGCGTTGCCTCGCGCCGAGGGCGTCGAGATCGTCGGTGGCGTCGACGGCGCGGCGGAGGACGAGTTCTTCGCCTCTGTCCGCGCGGTCGTCGTGCCGTACGGCAAGCGGCATTTCTACGCCGAGTCATTCGCCGCGTCGGGTGTGGTGGCGCACGCCACCGCCTACCGGACACCCGTCGTCACCACTGACTATGGGGCGTTGGCCGAACTTTCGCCTGAGACCGGAGCGCTGGTGGTGCGCACAAACCGAGCCGATCCTGACACGGTCGCAACGGATCTCGCGCAAGCCGCCGCAGCGCTGGTAGACGACCGGACTCGGCTCACCGAGCTCGGCGAACATTCCGAACGAACACGTCACGCACGGTCCGGACCCACGTATCGCCGAGCAGTTCGTCGCGGCGTGGGCAGAGATGCCGGCCCTTCAATCGGAAGGGGTCTGACCTGTCCGCCACAGAAGCGGCGCCACGTAACGTCGGCAAGACGCTTCTTGCCGCCGTGTGGATGTATGGCGGTCGCGGTGTCGGCATGTTGTGGACGCTCGCCATCATCAGCCAGCTGAGCATCGGCGACTATGGCTTGTACGGCATGGGATTCGCGTTGGCTTCGATCGTCGGGCCGCCGCTGGACAATCCGTTCTCCGTGCGCGCGGCCCGGGAGTCGCAGGAGCGCTTCCTCGCCGAGCGGACCACGCGATACCTGCTTGGGCTGGGCTCTGATGGGCGCCGGCGTCGCGTTCGTCGACGTCAACTACATCGCGTGGTTCGGGCTGTTCGTGGCCGGCGGCGAGATCGTTTTCAGGGTCTACCAAAGCCAGGCCTTCCGCGACGGACATCCCGAGCGCGGTGTGGCGGATCGACACGATTCAACGGACTACGTGCGTGGCGATCGCGTGCGCTTACCTCTTCGGCGTCCAGCATCCCAGCCCTGCACGTCGCGAGTCTGCTTTACTGCACACCGTATGTCGCGATGGCGGTTGCCTGGTCGGCGTGATGGTGTCGCGGCGTCGACCCGGCATGCCCGGGCCGCCGAGGCTCTTCGCCGTGCTTGTCGGTGAGACGCTGGGCTTGGCCGCCTATATGCAAGGTGATGTGTTGCTGCTCGGGTGGCTCACCAACAACACGACGGTCGGCTACTACACGCATCACCGTCGTCGTCACTTTTGCCATCGCCACGATCGGTCAGTCGTATGGCATGTCGTTCCACGAATCGCTGCGGGAGCGCGACGGTGATCGGTCGGCCGGTCCACCGTTGCGGACCACGTTGTTGATCGGGGTCGCCGCGGGTTTGCTGGTGTCGATCACCGGGGTCGTGCTGCTGATTTCGCCTGCGCCAACCGAACTGGCGGTCGCGATGTTGGTGATGGCGGTGTTCTGCGCGATGCGTACTGTCAGCCTCATCTTCCAGGTGGTGCTGTACACGCAGCGGCGCGACATGATCCGGTTGTCCACCAACCTCGGTCTGGTGCCAGTCAAGCTGGCGTTGGTGGCAGCGCTGGCGTCAGCGGGGGCCGTCGGCGCAGCCATCGCCACCGTCGTGACCGACGCGATACTTCTCGCCGTCTACGCGACAGCCGTATACCGGAAGGCTAAGAAATGACCAGGGTGACGTTCCTGTTGTCGAAGGACCCCGCCACCGAACACGGTGGCGACATCGAATTGTCCAGGGTGGCAATGCGGTTGGCTGCCGAATCCTTCGACGTGTCCGCAATTTGCATGTCCCACGAGGCCCCCGGCACTTTGATCACCGACGTGGTCGACGGTGGTCTGCCGCTCACGCGCGTGTATCAGGGTCCTGTCCTGCCACGGCGGCTGCTGATGGATGCGCTGCGCACGCGGCGCAGCCTGGTGCATGTGCGTTTCGACACCGATGAGCTGCTGACCGTCATTGAGGCCTCCGATACCGACGTGTTCGTCGCCGAACACAGCTACATGGCGGAAACGTTGCTGCGCAGCAAGCGATATGGCAAGACGGGGTTTGTGATCAACACCATCAACACCGAGTCGCAGGTCTGGCTGGCCACCCGCGGGTTACTCGGGCGGATCGAGGCTCCGCGGCTACTTCGCGACGAGATCCGGACGGCGCGGGCGGCCGACGCAGTCGGGTGCTACGAGATCGAAGAGGCCGAGATGTACCGCCAGAACGGTGTGCGGGGCGCGCGCTGGCTGGAGGTGACGCTCCCGCCGATCACGCAGGTCGACGTGTCGTCGTCGCCGCGCCGGCTGGTGTTCATGGGGGCCCGTGATTGGCCCCCCAACCAAGAGGCATTTCTGCACGCGCTGCAGCTGTGGCCGCGGATCGCCGAGGGAATTCCCGATGCGGAATTGTGTGTGATTGGCGCAAAGAAACCGGGAGCGGAGGACCCCGTCTACCCCGACGGCGTGCGTGATCTCGGTTTCGTCAAGGACCTGGCGGAATTCCTCGGTTCCTGTCGAGCGCTCATTGCGCCCATCAAGACCGGCGGCGGCGTGCGGGTGAAACTTCTCGACTCGATCAGGATGGGTCTGCCGGTGATCGGAACCAGTGCCGCGGTCGGCTCGTTGAAGTCGCTCTTCGACTTCTCCACCTTCGACGACGACGACTCGTTCGTCGTCGAGTGCAGGCGGTTGCTCCTCGACCGCGATGCGGCGGTGGCCGCCGGCGAAAAGCTGTACCGGCTCAATATCGAGCACTGGCAGCAACGCCGACCCCATCAGGCCGTCGAAGCGCTGGTGCGCGCGGGCACCCGCGTGTAGCTGCTTTCCCCGCGCACTGACGCCATTACGTGTAGGTCACCGTCACGCCGACCCATGGCTGCCAGGTCATATATCCGTGCTGAAACGTTACCTTGGTGCCGTTGCAATCCTGGACTTCGTCGGTTGCCGCAAGCCCGAGCCGGGGGTTCAGGCATTGGCGAATCCGCCATTGGCCGAATGCGCTCCGGGGTCAAAATGTCGGCGGTATAGGCATTTTGCGTTTCTTCGCTCGATACTGCAACCGGTTGGCCGTACTCGGTGGCCCAGATCTTCTTGCCGGAATCACCGTTGGCGACCATGGCCTTGCATCTGCATCTGATTTGCCGAGGAATTGGCAATAGTAACCGCGTCCGAGAACTTCGCCGAGTAGTGATACGGATGATACGAGACGGCGTCCATGAAATTCTTGGCTCCGGCGGTGTACATTCCCTCCAGAAACCCGATCGGATTCATCGTGAAGTTGCCCCAGTCGACGACGGCTCCCAGCACACCACCGATGACCGTGGCGGACGGATCCGCGGCTTTGCTTCTGGGGTAGGCGACCTTCAGCAGGTCGGTATAGCCCCCGGGGTCGGGTGCCGGTTGGTAGAACGAACTGCGCGCCATTGGGTTCATTGCAACCGCAATGGTAATGGTCCGGCGATATCTACTCCCGATTTGGCGCACGAGTCACCCTAACTTCCATCGGAGGTCAAGGATTAAAGACTTCGTGCTCAGTCTGCCGGGTAATCCGCCAAATCCCGAACAGGCGGCGACACGGCGGCGTTGCGTGAAGGGGAATCGCTTGACTGGTCGACATAGACAAGAAACGCCAGAAAGACCGAGAATGTCAGGGTAATCTGCGGCAGCACTGCCACTGGATGATCGAGTTGCAATGCCACGACACAGGCGCTAATGAAGATTCCGCCGTACAGGGCAAATCGGAGCGACCGGGAGCGCAACGCGCGGTATCCCAGAATGCAGCCCACGATCATGACTCCGACGAATGCCAGACCCGTGAAAATGCCACCGCGGTAAACCGTCAGGAGCGGCGTATTCGCGACGTAGTTGAGAGTGAAGGCCAAGGGACCGTCCTTCATTTCGGGGCGTCCCCAGCCCAGCCCGAACAGCCAATGGCCGGACATTATCTGCGGGAACTCACGCAATGCGTCCGTGCGTGCACCTGCCCCTGTGTCGTCGTGTCCGAACGACGAGAAGATGCGAATTCGTACGGTTGGAACAATCAGCGCAACCACGCCGATCATGAAAAGCGAACCGATCGCGAGCTGTCGGTCGCGCGCCCGCATGCTGTGGAAAATGAGCACCAGCAAAAAACCGAAAAGCACGGTGAAGATTGCGGAGCGGCTGAGCGTCAACAAGATGGCGAACAGCAATATGCCCGC
This sequence comes from uncultured Actinomycetota bacterium, assembly GCA_963801575.1. Lineage (GTDB taxonomy): Bacteria > Actinomycetota > Actinomycetes > Mycobacteriales > Mycobacteriaceae > Mycobacterium. The sequence continues at coordinate 19,567 of CAWDFT010000020.1, forward strand.
CAGGCAGTAACGACGCCAGCCCTCGAAGACGACAAGGCAAATCGCCAGCGCGATGACCATGCACAGGCCACCGGCGTTCGGGTCGATCCATGTTCCGCCGAGTCGCATATATCGAATCTGGCCTTGATCAGCAAAGACGAATCGTCCGAGCTCGTGCCCTGGCGTGTCTTGGTCGCGACCATATCCGAAGATTCGAAACAGGATAAGTGATTTCTGTTGCCGGTCCGCGACGACCATGAAGATCCCGAATAATGCGTTGGCCGTCGCCGCGTACGTGAAGATTTGTCCAAACGTCTTCAAATTCTCTCGTGGTAATCGCAGCAACGCGATAACCGCGAGAGTCACAATCGCCCATTTGGTGAATTCGACTATGCCGGCCAAACTCAAACCGCCCCCCACGAGCGACACGGACGCCACGAGCACCAGCACCAGCACAGCTACTTCCACACCCGACCATTTCGTCCGGGCGGAGGGATGCACCACGGCCGCCAGCACGGCTCCGAAGGCGAAAGCCAGGTAGACCGGCACGTGTACGCCGGGGAAGTAGCCGAAGGGCAGCGCTCCCAGGGCAAACGCAACTCCCCAGTAAAACCACAGCGGATGCCGTATGCCGATATAGACCCCAACTACCAGCGCAAGCACGCCGATCACGCCCAATGTCCCCATCCGGCCATGGTCCATCGCAAACCACACCAGCAACGGACAACCGGCGATCAGGACTGCGTGTACGCTATGCTCGCGGAGCAGATCCCCGTAGGCTCTCACGACGCTCATGGTGCCAGCCCGGCCACCAAGACAGCAACCGCACGAGGGATTTTCGGGCTTGCTGCGCGCTAACTTAGTAGTCACCTGGGAGGCATGCCTTGGCCATAAATGAATATCTGCGGATACTTCGCCGATACTGGTCGGTAATCGTGCTGCTCACGCTCATCGGAGTCGGCCTCGGATACGCGACGACGTTTTCCTTTGTGAACGGGCGTCTGCCGTCGATGTTCTCAACGGAGTACGAATCGACTGCGACGCTATTTGCCGCCACCCAGACCGGGACATCGGTCAGCGAGGCCTACCAGAACAACCTGTTCTCCAAAGAGCGTGTAGTTTCCTACGCCGCTCTCGCGACCAGCGAACAAGTTGCCGCGCGCGCCGTCGATCAGCTGAAGGCGCCGATCTCTGCGGGCGAACTGCGCAGCAGGATCACCGCGACACCTGAGGAGGAGACGGTCCTTCTGAAGGTCGGTGTGAGGGACGCCGATCCGGCGCAGGCGCAGACGTATGCGAACGCGGTTGCCGACCAGCTCGTCAGTGTGGTCAGCGAGCTGGAGACGTCCCGCCGCGGCGGCACGCCCGGTGCGGGTGCCGTCGTCGTCGACGACGCCAACTATCCGACCAAGCCCATTGGTCTGGCCCTCTGGAAGCGCCTCGCCCTCGGCGGGGCGATCGGCTTGGTCCTCGGCGTCATCATCGCGATCTGTGTCGGTGCCATGGACAAGCGGCTGCGGGGCCGCGAACCCGTTGAAAGCGCGACAGATTCGTTGACCCTCGGTGGTCTGCCGGTCGATCCGGTGCGCCGCACCACGGACGTCGTGGATCTCGCCGGAAACGGTCTGTATGCGGAGCGAATCCGTGAACTGCGGACCAATCTGCGATTCGCGACGGGTCCGTCAGGAGGTCGTCAGCCCCGAGTCATCGCGGTCACCAGTCCCGAACGGGAAGAGGGCCGCACCACGACGGCGATCGATCTCGCTGCCGCCCTGGCCGAATCGGGTCGCTCGGTCGTCCTGGTCGACGGTGACCTGCGTGCGCCGGCCTTGGCGGACCGGCTGCCGCTTAACGCTGCGATGCGTGCGGGCTCCGCCGAACGGGGGTTGAGCACAGTGCTGGTGGGTGAGAACCTACTACCGGAGGCGCTGATCCGAAACGTCCCGGTCGGTAGCCATGCAATTGCGCTGCTCCCGGCGGGTCCGAAGGCGCCACGCCCGGGCGAGCTGCTGGCCACCGACCGCGCTTCGACGGTGGTTCAGGACCTCGCCAATGAGTTCGAATATGTCGTCGTCGACACTCCGCCCCTGGGGCCGTACTCGGACGCCGCGATAATCGGCGCGGCGTCCGACGGGGTATTGGTTCTGGCCAGGATCCGTCAAACCACGACGGGAGCGCTTCGCCGCGCGCTGCAAAAGCTCGCCGCGGCGAATGTGGCGCTGATCGGTACCGCGGTCACCTTCGAACCGGTTGGTGTGCTGGCCCGGCGGCGGCACAGCAAGCAGGTCAGCCACGATGCCGAGCCGGCTACGTCGCGAGCCACGCCGGACGGCGGCGTTTCCCGCGACACCCAGGGCGGCGACGATCGCACCAACGCCATGCCTGCGCCTCCGAGGAAGCTGGTGGCCTCCGGATCGCCGCCGCGCTCGTCACGGGTTCCACGCGGAAGTAAGTGATCTTGCGATTTTACGTCGCGTGGCTGATCGCAGCGGTGGGCATCGTGCTCGCGGGTTGTACGACAAGCCCACCGCAGTCGCCGCCGCAGGCATCGGGCCCACCTCGGACCCTGGCGCCCGCGTACGCGGGCGCCCCCACGCTGCCGCCGCCGGACCTATCCGACACGGGCCCGGGCTCATTGGTCTCGGTCAAACCGGTGGCCAGCCAGATCGTCTTCGATCAGGTGGACGCGGCTGCCGTTCGAGTGGTCTATCGCTCCACGTCCGGTGATGCCGGTGAACCCACCGAGGTGTCCGGTGTGGTCGCGGTGCCGCCGGGCAAGCCTCCCAAGGGAGGGTGGCCCATTCTGGCCTTTGGCCACGACATCACCGGACTGGCGAACCCGTGCGCGCCATCGCTCTCAACGGATCTCGCCGGCTACGCGGGCGTGATTTCGGTGATTTTGAGCCGTGGATATGTCGTGGCAATGACGGACTATCAGGGACTCGGGTTGGTCGGGGAAAAACATTCCCTGGTCGACGTGGCCGCGCTCGGGAACAGCATGATCGACGTCGCGCGCGCCGCGCGGCATGTGTTTCCCGAGACGAGCACACGCTGGGCGGCGTTCGGCCTCGGAGAGGGCGGGGTCGCGGCCTGGTCGGCCGCGGAGCGTGCCGCAGGCTACGACGGCGGACTCGATCTCGTCGGCGCCGCGGCGGTCTCGCCGCTTGCCGACCTTTCCTCTCTTGCCGATGCGGCCGAGAACGGAACCCTGTCCGTCGACCAGCGGGGGCTCCAGATGCTCGTCGTGGACAGCCTGGTCTCGTCGCGCGGATTCGACCCCGAGGAATATCGATCTCCCGCCGCGAGGGAACGCTGGAACGTGGTGACCGACTGCGCGCCTGCCGATCCCGAGGCGGCGTTGCGCGCGCAGCAAGGACTCGTGGCGGCCGACCTGCGGCCGGTCAGCCCGGCCGCCACCGCGCAACTGCGCCAATCCCTGGCCGACGCTGCGCTACCGCAGAACACCGGATCGCCTCTTGCCGCACCGCTATTGGTGGTCTATGCCACCGAAGATCCTTTGATTCCGGCTTCCTGGACGAACAGGGCGCTGGCGCGTGCCTGCGCGAAAGGCGATCCGATCGAAGTGTCGAGCATGATCGGCGACACGACCACGAAGACGGAACAGGTGATGCAGGGGGCGCTGGACTGGCTGCAGGCCCGCTTCGACGGTCAGCGGGTAGCGAGCGTTTGCAGGGGGATCGCGTGAGAGCACCCGCCGAGGCGCCCCGGCCGTCGGACTACCTGCGGTTACTCGCCAGCTCGTGGATTGTCATCGTGCTGGTAACCGCGTTGTCTGCCGGTGCCGGCTGGCTGGTTTGGCACAACGACCAGAAGTACGACGCGACCGCCCGGTTTCTCGTGGTGGCACCGGGCGGCGCGGAACCTGCGGACGTGTATTACGGCAGCCTCAGCGCGATGGCGCGAACCCCCACTTACCAACAGCTGGCCCGCAGCAATCAGGTGACCATGCGGACCATCGACGAGCTGAAGCTGCGGCTCACCCCCGAAGAACTTGCGGAGAACATCACCGTCGAGCCGACGAAGTCGGCGATGCTCGAGATGCACGTCACCGCAGACGATCCCAATGAGGCCCGCGATACCGCGAATTCGATAGCGCGTAATCTCGTTGAAGTCTCGAGTGAGATGCAGGGGCTGGACACCGGCGCAACCGATTTGGTGCTGATCGACCCCGCGAGCGGTGCTGCGGATACGCGGCCGTCCCGTTCGCGGCAGATGCTGTTGGCGGGGTTGATGGGACTGGCTATCAGCGTGGTGCTCGTGCTCGCCTACCGGCTGGCGACAGGTGATGTCATCGACCGCAAGCAGGTCGGCCACATCGTGGACGGGACAATGACCGGGAAGGGCAAAGCATGATCAGCAGGGCAACCACGAGGCGGCCGCGACAACGGTTTCGGTCCGCGGCCCTTACCTTCGCTGTCCTGCTCGCCGGCATGAGCATTGCCGCATGCGGCGACGACGAGCCCACGAGTCCCCCCGAGCCCGCAGCGCTGTCGGGTGTGGAATTGCAGGGTGACTTCAGTGGGTCCGGTCCTGGAACGCTGAAGTCTGCAAGCACGTTACCGACAATCGACCGGCGCCTGCGTGCAGCGTCATCGGTGGCGGCGCGAATCATTTACACCTCCACGTCGGGCATCGACAACAGCCAGACCACCGTCAGCGGAACAGTTTTCGCGCCCAAGGGTGCGCCACCTGAGGGCGGTTGGCCGATCATCGCGTTGGGCCACCCGACCGCCGGCACCCAAGAAGAGTGTGCGCCGTCTCTGTCGCCGGACCTGTTGACCATGTCGGTGGTTGTCACCGGCCTGGTGAAGGCGGGATACGTGGTGGCGGTGTCGGACTACCAAGGCCTTGGCGTGAACGGGACCTATCACCCCTACCTCGACGCCACCACGGAGGGTTACAACCTCATCGATTCCGTACGCGCGGCGCGCAAACTGGTTCCGAAGACGTCAATGCGCTGGGCCGCGACCGGCGGATCGCAGGGCGGCCAGGCCGCCTGGGCGGCGAACGAGCTTGCGGATGACTACGCAAAAGGTATGGAACTTGTTGGCACAGTGAGCTATTCGGCGCCAATCGATATCAGTGGGTTCGCTGACGCCGCCGCAGCGGGTCGGTTGACGGAGGACCAGATACCGGTGCTGCAGAGCCTTCTTGCCTCGTTGAAGAACGAACGTCCCGACTTCGACCTCGACGACTACCGGCGCGGCGTGGTCAAAGAGAAGTGGGACGTGTTGTCGGCGTGTGACGGGCCGGAGACGGTGGAACGCACAAAGCTGGTGGGGCAGCTCAGCGCGGACGATCTGCGGCCCGCCGGCCCGGCGGCGGTGGACGCCCTCCGTGGCGCCCTGCAACAGCGGAGCCTCCCGCAGCGGCCGGCCAGCGCTCCGATGCTGGTCATCTACGGTGGCGATGACCAATTGATCGCGCCGGCCTGGACCGACGGTGCGCTTCGGCGGGCCTGCGAGATGGGCGACACCGTCAACATCCTGATGCAGCCCAACAAGGGCCATACCGACGTCGACATCGGCGCCGCGATCCCCTGGATCACCGACCGGTTCGCGGGCGTCCCCGCGCCCAACAGCTGCGGATCGTTCCTGGCCCCCCCGCCGGCTTCGGCAGACGAAGAGGGTCAGCCATGACCCCGAGCGCAGGCGGCAGACGCTGCCCGCATGGCGTCGATCTGCCGGCGATGAAGGCCGGCGGGCGGCACCGTGCGGGGTGCGTGTGATGCGCCGCGTCGTGCTCTGGATGGGCCTCACCGTCGCCACCGTGCTCGTCATCGTGTTGGCGGTGTTGTCATACCCCATCGTGCGGTCAATCGGGCAGAAGCTGCTCGACAGCTCGAAGACCTCCGGTGCGGATCCAGCGCCCATACATGCCGCCGATCTGAGCGGTACCGGCCCCGGTTCGTTGGTGAGCGCCACCACGATGCCGGGCTTCACCCGGACGGCCAACGGCAAGCACCTACAGGCCGCGCGCGTCGTCTACCGGTCGACCGAGGGCGACACCGGTGCACCCACCGTCGTGTCCGGCAGTGTGTTCACACCGCTCGGGCCCGCACCGCAGGGCGGTTGGCCGGTGGTTGCGTTCGGCCACGGCACTACCGGCATCGACAAGGAGTGCGCGCCGTCGCTGTCCGACTCCCTGCTCGGGACGGGAAGCGTGATCGTGGGCCTGACTGACAAGGGCTACGCGGTTGCCTTCCCGGACTATCAGGGCCTGGGCGAGGACGGCATTCATCCCTACTCGGACGCACGTACCGCTGGCCGCAACATGATCGACGCGGTGCGCGCGCTGCGCCACACATTCAAGAAGGTTTCTAACCGGTGGGCGGCGTTCGGCGGCTCACAGGGCGGCGGCGCCGCGTGGTCGGCCGACGAGCAGGCCCGCAGCTACGCACCGGAGCTGGAGCTCGTCGGCGCTGTTGCGGTTTCGCCGGCCGCCGACGTCACCGGCATCGTGGACAAAGCGCAAGCGGGCACGTTGACCTATGACCAAGGTCCGGTGATACAGCTCATAGTGGAGTCGCTGGCGCGGCTGCACCACGACCTCAACCGCGACGACTACCGGCATGGCGCAGCCGCGCAGTATTGGGACATCCTGTCGGCTTGTTCGGGAGCCGACGTACACGACCGCACCTCGGCGGCGAAAGCCCTTGGCCCTCAAGACTTTCGATCGCAAACACCCGCGGCCGCCGACCGGCTGCGACAGTTGCTTTCGCAATGGGCGCTGCCGCAGCAGCCGCTGTCGGCGCCGCTTTCCGTCGTGTACGGCGGCGACGACACCTATGTCGACGCTCGATGGACCACCGACGCAATCGCGCGCGCCTGCGGGATGGGCGGAATAGTGGTGTGGGACCTGCAGTCCGACAAAGGGCACGGCGACGTAGATTTTGCCGATCAGTTGAACTGGATGGCAGACCGATTCGCTGGAAAGCCCGTGGCCAATGAGTGCCCATAGGAATCCCGATGGCGACAGCCCGCTGTGGCGGCAGCTGCTCATCGAGGCCAAATGCGCGGTCAAGCGGCGAATGGCCCCGCGGGGCACCCCGGTGAAACCACCCGAGGACGGGTACCTGGTGGTGCCGATACTGGGCCAGTCGAACGCGCAGGGAATGGGCCTGCCGCTCAACCCGACCGATGAGGACCGGCCGCACCCGCGCGTTCATCAGTGGGCGATGTGCGGGCCATCGAAGGGTATGCCGATCCTCGCGATAGACCCGCTGCTACACGATGTGCCGTCCAAACGGGCCGGTTTCGGCGTGACGTTCGGTAAGCTTCTAGCCGACGCGACCGGTCGCACCGTCCTATTGATACCCGGCGCGCGCGGCGATACTTCATTCGCGCCGAAAAACGGCTACACGTGGGACCCCCTCGATACCCGGACTCGGGTGAACTTGTATCGCAGAGCCGTTGAGGCCATCGACACCGCCGTGGCGGCGTGTCCAGGCAGCCATCTGGCGGCGATCCTGTGGCATCAGGGCGAGACGGACGTGCCGTTGACGGCCGGGCCGGTGTATCAGGCCAAACTCGACTCTCTCATCCACGGCCTTCGCCACCGCTATGGCCAGGGTGTGCCGTTCCTGTTGGGCCAGATGGTCCCCGAGGAGATGGAGATGAGTCACAAGGATTACTCCGTAATCAACGCGGTGCACGCGGACACCCCGAACCGCTGGCACCACACGGCGTTCGTACCGGGGCCCCGAGGCGCGTTCAACAGTGAGACGGATCGGCACTACAACGCCGCGGGAGCGCGTCAGCTGGCGCGTTCGATGTGGGAGCGATATCGCCTGATGCGCGCCGACGAGAAGTCGCAGTATGGCATCTCGTAACCTGCTCAAGTCCAGTCTCGTCATTGTTTCGGTGACACTGGCGCTGGTGTTGCTGTTCAACGTGAGTGGCCTCATCCTGTTCAGTTATGCGCGAGTTGACCCGCTGCAGCGGGCGGACGCCGTGGTCGTGCTCGGCGGCGAACACGACGGACGAGAGGATTACGGGCTATCCCTGGCGCGCAGTGGCCGGGCGTCCACGGTGGTGATTTCCAACCCCTACCCAGCCACCGACCCGGTGATGCGCCGGGTGTGCAACGCGTCGGGCGGCGGCGTGGAGGTCATTTGCCTGCCCCCGGTCCCGCCGACGACGCGCGGAGAGGCGATTATGGTGCGTCGGCTCACGGCCGAGCGGTCGTGGAGCAAGATCATTGTGGTCACTTGGCGCTATCACCTGCCGCGAGCAAGGCTCGTGTTCCGGCAATGCTTCTCCGACCGTCCCGACGCCGTGGTGATGGAGGCCGTACCGGCACGCTATCGTTACTCACTGCTGCAGTGGGACTACGTTTATGCGTGGCAATATGCGGGTTTCGCCAAGGCAGTCATGCTTGGCGATTGCATGTGAGCAAGATAATCATGCAATCAGCCAGCGAACTCTTGACAGTTATGGAATAGTGCAGTAGCGACCCCCAAGAACGGCTTAATCGCGCAGCCACAGCAAACGAAAGGTACACTCGCTAGTGACCGCTGCTGAGATCGCTGAGATGACCGTAGCTTCTCCTGAAGTGTCCGTCCAGGAAGTTCGCTCCGCCGCACGGCCGAATTGGCAGAAGCGCTTCACCATGGCCGTGCTCGCCTCGGATACGGTCGTGGTGATCGCCTCGCTCGCGGGGGCCCAATGGTTGCGGTTGCAAGGCGAGTTCCCCGCTGGCAAGATCGCGTGGATTTATTACACGGTGATATCGGTGGGCATCGCCGCCATCTGGCTGGCCTTCCTGGCCGCCTACCGTACACGTTCGCCGCGCATCGTCGGCGCAGGTGTGGAGGAGTATCGCCGAGTCTTGTCGGCGACGCTGGCGACCGTGGGGGTTATCTCGATCCTGCTGATGATCTTGCGGCCGGAGGTCGCTCGCGGATACCTGGCGATCGCACTGCCCGGCGGCCTGTGCAGCTTGTTGATCGGCAGGCATGTGTGCCGGCGTGCGCTGGCTCGGCAGCGGAGTTCAGGCCGCTGCCTTATTTCGGTCCTCGCCGTCGGCGACGCGCCTTCGGTACATAACATCGTCCAGTCGCTGGCGCGCGAGTGGAGCTACGGCTATTCGGTGGTCGGTGTTTGCCTCGTCGGGAGAAGCAGTGGTGGAACGCTGAACGTTCCCGGAGTCGGCGCGCTTCCCGTGTTCGGCGACGAGCACACCATCGAGGACGCGATCGCGCAGACAAAGGTGGACACCGTCGCGCTGACCTCCACCCAGCATCTCGGCCAGGAAGGGGTGCGGGAGCTGTCATGGCGCCTGCACGATCTCGATGTCGATCTGGTTGTGTCGCCGGGTGTCGTCGACGTCGCCGGCCCGCGGCTGACGATTCAGCCGGTCGCCGGCCTACCCCTGATCCACGTCGAGAAGCCGCAGTACAGGGGCGCGAAGCGAATTCAGAAGCGCGCCTTCGACATTGCTGTCTCCCTTTTCATCCTGACCTGCGCGCTGCCCGTCATGGTGGTCGCCGCGCTCGCGATAAAGCTGACCAGCCGGGGCCCGGTGTTCTACCGCTCCCAGCGCATCGGCCTGGACGGCAATCCGTTCGAGATGATCAAGTTCCGCACGATGGTGGTCGGCGCGGACCAGCAGGTAGAGAGCCTGTCGTCGATCAACGAAAGCATTGGCGGCGTCCTTTTCAAGATCAAAGAGGATCCCCGGATGACCAGTGTCGGCCGGCTCCTGCGCCGCTACAGCATTGATGAACTGCCACAGTTCTTCAACGTGCTGCGCCGCGACATGAGCGTCGTCGGACCGCGGCCACCGCTGCGGCGTGAGGTCGACAAATACGACGACCAGGTGCGGCGGCGCCTCCTCGTGTTGCCGGGCATCACCGGACTGTGGCAGGTCAGCGGCCGGTCGGATCTGTCATGGGAGGACTCGGTCCGCCTCGACCTGTCGTACGTCGAGAACTGGTCGATCATGAACGACCTGTTGATCGCCCTCAAGACGGCGCGCATCGTCTTTGCCAGCTCCGGCGCGTACTGATCGGTTTCGGCGGCTAGCGGCATTTTGGTTGGCAGTTTTGCTGCGGACGGGTAACAGGACGGGCGTTTCCGTCGTGGCTATGCCGGTACGGAGGCGGAAAATTAACGCGCCGTAAAGCGGTCAGCTACTTTTCACGCGCTCGCGGCGTTTTTGCGTTGACGCGGTCTGCATCAGAATCGACTCGCGTATTCCCGAAACTAACGCCCGAGCAAATAATTCTGGCCCCATTACCCAATTGGCTCGGTTTGAAGTCGGCATATGCTTCGGGTATGTCGCCTGACCTGCTGCGTAATCCGTTGGACGCGGCCATGCTGCGTGAAGGTTTGACCGGTGTCGGGCGACCGTGGCGCGAACTCGAGGTCGTCCCGCAAACAGGTTCGACGAACGCAGACCTGCTCGACCGGGCCGCCTCGGGGGAGGACGTCGATGGTGTGGTTCTGATCGCGGAACACCAGACCGCTGGCCGTGGACGAAACGGGCGGGCGTGGTCGACTGCGCCACGCGCCCAGATCACGCTGTCGCTCGGCGTGAACGCAGCCAGCGTGCCCACCGACGCATGGGGATGGCTCCCGTTGGCTGCCGGCGTGGCGGTAGTGGATGCGGTGGCCGCTGAGGCCGGCGTCGAGTGTGGCCTGAAATGGCCCAACGACGTGCTGGCCGGCGGTGGGAAGCTCGCCGGCATTCTCGCCGAGGTGGCGGCGCCGAAATCGATCGTCGTGGGGATCGGGCTGAACGTCACGCTGCGGCCCGACGAAGCCGGCGCCCCTGAGGCGACCTCGCTTCTCGACCTCGGCGTCGCCGCCCCCGACCGTGGCCGGTTGGCGCACCGGCTGCTGCTCGAGTTGGGGACCCGCTTCCAAGAATGGCGCGCGCCCGGCCGCCCGAGCCCGCAGCTGACCGCCGACTACCGGGCGCGCTGCCTGACCATCGGCTCGCCGGTACGCGCGATATTGCCCGGGGGCCGTGAAATCGTAGGTGTGGCACGGTCGGTCGACGAGCAGGGCAGGCTGTGCATCGACACCAACGGCCAAACAGTGTCGATCGCCGCCGGCGACGTCACACATATACGTCCGATTCGCTCGTCCTGCCTCTAGAGTCACACCGTGGGCTATCCGGAGAACGTCCTCGCAACTGACGAGCACGTCGTGCTGCACCGCCACCCGCATTGGAAGCGGCTGGTCGGCCCGGTGCTGATCCTGTTGGTGGTCACCGCCATTGCGGCGTTCGGCGCCGGGTACGTCAATCAGACCAACTGGCAGTCCACCGCGAAGAACGTGGTGCTGCTGGTGATTCTGGCGGTCTGGCTGGTGATCATCGGGTGGCTGACGGTTTGGCCGTTCCTCAATTGGTGGACAACGCATTTCGTCATCACCGACCGTCGCGTGATGTTCCGCCACGGGCTACTGACACGATCGGGCATCGACATCCCGCTGGCCCGGATCAACAGCGTCGAGTTCCGGCACGGCCTCATCGACCGCATGGTGCGCACCGGCACTCTGATCATCGAATCAGCGTCGCAAGATCCGCTTGAGTTCCACGACATTCCGCGCGTGGAACGGGTTCACTCACTGCTGTATCACGAAGTTTTCGACACCCTGGGCTCGGAGGAATCGCCGAGCTGAGCGAGTCGCCGAGCGCGCCGCGTGGGGCGGCGCAGCGGGGTGACGTTGCCGTCGTGCAGAGCCGGATCGCGGACGTCCTCGATGGCTTCGGCGATCCCACCCGCAGTGAGGGATTCGACGGCCCTGTCCGGGTTGCGGCCGAACTCGTCCGGGAACACCCAGCGGCGAAACGCCCAGAAACGGAACGCCATCTGCAGCAGGTTGCCGATGATGTAAGCGGAGATGAAGTCCGCGATGTTCTCCACCGTCAGCGACACATCGGGTACGCGCAGCTGTAGCACGTAGCTGGAGAACCACAGCGGCGCCATGCACAGCAGCACGCCGACGCCGCTGAATGCGAAGAACATCAGCGCCTCGTGGTGACGTTCACGGCCACCACGGTCGCGGAAGCTCCATTCGCGGTTGAGGATGTAGGACGCGATCACGGCGACGATGCCGGCGATGATTTTCGCCGTGACAGGCTTGGGCTCCAGCACCGTGAGCTTCAGCGTGTAGAAGACCGTCGAGTCGATGACGAAGGTGGTCGCGCCGACGATCGCGAACTTGATCAGCTCGTGATGCCGTTCGAAGTACGGCCGGATCGGGCGTGGTAGCCGAGCGATCGTGGCATCGGTGAAGGACACAACAGGGCAGTGTACGGAAATACGGCGGTCACGCGTACCCTGCAGGTCGCGGCGCTTAAACCCGCCGCGCTACGGCCATGACACCATAGGCGTGTGCCACGCAACCCGACCGCGCCCCCGGTGGTGACCATGATCGGTGGGGGGCAGTTGGCCAGGATGACGCATCAGGCCGCGATCGCGCTGGGCCAGACGCTGCGGGTGTTGGCCGCCAGCCCCGAGGATCCCGCCGCTCAGGTCACCCCCGATGTGGTGCTGGGCGCACACACCGACCTCGATGCGCTGCGCCGGGCCGCCGCAGGCGCCGATGCGGTCACGTTCGACCACGAACATGTGCCCACCGAACTGCTCGAGAAGCTGATCGCCGACGGTGTGAATGTCGCCCCTCCGCCGTCGGCGCTGATCCACGCCCAGGACAAGTTGGTGATGCGCCGTCGACTGGAGGCGCTCGGCGCTCCGGTGCCGCGATTCGCGGCCGTGACCGAGGTGGCTGACGTGGACGCGTTCGCCGAGCGAGTCGATGGCCCACTGGTGGTCAAGACGGTGCGCGGTGGCTACGACGGTCGCGGCGTCACCTTGACCGAGGATGTGACCGAGGCCCGAACGGTCGCGGCGCGGTACCTGGCCGACGGGACGGACGTGCTGGTCGAGGAGAAGGTCGACATGCGCCGCGAGCTGGCCGCACTGGTGGCGCGGTCACCGTTCGGGCAGGGCGCGTCCTGGCCGGTGGTTCAGACCGTGCAACGCGACGGCATCTGCGTGGAGGTCGTCGCGCCGGCGCCGGGCCTGGAGCGACGAACTGAGCAGCGTCCGCAGGCCAGTTCGCGTTGCGGCTGGCCGCAGAACTCGGTGTGGTCGGCGTGCTGGCCGTCGAGCTGTTCGAGACCGTCGACGGAGACGCTGATGGTCAACGAGCTCGCGATGCGGCCGCACAATTCCGGCCACTGGACCATGGACGGCGCGCGAACCAGCCAGTTCGAACAACACCTGCGAGCAGTGCTCGACTATCCGTTGGGCGACACCGCGCCGATCGCACCGGTGACGGTGATGGCCAATGTGCTTGGCGCGCAGCAGACTCCGGAGATGAGCATGGACGAGCGGTTGCACCACCTGTTCGGCCGGATGCCGGACGCCAGGGTCCATCTCTACGGCAAGGGCGAGCGGCCGGGCCGAAAGATCGGGCATGTCAACATCCTCGGCGACCCCGACGGCGCGCTCGATGACGACGCGTACGTCGCCGATGTGCGCGAGCGGGCGGCGCGGGCGGCGCATTGGTTGTCGCACGCCGAGTGGACCGACGGATGGAGTGAACATGATGACGCGCCCGGCGCCGCGGATCGGCGTGATCATGGGCAGTGACAGCGACTGGTCGGTGATGGCGGATGCCGCGCACGCGTTGGCCGAGTTCGATGTGCCGTTCGAGGTCGGCGTCGTCTCGGCGCACCGCACGCCGGACCGGATGCTCGACTACGCGCACACCGCGGCCGGCCGCGGCCTCGAGGTGATCATCGCCGGTGCGGGCGGCGCGGCGCATCTGCCCGGCATGGTCGCTTCCGCCACGGCGCTCCCGGTGATCGGGGTGCCGGTGCCGCTGGCCAAGCTCGGACGGCCTGGACTCGCTGTTGTCGATCGTGCAGATGCCTGCCGGGAGTGCCGGTGGCGACGGTGTCGATCGGCGGCGCCCGCAACGCCGGACTGCTCGCGGTGCGCATTCTCGGCACATCCGACGTCGCAGCTGCGCGAGCGTATGGCGGAGTTCCAGACCGGGCTCGCCAATATGGTCCTGGAGAAAGACGCCGCATTGCGCGACCGACTGCTCGGCCCGTAGACCCCGGACGGTCCGTCCAGGCGGCCAAGGGTAAAGTTACTGGTGAGTAGCGAGGAGTATGCCATGTCGATCGGTAACCCGTCGTTTGACGCCTTCCAGCTCGCCGACGAGCACAAAGAGCTGCGCTCGGTGCTGCGTGATCTGTGTGAGAAGGAGATCGCCCCGTACGCGGCCGACGTCGACGAGAAGGCGCGCTACACCGATGAGGCGCTCGAGGCGCTGACCGTCATCGGGGATCGCCGCCATTCATATCCCCGAGGAGTACGGCGGCCAGGGTGGCGACTCTGTCGCCGCATGCATCGTTATCGAAGAGGTCGCGCGGGTGTGCGCGTCGTCGTCGCTGATCCCGATCTGCAACAAGCTGGGCACGATGGGTCTGCTGATGCGCGGCTCCGAGGAACTCAAGAAGCAGGTGCTGCCGAGCGATCGCCGCCGGTGAGGCGGTCGCGTCGTACGCGTTGTCGGAGCGTGAGGCAGGCAGTGACGCGGCTGCGATGCGCACCCGGGCCCGCGCGAGGGCGACGAATGGGTGCTCAACGGCGCCAAGTGCTGGATCTCCAATGGCGGGCACTCGACCTGGTACACGGTGATGGCGGTGACCGATCCCGGACAAGGGGCGCCAACGGCATCTCGGCGTTCGTCGTGCACAAGGACGATCCCGGCTTCTTGGTCGGCGCCAAGGAAACAAGATGGGCATCAAGGGATCGCCCACGACGGAGTTGTACTTCGAGGACTGCCGCATTCCGGGCGATCGGATCATCGGCGATCCCGGCACCGGGTTCAAGACGGCATTGGCGACGCTGGATCACACCCGCCCGACGATCGGTGCGCAGGCGGTTGGCATTGCGCAGGGCGCAATCGATGCGTCGATCGCATATGTCAAGGAGCGCAAGCAGTTCGGGAAGCCGATCGGCGACTTCCAGGCCGTGCAGTTCATGCTCGCCGATATGGCGATGAAGTTCGAGGCCGCGCGGCTGATGGTGTACACGGCGGCTGCGCGCGCCGAGCGCGGCGAGCCCAACCTCGGCTTCATCTCCGCTGCGTCGAAGTGCTACGCGTCCGACGTCGCGATGGAGGTGACCACCGACGCGGTTCAGCTGTTCGGTGGGTACGGCTATACCACCGACTTTCCGGTGGAGCGGTTCATGCGTGACGCCAAGATCACCCAGATCTACGAGGGCACCAACCAGATCCAGCGCGTGGTGATGTCGCGCGCGCTGCTGCGCTGAAACCGCTTACTTCCCGCTCAGTTGAAGAGCGTCGGGATGCCCCGCATCGTCGGTCCCGGTTCGACCCCGAGCACGTTGGCCAGTAACGAGGGAGCTACGTCGAGCACATCGACCCTCTTTGCGCGACGGATCCGGCGACAGGCCGCTTCCGTAGGCGAGCAGGATTCCCTCCGGGATGTGGTAGGCGGTGTTGTCGCCGCCAATCCTCGGTCGGAAGATGAGTCCTGCTCTGCGAGTGTCCCGGTCTAGAGGGCATTCCCCCGAGACCGTGGAGGCATCAGCTATAAGGAGTAGCGATGTCAGAGAAACGGAAGAAGTACGACCGGGAGTTCCGTGAGGGGGCGGTTCGGATCGTCGCGGAGACGGGTAAGTCGATCGCGCAGGTCGCTCGCGACCTCGGCGTGACCACGAGGGCACGCTGGGCAACTGGGTGGCCCGGGCCCGCGAGGCCCGGAGGGCACGCGGGGGTTGACCCGGACGATCTCGACGAGCTCAAGCGGCTGCGCGCGGAGATCGCTGAGCTGCGGATGGAGCGTGATGTCCTCAAGCGATCCGTGGTCCTGTGGGTCAAGGAGGCGACGAAGTGAGCGTGGCACGCTTCATCGCCGACCAGAGGACCAACTACCGAGTGCCACACACGGTCGTCTGCGCCCTGCTTGGGGTGTCGCTGGCGTGGTTCTACAAGTGGCTCGCTCGTGCTGACGGCCCGTCGGCTGATCGGGTCTGCACACCGACCGGGACCGGCACCGCGAGGCGTCGAGAGGCCGCGGAGGCCGCGTCGTTCAGGCGGCCAAGGGGCTGCATGGCTCGCCGCGGCTGGTCGCGACCTGCGGGACGAGGGCTGGGAGTGTCAACGAGAAGACGGTGGCCGACTCGATGCGCCGCCAGGGCCTGATCGCGAGGCGGATCAAGCGCCGCAACGGGCTGACCAAGCAGGACAAGACGGCACCGAAGTTCCCTGACCTGCTGCGTCGAGACTTCACCGCGCAGCGTCCGAACGCCAAGTGGGTCGGCGACATGACCGAGATCCCCACCGGCCCCGACGGTCGTGGCCCGAAGCTGTACCTGGCGACCGTGATCGACCTGTACAGCCGACGGCTGCTCGGGGCCGCCACCGGGCTGCACCCGGACGCGGAGCTGGCGTGCGCGGCGATCAAGATGGCCGTGGCGGCCCGCGGCGGCACGCACGCGATCTGGCGGGACGAGGAGCCGAGCGCGTCATCTTCCACACCGACCGCGGCTCGACCTACACCGCACACGCCTTCACGCACGCTGTGCCGTCAACTCGGGGTCCGCCAGTCGATGGGCAGGGTCGGGTCGTGCTTCGACAATGCCGCCGCCGAGGCGTTCTTCAGCATCCTGGAATGGGAGGTCCTGTCCCGACACGACTTCGAGAACACCCGCCAGGCCCAGGCCGTTGTGCTGGACTGGTGCTACGGGTTCTACAATCACGACCGCCGGCACAGGCGACGATCGGCATGATGAGCCCGGTCAACTACGAGATCAGGGACCCCAGACCAGCCGGAAGCCGCATAGGAAACCCTCCACGATTTCGGGGGAACCACATAGATGAGTAATTCCAAGGGGTGTTACTGGTGTGGCTGCTGTGATTTATGGGTGAGGGTGTCCAGGATTGGCGTTGCTTAATCCAACCTGGCACTGGAGGCCGAAGTGGACGCCGACCTGAACACCCTCGCCATCGGACTGTACGTGACGAGTGATGATTTTCTCGCCGACAATCCGCAGTATCGGCCGTGGCGGCCGCGCGTCGGGCTGGCTCCGCGGCTGACGGACGCCGAGCTGGTCACCCTGGTGGTGCTGCAGGCGTTGCTCGGATTCACCTCCGAGGCCCGGTTCCTGCGCTACGCAAATACTCATCTGCGCAGTTTGTTTCCTTATCTGCCAACGGAATCGGGTTACAACAAGAGGATCCGCGCGGCGATCGGCACGCTGCGGGCGGTGATCGCGCACCTGGTCGCACAGACCAGCAGCGTCAACGATGACGTGTGGGTGGTCGACTCGACCCCGGTCGAGTGTGGGCGCTCGCGAGAGACGGCGAAGCGGTCGGATCTGGCCGGGTGGGCCGAGTACGGCTACTGCGCTTCGCATTCGTGCTTCTTTGGGGGCTGCGCCTGCACCTGGTGTGCACGCTGTCGGGTCTGCCGGTGGCGTTCGCGCTGGCCGGCGCCAAGGCCGACGAACGCGAGGTCCTGCTCGGCATGCTCGACGCCGACCCCAATCTCGTGGCCGCCCACCCGAATCAGAAGTTGATGGCCGACAAGAATTACTACGGCAAGGCATTCGAAGCCGCACTCGCCGACGCCGAAGTCGAGCTGGTGCGGCCTGCCCGCAAAGGTGAGAAACCACGGCCGGGGCATCGGTACTTCAAACCGTTTCGGCAGGTCATCGAGTCGATCAATAACACGCTCAAGACCCAACTCGACCTCGAACGCCACGGCGGGCGCACCATCGCGGGCGTCACATCGCGAGTACTGCAACGCATCCTCGCCCTCACCGCCGCGATCTGGCACAACGACCAACTCGGCCAGCCCACGTTGCGATCACTGACCGCCTACGACCACTGACCCCTTGGAATTACTCATCTAGTCGGTGGTGTTCCCGGCTGCGTGTAGTGCCGAGGAGGCATCGGCTTCGTCGGCGAAGATCAGTGACACCACGACCACTGTCCCCGGATGGGATGCCGCGTATTTCCGGATCCGGCCCAGCTGTTGGTCGGTGAAGTCCGTAAACTCGTCGGCAGCGTAGTCGTGTGCCTCGGCGTAACCGGGGATGGGATCGCCCCAGAAACGATGCATCATGCTGGCGACGTGGTTGGTGAAGAAGATACTCAGCCGGGGATCATGCTTGCGCTGCAACCGCCGGTACAGGTCGAAACACGGCACGACTTGGAGCGCCGGCCGCAGCGCCGTGTAGCGGGGGTCCCTTCGTTCCTGCAGGAGGTGGGCCGCGAGCGTGGATGCCGACTTGGCGGACAGGCCTTGCCGCACCAGGTCGAGGCCGGTCGAAAAGAAAGTCTTCGGGTCAAGTGGCGCATCGGCCGAGAAATTTGTTTTCGCTGGTCATCGTCAGGTTGAAACGCTGGAACTTCTGCAATGCCGGGGGGTATGTCTTGCTGTCCTGGCTGAAAATGTCGGGAACATAGAACCCACCGTGGGCGAACTCCCGCGGTGGCCAGCTTTGGAGAGGCCCGAAGAGGCCGACACTCAATCCTGCCCGCTCAGCCACATCCCAGATGGGCTCGCCACGAAACGTGACGGGTCTTGGCCCAAGTCGAATGAATGATGGTCATAAGTAGGGGCATGCAGCGACGGCCAGGTGCGCCACGGCTTCAGGCCCTGCAGTTTTTCCGAGTCCTCGTGGATGGTGGTCAGCGATTGACCGCCATCGATCATCGCCGCCAGGTTCGAGTCAGGACGGCGCTCGACGAAGTAATCAACGACAGTCCACGGGACTTCGTTGAGTTCATAGAGGATCACGTTGCGCGGTACGGCTGTGCATCGTCGCGGCCCCCTTAGGTCGTTCGTTGATGCATGCTAGCGGCGCCGGTTAGCGCCGTACTGATTTGGCTACCATCCGCGCAAATCTGCGCGGCACGCGCCTCGCCATCGAGGTCGACGTCAAGCTGGTCAAGGGGCCAGTTTGAAGCACTTCGTGGCAAACAGCAAGTCTAATCGGCTCGGTATAAGCGCACTCGTCATTGTGCCGGAGCAGCCCGCTGGTCGCCAAGCGCCCGGCAAGCATCACCAAAAGTGCCCGCGAAACACCCTCGGTGCATCACGTAAGAATGCCCGCGAAACGGTGATGCTCGCCAGGCATGGGAAGTGGGCAAAGAGGGATGTCGTCTCGTGCCGAAATCACCGCGAAGTTCGCCACGGCGTACGTGAAGGCCTCGAAGGCGGACCGGGGCCAGATTCTGGATCAGGTGGTGCAGGTGACCGGCTGGTCGCGTGACAATGCTCGGCGGCGGTTGACGGCCGCAGCCCAGCCACCTGGAGCGGGTCGACAGGTGGCCAAACGGCCTCGCCGGCAACGCATGCCGAAGTATTCCTACGACGCGTTGAAGGTGCTGCAGAGGGTCTGGGCGGCCTCGGGCGGGCAGTGCGGCCGATATCTGGCCGCATCGATGGCCCTGCAGCTGGATGCATTGGAGCGCCACGGTGAGCTGGTAGCCGGTCAGGACCGCTACAGCCCGCAGGTACGTGCCGAACTGTTAGCGATGAGCAGCGCAACGATCGACCGCTACCTGCGCGGCGCCAAGGCACGCGACCAGGTCAAGGGGAAATCGGCCACCAGGGCCTCCCCGTTGCTGCGGTCCTCGATCAAGATCCGCAAGGCAACTGACGAGGTCGAGGCATCTGCGGGGTTCTTTGAAGGCGACACCGTCGCGCACTGCGGGCCAACTCTCAAAGGTGAGTTCGCCCGCACACTCAACCTCACCGACATGCATATCGGCTGGGTGTTCACCCGCACCGTGCGCAACAATGCCCACACCCACATCCTCAGCGCCCTCAAAGCTGGCATTGATGAAATCCCTTACGAGGTAACCGGTTTGGACTTCGACAATGGCACTGAGTTCCTCAACAAGGCCGTCATCAAGTGGGCCGCGGAGCTGGAGATCTTCTTCACCAGGTCACGGCCCTACAAGAAGAACGATCAGGCCACGATCGAATCCAAGAACAACCATCTCGTGCGCAAGTACGGGTTCTACTACCGCTACGACACCGGCGCCGGCTGTTGCGTCGTGTCCCCCAGACCGCCGGCGCGGACACCTCTTTCGCGCCGCTGACGGTAGGGCCGGTCGGCTACCCTCGCACGCATGGTCAAACGGGCGGCACGCCCCCTGACGCGATTGGCAGTCGCCGTCGCGGTCGCCCTTGTCCTGCCCGTGCCACCCTCAGCCGCTGCGCTCCCGACCTTGACGCCACCTGGGGGGTACGGATTCGGCCAGGGCGCCGCGTTGCAGTGGGTCAGCCTCGACGACATCAACCGCACACTCGACGCGGTTTCGAAGACGTCTGCTTCCTGGCTCCGGGTGCTCGTCGATTGGAGCAGGATCGAGCATGCGAAGGGCCAATACAGCTGGGACCACGTCGACGCGGTAGTGAACGCGGCGCGCGCCCGTAATCTCAAGGTGCTCGCGGTGATTGCGTATACGCCCGAATGGGCACGTGCTCCCGGTTCATATTTCACCGCGCCTCCGCTCAATCCTGCCGACTATGGGGACTTCTCGGCCCAGACGGTCCGCCGGTACGTGGACCGAGTGTCAAGCTGGGAACTGTGGAACGAGCCGAACCTTCCGCTGTTTTTCGGCTCGACCGCCAAAAACGGCGCACGCTACACCGAGCTACTCAAGGCCGCCTACCCGGCGATCAAGGTCGTGCAGCCCACCAGCACCGTGGTTGCCGCGGGGTTGAGTCGACTGATCGGAGACGAGTCGCCGCCGGCATTCATGGAGCAGATGTATGCCGCGGGCGCCAAGGGCTACTTCGACGCCGCAGCCGCGCATCCCTATGTGTCCCCGGGTGGCTTCGCGACTGACCCTGACAACGGTTGGTCCGACGTCGGCCGGATGCACGCGGTGATGGCGGCCCACGGCGATGGTGGCAAGAAGATATGGATGACCGAGATCGGTGCGCCGACCAGCGACGACGCTGACGGAGTAAGTCAGCAAGAGCAAGCCCGCCAAATCATCGGTGTGTTGGCCGCCGCGGCGGCCTACGACTTCAGTGGCCCCGCATTCATCTACAGCATCCGTGACATCGCACCTCTAACCGGGGCGACCGCGAGTTTAACTACGGCGCGCTGCTGACGTCCGACTGGCAGCCGAAATTCACCGCCTGCGTGCTGGCCCGATAGGGCCGGCGCTGGGACACATCAGCCAGCGTAGGTGATGAATGTCCCCATGCCGGCCTCGAGATGGTAGGTGTTGTGGCAGTGGGTGATCCACTTGCCCGGGTTGTCCGTGTCGAAGTCGACCTCCACCGTCTGCTTCGGCGGAACCAGCACGGTGTCTTTGCGGGCCCGGACCCCGTCGGGCCTCATCACCTGGAAGGTGTGCCCGTGCAGGTGAATCGGGTGGAACATCATCGACTCGTTGATCAGCCTCACCCGAACCCGCTGATTTGCCTTCACCGGTATGCCGTCACGCGGGGGGTCGTAGAGCTTGCCGTTGATGGGCCAGGTGTAGCCATTGACCGGACCGCTGAGCCGCGCCTCGATCAATTGATCGGGTTCGCGCGCCGGCAGTGTCACCTCCGGGGTGGGTGACAGCGACGCGGTGTCGAGAACCACCTCGCGCCGCAGCGACGCGACGAAGTCGTCGACGTTGACCGCGCTCGGCGCATTGTTCACCCGCATGTTCAGCTGTGCGTGACCCTGTTTGCCCTCCGGCGCGGCGATCAGCGGTGCCGACTCGTCGACGGTGATCACCGCGTCCACCCGTTCACCCATGCCAAGGATCACGGAGTCCGCCTGTGTCGCGACCACCGGGTATCCGTCGGTTTGGATGACTTTCATCGAGGTGCCGGACACCGCCACCCGAAACGCGGTATCCGACCCGGCGTTGATGACGCGCAGCCGAATCCGTTGGCCGGCAAGGTAATCCACCACCTGCGGATCGGCGGGAACCCGGCCGTTGATGACAAAGTAGGGGTAGGTGACGTCGCCGCCGTCCACGCCGAGTGGGGTCGTCGGGCTCACCCCGGGCCCGCCGGGCTGCATCGGTTTCATGCCTGACTTGCGCAGGTTCTCCAGCACCTGGTCCGGTCGGTGCCGGTGCCGTCGATCCAGTCGTCGAGCACCAGAACCAATCCGTCGTGATAGTCGACGCGCTCGCTCGGGTCCTCGATGATCAGCGGACCGTACAGGCCGCGGTCCAGCTGAGCCCCGACGTGTGAGTGATACCAGTAGGTTCCGGCGCTCGGCGACGACGAAGTCGTAGGCGAATACTGCCCTGGGCAGGGATCGGCGCCTGCGTCAGCCGGGGCACGCCGTCCATGTCGTTGACGGATCGCGATGCCGTGCCAATGGACGCTGGTGTCGGCAGGCAGCTTGTTCGACACGTCTGCCCGCAGCCTTTCGCCCTTCTTGATGCGTATCTCGTTTCCCGGAACCTGGCCGCTGTAGGCCCACGTGCGCACCGTCACTCCGCCGAGGTCGATCTCGGTCTCGGCGGGCGCAAACGGAATCTTGACGGCGGACGCTGCGGTCGACGGAGGCGACTCCGCGGTGCGCGAAGAACACCCCACAACGCCGGCCGCGGCTCCCACTGCCGACAGCACCAGGAAGCTCCTTCGGTCGATCATTATTGGAGCGTGGCACTCCGGCGCCGGTGCGGGTGTGAAACCACCGTTTCCGTCAATATGTGCGCGGCTACCCCTTGGTGACCTTCTCTGCCTCTCGGCGCCGGTCGAGTGCCGCGGGATCCGCGTTCGCGACCTGCACAAGCGAGGCACCGGCTGCGAAGACGGCTAAGAGATTGTGGGTCAGGTCATCCGCGGTGTCCCAGCGCGCCGTCGACAGCACCCGATCGCCGGACGTGAAACCCTGTGCGGCGGATGAAGCTTGGGCACCGACGAGGACATCGGTGACCGACCGGCCGTCCAGCGCGGCACCGGGATGGCGTTCGGGCGAGATCTGATCGCCGTGCACCCGCACCGAGGTGGCGTAGTCGGTCACCCCGACCGGCAGATCCGCCACCGGCTTGCCGAAGGGGTCCAGCGACAGCGCCGCGATCTCGCCCGCGCCGACGGCGTCGTCGGCCTCCGTCAGCCGATCCGCGGTGCACAGCGCGATGTCGGCGTCACCACCGTCCAGGAGGACTTCCGCGCCGATCCACCAGATGCCGAACAGCACTGCGGCGGTCTGCCAATGCGCGGGCAGTAGCACCGCGATCCGACTGGCCGGTCCGGCGCCCAGCTCGTCGCGGAGCAGGTTGCCGGTCTTGGCGGCCCAGTTAGCGAGAGTCGCTGTGGACAGCTCGATGCGTTCGCCGGTGGCGTCGTCGTAGTAGGTGATCCGCGGCCCGGCCGGATCTGCCGCCATCAGCGGATCCAGCACCGCCGACGTGAGGTCAGTCAGTTGACGCACTCCGGGTCGTTGGCGCCGGCGGTGAAGATCGGCGAGGGGGGAGGGGCGGAGTCGGTCGAATCGGTCGATCCCGCGGCAGCGGAGTCGACACTGGCAACGGTCGGGTCGCCTCCGGCCAGGCCGGAGCCCGGGCCGGTGTAGTCATTCGCCAGCACCACCCGCACCGATCCGGGCGCGACCGACGCGTTCTCGACTATCGGCAGTCCACCAAGTTCCTTGGAGACCGCTTGCGCACCAAGGTCATTGGCCTTGGCGGCCTGCACCTGGCTGTCGGTGACGTGCCCACCCTCGTTGTTGCCGGTGCTGCCGGGTGTGAAGCCCTTGTTGGTCAACACCTCTGACACGGCGGCAGCAAGGCCGTTGATGTCGGTGTCGTTAATCACGTCAGCGGTGGTTTTGCTTGGCGAGTAAGCCAATTCCTCGGTTTTGCCTTCGTCTTGGTCGTGCAGCAGGCCAGCCACCCACTCCTGTACCTGCTTGGAATCTACCCGAACCACGCTCTGCATCCCGTCGTCGCTCCAGCCAGCCTCTTCGAGAATCGGAATGGTGGCGAACGCGACGTTACCGGCGGCCAGTTTCTGCAGTTGCTCAACGAAATCCATGATGTCCCAACCGTCGGACAGCACCACGGATCGTTGGACGGCCTGCTGCAGGCGGTCCAGTGTGGACGGGCTGGACAGCGTCTTGCCCGAGATTACCTCGTGGGCCAGCGACGCCATCACCGCCTGCTGGCGGGTCACCCGGTCGAGGTCGCCGCGCGGTAAGTCGTGGCGCTGTCGCACGAAGCTCAGCGCCTGCGGTCCGTCCAGCTTCTGCCAGCCGGCCGGGAAGTCGGCACCCGAAAGTGGTTCGTACACGGCATCTTTCAGGCACACGTGGACGCCGCCCAGCGCATCGGTGATCAAGGCGAAGCCGAGCAGCCCGATCTCGGCGTAGTGGTCGACGGTAACCCCGGTGAGGTTGGCGACGGTCTCGATCAGAGCTTCACGCCCGGCTTCGGCCGCCTGCGGCTCAGCCTGTGCCTGGTCCATGTCGTCTTGTTCGACCAGCTCTTTCAACTTCTCCAAGTGGACCGATCCGTATACGCCGTTGATCTTCATCTTGCCGACACCTGGCGCCTGGACGTAGGAGTCGCGCGGGATAGAGATCGCGGTGGCCGACTTCCCGTTGTTCGGGATGCGCACCAAGATGATGGTGTCGGTGTTCGTCGAGATGTCGTCGCCGGCCCGCAGCGTCGCCAGTTCCTCCTCTGACAACGGGTTGCCATGCGCGTCGGTGCGGCTGTCCATGCCGACCAGCAGCACGTCGATCGCGCCGTCTTCGCCGCCTCCGCCGAGCGAGATCGGGGAGATGTGGTTGATCCCGGATTCGAATGACCGGATCTTGCCCCACGCCACGCCGGTGCCGACCACGACGGCGAGGGCCACCGTCACAGCGATGACACGGGTCAGGCGAGCGGGCATCTGCCCAGGCTACTTGCGAGACCGGCGCAAACCGGGTAGCGCCGTTCCGGCGTGGCAGACTCTTCCGTGTGGCAGACAGGATAGTCATCACCGGCGCCGGCGGGCAGTTGGGGCGTTTCCTGGCCGCCGAGGCGACCCGGCAGGGCCGTGACGTGCTGGCCCTGACTTCGGCGCAATGGGACATCACCGATGCCGCCGCGGCGAAACCTTTCGTCAAATCGGGCGACGTCGTGGTCAATTGCGCGGCCTACACCGCGGTGGACGCCGCCGAGACCGACCAAGCGCGCGCACACGCGGTGAACACGGTGGGCGCGGAGAACGTCGCGCACACCTGCGCGCGGGCGGGGGCCCAGCTCATCCACATCTCCACCGACTACGTGTTCAGCGGCGCCTTCCCGGCGACGCCGCATCCTTATGAGCCCGACGACCAGACCGGCCCGCTGAGCGTGTACGGGCGTACCAAGCTGGCCGGTGAGCTCGCGGTGTTCGCGGCGATGCCAGACGCCCGGGTTGTGCGCACGGCGTGGTTGTACACCGGGCTTCGCAACGACTTCGTCGGCGCCATGCGCCGGCTGGCCGCCGGTGACGGTCCGGTTAACGTGGTCGACGACCAAACCGGATCGCCAACCTACGTGGCGGACCTGGTCGCGGCCCTGCTCCAGGTGGCCGCCGGCGGAATCACCGCGCAGCTGCTGCACGCCGCCAATGAGGGGGCGGTCAGCCGGTTCGAGCAGGCCAGGGCGGTGTTCGCTGGCATCGGGGCCGACCCGCAGCGCGTGCAGCCGGTGAGCAGCCGGGACATGCCGCGACCGGCCGCCCGTCCGCCGTACTCGGCGCTGTCAGGACGGCAATCCGCGGAGGCGGGACTGAAACCGTTGCGGCCGTGGCGCGACGCCCTGGCCGCGGCGCTGCAGGCGGTGTGCTAACCGCCTCGGTGCCGGCATTCCCCGACGGTAACCGTGGCGCTGGAGCCGATCTCCGTAGCTCACGAAGAGGTTCCGATTGCCATTCAGGCGGTTGCCGCCGTGATACTTCTGCTCGCGGTCGGCTGGCGTGTGCGCCGCGACCCATGGGCGGCGTTCGATCCGGAAACGGTAATGACCGCGCATGGTCCATACAGCGGAGTAGCCGGGTGGTTCGCTGTCTCTGGCGACATCCCCACCGCGCACGGCAACGGCGCCGTCGGCGTGGGCGACCCAGGCCCGCGTCCCTGCCCCCAGGACACTCCCACCGTTGCCAACTATTTGTGTGCAGTCGCTAGCCGCCAAGGATCGAATGTTCGGTGGTTGGGATGCTGGCAAAGCACGATTGGCCGTCCGGGGCGCAGGTGTTCGCCGACTCGCTGCCGTGGCTGGCGGGAAGGCTCCGTACGCCCGGGGTTCCGCAGATTCCACTGCCGGGTGCGCCATCAGCGCCTCCCGGCTGAGACGTAAGGTCCCAAAATCGCGCGCGATCTAGGGTGATTTTGCGTCTGTTTGCGCGGAGGGCGAACGACTTTCAGGCAGGGCGGGTGTCCAGGATCAAGTCCGCCGCCCGCCAGGCCATCGCCATTGTTGGTCCATTCAGGCTGCCGGAGATCATCGTCGGCATGATGGAGCAGTCGACGATACGCAGGCCGTCGACGCCTCGAACCCGCAGCCGGTCATCGACGATGTCGTCGTCGCTGGGGCCCATTCCACACGTATTGATCGCGTGGCTCGCCGACGTGCCGCTGGTCAGCACGGCATCGATAATTTCATCGTCCGTCTCCGCTTCCGCGCCGGGCAGTATCTCGTGCTCGATCCGGTCCGCCAGCGGCGATTGCGCGAACAGCTCCCGGATCCTGCGCAGCAGGTCGGCGCTGGTTTTGCGGTCGTACTCGGTGTCCAGGTAGTTGGGATCCACCACGAGCGGCGCGTCCGGCTCCGCCGAGGTGATCCGCACATTGCCTTCCGAGGTCGGTCGCAGCACCTCGGCCATGCAGGAGATGCCGGGCAGCGGATCAATGCCGCCCGGCCGATCGGGCCTGACGGTGCCGCTGGCGGTCGACATCATGCTCACCAGCGCCTGGACGTCGACGCGGTCCACATCGCGTCGCGACTTGAAGATGGCGATGACTTCGCCGTTGGGCTTAGCCAGTAGGCCCCTGCGGGTGGCCAGATACTTCAACACGGTCATGCCCTTGGCGAACGTCGACCGCAGCTGCCGGTTGTAGCCGAGGTCGTCGTTCAATCGGTAGGCATTGATGACGCAGAAGTGTTCAAGCATGTGACGCCCGACATTGTCGCGTTCCAGATAAATCGGCACCCCGGCGCTCTCCAGCACGGCGCGTGGCCCGATCCCGGATAGCTGAAGTAACTTCGGCGAGTTCAGCGCTCCCATTGCCACGATCACCTCGCGGCAGGCACGCACCTCCGAGACATTGCCGCCGGTGCGTACGGTGACGCCGACCGCGCGTCCGTTCTCGAAGATCAGCCGATCAGCGGTCGTTTCGGTGGCCAAATGCAGGTTCGGACGCTTGAGCACGGGACTGAGGAACGCCTTCGCCGCCGTGATCCGGACACCTTTATAGATATTGGCCATCGTAAGTGCGATGCGCTCGTCATCGGATTCGTTCACGTCCTCGACGTGCCTCAGCCCCAACCCGATGCCGGCGCCTATCACGTCCTGGCAGAGCTGATCCGGGTCGCGGGGGACGGAGAGCCGCAGGGGGCCGCCGACTCCACGTGTCGGCGAGGGGCCGAACTGATTGTCCTCGAACGCCTTATAGGCCGGCACGATGTCGTCCCAGCCCCAGCCTTTGTTGCCGAGCCGCTCCAGCTCGTCGTAGTCCTCCCTGGTTCCGCGGATGTAGTTCATGCCGTTAATGGCGGTGGAGCCGCCGACGACTTTCCCACGAGTCCAGACCTCGTAACCCTGACGCGGGCCGAACGGCTGCGTGGGGTAGTTCCAGGCGTACCGCTTGTCGAAGAACTTCGCGGGCCCGATCTGGGGAACGTAGAAGTACGGACTGCGCGAACGGCGGCCCGCTTCGACCAGAAGTACCTCGTTGTTGGGGTTCTCCGAAAGGCGATTAGCCAGCACACAGCCGGCAGCCCCCGCTCCGAGAACGACATAGTCGAAACCGGCCATACTGTGAGTCCTTTCCGGCTACGCCCTGCTGCGGAGCCACCGGAGGGGCCCGATAGCAGCAGCCAACGACAAAGGTTACCGTTGTGGTCAGCAAAGTGACCACCGTAGCCAGTCCAGTCAGGCAACGGTACAGGCACCGAAGTGGGTCTGACATGACCGACCGAAATCGGCGCGCCCGCGGGCAACTCGGCCGACGCGGTGAGCCCGGAAGAGCAGGCCAACAGATAACCGATGTGATGGCGGCCGCGGCTCAAACCGCTTATAGCGGACCTGCGTTGATCCACAGCATCCGTGACGTGGACAGCGCCGATACCGGCTGCCGGGAAGAGAACCTTCGGTGCCCTGGCGACGTCGGATTGGCAGCCGAAGTTCGCCGCCGGCGTGCCGGCGAGGTAGTCCACCGATCGGGCCTAATCCGCCGCCCGGGTGGCGCCCGCTACCCTCGACGCCGTGAGTGACGAACTGTTCGTGGTGACGGTGACGTACTCACCGGGGCCCCACCTCGGCCGGTTCCTGTCGACTCTGTCGCTCGCCACCGAGCGGCCGGTGACGGTGATCATGGCTGACAACGGTTCGACCGACGGCAGCCCGGAGGAGGCCCTCGAGACGATTCCCGAATGCCCGGCTGCTGCGCACCGGCGCGAACCTGGGCTACGGAACCGCCGTCAACCGCGCGGTGGCCGAGCATTCGCAAGGACGCGGAGAACCCCGACCTCTTCATCGTCGCCAACCCCGATGTCCAGTGGGGCCCTGGCAGTATCGACGCGCTGCTCGAGGCGGCGGGCCGGTGGCCGAGGGCCGCGTCCCTGGGCCCCTGATCCGCGACCCGGACGGTTCGGTGTACCCGTCGGCGCGGCATCTGCCCAGCCTGATCCGCGGCGGGATGC
This sequence comes from uncultured Actinomycetota bacterium, assembly GCA_963801575.1. GTDB lineage: Bacteria > Actinomycetota > Actinomycetes > Mycobacteriales > Mycobacteriaceae > Mycobacterium. Next base: position 48,444 of record CAWDFT010000020.1, read on the forward strand.
ACGCGGTGGTCGGCCCGCTGTGGAAATCCAACCCCTGGACGGCCGCCTACCGGCAGGACCGGCTGGAGCCCAGCGAACGTCCGGTCGGCTGGTTGTCGGGATCCTGCCTGTTGCTGCGCAGCGCCGCCTTCGACGAGGTCGGCGGCTTCGATGAGCGCTACTTCATGTATATGGAGGACGTCGACCTGGGAGATCGGCTCGGCAAGGCCGGTTGGCAGAACGTATACGTGCCCTCAGCGGAGGTTTTGCACGACAAGGGTCACTCCACCGGCCGCGACCCCGCCCGCAACTTGGCAGCCCACCACACCAGCACCTACACTTTCCTGGCAGATCGACATCCAAAGCGGTGGCAGACGCCATTGCGGTGGACGATAAGGGCCGCGCTCGCTTCGCGCGCGGGCCTGGTGGTCCGAAGTTCTCGGCGCAAGCAGACGAAAGGACGGCACTAGTGGTCAATTCGGCGGAGGTCGACGCCGTTGTACTGGTAGGCGGTCAAGGCACCCGGCTGCGACCGTTGACGCTGTCGGCGCCAAAGCCGATGCTGCCGACCGCGGGTTTGCCGTTCCTGACCCACCTGCTGTCGCGCATCGCCGACGCCGGCATCGAACACGTGGTGCTCGGCACGTCCTACAAGGCGGGCGTGTTCGAGTCGGAGTTCGGCGACGGGTCCAAGCTGGGCCTGCAGATCGAGTACGTCGTCGAGGACGAGCCGCTTGGCACCGGCGGCGGCATCGCCAACGTCGCGTCGAGGCTGTGGCACGACACCGCCCTGGTCTTCAACGGGGACGTGCTGTCTGGGGCCGATCTGGGTGCGCTGCTCGCCACCCACCATGACAACGGCGCCGATGTGACGCTTCATCTGGTGCGGGTCGGCGACCCCCGCGCGTTCGGCTGCGTGCCCACCGATGCCGACGGTATGGTGACGGCCTTCCTGGAGAAGACCGAGGATCCGCCCAGCGACCAGATCAACGCGGGCACATACGTGTTCAAGCGCGAGGTGATCGACCGTCTCCCCAAGGACCGGGCGCTGTCGGTGGAGCGCGAGGTGTTCCCGCAGCTGCTGGCCGACGGTCTCAAGGTGTGCGGCTATGTGGACGCCACGTACTGGCGCGATATGGGCACGCCGGAGGACTTCGTGCGTGGCTCCGCCGATTTGGTGCGCGGCATCGCGCCGTCACCCGCCCTGCGCGGGCACCGGGGTGAGTCGCTGGTGCACGACGGCGCCGCGGTGGCCCCCGGTGCGCTGCTGATCGGCGGAACCGTTGTCGGCAGGGGCGCCGAGATCGGGCCGGGCGCAAGGTTGGACGGCGCGGTGATCTTCGATGGGGTCCGCGTCGAGGCGGGATCGGTGATCGAACGGTCGATCATCGGCTTCGGTGCCCGCATCGGCCCACGCGCCCTGATCCGCGACGGCGTCATCGGTGACGGCGCGGACATCGGCGCGCGCTGCGAGCTGCTGCGCGGTGCGCGGGTGTGGCCGGGGGTGGCCATCCCCGACGGCGGCATCCGCTACTCCACCGATGTGTGACCCTCGCGCCGCCCGCCAGCTGTAATCGCGAGCGCTCAGCCTGGTACGGAAATCCGCGCTGAAACCGTACAAGGTTGAGCGCTCACCTCATGCGTGCAGCCGCGGCCAGTTGGGCCAGGCCGAAGTCGGTGTCTTCGGGAAGCGAGTCGAGCGGCCACCAGCGCAGGTCCAACGACTCGTCGCTGCAGGCGATTTCGGCGTTCGGCGGAGCATGGCCGATGAACTGCAGGTCGAGGTGGCGGGTCGGCACGCCCAGCGAGCAGGTCACCGGGTGCACGTGCAGTGCGGCCATCGACGGGTCGATCCTCAGGCCGGCGATGCCGGATTCCTCGGATGCCTCGCGCAGCGCGGCGGCGACGATGTCGGGATCGCTGTCCTCACAGTGCCCGCCGAGTTGCAGCCAACGCCCGAACCGCGGATGCAGCGTCAGCAGGGCCTGCGTGCCGGTGTGGTCGAGCACCAGCGCCGAAGCGGTGACATGCCCGGGCACGCATGCCCGTTCACACGCGTCCTCGCGGGCCAGCACGAACGCCAGCACCGCGTGCCGCAACGTGTCCTGGGCGGGGTCGGGTGCCTGCCAGGCGGTCAGCGCTTCGATCGCCGAGTCGCGCAGCGCGCTCACTTGCGCACCAGCAGGCCGTCGGTCGGCGCGGGCTCGCGGGGGCCGGTCGGCTCGTCGGGGTATCCGATCGCTATCGCGCCCAACGGTTCCCATTCGCCGGGCAGGTCCAGTTCGGCACGGACCAGATCGGCGGCGAAGATCGTCGAGCCGATCCAGCAGCTGCCGACACCGCGCACGGCGAGCGCCACCAGGAGTGCCTGAACGGCGGCACCGACCGCGACGGTGAACATGGTGTGCTCGGCGGCCGTTCTGGCGTCGTCGGGGTAGCTGTGGGCGCCGTCGGGGACCAGGAACGGGATCACCAGTTCCGGTGCGTCGTAAAGGATCTGGCCGCGGCCGACACGTCGTTCGACGGCGTCCGGCGGCTTACCGTCGCCGGTGAGGTCGGAGCGCCACTCGGTCCTTCATGAGGTCCAGCAGCCGGACCCTGGCCGCGCCGTCGGTCATCCACACGAAGCGCACCGGCCGGGTGTGGTGTGGCGCGGGTGCGGTGAGCGCCTCTGCGACGGCGGCTTCGATGATCTCCGGCGCAACCGGCTCGGCACTGAACCGCCGAACCGAGCGGCGCAGCAGCTGTGCTTGACTCGCCCCTTTGAAGCCCATCGCCAGTGCCTCTTCGGTGCCCAACCAGAACAGGTCTTCCTCGCCAGGCCGCAGCAGCGTGCGGGCGTTGGATCCGTCGTCGGGCAGCCTCAGCCCGCGCACCACTGCAACCGGGATGCCCGTCAGCTTGCCCTTCACCAGATCGGCGGCGGCGGCGATCTCGTCGGCCACCGCGACCTCGGTGACGACGAGTTCGTTGCCGTGCACATCGTGCGCACCGTCGTAGCCGTGCAACACCGTCAGCCCGGCCGCACCGATGGCGACGTCGATCTGGCCGTTGCGCCATGCACGCCCCATGGTGTCGGTGACGACGACGCCGACCGTCACCCCGAGCCGCTCGCGCAGGCCGTCGCGCAGCGCTGCGGCGCTGGCGTCGGGGTCGACCGGCAGCAGGGCCAGCTCGGTGGCGCCGACGTTCGAGCCGTCGACGCCCGCGGCGGCCTGCACCAGGCCGAGGTTGTTCTCGGTGATCAGTGTGCGGCCCTTGCGCGCCAGCACCCGGACGGCCTCGGCGTCGATCAGCTTGCGCCGCAACGCATCCCGCTCCTCAGGGTCTTCGGGCGCGGCGTACGATGCGGCCCTCGCACTTGGACAGCACCTTGCTGGTGACGACGACGACGTCGTCGTCGCGCAGCCAGGGCGCGGCGGACGCCAGCGCGGCGGCGAGGTCGTCGCCCGGCCGGAACTCGGGAAGGCCGGTCACCGGAAGCAGTTCGATCGCGGCCGCCGGAGCCGTGCTCGGTCACGGCTTGACTCCCGCGAGATCGAGTCCGGCACGCACCATTTCGGCCGTCGTCGCCGGATCGGTCATCAGCAGCGGCACCGATCGCACCTCGACGCCTGCGATGTCGGCGTGGTCGCCCTCGTGCACCAGCCAGCCGTCGAGGATGCCGACGCCCGAACGCGGCCCGTAGTGGCCGCCGACCGCCTCGGACGTGCTGGCCACTCCGATGATCGAGAGGCATTCGTCTGCCATGCCGCGCAACGGTTTTCCCGCCACGATGGGGGAGTAGCCGATCACCCGCGCCGACGTCGACCGCAGCGCGCCACGGATGCCGGGGATTGCCAGGATCGCGCCGATACTGACGACCGGGTTGGACGGCGCCAGCAGCACCACGTCCGCCGATGCGATGGCTTCGATGACTCCGGGACCGGCGGTGGCCGCCTCTGCCCCGACGAATGCGAAGCTGTGCGTCGGTACCTGGGCCCGGTAGCGCACCCACCATTCCTGAAAATGGATCGCCCGCCGCTCGCCAGTCTCGGGATCGGTGATGACGACGTGGGTTTCACTGCGGTCGTCGCTGGCGGGCAGCAGCACGCGCGCCGGGGGCCCAACGCTTGCACAGCGCCTCGGTCACCTCGGAGAGCGGATAGCCGGCACGCAGCATCTGGGTGCGGACCAGATGGGTGGCCAGATCGCGGTCGCCGAGCCCGAACCAGTCGGGCTGCACGCCGTAGGCGGCGAGTTCCTCCTTGGCATGCCAGGTTTCGTTGCGATGGCCCCAGCCGCGCTCCTGGTCGATGCCGCCGCCCAGGGTGTACATGCAGGTGTCGAGGTCGGGACAGATCCGCACTCCGAACATCCATGCGTCGTCGCCGATGTTGACGATCGCGGTCAACGAATGATCTTGTGTTTCCCCACCTGCGAACTGGCCAAGACCCAGCAGGTGCTGCACCCCGAACAGGAAGCGCGCGCCGCCGACTCCGCCGACCAGAACGGTGACCTTCACATCGACCGACATTAGGCGTTGGGTCACGACAGGTCTCGGCAGGAGTAGGCGTGGGCGGTGTGACAGACACGCCGGAGCAGCGACGCGCCGAATTGCGGTAACGAGATGGTATGAATTTCTGTTCTAGCGCTTGACCTCGGCAGCTAACAAGTGTGTAATCACACCAGTGTCATTTCTCGGTTGGCCGGCCGGTTTCGGTGTCGCAGACCGAGATTCGATCACTTGTTCGAATTGAGATGGCCGCACAGCACCATCGTGGGGCTCCATAGCGGATCTAGCGAATCAGGTGAGGAGGCGGAGAACATGTCTTTTGAGCAGGTCGATTTCGACCATCACAATCGATTCGACAATCGGTTACTCGGCTCTGTAGGCAGTATCCCGCACACCAATACCGGGCCGGCACCGATTGGGACAGCAGGACGTCCCCAATTGAGTTTGGTTCCGGAAAGACCAGAAATCTATGCAGTTGCCCCGGCAACTACCGATGACGAATGGCAGGAGCGCGCACTGTGCGCGCAGACGGACCCGGAGGCGTTCTTCCCCGAAAAGGGCGGTTCGACCCGGGAGGCCAAGCGCATCTGCCTGGGCTGCGAAGTTCGCGACGCCTGCCTCGAGTACGCGCTGGCCCATGACGAGCGTTTCGGCATCTGGGGCGGCCTCTCCGAGCGGGAGCGTCGCCGCCTCAAGCGCGGCATCATCTAAAGCGCTCGGCTCATTCGTCGTCGATCGATGGGTCGATGACCGAGGGCTCAACGCCCAAATACGTGGCCACCTGGGCCACCAGCACCTCATGCAGTAGCTCGGCGAGTTCGAGGGTGTCCTTCGCCCGTCGCTCGATCGGCTTGCGGAACAACACGATTCGCGCGCGGATCGAATTCCCACGGGTATCCACGCCCGCCGGGATCAACCGCGCCAGCGCGATCGGGCCGTCCGCCACCACCTCCGGCGGCCACTGCACACTTTCGGGGTCTTTCGGCGACATCCGCGGGATCTCGTCGACGGCGACGTCGAGTGCCGACACCCGGTCCTGCCACTGTCGTTCTATCGGCTCGTAGGCCTCCAGCACCGCCATGTCGAACCGCTCGGCCCGGCTGCGCCAGCCCGGCACCGTGGGGGGAAGCAGCGGTCCGCGCATGTCGCGGCCGCGGCGTGATCCCCGGAGATTCCGCTCGGGCACGGCAGAACTGTAACGGTTGGAGATCGGCCCGCCGACCGCGCGTGTCCGACGGCCTGCGGGGTTTATCCCGCGATAGCCTCTCGTTCGTGAATGTTCCCCGTCGCTGCTGCCGGCCCGGGTGTCCGCACTATGCGGTCGCGACGCTGACGTTCGTCTACTCCGATTCCACGGCGGTGGTGGGTCCGTTGGCCACGGTCTCGGAGCCGCACTCGTGGGACCTGTGCGTGAGCCACGCAGGCCGGATCACCGCACCCCGCAACTGGGAGCTGGTTCGCCATGCCGGACCGCTGCCGTCGCACCCGGACGAGGACGATCTGATCGCCCTAGCCGAGGCCGTGCGCGAGGGTCGTGAGGTGTCGATCGGGGGAATCGCCGCCGGTTTCACCGACCCGGTGACCGGTTCCCACGGCGGCGCGCTGATGGCGCCACCCGCCCGCCGACCCGAGACCACCGGTCGCAGGCGCGGCCACCTGCGGGTGTTACCCGACCCCTGCCGAGTAGCTGATGTAGTCGCCGCCGCGGCGGATAGGCTGGCGCCAGCAGTCCCGTCCGTTTGCAAGGAGATCCATGTCCCGGCCCGCCGCGGCAGTCCACCGCGTCATCAAGGCGTATGACGTGCGCGGCCTGGTCGGCGAGGAACTCGACGAGCAGTTCGTCGCCGACGTCGGGGGTGCGTTCGCCCGGCTGGTGCGCGACGAGGGCGCGAATGCGAGACAAGTGGTGATCGGCCACGACATGCGGTCCAGCTCGCCGTCGCTGGCGGCCGCGTTCGCCGACGGCGTGGTGTCCCAGGGCCTCGACGTCGTCCGGATCGGGCTTGCCTCAACCGATCAGCTGTATTTCGCCTCCGGCCTGCTGGACTGCCCCGGCGCGATGTTCACCGCCAGCCACAACCCGGCCGCCTACAACGGCATCAAGCTGTGCCGGGCGGGCGCCAAGCCCGTCGGCAAGGACACCGGGCTGTCGGTGATCAGCGACGAAGTGATCGCCGGCGTGCCCGGATACGACGGTCCCGCGGCAAGATGGCCGACCGCGACGTGCTCGCCGACTACGGCGAATTCCTGCGTTCGCTGGTCGATTTGGCGGCGCTGCGTCCGCTGCGGGTCGCCGTCGACGCCGGAAACGGGATGGCCGGCCACACCGCTCCCGCCGTTCTGGAACCGATTCCGTCGATCACGATGCTTCCGCTGTACTTCGAACTCGACGGGACATTTCCCAACCACGAAGCCAACCCGCTGGACCCGGCGAACCTCGTCGACCTGCAGGCGCACGTGGTCTCGACGGGCGCCGACATCGGGCTGGCATTCGACGGTGATGCCGACCGGTGTTTTGTGGTCGACGAATTGGGTCATCCGGTAGCGCCGTCAGCGGTGACCGCCCTGGTCGCCGCGCGCGAGCTGAGCAGGGAGATCGGCGCAACGGTGATCCACAACCTGATCACCTCACGAGCGGTGCCTGAACTGGTCGTCGAGCGGGGCGGCACGCCCGTGCGGTCCCGCGTCGGCCATTCCTATATCAAGGCGCTGATGGCCGACACCGGCGCGATCTTCGGTGGCGAACACTCCGCCCACTACTACTTCCGCGACTTCTGGGGCGCGGACTCCGGCATGCTGGCCGCCCTGCACGTGCTGGCCGCACTCGGTGAGCAGGACCGCCCGTTGTCCGAGTTGATGGCCGACTATCAGCGCTACGAGTCCTCCGGCGAGATCAACTTCACCGTCGCCGACTCGGAGCGCTGCGTCGAAGCGGTGCTGAAGTCGTTCGGCAATCGCATCCACTCCATCGACCACCTCGACGGGGTCACCGTCGATCTGGGCAACGGCAGCTGGTTCAACCTGCGAACCTCCAACACCGAACCGCTGCTGCGGTTGAACGTCGAGGGCCGGACCATCGAAGACGTCGACGATGTGGTCGGGCGAGTGGCCGCCGAGATCGCCTCGCACACAGGGACATCGACATGAGCGCACCGCACGCCACGATCGATCTCGACGACGTCGACAGCTTGCTCGCCGCCGACCGCCGAGGGCTGTTGCGTGCCGCCTCGACGGCCGGTGCGCAGGTGCGCGCCACCGCGGCCGCCCTCGAGGAGGGCGCACTCGACGCGGTGGCCGCCGACGACCCACCGCGCACGGTGATCTGGGTTGCCGGCCGCGGCAACGCCGAGACGGCCGGGTCGATTCTGGCCGCGGCATTGGGAGGTTCGGCCGCAGCGCCGATCGTCGTCGGCTCCGAAGCTCCGCCGTGGATCGGCGCGCTGGACGTGTTGGTCGTCGCGGGCGACGATCCCGGCGACCCGGCCATGGTCGGCGCGGCGGCGACCGCGGTGCGCCGCGGGGCCAGGGTGGTCGTCGTCGCACCATATGAAGGCCCGCTGCGCGACGCCACGGCGGGACGCGCAGCCGTGCTGGAGCCGCGCGTGCCGGTCCCCGAAGACTTCGGCCTGGCCCGCTATCTCGCCGCCGGTCTGGCCGTTCTGCACGTGGTGGATCCGGGCCTGCGAACGGATCTCGCGGCGCTCGCCGACGAACTCGACGCCGAGGCGTTACGCAACAGTGCCGCACGGGAACTGTTCACCAACCCCGCCAAGACGTTGGCCGAACGGATGTCCGGGCGCACGGTGGTGCTGGCAGGTGACTGCGCGGCGACGCTGGCGTTGGCCCGCCACTGTTGCGCGGTCCTGTTGCGGATCGCGCACCAGGCGACGGCCGCCGTCGGACTGGCCGACGCGATCGTCGCGCTGCGCACCGGGCTGGGCGGCCAGTCCGAAGCCGACCGCGAGGCCGCCGTATTCCACGACGAGGAGATCGACGGTCCGCTGCCCGAGCGCGTCCGCACCCTGGTGCTGACTCTTGATGCCGAACGTGCGGTGGTGACGTCGCGGGTGGCCGGCCTCAATGACGTCGACATCGTTGGGGCCATGGACATTCCCGACGTCCCCGAGGTTGCCGAAGTCCCTGACGTCACGGCGGCGCCGGTGCGGTCGGGGCGGCCCGAGCAGCAATTGGCGATGTTGGCCGTCCGGCTGGAGATGGCTGCTACCTACCTGCGACTGGTTCGAGGATAGCCGAGTGAACCTGTTACGTGGCGCCGTACGGACCTATGCGTGGGGCTCGCGGACGGCTATTGCCGACTTCACCGGAAGGCCAAGTCCCACAGCACATCCGGAGGCGGAGCTGTGGCTCGGCGCGCACCCGGGCGATCCGGCGTGGCTGGAGACGGACGCTGGAGAACATTCGCTGCTGGAGACCGTCCGGGAGGACCCCGAAGGACAGCTGGGGTCGGCGGTGCGGAGCCGCTTCGGCGACACGTTGCCGTTCTTGATGAAGGTGCTGGCGGCCGACGAGCCACTCTCCCTGCAGGCCCACCCGAGTGCCGAACAGGCCGTCGAGGGCTTCGCGCGGGAGGACCGCCTCGGCATTCCGGTGTCCTCGCCGATCCGCAACTACCGCGACCGCAGCCACAAGCCGGAGCTGCTGGTGGCGCTGCAGACGTTCGAGGTGCTCGCCGGTTTCCGGCCCGCGCCGAAGTCGGTCGAGCTGATGCGGGCGCTGGCGGTTTCCGACCTTGACCCGTTCGTCGGCCTGCTGAGCGGCCAGCCCGACGCGGACGGTCTGCGCGCGCTTTTCACCACCTGGATCACCGCGCCACAGCCGGACCTCGATGTGCTGGTGCCCGCGGTGATCGACGGCGCCATCCACTATGTCCGTTCCGGGAAGAAGGAATTCGCGGCCGAAGCCAAGACCGTGCTCGAGCTCGGCGAGCGCTATCCCGGCGACGCGGGTGTGCTCGCGTCCCTGTTACTGAACCGGCTGAGCCTGCGGCCCGGCGAGGGCATCTACCTGCCCGCGGGCAACCTGCACACCTACTTGCACGGCGTCGGCATCGAGGTGATGGCCAATTCCGACAACGTGCTGCGCGGTGGACTTACACCGAAACACGTTGACGTGCCCGAGTTGTTGCGGGTGCTGGACTTCACGCCCGCCAGCGAGGGGGCGCTTCGTCCCAAGACATCCGAGGACGGCATGGAACTCGTCTACGACACTCCGGCGTCGGAGTTCTCGGTGTCGGTGTTGGGCCTCGACGGTGACCGGCTCGGCCACGAGGTGGACGCACCGTCCCGTCACGACGGCCCACAGATCCTGCTGTGCACGGAAGGTTCGGTGGTGGTGCACGCTAAATCCAGTGCGGTGACGCTGGAAAGGGGTGCGGCGGCGTGGGTTTCGGCCGACGACGGCCCGATCCGGCTGGTTGCCCAGCGTCCGACCAAGCTGTTCCGTGCCACGGTCGGAATCTGATCGATGTCGGCCGAGGGCAGTACCAGGGCGATCCTGGCGGCACTGCTGGCCAACGCGGGCATTGCCGTCGCGAAGTTCGTCGGATACCTGATCACCGGCAGCTCGTCGATGCTGGCCGAGTCGGTGCACTCGGTGGCCGACACCAGCAACCAGGGCCTGCTGCTGTTCGGGCAGCGCCAGGCGCGCAAGGAGGCCGACCCGCTGCACCAGTTCGGGTACGGCCGCAGCCGGTACTTCTATTCGTTCGTGGTGGCGCTGGTGCTGTTCACCCTCGGCTCGGTGTTCGCGCTCTACGAGGGCTACCGCAAGATCTCCCACCCCGAAGACCTGACCTCACCCATGGTGGCGATCGCGATCCTGGTCGTTGCAATCGCGTTGGAAACATACAGCTTTCGCACCGCCATAAGGGAATCGCGGCCATTGAAGGGCTCCGGCAGTTGGTGGCGGTTCATCCGTAACTCGCGCAACCCGGAGCTGCCGGTGGTGCTGTTGGAGGACACCGGCGCACTGATCGGCCTGATGTTCGCGTTGGCCGGCGTCGGGCTGACGATGCTCACCGGAGATCCGGTGTGGGACGGCATCGGCACCATCGGCATCGGCGTGCTGCTCGGAGTGATCGCCGTCGTCCTGATGGTCGAGATGCACAGCCTGTTGATCGGTGAGGGCGCCACCGGAGAGGAGGACGAGGCGATCCGGACCGCGCTCGAGCAGACAGCCAACGTCGACCGCGTGATCCATCTGCGCACCCAGTACCTGGGACCCGACGAACTGCTTGTCGGCGCGAAGATCGCGGTGCCAGCGTCGATCGACTTGGCCACCGTGGCCGTCACAATCGACGCGGCAGAGGTCGCCATCCGCGCGGCGGTGCCCGCCGCGCGGCTCATCTACCTGGAACCGGATCTCGATCGGGCGCTGACGGCCTAGCGCGGAATTCACCTTGATCACAACGACTTTCATCGAAGCAAACGGACTGCGCTTCGAGGTTGACCAGTGCGGTGACGGCCAGCGGCTGGCGCTGTTTCTGCACGGCTTCCCGGAAAGCAAGGCATCATGGCAGTTTCACATGCCTGCGCTCGCCAAGCTCGGCTACACGTGTTGGGCGCCGAATATGCGCGGCTACGGTAAAAGCTCGCGACCCACGCGGCGACGCGCGTACCGGCTCGAGCACCTGATGGCCGACGTCGCGGGTCTCATCGATTCGGCTCGTGCCCAAGGAATCGATGGGCCGGTGACGCTGGTGGCGCACGACTGGGGCGGGATCATCGGCTGGAGCTTCCTGTTGGCCGACGTGCGCCCGGTCGAGCGCTTCGTCGTGATGAACTTTCCGCACCCGCGGCTGTTCCTGCGCGGCCTGCTCTCCGCCCGTCAGCTGAAGATGTCCTGGTATATGGCCTTCTTCCAGCTGCCGTGGGTGCCGGTGTGGCTGCTGTCCCGCAAGAAGGCGCAGGGCATCGGGTGGATGTTCCGCGAGCTCGTCGAGAATCCGCCCGAGGACGGCGTGATACCCAAGCAGGTGATCCGCGACTACCGGTCCAACGGGATGTCCCCCGGTGGCGCCAAGGCGATGGCCAACTACTACAGGGCGAATTTCACCAACCCTACGGCCCACAGGCTTTGGCGGTCACGCAAGAAGCTGACCGTGCCGACGCTGATGATCTGGGGCGAGAACGACGTCGCACTCTCCAAGGAACTGACCTACGGCACCGGTGAGCTCGTCGACGACTTCACCGTGCGATATCTGCCGGGCGTCTCACATTGGGTGCAGCAGCAGGCGCCGTACACGGTCAGCGACATGCTCACGGCATGGCTGACGGGCCGCGAGGTGCCAGAAGCGAAGCCGCGCTAGGCCACCGGAACCGGGGCGTGGCGCCTGGCCGCCCTTTTCTCGGCCAGCCACAGCCGCATGTTGTGGCGGATGGTGCGACCGACCAGCCGCGTCGACGGGATCATGTAGAGACTGTCCAGCAGGCTGAACCGGCGCAGAAACCATTCGGCGAGAACAGGATCCGTCTCTGCGGCGCCGAGGAACTGGTCGAACAGCCCACCCACCGGGCGGTACCACCACGGCATCGGTCCGGAGGCCCGGTGCAGAATCAGGTCGCCGATCGCGTTCATCGTCCACACCGGGTACGTCGACTTCGCGGTCGCCTCGTTGAATTCGCGCGCCAGGTCCGTGTCCGGCGACTCCAGCGCCCGCCGCAGATGGCCTGCCTGCAGCGAGCTCATCGTCATGCCCTGACCGAAGGTCGGGTTGAAGCTGACGACGGCGTCGCCGAACGGGAGGATGCCTGCCGGGAAGCGGTCCAGCTTGTCGTATCGGCGCCACCGGCTGGTCGGGTACTTGTGGAACGCCACCTCGCCGATCGGCTCACCCTGGCGGATGGCCGCGGCGATGTGCGGGGGAACGACTTCGTCGGCCAGGGCGCACATCCCGGCGAAATCGTGCGGCGGCTCGATCCTGGCCACGCCGAAGGTGGTCAGCCCCCAGGTGCCGTCCTCGTAATAGAGCATGCCGATCCCGCGCGGCTGCTCCCGGGATGCGCCCGCAATGACGACCTTCTCGGTGATCAGGCCGTCCGGAATGCGCAACTGGTGTGTGGCGTAGCCGATGCCGACGTCGACGCTGTCCTCGCCAGGGCGGTCAAATCCCCACTGCTCCAACCAGACCGGCAGCCGGGTGCCGCGGCCCGCGGCGTCGACGACCAGATCGGCCGGTATCGCCTCACCGGTGTCCAGCAGCACGCCGGTCACCCGCTGCCGGGCGGCGTCGAAGCTCGGCTCGGCGACCCCGGCGCGCACGTAGTCCACGTTGGCGATCGCCATCGCCCGCTGCCGGATCTGCCATTCCAGCTGCGGCCTGCTCGGCACATACGCGGTGAACTCGTCCTGCAGCCGGCGCGTCGTGCCGAGCACGTGGCCTGCGGCGCCGAAGTGGATGCAGTCCGGCCGGTTCTCCAGAATCGGCACCCCCGCGGCGACCATGTCGTCGAGCAGGCCGGGGAAATGCGTGTCGAGCTCCTGCGCGCCGCGCGCCATCAACAGATGCACGTGCCTGCCCTGCGGCACCGCCGAACGATTGGCCGGCCCGTCGGGCAGTTCGTCGCGGTCGTAGACGGTGACCCGGTCGTAGAAGTCCGACAGCACCCGCGCGGCGCACATGCCCGCGATGCTCGCCCCGATTACGACCGCGTGTTCGCCGCTCCGCCCCATTACCTATTGGTCACCAGGTCGCGGCTGGGCGCGGCCTGCCTGGCCTCCCGGCGTTCGGCCAGGTAGCACCGCACGTTGTGGCGCAGGGTGCGTGCGACGATCCGCGGCCCCGGCACCATCCAGAGGCTGTCGAGCAGGCTGAACCGCCGCAGGAACCATTCGGCCAGCACGGGCTCGGTCTCGGCGGCCTCGAGGAACTGGTCGAACAGCCTGCCGACGCGGTGGTACCACCACGGGATGTGGCCCTCTGCCCCGTGCATGGTGAGGTCGGCGACCGCGTCCGTCATCCACACCGGGTAGGTGGACTTTCCGGTGGCCTTGTTGAACGCGCGGGCCGGCTCGCCGCCCGCTTTGTCCAGTGCCCGGCTCAGGTTGCCCGCCTGCACGATCGACATCGTCATGCCCTGCCCGAAGGTGGGGTTGAAGCTGACCACGGCGTCGCCGAACGGGACGATGCCTGCCGGGAAGCGGCGCAGCTTGTCGTACCGGCGCCACTTGCTGGTCGGGTACTTGTGGAAGGCCACCTCCCCGATCGGCTCGGCCTGTCGGACCGCGTCGGCCAGATGCGGTGGCAGGATCTTCTCGGCCAGCGCGCACATCTCCGCGAAGTTCTGTGGCGGCTCCTCCTTGGCGACGCCGAACGTCGTCAGGATCCAGGTGCCGTCCTCGTAGCAGAGCAGACCCAGGCCGACCAGGTTGTCGTCCGAGGCGCCGTTGACGACGAGCTTCTCCTTGATGAGGCCCTCGGGGATGCGGATTCGATGGGTCGCGTAGGTGATGCCGACCTCGATGGTTTCCTCGCGCGGACGCTCGAATCCCCACTGCTCCAGCCACACCGGCAGCCGGGCGCCCCGACCGCTGGCGTCGACGACGAAATCGGCCGGTATCGCCTCACCGGTATCGAGCAGCACGCCGGTCACCCGCTGCGCCGCCCTGTCGAACCGTGGCTCGGACACCGTCTGCTTCTTGATGTCGATGTTGTCGATGGCCTCCACGCGCCGGCGGATCTGCCATTCCAGGTGCGGGCGGCTGGGCACATAGGTGGTGAACTCTTCGCGAAGGCGATCGGCGGTGCCGAGCACGTGGCCCGCGGCTCCGAAGTGAATGCAGTCCGGCCGGTTTTCCAGAATCGGGACGCCCGCGTCCACCATGTCCTCGAGCAGGCCGGGAAACAGCCCGCCGAGCTCCTCGGCGCCGCGCGCCATCAGCAGATGCAGGTGCTTGCCCTGAGGCACCGCCGACCGGTTGGCCGGGCCGTCTGGAAGGCCGTCGCGTTCGAACACCGTGACCCGGTCGTAGCGATCAGACAGCACCCGCGCAGCACACAGCCCGGCGATGCTCGCCCCGATCACCACCGCGTGTTCCCCAAGTCGCGCCATGGACCCCAACAGTAACCGATACGTTGAGCACAGCAGACCAGGGAGGATTGGGCGATGGCCTGGCGAACCAAGTCGGTAGAGCAATCGATCGCGGATACCGACGAGCCGTCTACCCGATTACACAAGGACCTGACGTGGCGGGATCTCACGGTCTTCGGGGTGTCCGTGGTGATCGGCGCCGGCATCTTCACCGTCACCGCGTCCACCGCGGGCAATATCACCGGCCCGGCGATCGCGATCTCGTTCGTGATCGCCGCGATCACCTGCGCACTGGCGGCGCTCTGCTACGCCGAGTTCGCCTCGACGCTGCCGGTGGCGGGCAGCGCCTACACGTTCTCCTACGCGACGTTCGGTGAGTTCATCGCCTGGATCATCGGCTGGGACCTGATCCTGGAGTTCGCGGTGGCCGCGGCGGTGGTGGCCAAGGGCTGGTCGAGCTATCTCGGCACGGTGTTCAACTTCGGCGGTGGCACAGCGCAATTGGGCGGACTCGAGCTGGATTGGGGCGCACTGCTGATCATCGCCTTCGTGACCGCGATATTGGCGTGGGGCACCAAGCTGTCCGCCGAGGTGAGCCTGGTGATCACCGTGATCAAGGTGTCGGTGGTGCTGTTGGTGGTCGTCGTCGGGGCGTTCTACATCGAGTCCGCCAACTACACACCGTTCATCCCGCCCGCGGAGTCCGGTGGCGGGGGCAGCGAACAGTCGCTGCTGTCGCTGATCACCGGGGCCGAGGGCAGTAACTACGGCTGGTACGGCCTGCTGGCGGGTGCCTCGATCGTGTTCTTCGCGTTCATCGGCTTCGACATCGTCGCCACCACCGCCGAGGAGACCAAGCATCCGCAGCGCGACGTGCCCCGGGGCATCCTGGCCTCGCTGGCCATCGTCACCGTGCTCTACGTCGCGGTGGCCGTGGTGCTGACCGGCATGGTGCACTACACCAAGCTCAGGGACGCCGGCGAGAAGGCGAACCTGGCGACGGCGTTCGCCGAGAACGGGGTGGACTGGGCCGCGAAGGTGATCTCGATCGGCGCGCTGGCGGGACTGACCACCGTCGTCATCGTCCTGGTCCTCGGCCAGACGCGGGTGCTGTTCGCGATGTGCCGCGACGGGCTGCTGCCACGCGCGATGGCCAAGACCGGGCCGCACGGCACGCCGGTGCGCATCACCATTCTGGTCGGCGTGCTGGTGGCCGTCGCGGCGTCGGTGTTCCCGATGGGCAAGCTCGAGGAAATGGTGAACATCGGCACGCTGTTCGCGTTCGTGCTGGTGTCGGCGGGCGTGATCGTGCTGCGCCGCACCCGTCCGGACCTGGAGCGTGGCTTCCGGGTGCCGTGGGTGCCGCTGCTGCCGATCGCCGCGATCCTGGCCTGCCTGTGGCTGATGCTGAACCTGACGGGACTGACCTGGATCCGCTTCCTGGTCTGGATGGTCATCGGTGTCTTCGTCTACTTCCTGTACGGCCGCAGGCACTCGGTGCTGGGGCAGCGGGAGACCGCCTCGGTCGAGTGATTTCGGCGTGAAAACCGCGCTGACCGCTAGTAATCACGCCGAAATCGCGATGCGGGCGGGCTTGCGGCACCTGCAGCGGTTTACAAAGAGACCATCTATGTCTAGACAGCCGACAAATCCACCTCTATAGTCAAGTCATCTACGGATGGCACTCACAGGGAGGTGGAACGCCGTGACGGCGCACTTATCGCAACTCGAGATCGAGGCGTGGCGGGACAAGAAACGGCATCTGTGGCTGATGGGCCTGATCGCGCCCACGGCGCTGTTCGTCGTGCTGCCGATCGTCTGGGCGTTCAACCAGTTCGGCTGGCATGCCGCGTCGCAGGTGTTCTTCTGGATCGGCCCGTTCCTGCTCTACATCCTGTTGCCGGCGCTGGATCTGCGGTACGGCCCGGACGGGCAGAACCCGCCCGACGAGGTGATGGAACGGCTCGAGAACGACAAGTACTACCGCTACTGCACCTACATCTTCATCCCGTTCCAGTACGCCAGCGTGATCTTCGGCGCCTACCTGTTCACCGCGTCGGACCTCAGCTGGCTGGGCTACGACGGCGGGCTGAGCTGGCCGGCCAGGATCGGCGTGGCGCTGACGGTGGGCGTGCTCGGCGGGATCGGCATCAACACCGCACACGAGCTCGGCCACAAGAAGGACGCGCTGGAGCGGTGGCTGTCGAAGATCACCTTGGCGCAGACCTGCTACGGCCACTTCTACATCGAACACAACCGCGGCCACCACGTCCGCGTCGCCACCCCGGAGGATCCCGCGTCGGCCCGCTTCGGCGAGACGCTCTGGGAGTTCCTGCCGCGCAGCGTGTGGGGCAGTGCGAAGTCGTCCTGGGAGCTGGAGGCCAAGCGGCTGCGTCGAGCCGGCAAGAGCCCCTTGCACTGGTCCAACGACGTGCTCAACGCCTGGGCGATGTCGATCGTGTTCTACGGCATCCTGATCGCGGTGTTCGGCGTGGCGCTCATCCCGTACATCGTCATCTCTGCGGTGTTCGGGTTCAGCCTGCTCGAGACCGTGAACTACCTCGAGCACTACGGGCTGATGCGGCAGAAGACCGAAAGCGGCCGCTACGAGAGGTGCTCGCCCGAACACAGCTGGAACTCCGACCATTTGGTGACCAACCTGTTCCTATATCACCTGCAGCGGCACAGTGATCACCACGCCAACCCGACGCGGCGCTATCAGACGCTGCGCAGTATGGACGGTGCACCGAACCTGCCCAGCGGTTACGCGTCGATGATCGCGTTGACGTACTTCCCGCCGCTGTGGCGAAAGGTGATGGACCACCGGGTCATCGAGCACTATGACGGCGATATCTCCCGGGTGAATGTGCATCCGCGGCTGCGCGACAAGATGCTCGCCAAGTACGGGGCTTCCGACGAGCGCTCGCGCGAGGAGACGAGGGCCGAAGCATGACTTCCTTCAAATGCCCGGTGTGCGACTACGTCTACGACGAAGCGAAAGGCGAGCCGCGCGAAGGGTTTTCGGCCGGCACGGCCTGGACCGACGTGCCCGATGACTGGTGCTGCCCGGACTGCGGCGTGCGCGAAAAGGTCGACTTCGACGAGATAGGAGCAAAGCGATGAATGACTACAAACTGTTCGTCTGCGTGCAGTGCGGATTCACCTACGACGAGGAGAAGGGCTGGCCGGAGGACGGCATCGCGCCAGGCACCCGGTGGGACGACATCCCCGACGACTGGAGCTGCCCGGACTGCGGCGCGGCCAAGTCTGATTTCGAGATGGTGGAGGTCGCCCGTTCGTGACGGCTAGTGTCCAGCGTGTGGACCGTCCACGAGAAGTGAGAACCGCGCAGCGCATCCCCTACGCCGAGGCGTCGCGCGTGCTGCTGCGCGACTCCATTCTCGATGGGATGCGCGAACTGCTGCTCAGCCGGGACTGGTCGTCGATCACCCTGTCCGACGTCGCCGGTGCGGCCGGCATCAGCCGTCAGACCATCTACAACGAGTTCGGCTCGCGGCACGGCCTCGCCCAGGGCTACGCGATGCGGCTGGCCGACCGGCTCGTCGACGCGGTCGCCGACGCGATCACCGGCAACGTCGGCGACATCTACGCGGCGTTCCTGGAGGGCTTCCGTGACTTCTTCACCGAGTCGGCCGCCGACCCGCTGGTCATCTCGCTGCTGACCGGCGGCACGAAGCCTGACCTGCTGCAGCTCATCACCACCGACAGCGGCCCGATCATCTCGCACTGCTCGGGCCGGCTGACGTCGACGTTCATGCACAGCTGGGTGCGCGCCAGCGAGGAGGACGCGGGCGTGCTGGCCCGTGCCATCGTCCGGCTGGCGATGAGCTACGTGTCGATGCCGCCGGAGGCCGATCACGATGTGGCCCGAGACCTGGCACGTCTGATGACGCCGTTCGCCGAACGGTACGGTGTCATCGAATCGGATTAGCCGTGGGCGGCATGGAACCAGCCGCGCAGGTTAATATTAACCAAGCTAAGTAAATTGCGCGCGAGGTGAAGGACGAGCATGACGACGACTGAGCAGCGGCTGACCGCTGATGTCAGAAACGGCATCGACTACAAGGTGGCCGACCTGTCCCTGGCTGAGTTCGGCCGCAAGGAGATCCGGCTGGCCGAGCACGAGATGCCCGGGCTGATGTCACTGCGGCGCGAGTACGCCGAGGTGCTGCCCCTGGCGGGCGCCCGCATCTCCGGCTCGCTGCACATGACCGTGCAGACCGCGGTGCTGATCGAGACCCTGGTCGCGCTGGGCGCCGAGGTTCGCTGGGCGTCGTGCAACATCTTCTCCACTCAGGACCATGCCGCCGCGGCCGTCGTCGTCGGCCCGCACGGAACGCCCGAGGAGCCCAAGGGAACCCCGGTGTTCGCGTGGAAGGGCGAAACCCTCGAGGAGTACTGGTGGGCCGCCGAGCAGATGCTGACCTGGCCCAACGAGCCGGCCAACATGATCCTCGACGATGGCGGCGACGCCACCATGCTGGTGCTGCGCGGCGCGCAGTACGAGAAGGCCGGTGTGGTGCCGCCCGCCGAGGACGACGACCCCGCCGAGTGGAAGGTCTTCCTGAGCCTGCTGCGTGAGCGGTTCGAGACCGACAAGACCAAGTGGACCAAGATCGCCGAGTCGGTCAAGGGCGTCACCGAGGAGACCACCACCGGCGTGCTGCGGCTCTATCAGTTCGCCGCCGCCGGTGAGCTCGCTTTCCCGGCCATCAACGTCAACGACTCGGTGACCAAGTCCAAGTTCGACAACAAGTACGGCACCCGGCACTCGCTGATCGACGGCATCAACCGCGGCACCGACGTGCTGATCGGCGGCAAGAAGATACTGATCTGCGGCTACGGCGACGTCGGCAAGGGCTGCGCCGAGTCGCTGGCGGGCCAGGGCGCACGTGTCCAGGTCACCGAGATCGATCCGATCAACGCGCTGCAGGCACTGATGGACGGGTTCGACGTGGTCACTGTCGAGCAGGCGATCGGCGATGCCGACATCGTCGTCACCTCGACGGGCAACAAGGACATCATCACGCTCGAGCACATGAAGGCGATGAAGGAGCAGGCCATCCTGGGCAACATCGGCCACTTCGACAACGAGATCGACATGGCTGCGCTGGAGCGTTCGGGCGCCAAGCGGATCAACATCAAGCCGCAGGTGGACGAGTGGGTCTTCGACAGCGGTAAGTCGATCATCGTGCTGTCCGAGGGCAGGCTGCTGAACCTCGGCAACGCGACCGGTCACCCGTCGTTCGTGATGAGCAACAGCTTCTCCAATCAGGTGATCGCGCAGATCGAACTGTGGACCAAGAACGACGAGTACGACAACGAGGTCTACCGGCTGGCCAAGCAGCTTGACGAGAAGGTGGCGCGAATCCACGTCGAGGCACTCGGCGGCACGCTCACCAAGCTGACCAAGGAACAGGCCGAGTACATCAACGTCGACGTCGAGGGCCCGTACAAGCCGGAGCACTACCGCTACTGACGCTTCCATGCACTAGCGTTCGGCCGGTGAGAGACGTTCAGACCGCCGTTGCCTTCGATATGCGCTCGCCGGAGTGGGCGACGCCGACGAACGAGATGTATCGCACCGCGATCGAGATGGCGGCGTTCGTGGACTCGATCGGGGTCAACCGCATCGGGTTGATGGAGCACCATGGCTCTGACGACGGCTACCTGCCGCAGCCGTTCAGTTTGGCGGCCGGCATGGCCGCGGTGACCGAGAACGTCCGCTTCATTCTCGCCGCCGTGCTGCTGCCGCTGCACGATCCAGTGATGCTCGCCGAACAGATCGCCGTCACCGATCTCATCTCGAACGGCCGGATGAACGTCGTCCTCGGTGCGGGTTACGTCCCGTTCGAGTTCGCGATGTTCGGCAAGTCGCTGAAGGACCGGGCGAAGCTGATGGACTCGGGTATCGAAACCATCCTGCGCGCTTTGCGCGGCGAGCGGTTCGAGGCGGATGGCCGTCCGGTCTATGTCCGGCCCCTGCCGGTGCAGAAGCCGGAGGACATCATCATGGTCGGTGGGGGCGTGCCTGCCGCCGCCAAGCGTGCAGCGCGCTTCGGCGTTGGCTTCGGGCCCATTTCAAGCGATCTGGTGGACGTCTACCTGGAGGAGTGCCGCACCTTTGACCAGGCGCCGGGCGCGTACTTCCGGCCGGGACCAGTGCCAATCTCCATCCATCTCTGTGAGGACCCGGACCAGGGCTGGGCGGCAATCGAGCGGCACGCGATCCACGTCATCACCGAGTACGCGAAGTGGGCCGAGCAGGAGGGTGACGCGTCCAACTCACCGTTCAAGGGGTTGACCGATCCCGCGGTGCTACGCCAGGCCGGGCTGTTCGCGGCCTGGACTCCCGACCAGCTACTGGCGAAAGTTCCCGAGATGCCGGACCGGTCGTCGTTCCCGTTTCAGCCGCTACTGGGCGGGCTTTCGCCCGACGAGGGCTGGAAGAGCCTGGAACTTCTGAAGGAGACGATGCCGAGGCTCAAATCGGCGATCGCTGCGCTGGATTGACGCTAGATTTCTCGGCGTGGGTCGGGGGTTGATTGGTTTAGTCGTCGTTGTCCTTCTCGCTCTGATTCCGGCTTTCACGCCACGAGCCTTCGCCGACGACCCGACCAACGACGCGCACGACCCGTACTTCAACGAAGACGAGTACCAGGCTTTCTACACCCCGCCGGACCCGTTGCCGCCGGCCGCGCCGGGCGATTTGATCCGCACCGAGCCGTCGCGGCTGGTGCTCGAGCCGTCCGGCCAGCTCGGTGCCATCATGGCGACCGGCACGCGAATCATGTACCGCAGCACCGACAGTCGCGGGAACCCAAATGCGGTGACGGGCACCTACTTTGAGCCGTACAACGACTGGCCGGGTGGCGGCCCGCGGCCGCTGCTCGTCTACGGCCCCGGCACACAGGGCCAGGGCGACCAGTGCGCGCCGTCACGGCAGTTCAACCAGGGCATCCACTGGCGGCCGTACCTCGATCTCGCGTTCAACTACGAAGAGTTGTTCGTCGCGACGATGGTGGCCCGCGGATTCGCCATCGTGATGACCGACTACGAGGGCCTCGGCACGCCCGGCCTGCACACCTACGTCAACCGGGTCGCCCAAGGCAACGCGATGCTCGACGCCGCCCGCGCGGCCAAGCGGCTGCCCGACACTTCACTGGACCCGAACGGTCCGGTGGCGTTCTGGGGGTATTCGCAGGGTGGTGGGGCGGCGGCGTCGGCGGCCGAACTCGCGTCGTCCTACGCCCCCGAACTACACGTCGTCGGCGCCTATGCGGGTGCCCCGACCGCCGATCTGAGGGAGCTGTTCCCCTATGCCGATGGCAGCGTGTTGGTGGGTGCGGTGGGCTACGCGCTCAACTCGGTAATCGCGACCTACCCCGACCACGAGGCGGCGATCCGCGCGACGCTGACGCCACGGGGCGAAGACCTTCTGTTCAAGGTGCAGGACCAATGTGTCGCCGAGACCCTCGCCAAGTTCATGTTTCGGCACCTGCAGCCGTACTTCAATCAGGACATCTTCCAACTCGTCAACCAAGAACCGTTCAGCAGCCTGTTCGACGAGCAACGTATCGGTCGTCTCAAACCCAATGCGCCGGTGATGATCCTGAACAACCGTTACGATCCGCTGGTGCCGTGGACGGCCGCCAACCAGCTGGGCCGCGACTGGTGTGCGCAGGGCGCCGATGTTCAGTTCTGGACCAACGAGCAGCCGCCCTTCCTGAACAAGGCCATCATCAACCACGCCCTGCCGATGTTGGTCGACGGCGAGCGGGGGATGCAGTGGATTGCCGACCGCTTCAACGGATTACCCACCACACCCAACTGCGGCCAGTTCTAGAGTGCCTTTCACCAGTCCTATCTGTGGCCGCCCGACACAGTGCCGGATTGCCCACCTCCGAGCGACAAATTCGCTGACACCGAGTCGATTTCGATATCAGCGACAATGTCGCTCAGGGGCGGGCACATGGATGTCGGTCCAGTCGGAGGTTGGTGTGACGCGTGGGGTTCTAGCGCTGGCCGCCTTGTGGGGGAACCGGGTTAGGCTCGCCGCGTGCTGATCGCGATCGAGGGTGTCGACGGCGCGGGCAAGCGCACGCTGACGACGGGCCTGCGCGCGGCGTTCGAGGCCAACGGCAAATCCGTGGCGAGCCTGTCGTTTCCCCGCTACGGCCATTCGGTGTCGGCCGACATCGCCGCCGAGGCGCTGCACGGCGGGCATGGTGACCTCGCGACGTCGGTGTATGCGATGGCGGTGCTGTTCGCACTGGACCGGGCCGGCGCCCGGGAGGAGATCGACCACCTGCACGCGGCGTACGACGTGCTGATCCTCGACCGTTACGTGGCGTCCAACGCCGCCTACAGCGCGGCCCGGCTGCACCAGCGCGCCGACGGCGACGTGGTGGGTTGGGTGCGCGAACTGGAGTACGGGCGCCTGCACTTGCCGAGCCCCGACTGGCAGGTGCTGCTCGATGTGCCCGCCGAACTGGCCGCCGAGCGGGCCGAGCACCGCGCCAACACCGAAGCCGACCGGGCCAAAGACGCCTATGAGCGCGACGACGATCTGCAGCGGCGCACCGGCGAGGTCTACTCGGGGCTGGCGGCCGCCGATTGGGGTGGGCGGTGGCTGGTGGCAGGCCCCGATACCGATCCGACGGCTCTCACCAACCTCCTGCTCGACGGGCCTTAGCAGGGAGCTGTGGTGGTAGCTGGCCTGCGGCCAGGTACGAAACGCCCAGCGTGGGAGCCACACTTTATCTCGATCTGGTGCCACCATGGACACCATGAGGCAAAGGATTCTGGTCGTCGATGACGACCCTTCGCTCGCCGAGATGCTGACGATCGTTCTGCGCGGGGAGGGCTTCGACACCGCGGTCATCGGCGACGGCACCCAGGCACTCACCGCCGTGCGCGAACTGAGGCCCGATCTGGTCCTGCTGGACCTGATGTTGCCCGGGATGAACGGGATCGACGTGTGCCGTGTGCTGCGGGCCGACTCGGGCGTGCCGATCGTGATGCTGACCGCCAAGACCGACACCATCGATGTGGTGCTCGGCCTGGAGTCGGGCGCCGACGACTACGTCATGAAGCCGTTCAAACCCAAGGAGCTCGTGGCCCGGGTTCGGGCCCGGTTGCGCCGCAACGACGACGAGCCCGCCGAGATGCTCTCGATCGCCGACGTGGACATCGATGTGCCCGCGCACAAGGTGACCCGCCAGGGCGAGCAGATTTCTCTGACACCGCTGGAGTTCGACCTGTTGGTCGCGCTGGCACGCAAACCGCGGCAGGTGTTTACTCGTGATGTGCTTCTCGAACAGGTGTGGGGCTACCGGCATCCCGCCGACACCCGTTTGGTGAACGTGCATGTCCAACGTTTGCGGGCCAAGGTCGAGAAGGATCCTGAGAACCCGCAAGTTGTGCTGACTGTTCGAGGAGTGGGATACAAGGCCGGACCTCCGTGATCTGGGGCTCGAGGCGGCGCATTCATCGGCGTTCTGCTCCACTGATACGCGGTTTGAGTGCGTTGAGTCGAGCCTTGGGTCTAGCCTGGCGCCGCTCACTGCAACTCCGCGTGGTGACTCTGACGTTGGGGTTGTCTCTGGCGGTGATCCTGGTGCTCGGCTTCGTGCTGACCAGCCAGATAACCGACCGCATCCTCGAGGTGAAGGTGCGCGCGGCGACCGAGGAGATCGAACGGGCCCGTAACACGGTCAGCGGGATCGTCGGCGGCGAGGAGACCCGATCGCTGGACAGCAGCCTTCAGCTGGCCCGCAACACGCTCGTCGACCGCAAGGCGGACGCGGGCGGGGGTCTGGCAGGCGCGTTCGACGCGGTGCTCGTCGTCCCCGGTGACGGACCGCGCGCCGCGACCGCGGCCGGACCGGTGCAACAGATCCCCAACGCCCTGCGGGATTTCGTCATGGCCGGCCAGGTCAGCTACCAGTACGCGACGGTGCGCACCGAAGACTTCTCCGGCCCGGCGCTGATCATCGGCACCCCGACGTCGTCGCCGGTCACCAACCTCGAGCTGTACCTGATCTTTCCGCTGAGCAGCGAGGAAAGCACCATCTCACTGGTGCGCGGCACCATGGTCACCGCCGGCGTGGTGCTACTGCTCATGCTGGCCGCGATCGCGCTGATCGTGGCGCGCCAGATCGTGCTGCCGGTGCGGTCCGCGTCGCGGATCGCCGAACGGTTCGCCGAAGGCCATCTGTCCGAGCGCATGCCGGTGCGCGGCGAGGACGACATGGCGCGGCTCGCGGTGTCGTTCAACGACATGGCCGAGAGCCTGTCGCGGCAGATCACCCAGCTCGAGGAGTTCGGCAACCTGCAGCGCCGCTTCACCTCCGACGTCAGCCATGAGCTGCGCACCCCGTTGACAACAGTGCGAATGGCCGCCGACCTGATCCACGACCACAGCGAGGACCTCGACCCGGCGCTGCGCCGGTCGACCGAGTTGATGGTCAGTGAATTGGACCGCTTCGAGCTGCTGCTCAGCGACCTGCTGGAGATTTCCCGGCACGACGCCGGTGTGGCGGAGCTGTCCGTCGAACCGGTCGACCTGCGCGCCACCGTGCAGAGCGCGCTGGACAACGTCGGCCACCTCGCCGACGACGCCAAGGTCGAGCTCTTCGTCGACATGCCGACAGAGGAGATCATCGCCGAGGTGGACCCGCGCCGGGTGGAACGCATCCTGCGCAACCTCATCGCCAACGCGATCGACCACGCCGAACGCAAACCGGTGCGGATCAGGATGGGCGTCGACGAAGACACTGTCGCGGTGACGGTCCGCGACTACGGCGTCGGGTTGCGGCCCGGCGAGGAGAAGCTGGTGTTCAGCAGATTCTGGCGCTCCGACCCGTCGCGGGTTCGCGGCTCCGGTGGTACCGGGCTTGGCCTGGCGATCAGCATCGAGGATGCCCGGCTGCACCAGGGCCGGTTGGAGGCATGGGGCGAACCCGGCAAGGGTGCCTGCTTCCGGCTCACCCTGCCGCTGGTTCGCGGCCACAAGGTGACGACCAGCCCGCTTCCGCTGAAACCGGTTGGGCGCGAACGAAAGCCGCGTCGTTCCGCCCGGGAGCGGGAGCCGGCGGGAGAGAGCGTGTGAAGCGCGTGCTCGCCGTGGTGGCGGCGTGCGCGATGGTGGTGCTGTCAGGTTGCGCCGGGGTACCGAGCTCGTCGGCTCCGCAGGCGATCGGGACTGTTGATCGGCCTGCGCCACCCAGCCTGCCCGAGCCGACGCCGGACATGGATCCCGATGTGCTGTTGCGGGAGTTCCTCAAGGCCACGGCCGACCCGTCCAACCGGCACCTGGCGGCGCGGCAGTTTCTCACCGAGTCGGCGTCGAATGCCTGGGACGACGCGGGTAGCGCACTGCTGATCGACCAGGTTGTCTTCGTCGAAACCCGTGGCGCCGAACGGGTTTCGGTCAACATGCGCGCCGACATCCTTGGATCGTTGTCCGACATCGGCGTTTTCGAGACGGGCGAGGGGGCGTTGCCCGATCCCGGCCCGATCGAATTGGTGAAGACGTCGGATGGCTGGCGCATCGACCGGCTGCCGAACGGGGTTTTCCTTGACTGGCAACAGTTTCAGGAGACATACAAGCGCAACACGCTTTACTTCGCCGACCCGACCGGCAAGACCGTGGTTCCCGATCCGCGCTATGTCGCGGTGTCCGATCCCGACCAGCTGCCCACCGAACTGGTCACCAAGCTGATCGCGGGTCCGCGGCCGGAGATGGCCAACACGGTGCGCAACCTGCTTGGCTCGCCGCTGCGGTTGCGCGGTCCGGTGACTCGTGCCGACGGCGGCAAGATGGGCGTCGGCCGCGGCTACGGCGGCGCGCGCATCGACCTGGAGAACCTCTCCACGACGGACCCACACAGCAGGCAACTGCTTGCCGCGCAGATCATTTGGACGCTGGCGCGGGCGGGCATCAACGGCCCGTATGTCATCAACGCCGACGGTGCCGCACTCGACGACCGGTTCGCCGACGGCTGGCAGACCTCCGATGTGGCGGCCACCGACCCGGGTGCGGCCGACGGTGCCGCCGCGGGGCTGCATGCCCTGGTCGGCGGGTCGCTGGTGTCCCTGGACGGTCAGCGGGCACCGCGCGTCTCCGGGCCGTTCGGGCAGACGCCCAATCAGACGTCGGCGGCGGTGTCGCGCACCGGGCAGGAGGCGGCATCGGTCGTGACACTGCGCCCAGGCGCGCCGGACATGGCGTCGTCGCTGTGGGTCGGTCCGCTGGGCGGCAATCCGGCACAGGCGATGGACGGTCGCACCCTGTCGCGGCCAACCTGGTCGCTCGACGACGCGGTGTGGGTGGTGGTCGACGGCAACAACCTGGTGCGGGCCGTTCAGGACGCGTCCGGCCAGCCGGGCCGCATACCCGTCGATATCACCGCGGTGACAACGAGATTCCCCGGGCCGATCGCAGAACTGCAGCTGTCCCGCGACGGAACGCGCGCGGCGATGGTGATCGAGGGCCAGGTGATCATGGCCAGCGTCGAACAGAAACCCGACGGCGGCTATGCGCTGACGTATCCACGGCGGCTGGGCTTCGGGCTTCGCAACACGGTGGTGTCGTTGGCCTGGCGCACCGGTGACGACATCGTGGTCAGCCGGACGGATCCGCAACACCCGGTGTCCTATGTCAACATCGACGGGGTGAACTCCGACGGCCCGAGCCGCAACCTGCTGATGCCGGTCGGCGCGGTCGCCGCCAACCCGTCGACGGTGTACGTGGCCGATGCCCGCGGCATCCTGCAGCTGTCCGCCGCGGCGGCCGAGAACGACCCAAGGTGGGTCGAGGTGCGCCCGCTCATGGTCCCCGGCGCGTTGCCGGTGTTGCCGGGCTGAGGCCGCGTCGTGCGTCGACTTCTGCGCCACGTGCACATGGGTGAATTGCCTCCACCGATCGACAATCAGCGATAGGCTCGCCCAGGCAGCAGTCGGAGGTGCGCCGTTGACTGACGTTAACGAAAGCAACCCTCGCCCAGGTGACTTCACCGGACAGTGGGACCCGGCGATGATGCGCCGCATGGTCACGCTCGCACGGCCGGTCTACAAGTTCTGGTTCCGTTCCGAAGTGCGTGGTCTCGACGACTTCCCGGACGGCGGAGCGCTGATCGTGTCGAACCACTCCGGTGGCACGAACCCGCCGGACGTCCCGGTTATGTGGGTCGACTTCTTCGAGAAGTTCGGATACGACCGTCCGATCTACACCCTGGCCCACGATCTGATCTTCCGCATACCGGCCGCCGGCGGATCTCTGATGCGGATGGGCATGATCCGCGCCACCCGCGACAACGCCGCCAAGGCGTTGCGCTCGGGTGCGGTGGTCATGGTGTTCCCCGGTGGCGACGACGACGCGGTGCGGCCGACCCTGCATCAGAACGTCATCGATTTCTTCGGCCGCACCGGTTATGTCACCACCGCGATGGAGGCGGGCGTGCCCATCGTGCCGGCCGTGTCCATCGGGGCGCAGGAAACGCAGTTCTTCCTGACCCGCAACAAGTGGCTGGCGAAACGGCTGCCGCTCAAACGCTTCACCCGCTCGGAACAGATAGCGGTCACCATCGGCTTCCCCTTCCTGGTGAGCGTGGGAGCGATCAACCTGCCGCTGCCCGCAAAGATCGTCACCCAGGTGCTGCCGCCCATCGACATCAAGGCCCGGTTCGGCAAGAACCCCGACATCGCCGAGGTCGACGCGTACGTACGCGAGGTGATGCAGTCGGCCCTGAACGATTTGGCCGCCGAGCGCCGCCTGCCGATCCTAGGGTGAGTGCCGCAACGAGTTGAGGGCACGCCTCGTCGGAGCCGAACAGCACGGCTGACACTGCGTCGGCGGCGTGGTCGCCAATCCCGGGCAATAGTCGTCAAGGCCCTTTACGGTCCCGTCACCGGTGTAGCGTCGCCGGGTATGGCAGCAACTGACACGGGCGCCGGGCAGCGAACGGACAAGCCTCGGCTACGCGCTCTGGGGTTCGGTCCGCTGGGCGACATCGTCAGCCCGTTCGCGCGGACCGGCCGTTACTACGCGCGATCGTGGTGGCACTACCTCGGCGGTCAGCATAGTGACATTCCGGTTGCCCTACCGACCCCGATGCTCGCCGCGCACGCGTTGCTCGACGAGGTCGTCGTCGCTGGTTTTCGGATGTTCCGGCGGTTCCCCGGGCCCGAGGTGTTCGAACGGATAGAGCGCGAAGTTGTTGCGGCACTTGAGCTTTATGCGCAGGAAGGCTGGTTGGACAACCCCGAAACTTTCTTCGCCGCACCGCCGCCGCTGCCGGAGGTCACGGTACGGAAGGCGAGAGACGGCAGCCGTTCCCCCGAACGAGTGTGCTTCGACAGCGGATATGCGCCGGATCCGCGTGAACCGGGCGCAGAGCGGTGGCGCAGCTACACCGCGAACGACCGCGAATACGCGCTGGTGCTGCGCCACGACGAACCACGGCCCTGGCTGGTGTGCATCCACGGCAGCGAAATGGGCCGGGCGGCCATCGACCTGCGACTGTTCCGCGCCTGGCACCTCCACGAAGACCTCGGCCTGAACGTCGTCATGCCGGTCCTCCCCCTGCATGGTCCCCGCAAGCGCGGCCGCCCCAAAGGCGCGGCATTCCCGGGGGAGAATCTGCTCGACAACGTGCACGCCACCGCTCAAGCGGTGTGGGATGTGCGGCGGCTGTTGTCCTGGATACGGTCACAGGAACCGGACTCGGCGATCGGGCTGAACAGCATGTCGCTGGGCGCCTACATCGCGTCGCTGGTCGCCAGCCTCGAAGACGGCCTCACCTGTGCGATCGTGGGCGTCCCCGTGGTCGACCTGATTCAGCTGTTCGGATACCACGCAGGCTTCGCCGAAGGCGACCCGGGCCGGCGCATGCTGGATTCGGCGGCGCCGATCGGGCGGATGCTGTCGCCGCTGTCGCTCACTCCGCGGGTGCCACTGCAGGGCCGTTTCGTCTACGCCGGAGTTGCCGACCAGATCGTGCACCCTCGCACGCATGCCGTGCGTCTCTGGGAGCACTGGGGCAGGCCGGGTGTGGTCTGGTATCCCGGCGGTCACACCGGGTTCTTCCGCTCGAACCCAGTCGAGCGATTCATCGAGAACGCGCTGCTGCAGTCGGGGTTGGTCAATCAGCCCGCACACGCGGGGTAGGCCCACGCTCCGAGGTCGTGCGAGAGCAGCTGAGGCCCGAACCGGCGGGGTGTCAGCTCAGCGGCGACGAGTCCGTGATGCCTTCGGTGACTTCATTCGCGATCCATTTGCACATGCGCCGAACTGGCTGCATCGCATCATGGGCCAAACCGATGAGAGGGCCGTTGTAAAGGGCATTGCCGAGTGTCACCAGGCGCTGCGCTCCATACAATGGAATGACGTTTTCCAGTTGCGCTTTCAGGCTTTCCGGCCATACGCCTACCGTTTGGGTATAAGCGTCGATACCGAGAAGAATGTCGTCGATCGATTCCACCGCAACAAAGTTCGCAGTTCGGTCCGTGAGGTACTGATCGAAGTCGACTTTGCGCGGCAGTTTCGAGACGATAATGGCGCCTTCGCCCTTCTCGCCGCCGATCACTTCGTACCATTCGTCGTCCTCGCGCAGCGCATCCACGTGTGACTTCAGTTC
Source organism: uncultured Actinomycetota bacterium (assembly GCA_963801575.1). Classification (GTDB taxonomy): domain Bacteria; phylum Actinomycetota; class Actinomycetes; order Mycobacteriales; family Mycobacteriaceae; genus Mycobacterium. The sequence continues at coordinate 78,629 of CAWDFT010000020.1, forward strand.
CTTGTTGTAGGACTTCGGCATAGTGCTGAACGTCGCGGGCAGAGCCATGATCGCCTGATAGACACGCTTCCCGAGCTCGACTACACGCTCGGGACCGTCCTCACAGTCACCCATGAGCACATAGGTAACGCGCGAACTCGAGCAGCCCGCCTGGTTGGCTCCTCCGATATCGATCGCGAGGCGACTTGCCGCCTCGTTCATCTGCTGCTCGTCGTCCAGGGCTTCGGGCCCGACAATGCTGATACTGGTCTTGGGATCCAGCGAGATGAGCTCGAGCCCGGGTTGGATGTATTTCGTGACGTGCTTGATCCCCGCAAATCCACCCCAGGCGATGATCTTCTCAATATTGTGGGGTTGATAAAGTTTATCCTCGATCTCGGTATCGCCGCCTCGCCAATAGGCGACAGAGAAATGTTTGGTAATCGGGTGATCGGGCGCCATGTCACACATCGTCATCGCCATCGCAGCGGATGTGAACGGATCGTTTGACGGCGCCTTGATGATGCAGTCACTGCGGGATATCGCGCTTCGTACCAGCGTGATGAGGCCTAGTCCGGGCCCATTCCCGGCGACGATGTGCAATCCACGGGAACCGAATGCTCTGACTTTGATGACCATGCCGTCGATCAGCCGGTGCTCTACCCAGCCTTCGAGGTAATCGAGCCCGACACTCAGTTCCGCAATTTGCCGGACCTTGTTCCGTTCGAAAAAGGTGTTGAATCCGCTATAGCCGAGGTCGACGAGCGCTGCCGGTAGCGGCGTCGCGTCGTAAGTGAGTTCTCGTGCCCTGTGCATATGCTCGTTCGTGTTGACGTCGAGTCTGTTTCCCAACTCCTCTAGGTAGTCGAGAATGTCGTCGAACCGGAGGTCGTACAGATCAGCGAGGTCGCCGGGCGAGGCCAGCGGCAACTTGTGAATGAACTTGCGTGGATCCGGCGCCATGAAAGTCATGACATCGCCGCGCCCGGGGTATTCGATGAGATCCGAGTCGATGACCTCGCCTCGGATAACCGTTTGTGCGATCGGCTTGTCCACTTTTTCCTCAGCTCAGAACGTAGTGAGAAAATCCATGGCTTCGGCATGAGCTTCTGGCGTCGCCGTACAGGTGATCTTGTCGGTCCCGCCCTGCGCGACACTGAAGCGCGATATATCTTCCGAAATGTGAACCGAGGATCGACCACAAGCGCAGTCGCTCCAATCGATCTCAACTTTGTCACCGGTGATAAGACCACCCCAGGCACCGTTCATCGCCAGGTCAAAGAACGCGGCGCGACCGACCTGTACACCCTCCCGGGGTAGAAGTTCGCTCGTTTCCGGGTCGAGTATGAGGGGAATCAGCCAGGGCGGGAGATGGCAGCGGCCGTGCTCGCACCTGACACTGACCCCGGTCTGCTCGGAGAAACCGTAGAAGTATCCATACTCACCGTCGAAGTTGATGAAACGATGGGTGACCTCTTCCCAATCGTCCGCCAGGGCAAAGCCTTTGCCTCCGACACCGACCTGGACGGACGAGTTCGGCGCGAAGTTGCACGTCTTGCCCTCGGCCAGGCCCGCCTTCGCAACGTCGTAGATGAGCTGCACCGGGGCCATCAGGAACACCCGTTTTCCACTCATATCTACGGCCAGGGTGTCCACCCACTTGGCCGCCCGCGCCGGTCTTTCCGCCTCCATCGCCGCGATTTCGTCGCGCCGGTCGAGCAGGCTCTGCGGCACGCTCACCCGGCTGTCCCCCCGCGCCTGTGCAGCACGAAGCCGAGCGGCCAGGAACATCACATCGGTGTCCCCGACGGTGTCATACATCGGGTGGAAGTGATCATCGCTGTCCAGCGCGAAATATTCTTTGAAGTAGTGAGGTGCCCGGAAAAATGGCGTGTGGCCATCGGGATAGCTGGGCCAGCACACATGGATTTTCTCGTTCAGATCATCATCGGAGGGAGGTTCGCCGAATTTTTGCAGCAGCTGGACGCGAAACCCGCCGAGAATGAATGTGCGCCAATCGCTTCTATCGCGGGGAGTGAAGGACATCGTGCCGGTCGTGCCCGAAGAGGAAATGGGATCGAGTTCGGTTTCCTCCGAAAGCAGGTCGAGCCAGGAGTGGATGGAGTTGCATCCGGAGGTATCCACCTTGCTCAGGTCGTGCGGGGTGAGTCGGTTGAGCCAGGTGGTCAGCTTGTCGTATTGGCCTTTTTCGATCAGGTAAGTCGGGTAGGACTTATATATTGTGTGCTCGAAGAGCAAAGGAAGAACGTCGTCGATTTCCTTGACACGGGTTATGCCCTGTCGATCTGTCATCTTCTTGAGTGTCGGAATGCGCTCCTTCTGCTGCTCGAAGCGCATCGTTAACGCTTCGGTCTGAAGTTCCTCCAGGTCAGGACGAGGCACCGATTGCATCTTCGTCAGGGACATATCAAAGAACGTCAGCGGATCTGCGATCAACGCTTTCGCCGATTCTTTGATCGTTGCGCTGGCGTCGGCCAAATTGTCAACGGTGGTCATGGGCACCTCCGGATTCGGGGCTCGCGATAGACCGGAACCTACCCTGCATCGGGGTCAATAACTGTGAGAACATTCGTTGTCAGTCACAGATGGCCGAGGCGATTGCCGATCTGCGTCGCGCCATGAGATTCGCGGAACCGGCGATCCGATTCGTCGACGCGAGTCATCCGGTCGAGCATCGCGTCGCGCGTCGACAGCCGGGCATCCTGCAATGCCGACAGCACCGCGCCGCGGGCGCTGTCCAAGTTCAACGAAAAGGTCGAGTCGTCATCGGTCTCGCGGAACCACCGCACCTGCTCGAGGTAGGACCGGACGAAGGTTGTGATCAACTCGCCGATCACCTTGTCGGACAAGGCTTTCTGCCAGCACATCAGGGCCACGCCCGCCGCGAAGCGCTGCAGGTCCCAGGTGAAGTGCCCGACGAAGGCCTCGTCGAAGTCGTTGACGTCGAAGATCAGCTTTCCGGCGCCGTCCATGTAGGTGCCGAAGTTCTCGGTGTGCAGATCGCCCTGGATCCAGACCCGGCCGGTCCGTTCGTCGGCCCACCGGTCTTCCGGTCGGCGACGTCGGCGTAGAACACGCAGGCGCTGCCCGCGGTAGAACGCGAACGGGTCGGCGGCCATCTTGCGGAACTTCGTGCGAAAGGCGTCGGGGTCGGCCTCCATCAGGTCGGAGAACGCCCGAACCGAGGCAGTCGACGATGAAGGTCTCCCGTTCGTCGTTCGACGCGGCCTCGCCATGTCTTCGAAACTACGCCCACGCTGCTGGCGGTATCGCCACGCGAGACCGACGATCGGCGTAGCGTGCGGCATCGTCAGCGACGCGCAGGCCGGGGTCGGACTGGAAGAAGGCAGCCATGTCCATCGACGTACAACAACCGCGTCCGTACGACCTCGTGACGAACCAGATCCAGATCGCGGGCATGGCCGGCGGCGCGTTCGAGGCGCACTACAACTACCGGATCCACGAAGGACATGACGAGGTCACCGGGTTCTTCATGGCCGGCGACGGCGTGGGTGGACACGGGCAGTTCCAAATCGTCGTCGACGTGTCCGGAGCGGCCTTCCAACTCGACAGGGTGTTCGTCGAGGTGTTCTGGGTCTCGCCGAAAGACGGTGAGGAACTGGACAAGGTCATCGTGCCGGTGATTCTGGGTGCCAAGATCGTGCCCGGCTACCTCAACTACCTCGAGCACGTCGTGCAACCGGGCGAGACGCTGTGGGCCATCGCGACCCAGCACTACGGTTCGGGCAACCTCTACTACCGCCTGGTGGCGGCCAACCCGCACACCATCCCCAACCCCAACCTGATCCATCCCGGCGACATCGTCCGGGTGCCACGCGACTGAGCGGTTCTGACCTGTCGGCCTCGGTCGCGACACTGAGCACATGCTCGACCTGGTCCTTCCGCTGGAATGCGGCGGCTGCGGCGCGCCCTCGACGCGGTGGTGCGACGCCTGCGCGCGTGAGCTGACGGTCCGGCCCGACGAGCCACACCTCGTCACCCCGCGCGTGCGACCCAGGCGTGCCCGTCTTCTCCCTCGGCCGTTATGCGGGGGCTCGCGCGCAGCGCGATCGTCGCGGTCAAGGAACACGGCCGCGCGACCTGGTCGCGCCGCTCGGCGCCGCCCTCAGCGCCGGGGTGCGACCAGCTGCTGATCTGGGGCGTCGCTCGACACACCGCTGACCATCGTCCCGGCACCGACCCGCCTGCGGCCGCCCGCCGACGCGGTGGTGACCCGGTCACCCGCATGGCGCTGGCCGCGACAACGGGTATCGGGACGCCAGCGTCGGCCCGAGCGCTGCGGACGACGGCCCTGGTCCGCGACTCGGTCGGGCTGTCCAGCGCCGACCGCGCAGCGCAATGTCGCCGGTCGGGTCCGCTGCGCCTGCCCTCGGAGGTCGGGGCGAGGTGCTGGTCGTCGACGACATCGTCACCACCGGCGCCACCGCCGCGCGAGTCGGTCCGCATCCTGCAAACGGCCGGGGCAACCGTCGTCGCCGTTCTGACCGTCGCGCACGCCTGACGGCGCGGGAAGTGACGGCGCTCGGCCGATTTCGCCGAGATCAAAGTCGGTGTGAAGAACTGAAAACAGGTCGGCCGAATTAGGTGGCACGACCGGGTGAACAGGGACTACCGTCGGCACCAACCACCCGTGAACGCATCACGGCGGCGCACAAACCAGGAGCGCCACTTCGCCGACACAGCGGTAGGAGGTGAGTCGTCGACACCTTGCACCGGTGGGCGCCGCGACAAGGTCAATAAGACGCGCGGCGATACCCGTCGGCGCGTATCCGAAGCAGGCCGGCACGCCGATGCGTGCGACGCGAAAGAGAAACGAGTTGCCAAGCATGTCAACCCATTCCGTGGACACCGGACCGCGTCGATGACTGGTCGAGGACGAGACGCCCGAAACCGAACTGCGAGCTGAGATCGTCGTCAAAGGCCGCAACGTCGAGATTCCCGACCACTTCCGCGTCTACGTCGCGGAGAAACTCGCTCGCCTCGAACGTTCGACCGCACCATCTACCTCTTCGACGTCGAGCTGGACCATGAGCGCAATCGGCGCCAACGCAAGAACTGTCAGCACGTCGAGATCACCGCGCGCGGCCGCGGCCCGGTCGTCCGCGGCGAAGCCTGCGCCGACAGCTTCTACGCTGCCCTGGAGTCCGCGGTCTGCAAACTCGAGAACCGGCTGCGGCGCAGCAAGGACCGCCGCAAGGTCCACTACGGCGACAAGACCCCGGTGTCGCTGGCCGAGGCCACCGCGATCGCGCCCGATGCACTCGACGCCGCACGGGGCATCGAGGGAATCGATCGCAGCTCGACGAGGCGCTGCTCGACGACCACGAGCCGGGACGGATCGTGCGGACCAAGGATCACCCCGCCAACGCCGATGACCGTCGACGACGCGCTCTACGAGATGGAGCTGGTCGGCCACGACTTCTTCCTGTTCCACGACAAGGAGAGCGACAAGCCGTGCGTCGTCTATCGCCGCCACGCCTACGACTACGGGTTGATCCGGCTGGCCTGACCGTCGTCCGCCGGCCAGATTCGACGCGGTCACCGTACGATGGACCTCGTCTAATACGTCACGAGATCCGATCCAACCCACAGGGGAAATAGCGTGCTGTCGTAAGTTGCTGCGCCTCGGTGAAGGTCGCATGGTCAAGCGCCTCAAGGGGGTGGCTGACTACGTCAACACCCTGTCCGACGACGTCGAGAAGCTGTCCGACGCGGAGCTGCGGGCCAAGACCGACGAGTTCAAGAAGCGGGTCGCCGACGGCGAGCAGCCTCGACGACCTGCTGCCCGAGGCGTTCGCGGTCGCCCGCGAGGCGGCCTGGCGGGTGCTGGACCAGCGGCACTTCGACGTCCAGGTGATGGGCGGCGCGGCGCTGCACTTCGGCAACGTCGCCGAGATGAAGACCGGTGAGGGCAAGACCCTGACCTGTGTGCTGCCCGCCTACCTCAACGCGCTCGCCGGCAAGGGCGTGCACGTCGTCACCGTCAACGACTACCTGGCCAAACGCGACAGCGAGTGGATGGGCCGCGTGCACCGCTTCCTGGGCCTCGACGTCGGCGTCATCCTGTCGCAGCTGACGCCCGACCAGCGGCGCGTCGCGTACGCCGCCGACATCACCTACGGCACCAACAACGAGTTCGGCTTCGACTACCTGCGCGACAACATGGCGCACTCGCTCGACGACCTGGTGCAGCGCGGCCACCACTTCGCCATCGTCGACGAGGTCGACTCGATCCTCATCGACGAGGCCCGCACGCCGCTGATCATCTCCGGTCCGGCCGACGGCGCGTCGCAACTGGTACACCGAGTTCGCCCGGCTGGCGCCGCTGATGAAGAAGGACGTCCACTACGAGGTCGACATCGCGCAAGCGCACGGTCGGCGTGCACGAGCTGGGCGTCGAGTTCGTCGAGGACCAGCTCGGCATCGACAACCTCTACGAGGCCGCCAACTCGCCGCTGGTCAGCTACCTCAACAACGCGCTGAAGGCCAAGGAGCTGTTCGAGCGCGACAAGGACTACATCGTCCGCAACGGCGAGGTGCTCATCGTCGACGAGTTCACCGGCCGCGTGCTGATCGGCCGCCGCTACAACGAGGGCATGCACCAGGCCATCGAGGCCAAGGAGAACGTCGAGATCAAGGCCGAGAACCAGACGCTGGCCACGATCACGCTGCAGAACTACTTCCGGCTCTACGACAAGCTCTCCGGCATGACCGGCACCGCCGCAGACCGAGGCCGCCGAGCTGCACGAGATCTACAAGCTCGGCGTGGTCGAGATCCCGACCAACAAGCCGATGGTCCGCAACGACCAGTCCGACCTGATCTACAAGACCGAGGAGGCCAAGTACATCGCGGTCGTCGACGACGTCACCGAGCGCTACGAGAAGGGCCAGCCGGTGCTGATCGGCACCACCAGCGTCGAGCGCTCGGAGTACCTGTCGCGGCAGTTCACACAAGCGCCGCATCCCGCACAACGTGCTCAACGCGAAGTACCACGAGCAGGAGGCCGGCATCATCGCCGAGGCCGGGCGGCGCGGCGCGATCACCGTGGCCACCAACATGGCCGGCCGCGGTACCGACATCGTGCTCGGCGGCAACGTCGACTTCCTCGCCGACAAGCGGCTGCGCGAGCGGGGCCTCGATCCCGTCGAGACCCCCGAGGAGTACGAGGCGGCCTGGCACCAGGTGCTGCCCCAGGTGAAGGCCGAGGCCACCGAGGAAGCCGAGCGACGTCATCGCCGCGGCGGCCTCTACGTGCTGGGCACCGAGCGGCACGAGTCGCGTCGCATCGACAACCAGCTGCGCGGCCGCTCCGGCCGTCAGGGCGACCCCGGCGAGTCCCGGTTCTACCTGTCGCTGGGTGACGAGCTGATGCGCCGGTTCAACGGCGCCACGCTGGAGTCGTTGCTGACCCGGCTCAACCTGCCCGACGACGTGCCGATCGAGGCCAAGATGGTCACCCGCGCGATCAAGAGCGCGCAGACCCAGGTCGAGCAGCAGAACTTCGAGATCCGCAAGAACGTCCTCAAGTACGACGAGGTGATGAACCAGCAGCGCAAGGTCATCTACGAGGAGCGCCGCCGCATCCTCGAGGGCGAGAACCTGGCCAGGAGCAGGCCCACGACATGCTCGTCGACGTCGTCACCGCCTACGTCGACGGCGCGACCGCCGAGGGCTACTCCGAGGACTGGGATCTCGAGCAGCTGTGGACCGCGCTCAAGCAGCTCTACCCGGTCGGCATCGACCACCACGATCTCATCGACTCCGACGCCGTCGGCGAACCCGGCGAGCTGACCCGCGAGGAGCTGCTCGACGCGCTGGTCACCGACGCCGAGAAGGCTTACGCCGGCGCGAGAAGCAGCTGGAGGAGATCGCCGGCGAGGGCGCGATGCGGCAGCTGGAGCGCAATGTGCTGCTCAACGTCATCGACCGCAAGTGGCGCGAGCACCTCTACGAGATGGACTACCTCAAGGAGGGCATCGGCCTGCGCGCCATGGCGCAGCGCGACCCGCTGGTCGAGTACCAGCGCGAGGGCTACGACATGTTCATCGGCATGCTCGACGGCATGAAGGAGGAGTCGGTCGGCTTCCTGTTCAACGTCACGGTCGAGGCCGTGCCCGCCCGCGGCCGCACGGTGGCGCCGGTCGCCGCACCCGCCGGGGCTTGCCGGAGTTCGCCGCGCGAGCTGCCGCGAAGGCCCAGCGATCGCAGGAAGGCGGCGTAGCCACCAAGGAGCGCCAGCGCCGGCGTGCCATCGCGGCTTGCGCGCCAAGGGAATTGACGACGAGGCGCCACCGCTGACCTACAGCGGTCCGTCCGAGGACGGCTCGGCAGAGGTGAACGCGCCAACGGCGGGGGTCCCCGCCACGCCGCTCCGACACGGCAGGCGCGAACGGCGGAAGGCCGCGCGTCAGCAGGCCCAGCGGCCAAGCGCCAGCGGGACTAGCTCACGGCTCGAGCAGGGCGGCGATGCGTTCCAGCGTGGCGCGCATCCCGTCCTCGGCATGGCGCGGCATCGATCCCATCTTGAGCATCGGACGCTGCCGGTCCGTGGACACGTCCCACGTTTCACGCACCAGCGTGCCGCCCTCGGCTGGTTCGAGTTCGTAGCGCCAGATACGGCCGCCGACCAGTCCACCAAACGCGGTGGGCTGCCACGCGATGCGGCGATCCGGCTCGAACTCGATGACCTTGTTGGTCATCGTGTACGGCACGAACAGCGTCTCGGGCCGTCCCCGCATCGGCATCGAAAACTTGGTGCCGAGCTCCAGCGGAATGGAGTCGGCCGTCGAGTGGTTCACCGTCCCGGACCCGTCGAAGCTGGAATGCCTTCCGGCGTCGGCGAGTAGCGCGAAGATCTCGCGGCCGGCGCTGCCGATGACGCGTTCGACGCTGACGGTGTCTCCCTGCACCTCTGCCACCTTAACCGATCTGCAGGGCGACCACGCGCCAGCGACCCTCCTTGATTTCGATGCGGGCGGCGATCGCCCGGACACGCCGCCCACGCGTGTAGGTGGCGAACACCTCGGCGGCTGTGGTTCGTTTCGATCCTGACCGTCGACGGCGGCGGTGCGCAGCCGCACCCGCCGCATCACCGCCGCCTTGTCGGCGTTCCGCCCGCCGGGTCAGTGCGAACGACCATGTCCAGCAGCGGAGGCGCAGCACCGGCCGCAGCTGCGCGATCGGCCTGCGTCGATCGATCACCTCGAGCACCCGGCGCAGCGCCGCGTCGGCGAAGATCGCCGCCGCCGGAGGCGGCGCAACTTCGGAAGCCGCCGGGGCGGTGACACCTCGGGTGTCGCGCGACCGACGGCCCGAATGGTCTCCGCTGCGGCCGGTGCAGCGCGGCAGGCGACTGGGGGCACCTCCCGCCCGAAGGGTAGGGGGACGGCGGGCACGCGGACGGGCCGAACGGCGGGGTTCGTAGTCGACGACGGGCGCGGTGAAAGCGCGCGGCTCGGGGAATCGGCGATGCGGTCATCGGGACCTCTCCAGCGATCGGATACGACGGCAACGGCATCTGCCGGAGAGGAGCAGATGTGTCCATGATCTCATGCGTTCGCGCGGTCCGCACGCACCCGTGATGCGCGGCCGCAGGATCGGCGGTTACCGTGACGGAGGGTTCGGCGAGCGCCGACGTAAATTTTCGAGGGGAGGGACCGCCGCGAATGGTGACCAGGTTGTCGGCGTCGGATGCGTCGTTCTTCAGCCTGGAGAACACCTCGACACCGATGTACGTCGGCTCGCTGTCGATCCTGCGCAAGCCCCGCACCGGGCTGAGCTACGAAACCCTGCTGGAAACCGTCGAGCAGCGGCTGCCCCAGATTCCGCGCTACCGGCAGAAGGTCCGGGAGGTGACGCTCGGCCTGGCCCGGCCGGTGTGGGTCGACGACCCCGACTTCGACATCACCTACCACATCCGCCGGTCCGCGCTGCCGTCTCCGGGCAGCGACGCGCAGCTGCATGAGCTCATCGCGCGGCTGGGCTCCCGCCCGCTGGACAAGTCTCGCCCGCTGTGGGAGATGTACCTGATCGAAGGGCTGGCCAAGAACCGGCTGGCGATCTACACCAAGTCGCATCAGGCGCTGGTCAACGGGATGACGGCGCTGGAGATCGGCCACGTCATCGCCGACCGCACGCAGAAGCCGCCGGAGTTCGGCGAGGACATCTGGATCCCGGCTCGCGAGCCGAGCGATGCCCGGCTGCTGATCGGCGCGGTCGGGGAGTGGATCGCCCGGCCGGGTGCGCAGCTGGCGGCGGTGCGCTCGGCCGTCACCGAGGTCGCCACCAACGCGGGGCAGCTGGCTCGACGTGGGCCGCCGGTTCGCCGACGTCGCCCGCACCGTCGCCCGCGGCACCGCGCCCAACAGCCCGTTGAACACCACGGTGTCGCGGAACCGCCGGTTCACCGTGGCCAGCGGCAACCTGGAGGACTACCGCAACGTGCGGGTCGCGCTACGACTGCGACGTCAACGACGTCGTGCTCGCGGTGATCGCCGGTGCTCTGCGCAACTGGCTGCTGTCGCGCGGTGAGCCGGTGACGCCGACGGCCGACAGTGCGCGCGATGGCGCCGATGTCGGTGTACCCGGACGCCGACCTGGACTCGTCCGGACCCGGCCAGGCCATCAGCGAGGTGTCGCCGTTCCTGGTGGACCTGCCGGTGGGCGAGGGCAACGCGGTGGTGCGGCTGTCCCAGATCGCGCACGCCACCGAATCGCATCCGACGGCGGCCAGCCTGGTGGATGCCCGGACCATCGTCACGCTGTCGGGATTCGCGCCACCGACGTTGCACGCCATGGGAATTCGGGTGGCAACCGATTTCTCGGCCCGGCAGTTCAACCTGTTGATCACCAACGTGCCGGGCGCGCAGAAGCAGATGTACGTCGCAGGTACCAAACTGCTCGAGACCTACGCGGTGCCGCCGCTGCTGAACAACCAGGTGCTGGCCATCGGCGTGACGTCCTACAACGGGATGCTCTACTTCGGCATCAACGCCGACCGCGACGCGATGAGCGACGTCGACGTGTTGCCGACGTTGCTGCGCGAATCGCTGGACGAACTCCTGGAGGCGGCGCAGTAATCCGGGGCCGCTAACCTCGCCTGGTGCGCGTCTACATTCCGGCGACCCTGGCCATGCTGCAGCAGCTCGTCGCCGACCGGCGCTGAGCGCCGTCAGCGGGACGGCGTTCGCGGTGACGCCGACGCTGCGGGAGTCCTACGCCGAGGGCGACGACGACGAACTGGCCGAGGTGGCCCTGCGCGAGGCGGCGCTGGCCTCGCTGCGGCTGCTCGCCGGGGCCGCAGACGAGCCGACAGCCGGGCTGCCGCCGCGGCGCGCGGTGCTGGAGGCCGAGGTGGACGGCGCCACCGCCCGGCCCGATCTCGACGACGCGGTGGTGCGGTTCGCCGGGCCGATCGGCATCGATGACGTGATCGCCGCCTACGTCGACAACGCCGACGCCGAGCCCGCCGTGCTGGCCGCGATCGACGTCGTCGACGACGCCGATCTGGGCGACGAGGACGCCGAGTTCATCGTCGGTGACGCGCAGGACCACGATCTGGCCTGGTACGCCACGCAGGAGCTGCCGTTCCTGCTCGAATTGCTCTGACGCCTAGATACGGGACCGTAGGTTACGGTACCGTAGGTTCATGGCCAAGAACCCATCAAGGTCACGGCCAACGTCGTCGACACGGTGCGGCCCAAGGTCGCCGGCGCCAGGGACCACCGCGGCTGGCACGCGCTGCGCACCATCGCCGAGCGGATCACCACACCGCTGCTGCCCGACGACTATCTGCAGCTGGCCAACCCGTTGTGGTCGGCGCGCGAGCTGCGCGGCCGGGTGCTCGAGGTGCGCCGCGAGACCGAGGACTCGGCGACGCTGGTGATCAAGCCCGGCTGGGGGTTCAGCTTCGACTACCAGCCCGGCCAGTACGTCGGCATCGGCCTGCTGGTCGACGGACGCTGGCGGTGGCGGTCGTACTCGCTGACGTCGAGTCCGCCGGCGCTCAGGGTCGCTAGCGCACCATCACGATCACCGTCAAGGCCATGCCCGAGGGGTTCCTGTCGACCCACCTGGTCGGCGGGGTGGCGCCCGGCACGATCGTGCGGCTGGCCGCGCCGCAGGGCAATTTCGTGATGCCCGACTCCGGCGCCGGCGTCGGTGCTGTTCATCACCGGCGGCTCCGGTATCACCCCGGTGATGTCGATGCTGCGCACGCTGGTTCGTCGTGAGCAGATCACCGATATCGTGCACTTGCATTCCGCCCCAACGGAATCCGACGTGATGTTCGCCGCCGAGCTGGCCGCGCTGCAACGCAGACCAGCCGGGCTACCGGCTGCGGCTGCGCGACGACCCGCACGCAGGGCCGCCTCGATCTGTCCCGGCTCGACGACGAGGTGCCGGACTGGCGAGAGCGCCAGACCTGGGCCTGCGGGCCGGAAGGCATGCTGACCGAGGCCGAGAAGGTCTGGTCGGCGGCGGGGATCGGCGACCAGCTGCACCTGGAGCGGTTCGCGGCTGTCCGCGCGCGGCGGCGCACGGCCAGGGCGGCACGGTGACGTTCGCCCGCAGCGGCAAGACGGTCACCGCGGACGCCGCGACGTCGTTGATGGAGGCCGGCGAGGGAGCTGGTGTGCAGATGCCGTTCGGCTGCCGGATGGGCATCTGCCAGTCCTGCGTGGTCGGACCTGGTCGACGGCCACGTCCGCGACCTGCGTACGGGCGCCGAACACGAACCGGGTACCGGATTCAGACCTGTATTTCGGCCGCATCGGGCGACTGTGTGCTCGACGTCTAAGGTTTACTGACTGGTAACCTACGGTACCGTAGGTTACGGTAGCGTAGGTAGCCAGAGAGGGAGGCATGACGATGGCGATCACCGACGTTCCGGCGTTCGCGCATCTGACCGACGCCGACATCGAGAGCCTGGCTGTCGAGCTGGACACCATCCGCCAGGACATCGAAGACTCCCGGGGCGCGCGCGACGCGCGCTACATCCGCCGCACCATCGCCGCCCAGCGCGCGCTGGAGGTCGCCGGCCGGCTGATGCTGACCGCGAGCTCGCAAACGCTCGGCGTGGTGGGCCGGCACCGTGACGCTGGGCGTGGCCAAGATCATCGAGAACATGGAGATCGGCCACAACGTCATGCACGGCCAGTGGGATTGGATGAACGATCCCGAGATTCACTCCTCGACGTGGGAGTGGGACATGAGCGGGTCGTCCAAGCACTGGCGCTTCACCCACAACTTCATGCACCACAAGTACACCAACATCCTGGGCATGGACGACGACGTGGGCTACGGCGTCATGCGCGTCACCCGCGACCAGCGCTGGAAGCCGTTCAACCTCTACGGCAACCTGCTGTTCAACACCCTGCTCGCGCTCGGCTTCGAGTGGGGCGTCGGGCTTGCAGCACCTGGAGCTCGGCAAGATCTTCAAGGGCCGCGACGACCGCGCGGCCACGCTGATACGGGTGCGCGAGTTCGGCGTCAAGGCCGGCCAGCAGGTCCTCAAGGACTACGTCGCCTATCCCGGCGCTGACGTCGCTGTCGCCCGGGGCGACCTACAAGTCGACGCTGAAGGCCAACGCGGTGGCCAACGTGATCCGCAACGTGTGGGCCAACGCGGTGATCTTCTGCGGCCACTTCCCCGACGGCGCAGAGAAATTCACCAAGACCGACATGGTCGGCGAGACCAAGGGCCAGTGGTACCTGCGTCAGATGCTGGGCAGCGCCAACTTCGAGGGCGGCCGGCGCTGCGCTTCATGAGCGGCAACCTGTGCCACCAGATCGAGCACCACCTGTACCCCGACCTGCCGAGCAACCGGCTGCACGAGATCTCGGTGCGGGTGCGCAGGTGTGCGACAAGTACGACCTGCCCTACACCACGGGCTCGTTCCTGGTGCAGTACGGCAAGACGTGGCGCACGATCGCCAAGCTGTCGCTGCCGGACAAGTACCTGCGCGACACCGTCGACGACGCACCCGAGACCCGCAGCGAGCGGATGTTCGCCGAGCTGGACGCCGGCTTCGCCGGAACCGATCCGGCCACCGGCCGCCGCGCGGGCTGAAGACCGCGATCGCCACGGTGCGGCAGTGGCGCCGCGACAAGCGCGCGGCCAAGGCTGCGGTCAGGCGTACCGACCAGGCGGCCTGATCGCGCTCAGTCGGGGATGTAGTCGAACTTGTCGGGATTCGGCCCCCTGCGGCCCTTTTCGCCGCGATCCAGTTCGCTGATGGCGTTGGCGTCGTCGGGGCTCAGTTCGAAGTCGAAGATGTCGAAGTTGTCCTTGATGCGTTGTGGTGTAACCGATTTCGGGAACACGATGTCGCCGCGCTGGATGTGCCAGCGCAACACCACCTGAGCGGGCGACTTGGCCGTCGCCTTGGCGATGCCCGCCACGACCGGGTCGTCGAGCACCTTGCCCTGCGCGATCGGTGACCACGCCTCCGTGGCGATGCCGTGCTTCTCGCCGTAGGCACGCACCTCGTTGTTGCTGAAGTACGGGTGTGCCTCGATCTGGTTCACCGCGGGCACTGTGTCGGTCTCCTTGGCCAGTCGCTGGAGGTGGGCGGTCTGGAAGTTCGATACCCCGATGCTGCGTGCGCGCCCGTCTTTCTTGAACTCCTCGAGCGTCTGCCAGGTCGAGACGAAATCGCCGTCATACAGCGTCGGCAGCGGCCAGTGGATCAGGAACAGGTCGACGTAGTCGAAGCCGAGCGCGTCGAGCGTGCCGTCGAAGGCGCGACGGGCGTCGTCGGGCTCGTGAAAGCCATTGTTGAGCTTGCTCGTGACGAACACGTCGGCGCGGTCGACGCCGGCTTCGCGGATGCCCTGGCCGACGCCACGTTCGTTCTGGTACATCTCCGCGGTGTCGATGTGGCGGTAGCCGATGTCGAGCGCGGTCTTCACCGTATCCGCGGTCTCGTCGGGGTCGATCTGGAAAACGCCGAAGCCCAGCTGAGGGATTTTCGCGCCGTCGTTCAGGTCAATTGCGGGTACGTGGCTCACGATGTGGTCCTCCTTTGTCATCGGCCTGCCCGATACCTGAACCGATCAAACTTCCAGCCGGTGTGATTCATTCCCCCGATCGGGGGACACGCGATTCATCCGGGTGTCGGCCCGATCGCCCGACAGACCGAACGGCCTGGCTCCGGCAGCCTTGAGTCATCGCCGGAACACACCGGCGTAGGAAGCGAAAAACGAACTCACACAGGAGAACTCGAAATGAACAAGAACATGATCGCACGCTACATCGCGATTCCGGTCGTCTCGGCTGGCATCATCGGCGGAGCCGCTCTCGGCCTGGCCGGCATGGCCAACGCCGTGACCTCGGCCGAGCCCTCCGGCCCCGGCCACTCGTATTGGCCGGACGTCAAGGCCCACCCCGCCCCCGAGGCGAGGCCGGGCCGGCACAACCACCACGGTGTCTGGCACATCGAGAGCCTGCAGCCGAACTACATCCGCTGATAGACCCTCTTTTTGATGTGGCTAAGTCGAACGTGAGCTCATGCTCGAAAACTTCACAAGAAGTGACGCACAAGCTCACGTTCGGCCATTAGCCCTCCCTCAGCGCCGCCAGCAGCCGCCGAGCGGCAGTGACGCGGCCCGCCGCAGGCCCGGTCAGCGTGTCAAGCGCGCACCCGGGGTCGGCGGGCGGGCCCAGGTGGCCACAGCCGCGGGGGCAGTCCTTGATCGCCTCGGCCAGATCGGAGAACGCCAACAGCACGTCGTCGGGCTCGATATGGGCCAGCCCGAACGACCGGATCCCAGGCGTGTCGATGACCCAGCCGGAACCCTCCAGCGGCAGCGCCACCGATTGCGACGACGTGTGCCGCCCCTTGCCGACGCCGGAGACCACGCCGATCGCGCGATCCGCCTCGGGCACCAGGCGATTCACCAGCGTGGACTTGCCGACGCCGGAGTGGCCGAGCAGCACCGTCACCTTGTCGGCCAGCAGCGGCGCGACGGCGTCGAGCGGGTCGTCGCGGCCTGCGGTGGCGATGGTCAGGTCGAGGTCGGCGAACTGCGCGGCGAACGGCTCCGGCGGAGCGAGGTCGGTTTTGGTCAGGCACAGGATCGGTGTCAGGCCGCCGGCGTATGCGGCGATCAGCGCGCGTTCGACGAGACCGGTGCGCGGCGGCGGGTCGGCCAGCGCGACCACCATCAGCAGCTGGTCGGCGTTGGCGACGACGACGCGTTCGGTCGGGTCGGTGTCGTCGGCGGTGCGGCGCAACACGGTTCGGCGTTCACCACGGCGCACGATGCGCGCCAGGGCGTCCGTGCGGCCGGACAGGTCTCCCACCACGCCGACGTCGTCGCCGACCACGATCGGGGTTCGGCCCAATTCCCTTGCCCGCATGGCGGTGACCGGGCGGTCGGGATCACGGCCGAGCGCACAGCCCCACCGTCCGCGGTCGACCGTCACCACCATGGCCTCCTGGGCGTCGGCATGGTCGGGCCGGGTCTTGGTTCGCGGGCGCGAGCCCCGACCCGGCCGGATCCGGACGTCGGACTCGTCGTACTCCCGAGCGCTCAAGTGCCCGCCTGGCCTGCCAGCATGCCGGCCCACATCTGAGGGAACTCCGGCAGCGTCTTGGCGGTGGTGCCGATGTCCTCCACCTCGACTCCTGGCACCCGCAGACCGACGATCGCACCCGCCGTCGCCATCCGGTGGTCGGCGTAGGACCGCCACAGGCCGCCGTGCAGCGGCTGCGCGGTGATCACCAGACCGTCGGGCGTCTCATCGCATTGCCCGCCGAGGCCGTTGATTTCGGCGCTCAGCGCCGCCAGCCGGTCGGTCTCATGGCCGCGCAGATGGGCGACCCCGCTCAGCTGCGACACCGAACCCGGCGCGGCCAGCGCGGCCAGCGCCGCCACCGCAGGTGTCAGCTCGCCGACATCGTGCAGGTCGACGTCGAAGCCGCCGTAGGCCGGGGTGCCCTGCACTTCGAGGTAGGAACTGCCTTGCCGCACAACCGAACCCAGCTTCTCCAGGATTGCCAGGATGGCGTCGGCGGGCTGTGTGCTGACCTGCGGCCAACCCGTTATCCGCACCGCTTCCGCCGCTGACCACCGCGGCGGCCAGGAACGGCACCGCGTTGGACAGGTCGGGCTCAATCACCCAGTGGCGCGCGGCGATTGGGCCGGGGGAGACCTCCCACCGGTTGGTCTGGGTGTCGTCGACGTCGACGCCTGCGTCGCGCAGCATCGCGATGGTCATCGCCACGTGCGGCGCAGACGGCACCGACTCGCCGGTGTGCACGATGGTCAGCCCGTCGGTGAACGACGCACCCGACAGCAGCAGCCCGGACACGAACTGCGACGAGGCCGACGCGTCGATCTCGACGGTGCCGCCCGCCACCGAACCGGCGCCCCGAACCGAGAACGGCAGGCCGTCGCCGTCGATGTCCACACCGAGGCGGCGCAACGCATCCAGCAGCGGTGCGATCGGGCGAGCCCGGGCCTGCTCGTCACCGTCGAACGCCACCGATTCGGTGCCCAGCGCCGCCACCGGCGGCACGAACCGCAGCACCGTGCCCGCCAGACCGCAGTCCACCCGGACACCGGGGGATGGGGCGATTCGGCCGCTGACCGTCAACTCGGTGCCGTCGCCGTCGACGGTGACGCCGAGCGTGCGTACGGCGCCGATCATCAGGTCGGTGTCGCGGCTGCGCAGCGCGCCGCTGATCGTCGACTTCCCTTGCGCGGTGGCCAGCGCCGCCAGCACCAGCGCCCGGTTGGTCTGCGACTTCGAGCCGGGCACCGTCACCGTGGCGTGCACAGGGCTCGGCGCCGTCGGTGCCGGCCAGGTACTACTCACAGCACCATCCTGCCTTTTGGCGTGCTGCGCGGTCTAATTTCCAGGATTCACTGCGGCCTATGTCCACCCGCAAAGATCCAGACCCGCGAGCGCACACCGTTGTACGGTTTCAGGCCTCAAATTTGTACAAGGGTGAGCGCTCGGCTCCGCCGCGGCTGCAATTCACTAACATGCCTCGTTGGGCGTGGCCTTGTCGCCCGTTTCTGCCACCATGGGATATATGTGTGGGCGATTCGCGGTGACCACCGATCCGGCGCTGCTGGCGGAGAAGATCCAGGCGATTGACGAAGCAACGTCTGCCCAGAAGGACTCCAGCGGCCCCAACTACAACGTCGCACCGACCACCACGATCAGCACCGTGGTGAAACGGCACAGCGAGCCCGACGACGAGTCGACGCGGCGGGTGCGGTTGATGCGCTGGGGGCTGGTGCCGCCGTGGGCCAAGGAGGGAAAGGACGGCGGTCCGGACACCAAGGGCCCGCTGCTGATCAATGCCCGCGCCGAGAAGGTCACCAGCTCGCCCGCGTTCCGCAATTCGGCGAAGGGCAAGCGCTGCCTGGTCCCGATGGACGGCTGGTACGAGTGGCGGCCCAACGGGGAAACCGTGTCCGGCAAGAAGGCGCCGAAGACGCCGTTCTACATGTACGGCGCCGACGGGGAGTTGCTGTTCATGGCGGGGCTGTGGTCGACATGGCGACCCAGGGGTGCTCCGAAGGACAGCCCGCCGCTGCTCAGCTGCACGATCATCACCACCGACGCGGCCGGTCCGCTGGCCGAGATTCACGACCGGATGCCGCTGACGATCAGCAAGAGCGACTGGGACCGCTGGCTCGACCCGGACGCGCCCGTCGACGAGGGACTGCTGCGCGGCCACGGCGACCTGGACCGCATCGAGATCCGCGAGGTGTCGCGGCTGGTCAACAGCATCCGCAACAACGGGCCCGAGCTGATCGAACCGGCCAGGCCGGAACCGGAGCAAGCGACGCTGCTGTAGGCCTCACCGCCGCAGGGCCGTCACCACCAGATACGGCGCGTCGTACGACACGTTGCCGTCCGTGCCGACGTGGGCGCGCATAGCGTCCTCGAATGCCGCGACCAGCTGGTCGCGCTTGGCGTCGTCGACGCTGTTGAGCACCGAGACGTGCATCGGCGACTCGCGCGTCAGGAAGAAGACGGCCTCATCGATCGTCCCCAATTGCCATGTGTGGCTGCCTTGTTCGATCTCGACGTCGTCGAAATCTGCCGCCAGCCGGTTGGTGATGGTGTCGGCGTCACCCCACTGGTCCGGCGAGTATCCCGACGCGGGCGGCGGACCGAGGACCGCGGCGATCGGGCTGAAGAACGGGTTGGCCGGGTCGGGCACCCACGACGAGAACCCGAAGACGCCGCCCGGCTTGAGCAGGCGGGCGACCTCGGCGACCTGGCGGGTGGGCTCGACGAAGATGATGCCCATGTTCGACACGGCCGCGTCGAACGATCCGGTCGGCAGTCCGGTGTCGGCGGCATCGGCCGTCACCCAACTGACCGGCCCGACATCGGGACGCTGCTCGCCGATGGCGATCAGTTCGGGTGTGATGTCC
Organism: uncultured Actinomycetota bacterium; assembly: GCA_963801575.1. Taxonomy (GTDB): domain Bacteria; phylum Actinomycetota; class Actinomycetes; order Mycobacteriales; family Mycobacteriaceae; genus Mycobacterium. The sequence continues at coordinate 98,052 of CAWDFT010000020.1, forward strand.
ACGGCCGTCACCCGTGCCCCTGCGGCGACGGCCGCACCGGCGGCGTTTCCGGTGCCGCAGGCCAGATCGACCAGGGCGGCATCGCGGACGGGCCTGCGGCGATCCACGGCGGCGACGACTTCGGCGGCGATGGGTGCGATGCGCTCGCCAACGGCCTGGTATCGGCCTGCTGACCAGATCGTCGGGGAGGACATTAGCTCAAGCGTGTCACGATTGCGTGGTGACGTCATTGGCCGGTTTTCCGGTCACCGCACCGCCGCTGCCCCGGCCCGTGTTCATCGGTCAACACTGGGCCGATCTGACGTTCGTCCACTGGCCGGTGCGGCCGCAGGCCGTCGCGCATTTGTATCCGCCGGGGACCCGCCCGGACGTTTTCGCCGACGGGCTGACGTACGCGGGGCTGGTCCCGTTTACCATGCGACGCACCGCGCTGGGCACCGTCCTGCCGCTGCCGTACTTCGGCACCTTTCACGAGACGAACATCCGGCTGTACTCGATCGACGCGGCCGGACGCCACGGCGTGCTGTTCCGGTCACTGGAAACGGCGCGCCTGGCCGTCGTGCCCGTGATCCGCACAGCACTCGGTGTGCCGTACACCTGGGCGAGGATGCGCATCACGCGGTCCGGCGAGTCCATCTCGTATGACAGCGAACGCCGGTGGCCACGGCGTGGTCTGCGCAGCAGGCTGACCGTGCGCGTCGGCGACGCGGTGCAACCCACGCCGCTGGAAGTCTGGCTCACCGCCCGGTGGGGTGCGCACACACGCAAGGCGGGGCGAACGTGGTGGGTGCCCAACGAGCACGGGCCGTTTCCGCTGCAGGCCGCCGAGGTCGTCGAGTTGGACGACGATCTGTTGGAGGCTGGCGGCATACCCGTGGCGGGGGATCGGCTGCGCGCGCTCTACTCGTCAGGGGTGCACGCACGATTCGGCCGACCAATGCGGGTCAAGTAGTCGATTACTCAGTCAGCGGCACACCGACTGGGGCAGGCTTCTTTCCATGACCGATCTGCACGCCAAACCGCAGCAGCTCACCACCATTGAAGTACGCAATCCGGCCGACGGCTCCGTCGTCGGCGCTGTTCCCGCAGATACGCCAGAAACCGTCGCCGCCAAGGCACGCGATCTGCGGCTGTTCCAACCCGAGTGGGAGGCGATGGGCGCCAAGGGCCGAAAGCCGTGGCTGCTGAAGTTCCAGGACTGGATGCTCGACAACGCCGAGCACATCACCGACGTTCTTCAGGCGGAGTCCGGTAAGCCGCGATCGGAGGCCGCAATAGAGGTGCCGATGTCCGCCGACGGCCTGAAGTATTGGGCTCGCAACGCCGAGGCGTTCCTGGCCGACGCCCATCCCAAGCCGCACAATCCGCTGACCAAGGTCAAGCGACTGACCACCGCATACCGGCCGTACCCGGTCGTCGGAATGATCACGCCGTGGAACTTCCCGTTCGCCATGCCCGCCATCGACGCGGTTCCCGCACTGGCGGCGGGTGCCTCCGTGCTGCTCAAGCCGTCCGAGGTCACGCCGCTGAGCGCGGTCGAATTCGTACGCGGGTGGACCGAGATCGGTGCTCCTCCGGTACTCGCGCTGGCGACCGGGCTCGGCGGTACGGGTGCCGCTGTGGTCGCCAACTCCGATTTCGTGCAGTTCACCGGATCGACCGCCACCGGCCGAAAGGTCGCCGTCGCCTGTGCTGAGCGACTGATCCCGTACAGCCTCGAACTCGGCGGCAAGGACCCGGCGATTGTGCTGGCCGATGCCGACCTCGAACGCGCCGCCAATGGCATCACCTGGGGCGGAATGTTCAACTCGGGACAGGCATGCATATCGGTCGAACGGGTCTACGTCGAGGAGCCGGTATACGACGAGTTCGTCGAAAAGCTCACCGACAAGGTTGGCCAACTGCGAGAGGGCAAGGACGACCATCGGCACCGAGTCGATGTCGGAGCCATGGCCACCGCCGCGCAACGCGATCTCGTGCAGCGCCACGTCGACGGGGCGGTTGCCGAAGGCGCACGCGTGACAACGGGCGGCAAGCCAACCGGCGTCGGCACGTTCTTCGAACCGACGGTACTTGCCGACGTCACCTCGGAGATGGCCTGCATGACCGAGGAAACGTTCGGACCCACCCTGCCCGTGGTCAAGGTGGCCAACGAAGAGGAAGCGATTCGGCTGGCCAACGATTCCAACTACGGGCTGTCGGGCTCGGTGTGGACGCGAGATGCCGCGCGCGGGGAGCGGGTGGCGCGGCGGCTCGAAACGGGCTCCGTCAACGTCAACGACGTCATGATGGCGTCGTTCAGCTTCGCGCTGCCGATGGGCGGATGGAAGAACTCCGGAGTCGGTGCTCGCAACGGTGGCGCCGCCGGTCTCTTGAAATACTGCCGGGCCCAAGCCATCACAACACCGCGGATCCCGACTCAGTCGCGCGAGATGCTCTGGTATCCCTACTCGCGGCGCAAGGGGAGGTTCGCCACCGGCATTATCAGGGCGGCCAGCGCTCGCGGTTTGCGACGGTTCGGCATCAAGCCGCGGGGAGGTTCGCGATGAAGTGTCGGGGTGCCATCCTGCGGGGCGTCGGCCAGGACTGGGAGGTCCAGGAGATAACACTGGACCCGCCCCGCGAGGGCGAGGTGCTGGTGAAGATGGCGGTCGCCGGAATCTGCCATTCCGATGACCACTTCACCACCGGCGACATGATTCCCACACCGACCCTTGCGGCGATCATGGAGTCCACCGGTGCGCCGGTACCCGAATATTTCCCGATGCTCGGTGGTCACGAAGGTGCGGGCGTGGTCGAGGAGGTCGGCCCCGGCGTCCGGTCCGTGAAGCCCGGTGATCGAGTCGCTTTTTCGTTCATAGCCGCGTGTGGGTCGTGTCGATGGTGCGTGTCGGGCATGACATATCTATGCGACAACGGAGCCATGATGTTGGCCAAGGAGATGACGACGGACGGCACCTCGAGACGTCACCTCGGCGACGAGGACCTCACCGCGATGACGCAACTCGGCACGTTCGCCGAGTACGCCGTTCTCGCCGAAGAGTCGGTGATCAAGATCGACGACTCGATTCCGTTCGAGGCGGCTTCCCTGGTGTCGTGCGGCGTGACGACGGGTTGGGGCTCTGGAACCGTCGGCGTCGGAACGGAAGTCGGCGACACCGTCGTCATCGTCGGCACCGGCGGCGTCGGGATCAACGCCGTCCAGGGTGCCCGCGGCGCGGGCGCCAACGCCGTGATCGCGGTGGATCCCGTTGAGTTCAAACGTGATACGGCCAAGTTCTTCGGCGCGACCGATACGAGTCCATCGGTCGAGGAAGCCATACCGTTGGTTCGCGAGCTCACCATGGGAGTGATGGCGGACCGGGTGGTGCTGACGCCGAGTGTGCTCCACGCCGAGCTGCTGGCTCCCGCATTGATGCTGACCCGGAAGGGCGGCACCTGCCTGATGACTGCAGTCCCGAAATTCGACGTGAATATCGTGCCGCTGATACTCGTCGACTTCATTCAGTCCTGCAAGACGCTCAAGGGGCTGATCTACGGCGGGATGAATCCACGCGCGAGCATGCCGATGCTGTTGTCGATGTACCGCAACGGCCATCTCAAGCTCGACGAGCTGGTGACGCGTCGCTATCGGCTCGACCAGATCAATGACGCCATCACCGATATGCGCGAAGGCCGAAACATCCGCGGCATCATCGATTTCGATTAAGGCCCTTTGTATCCTGGCGGATTGGGCGTATCGACCCACAGGTCGACGCCGAGTTCCGCACCGGGCACGCAGTCGTACACCGACAGGTCGGTGACGCCCGACTCGAGCAGCACGTCCTCGCACAGCAGGGCGTTGCCGGTGTACTCGCGCGCCGGTTTGTTCAGGACCGCGTAGGCGGCGTCGGCATAAACGTCGGGCTTGCGCGCCCGGCCCATCGCCTCGTCGCCGCCGAGCAGGTTCTGCACCGCGGCGGTGGCCACCATCGTGCGCGGCCACAACGTGTTCGACGCGATACCTTCGCCGCGCAGTTCCTCGGCCATCGCCAAGGCGCACAACGACATTCCGTATTTGGCCATCATGTACGCGGTAGGCTTTAGCCACTTCGGCTCCAGCCGCACCGGCGGCGACAGGGTGAGGATGTGCGGGTTCTCCCGGCCCACCATGTGCGGGATGCAGGCCTGCGACACCGCGTACGTGCCGCGCACCTGGATGCCGTTCATCAGATCGAACCGCTTGAGCGGAACCTCGGTGATGGAGCCGAGGTTGATCGCCGAGGCGTTGTTGACGCAGATGTCGATGCCGCCGAACTTCTCGACGGTCTTGGCCACCGCATCGGCCACCGAGTCGCCGTCGCGGATGTCCCCGACGATCGGCAGGGCCTGCCCGCCTGCCTCCTCGATCTCCTCGGCGGCGGTGTACACGGTGCCCGCCAGCTTGGGATGGGGTTCGGCGGTCTTGGCGATCAGCGCGATGTTGGCGCCGTCGGCGGCGGCCTTCTTGGCGATCGCCAGGCCGATGCCGCGGCTGGCGCCGGATATGAACATGGTCTTGCCTTCAAGGGACATGAGACCACACTAGGACGCGCGGATATCGGCGGTCACCGCGTTGGTGAGTGCAATGAGGTCCTGCGGGTGCACCGCGACGTCCCAGCCGCGCTTGCCCGCGCTGCACAGCACGCGGTCCCACCCCAGACTAACCAGGGAACAACCGGGGCGGTTCCTGCTGTTATTGGGGCCAGCGAAGAAGAGATGTCGTCCTCAACCTCTAGGATCGAGTGAAGGGGGTACCTAGGTGCCGACGTTGGCCATTGACGGCGCACCGTGACGCCTGTTCGGCGGCGCCTCTACGGAAGGGACGGTGTTCCCCACCATGAGCGACATCGACGGGGCGACGCCAGAAACGTCGGCGCCCGTGAGAGCCGAGGAGTCCGACGCGGAGCTGTCCGCGCGGTTCGAGCGCGATGCGATCCCGCTGCTCGACCAGCTCTACGGTGGTGCGCTGCGGATGACACGCAACCCGGCCGACGCCGAAGACTTGCTGCAGGAAACGATGGTGAAGGCCTACGCCGGCTTCCGGTCCTTCCGCGAGGGCACCAACCTCAAGGCGTGGCTGTACCGGATTCTGACCAACACCTACATCAACAGCTACCGCAAGAAGCAGCGCCAGCCGGCGGAGTATCCGACCGAGGAGATCACCGACTGGCAGCTGGCGGCCAACGCCGAGCACTCCTCGACCGGGCTGCGCTCGGCCGAGGTCGAGGCCCTCGAAGCGCTGCCCGACACCGAGATCAAGGAAGCTCTGCAGGCATTGCCGGAGGAGTTCCGGATGGCGGTGTACTACGCCGACGTCGAGGGCTTCCCGTACAAGGAGATCGCCGAAATCATGGATACGCCGATCGGGACGGTGATGTCCCGGCTGCACCGGGGCAGGCGCCAGCTGCGCGCGCTGCTGGCCGACGTCGCCAAGGATCGCGGATTCAACCGGGGCCAGCTCGACACGCCCGAGGAGGTGTCGTCATGAGCGACGACGACGAGCTGGCGCCGCCGATGGACCCGGTCGACCCCGAGCACCCCGAATGCGCTGCGGTGATCGCCGAGGTGTGGACGCTGCTCGACGGCGAATGCACGGCGGAGACCCGCGACAAGCTCCAGCATCACCTCGAGGAGTGCCCGACGTGCCTGCGGCACTACGGGGTCGAGGAGCGGATCAAGAAGCTGATCGCCATGAAATGCAGCGGGGAGAAGGCGCCCGATGGGCTGCTGGAGCGGCTGCGCCTGGAGATCAGCCAAACCACGATCATCCGGGGCTAGCGCACCGACTTCGAACCGGCGTTGGGCCGCTTGCCGTGGTTGGCCTTGCTGTGCTTGCGGTCACGCTTCTTACGGCCACGCTTGGCCATGATGTACCTCCGTCTGGTCAGGGGTTTGTGCAGCCCGTATCCGGTGGGCGCGTTTGGCCCAGTGTCTCACGGGTCGGTGACACCTCTGCCCACCCGGTGTTGTGGTTCGATAGAGCGGCATGTTCAGCAGCCGAAGAGTGGGGTGAAGATGGCCGAGGATGTTCGCGCCGAGATCGTGGCCAGTGTGCTCGAGGTCGTGGTCAGCAAGGGCGACCAGATCGGCGAGGGCGACACCCTGGTGCTTCTGGAGTCGATGAAGATGGAGATCCCGGTGCTGGCCGAGGTCGGCCGGCACCATCAGCCGAGGTCAGCGTGTCCGTGGGCGACGTCATCCAGGCCGGCGACCTCATTGCCGTGATCGGGGACTAGCCCCGTGTCCACCCTCGGTGACCTGCTCGCCGAGCACACGATGCTGCCGGGCAGCGCCGTGGACCACCTGCATGCGGTGGTCGGCGAGTGGCAGCTGCTGGCGGACCTCTCGTTCGCCGACTACCTGATGTGGGTGCGCCGCGACGACGGCGCGCTGGTGTGCGTGGCGCAGTGCCGGCCCAACACCGCACCGACCGTCCTGCTGACCGACGCGGTCGGCACCGTCGTCGGCGCCGACGGTGAGCTGCCCCTGGTGACCTCGGCGTTCACCTCCGGCGCGATCGGCCGCGGCGACGAGCGACAACCGGATTCTGCGCGAACCCGGCATCGATCTCGTCGAGGCCGTCCCGGTCCGCTACAGCAACCAGGTGGTGGCCGTGCTGACCCACCAGACCGCGCTGGCCGAGCGGCGCACGTCCGCGCCGCTGGAGCGGGCCTACCTGGACTGCGCGGGCAGACCTGCTGCACATGCTGTCCGAGGGCACGTTTCCCAACGTCGGCGACCTGGCGATGTCGCGGTCCAGCCCGCGGGTCGGTGACGGTTTCATCCGGCTCGACGTCGACGGTGTCGTCGCCTATCGCCAGCCCGAACGCGCTGTCGGCCTACCACCGCATGGGCCTGACCGCGCGAGCTGGAGGGCCACAACCTGGTCGCCATCACCCGGCCGCTGATCTCCGACCCGTTCGAGGCGCAGGAGCTGGCCGAGCACGTGCGCGACTCGCTGGCCGGCGGGTCGAGCATGCGGATGGAGGTCGACGCCGGCGGCGCCGCGGTGCTGCTGCGCACGCTGCCGCTGGTGGTGCACGGCGCCGCTGCCGGGGCGGCGGTGCTGATCCGGGACGTCACCGAGGTGAAGCGCCGCGACCGCGCGCTGCTGTCCAAGGACGCGACCATCCGCGAGATCCACCACCGGGTGAAGAACAACCTGCAGACCGTCGCCGCGCTGCTGCGGCTGCAGGCCCGCCGCACCAGCAACGAGGAGGCCCGCGAGGCGCTGATGGAGTCGGTGCGCCGGGTGGCGTCGATCGCGCAGGTGCACGAGGCGTTGTCGATGTCGGTGGACGAGGAGGTCAACCTCGACGAGGTGATCGACCGGATCCTGCCGATCATGAACGACGTGGCCCGCGTCGACACGCCCGATCCGGATCAACCGGGACGGCGACGCTGGGCGTGCTCGACGCCGACCGGGCCACCGCCTGGTCATGGTGGTGACCGAACTGGTGCAGAACGCCATCGAGCACGCCTTCGAGTCGTCGGCCAAACAGGGCTGTGTGACCATCCGGGCCGAGCGGTCGGCGCGCTGGCTCGATGTCGTCGTGCACGACGACGGGCGCGGGCTGCCCGACGGTTTCAGCCTGGAGAAGTCCGACCGGCTGGGCCTGCAGATCGTGCGGACCCTGGTCACCGCGGAACTCGACGGCTCGCTGGGAATGCACGACGTTCCCGGCGGCGGGACCGATGTGGTGTTGCGGGTGCCACTCGGCCGGCGTTCCAGCTCGCGAGTTCCGCAATAGCAAATGTGACGGACACGACAATTGCAAATCAGAAAGTCGCGGCCCCGGGCATTTGCCGGGGCCGCGATCTTAGTAGCTGCGAAGTGAGGCTCAGACGCCGCTGCGGGCCCGGGTGCGGGCGTTGCGACGCTTGAGCGCGCGCCGCTCGTCCTCGCTCATGCCGCCCCAGACGCCGGCGTCCTGGCCGGAGTCCAAAGCCCAGGTCAGGCACTCCGTCGTCACCGGGCACCGGTTACAGACGAGCTTCGCGTCAGCGATCTGCGCGAGCGCCGGGCCGCTGTTCCCCACCGGGAAGAACAGTTCCGGATCCTCGTCACGACAGACCGCCTTGTGGCGCCAATCCATTTGTCGCTACTCCTTACTATGTGCGCAGCAAGCGCACGAGCTTTTCTTCGGCTGTTAACGCGTGCACACAAATGTTTCTGCACTGTTGCTTACTCCGATCGTTTCACAGGCTCGAACAGATGTCAATAGCGACTCGTTAACACGTGGGCAATCTCACTACCGAGCACTGTCAGCAAGGCCCTTACTCGTTTGTACTACACTTAACCCACTTGCGCCCTAAATAGGCCGATTTAGCGCCGTTTTTCGCTGGTCACAGGGTTTTTGCGGGTGGCGCGACCACGCCGAGGGCTTCCGGAACCGCCCGGAACGTCATGTCGTCCCGCAGTCCGAGATAATCACCGTCGATCTGGCACGCGACCGGGGTGTCACTGCGTGACCCGCACCCACGGCACGTCGTCGTCGCGGATCAGGTGCTTGGCGCTGATCTTGGGCTTTTTGCGCCAGCATCTGTCGCACCAGCACGCAGGTTCGCCCAGACGTTCATGCTGGTGATCGCGAACACGCCCAGGCCCGTCTCGAAGGTGGTGGTCCGGATTGGTCCACACCGGCCGGGTGTTGGCGTAGGTCCACGGGCTGGAGTTGGACACGAACGCGAAGTGCACGCCGGACACCGTGTCCCCGTCGGGCAGGTGCAGGGTCAGCGACGGCTCCTTGCGGGCATTGGCCAGCATCTCGCGCACCGCCACCCGGACATAGCGCGCGGCGGTGACCTTGCGGCCCTTGTCCCGCTGGGCCTCGACGGCCGCCACGACGTCACCGTCGACGCCCATCCCGGCGGTGAACACCGCCCAGCGTTCGCCGCAGTCCATCAGCCCGATGCGCCGCCACGACTTCGTTCGGCGGTGCTCGCCGAGCAGGTCGACGAGCTGGTTGGTGGCCTCGATCGGGTCGGGACTGATGCCCAGCGCCCGCGCGAACACGTTCGCCGATCCGCCGGGCACCACCGCCGACCGCCGGCGCATCGGGGTGGGGCGACCCGGCCGCATTCGCCCAGCACCCCGTTGACCACCTCGTTCACCGTGCCGTCGCCGCCGTGCACGATGAGCACGTCGATCCCGTCGCGGGCGGCGTCGCGGGCGATGTCGATGGCGTGGCCGCGGTGGTCGGTGTGTACGACGGTCAGCTTGACCCGGCTCTCCAGCGCGTGGGCGAGCAGGTCGCGACCGGCGGGGGTGGTCGACGTCGCGTTGGGGTTGACGATCAGCACGGCGCGCACGAGTCAAGAGCCTATCCCGGCGTTGGCGGCCGAGTTCTCAGCTTTGCTCGCGGCTCTGCGCGAGAAAGAACCGGACCATCTCGGCGGACGCGTCAGGGCCCAACGGGTCGGTGTAGGACCCGACCGGGCTCCCGCCGGACCAGGCGTGCCCGCCTCCGTGCACGGTCCAGGACTCAGCGAGAACGACGCCGTTCACGTCGGTGTGCACGGTCTGGGTGCAGGCGTGCCCGCCGGTGGTTCGCTCATCGAGATGGATCGTGTCTGACACCGAGGTATCGGCCGTGGCAAGCCGGGCGGCCACGAGGTTCTGCCCGTTCACCGGCGCGACGATCCCGTCGCGGTCACCGTGGAACACGATCAATGGCACTCGGCCGCCCGGTACCGGCGAGCCGCCGGTTCGCATGGCAACGAACGCCGACGCGACGTCTCCTGCAGCGCCGTAGGCGATACCGGAATGCACGCCGACGCCTGTGTAGAGCTCCGGATACGTCGCGGCCATCACCGCGGCCATCGCGCCGCCTGCGGAGAGTCCGGCGACATACACTCGGCCGGGTTCGACCTCGTGGTCGGCCATGATCTGACGGGTGATGCCTGCGATGATCGCGGGCTCGCCTGCGCCGGCCCGTTGGTCTGCGGGGGAGAACCAGTTCCAGTAGCCCCCCCGATTGGCAGCCGCGGACTGCTGCGGATAGGCGACGAGGAACGTGTGCTTCTCGGCAAGGTCGTTCATTCGAGTGCCGGCGGCGAAGTCGGTGACGTTCTGTCTGCCTCCGTGCAGCATGACGACAAGGGGCACCGGCGCGCCGGTGTAGCCGCTGGGGATATAGAGGTCGTAGGTTCTGGTCCCGGCTGCTTCGGCATGGTTCAAGTGGCGGATCTCACCTCCTGGTGCGGTGGCCGCAGTAGCTGCGCCGGGCTTTGGGTTCAGCTTGGCCCGCAGCTTCGCGAGCAGTCCGCCGGCGAAGGGCGTGGCGGCCGCCCCAGCGGGGGGCATGGCCCCCAGCGTGCGCTGTAGCACCTCGACCGCCTCGGTCAGCTGTCCCGCGCGAGTGAGCCTCATCGCTTCTGACATGCCGGCAATGCGGAAGTCGTTCATGGGAACCTCTCCTGGGACTGATAGTGACGTCGACCCGGTTGGTCGTCGTCGGGTGAACAGCTCAGGTGGTACGGGTGGCGAGCGCTGCCTTGACTTCCCTCGATGCCCGGAAGGCGCCGAGCACCTCGACCGAAGAGATTGTCGCCAGCGCGAGTTCGGGGCTGACGTCGTCGGCGATCGAGGCCAGCCCGAGGACGTGCAGGTCGATCGTCTGCCCCGCGTCGCGGAGACTTTCCAGGTCGCGGCGGCTGAGGTGCTGTGTGCCCAGCTTCAGCGCTCGGCGGGTCACCGTGTCGTTGACAGAATCCGCTCGGCTGTCGAGCTGACGTCGGATCGCTGTGCGGATGAAGTCCGTGCGGTTGGCGTAGAAGCCTTCATCGACGAGCAGATCGATCTGCCCGAGGTCGACCAGACCCACGTTGATAGTGATCTTCTCGCTCTTGTCGGTCTCCGCCATGGCCTCTCCTCCCCATCTGCTTGCCATCCTCTCACCATCCTGTGGGATGGCAGATGCCGACGCTAGCAGATTGCGGTCGCGTCGGTACCGTACGACGATGACCAATCGACTCTGTGCACCAAAGGCGGTGCGTCGTGCGGGGGTGCTGGTGGCCACCGAGGGCACTTTGGGTCTCGTCGCGGCGGTGGTCTACGTCGTGAGCGGATTCGGTGGCGCCGACGAACCCGGCCTGAACAAGTTCGGAACCGCCGCGTGGTTCGCGATCATCAGCGGCGGTGTACTCGCGGCGGCGTGGGCACTGTGGACCGGGCGCCGCTGGGGCCGTGGCGTCGCGGTGTTCGCGCAGTTGTTGTTGCTGCCGGTGGCCTGGTACATGGCCGTCGGCTCCCAGCAGTGGATCTACGGCATTCCGGTCGGCATCGTCGCGCTTGTCACGCTGGTCTTGCTGTTCAGCCCGTCTGCGCTGCAGTGGCTGGCTCAGGATCCGGCCAGCGCGACAACTCCGGGCCGGACACCCGATAGGTGATCCACTCGTCCTGCTGGCGCCCGCCGACGGCGTCGTAGAGCGCGATCGCGTCGACGTTCCAGCCCAGCACCGCCCACGACAGCCGGGTGTAGCCGTTCGCGACGCATTCGCGGGCCAGGGTGGCAAGCATCGCGCGGGCCAACCCGCGGCGGCGGAATTTCGGGCGGACGAACAGGTCCTCGAGGTAGATGCCGGCGACGCCGTCCCACGTGGAGAAGTTGCGAAACCACAGCGCGCCCGCCGCCGCTTCGCCGTCCACCTCGGCGATGTGGCCCTGCACTATCGGCGTGTCACCGAAAAGCGCGGCACGCAACTGTGTTTCGGTGACGGTGCATTCACGGCTGGCCCGCTCGAATTCGGCGAGCTCGTGGATCATCGCGGTCAGCTCGGCCTCGTCGCCGGGCCGGGCACGCCGGATGTTCATGGTTGCACCTCCAGGGCGGACAGGATGGTGGTGAATTTGGTTGTCGTCTCGGCGACTTCGTCGTCGGGATCGGATTCGGCGACGATGCCGCCGCCGGCGTGGGCGTCGGCGCTGCGGCGGTCGGCCGACAGCGCTGCGCCGCGAATGGACACCACCCAGCGCCCGTCGCCTCGCTCGTCGCACCAGCCCACCGCGCCTGCGTAGAAGCCGCGGTCACCCTCGAGCTCGCCGATCAGTTCGGCCGCGGCCGCGGTGGGCACTCCGCCGACGGCCGGAGTGGGATGCAGGGCAACGGCGAGATCCAAAGCGGTCGTTGATGTTTCGCGCAGGCGCCCGGTGATCGGCGTGGACAGGTGCCAGACGGCGGCGGTGCGGCTGAGCTGCGGTGTCGGTGGAATCTGCAGGTCTACGCACAGCGGGTCGAGGGCCTTGCGCATCGCGTCGACAACAAGTTCGTGCTCGTGGCGGTCCTTGGCCGACTCCGCCAGCGCCGCGCCACTGGCCCGGTCGGCGTCGGGGTCCGGCAGTCGTGGCGCCGAACCCGCGAACGGCCTGCAGGCAACCCGATCGCCGCTGCGCGCAACCAGCAGTTCGGGGCTGGCGCCGAGCAGCGCGGTACCCGAATACGCGCCACCCGCCGGGGTCAGGTCGGCGAAGTACACGTTGGCTGTGGGATCGGCGGTCGACAAGCGGCGCAACATGATTCGCGCATCCAGCGCCCCGTCGGCCACCAGATGCAGCGCACGTGCCAACACCACCTTGTGCAGCCCGGTGTCGGAATCGGTGAGCCGCTGCAGCGCGGTCCGGATACGCGCGCGGTGCTCGTCGGGTTCGGGCATCATCGCCTCTATCCGCACCGATGGCAGCGGGCCGGTCGGCCAGTCCGGCAGCGCGTCGGCGAACCGGACGGAAAGCGGTCGCATCAGCGCCGCCGGTCGCGTCATGTCAAAGGGCAATGCGCCCAACACGATCGGAGTGTCACCCGACGAGAGTGCGGCGCGTGCGTCGGCGAGTCGCGGGTACGCGGTGTGGATGCCATCGGCGATGACGGCGCCGTCGGGGCCCGCGAGAACGAACGAGGGGTCGGCTGTCACGTGAAAACGGTGGGGTGTGGATATCCGGTCAGCCCGAGCGCCGCGAGTTGGCGCTGCCCGTGCTCGAAGCCGCATACCGCGATAGATGCCGCGGCCATCGCGAACCGGATGCCCTCATAGACGGGCAGTTCGACCCAGCGGGTGATCACCGAGCGGGAGAAATGGCCGTGTCCGACGAAGATGACGTCGCGAGACTCCATGTGCGTCAACGCCAACTCGATCGCGTTGTCGGCGCGTTCGCACATCGCAGCGGTCGTCTCACCACCGGGACAACCGTGGGTCCACACCAGCCAGTTCGGCACGGCCTTGCGGATGTCGAGAGTGGTGGTGCCCTCGTAGTCTCCGTAGTCCCATTCGCGGATGAGCGGGTTGACCTCGTCGACGGTGAGCCCTGCGAGTTCGGCGGTCACCAGGGCGCGTTTGCGCGGGCTGCTGATGATGTAGGGGTTGTCCAACTGCAGCTGCACCAGCGTCTCCCCGGCGGCCTTGGCCTGTCGGGTGCCCATCTCGGTGAGTTCGAGGTCGGTGCGGCTGGTGTGCCTTCCGCTTCGGGACCACTCGGTCTCGCCATGGCGCAGCAGGAGCAGCCGATGGTGCTGACGTCCCCTAGCTTCGCTGTGGGCCCACACCCCGCCGATTCTGCCCCACGGCGGGCGGAGGTGTCCGGGCGCGTGCTTGGATGGACGGTGTGACGCGAGTACTTGCGGTCGCCAATCAAAAGGGTGGGGTAGCCAAGACGACGACGGTCGCGTCGTTGGGCGCGGCGATGGTGGAGAAGGGTCGACGGGTGCTGCTCGTCGATCTCGACCCGCAGGGATGTTTGACGTTCTCGCTCGGCCAGGACCCCGACAAACTCCCGGTGTCGATCCACGAGGTGCTGCTCGGTGAGGTGGAGCCGGCGACCGCGTTGGTCGACACGTCGGAGGGGATGACGTTGATGCCCGCCAACATCGACCTGGCCGGTGCCGAGGCGATGCTGTTGATGCGGGCAGGCCGGGAGTATGCGCTCAAACGCGCGTTGGCCAAGATCGACAGCGACTTCGACGTGGTGATCATCGACTGTCCGCCGTCGCTCGGGGTGCTGACGTTGAACGGTCTGACGGCGGCCGACGAGGTGATCGTGCCGTTGCAGTGCGAGATGCTGGCCCACCGCGGGGTGGGGCAGTTCCTGCGCACCATCACCGACGTGCAGCAGATCACCAACTCCGACCTGAAACTGCTGGGCGCGCTGCCCACGCTCTACGACTCCCGCACCACCCACAGCCGCGACGTGCTGCTCGACGTCGCCGACCGCTACGACCTTCCCGTGTTGGCGCCGCCGATCCCGCGCACGGTGCGGTTCGCCGAGGCCAGCGCATCGGGGGCGTCAGTGCTGGCGAGCAGGAAGAACAAGGGTGCAGGCGCCTATCGGGAACTGGCCAGTGAGCTGCTCAAGCACTGGAAGACCGGCAAGGAGCTGTCGACCTTCGCGCCGGAGATCTAGCCCAGAGCGACCAGCGTGTCGCCGCGCTGTTCGAGCAGGGTCGAGCCCGCAACGCTGGGCACCACCGCCGACTGCGCGGGCGGCCGGCGCAGCGGGATGTAGCGCTCGTTGACTCCGGTCGCGGGGTCGTAGACGCCGACGCCGTCGCTGACCGGGACGATCAGCCGCCCCGCCATCATGGTCGCCGGGCCGAGCGGGATGTGTGGGCCTGCGGGCCCGATCGTGTAGCGGTACTGCATGCCGCCGGCCGCGAACACCATCACCGCGTCACCCGTCCACCAGGTGATCAGGTCACCGGGGCGGGATGCGGCGGCCTTCGGCGACGGCGGCTTGGGCAGCGGCAGGTTGGCCGTCGTCGAACCGGTCTCGTCGATGATCATGACCGATGGTTTCGGGCCGGGTACGTAGACGGCCGTGGTGGTGTCGGAAACCGCGATCACCCTGGCGCCGGAGTCCTCCTTGAGATCCTGCAGCGGCACGTACTTCAGGTCGGGGGTGTCTTCCTCCTCGGCCGGCCGCAGCACCGTCAGCCGCAGGTCGGGCTGGTCCGGGCACGCCTCGAGCACCGAAACCGCGGCGGTGCTGGCCGCCGCCGACTCCAGCCGGCACAACACCGGCCCAGGGCTGTCGGGTTTGATCCGGGCGTCGAGGTAGCCGTAGCTGATCATCCGAACCATGTCGGAGCGCCACAGCTCCAGCCTGCTGTCGCCCGCGGAAAGCACGGTGGTGCCGTCGGACGACAGCGCGACCTCTGGATCGGCGTAGGAGGTGCGGCTGGGGCCGCGCGTACCGGTCTGGCCGTCGATGGTGCTGACCTGGCCGCACCCGCGGCCATCGGGATAGACCGCCACCGCGTAGTTGTACACCCACGTCACCCCGCACAGGTCGACGTCGCGGGCATAGCTCCACAGCACCGACCCCGTCGCCGGGTCGCGGCCCTCGACGTCGCGGCCGTTGCCGGTAACCACGCTGCCCCCGGCCACCACCGGCAGCGTCGTCTTCGGGCTGGCCGCCGTCCACAGCTCCCGCAGCGACGGCGGGACCACCTTGGCGGGCTTGAGGGCCTTGACCGGCGACGCGGCCGGCCTGCTGATCGTGGCCCTGGCGTCGCTGGTCCACCAGATCAGCGCGGCGACGACGGCGACCACCACGGCGATGGCCGCGGCGGCCAGCAGGTCGGCCCGGGTGCGGCGCTCGGGTTTGACCTTGACATCCTTCCCACGGCTGACGCCGGGGGATTCCAACCCATTCATGCTGCCCTAGCCGAGTGGGGTTGGAGCAGTAGTCCCTCGCGGTTTCCTGCTGGTTCCTGCGTCGACGTCACCGCCACACCCGCGGGTGTGGCGGCTTCTCGGCAGGCGGTGACCGCAAGCCCTGCGGCCAGTATGTTCTTGGCGGCGTTCACATCCGCGTGCTCGGCGGGACGCGAACATGTGGTGCACCGGAATACCGCTTGGCTCTCACGGGATTTCGGGTCCACATGCCCGCACGCCGAGCAGCGTTGCGACGTGAACGCTGCCGGAACTTTCACCACGGTGGTCCCGGTGTACCGGGACACGGACTGCAACGCTTGCTCGAACCGATACCAGCCTTTCGACAAGATAGCCCGATTCAGGCCCGACTTGGCCGCGGCCCCGTTGGGCAGATACCGGCCCGGGTTGTCCGGGTCGAAGGCGGGCTTCGCCCGCCGCGTCATGTTCTTGACCGGCAGTTTCTCCAGTACCACCACAGCGTTGGCGTGGGCCAACCGGTGAGCGGTCTTCTGGCAGAAGTCCTCGCGGCGGCGCCGCTCTCGCCCCCGTACCTTCGCCAGGGCCGTGCGGGTCTTGTCACGGTTGGCCGAGCCTTTGGCAGATCGGGACAGTTTGCGCTGCAATACCGCTGCGCGGCGCTGCTCACCCCAGGTGATGAATACACGGTCGATCAACTCGCCGCCGCTGGTGGCCACCGCCACCACCACACCCCGGTCGACCCCCACCGCGGTGCCGGGCGCCGCGTGGACGGTGGGCGCCCCGACACCGTCGTCGACCAGCAGCGAGAGATACCAATGCCCGCCCTCTTTGGCCAGGGTGGCCGAACGGATCACCTCGCCGTCCAGGCTGCGGGACGCTCGGAATTTCACCCACCCCAGCTTGGGTAACTTCACCCGGGCATGCCGGCGGTTCAGCTTCTCCACCACCATCTTGGAGCCCTCAGGGAACCGAAACGACGGCGCCCACCGACGACCCGACCGCCAACGCACCCGAAACGTGCCATGCGTGCTGCACGCCCGGTCCAGATCCATCAGCGTCTGCTGCAAACAATGCCCCGGAACGTCTTTCAACCATGGGTGCTCAACTTTGGCCTCAGCCAGTTCCTTGGCCTGGGGCGCGTAGTTCATCCACGCCCCGCGGCGGCGGTATTCGCGGCGTTGTTCCAGCCCGGTGTTCCACACCGCCCGGCACGCCGCCCCGATCCGTTCGGCGAACACCGCTTGCTCGTCGGTGAACTCGACCCGAAACCGCCGACCCGCCAGCACGAGTCAGCGATCCTTCTGGGTTTCGACGTACCGTTTGATCACCGACAACGGTGCACCCCCCACGGTGGCCACGAAGTATGAGTTGGTCCACAGTGACGGCAACCGCGAGCGCAGCCATGGGAACTCCTCCCGCAAGACCCGCGACGAGCGCGCCTTGATGGCCTTCACCAGCTTGTGCACACCGAACTGCGGATCCACCTCCACCAACAGGTGCACGTGGTCAGGCATGGTCTCCAACTCGATCAACCACGCCCCCTTCTCCTCGATCACCTCAACGATGATCTCCTTCAGGCGCTGCTCCATCCGACCGCCGATCACACGGCGGCGGTACTTCGGGCACCACACCACGTGATACGCGCACTGGAACGCGAAATTTGCGTTCGTCCGCAACGTAACACCCACACCCGACAACATTAGATTGGTAGCACCAATCTAACCCGATGACACGCCACAACACACGGGGTAGTGGCCGCTCCCGGCACGAACTTGACGCGCTCACCCCCAGGGTTAAGACCCCGGGTCCGCCGCGCTACCTACTTTCCGATCGAGCGGTGGGCCCTGTCGCTAGTTGGAGGTCGCCGCGGCCGCCTTGCGGGGGCGACGGCGACGGCGCTTGCGGCCCGACCCTTCGGTTCCGGCGGCGGGTGATTCCCCGTTCTCGGCGGCCGGGGCCGCCTTCTCGCCGTCGGTGTGACCACTCACCGGCTCACCGCCGCGGGTGCGGCGACGCGACTTGGTGCGGGTGCGAGCGGGAGCCTTCACGGCGGCGTCGCGCGGCGGACGCTTCGCGGACTTGGCGGCCTTTGCGGGGCCGACCGTGCCCGTCGCGTCGGTCGGGATGTCGAGCTCCTCGTAGAAATGCGATGAGCTGGAATAGGTTTCGGCCGGATGGGGGCAGCCGAGACCCAGCGCCTTGTCGATCATCTCCCAGCGCGCCAGCTCATCCCAGTCGACGAGGGTGATCGCGACGCCGGTCTTGCCCGCACGGCCGGTGCGGCCGATGCGGTGCACGTAGGCCTGCTCGTCCTCGGGAATCTGGTAGTTGATGACGTGGGTGACGTCGTCGATGTCGATGCCGCGGGCGGCCACGTCGGTGGCCACCAGCACGTCGACGTCCCCGGTGCGGAACGACTTCAGCGCCTTTTCGCGGGCACCCTGATTGAGGTCGCCGTGCACCGCGCCGACCTTGAAGCCGCGCTCGCCGAGCTCGTCGGCGACCTTCTGCGCGGTCCGTTTGGTGCGGGTGAAGATCATGGTGGCGCCGCGGGCCCTGACCTGCAGCAGCCGGCTGACCAGTTCGACCTTGTCCAGCGCATGGGCGCGGTAGACGAACTGCTCGGTGGTGGTGTGCACGGCCGAGGCCTGCGGCGACTCGGCGCGGATGTGTGTCGGCTGGTTCATGAAGCTGCGGGCCAGCGTGATGATCGGGTCCGGCATCGTCGCCGAGAACAGCATCGACTGCCGCGCCTCGGGGATCTGGCGCAGGATGCGCTCGATGTCGGGCAGGAAGCCGAGGTCGAGCATCTCGTCGGCCTCGTCGAGCACCAGCACGGCGATTCCGCCGAGCTGCAGGTGCCCCTGCTGGGCGAGGTCGAGCAGCCGGCCCGGGGTGCCGACCACGACGTCGGCCCCGGCGCGCAGCGCGTCGATCTGCGGCTCGTAGGCGCGCCCGCCGTAGATGGACACCACAGACAGCTTGCGGTCGCCTGCGGTGAGGTACTTCGCGGCCTCGGCGAGGTCACCGGAGACCTGCAGGCACAGCTCGCGGGTGGGCACCACGACAAGCGCGCGCGGGCTGCCCGTCAGCGGACGCTCGGTGTCGCTGGTGATCTCCTGAAGCAGGGGCACACCGAATGCGAGGGTCTTGCCCATGCCGGTGCGGGCCTGCCCGATCAGGTCGTCGCCCGCCAGCGCGAGCGGCAGGGTCAGTTCCTGGATGGCAAACGGATGCTCGATGCCGTCTTCGGTCAGTGCGCGCACTATTTCGTCGCGAACTCCGAGTTGGGCAAATGATGGGTTGAGTTTGGAATCGAGATGGGTCATGCGTGGTAGCCGAAGCCTTTCGGGTCAATCCTCGTTGCGTCCACGCGCGCACGAGTTTGACGAGATATCTTCGCTGGGCCCTGCGCTGAGGTAGGCGGGCCAACTCCGTGCACGCACATTTCTTCGGTAGCGGCTCAAGCCTTGTGCAGGCCACATGCAGCCACTGCCTGCACCCATGATACCGGTCGGGTTTGCCGGACGGTCGGCGCGTCGGTCGCCTACTACAGTTGGGCCATGAGTTCGACGCAGCCTGCGGCATCCCCGGACCAGCTTCCTACCTCGGTGAGCTCAGGCGTGTCGGCCGACCATCCCGGGGTCAACGAGTTGTTCGCATTGCTGGCCTATGGCGAGGTGGCCGCGTTCTACCGGCTCACCGACGAGGCGCGGATGGCGCCCAATCTGCGGGGCCGAATCAACATGGCCAGCATGGCGGCGGCCGAGATGAACCACTACGAGTTGTTGCGGGATGCGCTGGAGCACCGGGGCATCGATGTGGTCGCGGCGATGACGAGATACGCGCCCGCGCTGGAGAACTATCACCGGCTCACCACCCCGAGCACCTGGTTGGAGGCGCTGGTGAAGACCTACATCGGTGACGCGCTGGCGGCCGATTTCTATCTGGAGATCGCCGACGTGCTGCCCGATGAGGTCGCCGCAGTGGTGCGCTCGGTCCTGGCCGAAACCGGTCACTCGCAGTTCGTCGTCGCCGAGGTGCGCGCCGCGGTCACCACCAGTCAGAAGCAGCGGCACCGGCTGGCGCTGTGGTCGCGCCGGCTGCTCGGCGAGGCGATCACCCAGGCCCAGTTCGTGCTTGCCGACCATGACGAGCTCGTCGACCTGGTGGTCTCGGGCACCGACGGGCTGGGCCGGTTGACGGAGTTCTTCGACCGCCTGCAGCACACGCACAGCACGCGCATGCAGGAGCTGGGCCTGGCCTGAGTCCGCTCAGCGGGTGCAGTTCGTGATCATCGAGTTGTTGTTCTGCGCGGCCAGCGTGGCGCCTGCGGCGTCAGTGATCGTGCAGTTGAGCTGACCGGCCACGCTCGTCGCGGTGACCGAGCTCAGCTCGACGCCCGGGTCCAGCACCACCTGCTTCGTCCACGGCAACGCGACGTTGACGTCGGTCTGCAGCGCGCCCTGCTGGTCGGTGTAGATCACCGTGACCAGGTCCAGGAGCTGGCGGCTGCCGGTCACCCGGTAGGTGACGGTGCGTGGGTCCGCCGCGGCAGGCGGCGGCGCGGCCTCGGTGGGCGCGGTGGTCGGCGTCGGCGACACGCTGGTGATGGTCTCCGGCGGCAGCGCGGTGGCCGAGGGCGCCCGGGGCGCGCTCGTCGACGGCGCTGCGCGGGGCGACGGCGCCTCGCTGGGGTACGGCGCGGGCCTGCTGGTCGACGGTGACACCGTCGCCGACGTGGTGCCGCTGTCGCCGCCGGACAGGATCATCATCGTGCCTACCAATGCGATGAACAGGACGATGCCCGCGACGCCTGCCACCCATAGCCAGCGGCGGTCGTCGTGTTCGCGGCCGAAGTCGTCGAAGTCGTCGAAGTTGTCGTCGTCGTCGTCGTAGTCGGCGTAGGCGTCGAAGTCCTCGAGATCGCTGTACTCCGAAGACTCGCCGTCCGCGCCGGTGCGGTCATAGCGGTCGGTGACCGATTCGGTCAACCAGGGCGAATAAGGCCTGTTCATGAGCGTATTCCCAGTCAGTTCGAGTGATGCAGGCCCTGATGCTATCGGTGCAGAAGTGACAGCTGAGGTCAACAGTCTGGCGTGTCGGTAACGGTCCGGACTCAGTTCGCTGTGACCGAAGAGCCTCCACTAGCCTTTCGGGGGAACGCACACGAACGGAAAGGGTCCAGCGTGGAGGTCAAGATCGGTGTCACGGACAGCCCGCGCGAGCTCAGCTTCAACAGCGCGCAGACTCCGACCGAGGTGGAGAAGCTGATCACCGAGGCGCTGGCCAAGGACTCGGGCGTGCTGGCGCTGACCGACGAGAAGGGCCGACGATTCCTGGTGCAGTCGGCCAAGATCGCCTATGTCGAGATCGGGGCCGCAGACGTGCGGCGAGTGGGTTTCGGTGTTGGCGTGGTGGGCGCCGAGGCCGTCAAGAACGGGTGAGCGGCACGTGTGACAGACCGCCCCAGGCGAACTGCACAGTGCCTTCCACGGCGGCGTCCTTGGAGATCGGCCGGTCGTTGTTGAGCCAATAGCGCGCGGAGTCGACGCTGATGGCGACCAGCCCGACCGCGATCATCCTGGCGCGATGGGCTTCCAGGCCGGAGTCGCGGCTGATCAGGTCGAACACCGCGTCGGTGCAGGACTCGGTGGCCACCTTCACCTGCGCCGCCACTTTCGGTTCGGTGACGTAGTCGTTCTCGAAGATCAGCCGGTAACCCTGGCTGTCGTGCTCGATGAAGTCGAAGAACGCCTGCACGGCCGACCGTAGCCGCTGACGGTTGTCGGTGGTGGTGCGTAGTGCCTGGCGCACACCGGACACCAGATTTTCGACATGCCGAGCCAGCACCGCCAGGTAGAGCTCCAGCTTCGATGAGAAGTGTTGGTACAGAACGGGTTTGCTCACACCGGCGCGATCGGCGATCTCGTCCATGCCTGCGGCGTGATAGCCGCGGTCGACGAAAACCTCGCTGGCAGCGACAAGTAACTGCCCGCGGCGCTCGTCGCGGGGCAGCCGGCTGCCCCGCCGATTGGCAGCGGAAGTGCCGCCCCTCGGTTCGGTTGCATTGGCGAGCTCGCTCATCACGTCCTCTATCTGGATTCGTTCGCATCGACAGTACTACCCGTTCATAGGGGTGCGCGCGAGGAGGACGGCTCCGCGGCCTAGCTGCATGCCTCGACTTGCACTCGCTCCGGTCCTCGCTCGTACCTCGCTGCGATCCTCACTCGTGGTCGTCTTCGGGCCGGTGGCGCGCCAGAAGTGCAAGCTGCGCGGTCTGTGCCATCCTGTTTCGGTGACCTACGACCCGGGGCGTCGCACGCGGAGCGCCGGTCGGGGAGACGACCAAGAGATAAGCAGGGGTCGGGTTCCTGTGCTCCGCGACGAGTGGCGCGAGCCGCTGCGCGCCCAGCGCGATCCCCTCACCGAGGATTCCGGGCGGGTCAGGTCCAATCGGGAGGACCGGCGCCGGTTCCGCAAACAGACCTCGCTGGGCCGTTTCGTCTCCACCTACGGCTGGCGTGCCTACGCGCTGCCTGCGCTGGCTGCGCTCACCGTGTGGGTGGTGTACCAGACCGTCACAGGAAACGGTGGGTCCGTACCCCAGGAGGCGCAGGGGCCCGTGCAGGGGCCGCCGACCATCGACGCGGCCAGCACGGCGATCGTCGGTGCACCGCCCAAAGGGCTGACTCAGTTCGACGCCAACCTGCCGACCGGCATCCTGCCCGACGGCGGGCCCTACAGCGAGGCGGGGGCGAGGACCTGGCGCATCGTGCCGGGCGCGGAACCGCAGGTTGGGCAGGGCACCACGAAAGTGTTCACCTACACCGTCGAGGTCGAGGACGGCATCGACACCACGTCGTTCGGCGGCGATGAGAACTTCGCGAGGATGGTCAGCCAAACGCTGGCCAACCCGAAGAGCTGGACGCATAATCCCCAGTTCGCATTCACCCGCATCGATAGTGGCCAGCCCGACTTCCGGGTGTCGCTGACCACACCGATGACGGCCCGCGAGGGCTGCGGCTACGAGATTCCCATCGAGACGTCCTGCTTCAACCCGTCCTTCGGCCCCGACGGCCAGCCACGGGTATTCCTCAACGAGGCCCGCTGGGTGCGTGGCGCGGTGCCCTTCCAGGGCGACGTCGGTGCCTACCGGCAGTACCTGATCAACCACGAGGTCGGCCACGCCATCGGTTACCAGCGGCATGAGCCGTGCGGGGAGAAAGACCAGCTGGCCCCGATCATGATGCAGCAGACGTTCTCCACCAACGACAACGACAACGCCCGCTTCGACCCCGAATGGGTCAAGCCGGACGGCAAGTCCTGCAAACCCAACCCGTGGCCGTATCCCATCGCGTAGTGGCCAGCGCACGCGAGGAGCAAGAAGGCATCGGGAAGCTCTCGGCGGTGATTGCCGTTGATCTGGGTGACTATCTGGAGAACCCTGTGATGGAAAGCAACCCGACTTCGAATCGAGGAGGGTATCGGTGTCTACACCGTTGCCGCCGCTGGTAGAGCCGGCGGCAGAGCTGACGCGCGAGGAGGTCGCGCGCTACAGCCGTCACCTGATCATTCCCGACCTGGGCCTGGACGGTCAGAAGCGACTGAAGAACGCCCGAGTGCTGGTTATCGGGGCTGGTGGGTTGGGCTCCCCGGCGCTGCTTTACCTCGCCGCGGCGGGAGTGGGCACCATCGGGATCGTCGAGTTCGATGTGGTTGACGAATCCAACCTGCAACGTCAGATCATCCACGGGCAGTCCGACATCGGCCGGTCCAAGGCCGAGAGCGCGCGTGACTCCATTCGGGAGATCAATCCGCTGGTGGAGGTGCGGCTGCACGAGGTCCGGCTGGAGCCGGACAACGCGGTCGACCTGTTCGAGCAGTACGACCTCATCCTGGACGGTACCGACAACTTCGCGACCCGCTACCTGGTCAACGACGCCGCCGTGTTGGCAGGCAAGCCGTATGTATGGGGTTCGATTTACCGGTTCGAGGGGCAGGTGTCGGTGTTCTGGGAGGACGCCCCGGGCGGCCTTGGCCTGAACTACCGCGATCTCTACCCCGAGCCGCCGCCACCGGGGCTGGTGCCGTCCTGCGCGGAGGGCGGCGTGCTGGGGATCCTGTGCGCGTCGATCGCGTCGGTGATGGGCACCGAGGCGATCAAGCTGATCACCGGTATCGGCGAGCCGCTGCTCGGCCGGCTGGTGGTCTACGACGCGCTCGACATGACCTACCGCACGATCAACATCCGCAAGGACCCGTCGACGCCGAAGATCACCGAGCTGATCGACTACGAGGAATTCTGCGGCGTGGTGTCCGATGCGGCCGCCGAGGCCGCGGCCGAATCCACTATCACCCCACGAGAACTGCGCGACCTGCTGGACTCGGGCCGCAACCTCGCTCTGATCGACGTCCGCGAACCGGTGGAGTGGGACATCAACCACATCGAGGGCGCCGAGCTGATTCCGAAGGGCGCCTTCGAGTCGGGCGAGGCGTTGTCCAAATTGCAGGTCGACCGCACGCCGGTGCTGTACTGCAAGACGGGTGTGCGCTCGGCCGAGGTGCTGGCCATCGTGAAGAAGGCCGGGTTTGCCGACGCGATGCACGTGCAGGGCGGGATCGTGGCTTGGGCCAAGCAGCTCGAGCCCGACATGGTGATGTACTAGCGAAGCGACACAAAAGCGACACAAAAGCGACACAGCTGATCAGCGAGGCCGTTCTGGCCTGCGGCGACGGTAGCCTGACGCTGTGACTGACGAACGGCCGCCGGACCATGTGCTGGCGGCGTTCGGCGTGAGTGGCCTGCGTCCCGTGCAGCTCGGAGCCGGTTGGGAGGGCGGCTGGCGGTGCGGCGAAGTCGTGCTGTCGATGGTTGCCGACCACGCCCGCGCCGCGTGGTCGGCGAAGGTTCGCGAGACGCTGTTCGTCGACGGTGTCCGGCTCGCTCGACCGGTGCGGTCCACGGACGGGCGCTACGTGGTCGCGGGCTGGCGCGCGGACACCTTCGTGGCGGGCACCCCCGAACCCCGACACGACGAGGTGGTCTCGGCCGCGGTACGGCTGCATGAGGCGACGGCCAAGCTGGAGCGCCCGCGGTTTCTGACCCAGCCGCCGGTAGCGCCGTGGGCCGACGTCGACGTCTTCATCGCCGCCGACCGGGCGGCCTGGGAGGAACGGCCGCTGCAGTCGCTGCCCCCCGGCGCCCGGGTGTCACCGGGCTCGGCGGACGGGCAGCGTTCCATCGACCTGATCAATCAGCTCGCCGGGCTACGCAGGCCGGCGAAGAGCCCCAACCAGCTGGTGCACGGCGACCTGTACGGCACAGTGCTTTTCGCGGGCACCGCGGCACCCGGGATCACAGACATCACGCCCTACTGGCGTCCGGCGTCGTGGGCGGCCGGGGTCGTGGTGGTCGACGCGCTGTCGTGGGGCGAGGCCGACGACGGGCTGATCGACCGCTGGGCACCGCTGCCGGAGTGGCCGCAGATGTTGTTGCGCGCGTTGATATTTCGACTCGCCGTGCACGCGTTGCACCCTCGGTCGACGGCGGCCGCGTTTCCGGGTTTGGCCCGCACCGCAGCGCTGGTGCGGTTGGTGCTCTGAGGCGCCGACTATGGGGGCCTCACTTTCTCGCGCGAGCAGACGCAAAGGTCCGTGAAATCCTGGCTTTTGGGGTACTTTCGCGTCTGCTCGCGGTTAGAAATTGTGCCGGACGTCGCGCAACGGGACCCGTCCGTCGACGGCCAGCACACCTTCGGCGCGCAGCAGTTCCAGTTGGCGGGTGGCCAGGTGCGCCGCGGGCCTGCCCGATGCGGTGATGACCCGGTGCCACGGCAGATCGGACGAGTCGGTACGCATGATCCAGCCGACGATGCGCGGACTGGAAAGCCCTGCCGCTGAGGCGATGTCACCGTAGGTAGAAACTCGCCCGGGCGGAATCGAGGCGACGAGCGCCCGCACCGTCTCGACCTGTTCGTCGGTGATCGCGGCCATGGCTAGGCCTGGTCGAGCCGTTCGCGGATCACCGCGGCCGTCTCGGCGGGCCGCGCCTGGGCCACCATGTGATCGCAGTCGAAATCGATGAGCGAGAACCGTGGGCCCAGTTGCTCTCCGAGCGCCGCGATCAACGCGTCGGTCACGTACTGCGGGTCAGTGCGGGTGGCGCGTACCAATGTCGTCCGTATTCCCTTGTGCGGCAGTATGAACTCGCGAGCCAGTTCGCTCCAGTACGACATCATCGCGGGGATGCTGATCCGCCATCCCCACCGGCCGTCCGGCAGCTCGACCAGATGCTCGTCGAGTTCGGCATCCAGTTCGGCAGGATCCACGTCACCCCAGGAGCCCGAGGCCTTCTCATTGCGTGCCTCGTCGCGGTCGAGGTAGTACGGCGAGGCCATCATGTCGTCGGCGATGTTCGTCATCCACTCGCCGTCGAGGCCCACGGCCGGGTCGAGCAGCACCATCGACGCCACCAGATCCGGTCGCACGGCAGCGAGCTTCAGCGCGACCGCGGCGCCGAACGAATGCCCGACCACCACCACGGGGCGTGCGGCCTCCCGGACGAGCAGATCGGCGAGCGCGGCGACGTTGGCGTCCAACGTCCACGGCGCCGCCCATGACGATCGGCCATGTCCGATCAGGTCGGGCGCGATGATCGAGATACCCGCCAGGTGGCGTGTGGCCAGCGTCTGCCAACGCATGCCGTGGCCGGTCAGGCCGTGCACGGCCAGTATCTGCGCCGGCCCCGCCGGGCCGTAGCGATGCACATTGAGGACTTGGGAGTTGGCGGCCACGGCGTCGATGCTAAGGGCAGTGCACCGGACTTGTCGGACCCCCGTGGTGTTATGCCCACATGTCCGCACCGCAGACCGCCCTCGCTCCGACGGCGTTGACCGAACTAGGTATTCGCGGTGTGGTGCGCGTGCTGGGTGGACCGGGCACCGGTAAGACCATCACCCTGATCGAGACAGCCGCCGCCCACATCGCAGGCGGCGCCGATCCGGAATCCGTTCTGCTGCTGACGGGTTCGGCACGGCTCGGCACGCAGGCGCGCGCCGCGATCACCTCCGCCCTGCTGCGAGCCGGTAGTCGCGCCGTCGTCCGCGAGCCACTGGTCCGCACGGTGCACTCGTATGCCTTCGCGGTGCTGAGGCTCGCCGCTCAGCGCAACGGGGACCCGCCCCCGCGGCTGATCACCACCGCCGAGCAGGACGGCGTCATCCGCGAGCTGCTGGCCGGCGACCTCGAGGACGGCGACCACGCGGCCGTCGCGTGGCCCCGCCAGCTGTGGCCCGCGCTGACCACCGTCGGGTTCGCCACCGAGCTGCGCGACCTGTTGGCCCGATGCACCGAACGCGGCGTCGATCCCGTTGAGCTGCAACGCCTCGGTCGATTGTCCGGCCGCCCGGAGTGGCTGGCGGCCGGCCAGTTCGCGCAGCAGTACGAGCAGACGATGCTGCTGCGGTCCGCGGTCGGAACGGCCGCCCCGCAGGCCACCGTTCCCGCACTGGGCGCTGCTGAACTCGTCGGGGCGGCACTCGAGGCGTTCGCCGTCGATGACGAGCTGCTCGCCGCCGAACGCGGGCGGGTCAAGCTCCTGTTGGTCGACGACGCACAGCATCTCGACCCGCAGGCCGCCCGGCTGGTGCGGGTGCTGGCGGCGAGCGCCGAACTGACCGTGATCGCCGGTGACCCCAACGGGGCGGTGTTCTCCTACCGCGGCGCCGATCCCGCACTGTTGCGCGGCGACCGGGACGACCCGGTGGTCGCGCTGACAGAGTCGCACCGCTGCGCACCGGCGGTCGCAAAGGCCATCACCGGGATCGCCCGGCGACTGCCCGGCGCCGGGCCCGCGCGGGAGCTGGTCGGCACCGGAGTCGCGCCGGGTTCGGTGTCCGTGCGGGTGGCCGCCTCGCCGCACGCCGAGACGGCGCTGGTCGTAGACGCATTGCGCAGAGCCCACCTGATCGACGAGGTGCCGTGGTCGCAGATGGCCGTCATCGTCCGTTCGGTCCGGCAGAACGGCGCGGCACTGTCCCGCGCCTTGACCGCCGCGGGCGTACCGGTGGTGGTGCCGCCGTCGGGTGTGCCGCTGGCCGAGCAACCCGCGGCACGGGCGATGCTGACGGTGCTGGCCGCAGCGGCCGACGGGTTGGACGGCGATCGGGCCACGGACCTGCTGACCGGGCCGATCGGCAGGGTCGATCCGGTGTCGCTGCGACAACTGCGCCGGGCGCTGCGCCGCGCCGATCGAAGCCGGCCCCCGCGCGACTTCGGCGATCTGCTCGTCGACGCGCTGGAGTCCGACACGGCTCGCGTGTCAGGCGGTATTGCTCGTCCGGTTCGGCGGGTGCGTGCCGTGCTCGCCGCCGCGCGACGCAGCCAGGCCGAGGGCGCAGACCCGCGCTACACGCTGTGGCAGGCGTGGCACCGTTCCGGACTGCAGCGGCGCTGGTTGGCCGCCAGTGAGCGGGGCGGCACGGTCGGCGCGAAGGCCGATGCCGACCTCGGCGCCGTCACGGCGCTGTTCGACGTCGTCGAGCAGTACGTGTCGCGGACCGCGGGGGCCTCGCTGCGTGGCCTCGTCGAGCACGTGAGCACGTTGGGTCCGCTGCCGTCGGCCGGCGACCCGCCGCCCGACGTCGACGGCGTCACGGTGCTGAGCGCGCACGCCGCGGTGGGCAGGGAATGGGATGTCGTCGTGATCGCCGGACTGCAGGAAGGTTTGTGGCCCAACACGACTCCGCGCGGGGGCGTGCTCGGCACGCAGCATCTTGTCGACGTCCTCGACGGCGTCGCCAGCGAGAACGGCGCAACAGGCGTGTCCAGCCGGGCGCCCCTGCTGGCCGAAGAGCGCCGGCTGCTCATCGCCGCCATGGGCCGCGCCCGCAGCCGACTGCTGGTGACCGCGGTCGACAGTGAAAGCGGCGACGACTCGATGTTGCCCTCGGCCTTCCACTACGAACTCGGCCAGTTGGCGACCGACACCGAATCCGCAACCGCCGAGCCGGTGACCGCCCCGCGGGTGCTCGCCCCCGCACCGTTGGTCGGTCGGCTGCGGGCGGTGGTCTGCGCGCCCGAAGACGCTGTCGGTGACGAGGTACGGGCTTGTGCTGCAGCGCAATTGGCACGGCTGGCTGCAGCAGGTGTTCCCGGCGCCGATCCGAAGCAGTGGTATGGCATGACTCCGCCGAGCACCGATGAACCGCTGTGGTCGGGCGACGAGCACGTGGTGAGACTGTCGCCGTCGACCCTGCAGACGTTGGTCGACTGTCCGCTGCGCTGGCTGCTGGAGCGGCACGGCGGCACCGAAGGACGCGACATGCGTTCGGCGATCGGTTCCCTGGTGCACGCCCTCGTCGCCGACCACGACAAGTCGGAGGACCAGATGGCCGACGAGCTCGAAAGACTCTGGCAGAAATTGCCGTTCGAGTCCGCATGGTACGCCGACAACGAGCTGGCCCGGCACCGATCGATGCTGTCCGCCTTTGCGCGGTGGCGCGAGCAGACCCGCCACGAGCTGACCGAGGTCGGCGCCGAGGTCGATGTCGACGGCGTGCTGGAATCCGAGGACGGCCAGCCTGCGGTGCGGGTTCGCGGCCGCCTCGACCGGCTCGAACGCGACGCTGAAGGCCGCCTCGTGGTGGTGGACATCAAGATAGGCAAGACACCCGTCAGCAAGGACGAAGCCCAGCGCCACGCACAACTCGCCATGTACCAGCTGGCCATCACCGAAGGTCTGCTGCCGCAGGGTGATTCACCCGGGGGTGGGCGGCTGGTCTACCTCGGCAGGACCGGTGCCACCGGACCGGCCGAGCGAAACCAGGACGCGCTGACCGGGGATGCCCACGCCGACTGGAGCGAGCAAGTGCGCAAAGCGGCTGCGGCGACGCAGGGTCCGCAGTTCCTGGCCCGCATCAACGACGGCTGCGCGCACTGCCCGGTGCGCTCGACCTGTCCGGCTCAGGCGAAAGGCGACACACTATCGTGACACCGAGCTACAGCCCGGCCGAATTGGCCTCCGCACTGGGGCTTTTCGCCCCGACCGACGAGCAGGCAGCTGTCATCGCCGCACCCCCGGGGCCACTCGTTGTGATCGCGGGCGCCGGGGCGGGCAAGACGGAGACGATGGCCGCCCGGGTGGTGTGGCTGGTGGCGAACGGATACGCCTCGCCCGGTGAGGTGCTGGGCCTGACGTTCACCCGCAAGGCCGCCGGGCAACTGCTGCGCCGCGTCCGCACCCGGCTGGCGCGGCTGGCGGGCACCGGCATCGTTGCCGGCGGACTGGATGCGGCCGACGACCCGGCCACCGTAAGCACCTACCACGCGTTCGCAGGCACGCTGCTCCGCGAGCACGGCCTGCTGCTGCCCATCGAGCCGGACACCCGCTTGCTCAGCGAAACAGAGTTGTGGCAGTTGGCATTTCGCGTCGTCACCGAGCATCCGAGTGCACTCAGCACGGAGAAGACACCGGCGGCCGTCACCACGATGGTGCTGCGACTGGCCGGCCAGCTGGCCGAGCACCTCGTCGACACCGACCAGCTGACCGACACCCACGTCGAGCTGGAGCGGCTGGTGCACACGCTGCCCGCCGGTCCATACCAGCGCGACCGCGGCCCCAGCCAGTGGCTGCTGCGGATGCTGGCCACCCAGACCGAGCGCACCGAACTGGTGCCACTGATCGACGCGCTGAACCGGCGCATGCAGGCCGAGAAGGTGATGGACTTCGGCGCGCAGATGGCCTCGGCCGCCCGGCTGGCGTCGACGTTCCCCCAGGTCGGCGAGCAGTTGCGGCGACGATTTCGAGTCGTGCTGCTCGATGAGTACCAGGACACCGGCCACGCCCAGCGCATCGCGCTGTCGTCGCTGTTCGGCGGGGGAGTCGACGATGACCTCGCGCTGACCGCCGTCGGCGACCCGATTCAGTCGATCTACGGCTGGCGCGGAGCATCGGCGACCAATCTGCCGCGATTCACCACCGACTTTCCCCGGTCGGACGGCAGCCCCGCGCCGGCACTGGAGCTGCGCACCAGCTGGCGTAACCCGCCGAGGGCGTTGTATCTGGCCAACGCGGTGTCGGCCGAGGCGCGCCGTAGGTCGGTGGCCGTGCAGGCATTGCGGCCGCGGCCGGGTGCCGAACCCGGCACCATCCGGTGCGCACTGCTGGCCGATGTCGCGGCCGAACGCGACTGGGTCGCCGACCACATCGCCCGGCGCTACCACGGGGCCCGCGATGCGGGGACCCCCGTGCCGACGGCGGCGGTACTGGTGCGGCGCAACGCCGACGCCGCACCGATGGCCGATGCGCTCTCTACTCGCGGTGTGCCGGTGGAGGTCGTCGGACTGGCGGGTCTGCTCGCGGTCACCGAGGTGGCCGACGTGGTGGCGATGCTGCGGCTGGTCGCCGACCCGTGCGCAGGAGCGGCCGCGATGCGCGTGCTCACCGGTCCGCGCTGGCGGCTCGGCGGCCGCGACATCTCCGCGCTGTGGCGCCGTGCGGTCGACCTGGACCGCGTCGGAGGGGTGCCGGGGGAGCCCGCGTCGGCCGACGAGATCGTCGCGCAGGCGGCTCCCGACGCCGACGCCGCGTGCCTGGCGGATGCGATCAGCGATCCGGGGCCCGCCGACGCGTACTCCGTCGAGGGGCATCGGCGGATCACCGCGCTGGGCCGGGAGCTGGCCGGGCTGCGTGCGCACCTCGCCCACGCGCTGCCCGAGCTGGTGGCCGAGGTACGCAGGGTGCTCGGTGTCGATGCCGAGGCGCGGGCGGCGCGGCCGCCGTCGGCGGGCTGGAGCGGTACCGAACACCTGGATGCCTTCGCCGATGTGGTGGCCGACTATTCGGCCGCGCGACCCGCTGCGACGGTCTCCGGTCTGCTCGCATTCTTTGACGTCGCCATGGTGGTGGAGAACGGGCTGGCCCCCGCGGTGGGGGCACCACCCTCGCGAAGCGAAGGGGGAGTGACCGTCGCGCACGACCGGGTGCAGATCCTCACCGTGCACGCGGCCAAGGGTCTGGAGTGGCAGGTGGTGGCGGTGCCGCACCTGAGCGGGCGGGTGTTTCCCTCGACCGCATCGACGCGAACGTGGCTGACCGACGCGGCCGATCTGCCGCCGCTGCTGCGCGGAGATCGTGCCACCCTCGGCGACCACGGCGTCCCGGTGCTGGACACCTCCGACGTGAACGATCGAAAACGGTTGTCGGACAAGATCGCCGAGCACAAGCGCAGGCTCGACCAGCGTCGTGTCGACGAGGAACGCCGACTGTTGTACGTGGCGCTCACCCGCGCCGAGGACACGCTGCTGCTGTCCGGTCACCACTGGGGCGCCTCGGAAGCCAAGCCGCGCGGACCGTCGGAGTTCCTCTGCGAACTCAAGGAGATCATCGACGGCTCGGCCGCGGAGATCATTGACGGCTCGGCCGTCGTGGGCGACCCGTGCGGCGTCGTCGAACACTGGGCGCCCGCGCCGGCTGACGGTGACCCGAACCCCTTGCGGGACAAGGTCATCGAGGCGGTGTGGCCAGCCGATCCGGCGGGCGCACGCCGTGGCGACGTGGATCGGGGGGCAGCGCTGGTGCGTCGCGCGATGACGGGCAGCCTGCAGGCAGCCGAAGACGACATCGACGACTGGGCCGCCGACGTCGACGCCCTGCTCGCCGAACGCAACCGCGTGCCGCCGGAACGGGCCGTGACGCTGCCCGCAGCGCTGTCGGTAAGCAGCCTGGTCGAACTCGGCCGCGACCCCGACGCCGCTGTGCAACGGTTGCGCCGCCGGCTGCCGGCTCGCCCCGACCCGCACGCCCTGCTTGGCACGGCTTTTCACGACTGGGTGCAGCGTTTCTACGGCACCGAGCGGTTGTTCGACCTCGACGATCTGCCCGGGGCTGTCGACGGTGCGCAGGCCCGTGCCGATTCCGAGGACCTTGCCGAGCTACAGGCCGCGTTCATGGCCTCCCCGTGGGCCGCGCGCACTCCCGTCGACGTGGAGGTGCCGTTCGACATGGTCCTCGGCGATGCCGGCAAGACCATAGTGAGGGGACGCATCGACGCGGTGTTCGAGGACGCCGACGGCGCCACCGTCGTCGATTGGAAGACGGGTCAGCCGCCGGCCACGAAGGAGGCCAGACAGCAGGCCGCCGTTCAACTCGGCGTCTACCGGCTGGCGTGGGCGGCGCTGCGGGGCGTACCCGCCGCGTCGGTCCGTGCGGCGTTCCACTATGTGCGGTCCGGGCTGACCGTCACTCCCGAGTCGCTGCCGGAGCCGGAGGAGCTGGCCGCACTGCTGGAGCTACCCGCGGCCTAGGAGCTGCGGTAGACCTTGATCGCCTGGGTGATCATCGGGATCTGCAGGGGCAGCCGGGCGATCGCCGCGAACCGCATCGGCCACGGCTTGTCCCGCCACAGCCGCACCATGTTGAGGTTTCCGGGAAACACCCCGACGAACAGCGCGATGGCGGCCAGTGCACCCAGCTTCCGGGTGCGCGGCGCCAGCAGCAGCGCGCCGGTGCCCAACTCGGCAACACCAGAGGCATAGGTGTAGAACCGCGGGCTGCCCGGCAATTCCTCCGGAATGATGCTGTCGAACGGCTTGGGCGCAAGGAAATGCAAGGTGCCCATACCGAGCAGCATGGCCCCCATACGGCGGGCGGGTGCGGGGTTGGCGATCTGCTGCAGTTCGGGCATCGGAGAGGTCATGATTACATAATGGCGTGCGAACGCTGCCGGGAACGATGACGGGGTCTCGTGGCCAAAGGTAGGTTGCGTCGGCGGCTCGCCGCGATCGACGAGAGCCTGTCCTCGAGGCCGGACGCCAGGCTCGTCGACATCCTGCAGATCCCCGAGCCGTTCGTCAGCCCGACACAGCGGATCATCCGGCGCGTCATCTACGCGACGCTGGCGCTGTTCGCGGCGGTGATGATCGTCTACCTGGACCGCGACGGCTACCGCGACGTGCAGGACAACCAGTTGTCATTCCTGGACTGCCTGTACTACGCCACGGTGTCATTGTCGACGACCGGTTATGGAGACATCACCCCGTACACGCCGACGGCAAGGCTGATCAACGTGCTGGTGATCACGCCGCTGCGGGTAGCGTTCCTGATCGTCTTGATCGGTACCACGGTGGAGACGCTCACCACGCAGTCGCGCCAGGCGTTGAAGATCCAGCGATGGAGGAGCAGAGTGCGCAACCACACCGTCGTCGTCGGGTACGGCACCAAGGGCAGAACGGCGGTCGCCGCGATGGTCGGCGATGAGGTCGCGCCGGCCGACATCGTCGTCGTCGACGAGAACTCCACCGCGCTGGAGGGAGCCAAGAGCGCAGGGCTGGTCACCGTGCACGGCGATGCCACCAAGTCCGAGGTGCTCAGGTTGGCAAGTGCCCAGCACGCGAAGTCGATCATCGTGGCGACCGACGACGACGCCAGCGCGGTGCTGGTCACGCTGACCGCCCGGGAGCTGGCACCCAACGCCCAGATCATCGCCGCCGCGCGGGAAGCCGAGAACCAGCACCTGCTGCAACAATCCGGTGCCAACACGACGGTGGTGTCCTCGGAGACCGCGGGCCGGCTGCTCGGCATCGCCACCCAAACCCCGAGCGTCGTCGAGATGATGGAAGACCTGCTGACACCGGACGCCGGGTTCGCGCTCGCCGAACGCGAGGTCGAGCCCAAGGAGGTCGGCGGCTCGCCGCGGCACAACCCCGACATCGTGCTCGGCGTGGTGCGCGGGGGACAGCTGCTGCGCGTGGATGAACCTGATGTTGATGCGCTCGAACTCGGCGACCGGCTGCTGTACATCCGCAGCGCGGAAGCCGACCGATGACCGACGGCCCGACATCGTTCGAGCTGCGCAACATCCCCTTGCTGTCCCGTGTCGGCGCGGATCGCGCCGACACGCTTCGCACCGACATCGACGCGGCGGTGGCCGGGTGGGCCGATGCCCTTCTGCTGCGGGTTGATTCGCGCAGTCAGGTGCTGATCGCCGGCGGCCGGGTGGTGCTCGGTAAGGCCACCGACCTGGGGGACAAGCCGACCGAGCACGCTGTGTTTCTCGGCCGGCTGAACGACGGCAGGCACGTCTGGGCGGTGCGTGGCGCGCTGGTGGCGCCCGAGGATTCCGGGCGCGAAAGCGAAGTCCTCGACCTGCGCCGGGCGGGTCACATCTTCGACGACGTCAGCGCACAACTGGTGGCCACCGCGACTGCACTGCTGAATTGGCATGACAGCGCGCGGTTCAGCGCTGTCGACGGATCACCGACGAAGTCGATCAAGGGCGGCTGGTCACGGGTCAACCCGGTCAACGGTCACGAGGAGTTCCCGCGAATCGACCCGGCGGTGATCTGCCTGGTCCACGACGGGTACGACCGCGCGGTGCTGGCCCGCCAGACCCTGTGGCCGGAGCGGTTGTTCTCGCTGCTGGCCGGTTTCGTCGAGGCCGGCGAGTCCTTCGAGGCATGTGTCCGCCGCGAGATCGCCGAGGAAATCGGTCTCACCGTCGGTGACGTCCGCTATCTGGGCAGTCAGCCGTGGCCGTTTCCGCGGTCGCTGATGGTCGGTTTCCATGCGATCGGCGACCCCGAGCAGGAGTTCGCCTTTCATGACGGGGAGATCGTCGAGGCCGCGTGGTTTACCCGCGCCGAGATCCGCGAGGCGCTCGAACACGGCGACTGGAGCTCCGACTCTCCATCGCGGCTGCTCTTGCCGGGGTCGATTTCGATCGCCCGCGAGATCATAGAGTCCTGGGGCCACGCGCCAGCTGGGGAAACTGACTAGAAAAGCTTCGCCTTGACCTCGCGTGCGCTCGGGTTGGTCAACGTGGAACCGTCGGCGAACTTCAGCGTCGGCACAGTCTGGTTCCCCCTGTTCACCGACATCACGAATTCGGCGGCGGCCGGATCGCTTTCGATGTCGACCTCGGTGTAGGGGATGCCTTCGGACTTCAGGACGGTCTTGAGCCGAGAGCAGTAGCCGCACCACGACGTGGTGTACATGGTGACCGGAGCAGCGGTTGTCATCGGATTCTTGCGGCGTGGAAACCCCTGGCTTTAGCCGGGGGAGGAAGCGCCGTCTCTCCTTTGGGTGACTTGTCGGTGGTGGCGGTTACGTTGCTGGCGTGTCGCGATATCGGTTGCTTCCTACCGCCGAGCAGGCGGTGGTGTTGGCCGAGCATTCTCGGCACGCCCGGTATGTGTGGAACCTGGCCGTCGAGCAGCACCAGCACTGGCAGCCCGGTCGCCATGCGCCCGGCTACCACGAGCAGTGCGCTCAGTTGACCGCGGCCCGCGCCGAGCACGACGGGCTGGGGCCCGGGTCGCACACCGTGCAGCAGCAGGCGTTGCGGGACTTTGCCCAGGCGATGGGCAACTTTTTCACCGGAACGCACCGCCACCCCACCTGGCGCAAAGCCGGTGTGCACGAGGGATTCCGGCAGGTCGCGGTCAAATCCCATCACGTGCAGCGGCTGAACCGCCGGTTCGCGCGGGTGTGGGTGCCCAAACTCGGCTGGGTGCGCTTCCGCTGTTCGCGGCCCGTCCCAGCGGGGGTGAAGTCCTACCGGGTCACCCGGGACCGGGCCGGCCGCTGGCATGTCGCGTTCGCCCACGTCCCTGACCCCATCGCTGGTCCGGGTGAGGGCAGCGTGGTGGGTATCGACCGTGGTGTCGCGGTGTCGGCGGCCCTGTCG
Organism: uncultured Actinomycetota bacterium; assembly: GCA_963801575.1. Classification (GTDB taxonomy): domain Bacteria; phylum Actinomycetota; class Actinomycetes; order Mycobacteriales; family Mycobacteriaceae; genus Mycobacterium. The sequence continues at coordinate 134,384 of CAWDFT010000020.1, forward strand.
ACCGGCGAACTGCTGCACGCCCCCAGTCTGACCCGCGGTGAGGCCAGGCGGGTCAGGGTGCTGCAGCGGCGCCTCGCGCGCGCCGGGCACGGCTCCAAGCGTCGAGCTCGCACGAAGTTGGCCCTCGCGAAGCTGACGGCGCGCGAGACCGACCGGCGCAAGGACTGGGTCGAACAGGCCACCACGGACATTGCGCGGCGCTTCGACACGATCCGCATCGAAGCCCTTGACGTGCCTGCGATGACCCGCTCTGCGCGAGGGACCGTAGAGCAGCCCGGTGTGCGGGTCGCGCAGAAACGCGGGCTCAACCGGGCCATCAGGCGCAGCGGATGGGGTCTGCTCGCCGCACGATTGCAGCACAAGGCCTACGGTCGGGTCGAGCAGATCCCGGCCGCCTACACGTCGCAACGATGCTCCGCGTGCGGGCATGTCGCACCCGGAAACCGTCAGAGCCAAGCGGTTTTCCAGTGCGAAGCCTGCACCGCGGGACCGTGCCACGCCGACGTGAACGCTGCACGCAACATCGCCGCCGGACGGTCGGTGACAGCACGGGGAGACCTCGGCGCTAGCCGGTCTGCGAACCGTGAACCTCAACTCTGCACTCCTGCCGCATAGGTAGTGGGTGGGGTTGGAATCCCCTGGCATCAGCCTGGGGAGGACGTCAAAGCGCGTTGAACGTATCCGAGCGTGTCAACGTTGCTCAAACCGGGCAATGTCGGTGTGCCCTGCCATGATGGACGCCATGCCGGTCACCGCCGCGCACGCGAGGAGCGAATCTGACCCCGCGTGCCCGCATCTCGATGAGCTTGATGACGAGCAGCGCGAGGCGGTGCTGGCCGCGCGAGGCCCGGTGTGCGTGCTGGCCGGGGCCGGGACCGGAAAAACCAGGACGATCACCCGTCGTATCGCACATCTGGTAACGGCGGGACATGTCGCCGCGGGCCAGGTGCTGGCCGTGACGTTCACCCAGCGCGCAGCCGGCGAAATGCGCAGCCGGCTGCGCGCGCTGGACGACGGCGCGGGCACCGGCTCGGTTCAGGCGATGACGTTTCACGCCGCGGCCCGTCGGCAGCTGCACTACTTCTGGCCGCGGGTGGTCGGCGACACCGGCTGGCAGCTGCTCGACAGCAAGTTCTCCGTGGTCGCCCAGTCCGCCAGTCGGGCCGGGCTGCAGGTCAGCACCGACGACGTGCGGGACCTGGCCGGTGAAATCGAATGGGCGAAGGCGTCACTCATCAGCCCGGAGGACTACGCCGCCGCGGTCGCTGCCGCGGGCCGCGACATCCCGCTCGACGCTGCCAAGGTGGCAGGCGTCTACGCCGGATACGAAACGCTGAAGGCCCGCGGCGACGGGCGGGCCCTGCTGGATTTCGACGACCTCCTGCTGCACACCGCCGCCGCGATCGAGAACGACTCGGCGGTCGCCGAGGAGTTCCGTGACCGCTACCGCTGCTTCGTCGTCGACGAGTACCAGGACGTCACCCCGCTGCAGCAGCGGGTGCTCAACGCCTGGCTCGGCGACCGCGACGACCTGACCGTCGTCGGCGACGCCAACCAGACCATCTACTCGTTCACCGGGGCCACCCCGCGCTATCTGCTGGACTTCTCGCGGCGCTTCCCCGACGCGGCGGTGGTGCGGCTGGAGCGCGACTACCGGTCGACGCCGCAGGTGGTGTCGCTGGCCAACCAGGTGATCGCCGCCGCCCGCGGCCGGGTCGCGGGCAGCAAGCTGCATCTCGTCGGCCAACGCGACGCGGGCCCGGCGCCGTCGTTCACCGAACATCCCGACGAGGTCACCGAGGCCGCGGCGGTCGCGAAGAAGATCACCGGGCTCATCGAGAACGGCACCCCGCCGTCGGAGATCGCGGTGCTGTACCGGATCAACGCCCAGTCGGAGGTGTACGAGGAAGCGCTGACCGAAGCGGGCGTGGCGTTCCAGGTGCGCGGCGGGGAAGGTTTTTTCAGCCGTCAGGAGATCCGGCAGGCTCTGGTGGCGATGCAGCGCGCGGCCGAGCGCGGCATCGATTTGGCCGCCGACGTGGGGGCACCTCCCGCTTGCGGGGGATTGCCGCCGTTGGTTCGAAAGCTGCTCGAACCGCTCGGGTTGTCCGCCGAACCGCCGTCGGGCACCCGGGCACGGGAGCGGTGGGAGGCGCTGACCGCGCTGGCCGAACTCGTCGACGACGAGGTGGCCACGCGGCCATCGCTGGATCTGCGTGCGCTGCTCGTCGAGCTTCGGCAGCGCGCCGACGCCCGTCACCCACCCGTCGTGCAGGGCGTCACGCTGGCCTCACTGCACGCGGCCAAGGGTCTGGAATGGGACGCGGTCTTCCTGGTGGGCCTGGCCGACAACACACTGCCCATCTCGCATGCGTTGGCGCATGGTCCCGACAGTGAGCCGGTCGAAGAGGAACGTCGGCTGCTCTATGTTGGAATCACAAGGGCCAGAGTGCATTTGGCGCTCAGCTGGGCACTGTCCCGAAACCCGGGTGGTAGGCAGAGCCGACGGCCGTCACGTTTCCTCAACGGCATTGCCCCGCACTCGCAGTCCGACACCCCCAGCCGGCCGCGAAAGCCGCGCGGCCCGACCCCGCGCTGCCGGGTCTGCAACGGCACGCTGACGACACCGGCGGCGATCATGCTGCGCCGCTGCGAAAGCTGCCCGTCCGACATCGACGAGCAGCTGCTCGCCGACCTCAAGGACTGGCGGCTGCGCACCTCCAAGGACATGAGCGTGCCCGCCTATGTGGTGTTCACCGACAACACATTGATCGCGATCGCCGAAACACTGCCCACCGACGACGCCGCGCTCGTCGCGATCCCGGGCATCGGCGCCCGCAAGCTCGAGCAGTTCGGCCCGGATGTGCTCGCGATGGTCAAGGACCGCCAATCGTCGTAAAGATCATGCCAAACCCGCAGGTCAGAAAATTAGTTGTGGGATAGGCCTGCTACCCTTAGCGTCAAGATCACCCGAGCGGACGAGAGGAGGGTTGCTGCAATCATGGCGATTATCAATGCGTTTAGCGGTGTAGGCGTAGCCGACATGGCGCAGACCCTCCATGTCACCCCGGCCATCGCCGCCGCGGCGCATCCCGCTGCCGCTGCGATGACGCCGCCGCGTAAGCACCGCACCGCCACCGCGATTGTCGCGTCCGTGAATCGGGGCATCACCTAGCTACCGCCCTCGAGAAGCCGAATGGCCACGGACCCGCAATCACCGGATTCGTGGCCATAGTTTTTGGGAGATCCCCAATCACCTGGTCGCAGATCCAAGAACCACCAGTATCAACGACCAGGAAGCAGGTAAACAGAGCCATGTCGGGAACGATGAGCGCTTGCGCGAAGAGCATCGTGCTTGAGACATGCCGAAAGAGGACGCTGCCGGCCGTGCCATGTCATGTCGGTGATCCCGACTTGTGGTTCGCGGAAAGCCCCGTCGATCTGGAGCGCGCCAAGGCGCTGTGCGCGCAGTGCCCCATTCGGCGGCAGTGCCTGGCTGCGGCGCTGGAACGTGGTGAGCCGTGGGGTGTTTGGGGTGGGGAAATCCTCGAACGCGGCACGATCGTCGCGCGCAAGCGTCCGCGTGGGCGTCCACGTAAGAACACCGAGGAACCGGCTGCTGCCTAGGAACTGGTCCCGGGCACCTATGCCGCTTCGTCGGCGAAGCCCGGGACCAGTTGGGTGGCAAGCTCTCTGGTGGGGATGTGCGCATCGAGCTGGCATGAGATCGCGACGTTGGAGGCGATCACCCGCATCGGGATCGCCAGCTTGGCTGGGATATCCATCTGGCGAGCGGCCTTGATCTGGCCTGCGGCGCGGTCGGGCTTCATGTTGATGGCGGTGATCCGCTGCAGCCACTTGCGCGTGTAGTGGAACACCTCGACCTCGAGCGGTTCCACGTACTGCTTCATCATCTCGTCCATCTCGCGCTTGGACACCTGCTCACCCTTCTGAACGAACCCGATCGCCTGCATGGCCGTCAGCAGGTTGTCGTAGTCGTCGTTGAGCGCGAAGCGTGTCGCCATCCCGATTTCAACGGGAATACCGCCGGGCATCGGGGCGACCGCACCGAAGTCGATCACGCCCATCTTGTTGTCGGGCAGCAGCATGAAGTTCCCGGGATGCGCATCGCCGTGCATCATTTCGAGCCGGCGTGGTGCGTCGTATGTCAGCTCGAACAGCCGGGTGCCCATCAGGTCGCGCTGTTCCTGCGTGCCCTCGCGGATGATCACCGACATCGGGATGCCCTCGATCCACTCCTGGATCACCACCTTGGGCGCGCTGGCCACGATGTGAGGAACCACGAAACGCGGATTTCCCTCATAGGCTTTGGCGAAGGCGCGTTGGTTGTCGGCCTCCAGGCGATAGTCCAATTCCATCTCGGTGCGCTCGATGAGCTCGTCGACCACGCCCTGCACATCGGCGCCGGGGGAGAGTTGTTTGAGCACCCTGATCATGCGTTGCATGGTCTTCAGATCGGCCCGCAGCGCCTCGTCGGCGCCTGGGTACTGGATCTTGACCGCGACCTCGCGTCCGTCCGACCAGACCGCCTTATGTACCTGGCCGATGCTGGCCGAGGCCACCGGCGTGTCCTCGAACGACATGAACCGCTCGCGCCACTTGGTGCCCAGCTGCGCGTCGAGCACCCGGTGCACCTTGGCCGCGGGCAGCGGCGGCGCCTCGCGCTGCAGCTTGGTCAGCGCCTCCCGGTACGGCTTTCCGTATTGCTCGGGGATCGCGGCCTCCATGACCGACAACGCCTGGCCGACCTTCATCGCGCCGCCCTTGAGCTCGCCAAGGACGGTGAACAGCTGCTGTGCCGCCTTGTCCATCAGTTCGGCGTTGACCTCGTCCTTCGACTTACCGGTCAGCCGTTTGCCGACACCGAGCGCTGCGCGGCCCGCCATTCCGGCCCCGAGGCCCGCCAGCTTGGCATTGCGCGCTGCTCCGCCACGTTTGATGTCACTCACCAGACCATCATCCCTTACGGATCAGCACGAGCACCGAGGGTGCCGCGTCCACCGGCGGGCCACGGTCGAGCCGGAGCTGACGTCGAACTCCAGGGTGGTGTCCAGCGTCGACGGAGGCTGCGCGGCGTGATCGAGTTCGACGCCGCCCCGCACCGCCGCGATGACGCGGTCGACCTGGTTCAGTGCCAGCGCCGCGGTGGCCAGCACGGTGGCCCGGTCGGCACTGCCGACGGTGTCGCGCAGCTGTGCGGCGACCGCGGGCCAGCCCGCGTCCCGGTCGCTGCGATGCAGATCCGCGCACCGCAGGCAGCTGGTGACACCCGGAATGACCAGGGGCCCGACCAGTCCCGCGCCGTCGCGAACCCGCACCGGCAGGTGCGGCACCCGCGCGGCGTGCAGTTCGCGCACCATCCGAGGGTCGGCGACAAGGGAGTCCGACAGCACCACCAGGTCGGTGGTCTCGGCCGTGACGGCGGCATGGCTCAGGCTGCTGTGTTTGATCCGCGCGCCCGAGCACCGCAGCGCGCCGGCCAACAGATCCGACAGCGGTCCCCGACCGTGGATCCGAATCGACGCCGACCGGGTGCGGCGACGCGCTGGCGGGATCGCCGAGACGACGCCCGCGTCAACCAGCGCCGTAACCAGATCGGCGATCACCGACATGTCGACACCGTCGACGAGCGCGCCAACATCGGCGAGCGTCGCGCCGGATTGCATGGCGCGCAGCAGCCCGGCCAGTCCCGCGGTGGTCAGGCCGGACGGTGGGCGAACCAGCACCGCGCGACGCGGATCCCAGCCCACCTGCACCACCCCGTCGGGACGGGACAACACCGGCATGGCCGGATTAAGTGCAAAGCGCGTCATGGACCGACTCTGCCACGCACGGCACCGCACCCCGCGAGTTATCCACAGGTCCTTGGGCGGGGCGGTCAGTCCTTGTCGTCCTGACCCTTGTCGAGATCGGCGATGGCTTCCTCGATGGCGCTGTCGAAGCCGCTGGTGTCGCCGCCGATGACCCGGTCGATGAACCCGGCGGGCTCGTCGAGATCGTCCGAGTTCGGCAACAGATCGGGGTGCTGCCACACCGTGTCGCGGCCATCGACACCGGCGGCCTGGGTGAGCTTCTCCCACAACACCGCCGCCTCCCGCAGCTTGCGGGGCCGCAGTTCGAGGCCGACCAGCGTCGCGAACGTCTGCTCGGCCGGCCCGCCGGTGGCCCGGCGCCGGCGAAGCGTCTCGCTCAGCGCGGAGGCGCCGGGGATCCGCTCACCGAGTGCGTCGTTGACCACGGTCTGCACCCAGCCCTCGATCAGCGCCAGCAGTGTCTCCAGCCGTTCCAGCGCCGCGGTCTGTTCGGGCGTGGCCTTCGGCTCGAAGATGCCCTGATTCAGCAGCTGCTCCATCTGCGACGGATCGGTCAGCGACGCCGGGTTGAACCCGGCTGCGAACTCCTCGATGCCGCTCATGTCGACCTTCATGCCCTTGGCGAAGGCTTCGACGGCGTTGAGCAGCTGGCTGGCCAGCCAGGGCACATGGCTGAACAGCCGGTGGTGTGCGGCCTCACGCGCGGCCAGGAAGGTCATGATCTCGCTGCGCGGCTGCTCGAGTCCCTCGGAGAGCGTCTCGATCGCATCGGGCATCAGCGCGGCGACGCCTTTGGGACCCAACGGCAGACCGATGTCGGTGGACGTGAACACCTCGCGGCTCAGCTTGCCCAGCGCCTGGCCGAGCTGCGAGCCGAACGCCATGCCGCCCATCTGCGTCATCATCGACAGCAGCGGGCCGGCCATGCTTCGGGCTTCCTCCGGCAGCGCCGAGGCCCACACCGTCGAGATCTGTTCGGCCACCGGGTCACACAGCCGCTTCCAGGTGTCCAGGGTGTTGTCGATCCAGTCGTTGGGAGTCCAGGCGACGGCCTTGGTGGTGCCCGCGGGCAGTGCGGTCACCCCGTCGAGCCAGGTTTCGGCCAGGTGCACCGCGTCGGCGATCGCCGAATTAATGGTCTCCGGGATGGGGGCGACGAAACCGATCGAGCTCGACGCCAGCTGGCGGGCCAGGTCGTAGTTGACCGGGCCGGACTGCTTGCCACCGGCCATCACGTTGCCCGCGCCGCTGAACATCTCGCCGAGGCGGCTGAAGATCTGTCCGAGTTGGGAGACGTCGAATTCGCCGCCGCCCAGACCGAACGGATCCTGCCCCGAACCACCCGAGTCGGAACCCGAATCGGGATCCTTCTTGGGTTCGTCGCGCTCAGGGTCGTCCCCGGACGAAAAGCCGAAGGGCTGGTCAGCCATGTCCCCAACGGTACTCACCACCGGCGGGTCGCGTGGCGGCGCCGGTCACGCTCAGAGTGAACCCGCTTCGGAGGCCGTCTACTGTTGCTGGCGTGAACAGGCGGATTTCTACGCTGCTGGTCGCCATGGCGCCGATCGTGGCCTTCGGAGTGCTGCTGGCGATGGTGACGGTGCCCTACGTGTCGCTGGGCCCCGGCCCGACGTTCGACACCCTCGGCGAGGTCGAGGGCAAGAAGGTCGTCGACATCGAGGGCATCGACGTCCACCCGACGACGGGCCACCTCAACATGACCACGGTGTCCCAGCGCGACAACCTCACGCTCGGGCAGGCGCTGACGCTGTGGGTGTCGGGCCGTGAGCAGCTGGTTCCGCGTGATCTCGTCTACCCACCGGACAAGTCCAAGGACGAGATCGACGACGCCAACAACCAAGAGTTCAAGCGATCCGAGGACAGCGCCGAATACGCCGCTCTCGCGTACTTGAAGTACGCGCCAGCGGTCACGGTGGAGACGGTCACCGAGGACGGGGCGTCGGCGGGCAAGCTGGCGGAAGGCGATGCCATCGACGGGGTGAACGGAGTACCGGTGACCAGCCTGGATCAGTTCCAGGACATCATGGAGAAGACCAAGCCGGGCGATGAGGTGGTGATCGACTTCCGCCGCAAGAACGCCCCGCCGGGCGTCGCGACGATCAAGCTGCGCTCCAACCCGGAGAAGCCAAACGGCTTCCTGGGCATCGGAGTGGTCGAGGCCCCGTGGGCGCCGTTCACCATCGACTTCAACCTCGCCAACATCGGCGGGCCGTCCGCGGGACTGGTCTTCAGCCTGGCCGTGATCGACAAGCTCACAACGGGTGATCTGAACGGATCGAAGTTCGTCGCTGGCACCGGCACGATCACCGCCGACGGCAAGATCGGCTCGATCGGCGGCATCAACCACAAGATCCTGGCCGCGCACGAGGCCGGCGCGGAGGTGTTCCTCGTCCCGGCCGACAACTGCGAGGAGGCGAAGTCGGCGCACGAGGACGGCATGGACCTGGTCAAGGTGGAGGACCTGGGCCAGGCGGTGGACGCCTTGAAGGCGCTTTCAGCCGGTGGCGAAGCCCCTCGCTGCTGACCGGGGTGCCGTAAACCGATGCGTAGAGTTGTGGCACGTCATTCAAGACGTGCATGGGCGAAGACCGGGAGTTGACGAGTGGGTATGCGGCCCGCGGCCAAGATGCCGAAGCTGACGCGACGTAGCCGATTTCTGATCACGATCGCGCTGGTCGCGGTTCTGCTGCTGCTGATCGGGCCGCGCCTGGTCGACACGTACGTCGACTGGCTGTGGTTCGGTGAGCTGGGTTATCGATCTGTCTTCACCACCCAGCTGGTCACCCGGCTCATCCTGTTGTTGGTGGTGTGGGCGTTGATCGGCGCGATCGTGTTCGCTGGTTTTGCGCTGGCGTACCGCACTCGACCGGTGTTCGTCCCGACAAACGGGCCCAATGACCCCGTCGCGCGGTACCGCACCGCGGTGATGTCGCGGCTCAAGCTGGTAAGCATCGGTGTCCCTGCGATCATCGGGCTCTTCGCCGGCATGTTCGCGCAGAGCCGCTGGCAGCAGGTGCAGCTGTTCCTGCACGGCGGAAGCTTTGGTGTACGCGATCCTCAGTTCGGCATGGACCTCGGCTTCTACGCGTTCGACTTGCCGTTTTACCGGCTGGTGCTGGGGTATCTGTTCGTCGCGACGTTCCTGGCGCTGATCGCGAACCTGTTGGGCCACTACCTGTTCGGCGGCATCCGGCTGTCCGGCAGAACCGGGGCCCTGAGCCGGTCTGCCCGTATCCAGCTGATAAGCCTTGTCGGAACCCTGGTGCTACTCAAGGCACTTGCGTACTGGCTGGATCGCTACGAGCTGTTGTCGCACACCCGCGGTGGTAAGCCGTTCACCGGAGCCGGTTACACCGATATCAACGCCGTGCTCCCGGCCAAGCTCATCCTGATGGCCATCGCGCTGATCTGTGCGGTGGCGGTGTTCTCCGCAGTTGTGTTGCGCGACTTGCGGATACCCGCGATCGGTGTCGTGCTGCTGCTGTTGTCGTCGATGATCGTCGGCGCGGGCTGGCCGCTGATCGTCGAGCAGATCAGCGTCAAACCCAATGCCGCGCAGAAGGAAAGCGAGTACATCAGCCGCAGTATCACGGCGACCAGGGATGCCTACGGGCTGACCGACCAAACGGTGACCTACCGGGACTACCCCGGCAACGCTCCCGCCACCGCCCAGCAGGTCGCCGCGGACCGCGCGACGACGTCGAACATCCGACTGCTTGACCCGACCATCGTCAGCCCGGCGTTCACCCAGTTCCAGCAGGGCAAGAACTTCTACTACTTCCCCGACCAGTTGGCCATCGACCGCTACAACGGCCCCGACGGAAACCTGCGCGACTACGTTGTTGCCGCGCGTGAGCTCAACCCCGACCGGCTGATCGACAACCAGCGCGACTGGATAAACAGGACCTTCGTCTACACCCACGGCAACGGCTTCATCGCCTCGCCGGCCAACACGGTGCGCGGGGTCGCCAACGACCCCAACCAGAACGGCGGTTACCCGGAGTTTCTGGCCAGCGTCGTCGGCGCCAACGGCAGCGTGGTCTCGCCCGGGCCTGCGCCGCTGGAGCAGCCGCGCGTCTACTTCGGCCCGGTCATCGCAGGCACGTCCGCCGACTACGCGATCGTCGGAAAGAGCGGCAACGACCGCGAGTACGACTACGAGACCAATACCGAAACCAAGAACTACACCTACACCGGTCGCGGCGGCGTTCCGATCGGCAACTGGCTGAACCGTGCGGTGTTCGCCGCGAAGTTCTCCGAGCGAAAGCTGGTGTTCCCCAGCCCGATCGGACCCGACAGCAAGATCCTGTTCAATCGTGATCCGTCCGAGCGGGTGAAGGCGGTCGCACCGTGGCTGACCACCGACACCAGCCTGTACCCGGCCATTGTCAACAAACGGATGGTCTGGATCATCGACGGCTACACCACGTTGGACAACTACCCGTATTCGGAGCTGACGACGCTGTCGAGCGTTACCGCCGACTCCACCGAGGTCGCGTTCAACCGGCTGGCGCCCGACAAACAGGTCTCCTACATCCGCAACTCGGTGAAGGCCACCGTCGACGCCTACGACGGCACTGTCACGCTCTACGCCCAGGACGAGCAGGATCCGGTGCTGCAGGCGTGGATGAAGGTGTTCCCCGGGGTGGTCAAGCCCAAGAGCGACATCACCCCGGAACTGCAGTCGCACCTGCGCTATCCCGAGGACCTGTTCAAGGTGCAGCGCGCACTGCTGGCCAAGTACCACGTCAACGACCCGGTGACGTTCTTCTCGACGTCGGACTTCTGGAATGTGCCGCAGGATCCGAACCCGACGGCCAGTAGCTACCAGCCGCCGTACTACATCGTCGCGAAAGACCTTGCCCAGAACGACAAATCGGCGTCGTTCCAGTTGACCAGCGCGATGAACAGGTTCCAGCGCGACTTCCTGGCCGCCTACATCAGCGCGAGCTCCGACCCGGACACCTACGGCAAGATCACGGTGCTGACGATCCCGGGCCAGGTCAACGGGCCGAAGCTGGCGAACAACGCGATCACCACCGACACCGCCGTGTCACAGGACCTCGGTGTGATCGGCCGCGACAACCAGAACCGGATCCGCTGGGGGAATCTGTTGACGCTGCCGGTGGCCGAGGGCGGCCTGCTGTATGTGGAGCCCGTCTACGCCTCACCGGGCGCCAGCGACGCCGCGTCGTCGTACCCCCGGCTGATCCGCGTCGCGATGATGTACGAGGACAGGGTCGGCTACGGGCCGACGGTGCGCGACGCGCTCACCGAGTTGTTCGGGCAGGGCGCCGACGCCACGGCGACCGGGCCTGCGCCCGTGTCGAACGGACAATCTCCCGCGGCGGCACCGCAAACCGACGGCCAGCCCCCGGCCAACCAGCCGGGGAGGGCGCCGGAGGTGTCGACGCCGATCGCCGGTGTGCCGGGGCCAGGTGGTCCGACCCAGCTGTCGGGCGCCAAGGCTGCGGCACTGCAGGAGGTGCAGTCGGCCATGGGTCAGCTGCGCGAGGCACAGCAGAGCGGCGATTTTGCCGACTACGGAACCGCGCTGCAGCGCTTGGACGACGCGATGAAGAAGTACAGCACCACGAAGTAACGCCGATCGATCGCGATCTCCGTCGAGGTGATTTGGCGCTACACCCACACCTTCGGTAACCTGGCGTTCACCCGACGCGGGGTGGAGCAGCTCGGTAGCTCGCTGGGCTCATAACCCAGAGGTCGCAGGTTCGAATCCTGTCCCCGCTACTGTGAGATTCAGGCCGGGATTCCTTCAGGAATCCCGGCCTGAATCGATTCGAACCCGACGCGGTCACCACGCGAAACCCCCGCCCGCAGTTGTGCAAGTAAGTCTGCAGGCCGGCACACAAGATTCTGTCGGCAGTATTCTTTAGTCTGCTCGGATGGAGTACGCAACGGTCGACGCACTGCGGGAGCGGCATCCCGCGTGGCGACTGCTGCGTGCCGGCAACTCCCCGCTGATCCTGTCCTTCCTCGGGGTGTTCTTCGTCGAGGGCAATCGGGGCGCGTGCCCAGCAAGCGTGGCCGCGGCCGCGTTGGACGACCACCTTCACGCTCTGAACGCCGAGCTCCCCACCGAGAGCGGCGAGCCGCGGTATCCGAAGGAGCCGCGAGCCTATTTGGAGGACTGGGCGGCCACCGACGCCGCCTATCTGCGGCGGTTCTATCCGCCTGGTGATGACGAAGTCCACTACGAGGTCACGCCAGCGTTCGAGAACGCCTACGCGTGGGTCATGACCCTCAAGGGCAGGTCCTTCGTCGGGACCGAGTCCAGGCTGCACACCGTGGTCGAGTTGCTGCGGCAGATCGTCCACGGAACCGAAGTCGAACCCGACCTCCGGCTGGCCGAACTACGCCGCCGCCGCGACGAAATCGACGCCGAGATCGCTGCCGTCGAGGCCGGCGTCATTGCCGTGCTGGACGCGACCGGGGTTCGCGACCGCTACCAGCAGCTCTCCGCGACCGCGCGGGGACTTCTCTCGGACTTCCGCGAGGTCGAAGAGAACTTCCGGCTCCTCGACCGTGCCGCGCGAGAGAAGATTGCGGCCTGGGATGGCTCCAAGGGCGACCTGCTCGCCGAGCTGGTCGGAAGCCGCTCCGAGATCACCGGCTCGGACCAGGGCCGGAGCTTCCAGTCGTTCTACGACTTCCTTCTCTCCGAGACGCGCCAGGACGAGCTCGCCGAACTGCTCGCCAAGGTGTCAGCCCTCGACACGATCGAAGCCGATCATCGGATTCGCGGCATCCACCACGACTGGTCGGAAGCCGCCGATCGAGCGCAGCGCACGGTCCGGCAGATATCCGAACAACTGCGCCGCTTCCTCGACGACCAGGTCTGGCTGGAGAACCGACGCGTCCTCGACCTGGTCCGGGCGGTGGAGAGTACCGCTCTCGAGCTCCGCGACCACCCGCCGGCCTTCGGACTCGAGGTCGACCAGCCGGGCATCGAGATCGCGCTCCCGTTCGAGCGCCCGCTCTACCAACCGCCCGCGACGGTAGCCGTTGAGAGCCAGCTCGCTCCGGCGACCGAGGAGGTCGATACCGACCTCCTCTTCACTCAGACCTTCGTCGACCAAGCGCGCCTGGTCGAGATCATCCGCACCGTGCTGCCCGAGAGCTCCTTGGCGCTCTTGTCCGACGTCATCGCGATGTACCCCATCGAACAGGGTGCGGCAGAGATCGTCGGCTACCTCGCGCTCAACGACGAAGATGTGACGGTCGACATGGACGACACCGATGAGACTCTTCTGGAGTACTCCGACCCCGCCGCCCCGGACGTCACCAAGCGAGCGCGACTGCCGAAAGTGACGGTGAGGCGACGATGAGCAACGAGCACGCAGTCGCCAGCGCGATCATCCGGCTGATGCAAGGTGTCGTATACCGAGAGTCGGACGAGGACACCTGGCTGACGCTGGAACGCCTGGGTGCCGGTGTCCGAGACCACTTCGCCACCATCGGCGTCGACGTGGTCGTCGACGACGCCGAGGGCTACGCCTATCTGCGGTCCCGCCCAGACGAAGATGGCGATGAGGCGCTCCCGCGCCTGGTGCGCAGGCGGGCATTGACGTACAACGTCAGCCTGCTCCTGGTGCTACTGCGCAAGCGCCTCGTCGAGTTCGAGACGACCGGCGGTGACGCCCGGCTGGTCCTCACTACCGACCAGATCGTCGAGATGCTGCGGCTCTTCCAGGCAGAGTCCACCAACGACGCTCGAGTCGTGGATCAGGCGGAGGCGACGATCAGCAAGGCGAAGGAACTCGGCTTTCTGAGGCAGCTGCGCGGTCAGGGCGACCACTGGGAGGTGCGGCGAATCCTCAAGGCCTACGTCGACGCCCACACCCTGTCGGACTTCGCGGCGAAGCTGCGGGAGTACGCCGGAGCGGCGGCCAGTGATGAGTGACGGACTTTTCTCCGCGGTCGAACTCGGTCCTGGTCGAAGGGCCGGGTACCGGCTTCAGTACGCGGAGGTCCTGAACTGGGGGACGTTCGACACCCAGGTCTGGCGGTTCACTCCCGACACCGAGACTGCCCTCCTGACCGGTGACATCGGCTCCGGCAAGTCGACGATCGTCGACGCGCTCACCACATTGCTGATGCCATCCCACAAGGCCGCCTACAACAAGGCCGCCGGCGCCGAGGCCAAGGAACGTACCCTGCGCTCGTACGTCGAAGGCCACTACAAGTCCGAGCGAAACGAGGCCACGGGACGGTCCCGCGCCAAGGGGCTGAGGGAGAACAAACGGACGTACACCGTCGTCCTCGGGGTCTTCGTCAACCACGGCTACAACGAGACGGTCACCTTGGCCCAGGTCTTCCAGCAGCGCGAGAGAACCGGACAGCCCTACCGCTTCTTCGTCACCGCAGCCAAAGCGCTCTCGATCGCGACGGACTTCGCCGACTTCGGCTCGGACCTGCGTGATCTCCGCAAGAGGCTACGCGCCGCAGGGTCGGAGATCTTCGACGAGTTTCCCAAGTACGCAACCTCGTTGCGCCGACTGCTCGGAATCCGATCGGAGCAGGCACTGGAGCTGTTCCACCAGACCGTCTCGATGAAGTCGGTCGGCAACCTCAATGACTTCGTGCGCGACCACATGCTCGAACCGAGCGACTCGACCGAGCGCGTGCGCGACATCATCGTCCACTTCGAGGACCTGACCAAGGCTCACGACGCCGTCAAGCGAGCGCGGGAGCAACTCGAAGCGCTCGAGCCCGTCGTGCAGACCGCGGCCAAGTACGACGCCGCGCTTGCCGAGCGCGAGACGCTGGACCGCGAGCGATCAGCCGTACGGCTCTTCATCGCCGAGCTTCGCTCCAATCTGCTTGCCGGCGAGATCGCCCAGCTCGAGACCGAGGGCTTGGTCTTGTGGAAGGAGCAGGACACCGCAAAAGCCAAGCAGCAGAAGCTAAACCACGAACGCGATGCTCTCATCGAGGAGCGTGCCATGGCGGGCGGGGACCGCATCGGCGAACTGGAGCGGCTTGCCAGTGAGGCACGAGCCCAGGCCGAAAGCCGTCGTCAGGCCAGGACGCGGTTCGATGCAGCCGTCGCCGATGCCGGACTGGAAGCGGTCGCCGGTAGCGAGGAGTTCGCAGCCCTGTCCGCTCTGGTCGCCACCGAACGCCTGCGGCTTACCGCCGAGAAGCCCACCCTCGACGCAGCCACCGCCGACGCGATCGGGCGCGAGAAAGAGTTCCAACGCAAGTGCGACCAGGTCGCTGAAGAACTCACGAGCTTGGAGCAACGCACCAGCAACCTGGACCTCGCGCAGGTCGAGGTGCGCGCAGAGCTGTGCGCGGACCTTGGGCTGACGCCTGAGGAGCTTCCCTATGCCGGCGAGCTCCTCGACGTCGGCGATGAGCACTCCGAGTGGCGGGGCGCCGCGGAACGAGTGCTGCGTGGCTTCGCGCTCTCACTCCTGGTGCCACAGCAGCACTACGACGCCGTTGCGGGCTGGGTGAACAGCCGTAGGCTCACGTTTCGCGGCCCCGGTGGCCAGGTGAGGGGAGCCAAGCTCGTCTACGAACGGGTTTCCAGACAACGGGTTCGCCTCCAATCACCAGGGCACGAGGGGCTCTTGCTCGCCGACTGCATCGAGGTCAAAGACGGGCCCTTTCGTGAGTATCTCGTCGACGAGCTCGTGAAGCGGGCCGACTACCGATGTGCGTCAAGCCTCGAGGAGTTCCGCAGCCAGCGGCGCGCCGTGACCCGCGAGGGGCAGGTGCGCTCCGGCGAGCGTCACGAGAAGGACGATCGGCACCGCGTCGACGACCCCCGTCGTTGGGTCCTCGGCTGGGCCAACGAACGAAAGATCGCCGCGCTGCGCACCGAGCTCGCCGAGCTGGAGCAAGAGCGCGCCACGGCTATCAGCGAGCTGGCGAGGCTGAACGGGCAGCGGGATACGCTGCAGGCCAACCTCGATGCTCTCGCTCGCCTGGAGGGATTCCAATCCTGGGCCGACCTCGATGTTGACGAGGCCGAGTCGCGCGCGAACGACCACGACGACGAACGCGTCCGGCTGCTGGCCGGCTCGTCGCGACTGGAGGAGATCGCGCGGGCGCTCGCCGACAACGACGAACAAGCCGCCGCCGTGGGGGAGTTCATCGAGAAACTCACCGGCCAGCTCGCCACCACGGAGGTGGCGAAAAGGCAAGCGGAACAAGGGAAGAAGCGCGACGACGAGTTCGTCGCAGCGCACCCAGGCGAGCAGCTGACAGCCGCCCGCGCGTCGTACGAGGCCCTCGACGGACACCTGGCGAAGAACCGTCCGGTGCGAGCTGTGGACTGCGCCGAGACCGAGACGGCCCTCTCCGCCGATCTCCATCGGCGCATCGAGCGACTCTCCGGTCAACTCAACGGCTATGGACTGAACCTCGGCCAGTACATGAGCGACGTCCTGCGACGCTGGCCCGAGCTTCGCGCGGACATGGACGCCAACGTCGAGGCGCGCCGTGACTTCCTGGCGTTCCGCGATCGCGTCGCGACCGACGACCTCCCGCGTTTCGAGAGCGAGTTCAAGGAGCAGCTCAACAAAAACGCCATCCAGGAGCTGGCAGGTTTCAACAACTGGCTCAACCGGCAGGCGTCCGCGATCGACGAGCGCGTCGATCGCATCAACGATGCGCTCGGGGCGGTGCCCTACAACCCCGGTCGCTACATCCGGCTGGAGAAGGAGCCCACCACCAATCAGGATGTCGCGCAGTTCCGTTTAGACTTGCGCAACCTCACCAACGACAGTCTCGCGGTCGACGGTGACCAATATTCCGAGCAGCGCTTCCTCGACGTCAAGCGAATCATCGAGCGCTTCCGCGGTCGCGACGGCTACGCCGAATCGGACAAGACCTGGACACGGCGGGTCACCGACGTGCGCAACTGGTTCGTCTTCTCGGCCTCCGAGCGCGACGTCGAAACCGGTGATGAGTGGGAGCATTACAGCGACTCCGACGGCAAGTCCGGCGGTCAGAAGGAGAAGCTCGCCTACACGATCCTGGCGGCGTCCCTCGCTTACCAGTTCGGGCTCGAGTGGGGTGTCGAGCAGTCACGAGACTTCCGGTTCGCGGTCATCGACGAGGCGTTCGGGCGCGGCTCGGATGTCTCGACGCGCTACGCGCTGGACCTCTTCGCGACGCTCGGGCTGCAACTTCTCATCGTCACGCCATTGCAGAAGGTTCACGTCATCGAGCCGTACGTGAAGGCGATCGGTTTCGTCGACAATCCGACCGGCACGTTCTCCCGGCTGCAGACGATGACGATCGAGGAGTATCGGACGCGACGTGACGGACGGCGGACGTGAGCGCCGGGTGGACCACACCAGAGGACATCGCCGCCAGGGTCAGACGCCGGTGGGACGACGGATCGCTGTTGCGTGCCTACGCCAACGGTGATCCCTTCGATCCGATCGAAGTGCGCCTTCGTGGCCCCACACCGTCGCAGGTCGGTGACGACATCGCCGCCGCCCGCGAGTGGGTGGTCGCCCTCGATGCCGGCCGTCGCGACGACGGTCGATACACGCTGCATTGGCAATCGATCGGCGGCCGACAGATCGGCCGCAACCGGTTGCCCGTCCGCGCAGTGGTGTCCTCGATCGAGCAGGTCTCGGCACTCCTGAGCGTGGCCACCGCGGTTCGTCGCTTCGACGAACTCCTGGCCCTCGCACGCCAACACCCTCTGGTTCGGCAGTGGGTCATCCAGCATCCGCATCGCGCACTTGAACTGGGGACCGAGCTGCCACAGCTGATTGCTGCCTACGAGTGGCTCGACGGTCACCGTCATTCGAATCGGTATCTGCGCGAAATCAGTGCGCCCGGCGTCGACACGAAGTTCGCTGAGCGCCACCGACCGGTCTTGGCCGCCATGCTTGGCGTTTCGTCGACAGCGTCGGGATTCCTGGCCGACCTTGGCCTCCGGTCGAAGCCCGGATTGGTTCGGCTGCGGCCCGCGCCCTCGCTGGGCCTCCCGGCTCCGCTCACCGAGCTGGCGGTGCGTTCCGAGGAGTTGGCAGAGCTCACGGTCGAACCACGAGTGGCATTGATCATCGAGAACGAGATCAGCTATCTGAGCGTCGACGTCCCCGAAGACGGCGTCGTGATCTGGGGCAAGGGCTTCGACGTCGACAGCGTCGGTCGGCTCCGATGGCTTGCCGACGCCGACGTCTATTACTGGGGAGACATCGACACCCACGGATTCGCCATCCTCGACCGTCTACGGGCGTGGCTCCCACGAGCACGTTCGGTTCTGATGGACCGTGAGACGCTGCTCGCCCATCGCGACCGTTGGGTCACCGAAGACCGTCCGGCCAGGTCGTTCCTCACACGACTGACGCTTGGCGAGCAGGACCTCTATTCGGAACTGGTCGGGGACGGATTGGGTGAACGAGTGCGCCTCGAACAGGAACGAATCGACTGGGATTGGGTCGAGCAACGGTTACCAGTAGTCCACCGTGTGGGTGATAGTGACAGCGCACACGGCGGTAAAATCTGTGGTCGCCCGAGGATTGACAAGGAGGTGCTGGCCGTGAAACGTCGTCGTGTCGTTACGAAGGATACCGTGAAGCGGGCCGCCGCTCGATCCACGAAGGCGTCGGCACAACTCGAGAATCGAGTAATTCCTGCCGGCTTCGTCCGCTCATCCACTGTGAAGCGCTTCCTCGCCGCGCGCAGACCGCGCCCCTGATGTCGCTGACGCCGGGGTATGGCGAAACTCCGCTTCCTGACGACGAATTGGTGGCTCTGCTGCCCGATGTCGTGCAGATCTTGGGTGCACCCGTGACTAGGGCTGCGGTCTACGACTTGGAACAGGGCATCCAGGATCAGGTGGCCGAGGAGCTTCTCACCGTGGCTCTAGAGGGCGCGCTGCAGCCCAGTGAACTGCTGACCGACCATTTCCTCAAAGACCTGCACGCCCGTCTGTACGGAGATATGTGGACATGGGCGGGCAAATGGCAGACACACGATGCCAACATCGGGGTTGCATATGAGCAGATTGCGGTCGACCTCCGCAATTCATTGGGCACGATCCTCTATCGATGGGAGAACACCGACGACTGGACGCCGTACGAACTGGGTATTGTGGCCCATGCCGAGACGGTAAGGATCCACCCGTTCGTCGACGGAAACGGCCGTACCACAAGGCTTCTCGCTGACGTACTGTTCGTTGCCGCACAAGATTCTGATCCCGTATTCCAGTATGATTGGAATGTCGACAAGCGCAGCTACATCAACCTTCTTCGTCGCTACGACGCTGACCGGGACGTCACGGATCTCGCAAGACTGCTCGAAGCCAGACCGATGGGCGAATGAAATGTCATCTGCGTCCATGCGGATCGACGGTCACCCCTGCAGCCTTCAGGATCTTCAAGACTGAGCGGTAATCCGGCGCCGCTGCTGGGGCGGCGACACGAACCGCGACGATCCATAAGTCAGCTCTGCATCATCTTGCACACCGCCCAAATCGAGAGTGTTGCGACGACCGCATGAACCCGCCTATTTCCGGGTGCTGTTTTCGCTGCGCTTAGTCTTTGGCGCGTCCGGTGTCTACATAGAGACAGACCACAGACACCGGAAGGCGGAACGGCAGTGAAGACACCCCCCATCGTGTCGGCGCAGGAGTGGGAGACCGCGCTTTGGACGCGCTGGCGGCCGAGCGGCGGCGGATGCCGTGGCTGGCGGTGAAGCAGGACTACCCGTCTATCGGACCGGACGGCCGTATGAATGGTGGAACTGGCACGACGAGTACGACCACTCAGCCACGGTGCCGTTTGATTGACCTGCCGGGCGGCTTCCATGGCATGGTGGTGCGGCACTTGGAGACGTGATCCAGCCGGGCGAGCGCGTCGGCGAAGTCGCCGACCACAGGTAACTCGGTGTGCGGATCGCAGATGCGCAAGATCCGCCGCACTGCTCGGCCGCCGACAATCATCCAGTCCACATCGAGTCGGGCGCACTGCACGCTGACGTAGTAGAGGGCGGTGAAGCCCTGGCTGCCGAAGAAGTCGACATCGGTGAGATCCAGGACAAGTTGCTTCGAAACGCGGGTGTGGCGTTCGACGAAGCGGCCGAGCTCGTGATGGTTCGTGGCATCGACGTCACCTTCGGCGGCGACGAGCACCCGCGCTGCACTCAGGTCGTGCGCCAAGAAGACGGCTCGGCCGCACCGTTGACGTTCATCGGATGACAACTGCACGCGATGGAGCGCAACCGTGTTGGCAGTAGACACGGTGAACTCCTTCCCCCGCGCAACGACGTTCGAGGGGACTCGAACGGCCCTGCAATCTGAAGGCCGGATCAGCGGTGTTTGAAAATTGCGCCGCAACCGGCTGCAAGCTCAACCGCAGTTGAGAATACTACGAATTCCGCGCCCCGCGCCAAAGCTCACGAATCTCTAATGAAGTCATTGCGGTACATCGCTTTTCGACTACTTTGTCATTGGCGTAGTTTGCCAAGACCACTGATCGCGGCGTCACCACGACGAAATCCGTAGACGGGTTCTGCAGTGCCGTTGTGCGCTGTACGCTTCCACCATGGAACTACTACGCGATGTAGTTGTTTTGCTGCACATCGTGGGCTTCGCTATCACCTTCGGTGCATGGACGGCCGAAGCCGCGGCACGCCGGTTCCGCACGACCCGACTCATGAACTACGGGCTGTTGATTTCGCTCCTCACCGGACTCGCGCTCGCTGCGCCATGGCCCGCCGGAATCGAACTGAACTACCCGAAGATAGGGATCAAGCTGGGCATTCTCGTTGTGCTCGGCGGTCTGCTCGGCATGGGCAATGTGCGGCAGCGGCGCACGGGTGAGGCGGTTCCGCGCCCGGTGTTCGCGCTGATCGGAATCTTGGCGCTCGTCGGGGCAGGCATTGCGGTCCTGTGGTGAGCTCGCCCGATATCGGCAACGCCCTACGATCCGAGCATGACGACAGCACCTGAGCCGTTCGCGACCGACGGGCCCGGCGGCGTTCGTATCGTCGCCGACCGTCTGGGGGATCCTGCAGCGCGTGCCGTGGTGTTCCTGCACGGCGGCGGGCAGACCCGCCGCTCGTGGTCGCGCGCCGCTGCCGCCGTGGCGAAGCGTGGCTGGCAGGCCGTCACCGTCGACTTCCGGGGCCACGGTGAATCCGACTGGTCGAGTGAGGGCGACTACCGCGTCGTCACGTTCGCCGAAGACGTGCGCGAGGTGCTGCTGCATCTCCCGCCCAACCCCGTCCTGGTGGGCGCATCCCTTGGCGGCTTCACGTCGATGCTCCTCGCGGGTGAGCTTTCTCCCGGCATCGCTAGCGCCGTTGTGCTGGTGGACATCGTGCCGAGCATGAACCCGTCCGGGGCGGCGCGAATCCACAACTTCATGGCCGACCGGATGGTGGAGGGGTTCGCGTCACTCGACGAGGTGGCCGACATGATCGCCGAATACAACCCCCATCGCCCCCGACCGACCGATCTGAATGGCTTGCGGGCCAACCTGCGTCGCCGCGGCGACCGGTGGTACTGGCACTGGGATCCGCAGTTCATCGACGGCACCGCTGCGAATCCGCCGATCGAGGTGACCGACCCGGATCGGATGAACAAGGCGGTCGAAGCGATCCTTGCCGACGATGTGCCGATGCTGTTGGTGCGCGGCCAGATGAGTGACCTCGTCAGCCAGGACCGGGCGGAAGAGTTCCTCGGTCGCTTTCCCCAGGTCGAGTTCGTCGATGTACAGGGTGCGGGACACATGGTGGCCGGCGATCGCAACGATCTCTTCGCCGAGGCCATCGTGGACTTTCTGACGCGGCGTTGACCTTACGATCAGCGCATGCGCGGATCCAAGATCTTGATCACCGGCCCGAGCGGTCAGGTCGCCGCTCCCATCGCTCGTGCCCTCGCGGCCGACAACGAGGTGTGGGGCATCGCCCGCTTCACCGACGCCGCGGTGCGGGAAATTCTCGAGAAGGCCGGGGTTCGATGCCAGACCGTCAACCTGGCAGCAGGTGACTTCGGAGACATCCCCCCTGACTTCGACTACGTCATCAACCTGGCCGTGGCCAAGAGCGGCAAATGGGACAAGGACCTTGCGGCCAACGCGGAATCGGTCGGCCTCTTGATGGCCCATTGCCGCGGCGCGAAGGCCTTCCTGCACTGCTCCTCGGCGGCCGTGTACGACCCGCCGGACGACGAACCCCGCGCTGAAAACGCCGCCCTGGGCGACAACCACAAGCATTTGTTCCCAACGTATTCCATATCCAAGATTGCGGGGGAGGTCGTCGCCCGGTCGATGGCGCGTGCGCTCGGCGTGCCGACCACCATCGCGCGTCTCAACGTCCCGTATGGCGACAACGGCGGATGGCCGTTCTATCACATGGAGATGATGTTGGCCGGCGTCCCGATACCGGTCCCGCCCGGCGGGGAGGCCTACTACAACCCGATCCACGAGGACGACATCATCGCGACGATTCCCAAGCTGCTCGAGGTGGCGGCGGTCCCGGCCACCACGGTCAACTGGTGCGGTGAGCAAATCGTCAGCATTCGACAGTGGTGCACCTACCTCGGCTCGCTCGTCGGCCGCGAACCCGTCTTCGAGGAGAGCGCGCAGGCACTGCGCGGAAATCCGACCGACGTGACCCGGATGCGCGAGCTCGTCGGCGGCACCACCGTCGACTGGCGCGACGGCATGCGCCGAATGGCGGCCAAGTTCCACCCGGAGTTGGTCGGCTAGCTGCGTGGCCGAGCGCGTCACGTTCCCGAGCACCACCGGGCCCGCCTTGGCGGGTCTCGTCGACCTGCCCGAGCGCGGGGTGCGCGGGTGGGGCGTGTTCGCGCACGGCTTCACGCTCGGCAAGGACAGCCCGGCCGCGAGCCGGATCTGCAAGCAGCTCGCCGGCGAGGGCATCGGCATGCTCCGCTTCGACAATCTGGGCCTCGGCGACTCCGAGGGTGACTGGAGCGACGGGTCGTTCTCCAACAAGGTCGCCGACACGGTCCGCGCGGTGGAGTTCATGAACGCCTCGGGCCGCGACGTGCGGCTGCTCGTCGGACATTCCTTCGGTGGCTCGGCCGTGATCGCCGCCGCCCACGAATGTCCGACCGTGGAGGCGGTGGCCAGTATTGGGGCGCCGTACGACCCCGGCCACGTCGAGCACAACTATGACGCCCTCGTCCAGCGGATCGAGGCCGACGGCGAGGCGGCGTTCCTCGTTGGCGGCAAGGCACTCACGCTCAAGCGGCACTTCATCGAAGACGTCCGAGCTGCTGATCTGCGCGAGCAGATCCGCACCCTGCGCCGGGCGCTGCTGGTCATGCATTCGCCCACCGACAACACCGTCGGCATCGCCAACGCGAGCGAGATCTTCCGCGCGGCCCGGCACCCCCGCAGCTTCGTCTCGCTGGAGGGCGCCGACCATCTGCTCACCGGGAAGAACCAGGCGGCGCGGGCCGCCCGGATCATCAGCGCCTGGACCGACCCCTATTTGTGAGTGGAAGACATTTTAAGTCGGCATTCCACGCCGAAGTGATCGGACGGAAACACCCGGGGAAGCTCGGCAGCGATCGGTTTCGTGCCCAATAGCTCGATGTCTACGGCGGTCCAGTGCGGTCCTTTGAGAAGCACGCGGTCGAATCGGACCTGCCTGTGTTTGTTCTTCATGTCGTAGCGCATGAGGTTGATCGATGTGTCCTCGGTGAAGCCGGCGTCGTCGGGTCGCAGCGCGGGCCAGACGTCGCAATAGGGGGCAGCGATGCGGCCGTTCTCGCCATCGCGCATGTTGAAATCGCCAAGCAGCACAGCGTCTTCCACCGCCTTCAGCGCGCCGAATACTCTGCGCAGCTGCCAGGAGCGCAGCCGTGACGACGACTTCCCACTGTCGAGATGTATGCAGCAGACGACCGTCCGAGTGCCGTTGACGGTGAGCTCTGCCTGCAGGAATCCGCGGGACTGGCGGCTGGGCAGTCGGGTGTACGTCACGCGGGAGATGGGTAACCGGCACAGCATCAGCATTCCGTAGTTGCCGACATCGCCGCCAACAACTGCCGCGCGCCGATATCCGTCGCGGATCCACGGTTGGTCAAGAAAAACGCTGAGCGTGGCCGGCGTGACTTCTTGGAACACCATGATGTCGGGCGCGCGTCGGGACAGCAGGTGTGCGATCGCGAGGTAGCGCTGTTCGGCGTGCTTGCTGTCCAACCAGATGTTGAATGTCGCCAGGGTCAACTCATCGCGGTCGACAGCGCCTGCAATGTCGACGTCCGTCCACCGGCCCGTTGCCGCATCGAACGTTCCGACTGGGACGCTGCGGCGTCGCCGAAGCAGCCTCACCGAAGCCTGACGACGACTTTGCCCTTGGCGGTGCGGTTCTCCAACGACGCGATCGCCTCGCCTGCGCGCTCCAATGGATAGATCTCGGGCTGCGGCGCCGACACCTTGCCCGACGCCAATAGCGGTTCCAGTTCCGCCCACTGCTCGCGAAGGTAACCGGGATGCGTGAAGGTCCACGCACCCCAGCCGACGCCCACCGCGTCGACGTTGTTCAGCAGCAGCCGGTTGACCTTGACCGTCGGGATCTCCCCGCCGGTGAACCCGATCACGAGAAGCCGGCCGCCGGGCGCCAGCGATCGCAGTGAGTCGGTGAAGCGGTCACCGCCGACCGGGTCGACGACGATGTCCACGCCGCGCCCGCCCGTCAGCTCCTTGACCGCGTCCTTGAAACCCTCGGCCAGCACCACATCGGAGGCGCCTGCGGCCCTTGCGACCTCGCCCTTGTCCTCGGTGCTCACCACTGCAATCGTGCGGGATGCGCCCCAGGCCGGGGCGAGCCGCAGCGTCGACGTGCCGATGCCGCCCGCCGCGCCGTGCACCAGCACCGTCTCGCCCTCGGTCAATCGGCCGCGGGTGCGCAGCGCGTGATGCATGGTGAGGTCGTTGAACAGCAGACCGGCGCCCGCCTCGAACGACACATTGTCGGGCAGCTTGAACACCCGGTCGGGTTGCAGGGCAACGACTTCGGCCATGCCACCGTTCAGCATCGTCAGCCCGGCGACGCGGTCGCCCTCCGTGAAGCCGCTGTCCGTCGGCGCGCGTCGCACCACGCCCGCGATCTCGGCGCCCGGCACGAACGGCAGCTCCGCCTTGTACTGATAGAGCCCGCGGGATTGCAGCGCGTCCGGAAACGCCACCCCGGCCGCGTGCACATCGATGAGGACCTCGCCGTCGGCGTTCGGCTCGTCGATCTCGACAAGCTCCGCCGCTTCGGGACCGTCGAGCCGGGCTATCTGGATTGCGCGCATCGCACCATTTAACAGGCTCGGACGACCGGGCCCGTTCCGGCCTGACGGTAAGATTTTCCGACGGCAGCGTTGCCGGCGAGCGATCGGAGTGCCTATGCCACGGGGTCAGCGGGTCAAGTCGAGTGCGCGGCGGTTCGCCGCGGCCGATGCGTTGCCGCCGGGACGCCCGATCACCGTCCGCGCAGGCGACGGCACCGCACTGCACGCCGAGGTGTTCGGTCCCGAAGACGGCTATCCGATCGTGCTGGCCCACGGCATCACCTGCGCCATCCGGGTGTGGGCCTACCAGATCGCCGACCTGGCCTCCGACTATCGGGTGATCGCCTACGACCACCGCGGTCACGGCCGCAGCGGCCTTCCGTCGCGACGGACGAACTACGGCCTCAACTTCCTCGCCGCCGACCTCGACGCAGTGCTGGAGGCGACGCTCGCACCGGGGGAACGTGCGGTCATCGCCGGCCATTCGATGGGCGGCATCGCGATCACCTCGTGGTCGGAGCGCTATCCCCGCCGGGTGCCTCAGCGCGCCGACGCCGTCGCCCTGATCAACACCACCACCGGCGACCTGCTGCGCCACGTCCAGTTGATCCCCGTCCCCGCGTCGCTGGCCGACGCCCGGGTGCGTGCCGCGGGAACGCTGCTGAAGACCTTCGGTGCGGCCCCGCTGCTGCGCGCGGTCCACCGGCCCAGCCGCCGGCTCGTGTCGATGATGGCCGTGGGTCGCGACGCGGACCCGGCGATCGCCGAGTTCGTCCACGAGCTGTTCACCGCGACGCCGCCTGCGGGCCGTGGCGGCTGGGCCCGCACGCTCGTCGATTCGGTGGGGAAGCCGCAGCACATCGGGCTGCACAACCTCACGGTGCCGACGCTGGTAATCGGCAGCGAGAAGGATCGGCTGGCGCCGATGGTGTCGTCGCGCCACATCGCCAGGATGGCGCCGAACCTGGCGGAGTTCGTCGAGCTGTCCGGTGGGCACTGCGCGATCCTGGAGCGCCCTGCGGAGGTAAACAGCCAGCTGCGCCGCCTCATCGAGTCGGTCAGCGAAGCGCGCCGCGCCACGTCTTAGTCCGACAGCTCCCGGTGCACTTCGGCCGCGGCGCGACGCCCCGACCGGACGGCGCCGTCGAGGAACCCGGTCCACTCGTCGGCGGTTTCCGTACCGGCCCAGAAGATCCCGTCGACAGGCTTGCGTAGCCACGGCCCGTAGTTGGTCCACGAGCCCGGCGGCACCGCGGCGGTCGGTCCACCTGGCGCGAAATCCTCTGCGCCCCAACAGTGGTCGACGTAGTCGGTAGGCTGCAACGCCTCGTCACCGAACAGCGCGGCGAAGCCGGCGAGGGCACGCTCGCGTCGCTCCGTGGGCGGCAGCGGATCGAAGGTCCGCGGGTCGGTGAAGCCCAACAGGATGCCCGGCCCCTTTTCGTCGGGGCTGACGTCGAACGTGATGAACACCGGCCCCTCGTCGGACAGCGCCTCACCGGAGCAACCGTTCGCGCGCCAGAACGGCGTCTCGTAGGCGGCATAGGCCTTGCTCAAATTCCCCTGCGGCCAGTGCTGCGCGAGTTTTTCGTACTCGGCGGGCAGGGCGGGGGAGAAGTCGATGGCGGCGCGGTGGGCAGGCGGGATGGCCACGATGACCGCCTTGGCGGTGACGTCGCCGCGCTCGGAGCAGACGGTGAGGGTCCCGTCGGCGTGCCGCTCGATGCGGCGGACGACCGCATTCAGCCGAACGCGCGCACCTAGCGCCGCAGCCAGCCGCAGCGCGATCTGCTGCGTTCCACCGGGGAAGCGGTCCTGCTGCGCGCCGCCTTCCACGTCGAGCATCCTTCCGAGCCCGCCCGCGGCCTTGACGTAGCGCACGGCGTGCAGCATCGACACCCGGTCGGGCTCGCAACCCCAGGTCACCCTAGCCATGATCGCCATCAGATCCCGCGTCGACGCACTGGCCCGCAGCGAGCGCAACCAGCCGTCCAGGGACTGGTCATCGAGGCTTTCGGCGGTTATCGCGGTCCACGGCTCGGCGACCGGGACACGCCTGCTGATCCGGTCGAATCGCCACTGGATCCGGGAGACGTCGAACAGCTCGAGCATGGACAGCCGTGGAATGGTGCTGCGATACGCCCGGACGCGGCCGCGCCATTTGATCAGGTTCTTGCCGCGGCCGTGGGTCGGCACCGTCTCGCATCCCAGTTCGGCCGCGAGTTCGACGACGGCGTCCTGCGTCGGTCCGACGAACGTGCCGCCGAGGTCGACGGGTACGCCCGCAATCGTCGTCGTCGATGACCTGCCGCCGACGCGGTCGCGGCCCTCCATCACGACGACGTCGTAGCCGAGCCGGACCAGTTCCCGTGCCGCCGACAGCCCCGCAAAACCGGCCCCGATGACGACCACATCGGCGTTCGTTGGGTGTGTCACGCGACTAGGCTCTCACGCCGTGAAGGTGATGACAGCGCTGTTCGGTCCCATAAATGCAATCGAGCAGGCGCGGGCCTTCCGCGACGCCGGGGCCAGCGGGGTGTTCACCTTCGAGGGAACGCACGATGTCTTCGCGCCGCTCACGCTGGCATCGACCGTCGGCGGCCTCGACCTGATGACCAACGTCGCAATCGCGTTTCCGCGCAACCCGATTCATCTCGCCCATCAAGCGATCGATCATCAACTGCTCAGCGAAGGCCGGTTCGCGCTAGGGCTGGGCACCCAGATCCGCACGCAGATCGAGAAACGGTTCGGTGCGCAGTTCGACAAGCCGGTGGCCAGGATGACCGAGCTGATCGCGGCGCTGCGGGCGATCTTCGAGTGCTGGACGACCGGCGAGCGGCTCAATTTCCGCGGCGAGTACTACCGCCACACGCTGATGACGCCCAATTTCAGCCCCGGCGAGAACCCGTACGGCCCGCCGCCGATCTATGTCGGTGCGCTGGGCCCTCGGCTCACCCGCGCCACCGCCGAGCACGCGGACGGCCTGCTGGTCATGCCGTTCGGGAACAAGCGGTTCCTGCACGAGGTGACGATGCCCGCCGTACGGGATGGGCTGGCCGCGGCGGGGAAGGGGCCGGACGATTTCGCGGTGATCCCCGAGATCATCGTCTCGGTGGGCGATGAAGATGGGGCTCACACCGCCGCTCGCCGCCTGCTGGCGTTCTACGGCTCCACGCCCGCCTATCGCCCGGTGCTCGACATCCATGGCTGGGGCGACCTGCAACCCGAGCTCAACGCGCTGTCCAAACAGGGCCGATGGGCGGAGATGGGACAGCTCATCGACGACGACGTGCTGCACACCATCGCCGCATGCGGCACGCCTGCCGAGGTCGCAGCCCATATCCGCGACCGCGTGGCAGGCGTTTCCGACCAGATCTGCCTGTATCAGCCGGGCCCGATCGCGCCCGAGGCGTTGACCCAGATCGTTGACGCACTGGGCGGCTGACGTCATATCGTGGTACCCAGGCGGACCAAGGGAGGTCTAGATGGCTGAGGCCGAGTACTCCGACGTACTGATCATCGGCGCGGGGATCTCCGGGATCGGCGCGGCCTACCGGATTCACGAGAAGAACCCGAAACTGTCGTACACGCTGCTCGAGCGGCGGGAGCGGATCGGCGGCACCTGGGACCTGTTCCGCTATCCGGGCATCCGGTCCGACAGCGATATCTTCACGTTGAGCTACCCCTACGAGCCGTGGACCCGGCCGGAGAACGTCGCCGACGGGAACGACATCCGCGACTACCTGACCCACACCGCCCGCAAGCACGGCATCGACGAGCACATCCGCTTCAACACCCGCGTCGTGTCCGCCGACTGGGATTCGAGCACCGACACCTGGACGGTGCAGACCGAGGTCGACGGTGCGCCGAAGACCTACCGCGGCCGGTTCCTGTTCTTCGGCACCGGGTACTACAACTACGACGAGCCATACAGGCCGGAATTTCCCGGGATCGCGGAATTCACCGGCGATGTCGTGCACCCTCAGCACTGGCCGGAGTCGTTCGACTACACCGGCAAGAGGGTCGTGGTGATCGGCAGCGGTGCGACGGCGGTCAGCATGATCCCCTCGCTGACCGAGAAGGCCGGCCACGTGACCATGCTGCAGCGCTCGCCGACCTACATGCTGTCGATGCCGCGGATACATCCGGTCGTGCAGGCGATCCGGAAGGTGCTGCCGCTGCGGGCCGCAAACAGCGTGGTCCGGTTGTACAACACCGCGTTCACCGTGCTGACCTATGTGATCGCCAAGAAGGCGCCCAGGTTCAGCAGGTGGCTGATCCGCAGCGGCGCGAAACGCAATCTGCCCGAGGGATATCCCGTCGACGTCCACTTCAAGCCCCGGTACAACCCGTGGGACCAGCGGTTGTGCCTGATCCTGGAC
Source organism: uncultured Actinomycetota bacterium (assembly GCA_963801575.1). Lineage (GTDB taxonomy): Bacteria > Actinomycetota > Actinomycetes > Mycobacteriales > Mycobacteriaceae > Mycobacterium. The sequence continues at coordinate 163,873 of CAWDFT010000020.1, forward strand.
AACGATCTCTACAACGCGGTCAGCGACGGCCGCGCGGATGTGGTGACCGACCACATCGACCACATCGACGCCACCGGCATTGTGCTGCGCTCCGGTGAGCGGATCGATGCCGATGTCATCGTCACCGCGACCGGTCTTCAGTTGCAGGCACTTGGCGGGGTCGCGCTGAGCATTGACGGCGCGGAGGTCAAGCCCCAGGACCGGTTCGTCTACAAGGAGCACATGCTCGAAGACGTACCGAACGCCGCCTGGTGCGTCGGCTACATCAACGCATCCTGGACGCTTCGGGCCGACCTGACCGCGCGATCGGTGGCAAAGCTGTTGGCGTACATGGATTCCCACGGTTACACGCACGCATACCCCCACCTCGGCGATGTGCCGATGCCGGAGAAGCCGGCATGGAACATCAACGCAGGCTATGTACAGCGTGCCCTGCACGCGCTGCCGAAGTCGGGAACCCATCGGCCGTGGAACGTGCGGCACAACTACGTGTTGGACGCGATCGACCACCGCCTCGACAGGATCGAGGAGTCGATGGTGTTCGGTCGGGTGGCCGACACGTCTGCACGGTCGGCGTAGGAGGATGGCCTGTGGCGAGTAGCGAACCGGAGTACAGCGACGTCCTCATCATCGGCGCCGGGTTTTCCGGCATCGGCGCGGCCTACCGCATCCGGAAAAAGAATCCGCAACTGTCGTACACGATTCTGGAGCGCCGCCAGGGGCTCGGCGGCACCTGGGACCTGTTCCGTTATCCGGGAATCCGTTCGGACAGCGATATTTTCACGCTCTGCTTTCCATGGGAGCCGTGGACCCGGCCTGAGATGATCGCCGACGGCGACCACATCCGGGAATACATCGCCGACACTGCGCGAAAGCATGGCATCGACCGGCACATCCGGTTCAACACCTTCGTGCGCTCGGCCGATTGGGATTCGGCCACCGACACCTGGACGGTGCAGACCGAAGCCGACAGTGTGCCGAAGACCTACCGGGCGCGGTTCCTGTTCTTCGGCACCGGTTACTACAACTACGACAAGCCGTACACGCCAACGTTTTCCGGCATCGAACAGTTCAAGGGCGAGGTGGTGCATCCGCAGCACTGGCCGGGAGGATTCGACTACACGGGGAAGCGAGTGGTGGTCATCGGCAGCGGCGCAACGGCGGTCAGCATGATCCCGTCGCTGACCGAGAAGGCCGCACACGTGACGATGCTGCAACGTACACCGTCCTACATGATGTCCACGATCAAGGTGGAGCCGACGGCCAACGCGATCCGAAGAGTGTTGCCGCTAAAGGTCGCCCACTGGATCGTGCGCTGGCGCAACGCGTTATTGGGCAGCATCCTGTGGGTCATCTCGCGCAGGGCGCCGGGATTCACCAAGCGTTTTCTGCGGCGACGCGCGGAGCGCAAGCTGCCGGCCGGATACGACATCGATACCCACTTCACGCCGCCGTATGACCCGTGGGATCAGCGGCTGTGCTTCCTCGTCGACTCCGACCTGTACACCGCGATCGCCCAGGGCGGCGTGGAGATGGTCACCGACCACATCGACCACATCGACACCACCGGCATAGCGCTGCGCTCCGGCCGGCACCTCGACGCCGACGTCATCATCACCGCGACCGGCATCCAGCTGCAGGCCCTCGGAGGTGTCACGCTCAGCATCGACGGGGAGAAGGTCGATCCGCACGACCGGTTCGTGTTCCGGCGCCACCTGCTCGAGGACGTTCCCAATGCGGCATGGAGCATCGGCTACGTCAACGCATCCTGGATGCTGGGCGCGGACATGACGGCGCGGTCGGTGGCGAATCTGTTGGCGTACATGAATTCTCATGGCTACACGCACGCGTATCCGCATCTCGGTGACGTCGACATGCCACAGCAGCCGGCATTCGCGCCTTTGGAGTCCGGATACGTGCTGCGCTCGCTGGACGTGCTGCCGAAGTCGGGCACCCGCAGGCCGTGGGCATTGACCCACGACTTCCTGCGCGACGCGATCAGTCACCGGTTCGCCTCCGTCGAGGAGTCGATGGTGTTCGGCCGGGTTCGATCGAGCGAATCACAGTCGGCCTAGGAGGCAACCGTGGTCGTTGCCGTCATCGCGGTGATCGCTGTGTTCTTTCTCGGCATGGGCATATACGCCCTGGCCGCACCCGCCGCGTTGATCCGGCCCTTTGATGTCACCCCGGAAACGCCGACGTCGCGTTCCGAAATCAGGGCGGTGTACGGCGGCTTCGGGCTGGCGATTGCGGCGGTCTTGGCGTACGCGGCCTTTCGCGGCGGTGACGTGCAGAAGGGAATCCTGATCACCGTCGGCGTCGCGCTCGCCGGGATGGCGCTGGGACGGATCGTGTCGGCGGTGGTCGACGACCGGACCTCGTTCTACCCGAACTGGTTCTACTGCCTCGTGGAGATCGTGGCCGCGGCTGCGTTGTTCTTGGCGGCTCAGTAGCCGGTTATCCACAGTCGTACTTTCATCCACAGGTGGGGGTTGAGCTGGTGGTTTGGGTCGGTGGGCGACGGTAGAGTCGTACGTATGTTCGATCAACTCGTCGATGCGGCGCACAGCACATCCGGTGCCGGGGCGGTGGGGGCGTGGGCGCGGGTGGAGAACGCGGCGTGTGCGCGGCGGCTGGCCGCGATGGCCGATGTGCTGGAGGCCCGGCTGGCCGCCGATGGGTCGGCCGAGCGCGACCAGTGGTGTCTGGACAACTGGGATGCGGTGTCCGCCGAGATCGCCGCGGCCCACGAGGTGTCGTTGGGGGTGGCCTCGCATCAGCTGGTGATCGCGCTGGCGCTGCGGGAGCGCCTGCCCCGGGTGGCGGAGGTGTTCGCCACGGGTTCGATCGCGTTTCGGCTGGTCTCGGCGATCGTGTACCGCACCGCGTTGATGGTGGACCCCCAGGCCCGCGCCAAGGTGGATATCGAGCTGGCGGCGGCGGTGGCCGGGTGGGGTGGGCTCTCGGCGGCCAAGGTGGAGGCGGCCATCGACTACTGGGTGGACCGCTATGACCCCTATGCGTTGCGGCGGATGGAACGTCGGGCTCGGGGCCGCCACGTGGACTGGGTCTGGTCGGACGGGCGGGGCGCCTCCACGATCGAGGCGGTGTTGTTCGACCACGACGCCGCCACCCTGGACAAGCGGCTCGAGGCGATGGCGCGCGCGGTGTGCGACGCCGATGGGCGCACCCTGGATCAGCGCCGCGCCGATGCGCTGGGCGCCCTGGGGGCCGGCGCCGACCGGCTGGCCTGTGGCTGCGGCAACGACGACTGCCCCGCGGCGGGCCGGCAGCCCAGCGCGGTGGTGATCAACGTGATCGCCGAAGAGGACACCCTCTCCGATGACACGCCCGTGGCGTTGGACGGTGTCAACCCCGACCGGCCCACCAAACCGGTCCGCGAGATGACCGTCCGCGAGGCGCTGACCCCGCTACCGCCGACCGGCCCGGCCCACACCAACCCGGCGGTGATGATCGGCGGACCGGTCATCCCCGCACCGCTGTTGGCGGCCAAACTCGCCCAGCACGCGAGGATCCGGCGGGTGATCCACCCCGGCGACAGCCCACCCGAACCGCGCTACCGGCCCACACTGACGCTGGACCGGTTCGTGCGCTGCCGCGACATGACGTGCCGCTTCCCGGGTTGTGACGAACCCGCCGAGGTGTGCGATCTGGATCATACGATCGGCTATCCGGTCGGGCCGACGTGCGCGTCGAACCTGAAATGCCTATGCCGAAAACACCACCTACTCAAAACCTTTGGCGGCGGGCCACACGGCTGGCGCGATCGACAACTACCCGACGGCACCCTCATCTGGACCAGCCCGGGCGGGCAGAGCTACACCACCCGACCCGCCAGCTACGCGCTGTTCCCGAGACTCTGCGAGCCGACTGCGCCGGTGGTCTTGTCCGCCGCCGAACTAGCAGCAGCGGCCCAAGATCAGCCTGCCCGCCATCTGGCCATGCCGCGGCGGAAGCGCACCCGCGCACAAGACCGCGCCGCGAGGATCGAGGCCGAACGGCGCCTCAACGAAGTCGATCCTCAACACAGCCAGGTCACCGCCGCACCGGCGCCGGCCCGCGGGGAGAACTTCGCTTCGTGGATGGCGGCCCTGCCGCCGGGCGACGACAACCCGGCACCGTTCTGACCCTTCTAGCAGCGCCCTACGTAGAGGCGACGGCCAAGAGGTGCCATTCGCCGGGTACGCCCTTGAGCTCGTGAATGCCGCGGTCGTCGAACTCGAGTCCTGACCCGATCACGAGGTCGCGCAGCGTGCTGGACACGAGCACGTCGTTCGACTTCGCCAGGGCGCTCACGCGCGCGCCGATGTGCACGGCGATCCCGCCGATGTCATCGCCGCGTACCTCGCACTCGCCGGTGTGCAACCCGGCGCGCATCTGGATGCCAAGCGCCTGCACTGCGTCGCGTACAGCCATGGCGCAGCGGATCGCTCGCTGCGGGCCGTCGAACGTTGCAAGGAAGCCGTCGCCCGAAGTGTTCACCTCGCGGCCACGAAAGCGTGCAAGTTGAGACCGGACGATGGCGTCGTGCGCATCGAGCAACGCGTGCCAGTCACGGTCGCCGATCTCCGCGGCGCGCCGCGTCGAGTCCACGATGTCGGTGAACAGCACCGTGGCGAGCACCCGATCATCGGCGACCTCTGCCTGGTGGCCGGTGAGGAACTCGGCGATTTCCTGGAAGGATGCGCGCCATCCCGGTTCAACGCCGTGGAACGTGTTGCGGCCCGGCACCTCAACGTATTTAGCGCCGGGTATGTGCTCGGCGATGTACCTGCCCTTCGCGGGCGGGATGATCACGTTGTCGGAGTGCTGGACGACGAGAGTCGGCACGCGGATTGTCGGAAGCACCGCCCGCACGTCCAGCTCCGCCACGAGAGATGTCACCAGAGCTAGCGACCTCGGGCTTGCCGCCAGACGTTCCAATCGTGCCCACGATGCCCGGATCTCCTCGTTCCACGGCATGTCCGGATTAGCCAGATGTTGAATCTCCCCGCTGCCCCACATGCGGACAAACGCGGCTCGGCGTTCGTCTTGACCGAGTGCGGTGCCGTCCGCATCCGCGTAACCGTCGAGCACGACGAGCGCGGTGGTGCGGGACGGATGTGTCGCCGCGAAGAGTGCCCCTGTCGCGAACGCGACGCCCGGCGCGACGAGAACCGCTTCGCGACTCCCGAGGTCGTCGAGCACCGCGGTGATGCTGTCGGCCCATTGCTCCAAGGTCGGCAGCGCGTCCGGTGTGACGGGATCGGATGCTCCCGTGCCCGGCTGGTCGAAGTAGATGAGTCGACCGAGCGATGTCATCGCCTCGACCCACCCTTGAAAGGACGGCAGCTCCGGAACAACCTCGCAGCACGTGAACCAGTTCGCGACGACCACGATGTCGCGAGGACCTTCACGTGACGTGCGATAGGCGACGCGCAAGTCCCCGTTCAGCGCGTAGCGCGTCTCCGAGAACATTGCGGCAGTGTAAGCCGCGCAGCGGGTCGAGCGGTGCGCATTGGCAGCGTTTATGCTGCTCACAAGCGTTTCCGTGAAGTGTTCTTCAGCCGGTCGGTAACAACCTGCTGAAGACGTTCTGGACCAGCACCGTCCGGCCCCTGACCGGTATCCCAGGAAATTGCCCGACGGCACCCTCATCTGGACCAGCCCGGGCGGGCAGACCCACACCACCCGACCCGGCAGCCACGCGCTGTTCCCGACCCTGTGCCGACCCACCGCACCGGTCACCGTGCCCGCGGCGGCCACCACACCGCCGCCCGGCTGCACCTGACCATGCCCCGACGTCGACGCACCCGCGCAGACGACCGCACCCAGCGCATCGCCGCCGAACGCCGACTCAACCAGCTCTACGGCACCCAACACCCAATCCACGACCCGACCAACCCCACACCAACACACCAACCCCAAACCCCGGATTACACATGGCTATACGGCACACCAGACACCGACGGGCCGCCAGGCTCCCACGACCCACCGCCCTTCTGAGCGGCAAACCGCTAGGGCGCTACGGTAAGCCAGTCGGCGAAACCGGACGGATCGTGGCGTCCGAGTGCGCCGTGCTCGAACAGACCCCAACCCTCGGCGGGTGCGCCGTTGCCTTCGGTGCACAGCGCGCGGCCGACGTGGTCGATGACGCCGAACCCGGCGCGACCGATGATCGCCGGATCGGTCATGTCATAGGTGAGCCGCTCGGTGAACTTGTCGCCCTTCCACATGCCGTGGATCCAGTCGGAGTCGCCGCCGTACCCGCCGCCCACGTGAATCGGAACGGGCAGTTTGGATTCCACATCGAACCGCATGGGTGTGCCGTCGGCTGCGGTGGCCTCGATCGTCGCGCCGGTCGGTATCCGGGTGCCCGACGTGTAGTGGATCTTCACCCGCGGCCAGCCGAGTTGTTCGACGCGACCGTCCTTCCAGATGCGGGTGCAGTCGTTGAGTGACCGGAACCCGCTGGGGTTCTCCTGGATGATGAGCACGATAGAGAAGTCGTCGAAGGCCATCGGCACATACAGCCACCACATGCCCTCGAACGGCGGATCCGCAGGCCGCCCAGCTGGTTCGGCCTCGCCGACGGGCCGGATACCCCAGGACCGGTCGCGCGAGCCGATCCACACCGACGGGTCGACGGTGATCTCCTCGCCGTCGATGACGACGTGCCCACTCCACGAGCCCACCTGGGCGAACCGCTGCGCGTCCAACGTGATTCGGGTGCCCGACCGCAGTACGTGCCGTTGTTCCTGGACGACGTCGAACAGCCCGTTCCACGTCATGTCGACGGCCATGCCCTCGGTCTCGTCCATGACGATGCGCAACTGGCGCAGCGGCTCGCTGACCTCGACGCGATAGCCCAGAACGTTTTGGTTGAGGCGGTCCTGGTCGATGGCGTCGGAAAGGTGTACCGCCGTCTGCACATCCCCGCGACGGACGAGCACGAAAGCGTCCTTGACGCCGAGATTGGGGTAATACCCGATCCCGCTGATCAGGAAGATGTCGCCGGTGCGGTCGTGGGCATTGAAATAGGACCGGTCGTAGAAATTGCGGTCCGACGAGCCCGGCCACGCGATCGGCTGCGGGATCTGGTGGACCGGGAATTCATCCATTGGGCCGAGCATCAGGCTTCACCTCCGATGAGGCGCCGCAGCAGGGCGCCGTGATAGAACAGCGACTCGACGTCGTCGGGTTTCTCGATCTCGCCGAAGCGCACCCGCCGGGCACTGGTCCGCATGAACACGCACGCCCAGATCACGCCGGAATAGACGTAGAACCAATGCAGGTCGCCCAACTCGACGCCGGTCTTTTCGGCATAGGTCGCCTTCACGTCGTCCTCACGCATGAAGTCGGGCAGTCCGGGCATGCCGGCCAGGCCTGCGAGCTCCTGGAAAACCATGTGCGCGACGACCATCCACGCCGCGTCCATTTCGCGCGGCCCCAGCGTGGCCATCTCCCAGTCGAGCACGGCGACCGGCTTGAAGTCCTCGTAGAGCACATTGCCGACCCGCGAGTCTCCCCAGATCAGCACCGGCTCGGTGGCGGCGACGTCCCCGGGCCAGTTCGCCTCCAGCCACTCAAGAGCCTGCTCGACCAGCGGGGACCTGCCGATGTCGGGGACCGCGAACTCGTACCAGGACTCGAGCCAGTCGAGGTTGCGCCGCAACGCATTGTTCTCGTCGCCCTCGGCCAGGAACCCGAAGGTCGACTGGGTATGCGGAATCGAGTGCAGCTTCGCCAGCACGTCGACGGTGTTGTCCTGCAGTTCGCGCTGCGACTCCGCGGAAGCGTCGAAGAACCAGTTGTCGCCGAACGTGTAGGGCATGACGTCGGGCGGCACCACACCGGACACGTAGTCCATCAGGAAGAACTGCGTGCCCAGCACGCTGCCGGTCGGCTCCAGCCACCGCACCCGCGGCACGGGCACATCGGTCTTCTCGGCGACCAACCGGATCACGTCGAACTGGTGGTCCATCCGGTACGACGAGAACACCGGCACGTCCTGATCGGTGGGCGCGACCCGCGCCACCCACTTCTCCTCGTGCTGTTGACCGTCGGCTTCCCAGCGCCCGGTCAGGATGATGGTTTCCGAGGACATTCCGTTCGAGTCGACGCCGCTCTCCACGGTCACCTGCGGTTTCGTGCCGCCGGGCATGACCGTCGACAACCACTGCGCCATCACGCCGGGCAGTGTGCTGACGTCTCGACTGGAGTGTTGTAGGCGGCCGACGTCTTCGACGGCCGGTTCTGTAGTCAAGGTTCTTCCTCCGGCATAATTACGATACGGTGGGTAGCGTTATGAAAGCAGACCCGACACCGGTTGACAAGTGCCGCGGACGTGAGGAGCACAAGCTGCCCCCGGCGGCCGGGCGGCCCCGGGATCCTCGTATCGACGCTGCCATATTGCGCGCGACCGCGGATCTGCTTGTGGAAATCGGCTATTCGAACCTGACCATGGCCGCGGTTGCTGAGCGGGCAGGCACCACCAAGACCGCGCTGTACCGCCGGTGGTCCAGCAAGGCCGAGCTCGTCCACGAGGCCGCCTTTCCCGCCGCACCGAGCGCGATCGAGTCTCCAACCGGCGACTTCGGTGCCGATGTCGGCGCGATGATCGCCGCAACCAGGGACGTCTTCACCAGTCCCGCGGTGCGCGCCGCACTGCCTGGTCTGATCGCCGACATGGCCGCCGACACCGAACTCAACACGCGGGTGATGAACCGGTTCACAGAGTTGTTCGGCGCCGTGCGGACACGCGTGGCCGAGGCGACTCGGCGCGGCGAGGTGCACGTCGATATCCACCCGGATCGGTTGATCGAGGTGATCGGCGGCGCGACGATGTTGCGGTTGCTGCTGTGGCCCGACAGGGAACTTGACGACGAGTGGGTTGACCAGACGACCGCCATCGTCGCCCACGGTGTGATTGCCTAGGCGCCATGGTGCAGCCGTTCCCCACCGACTGGCGTACGGCTCTGGTGCTGGTGTCTCATCCCGACGATCCCGAGTACGGCGTTGCTGCGGCCGTCGCCAAGTGGACGTCGCAAGGCAAGACCGTGCATTACGCGTTGGCCTGCCGCGGCGAGGTGGGCATACAGGGCATGTCCTCGGAGGAGGCCGGCCCGCTGCGCGAAGCCGAACAACGGCAGTCGGCGGCCATCGTCGGCGTCGACGACGTGGCGTTCTGGGACTTCCCCGACAGCCAGATCCGCAACACACCGGAGCTGCGGGCGAAGATCGCCGACACGATCACCGCCCTGGCGCCCGACGTGGTGATCACCCTCTACAGCGGCCCTGAGTGGGCACCCGGCGCGCCGAACCAGCGCGACCACATCGAGTTCTCGAATGCCGTTGCCGCGGCCTATGATTCGCTGCCGAACCCGCCGCGGTGGCTTTTCGAGAACGGTCCGGAGATGACGCACGGCGAGGTGGTCGACGAATTCGTCGACGTGGCGGTCGACTCACTGGCCGCCCATGATGTCTACCTCTCGGTGCTCGATCCGGGCACGCCGGTCGAGGTGCAGGCCCGCAAGCAGGTCGAGATGACGACGCAGCCACGGGCCGAGTTCGGCGGGGGTCACACCGTCGAGTTCATCCTGCGCAGAAGCCGCGGCTAACCGCCGTCGATCTGCTTCTTGTTGCGCTCGGAAACCGCGCGGAACTGCTCGCCGAGGCCCTCGAAATCGCGATGCTGCGCGAACGCGATCTTCTCCTCGGCGGCCAGGGCTGGATCGATCACCGCCGCCGCTCCGGTCGTGTAGATCGCCTTGAGCCCCAACATCGTTGGGCCGGGCACCTCGGCGATCTGGCCGGCCAGTTCCAGCGCGCGGTCGAGCAGCCGCTCGTGCGGGACGACCTCGGTCACCAGCCCGATCCGTTCGGCACGTGCGGCGTCGACGACCTCGCCGGTCATCGACAGCCGACGGGCCATGCCGAGGCCGACCAGCTGGGGAAGCCGCGCGGTCATCCCGCCGCCGGGCAGGATTCCGACGCGGGCGTGGGTGTCGGCGAACACCGCCCGTTCGGAGGCGATGAGAAAGTCGCAACCCAGCGCCATCTCGAGACCACCGGTGAACACCGCTCCGTTGATCGCCCCGATGATCGGTGTGCGCATCTTCGCCGTCGCTGCGATACAGCTCTGCGACCGGAACTCCTCGAAATAGCCGAGACCGTCGCGTTGGGCTTCCTTGAGGTCAACGCCCGCGCAGAACGCCGGGTCGGTTCCGGTCAGCACCACCGCTCGCACCGACTCGTCGGCGTCGGCCTCGGTCAACGCCGTGTACGCCGCCCTGATCAGGTCGCGGCTCAACGCGTTCCTGGCGGCGGGCCGGTTCAGCGTCAGCACCCGGACTGGGCCGTGGTCGGCGGTCAGGACGAGCGATGAGGTGCTCATAAGAGGGAAGCTAGCGCACGAACTGGTCGGCGATGTTCGCCAGGTCCAGCAGCGGTTGCGGCAGGGCGCCGAGCGCGAATGTGATTGCGGCGGTGATGGTGACGACGGCCGTGCTCAAGATGCTGGGTACCACCACGTCGGGCGCATCGTCGGGAGGCTCGGTGAAGAACATCAGCACGATGACCCGCACGTAGAAGTAGGCGGCGATGGCGCTGGCGATCACACCGACGATCACCAGCGGGATGGCGCCGCCTTCGCCCGCGGCCTTGAAGACCGCGAACTTGCTGACGAACCCGCTCGTCAGCGGGATCCCGGCGAAGGCGAGCAGGAACAGCGAAAACACAATGCCGACAATGGGATAACGTCTGCCCAGACCGGCCCAGCGGGCCATTGTGGTCACTTCCTCACCCGCCTTGTCGCGCACCAGACCGACGACTGCGAAGGCGCCCAGTGTGCTGAACCCGTAGGCGAACAGATAGAACAGCGTGGAGGACAGCCCGGACTCGTTCGCGGCGATCACGCCGGTGAGGATGAAGCCGGTGTGCGCCACCGCGGAGTAGGCGAGCATCCGCTTGACATCGGTCTGGGTGACGGCGGTGACCGTACCGACCACCATCGTCAGGATCGCGATCGCCCACAGCACCGGACGCCATTCATTGTGGAGTTCGGGCACCCCGACGTAGAAGATGCGCAGCAGTGCACCGAACGCGGCGATCTTGGTGGCGGCGGCCATGAACGCGGTGATCGGTGTCGGGGCGCCCTGATAGACGTCGGGAATCCAGGAGTGGAACGGCACCGCCCCGACCTTGAACAGCACACCGACCAGCACCAGACCGGTGCCGATCAGCGCCAGCGACATCTTGCCGGAGCCTTCTTCGATCGCGTCGGCGATCCCGACCAGGCTCAGCGTGCCCGAGAATCCGTACAGCTGCGCGGAGCCGTACAGGAAGAAAGCCGACGAAAACGCGCCGAGCAGAAAGTATTTGAGCGCGGCCTCCTGAGAGAGAAGTCGACGGCGACGGGCCAGCCCGCACATCAGATACAGCGGGAACGACAGCACCTCGAGCGCGATGAACATGGTGAGCAGGTCGTCGGCCGCCGGGAACAGCAGCATCCCGCCGATGGAGAACAGCGTCAGCGGGAACACCTCGGTCTGCATCACACCGGCCTTGGCGGCCACCTTCTCCGCGACACTGCCGACCACCGCGGACGCCTGCGGGGTGAAGCCATCCAGTCCGCCCCCCTCGCTTTCAGACTCGGCGGGGATGCGTCGTTCGGCGATCAACAGGATCCCGAGAATGCCGACCAGCAGGATCGTGGCCTGCAGGAACAGCGCCGGGGCATCGACGGCGACCGCCCCGAGCACTGCGGTGTGGCCGAGGCCTCCGTGCAGGTCGCGGGCCAGTTGGACCACCGTGACGAACGCCGCCACCAGGCCGATAAGGCTGAGCACGACCTGCGTGACGTAGCGGCGCTCCCGCGGCACAAACGCTTCCACCAGCACGCCGGCGATGGCGGCTCCGAACACGATCAGCATCGGCGACAGCAGGCCGTACTCGACGCTGGGCGTTGGCATGTTCATCGCGCCGGGCCTTCCGCCAGTTTGGGAGCCGGGTCGGGTTGGTTGATCGTGGTCAACGTGTAGCTGACCGCCGGATTGATCACGTCCAGAGCGGGTTTGGGATACACGCCGAGCACCAGCAGCAGTGCGATCAGCGGCGCCACCACCACCAGCTCGCGGGGAATGAGGTCACGCAGCCGGTCGTTGCCGTCGGTGACCGGACCGCCCATCATCCGTTGGTACATCCACAGGATGTAGATCGCGGACAGTACCAGCGCGCTCGCCGCTACCACGGCGAACACCGGGTAACGGGTGAATGTGCCGATCAGCACCAGGAATTCGCTGACGAACGGCGCCAGACCCGGAAGTGACAGGGTCGCCAAACCGGCGACCAGGAACGTGCCCGCCAGCACCGGGGCGACCTTCTGCACGCCGCCGTAGGCGCTGATCAACCGAGTTCCCCTGCGGGACACCAGGAACCCGGCGATCAGGAACAGCGCCGCCGTCGAGATACCGTGGTTGACCATGTACAGCGTGGAGCCCGACTGGCCCTGCGTCGTCATCACGAAGATGCCGAGGATGATGAAGCCGAAGTGCGAGATCGACGTGTAGGCGATCAGCCGCATCACGTCGGTCTGACCGATCGCCAGGATGGCACCGTAGACGATGCCGATCACGGCAAGGGTAATGATCACCGGCCGGAAATACGTTGACGCGTCGGGGAACAACTGTAGGCAGTACCGCAGCATGCCGAAGGTGCCGACCTTGTCCATGATCGCCATCATCAACACCGCGCTGGCCGGTGTGGCCTCGACGGCGGCGTCTGGCAGCCAGCGGTGGAACGGCCACAGCGGCGCCTTGACGGCGAATGCGAACATGAAGCCGAGGAAGAGCGCATTGAGGATCGCCGGGTTGACCGCGAACTCGCCGCTGGAGACGGCGGCGACGATCGCCCGGAAATCGAACGTGCCGGACTCGAAGGCGTCGCTCTGTGCGGTCACCACATACAGGCCGATGATCGCCGCCAGCATGATCAACCCGCCGAACAAGTTGTACAGCAGGAACTTCACCGCTGCTTTAGACGCCGCGGAGGCGGTGTCATTAGACCCAGCCCGTTGTCCTCCGAACCCGCCGATGAGGAAGTACATCGGGATGAGCATGGCCTCGAAGAAGACGTAGAACAGCAGCACGTCCAGCGAGATAAGCGACATGATGACCATGCCCTCGACGGCAAGGGTCAGCGCCAGGTAGGTGTGGGTTGAGCGGCCCCGCAGGCCGACCTGGTCGTCGGCGTCGTTCCAGCCGGCCACGATCAGCAGCGGCACCAGCACCGCGGTGAGCACGAGGAGCACCAGTGCGATGCCGTCGATGCCCAGGATGTACCCGGTGCCGAAAGACGGTATCCAGGTGTGGGATTCGATGAACTGGTACTGATCACCGCCGGGCCGGAAACCGACAGCCAGCACGACAACGAGTGCCAGCACCGCCACCGACACCAGCAGCGCAAACCACTTGGCCGGTGCGCGCCCGGTGGGGGGTACGAACATCACCAGCGCGGCACCGAGCATCGGCACCGCCCACAGAATCGTCAGCCACGGCGCCGACGGCAGCGAGGTCACCACAGTTGCACCGCCAGAATCGCCGCGACGACCAGTAGCGCGCCTGCGAGCATCGACAGCGCGTAGCTGCGGGCGAAACCCGTTTGTAATTGCCGTAGTCCGTCCGAAGTGCGCCCGACCACTGCGGCCAGTCCGCTTCCGGCACCGTCGATGCCCTTGTCGTCCACCCAGACCAAGTCCTTGGTCAGGACCTGTCCCGGCTTCATGAGCAGCTCCTCGTTTATCGCGTCGCCGTAGAGGTCCCTGCGGGCCGCCACGGTCAGCGCCGACACATCGTCGGGCGCGGTGTCGGGAACCGTCCGCTGTGCGTACATGCGGTAGGCGATCGCGATGCCGACCGCGACCACCGACAGTGCGAGGGTGGTGACGACCCAGGCCGGCAGCACGTGGTGGACCTCATGGGCTCCGACGACAGGTTCGAGCCAGTGCTCCAGGGTGCCGCCGACGGCGAGCAGTCCGCCTGCGGCGATAGAGCCGACGGCCAGCGCGATCATCGGCCACGTCATCACCCGCGGCGACTCATGCGGGTGGGTGTCGGGCTTCCACCGCGACTCGCCGAAGAACGTCATCAGCATGACGCGGGTCATGTAGAAGGCGGTGATACCCGCGCCGAGCAGAGCGGCGCCGCCGAGCACGATGCCCTTGACTCCTCCTGCGTTCAAAGCGGATTCGATGATGGCGTCCTTGGAGAAGAATCCGGCGAACGGCGGTACGCCGATGATGGCCAGATAGCCGAGCCCGAAGGTGGCGAAGGTGATCGGCAGCAGCGTGCGCAGGCCGCCGTAGTGGCGCATGTTCACCTCGTCGTCCATCGCGTGCATCACCGAGCCGGCGCCGAGGAACAGGCCCGCCTTGAAGAAGCCGTGGGTCAGCAGGTGCATGATCGCGACGGCGTAACCCGCGGGCCCCAGACCCGCGGCGAGCACCATGTAGCCGATCTGGCTCATCGTGGACGCGGCGAGGGCCTTCTTGATGTCGTCCTTGGCGCAACCGACGATCGCGCCGAACAGCAGCGTGACCGCGCCGACGATGACGACACCCAACTGCGCGCCTGGCGCGAGGTCGAACACCGGCCCGGACCGCACGATCAGGTAGACGCCCGCGGTGACCATGGTTGCGGCGTGGATCAGTGCGGAGACCGGGGTGGGACCCTCCATCGCGTCACCGAGCCAGGACTGCAGCGGTACCTGTGCCGACTTGCCGCACGCGGCGAGCAGGAGCAGCAGGCCGATGGCGTTGAGTGTGCCCTCGCCAAGCATCGGGGCGGCGGCGAAGACGCCCTCGAACGAGATCGAACCGATGTAGGCGAACATCACCATCAGCGCGACGGCCAGGCCCATGTCACCGACCCGGTTGACCACGAATGCCTTCTTGGCCGCGGTCGCGGCCGACGGCTTGTGTTGCCAGAACCCGATCAGCAGGTAGGACGCCAGGCCGACGCCCTCCCATCCGACGTAGAGCCCGAGATAGTTGTCGGCGAGCACCAGCAGCAGCATCGCGGCCAGGAAGAGGTTCAGATACCCGAAAAACCTGCGGCGCTCGGGATCTTCGGCCATGTAGCCGACCGAATAGATGTGGATCAGTGAGCCCACACCGGTGATCAGCAGCACGAAGCACATCGACAACTGGTCCAGCTGCAGGCCGAAGTCCACCTGCAGCTCGCCGACCGGCACCCAGGAGAACAGCTTCTCACCGACGACCCGCTCCTCGCCGGCCCGCCCGAGCATGTCGAAGAAGAACACCGCCCCGACGGCGAACGACGCGACCGAGGCCGCACAGCCCAACAGGTGGCCCCACGCGTTGGACCGTTTCCCGGACAGCAGCAGTATTGCCGCACCGGCCAGGGGCAGGGCGATCAGGAGCCAAACCGGAATCGTCATCGCGGCCTTAGTTTTTCAGCAGGCTGGCGTCGTCGACCGAGGCCGAGCGACGGGTGCGGAAGATGGTCATGATGATGGCCAGGCCCACCACCACCTCGCAGGCCGCGACCACCATGGTGAAGAAGGCCACCACTTGACCGTCCAGGTGTCCGTGCATGCGGGAGTACGCCACGAAGGCGAGGTTGGCCGCGTTCAGCATCAGCTCGACACACATGAACATCACGATGGCGTTGCGGCGCAGCAGAACTCCGGACGCGCCGATCGTGAACAGCAGTGCGGACAGATACAGGTAGTTATCGGGGTTCATCGATCCTCCGCCCCTGAAGGATCGCGCTGACCGACAGCTCGGAGCCCGAACCGTCGGGGAGCCGTGCTTGAACGTCGACGGCGTTGTGCCTGGCGAATACGCCGGGACTCGGCAGCGGAGTCGGGTGGCCGCCGGGTTGGAACCGTTCTTCGGCCAGTTCACGCTGGGTCTTGGCGCGCTCGAACCGTTCCCGGTGCGCCAGCACCATCGCGCCGAGGGCGGCCGTGATCAGGAGCGCACCCGTCAGCTCGAAAGCCCACAGGTAGCGGGTGAAGATCAGCGCCGCCAAACCTTCCACGTTTTGGTTGTTGTTAGCCTCCGGCAGACCGGCGAAGCCGGCCACCGACACGTTACCGATGCCGGCTATGAGCAGGACCCCGAAGCCGACGCCCGCGATGATCGCGGAAACGCGTTGGCCGCGAATGGTTTCCACGAGTGACTCCGACAGGTCGACGCCGATGAGCATCAGCACGAACAGGAACAGCATCATCACGGCGCCGGTGTAGACGACCACCTGAACCACGCCGAGGAACAATGCCTCCTGCGCGATGTAGAGCACCGCGAGCGAGATCATCGTCGACGCCAGGAAGATGGCCGAGTACACGGCCTTCGGCGCGGCCACCACCCCGATGGCACCCATCAGCGCGACGGCACCGAGCACCCAGAACACCACCGCCTCGGCTGTCGACGTCATTGCACGTCCTCGGTTAGGGGTTTGATATTGCCCAGGTAGTAGTCCTCGTCGGTGCTACCAGGCTGCATCGGGTGCGGCGGCGCCTCCATTCCGGGTTGCATCGGTGCGAGAAGTTTGTCCTTGCCCCAGATCAGGTCGGCGCGGTTGTCGTCGGCCATCTCGTATTCGTTGGTCATGGTCAGCGCGCGGGTGGGACAGGCCTCGATGCACAACCCGCAGCCGATGCATCGCAGGTAGTTGATCTGGTAGACACGGCCGTACCGCTCACCGGGCGAGAAGCGCTCCTCCTCGGTGTTGTTGTCCCCCTCGACGTAGATGGCGTCGGCAGGGCAGGCCCATGCGCACAACTCGCAGCCGATGCACTTCTCCAGCCCGTCGGGATATCGGTTGAGCTGATGACGGCCGTGATAGCGCTTCGCGACCGGCCCGGGCTTCTCCGGGTACTCCTCGGTGATCGGCTTCTTGAACATGGTCCCGAACGTCACCGCGAAACCGGCCAGGGCATCCAAAAACTTAGGCATCGGCCTTCTCCTTTGCCGCGGGGAGCGGCGGTACCGGGAAGGCGCTGGCTTCAGCGGCTTGCACCGGGATCTTCCGAATGTTCCTGGCCCGCAACGCCCGCCAGAGCGCGACCGCGAGCAGAAGCACCACCACCGTGCTGACAGTGATGAGCCCGGTGGCCCATGCGGCGAGGCCCTGCATGCGCAGGCTGCGCGTGGTGGCCACGATCGCGATCCACACTAGCGAAACAGGGATGAGGATCTTCCAGCCCAGCGCCATGAACTGGTCGTAGCGCATCCGCGGCAGGGTGGCGCGCAGCCAGAAGTAGAGGAATAGGAACGCCCACACCTTCGCGGTGAACCACAGAAGCGGCCACCAGCCGGTGTTGGCGCCGTCCCACATGTTGATCGGCCACGGGGCGTGCCAGCCACCGAGGAACATCGTGGTGGCCAGCGCCGAGACGGTGGTCATGTTGACGTACTCGGCGAGCATGAACATCGCGAACTTCAGCGACGAGTACTCGGTGTGGAAGCCGCCGACCAGCTCGCCCTCCGCTTCGGGCAAATCGAATGGGGCGCGGTTGGTTTCGCCGACCATCGACGTCACGTACACCAGGAACGACGGCAGCAGAAGGAACACGTACCAGGTGCCGTTCTGGGCGGCCACGATGCCGGAGGTCGACATGGTGCCCGCATAGAGGAACACCGCGGCGAACGACAGTGCCATGGCGATCTCGTAGGAGATCACCTGGGCCGACGACCGCAAGCCGCCGAGCAGCGGATAGGTGGACCCCGACGCCCAGCCCGCCAGAACGATGCCATACACCCCGATCGAGGTGACGGCGAGGATGTAGAGCACCGCCACCGCCAGGTCGGTCAGCTGCAGCGGGGTGTGGTGGCCGAACACCGACACCACCGGTCCCATCGGGATGACCGCGAACGCCATGAACGCGGGGATGACCGAGATGGCCGGCGCCAGCAGGTAGACCGGCTTGTCCACGCCCGCCGGGACGAGACCCTCCTTCAGTCCGAGCTTGATGCCGTCGACCAGTGACTGCAGCAGCCCCTTCGGGCCAACCCGGTTGGGGCCGAACCGCATCTGCATCCGGCCGAGCAACTTTCGCTCGATCAAGATGGCCGCAAGCACGGTCAGAAGCAGGAACACGAAGATGGCGACCGCTTTGACGAGGATCAGCCAGAACGGGTCGTGTCCGAACGCCGAGAGATCCGTCATTGTTCACCCCGCCCGATCGAGATCACGGCACCCGTGGTCACACCCAGCTGCTGATGCACCGCCGACCCCGGTGAGTTCATCGGCAGCCACACCACCCGGTCATCCATGTCGGTGATCTCGAGTGGCAACGTGATCTCTCCCCGTTTCGTCGCGACGGTGACCGATTCCCCTTCGGCGACACCGATTTCCGCCGCGGTGGCGGCCGACAGCCGCGCGACGGGTGCGTGGGCGGTGCCGGCCAGATAGGGCTCGCCGTCCTGCAGCCGCCCGGCATCCAGCAGCATCCGCCAGCAGGTCAGCACCGCCTCGCCCTTCGCGGGTTCAGCTGCGGCGGCCGCGGCCACGTCCGGCGCGCCGGGCCGGGTTCCGCCCCACCAGCCCAGCCGTGCCAGTTCCTCACCGGCCGTCGCCGCGTCCGGCAGGCCGAGGTCGATGCCGATCTCATCGGCGAGCGTGTAAAGCACCCGTAGATCCGGGGTGGCGTTGCTGGGCAGCGACGGCTCGAAGGGTCGAATCCGGCCCTCCCAGTTGACGAATGAGCCCGCCTTCTCGACCACCGGTGCGACCGGGAACACCACGTCGGCGAGGTCGGTGACCGCGCTTTCGCGCAGCTCCAGGCTGACGACGAACGGCACGGCCTCGATCGCGGCCAGCGCGGCATCGGGGTCGGGCAGGTCGGCGGGCTCGACCCCACCGATCAGCAGCGCACCCAGTTCACCACTGGCCGCCGCGGCGAGAATGCCCGTGGTGTCACGGCCGACGGTGTCGGGCAGTGCCGAGATGTTCCATGCGGTTGCGGTCTGCTCCCGCGCCGCCGCGTCGGCGACCGGTCGTCCGCCCGGCAGCAGGTTCGGCAGCGCCCCGGCCTCCAGGGCGCCTCGGTCTCCAGCGCGCCGCGGGACCCAGCCGAGCCGAGCGCCGGTCGCGGCCGCCAACCTGCTTGCCGCAGAAAGGGCTCCCGGTGATGTCGCCAACCGCTCGCCGACCAGGATGACCGCGCCGGGCTGGTTCAGCAGCTCCTCCTCGGTGAGGCCGTCGAGCGCCGCCGCTTCGCCGCCGGGCGCGGTGCGGATGAGCCGGCCGGACATCTTGGTCAGTCCACGTGTTGCGAACGGAGCGACGGACAGTACCTGCACGCCGTTCCTGCGGGCGGCTTTGCGCAGCCGCAGGAACACGATCGGGGACTCCTCCTCCGGCTCGAAACCGGCGAGCAGCACCGCGGGCGCATTCTCCAGGACGGCGTAGGTGACGGTCATCATCTGCCCGGCGACATTTGCGGCTAGGAATTCAGCCTCCTCGTCGCTGTGCGGCCGGATTCGGAAGTCGATGTCGTTGGTGCCCAACACCATACGGGCGAACTTCGAGTACGCGTATGCGTCTTCGACGGTGCTCCGGCCGCCGACCAGAACCCCGGCCCGCCCTGCCGCGGCGGCTAGGCCTGCCGCCGCCACGCCGAGGGCCTCCGACCAGGACGCGGACCGCAGCTTGCCGTCCTCCTCGCGGATCTGCGGTGTGGCGATGCGGTCGCCGACTCCTGCGTAGGTGAACGCCCACCGGCCCTTGTCGCAGTTCCATTCCTCGTTGACCTGCGGGTCGTCGCCGGCTAACCGGCGCAACACCTTTCCGCGGCGGTGGTCGGTGCGCTGGGCGCATCCCGACGCGCAGTGCTCACACGCGCTGGGGCTGGAGACCAAGTCAAACGGCCGGGCCCGGAAACGGTATGCGGTACCGGTCAGCGCGCCCACCGGGCAGATCTGCACCGTGTTGCCCGAGAAGTACGACGAGAACGGCTCACCCGGTGCGATGCCGACCTGCTGCAGCGCACCTCGCTCCAGCAGCTCGATGAACGGATCGCCCGCGATCTGCTGCGAGAACCGGGTGCACCTCGCGCACAGCACGCAGCGTTCGCGGTCCAGCAGCACCCCGGATGAGATCGGGATCGGTTTGGGGAACGTGCGTTTGACGTCTTCGAAGCGGGTCTCCACCCGTCCGTTCGACATGGCCTGGTTCTGCAGGGGGCACTCGCCGCCCTTGTCGCACACCGGGCAGTCCAGCGGGTGGTTGATCAGCAACAGCTCCATCACACCGTGCTGGGCTTTGTCGGCGGACTCCGACGTGAGTTGCGTGCGGACCACCATGTCGGGGGTGCACGTGATGGTGCAGGAGGCCATCGGCTTGCGCTGGCCCTCGACCTCGACCAGGCACTGCCTGCACGCGCCCACCGGATCCAGCAGCGGATGGTCGCAGAACCGTGGAATCTGGATGCCCATCAGTTCGGCGGCGCGAATCACCAAGGTGCCCTTGGGCACACTGATCGGGACGTCGTCGATGGTCAGATCGACCATCTCCACCGGCGGCGCGTCGTGCGTCGGTTCGGCCACCGTCATCAGGCACCCACCTTCTCTGCCGAGCAGACGCAAAAGTCCGCTTCCACTCGGCGTGTCGGGTACTTTTGCGTCTGCTCGCGGGGTCCCAGCTCGCGCAACAGCGTCGTCAGCATCAGGCACCCACCCCCTCGGTGGCCATCAGCGTCGAAGCGTGCGGGTCGAACGGGCAGCCGCCGTCCAGGTGCTCGACGTACTCATCGCGGAAGAAGTTGATCGACGACAGGACCGGGCTGGCCGCACCATCGCCCAACGCGCAGAACGACTTCCCGAAGATGGTGTCGGAGATGTCCAGCAGCTTGCCGATGTCCTCTTGGGTGCCACGTCCGGTTTCGAGGCGCTCGTAGATCTGGCTCAGCCAGTACGTGCCCTCGCGGCAAGGCGTGCACTTGCCGCACGACTCGTGGGCGTAGAACTCGGTCCAGCGCCGCACCGCGCGCACCACGCACGTGGTCTCGTCGAAGATCTGCAGCGCTTTGGTGCCCAGCATTGAACCGACCCCGGCCACGCCTTCGTAATCCAGTGGCACATCGAGGTGTTCATCGGTCAGCAGCGGAGTGGACGAGCCGCCCGGTGTCCAGAACTTCAGCGAATGCCCGGCGCGGATCCCGCCGGCGTACTCGAGGAGTTCACGCAGCGTGATGCCGAGGGGCGCCTCGTACTGTCCCGGGTTGGTCACATGCCCGGACAGCGAATACAACGTGAAACCGGGGGACTTGTCCGACCCCATCGACCGGAACCAGTCGATCCCGTTGAGCAGGATCGGCGGCACGCTCGCGATGGACTCGACGTTGTTGACCACCGTCGGGCAGGCATACAGGCCGGCAACCGCCGGGAACGGCGGCCGCAGCCGGGGCTGTCCCCGTCTGCCCTCCAGGGAGTCCAGCAGTGCGGTCTCCTCGCCGCAGATGTAGGCGCCCGCGCCCGCGTGCACGATCAACTCGAGGTCGAAGCCCGAACCCTTGATGTCGGTGCCCAGATAGCCGGCCTCGTAGGCCTCGGCGACCGCGGCCTGCAGACGGCGCAGCACCGGGACCACCTCACCGCGCACATAGATGAACGCGTGGTGCGCCCGGATCGCATACGCGGCGATGATCGCGCCCTCCACCAGAAAGTGGGGCGTCGTCAACATCAGCGGAATGTCTTTGCACGTACCGGGTTCCGACTCGTCGGCGTTGATGACGAGGTAGTGCGGCTTGGCGGCAGGATCGATGTCGGCCCCGCTTGTCTGGTCGCTCGGCGAGCCTCGCTCCTGCGGGATGAAGGACCACTTCGTTCCGGTCGGGAAGCCGGCCCCGCCGCGGCCGCGCAGGCCGGAGTCCTTCACCAGCGTGATGACGTCGTCGGGATCCATCGCCAGCGCCTTGTCCAGCGCGCGGTATCCGTCGTGACGGCGGTAGGTGTCCAGCGACCACGGTTCGGGATCGTCCCAATACCGGCTGAACACGGGTGTCAGTGGAGTAGCAGGTGCCATGTCAGTCGCGTGAGTCCGTTTTGCTCGGGTCGGTTTCGGGGGTGGCCGGTTCGGCGGGCACCGTGGCCGACGGTGCCGGTGCCGGTTCGTCCTTGGTGGTTTCGACGGCCTCGGGCTCGGTGCCGCCGGACTCCGGTGGCGGCGCCGTCGCCTCACCATCCTGCGCGGGCGGTGCTTGCATGCCGAGTTCGTGGGCGACGCGAAGTCCGGCCAGCGTGGCGGTGGGCACTTGGCCGTCGGCGGTGACGGGACGATCGTCGGGCAGGCCCGCGAGCGTGCGGGCCGTCTGCCGGAATGTGCAGAGCGGTGCGCCGCGACTGGGCACCGCCGGTTCGCCCGCGCGCAGTCCGTCGACGAGATCCCGTGCGGAGGAAGGTGTTTGGTTGTCGAAGAACTCCCAGTTGACCATCACGACGGGCGCGTAGTCGCAGGCTGCGTTGCACTCGATGTGTTCGAGGGTGACGCGGCCGTCCTCGGTGGTCTGGCCGGCGTGGATGCCCAGGTGGTCCTGCAGGGCATCGAGGATGGCGTCGCCGCCCATGATCGCGCAGAGCGTGTTGGTGCACACCCCGACCAGGTACTCCCCGGTGCGGGTGCGCCGGTACATCGAGTAGAAGGTGGCGACCGCGGTCACCTCGGCTCCGGTCAGACCCAGCTGCGCGGCGCAGAACACGATGCCCGCCTTGGTCAGGTAGCCGTCCTCGGACTGCACCAGGTGCAGCAGCGGCAGCAGCGCCGACCTCGGCCGCGGATAGCGGGCGATGATCTCCTGGGCGCCAGCCTCGAGCCGCGCGGTCACATCGGCCGGGTATGCCGCCTCGCCACCGATCGGCGGGCCCGCCTCGTCGGGCCGCTGGCCGAGCTCGATGAACACCGGTGAACCGTTGGGCGAAATCGTCATCAGCGATCCACGCCCCCCATTACGGGGTCGATAGACGCGACCGCGGAGATGGCGTCGGCGACCATGCCGCCCTCACACGTGGCGGCCACCGCCTGCAGGTTCGTGAACGACGGGTCGCGGTAGTGCACCCGGTAGGGCCGGGTGCCGCCGTCGGAGACCATGTGCACGCCGAGCTCTCCCCGGGGCGACTCCACCGCGACGTAGACCTGGCCGGGTGGGACCCTGATGCCCTCGGTGACGAGCTTGAAGTGGTGGATCAGTCCCTCCATCGAGTGGCCCATGATCTTGGCGATGTGCTCCGGCGAGTTGCCCAAGCCATCGGGGCCCAGCTTCAGATCGGCGGGCCAGGCCAGCTTCTTGTCGTCGATCATCACGCGGCCCGACGTCCCGTCGAGACGGTCGACGCACTGTTCGACGATCTTCAGCGACTCCCGCATCTCCTTGACCCGGATCAGATAGCGGCCGTATGCATCGCAGCCGTCATCGGTGATGACGTCGAACTCGTAGTTCTCGTAGCCGCAGTACGGCTGCGCCCTGCGCAGGTCGTGTGGCAGCCCCGTCGAGCGAAGCACCGGACCGGTGATACCCAGCGCCATGCATCCGGCCAGATCCAGGTAGCCGATGCCCTGCGTGCGGGCCTTCCAGATGTAGTTCTCGTTGAGCAGGTTCTCCAGGTCGCGCAGCCGCTTCGGCACCAGCTTCAGCAGATCCCGCAGCTGGGCGATCGCTCCGTCGGGCAGGTCGGCGGCCAGCCCGCCGGGCCGAATGTAGGCGTGGTTCATCCGCAGCCCGGTGATGGTCTCGAACACCGAGAGGATCACTTCACGCTCGCGGAACCCGTAGAACATCGCCGACATGGCGCCCAGTTCCATCCCGCCCGTCGCCAACGCCACCAGGTGCGAGGAGATGCGGTTGAGCTCCATCATCATGACGCGGATGGTGCTCGCGCGCTCAGGGATGTCGTCGGTGACGCCGAGCAGCTTCTCCACACCGAGGCAGTACGCCGTTTCGTTGAAAAACGGTGAGAGATAGTCCATTCGGGTCACGAAGGTCACGCCCTGGGTCCAGGTGCGGTACTCCAGGTTCTTCTCGATACCGGTGTGCAGGTACCCGATGCCGCAGCGCGCTTCGATGACCGTCTCACCCTCGATCTCGAGGATGAGCCTCAGCACCCCGTGCGTCGACGGGTGCTGCGGGCCCATGTTGACCACGATGCGTTCGCCCGGCTGCGCCTCCGTGGCCGCCGTGACCACCTGATCCCAGTCCTGGCCGCCGACCATGACGACGGTGTCGGTGCCCCCGCTCTCCGGCGGGTTGGTTGGCGTGCTCATCAGCTGTAGGCCCTCCGCTCGTCGGGCGGCGGAATCTCGGCGCCGAGGTACTCCACCGGGATGCCACCCAACGGGTAGTCCTTGCGTTGCGGGTGCCCGACCCAGTCGTCGGGCATCTCGATGCGGGTCAGCGCGGGATGGCCGTCGAAGATGATCCCGAAGAAGTCGTAGGTCTCCCGCTCGTGCCAGTCGGTGGTCGGGTAGACGGTGAACAGCGACGGGATGTGCGGATCGGCGTCCGGGGCGGCGACCTCCACCTGGATGCGCCGGTTGTGGGTGATCGACATCAGCGGGTACACCGCATGCAGCTCGCGGCCGGTTTCCTGCGGATAGTGCACGCCGCTGACGCCAAGGCATAGCTCAAACCGCAGGCCGGGGTCGTCGCGCAGCGTCTGCATCACCGCAGGCAGCTGCTCGCGTCGCACGTCCAGCGTCAGCTGGTCGCAGTACACCACCACCCGCTCGATCGCCGCCTCGAATTCCTTTTCGCCGAGCGCGACGGTCAGGGTGTCGACGACGTCGTCGAAGTAGCCGCCGTACGGGCGCGGCGTGCTGCCGGGCATTGCCACCTCGCGCACCAGGCGGCCGTAGCCGGAGGTATCGCCGGTGCCCTTGGGACCGAACATGCCGCGGCGGACGCCGACGACTTCCTGGTCGCCGTTGGCGTCGCTGGGGCCCGTCGTCGTCACCGCAGCAGCCCCTTGAGCTCGATCGTCGGCGTGACCGCCAGCGCCGCCTTCTCGGCTTCGCGGACCGCTTCCTCGCGGTGAACGCCCAGCGGCATCTCCTGGATCTTGTCGTGCAGTTTCAGGATCGCGTGCAGCAGCATCTCCGGCCGGGGCGGGCATCCGGGCAGGTAGATGTCCACCGGAACGACGTGGTCAACACCCTGGACGATGGCGTAGTTGTTGAACATCCCGCCCGACGATGCGCACACGCCCATCGCCAGCACCCACTTGGGCTCGGCCATCTGGTCGTAGACCTGCCGCAGCACCGGGGCCATCTTCTGACTGACGCGCCCGGCCACGATCATCAGGTCGGCCTGCCGGGGGGTGGCCGAGAACCGCTCCATGCCGAACCGCGAGATATCGAACCGCGGGCCCGCCGTCGACATCATCTCGATGGCGCAGCAGGCCAGACCGAACGTCGCGGGCCACAGCGAGCCTTTGCGGACGTAGCCCGCCAACTTCTCGACGGTCGACAGCAGGATGCCGCTGGGCAGCTTTTCCTCTAGTCCCAACTCAGGCCTCCCCGCCGCCAGACGTAGGCGTAGGCCACGAACACCGTGGCCATGAACAACAGCATCTCGACCAGCGCGAATACCCCGAGGCTGTCGAAGGCGACGGCCCATGGGTAGAGGAACACGATCTCGATGTCGAAGACGATGAAGAGCATCGCCGTCACGTAGTACTTCATCGGAAAACGCTGGCCGGTCGCCTGGGGATTGGCTGCTTCCGGCATCGGCTCGATGCCGCACTCATAGGCCTCGAGCTTGGACCGGTTGTAGCGCCTTGGTCCGCCCAGCAGCGCGGCGGCCACCGAGAACACGGCAAACCCGGCGGCGATGACGCCGAGCACCAGGATGGGTAGATACAGGTTCATGCAGGTGTGACCGCTCCCTCGTGGGCTTTCCGACGTGAGCTGACCCACAGCCTAGCGGGGTTTTGAATGCATGCCACAACTTGGGGTTAATATCTCGTTTAGCAGCGAGCTGCCGACTTTGTGGTGCCGCGAAGAGCCTACGGCCACAGCAGAATTGGCGAACGGCTATTGCGCGGGGGCGCGGAGCAGGGACACCACGGCTTCGCCCAACCGGATCGGGTCAATCGGGTGCGGAACCGCGGCTTCGGCGCGCGACCAGCTCGCCAGCCAGGCGTCGTCCGGGCGCCCGGTGAGCACCAGGATCGGTGGGCAGTCGTCGATCTCGTCCTTGAGCTGCTTGGCTATTCCCATGCCGCCGACGGGGGTGGCCTCTCCGTCGAGAATGACCAGATCGAAACCGCCCTCGTCCATCTGCGTGATCACCATCGGGCCCGTGGCCACCTCGAGATAGCTCAGCTCGGGCAGGTCCGGGTGCACGCGCTTGCCCAGCGCCAACTGAACCTGCTCGCGAGTCCTCGGGTTGTCGCTGTAGACGAGGATTCGCAGCGGCCGAGATGATTCGGGCATGCGCCAGATGCTAAACCAACCTGCTACGCCCCGGCGCGGCGGAACACCACGTCGGCCGTGAGAGTCGCGGCGTCAGGGATCATCCCCAACATGTTGCCGTCCACCCCGAAGTCCTTGCGGTTTATATCGGCCTGGGTGGTGACCCGCACCGCGCCGTCGTCGAGCACCGCGACTTTCGCCTGCAGGGGGACGGGCGCCGTGGTGCCCTTGACGGTGAGATTGGCTCGCAGATCCACGGTGTCGCCGCTGACGCCCTCGGCGCTGGTGACGACGACGCTAATGTCGGGGTACTTCTCGACTTCGAAGAAATCCGCAGAACGTAGATGGTCGTTGCGCTTGCCGATCTTCGTGTCCACTGACGCCGCCTTGATATCGATCCGCCCGAAAACTGTTTGGGGATCGGTGATTTGGCCATCACCACTGAAGTCGCTGTAACGACCCTTCACCGCGGCGAGTCCCCACAGTGACTTGGCCCTGAATCCGATGGTCGACCGCTCGGGTACCAGGTTCCAGACGCCGACGGATTCGGCGCTGCCGAGGAGTTCCCGCAAAGTAGTCATTTCTCGACTCCAACTCGCTCGGGTCCTCGCTCGTTCCTCGCTGCGATCCTCACTCGCGTCCGTCTCAGTGTGGTCATAACAGTGGCTCCAATTCTGCGGGGTCGAAGTACTCGTCGATTCGGTTGATCAAGCCGTTGGCTCCCAGCTTAATAACGAGACAGCACCGCATTGAGATCGATCCGCCGTTGCGGCCGGTGGCGTGCAGGACGTGCTGCTGGACGAATCCGCCGTCGAAGAACTGCCGGTCGAGGATCTCGTAGCGGCGCTCGCTGGTCGTGTCGATGAACCAGAAGATGGCCCGCAGGGCGCGCTTCTTGACTTGGTCCTCGGGTTCAGCGGACTTCCAGACCAGGACGTCGTCGTCCCAGAGGCCTTCGACCGCGACGGCGTCGCGGTTCTCGATGGCGGCGAACAGCCGGTCGGCAACATCGGCCACGACGTCGGCTGTGACTGTGGGCATATCCAGCACTCCTTGCTCTCAGTTGACTCAAGTCCGCTAGGGCTCGTCATATCCCGGGTGAGCGATAGCGAGCCGGTGGCGCACCAGTGTGCGAAGGCACGGCAGCACCTCACCTGCCCTGTCGTCGAGGTCGCCGGCGCGGATGGCGGACGCCAGTTGGGTTTCGTCGGCGAAGCCCAGGTCGGCCAGCGCAGCGGTGACCTCTCCTGCGGAATCGTCGCGCAGTTCGCGCTCGACGGTGCGCAGCGCATTGGCCGCGACTCGGGCGTGGAAGGAGACCTGTCCGTCGGTGGCCGCCCGCACGTCGGCGTCCAGGAAGTCGGCGACGGCAGCGACGAGTTCGGCGGCAGTGGGCCGTCCGTACAGCCAGTTCACCTCGGCCCGCCTCCCTCCAGAAGGTCCAGCACATCCCATTCGGTTTCGCTGACGCGCCGCCCGATCGCCGCCAACTCGACCGACGGCGTCTGCCCGGAAAGGTGGCGCTCCGCCTGAAAGCGGCAGATGACGCCCCAGCGCAGTGTTGCCACGGTCAGCCACCACCGAAACGCATCGCGGTCGATGGCGGTACCCGCGGCTTGCTCGTAGGTAGACAGGAAGCTCTCGACGCTGCCCAGCCCGCCCGCGCCGAGCGCCTCGGGTGCGCCGAACCGCCAGGCCCGGATGCAGAACCAGGCCAGGTCCTCGCAGACCTCGCCGATGTGGACGAGTTCCCAGTCCAGGACGGCGGCCAGGCCGGAGTCGTCGACGATCAGGTTGCCCATCCGGAAATCCCCGTGGACCAACCGCTGCGCCGTTGGTTCTGGCCGGTGAGCGGCCAGCCACCGAAACGCCCATTCGAAAGTGGCTGTGGTATCGCCCATTTCGTCGAGCCGGTTGCGCCACTCGCCGAGCTGATCGGCCTCCGACAGGCCGATCCCATCCGGGTCGGCGCGGTGAATGGCGGCCAGCGCCTGGGCGCACTGCCGCAGCAGCCGCTCGCGCCCGCCATCCCCGTCCGTACGGTCGAGGGTCCGATAGATTTTCCTGACGATCGTCTCGCCACCGATGGCATTGCAGACCAGATACGGATTGCCCAGTGCGGCAGGGGAATTGTCGGCCGCCAGGATGTGGGGGACGGGTGCTCCTGCGGCGGCCGCCCGCTGTTGGACGGCGGCCTCCAGCTCCATGCCCGCATGCACGTCGTCGGGCGGGCCGGTGCGCAATATCAGCGCGCGTCGATCGCCGTCGCCAACCGCGTCGAACGCCCACGTGGTGCGGCTCGCCCCGCCGGTCAATGCGCGCAGGTTCTCGATGCTCACATCGCCGAGGACCGGCTGGAGCACGGCCGCAAGCTCTTGCCTCACTTGCGCCCGAAGCCGAAGAGTCGCTGGGCGACGCGTCGGATCTGGATCTCCTCCGCGCCCTCGGTGATGCGGTACCGGCGATGGTGGCGGTAGATGTGCTCGAACGGTTCATGCCTGCTGTAGCCGACGCCGCCGAATACCTGCATCGCCCGATCAGCGGCCTCGCACACCAGCCGGTTCGCGCGATAGTTGGCCATCGACACCTTGTCGGATACCTCCATGTGGTGGTTGCCGTCGAGTTGGGTGGCCGCGTAGTACACCAGCAGTCGCACCATCTGGGCCTCGGTCTGCAGCTCCACCAGCGGCCACTGCACCGCCTGGTTCACCGCGAGCGGCTTGCCGAACACGGTGCGGTCGTTCGCGTAGCCCACGGCGCGGTCGATGCAGTACTGCGCCGCGCCCAGACTGCTGGCGGCCTGTCGAATCCTGTTCTCGTGCAGGAAGGTCTGGCCGACCTCGAGTCCGCGGTCGACCTCACCCAGTACGGCGTCACCGGGGACGCGGACGTCCTTGAGCTCGACTTCGCCGTGGTCGGTGGGCATGTTGAACGTCCACCAGTAGTACGGCACGGTGAAGCCGGGGGCATCGGTGGGCACCAGGAACGCGGTGATGCCCCGCGCCTGGCCCGGCTCACCGGAGGTGCGCGCGAAGACCAGGTCATGGGTGGCGCGGTGCACGCCGGTGTTGAACCGCTTGGCGCCGTTGATGACCCAGCCATCGCCGTCGGCTTCCGCGCGGGTCTCCAGCCAGGTGGCGTCGGAGCCGTGCTTCGGCTCGGTCAGCCCGAACGCCATCGACCGCTCACCGGTGATGAGCGCGTCGGTCCACTCCTGCTTCTGCGCCTCCGTGCCGAACCGGTCCATCATGATGACCTGCGGAAAATTGCCGACGATCGACGACTCGTCCTGCAGGTCGTTATGCAGGCCGAGACCCTTGTGCGCCAGGTGTTCCCGGATGACCGCCATATCGATGTTGGTGCCGTCACGGCCGCCGAACTGCGATGGCAGACCGTAGCGCAGCCAGCCCGCCTTGTCGGCGCGCCTGCGCATCTCGCCGAGCAGGTCCTCCCATTCCCGCCGAGGGATGCCCCCGTTGTCCCAGTCGGTGCGGGCATACTCGCGACGCTGGTCGAAGTACTGGATGTTCTCGCGTTCCAGCGGCTTGATCTCCATCTCGATGAACGCGTCCATCTCGGCCAGCAGGCCCGGAAGGTGCTCTGGCAGAGCGAAATCCACTGTGATCTCCTAGTCTTCTCAAAAAGTCGTCAGAACCCGTACAACGTCTTCTTCCAGATCGTCGAGAGCGTCGCGATGGCGTCCTTGTCACCGATCTCGAGCCCGAGGCCGGACCGGCCGACGAATACCGTGGTGAAGTTCTCGAACAGCAGCGCGATCGCCGCGGCCGTGTGCTCGGGGTCGAGCTCGGTGCCGTGGCCCTGCTCCTGGGCGCGACGTACGGACGCCGCGACGATGTCCATGCCGAAGCGCCGGAACTCGTTCTGGACGTCGGCGAATCGTCGTTGTGTCGCGGCCAGCTGGGCGACCGCGATCATGATCCCGATGTTCTGCTTGAACATGTTCCAGTAGCCGGTGACGACGGACGTGAAGAACTCGCTGTCATCCGGCGAGTCCGGAAGTCGCACGCTGGACCAGGACGGCGTCACGATGTCACGCAGAAACGACTCGGCCAGATCGGCCAGCAGGTCCTCTTTATCGTCGAAGTAGCGGTAGAACACCGCAGGTGACTTACCTGCGGCCGACGTGATGTCGGCCAGCGTGGTGCCGTGAAAACCCCGCTCGGCGAACAGCTTCCGGGCCGCCTGTTCGATCGCATGCCGGGTCTGGCGGCCCTTGGGCGTGAGTGTTTCGACGGCCACGGCTACTCGCCGAGGATGCGGTCACCGGCGCGTAGCAGCGAGCTCGGAAGCTCGTGGCCGATGACACGCTGGGCGACCCCGGCGGCAGCGATCGCGGCCTCCAGATCGACGTCGACGTGGATTCCGCTGTCCCGCAACAGGTAGACGAGGTCCTCGGTGGCGATGTTGCCGCTGGCTCCCGGCGCGAACGGGCATCCGCCAAGGCCACCCACCGAAGCGTCCAGCCGGGTGATGCCTGCCGTCACGGCGGCGTAGGCGCTGGCCAGACCGGCCCCACGGGTGTTGTGGAAGTGCGCGCCGAGCGGGATGTCGCCGACCAACGGGCGGACCTGGGCGACCAGATCGCTGACCCGCCGCGGAGTCGTGGTGCCGATGGTGTCCGCGATCGCCAGCCGGTCGACATCGTTGTCACGGGCTACCGTCACGATGTCGAGCACCCGCTGCGACGGCGTCGGCCCGTCGAACGGGCAGTCCCAGGCGGTGGCGACGATGACCTCCACCGTGGCGCCGCTGTCGTGTGCGATGGCGACGATCTCGGGGATCTGCGCCGTCGCCTCCGCGGTGGAGCGCCCCACGTTCGATCGGCTGTGCCCTTCGGCGGCGGAGACCACGTACTCGATCGAGTGCAGACCGGCCGCTATCGCCCGCTTGGCGCCGTTCGGGCTGGCGACCAGCGCGGAGAACTCGATGCCGTCGAAATCGCCCAGTTCGGCTGCGAGCTGGGCCGCATCGGCGAGGGCGGGCACCTTCGACGGGGAGACGAACGCCGTTGCCTCCATTTCCCGCACGCCCGTGGCGGCCACGGCGGCCAGCAGTTCGAGCTTGGCCGCCAACGGAATCGGATCCTCGATCTGCAGACCGTCGCGGAGTGAGACATCGCGAATGTCGACATGTTTCGGTAGGTCGCTCATAACACACCTTCTGTGCGCAGCGCTTCGAGCTCGGCATCGGTCTTGCCGAGCAGGCCGCGGTAGATCTCGTCGTTGTGCTGGCCCGGCCGGGCCGGACCAGCATTGCGGATGGTGCCTGGCGATTCCGAAAGCACCGGCACCACACCGGGTCCGAGAACAGTCCGCTCGATCCGCTCGTCGAAGTGTTCGGCGAGCATCCCGCGTGCCCGCAGCTGCGGATCTTTGACCACTTCGGCCACGGTGTTGATCGGCCCGCTGATGACGCCGGCCTCCGACAGGGTGGAGATGATGTCGTCGGGGCTTCGTTGCGACGCCCAGTCGCCGATGATCTCGTCCAGCTCGTCTTGGTTGCGTCCGCGCGCAACGTGATTGGCGAACCGGTCGTCGGTGGCCAGTTCGGGTTGACCCATCGCGCCGCACAGCCGCCGGAACACGGTGTCCTGGTTGGCGGCGATCACCACCCAGCTGCCGTCGGCGCTGCGGTAGATGTTCGACGGGGCGATGCCCTCGAGACGGGTGCCCGACGGGCCGCGCACCACGCCGCCGACGTCGTAGTCGGGAATCGTCGACTCCTGCACGGCCAGACAGGATTCCGTCAACGCGGCGTCGACCACCTGCCCTTCACCGGTGACCGTGCGCCGGTAGAGCGCGGCCATCGCGCCCTGCGCGGCGAACATACCCGCCAGGCTGTCGCCGAGCGAGAGGGCGAGACGGGGCGGGGGTCCGCCGGGGAACCCGTTCATGTGGCGAAGACCGCTGGCCGCCTCGGCGACCGAGGCGTATCCGGCCTTGTGCGCCTCGGGGCCGGTCTGACCGTAGCCGGAGACCCTCACCAGGATGATGCCCTTGTTGCGGGCCTTCAGCACGTCGTAACCCAGGCCCCACTTCTCGAGTGTCCCGGGCCGGAAGTTCTCGACGATGATGTCGGAGCGCTCGACGAGATCGAGGAAGAGGTCGCGGCCGGCGGCCTCGCGCAGATTCAGCGTGACGGCCTTCTTGTTGCGGGCGTGCACCGTCCAGAAGAAGTGATGGCCGTCGAGCTCGGCCTGACCCCAGGTGCGTAACGGGTCCGGCGCCCCCGGCGGCTCGATCTTGATGACCTCGGCGCCCATGTCACCCAGCAGCCGGCCTGCGAACGGACCGGAGATCAGCGTTCCGACCTCGATCACGCGGATACCGTCCAGCGGGCCGGTGGTCATCGCGAAAACCCGTGTCGGTGCAGCCAGTCCGTGCAGATGCCGACCGCCTCGCGCCGGGGTTCGCGCTGATCCGGCCCTGAGTAATAGTGGTTTGCACCTGCGATCTCGTACATCTCCTTGTCAGGATGCCCGATCGCCTCGAACAGCCGGTGGGTGTGGCTGGGTGTGCAGGCGTCGTCGGCGCGGTTGCCGATCACCAGCGCGGGCACCGCGATATCGGGGCCGCACTTGACCGCGTCGCCGTTGGCGTCGTCGTAGCTCCACTGGGACAGCCAGCTGCGCAGCGTGCAGAACCTGGCCAGGCCGACGGGGCCGTTGTTCACCACCGCAGGATCGCCCAGATAAGTGGTTCGCGGGGCGCGATCGTTCGGGTCGACGGTCGGATCCAGCCAGCGCGGGTCGGCCATGGTGCCGTGCACGACGAAAGCGAACTCGTCCTCTGGTCTGCCCGCGGCCTTGAGTTCGGCGAGTTTCTCCTTGACCCACTTGGTGATCCGCCGGTTCCGCGCGATCTGCGCCTCTCGATAGCGCTCCAGGAACTCGGCCGTGTAGGGCGGCTGATTGGGGTTGTCGGGGTTGTAGAGGTCCAGCTCGGGATCGCGCTTGGACGGGTCGGATTCGTCGAGAATCGACGCGTCCAGCCACTCGGTGAGGGTGCCGTGGCGGCTGATGTGCGCGGCCAGCATCATGATGCCGTCGGCGGGGATCAGCCCCAGCTTCGTCAGGTCGGGGCCGTCGCCGGACGGGCTGGCCGTCACGGTCGGTTTCTGCGCCTGCTGCTGGTAGAACGCCGACAGCGAGCCGCCGCCGCTCCAGCCGGCCAGCACGACCTTGTCGTAGCCGAGTCGATTCTTGGCGTCCTTGATGCACTCGCCGAGATCCTCGACGACCTTCTCCATCAGCAGCGCGGAGTCGGTACCGCGGAACCGGCTGTTGCAGTAGATGACGTGGTGGCCCGCGTGGGCCAGTGCGTTGATCATCGGCAGGTAGGCGCCGCCGCCGATCGGGTGCATGAACACCAGCACGGTATCTGACGGCTTGTCCCTTGGTTTCAGCAGGTAGCTCTCCAGCACCACCAACTCGGCGACGCCGCCATATGTGTCGCGGACACCCGAATTATTCTGGAAAACAACCAGATAGGGAACTCTGTCGTAGTCGTACTTGACGGCTGTTGTCATCAGTGTTGCCCCAAATCATTGGCCAGTACCTCTGCCGACGGGATGAGTCGTCGGCGGGTGTCGATCGCTATTACCGACCAGTCCACCCTGTCGTAGTCGTCGAACTTGCGCCGTGCCCGTTCACGCGCCTTCTCGGGCGCACCGTGGTGAACGCCTTGCGGCGCATGCGAAATCAGGCCAGGCGGCATCGGGATGCCGTAGAGGGAACCGCCGTGAAAGAACGCGATCTCGTCGTAGTCGACGTTGCGGTGATACCAGGGTGTGCGTTCGGTGCCCGGCACACTCTCGGCGGGTTTGGGCAGGAAGTTCATCACGTAGACGCCGGTGGCCTGCATGAACAGGTGCACGGTCGGCGGCAGGTGCACGCTGTCGGAGGTCACCACGTTGTAGTCGGCGATGTTGAACGTGAACGCGAAGTTGTCACCGCGCCAACCCTCGACATCGAGCGGATTGTGTTCGTAGAACAGGGTTGTCGGGCCGCCTTCGTGGATCAGCCGAACCTCGTACTCGTCGCGGTCGTCATCCTCGATCGGTACGGGATCCGGGATGACGGCCTGTGACGGGTCGAATGGGAAGTGCCTTCCGAGCGCGCCCGGTGGCGGCACGCGCAGCTCGTCGGTGGCCTGGATCATCAACAGCGTCGACTCGTCATCGGGCACCTGGCGGTACGTGCACGCCTTCGGGATGTACACCCAGTCGCCCTCGCGATAGCGCAGCGGGCCGAACTCCGTCTCGAACAGGCCGGCGCCCTTGTGCACGAAGGACAGCAGGTCTCCGTCGACGTAGCGGACGAAGAACGGCATCGGCTCGCTGCGCCGCGACAGCAGCACCTGGCAGTCGGCATTGGAGAACAGCAGCATGGGGCCGCCCGCGGCGTCGGTGGTGTCGCTGGGCTTGAGCTCGCTGGCCAGCACGTCGAGCGGTCGCAGCGGGCCGGAGCTGCGGTACGCGGTCGGGTCGTTGCGGCGGTACATGTTGGCCGTGCGGCCGGTGAACCCACCGCGGCCCAGCTCGTCGTCCTTCAGGCCGTCCAGGTCGGCGTGCAAGCGCCGGGGAGTGGTGCCTTTGCGCAGGTGAACAAACGATTCCATGGTTCGCTCCATTTGGGCGTGGGGGCGTCTGCAGGGGGTGCCGCAGGAAAAGTAAAACTGACTTTAGTTTTCATCCGAAGGCGACGTCAACGCCTGGGATGCCGCTAGTCGGTCAGGTCGACCCGGATCGTGAGCAGATTGGTGCCGAAGGTGCGCACGCCGAAGCTGTTGAGCTGCGGCAGCGAGCGCAACCGCTGGTGCGGATCGTCGTCGGGCACCAGATGCGCCGTGCCGTTGTGCCACCGCCCCCGCAGCCTGACCCGCACCTTGGGGTCGGCCTTGATGTTCTTCACGTACTGCGACTTCTCACCGAACTCCGACACGAACCAGAACTCGTCTCCGACCTTGCTGCCGCCCAGCGGGGTGCGGCGCGGTTGGCCCGACTTCCGTCCCGTGGTTTCCAGCAGCGTCTGGATGGGCAGTCGTCGCATCAGCGGGTTGGCCACCCGCTTCTGAATTTCACTGGTGATGCGGTCACGTAGGTCATTGGTCATCGGGACTCCTCTTTCGTTCGGTCACACCATTGCGGTCCGCGGGACATCCATGCCCAGTATCAGCGCGCCGGCAAGTTCGCGACTGGTGTCGTAGTCGAACACCACGTGGCCGGCCAACACGTCGACGTCGCGTTTGATCCGCTGCAGCGGGTTGTGCAGGAAGTGGGCGCTGGCTCCCGACGCCCCGAGCAGGCGGCCGATCACCGCCCGCGAATCGTGCACGATGTGCGCCGCCGCCATCCGTGCCTCACCGCGCACCGGTCGAGGCACGGGATCGCCTGCGGCAACGATGGTTTCGAGCTGGCCGACGGTGTCAGCCAGCAGTCCGCGAAGTGCCCGCAGCCGCACCCGTGCCTCAGCGAGGTGGGCCTGGGCCATGGGTTTGTCCTTCTGCGTGACGCCCTCGTAGGCGAGCACGCGTTCGCCCAGCCGCTCGGCGTAGATGTCGGCGACGCGCTCTGCGCTGCCGAGTGCGGGCATCGCCGCAAGCAGCGCCAGCGCGGGCACCATCGGCCAGCGGTAGGTGTCGGCGTCGTGCAGGGCGGCACCCGGTGCGGTGCCCTTGTAGATGTCCGATACCCGCACCAGCCGGTGAGTGGGGACGAAGGCGTCGGTGATGACGACGTCGTTCGAGCCGGTGGCGCACATGCCGTCGGCGTGCCACACGTCCTCGATGCGGGCATCGCTGATCGGCAGCAGGGCCAGCGCCGGGTATGTCCCGTCGTCGGGCCCGCACAGCGCACCGACGATGATCCAGTTGCCGTCCATCACGCCGGTGGCCCACGACCACCGCCCGGACAGCCGGATGCCGCCGTCGACCGCCACGCCACGGCCCGTGGGCGCCAGGGGAGCCGGAGCCAGGAACGGACGCGTGGCGAAGGCCTCTTCCTGGGCCTGTTCGCCGAACAGGGCCATCATCCAGTTGTGCAGGGTATAGAAACCCAGGGTCCAGGCGCTGGACGCGCATCCGTGCGCCATGCGGCGGACCGGGTCGAGAATCTCCGGCCACGGGGCCTGGATGCCGCCGTAGCGCGCCGGGACAAGCAGTTCAGGCAGTCCCGATGCGACGAAGTCGGTCACAGTGGCGCTGGGCAGCCTGCGCAGCTTTTCCGCCTCCTGCGCTCGCTCGCCCAGCCTGGCGACGAACTCGGGGCTGATGTCCGGCGACGTGGCCGGAACAGCGGTCATAGCGGCGAACCTACCATACTTTTAGGTATGGAAGACGGTGGATCAGCGGGTCAGCATCAGTTCGAGGAATCGTTCGCGCCGGGCCGCGCCGCGAGCGTTCGGAGTCTGTCCGGACAGATGCAGGAACCCGATTCCCGCCGCGAACGTGGCGTTGGCGCGCAGGTCCGCGTCCTCCGTATCGAACCCGTAGTCCAGAAACGCCCGGCGGACGGCATCCAGAATCCTCTGATCGGCTGCCTGGACGCTGGCGGCCACGGCTTCGTCGGTTCGGGCCCACTCGCGCATCGCTCTTTCCAGGGTCCAATGCCTGGCGCTCAACAATGACGACATCATTTGCGAGAGCCGCTCCCGCGGCGGTAAAGCCGCCATCTCGTTGAAATGGCGGCGATCGTGGTCGCGCAATTCGCTCCACGCTTCGATCAGCGTCGCGCGATAGCCCGCGATATCGGTGAAATGCCAGTAGAAGCTGCCTTTTGTCACCGCCAGACGGCTGCACAGCCGATCGATCTTCAGCGCTGTGATGCCCTCCTCGGCAAGGATGGCGAAGCCTGCCTGAACCCAGTCGTCGACAGTTAACCGGCTGGTGGTGGTGTCCGCGCGATCGATCGCCATGTGGGGCAGCCTACGGCGGGCCGGGGCCGGTCATCTGCGCCGCCGCAGCGGTTCGAATTAACTCCGGCGTCACTCAAAATTTCGCATACGAAAATGGCAGACAGCGACGGCCGGGTTTTCTCCCGCCCTGGCCACATGTTTTACTCGACAGCGCACAACTGAAATTTCTCGGTCCGCTCTCCGCCGACCCGGTTGAGAAGAGCGGGCACGACAGCGCAGTAGACAAATGCTGCGTTGCCGGCGGCGATGTTCGCTCGCTGGGTCTAGGCGTGTAACGCACAACCGGAAGATGGATGGACTGCAGTTATGACGTTCGTTGAAAAAATCCGAGGCCAGTTGGGGCGCAGGCTCACTATCGCCGCGCTAGCGGCCGTTCTGCTACCCGGCATCATCGGCTTCGCGGGAGGATCGGCGACGGCGGGCGCATTCTCCCGCCCAGGTCTGCCCGTCGAATACCTGATGGTTCCGTCGCCGTCGATGGGCCGAGACATCAAGGTCCAGTTCCAGCCTGGCGGAAACCACGTCGTCTTCCTGCTCGACGGTCTGCGCGCACGCGAAGACTACAGCGGCTGGGACATGGAGACCCAGGCGTTCGAGTGGTACTACGAGTCGGGCCTGTCGGTCGCCATGCCGGTCGGCGGCCAGTCCAGCTTCTACACCGACTGGTACCAGCCTGCTTGCGGCAAAGCCGGTTGCCAGACCTATAAGTGGGAAACCTTCTTGACCGCCGAGCTGCCACAGTGGCTGGCTGCCCAGAAGGGCGTGTCCTCGACCGGGAACGCGGCGGTCGGCCTGTCGATGTCCGGCAACTCCGCGATGATCCTGGCGGCGTTCCACCCGGATATGTACGTCTACGCGGGCTCGCTGTCGGCGTTCCTCAACCCGTCCGAGGGCCAGTGGCCGTTCCTGCTCAACATGGCGATGGGCGACGCCGGCGGCTACTCGAGCGGTCCGATGTGGGGCCCGGCGGAGACCGACCCGGCCTGGAAGCGCAACGACCCGATGATCCAGATCCCGACCTTGGTGGCGAACAACACCCGGCTGTGGGTGTACTGCGGCAACGGCACCCCCAACGAGCTGGGTGGCGCCAACCTGCCTGCGACCTTCCTCGAGGGCCTGACCATCCGCACGAACCGCACGTTCCAGGACAACTACATCGCGGCAGGTGGTAACAACGCGGTGTTCAACTTCCCGACCTACGGCACGCACAGCTGGGAGTACTGGGGTGCGCAGCTGCAGGCGATGAAGCCGGACCTGCAGGCGCACCTCGGCACGTAACTACCGCCTGATCGTTGGGCTGTGGCCAACCCTCGTCAAGGGTGTCCTTGACGAGGGTCGGTTCGCTGCGATGGAGATGCACGTGCCCAGGTGGCCCGCGACGCAAGGCACGCCGTTCATCGTCGGAACTGGACCGCCGGAGATGACCGTCGGCACGCCGTCGCCGTAGGGCGCGAAATCCGCGTTGTCTCCGGTGGGTTCGGCCACCGCAGTCGGTGCGGCGCCGATCGCGACGGTGCACGCGCCGAGCAGAATGCATCGGCGCAACCGCAAGTGAATCGCCACCTAGAAGCCTCCGGCCACCCGAACCACGGCGCGGCCCGAATGCCGGCCCGCGTGCACGTCGTCGAGCACACCGGCCACGTCCTTGACGTCGACGTCGTTCGATATATCCGAAAGGTGTTGTGGGCGTAGTGAACTGCCCAGCTTCTCCCAGAGTGCTCGGCGCGGCCCGATCGGCATCAGTACCGAGTCGATGCCCAGCAGTGCCACTGCGCGCAGGATGAACGGCATCACGGTGGTGTTCAGCGACGCCCCGCCGGTCAGCCCGCTGGCCGCCACCGCACCGCCGTACCGCACGGTGCTGAGCACGTCGGCCAGTGTCTTACCGCCGACGCAGTCGACGGCCCCCGCCCATCGTGTCTTGCCCAGCGGCCGTGGCTTGGCGTCCGGATCCTCGGGGAGCCTGCCGATGACGTCGGCGGCGCCCAGCGCCTTCAACCGCTCCGCTGCGTCGGGTTTTCCGGTGGATGCCACCACTTCGTAGCCCGCCGCGGCCAGCAGGTCGACGCTGACCGATCCCACCCCGCCGGTCGCACCGGTCACGACGATCGGCCCGTCGTCTGGCGTGATGCCGCGGTCCATCAGCGCCTGCACGCTCATCGCCGCGGTGAAGCCGGCCGTGCCGATGGCGGCGCCGTCGTATGGACTCAACGATCCGAGTGCGACCACCCAGTCCGCTGGCAGCCGCGCGTACTCGGCGTAGCCGCCGTGGCGGCCGGTGCCGATCTCGTAGCCGTGCGCCAGCACCGCGTCG
The DNA here is from genome assembly GCA_963801575.1 of uncultured Actinomycetota bacterium. Lineage (GTDB taxonomy): Bacteria > Actinomycetota > Actinomycetes > Mycobacteriales > Mycobacteriaceae > Mycobacterium. The sequence goes on from CAWDFT010000020.1 coordinate 203,549, forward strand.
CCGACCGCGAAATCGGGCGACTGCGAGTCGACCACCTCACCGGTCAGGTCGATGCCGGGCACGATCGGATAGTCGCGCACCACACCGCCCTTGGGTGTCACGGCCAGCGCATCCTTGTAGTTGACGCTGGAATAGGCCACCCGGATCGTCACCTCACCCGCGGGGAGTTCGGACTCCTCGAGGGTTTCGACCGCGGTGTCGATGCGATCGTCGTTCTGCCGGGCGACCAGGGCCTGAAACTTGTCCATTCACCCGAGGGTAGTTCGCGGCCCCGTGAGCTACTTCAGTTCGGCCGATGACAGGCCGAGCAGCCTGCGCGCCACCACCAGCTGCTGAATCTGCTGGGTGCCCTCGAAGATGTCCAGGATCTTCGAGTCGCGCGCCCACTTCTCCAGCAGTGTCTGCTCGGAATAGCCTGTGGTGCCTGCCATTTCGACGGATTTCAGGGTGATGTCGCTGGCCACTCGCGCCGCCTTGGCCTTGCCCATCGACGCTTCCTTCGAGTTCGGAATGTCGTTGTCGGCCTGCCAGGCAGACCGCACCATCAGCAGGTAGGCGGCCTCCCAGTCGGCCTCCATGCGCAGGAACTCCGCGGCAGGGGCGCTCTGCGCGTGCGAAGGCTTGTCGTAGGAGATCTCGACGCCGGCGTCGACGAGGAGCTTGCGCAGTTCCTCCAGGGCGGCGCGGGCGATGCCGACCGCCATCGCGGCGACGACGGGCCTGGTGTTGTCGAAGGTTTCCATCACCCCGGCGAAGCCCTTCTCGACGTGAATCTCCGGGCTGCCGAGCAGGTTGTCCTTCGGGATCCGCACGTTGTCGAAGCGGATGACGGCGGTGTCGGAGGCCTTGACGCCGAGCTTGTCCTCGAGCCGCTCGACGGTCACACCGGGATGTTCGCGCGGCACGATGAACGACTTGATCGCCGCGCGGCCCAACGACTTGTCCAGCGTCGCCCACACCACGATGTGGGTGGCTCGCGATCCAGCGGTGACGAAGATCTTCTCGCCGTTGATCACATACTCGTCGCCGTCCAGCTTCGCCGTCGTCGACACCGCGGCCGAGTCCGAGCCGAAGCCGGGCTCGGTGATGGCCATCGCGGCCCACACGTCCTTGCCCAGCCGCTCGAGCTGCTCGTCGGTGGCCACGCCGCTGATCGCCGCATTGCCGAGCCCCTGGCGCGGCACCGACAGCATCAACGCGACGTCGCCCCAACTGATTTCCATCACGTTGAGGACCGCCGACATGTTGCCGCCGTTGTGGTTTGACTCCTTGGCCTCCTCGGCGTCTCGAAACGCCTCGGCGCCCGCGAATGCGAAAGCATTTGCCTCCGAGATGCCTTCGAAGAGCGTCGCCAGGGTTTCCAGCTCGGCTGGGTAGTCGTGCTCACGCAGGTCGTACTTGCGCGATATCGGCCGCAGCATCTCGGCGGCGCCCTGATGCGCCTTCCCAATCACCGCTTGCAGCTTGCCCGGCAGTTCCAGATTGATTGCCATGAGAGTATTTCCGTTTCTGGAGGAATAACGACTCTGTTAGATGACTACGCCGCCCTCGGCGACGCCGATCGCGCGCAGGTCGCGGTACCAGCGTTCGACGGGATGCTCCTTGGTGTAGCCGTGGCCGCCGAGCAGCTGCACGCCGTCCAGGCCGATCTGCATGCCCTTGTCGGTGCCGAGCCGCTTGGCCAGCGCGGCCTCCCGGGCGAACGACAGCCCCTGGTCGGCACGGGATGCACCGCGCCACGTGATCAGCCGCAGGCCGTCGAGCTCGATCGCGATGTTGGCGCACATGAAGGCGACCGACTGGCGGTGGGCGACCGGCTCACCGAACGCGTGCCGTTCCTTGACGTAGGGCACCACGTGGTCGAGCACCGCGTGGGCCGTGCCGACGGCCAGCGAGGCCCAGCCGAGCCGCGACAGCGCCACCGCCTCGGAGTAGTCGTCATCGGTCGCCTGGTCCTCGCCGAGTCGCGCGGACAGCGGCACCGAGACATGGTCGAGTTCGACATGCCCGAGAGCCGCGGCACGGATTCCCATGCTCGGATCGGGTTTGACCGTCAGGCCCTTGGACGACGACTCGACGATGAACATCGCGGGCTTGCCGTTGAACTGCGCTGCGACAACGAGCAATTCGGCGTCCTTGGCGGCCACCACCAACGACTTCACCCCGTCGAGCCGATACCCGCTCGGCGTGCGGACGGCCGTCGTCTTCAACGATGTCGGGTCGAACAGCGGGTACGGTTCGGCGATCGCCAGGCAGGCCTGCGGCACATTCTCGCCGGCGAACTCCTTGAGATAGGTCGCCTGCTGGTCGGCGCTGCCCCAATGGGTAAGCGCCGACGCGACACCGGCGGGCGCCAGGATCGGCAGCGCCAATCCCATGTCCCCGTACGCAAGAGCCTCGGCGACCAACGCGTTCGTCACGGCGCCGCGGTGTTCGGCGATCCCGTCGAAATCCTCCGGGACGTTGATCGCCGTGATGCCCAGTTCGTTGGCCTTCGCGACGAGATCCGGTGGATAGCTTGCGCTCTCGTCGGCCTCGCGGGCGGCGGGCCGCAGCACCTCTTTGGCGAACTCGCTGACGGTCTCGATGATCATCTTCTGGTCGTCGTCCGGCGTCAGGTCGAAGTAGTCCGCTCCGCTGGCCTTCAAACGGGTCGGGCCGCTCTTGGCCCCGGATACCCGCTTGAACTGTCGGTTGGTGGCGCCGACGACGGAGAACACCTGCTTGACGCCGTACCTGAGTCCGCGGTTGAGCGGGTCGCGCAGGTTGTGTCGGTCCAGGAACTCCTGTCCGACGATCGGCGTGATCAGCGCCAGGCCGATGTCGGTCGGGGTCCGCTTGTGTTTCTGCAGTCCGACGGCGCTCTCGCGCCCGGCGCGTCTGGGCGCGCGCGCGGATTTGCGGTCGATTGTGTTGGTCATGTCAGCAGCCTCGGGTGGTAGGGCTAGATCCCAATGACCGTATCTTACTCCAGAGTAAGATAGTGAGCACCTGTTAAATAATTCACACCGGTCAGCCGATGTGCACCGGTAACCGTCGGGCACCCCAGGAGCCGACAGGCCCGTCGTAGACGCCGGGCAGTCGGGCGCCGCAGTTCCGGCAACTACCGGTGTCGGACAGCGCGTAGCGGCGCATCGAGTACCAGTCCCGAACCACGACGGCCGCACCGCATCCCGGGCACGAGGTGGTGCCTCCGTCGGCGTCGTGGACGTTGCCGGTGTAGACGAAGCGCAACCCCTCCTCGATCGCGATGCGGCGGGCCCGCGTCAGCGTGGCGGGGGGCGTCGACGGTCTGTCCAGCATCTTGTAGTCGGGGTGAAAGGCAGTGAAGTGCAACGGAACATCGCCGCCGAGGTGCTCGCGGATCCACGCGCACTCGGCGGCTATCTCGCTGTCGCTGTCGTTGAGCCCGGGAATGAGCAGCGTGGTGATCTCGACCCAGACGTCGGTTTCGTGTCGCAGGTAGACGAGTGTGTCCAGGACATCGTCGAGGTGTGCGACGCACACCTTGCGGTAGAAGTCCTCGGTGAACGCCTTCAGGTCGACGTTGGCGGCGTCGATGTGCCGGTAGAAGTCGGCACGGGCAGGCGGGCACATGTAGCCCGCGGTCACCGAAACGGCCTTCAGCCCCCGCTCGTGGCAGGCGTCGGCGACGTCTGCGGCGTACTCCCAGAAGATGGTCGGGTCGTTGTAGGTGAATGCCACACTGCGACAACCGAGTTCGTCGGCCACCCGCGCCAAGTCGTGCGGGGTCGCCCGTCCGGCGAGCGTGTCGACCTCACGCGACTTGGAGATGTCCCAGTTCTGGCAGAACTTGCACGCGAGGTTGCAGCCCGCGGTGCCGAACGACAACACCGCCGAGCCCGGCAGGAAGTGGTTGAGTGGCTTCTTCTCGATCGGGTCGACGCAGAATCCGCTGGACCGGCCGTAGCTGGTCAGCACGATCTGGTCGTCGACGCGGCCGCGGACGAAGCACAGTCCGCGTTGGCCTTCGTGCAGACGGCAGGCCCGTGGGCAGACGTCGCATTGGATCCGGCCGTCGGGCAGCTGGTGCCAGTGCGTGGTCGAGACGGTGAATGGGTCGTCCAGGGTCAGGGTCATCGGGTGCTCCCGATGTCAGGCTACGCCCCGTTCAGCCTGGTCAGAACCGCCTCGTGGAGCAGTCCGTTGGTGGCCACGGCGCCGCGGCCGTGCGGGCCCGCCCGCCCCTCCAGATTCGTGAACGAGCCGCCCGCCTCGCGCACCAGAATGTCGAGCGGCGCGACGTCCCACAGGTTGACCTCGGGCTCCACGGCGATGTCGACGGCACCCTCGGCCACCAGGCAGTAAGACCAGAAATCGCCGTAAGCGCGGACCCGCCACACGGCATCGGTGAGATCGACAAATCGCGATCGGCGCGTATCCCAGCCGGTGGTGAGGTCTGAGAACGACAGGCTCGCCGAGCCGAGGTCATCGACGCCGGAGGTCGAGATGCGCCGCGTTGCGCCGGTGAACGACGTGAACGCCCCTTCGCCGTCGGCCGCCCACCATCTGCGTCCCAACGCCGGCGCGCTCACGACGCCGACGACGGGGATGCCGTCGAGCATCAGCGCGATCAGCGTGGCCCACACCGGCACGCCGCGGACGAAGTTCTTGGTGCCGTCGATCGGATCGATCACCCACTGCCGACCGGCGAAAGCCGCTGTGCCCCCGAGCTCTTCGCCGAGCACCAAGTCATCGGGACGATGCTCGGACAGCGACGAGCGCAGTAACTCCTCGGCCGACCGGTCGGCATCGGTGACGGGTGTGAGGTCGGGCTTGGTGTCGACGCGCAGATCGAGCGCGCCGAATCGGTCCAATGTCAGCCGGTCGGCCGCGTCGGCCATTTCCAGGGCGAGCGAGAGGTCATTTGCGACCGAGGTCATGGCAGCAGTCCTACCATGACCCTGTGTGGGAATTCGGGATGCTGCTTCTGCTCATCGGGGCCATCGTCGTGGTGGCGGCGCCCTGGATCATGCATCGTCGCGGCATCCGCGGCGAGCGGGCGCACGGCACACTGCTGGTGACCGGTATCAGCCCCCCGCCGGACGCCGCCGGTGAGCAGTTCGTGACGATCACCGGTGTCATCAACGGACCGACTGTCAACGAGCACGTCGTCTATCAACGCCTGGCCGTCGACGTCGGCAGCTGGCCGACGATGGGGGAGTTGTTCCCCGTGGTCTACTCGCCGAAGAATCCGGACAACTGGCACTTCGCCCCACCGGACGGTCCGCCGCCGACGTAGCCGGCGGTCAGCCGTGCTTTCTGGGCTGACTCCTCACCGGCTCGTTCCTGCGCCGGTTTCGTCGTCAGCCGTGGGCAATCCGTAGCAGCTCGGCCACGCTGGTCAACTTCACCCGCGGCCTGCCGCCCGATCCACCGGCCGTGCGCTCGTGTTCGTCGATCAGCTTCCAGTGGTCGTCGGTGACGACCGTCGGCTGCCGCTCCACCAGCCACTCGGCGAGCACCTCGGAATGGTTCTCGGCGAACTCGGCCAGCTCCGCTCCGCTGAGGTCCGCGATCAGCGTGTTGACGGTCTCCTGCGAGTCGCTCTTGTTGCTGCCGATCACGCCCGTCGGCCCGCGCTTGATCCAGCCCACCACATACTCGTTGCGGCTGCCGTCCACCCGGCCGCCGGTGTGCGGGATGGTGCCGCCCTTCTCGTCGAACGGCAGGCCCGGCGTGGGCACACCGCGGTAGCCGACCGCGCGCACCACCAGCTGGGCGGGCACCTCCTCCCGCTCGCCGGTGTCCTTGGCGACGACCCGCCCGTTGTCGTCGCTGGCAAGTTCGTTGCGGCCCAGCACGATCGATTCGACCTTGCCCTCGCCCTTGATCTCGATCGGCGATGTGCGGAACCGGAACACGATCCGGCGCTTCGCTCCCTTGGGCGCCACGTCGGCGTAGGAGCGCAAGACCTTGATGTTGTTGCGGACGGTCTTGCCCGCGGCCTCCAGGTCCTCATCGGAGATGTCGGCGAAATCGGCGGGGTCGACAATCACGTCGACGTCGCCCAGTCCCTCGAGATGACCCAGCTCGCGAAGCTCCAGCGTGGTGAAGGGCGCCTGCAGCGGCCCGCGCCTGCCCACGATGAGCACCTCCTCGACACCGCGGTCGTGCAGCGTCTTCAGTGCGCGATCGGCGATGTCGGTGGTGGCCAGCACATCGGGATCGGTGACCAGGATGCGCGCCACGTCCAGCGCGACGTTCCCGTTGCCGACCACCACGGCCCGCCCCGTCGACAGGTCGGGTGCCATCTCCTCGAAGTGCGGGTGCGCGTTGTACCAGCCGACGAAGTCGACCGCGGCGACGCTGCCGGGCAGATCCTCGCCGGGGATGCCCAGCGACCGGTCGGACTGCGCACCGACCGCATAGATCACCGCGTCGTAATGCTCGGCCAGCTCGGTGGTCTGCACGTGGTCGCCGACCACGATGTTTCCGAAGAACCGGAATCGCGGGTCGAGGGCGGTTTTCTCGAACTGGGCGCTGATCGACTTGATCTTCGGATGGTCGGGGGCCACGCCGGAGCGGACCAGACCCCACGGCGTCGGCAGCATCTCCAGCATGTCGACCCGCACGTCGCCGTCGTCGCCGCTGTCTGCGAATTTCAGCAGCGACGCCGCCGCAAAGTACCCGGACGGGCCTGAGCCGACGATCGCCACGTGATACGGGCGCCTGTGGGGCATATGTGTGCCTAACTGTCGCTGCTCGACTGTCGCTGCTCGGCGACACGCAGGGGGGCTGTCGCATCGTCGCCAAGCTGGTTGCCAACCCGATGTTGCCACGCCGGTACCCTGAACTTCCGTGGATCCCGACCGTCAAGCCGATATCGCCGCCCTCGACTCCACCCTGACCACGGTGGAGCGGGTGCTCGGCGTCGAAGCGCTGCGCGGCCGCATCGAAAAGCTCGAGCACGAGGCCTCCGATCCCAACCTCTGGGATGACCAGGCCCGTGCTCAGCGCGTAACGAGTGAGCTATCTCACACCCAAGGCGAGCTGCGCCGCGTCGAGGAACTGCGGCAACGCCTCGACGACCTGCCGGTGCTCTACGAGCTGGCCGCCGAAGAAGACTCCAGCGACGAGCTGGCCGAAGCCGACGCCGAGCTCAAGCAGCTGCGCGAGGACATCGAGGCGATGGAAGTGCGCACGCTGCTCTCCGGCGAATACGACGAGCGCGAGGCGCTGCTCAACATCCGCTCCGGCGCGGGTGGGGTGGACGCGGCCGACTGGGCCGAGATGCTGATGCGGATGTACATCCGGTGGGCGGAGAAGCACGACTACCCCGTCGAGGTCTTCGACACCTCCTACGCCGAGGAGGCGGGCATCAAGAGCGCGACGTTCGCCGTGCACGCCCCGTTTGCCTACGGCACGTTGTCGGTGGAGCAGGGCACGCACCGACTGGTGCGCATCAGCCCGTTCGACAACCAGAGCCGCCGCCAGACGTCGTTTGCCGAAGTCGAAGTGCTTCCGGTGGTGGCAACCACCGACCACATCGACATCCCGGACACCGACGTGCGGGTCGACGTCTACCGGTCCAGCGGACCTGGTGGACAGTCGGTGAACACCACCGACTCGGCGGTTCGACTCACCCACATCCCGACCGGTATCGTGGTCACCTGCCAGAACGAGAAGTCGCAATTGCAGAACAAGGTCTCGGCGATGCGAGTTCTTCAGGCAAAGCTGTTGGAACGCAAACGTTTAGAAGAACGTGCTGAGCTGGATGCGTTGAAGGGTGACGGCGGCAGCTCGTGGGGCAACCAAATGCGCTCCTACGTGTTGCACCCGTACCAGATGGTTAAGGACCTGCGCACCGAATACGAAGTCGGCAATCCCGCTGCGGTACTGGACGGAGACATCGACGGATTCCTCGAGGCCGGAATCCGTTGGCGCAATACATAAAATGACGAATAGCACCCTACTTGCACTGGATTTGGCCGATCGCTGGACTGGCTTCTGGCGCGGCAACTTCGGCGTCTGGATTCTCGACCGCGGACTGCGGATCGCCCTGCTGCTGATCGGCGGCCTGTTGGCCGCGCGGTTCATCAGCTGGTTTGCCAACCGGGTGGTCCGGCGCATCGACGCGCAATACGAGGAAAGCGACCAACTGGTCCGCTCCGAGAGCACCAAACACCGCCAGGCCGTGGCATCGGTGATCTCGTGGGTGTCGGTGGCGATCCTGTTCGTGATCGTCGCGGTGGAGATCACCGACATCGTCGCGATACCGGTGGGATCGTTGGTCGCTCCGGCCGCGGTGCTCGGCGCCGCGCTCGGCTTCGGCGCCCAGCGCATCGTGCAGGACCTGCTGGCCGGGTTCTTCATCATCACCGAGAAGCAGTACGGCTTCGGTGATCTGGTCCAGTTGAGCATGGCTGCTGTGACGGACGACGCCCTCGGCACTGTTGAGGACGTCACGCTTCGGGTCACCAAGCTGCGCTCGACCGAGGGCGAAATGATCACCATCCCCAACGGGCTGATCGTCAAGGCGTTGAACCTGTCCAAGGACTGGGCGCGCGCGGTCGTCGACATTCCGGTGCCGGCGTCCGCTGACCTCAACGTCGTGAACGACGTGCTACACGACGTGGCGGCTTCGGCGATCGACGATCCTGCCCTCACGGATCTGCTGCTCGACGCCCCGCAGATGATGGGTGTGGAAAGCATCGAACTGGACACCGTGAACCTGCGGATGGTGGCGCGCACACTGCCCGGCAAGCAGTACGAGGTGGGCCGACGGCTCCGTGTGCTGGTGGTCCGGGAGCTGCGCGCGGCCGGCATCGTTTCGCCCACCGATGGGCAGACCCCGATGGTGGCCGCGCTTCCGACTTCGGCGGCGGTCACCGGCCCGGAGGAGACGTCTGAGGCGCCACCGGAGCAGAAGCAGTGACGGCGTGGTTCAAGGCCAGACTCGGCCAGTTCCGGGTCTCGACGGTGGTGCTCATCGTCGTGTTCATCGCGTTGTTCTGGGTGCAGCAGACCTTCACGCCGGAGCCGGCCCCCGAGGCGCCTGCCCCGGCGGTCGTCCCGCCCGGTTTCGTGCCCGACCCGAACTACACCTGGGTGCCGCGAACGTACGTCCGGCGGCCGAGGGAGCCGGAGACCACCACCCCGACCACCACCACGACGAGCCCGACCGAGACGACGACGCCGCCGGAGGACACCACCAGCCCGACGTCGCCCACCGAGCCCACCCCGACGACGATGGTGATCGATCCGGATGGTCCGGGTGGACCGCTGGGGGAACAGACCTTGACCCAGACACCGGCCGATACGACGCCGACTACGACCGCCACCGCCCCGGCCGCGCCGGGAACGGTGCCCGCCACGCCCGATGCGCCGAGATAGCCCGACCGGGTCAGGCCGGTTGCACCGCTAGACTGGCGTCCCGTGATGATCGCGCTCGACCACGTCAGCAAGCAGTACAAGTCCTCGGCCCGACCCGCACTGGACAATGTCTCGGTCAACATCGACAAGGGTGAGTTCGTCTTCCTCATCGGCCCCTCCGGCTCGGGCAAGTCGACCTTCATGCGGCTGTTGCTGGCCGAGGAGTCACCGACCAGCGGCGACGTGCGTGTGTCGAAGTTTCACGTCAACAAGCTGCCGGGCCGCCACGTCCCCAGCCTGCGGCAGGTGATCGGCTGTGTGTTCCAGGACTTCCGGCTGCTGCAGCAGAAGACCGTGTTCGAGAACGTCGCATTCGCGCTCGAGGTCATCGGCAAGCGGCCGGACACGATCAACCGCGTGGTGCCCGACGTGCTGGAGATGGTCGGGCTGTCGGGCAAGGCGAACCGTCTCCCGGCCGAGCTGTCCGGCGGCGAGCAGCAGCGGGTAGCCATCGCCCGCGCCTTTGTGAACCGTCCGCTGGTGCTCCTGGCCGATGAGCCGACCGGGAACCTGGATCCCGAAACCAGTAAGGACATCATGGATCTGCTCGAGCGCATCAACCGCACCGGGACGACGGTGCTGATGGCCACCCACGACCATCACATCGTCGACTCGATGCGGCAGCGCGTGGTCGAGCTCAGCCTGGGCCGCCTCGTCCGCGACGAGCAGCGCGGCATCTACGGAATGGACCGCTAGTGCGCTTCGGCTTCCTACTCAACGAGGTCTGGACCGGACTTCGTCGCAACGTCACCATGACGATCGCGATGATCCTGACCACCGCGATCTCCATCGGTCTCTTCGGCGGCGGCCTGCTGGTGGTGCGGCTCGCCGACAACTCCCGCGACATCTACCTGGACCGTGTCGAGAGCCAGGTGTTCCTCAGAGATGACGTCTCGGCCAACGATCCCACCTGCGACGCCGATCCATGCAAGGCGCTGCGGTCGCAGATCGAGGCTCGTGACGACGTCAAGTCGGTGCGGTTCCTGACTCGCGACGACGCCTACAACGATGCGGTGAAGAAGTTCCCCGCATTCGAGGATGTCGCGGGCAAGGACGCATTTCCGGCGTCGTTCGTCGTCAAACTGGCCGATCCCGAGCAGCACACCGACTTCGATGAGGCGATGGTCACGCAGCCCGGCGTCGAAGGAGTGCAGAACCAGAAGGACCTCGTCGACCGGCTGTTCGCGGTGCTCGACGGGCTGTCCAACGCCGCGTTCGCGGTGGCGCTCGTGCAGGCCATCGGGGCGATCCTGTTGATTGCCAACATGGTTCAAGTGGCGGCCTACACTCGTCGAACCGAAGTCGGCATCATGCGGTTGGTGGGTGCCAGCCGCTGGTACACGCAGCTGCCGTTCCTGCTGGAAGCGATGCTGGCCGCGCTGATCGGTGTGGTCATCTCGATCGTGGGTTTGATCGTGGTGCGGGCGGCGTTCCTGGAGAAGGCGCTCAACCAGTTCTATGAAGCGAATCTCATTGCGCGAGTGGACTATGCCGACATCCTCTACATCGCGCCGATGCTGGTGTTCGTCGGCGTCGCCATGGCCGGTATCACCGCTTACCTCACCTTGCGTCTCTACGTGCGTCGCTAGCCGTGTCCAAGAAAGCTGACCCGACAAGGTCCAGCAACAACAGGGTGGTTGCGACCAATCGCAAGGCGCGGCACAACTATTCGATCCTGGAGACGTTCGAGGCCGGAGTGGCGCTGGTGGGCACCGAGGTGAAGAGCCTGCGCGACGGCCAGGCCTCGATGGCTGAGGCGTTCGCGACCGTCGACGACGGTGAGATCTGGCTGCGCAACCTGCACATCCCGGAGTATCACCACGGCAGCTGGACCAACCACGCGCCGCGACGCAATCGCAAGCTGCTGTTGCACCGCAAGCAGATCGACGCCCTGGTCGGCAAGATTCGCGACGGCAATCTGACACTGGTGCCGCTGTCGCTGTACTTCTCGGACGGCAAGGTCAAGGTCGAACTGGCGCTGGCCCGCGGTAAGCAGGCCCACGACAAGCGGCAGGACATGGCGCGCCGCGACGCGCAGCGTGAGGTGAGCCGCGAACTGGGTAGGCGCGCCAAGGGCATGACCTGATCGGGATCGCCCTCGCGCTGGCCTCGGCGCTGGGTTACGGCATCAGCGATTTCGTCGGCGGAATTGCATCGCGACGTGTGGCGGCGCTGCGCGTGGTGCTGGTGTCCTACCCGGTCGCGATGGTGCTGCTGTTGGGTCTCGCCGTGGTGGTCGGCGGGGACATCTCGCAGGGAGCGGTCTTCTGGGGCGGGTTGTGCGGTGTGTCGCAGGCATTCGGGGTGTGGTGGTTCTACGCGGCGCTGGGCGCGGGCCCGATCTCGGTGGTGTCGCCGCTGACGGCGATCCTCGTCGCGGCGATCCCCGTCGGCGTCGGTCTCGCCCTGGGTGAGCGGCCCGGCGCGATCGCGGCCATCGGCGTGGTGCTCACGCTGGGGGCTGTCGTGCTGGTGAGTCGCGAGGCGACCGACGAGGATGTCACCCCGCACAAGTTCACGACGAAGGTCGCCTGGTTGACGGTGGGTTCGGGGGTGGCGTTCGGGCTGAACTTCGTGTTGATCGCCCAGGCGCCACCCGAGGCCGGCCTGTGGCCGCTGGTGTTCGCGCGGATTGCGGCCAGCCTGCTGGTGTTCGTCATCGCGGCAATCTCCGGCAATTTGCGCATCCCGTCGGGGATCCCGCTGCGGCTGGCATTGCTGGCGGCCGTGCTGGACGTCGGGGCCAACGTGGCGATGCTGTTGGCGCTGCAGGCCTCGCTGCTGTCGCTGGCGGGGGTGCTGATGTCGCTGTATCCGGCGGCCACGGTGCTGCTCGCGATCGTGGTGCTGCGGGAGCGGGTGACCCGCTGGCAGGCCGTCGGCATGGTGCTCGCGCTGATTTCGGTCGCGATGATCGCCGCCGGCCAGTAGTTCCCGCGAGCGAATCGCAAAACGGGCATCATCTGCAGGCGAAGGCATAACGTTGGACTGCACTCGTCAGTTCGCGGACGCCGCGGAGGCAGCGGGTGTGCCGATCACATTCGTGACCCGGCCCGAAGGCGCCCACACGTGGGGCCTGTTCGACTCGGAGATGTGCGAATCGTGGAACCTGGTGATCGACCCCGCTCTCGGGGTGTGACGTGACGGGGTCGCGTCCCTTGACGCGACTCGACAAGTCCGACGTGCTGAGTGGACTCTTCGCCGGCTGGGACGCGATCGACGGGGTCATCGGCGACCTTTCCGAGGCGCAGTGGAGCCAGCCGACCTCACTGCCGGGCTGGACCGTGCACGACGTCGTCGCGCACGTGGTCGGGACCGAGTCGATGTTGCAGGGCGTCGGGACGCCGGAAGCCGACATCGACGTATCAACGCTCAAGCACGTCCGCAACGACATTGGGGTGCTGAACGAACGGTGGGTGCGCAAGCTGCGCGGCGTCAGTCACGCGGAGTTGCTTGACGGTTTCCGCACGATGATGGCCGCGCGCCGCGAGTCCCTGTCTGACATGGACGACGCCGCGTGGGATGAGCTCACCGCGACGCCGGCCGGGCCCGACAGCTACGGGCGGTTCATGCGGGTGCGGATCTTCGACTGCTGGATGCACGGACACGACATCCGCGATGCCGTCGAGCGCCCGGCGGCCGACTCCGACTTCGACGGGCCGGACTCCCGGTTGGCGCTCGACGAGATCGCGGCGAGCATGGGCTTCGTCGTCGGCAAGCTCGGCGGGGCACCCGACGGTTCGAGGGTGCGGCTCGAGCTGACTGGGCCGCTGTCGCGCACGATCAACGTGGCCGTCGACGGTCGGGGGCGGCTGGTCGACGACTTCGGCGGAGACGATCCGACGGCGACGATCACTCTCGACGGTCTGCTGTTCACCCGGTTGGCGGGAGGCCGGACCACCCTGGGCCGTCACTCGGACGCGGCTTCCTACGGCGGAGACGAGGGCGTGGGGAAGCGGATCGTCGAGCACCTCAATTACGTGATCTGAGCTGGGGAAACACGCCGGGGCGGGATTAAATCCGTGGCTTCGGCCGTTGTCGCTGGCGTACCATTGAATGTCCTGCCGAAAGTCGGCGGGGATGCGAGGGGCTGAACGGTTTCGACTTCGCGCATCGAATCAAGGGAAGCGTGCCGGTGCAGGCAAGAGACCACCGTAAGCGTCGTTGCAACCAATTAAGCGCCGAGTCAAATCAGCGCGAGTTCGCCCTCGCTGCCTAAGCGACGGTGACTCTGTCAGACCGGGAGAGCCCTCGGCCCGGACCCTGGCATCAGCTAGAGGGATCCACCGATGAGTTCGGTCGCGGGACTCATCGGGACACCAACAGCGACTGGGATCGTCATCCTGACTTGTTCGCGTGATCAGGAGATCCGAGTAGAGGCATAGCGAACTGCGCACGGAGAAGCCTCGAGGGAATGCCGTAGGACCCGGGTTCGATTCCCGGCAGCTCCACCAGTGAAAGCCCAGGCCAGAGAGCTAATCTCAAGCCTGGGCTTTTCTACGTCAACATATGCGTCAACAGACTTCATGAGAAGCGCTTCATGAGAAGCGTCGAATTCAGGCTCGACGGCACGCTTCCCGCGACCAAGTCGGCGGCGCTCAGGAACTCCTACGGCTATCGCTACCTGTTGACCTGCCACCTGTCGCCCGCACTACTCAGTTACAAATGTGGCGAAACTGTTTACACGCCAGTGTTTCCGATCAATGACGGTTGCCGGCACAACAAGGTTGTCCAATGGCCGGCACCAATGCCAATCCCTAGAGTCCGGATCCGGCCAGGGTGAACGACGTGCCGACCGCGTTCGGCACGAATGCGCTGGGCAGCGCCGCGGCAAGCCGATGCTGGGCCTTCCAGCCCGTGCAGTGCGCCGGCACCAGCACATCGGGTGCCATGTCGACGAACGCGGCCACGGTGGGTTCGATGACGGGCTCGAAGGCCGGTCCGGTGAGGTGGAATCCGCCGAGCAGAGCGTGCAGCCGGTCCACACCTGTCAGCCTCATCGCGTGCCGGGCGATGTTCACGGCGCCGGCGTGCCCACAGCCGGTGAGCACGACCAGTCCCCGTCCGCGGACGTGGACCACCAGCGCCTGCTCGTCGAGGATCAGCGGGTCGGGCTCCCACCGCCCGTCGCGCCAGGCCTCGTGGTGTGGCAGGCCGCGCTCGAACTCCGTGGTGCGGTCGACCTCCCCGGTGATGAGTATCGAGCCGTCCAGCAGCAGCGAGGGCTGCCGCCGCTCGATCACCTCGAGGCCCTCTGCTTCCAGCGCGGAACGGCTCAGCGTCGGCAGCTCCCAGGGCGGGTGATCGGGCAGGGCGAGGCGGCGCCGGCTCCAGACCAGCGGGTGCACGGTGAGCGGCAGCCCGCTGCGGCCGCGCAACCGGACCAGCCCGGGGAAGCCGCCATCGTGATCGAGGTGGCCGTGGCTGAGCACCACGACCTCGATCGCGGCCGCATCGAGGTCGAGCCGTTCGAAGTTGATCGCCATCCCCTCTGGTGACAACCCGGTGTCAAACAGCACGGTGTGCGCAGTCGCACCGCGGCGGGTGGTCACCAGCGCGGAGAAGCCGTGCTCGGCGATCAGCCCGGGAAACGTGCGGCCCTCCTCGAATTCCGGTGCCCGGACACTGGCGACCCCGGGCAACGGCGCACGGTGGGCCGGGCCGGTGTCGCCCATCAGTGCGTCGTAGCTGTTGTCCACGAGCGTCGTGATGACAACCTCGTCGACCGGTTCCAGGGCGATGGGGTCCACCGCCGTTCCCTCCGCCGGCCTCGGGAGGGTCGCCGCGACCTCGGTGGGCGAGCCGCCACCATCGCACATAAACCCATGCTGCACCCCGGCGGTCTGGGGGCCAAGGCCCCAAGGCCGGCACTGGGCATTAGATGCCGGAGGCGATTCGCTGCAGATCCGTGGGGAATACTGACCGCCTCGACCGAGCGAGGTCACGTCGCGGGCACCTCGGATGACTTCACTGGAGGAATAGCGCACGTTCGGGATATCCACCCTGCCAGGAAAACTGGGAAACTGCCTACACGCCAATGCTTTCCGAACACTGCAGGATGCGGAACCTCGACGAGAGGTGAGTGCCGTCCAGTTGCGGGGCGAAGCATCCGGCGGACGCCGCAGCAGATTCAGTCCTCGTATCGGCTGGCGTACGTCAGCTGCACCTGCCGACAGCGCCCGACCGTGTGACCGGCGCGGAACCTACGAATGATGACACGGCGGCTGGTGTGTGCCGACGGTCATTATCAGGTAGACCTGGGGTGTGCTCGAGCTGCGCCCCAACTGCGAATGCTGCGACGTCGATCTTCCGCCCGCGTCGACGGAGGCGATGATCTGCACTTACGAGTGCACCTTCTGCCGTCGCTGCGTCGACGGCCACTTGATGGGTATTTGTCCCAACTGCGGCGGCAACTTGTGCCCCCGGCCGATCCGACCTACTTTCCTGCTTGACCGCAACCCGCCGTCTCCGCAGCGCATCCACGCCGCGACCCCGTGCCCGCTGCCGTGAGCCAGCGGCCAGGCCGCCTTGTCAGTCGCTGGTCTGAGCGCCTAGCTCGGTTCGTTATCCTCAAGCGTCTTTCTCGCGAAGCGGCTCGCACCGACCGGCGCGGGCAAGAGCCACCTCCGCACCGACGTCCTCGACATGAGGGTCGAGATGGGTCGGATCATTAAGGCGGTGAGTTCTGTCGTCCCGCAGTCGATGTGGGGGAGATCCTCAGCGAGCTGGATGAGGCGGAGCAGCGCCTGGAGCCCTCGGCGTCGGGGCGGACGCCTATGGCGACGCTGACGACACCTACGACCCGACCGAGTTCATCGAGGAGGACGACGAGCTTTGACACCGTCCACCGCGCCCAGACGACGATCGGATTACTCAGTTCGGGAGAGCGACAACCGATAGGGCGGAATAGTGGGGCCGATGGCAGATCACCGCCCGAGCCGGCGCCGCCAGTCCCTGGCCCCGAGCAACCTGGCCACCAGCGACTGAACCCTCCCCCGCCTGGCGGTGTACGGGTACCAGAACAGTTCCCTTTTCATCGCGACCCGGTCGGCGACGATGCTCTTGGCCCGGCAGTACTTGCGGATGCCGTTGGCGCCTCCCGAGCGCGAGCCGACCCCAGACTGCTTCCAACCGGCGAATGGGACGGGGTACTGAAAAACGTTCAGCATCGCGTTGTTGATGTTCACCGAGCCGGTGGCTATCTGCTTGGCCAGGGTCATTCCCTTGGCCTTGTCGCGCGTCCAGACGCTGCCGGACAGCCCATACGGCGAATCGTTGGCTTTCTCGATCGCCTCTTGAGCATCGCGCACCTTCATCACCGGTAGCGTCGGGCCGAAGGTCTCCTCGCGCATGCAGTCCATGCCGTGGTCGACGTCAACCAGGACCGTCGGTGGGTAGAAAAGCCCCTTGTCGCTGGGCTTGCCGCCGGCGAGCACCTTCGCGCCCTTGCTCACCGCGTCGTCGACGTGGCGGGAGACGATCGCCAGCTGCTGCGCGTTGGCCATCGCGCCGACGTCACAGGAAAAGTCTCGGTTGGCATCCATCCCCAGGCGCAGCTCCGACGTCTTGGCTACCAGCTTGTGCACAAACTCGTCGTAAACTGGCGCCTCGACATAGACGCGCTCAACGGAGATGCAGCTCTGGCCGGCGTTGCAGAATCCCGCCCACACCGCGCCGTCGACCGCCCAGTCGATGTCGGCGTCGGCGCAGACGATCATGGCGTCCTTGCCGCCCAATTCCATGCAGCACGGAATCAGCCGCTGGGCGGCGGCCGCGGCCACCCGACGGCCGGTCTTGGCCGAACCGGTGAACATCACGTAATCGACGACATCGACGACGGCAGCACCGGTTTCGCCGGCGCCGAAGACCACGTCGAGAACATCCGGCGCGCCGATCTCCTTCCAGCCGGCGACGGCCGCCCGCCATGCCAGCGGGGTGAACTCCGACGGTTTGGACAGCACGGCGCAACCGGCCATTAGCGCCGGAGAGATGTCGGCCAGTGGCACCACCAGCGGGTTGTTCCACGGCGTGATCACGCCGACGAGCGGGTAGGGCTCGTACACGACGGTCAGTTTCTTGGCCATGTTCGCCGGTCCGACCGGGCGGACGGTCTCGTCGGCCAGGAACTTGGCCGCGTGCTCGGCCCAGTAGTTCATCGTGTCGGTGCCGAAGACCTCGATGCTTGCGTCGCCCCAGGACTTGCCCGATTCCCGCTGCATCAGCCCGATCAGCTCGTCGGAATGGTCGAAGATCCAGTCCCGCCACCTGCCCATCCACCTGGCGCGTCCCGTGGCGCCCATCGCCTGCCAGTCGGGCTGTGCCGCCCGCAGCCGCGCGGCGACGGCCTCAACCTCCGCACGCGGGGTCGTCGGCACAGATCCAACGACCTCGCCGGTAGCCGGACACGTGACCACTTCGGCCCCTCCGGGCTGGACATCCACGGGTTCCGTTCGAGTCTTGTCGTCCAGTTTCATGCGATCACCTCCGACGGCGACGTGAACCCAATGCGAACATTATCCTCGCCGGCCTCGTTGGACAGGCGAGATCACGGAGGCCTCGTGTTGCGGCCAGAGCACGTCGGCCATCTCATGTCCGAAAGAATCGCGCGATGGCCTCGCGGCGTCCGAGGATCCGCTTAGGTGAGGTACGGAGGGTAGGCGGCGAGCCAATTCGCCACCGCCGATTGCGATTTCGGGATCACGCCGACGTAAGCACTTCAGCGGGAGAGGGTTCGTGGATGGGGGCTTGTCTTTCCTGCGCCGCCGGTTGGTGGCGGCGACCCGCATTAGGAAGGACGGGTGCAGCACTCGGGCTGGCGGGTCGACGAGATTCATCACCCGGAAAAATCCCTCTGTAACAACGGTGTCCGATTCGGCGGCCGCCAGCACCCGGTCGGTGTACCAGTTCGACAACCGCATCGGGATCGAACGCCGACCCGGAACCTGAGGCAAGGCGAGATCGGCTGCCACGGCCATGCGCCAAGCCGTGCGGACCGGCTTTGCGGCGGCCCGAAAGAATCGCCGACCCAAGTCGACATCTCCGCGAATTAGGCAGTCGCGCAACGCAACAGCCTCCAGTGCGGCCACCGACATTCCCTGCCCATAGATGGGGTTGAAGCTGCAGATCGCGTCGCCGAACACCAGCAGCCCCGCCGGAAACCGGCGCATCTTGTCATAGCGCCGCCACTGGCTGGCGGGACAACGGTAGCGATGTACCTCGCTTAGGGGTTCGGCTGAATGCAGCGCCGCCAACATCGCGGGCGGGGCGAACTCCGCGGCGAATGCGATCATGCGGGCGCGATCGACAGGCGGTTGCCGCCCTGCCAGGCCGGCCAAGGTCATCATCCACGTGTCATCCTCATAGGAGAACAACGCTCCAGCGGTCGGACGTTCCGGCACCGGACCCACGGAGATCACTTTCTCGCGGAGCGTGCCCGGTGGGATCCGCAGCAACTGGCTGACGTAGGCCACCCGCGCCCCCATGCGATCCTGCACCGGACGGCCATAACCGAGTGTGTCGAGGAACGCCGGGGTGCGTGCACCGCGGCCCATCGCATCGACAACCAACTCGGCGTCCAACACCTGTTCCTCACCGGTGTCGCGGTTGGCCACACGGGCGCCCGTGACTCTGTCCGGCTCGGCCGCTACCAGCTCGACAACGTCGTGGCCATCCAGAATCGTGAGGTTGCCGATGGCGCTAACGCGCCGCCGGACATGGGATTCGAGAAATGGCCGGCTGGCCAGGTAGCACACCAGCCGTGCCGGGTCCGCGAATTTGCTCGACCGGTCGAGCTCGTGGCCGCCGAATCTCAAGGAGACAGAAGATAAATCACCTTCGTCCAGGAGTTTCGCGCCGTCCGCGACGAGCTCGTCGAGCAGCCCGGGGAAGAGCCGACGCAATATTTGCGAGCCGCTACTCAAGAGCGCGTGGACGTGATTGCCCTGCGGCACGCCACGCCGCTGCGCGGGATCGTCTGGCAGCACGTCCCGCTCGATGATCGCAACGGTCCGGTAGAAGTCGGCGAGCACCCGAGCGGCGAGCAGCCCGCCCATGCTTGCTCCAAGCACAACGGCGCGCTCGCCGATCTTGGCCACCGGCACCTCCTGTTCGTGGGCGATGGTGACCAGTCCGGCATCGAACACGCTGCGGGTGCTGCCGCGGATGGTGGCGACGGTCATGGTGGTCTCCTCGGGTCGCGAGTCGACTATGCGCTGTTGTGGGCCGAAGACCATCGGTTAGAGCGCGTAAATGCGCACGGCCCGGGGTCGTAGATGCGATTGGCAGGGCGGCGGTATCTACGCGTATTCGCGGATGTATTACCTCATGTGGCCAGCGCATGCTGGCTAGCATGAGTGGAGACGGACCACTTGCGGACGCGCCGTTGAAGTGGAGCGATCTGGGTGTGAGCGTTTTGCCGACGGGAATGGTGACGTTGCTTTTGGCCGACGTCGAAGGCTCGACGCGGCTGTGGGAGACCCAGGAGATGACGTCCGCGGTCGCACGCCTGGATCGCACCGTGTCCGCCATCGTCGCCGCCCATCACGGGGCACGCCCAGTCGAACAGGGCGCGGGCGAAGAGTTTGTGGTGGCGTTCGCCCTCGCCAGCGACGCGGTGGCGTTCGCGTTGGAGTTGCAGCGGGCACCGCTGGCTCCGATCCGGTTGCGCATCGGCGTGCACACCGGGGAGGTGCAGCTGCGCGACGGCAGCTACGTCGGGTCGACGGCCGACCGAGCGACGCGGCTGCGCGATGTCGCGCACGGCGGCCAGATTGTGCTGTCGGGCACGACCGAGGACTTGGTTGTTGACGGGCTGCCCCCTGACGCCTGGCTGACCGATCTGGGCACCCACCGGCTGGGCGACCTGCCCCGCCCGGAACGGGTGGTGCAGCTGTGTCATCCCGACTTGCGCGTCGAGTTCCCGCCGCTGTGTACAGCGAATACGGTTGTTGCCCAGCATCTTCCGGTGCAGCTGACGAGTTTCGTGGGGCGGGCCGCCGAGATGACCGACATGCGGCGGATTCTGGCCGACAACCGACTGGTGACATTGACCGGTGCCGGTGGTGTCGGCAAGACACGACTCGCCTTAGAGGTCGTGGGACGGATGATGGGCGAGTGCCGCGACGGGGTGTGGTACGTCGATCTGGCGCCGATCATCGACCCCGATCTGGCGCCGGTCGCGGTGGCTCGCGCGCTGGGCCTGCCGGACCAGCCCGGCCGCTCCACGATGGAGACACTGCTGCGTTTCATCGGTGACCGTCAAATGCTGGTGGTGCTGGACAACTGTGAGCATCTGCTGGACGCGTGCGCGGCGCTGATCGTTGACCTGTTGGGTGCCTGCCCGGGGTTGACGCTCTTAACGACAAGCCGGGAGCCGATCGGTGTGGCCGGTGAGGTGACCTGGCGGGTGCGGTCGCTGTCGCTGGCCGACGAGGCCATCGAGTTGTTCACCGACCGCGCCCGCCAAGTTCGGCCCGACTTCCACCTCACCGCCGACAACACCATCGCCGTGACCGAGATCTGCCGCCGCCTCGACGGCATGCCGCTGGCGATCGAACTCGCGGCGGCGCGCATACGCGCGTTGTCGCTGACCGAGATCCTCGACAGCCTGCATGACCGCTTCCGCCTGCTCACCGGCGGTGCGCGCACCGCAGTGCGCCGCCAACAAACCCTGCGGGCATCCGTCGATTGGTCATATTTGCTGCTGACCGAGCCCGAACGCGTCGTGTTTCGCCGGCTGGCGGTGTTCCTGGGCGGGTTCGACCTCGACGCTACGAGAGCCGTCGCCGGCGGCGGCGAGGTACAGCCCTACCAGGTGCTGGACCTGCTTACCCTTCTCATCGACAAGTCGCTGGTCGTGGCCGAAAACACCACGGGCCGAACGCGATACCGGCTGCTGGAGACGGTGCGCCAGTACGCGCTGGAAAAACTGGGCGAGTCCGGCGAGGCCGACACTGTGCGCGCGCGCCACCGCGACCACTACACGGCCATGGCGGCTCCGCTCGACACCCCGGCGGGCAACGATTATGAGCGGCGGATCGAGCAGGCCGAAACCGAGATCGACAACCTGCGGGCGGCGTTTGCGTGGAGCCGCGAAAACACAGAGATCGCTCTCGCATTGGCGCTGGCGTCGTCGCTGCAGCCGCTGTGGCTCGCGCGGGGCCGGATCCAGGAAGGATTGGGGTGGTTCGACGCCGCCCTCGCCGACCACAACACGCACCACATCCAGGTGGCACCCGCAGTGCGCGCACGGGCACTCGCCGATCAGGCCGTGCTCAACGCATCGGTTGTCGCCACCGACCGCATGGGTCAGGCCGAACATGCCCTGGCCATCGCCCGCGAACTCGACGACCCCGCACTGGTGGTCCGCGCGCTAACCGCCTGCGGCGGTATCGCCTCCTTCAACCCCGAGGTGGCTCGGCCGTACCTCGCCGAGGCGGTCGACCTGGCCCGCGCACTAGGAGACCGGTGGAGGCTCAGCCAGATCCTCGGCTGGCAAGCCCTCGGGGCGCTCATCGTCGGCGATCCGATCGCGGTGGGCGCGGCTGCCGAGGAAGGACGCGACCTCGCCGAAGCGCTTGGCGACCGGTTCAACTCGCGTTTCTGTCGCCGGTGCCTCGGGATGGCCCAGACGATGCGGGGCGATCTGGACGCGGCCATCGCACAGATCCGCGAAGTGGCCGCCGAGGCCGACGCGGCTCATGACGTGCTCTGGTACGCAAACTGCATGTACAGCCTGGGCCACGCGCTGGCGTATCACGGTGACACCAGCGCGGCCCGAGCCGCGGCCAACGCGGCCGTGGAAACGGCGGCGGGTCTTGGCGGGTTCGTCCCCGGCTTCGCCTACACCGCGTTGGCTGTCGCGGCCCTGGCCGCGGGGGATGTTTCAGTGGCGCAGGACGCCAGCGAGGCGTCCTGGCGGCGGCTGAGTGTGCAGCCCGAGTTGGCATCAGTGAACGTCAACCCACTGGCTGAGATTGCCTTGGCACGTGGCGATTTGGTCGCGGCAAGACACTGGGCCGACGAGGCCGTCTCAGCGATGAGGGGCTGGCACCTGGCCATGGCGTTGAGGACGCGTGCTCGCGTGGCGATCGCGCAGGGCGAGCTGGGACAGGCCGAACGCGACGCCCACGACGCGCTCACGGTCGCCGCTGACGTCCACGCACATTCGGGCATTCCCGACACCCTCGAGTGCATCGCCGACCTAGCGGTTAAGGCTGACGGTCATCGCGAAGCGGCCCGACTCTTCGGCGCGGCAGACGGCATCCGGCAACGCATCGGAGTGGTCCGCTTCAAAATCTACGACGCCGAATACGAAAACTCGCTTGGCGCGCTGCGTGACGCGATGGGCGAGGAGGACTTCGCGGCGGCATGGGCCGAGGGCGCCGCGCTGTCCACCGATGAAGCGCTCGCCTACGCCCAGCGCGGCCGCGGCGGACGCAAACGGCCCAGCAGCGGCTGGGCCTCGCTTACGCCCACCGAGCGCGACGTGGTACGACTCGTCAGCGAGGGGCTCGCCAACAAAGACATCGCCACAAGGCTTTTCGTCTCAGCACGCACCGTGCAAACCCACCTCACCCACGTCTACTCCAAACTCGGCCTCACCTCCCGTATGCAACTCGCCCGAGAAGCAGCCCGCCACACCTGATTGACAGCTATCGGAGCGCCTGCGCCGTGTTGATGCCATCAACACCTTTCGCGTATCCGCAGGTCATTTCACGTTGTTTCGCAACCCAAATTCGGCGTTTCCGCAGTTCAGCGCGATTTTGTAGCGGGTTCGATTCCCGGCGGCTCCACTGGAAAGATGCAGGTCAGGGCCACAAGCCCTGGCCCTTTTCCTTTTCCCATCAACATTCGTCCGTTAGGCTCTGCCGCCGTGGCCTCGCTTCGAAGCGGCACGCGCAAGGACGGCAGCACCTACGTCCACCAGCGAGCCGACGGCCCCACAGCTGTACCCGTGACTTGACCGCAGTTCTATGGATGCCTGACTTAGCCTGCCACCGGCGCCGAGCGGCGGATCGCCAACGTGAGGAGCACGGCGTGGATGCTCTGGTTCCGCGGCTTGACTTCGCTGCCCTTGCGCAATCTGTTTACCTCAACCAGGCCGCCCTAGGCCTGATCCCCGCCCAATCATTGGAGGTGATGCTGGAGCACCTCACCCAGACAGCCCAGCACGGCAATGTCCGACTGAGCGATGAGGAGGAGCTGCGGATTCTCGACGAACTCCGTGCCGCCGGCGCAATACTGCTCGGCACGGAGCCTGGCGCGGTGGCCGTACTTGGAGGGGCCAGCGCGGGTCTAGCAACAGCGGCGGCTCTGGCGCCGGCTGGGGACGTCGTCCTGGTCGCGACGGATTTTCCCAGCGTCACGCACCCGTGGCTTGCCGGTTCGGCAAGTGGACGATCGGTGACGTGGGTCGAGGACAGAGCCGGTGTCAGCCTTACTGAATCCGTCGTTGACGCTATACGGCCGGGCGTCGCCGCTGTCTGCGTGAGCGCAGTGATGTATGGCACGGGCTCCCGGGTCGACTGCGCGGTACTCGCCGACAGCGCTCACGAGGTCGGTGCACGACTGATTGTCGACGCTACTCAGCTTGCCGGCGCCGGCGAGGTCGCAATGGCCGATTGGGGCGCAGACTTCGTGGTCACCAGCGGATACAAATGGTTGTGCGGACACGGGGGAGTCGCGTTGTTCGCGGTAGGTGACGATCTGCTGGACTCGATCCCGCCGCATCCCGGGTGGATGGGGACTCCGAACCCGTTCGCCTTTGACGCTACTCGCCGTGAGCAGGCACCAGGAGCTCGCCGATTCGAGCAGTCAACTATTGCGTATGCGTCGGCGCTGGGGCTCACTGAGTCGATCACCCGGCTGAACGGTCTCGGCTCGGAGACTATCGAGGCCCACGCGCGCCTCCTTGCGGCCGAGCTGGTCGAAGCTGTTCGGCCACTTGGCTGGCATCCCTTCCGCAACCTCGACGACCCGTCCGCCAGCCCGCACATCATCGCGCTGCAGCACGCCGACCTTGACGCAACCGCTGTTCGGGCAGCGCTTCGCCGAGATTACGGAATCGTGACTAGCGCAAGACTGAATGCGATCCGAGTCTCACTGCACGTCTACAACGACTCCGGTGACATCGAATCGCTGGTCGGCGCGCTAGCCACGATTGGTAAAGCCGAGAAGTGAACGAACGAGCGTCGATTCGTTCCACCGTCCCGGCAAAGGCGGTATCCGATACCAGCCCCTAGACGCCGGTCGGGTTATTCAGTTCGGGAGAGTGCCAACCGATACGGCGGAATAGTGGGACCGATGGCAGATCCCGATGAGCGGACGCCGCCGGCGCGGGTCTCGCGATGCTCTGTGGCGTGCGCTACGCCGCTGAAGACTCGCGCTTCCTATTCCCTTTCCCCCCGAAGGTCGGGCTCGGTCCCGACTACTGCGTGTCGTGGACGCTCCCGCGTCTCGTCGGCTTCGGTCACGCGTCGCGGCTGCTCATGAGCGCCGCCGACTGTCCCGCCGAGGAGGCGTTCGCGATCAGCCTGTCCGAGAAGGTTTGCGCACCGGACGCGCTGCTGGACGACGCGCGCGAGCTGATCGGGCCGACGGCGTCCATCGCGCCGTTTGGCGTGCGTCTGGCCAAGACCGCGCGGCGCCGCTCATCGCTGATGGGCTTCGAGGCCGCCGTCGACGCCGAGTTCGGCGTGCAGCACCTCGCGATGACCACCGAGGACCATCGCAACGCGATCGCCGCGTTCGCCGAGAAGCGCCCCCCGAGCTACGAGAACCGCTGATGGAGCATTTCGACCTGGACTACTACGGGCGGCTCGCCGTTGGCGCGCCACACATAGACCTGTCCCGGCTCGACGTCGGGCACCAGCACATGCCAGAAGTACGACGTCTTGTTCCAGAGAGGGTCCAGCGGGATCGTTCGGGACGGCCGCGCGTCATCGACATCGTCGAAGAGCAGCAGGTCCAGCTGTGCCGCCGTGCGCGACCACACCGAGAAGTTGGTGCCGCCGTCGACCCGATGGGCGCCCAGCGGGGAGGGACGACCCGAGGCCACGCCCTGACCGAGGTCCATGCCTTTCTTTGTGAGCCGAGTCGGGTTCACGGAGCCCGGGCCGGGTGCTGCCGTTGACGATCGGTCTGGACCACCGGCTCGTCGATGGCTATCAGACGGCGACGATGACCCGCTTCTTCCACGAGTAGAGCACGATGATCCCGCCACCGTCGACCCGGTGCCTACTCCCATCCCGCCACGCCGGAGGCACCACACCTCCGTGCGGTTCGACGCGAAGAGGCCAGCGACCGCACGGGAAGGGAAGGCCGAGTTCGTCGAACGCGACCACGTCACCGAGGTCACGGCACCGCAGGATATCGATAGGGTTCGCCGTTTGCCGGTGCGCGGTGCAGCGGCAATCAATCCGGTGCTGATCCCAGACCCAGGTCGACATGGCTCCGTACGGAACGGAGTTGAGCCGAAGTCCCGAGGACGATCAGGACCGCGTCGGGATCCAGGCGCGTGTCCGGAGCGGGGTTCGCGATGAACTGGCCACTCGCGGTCCGTATGGCCAGTACGAGCGCCCCGTTCTTCGACCCAAGCGCCGTATCGGCCAAGCACCGACCGACCAGAGACGAGGCGGGAGTGATCTTCACTTCCTCGATTCGGTAATCGAGAGTCTCGTCGTGCATGACGACATCAAGGAACTCGGCCACGTGAGGCTGCAACGCAAACGCCGCCATCCGCCGCCCGCCGATCAGTTGCGGATTGACGGCCCGGTTGGCGCCGGCCCGCAACAATTTGGCCTTCGACTCCTCCGTGCGGGCACGGGCGATGATGACGAGATCGGGTCGCAACGCTCGACTGGACAAGGTCACGTAAACGTTGTCCGCATCGGTATTCAGCGCTGCGATCAGCGCATAGGCACGCCCGATGCCGGCGGCCTGCAGGATGCTGTCGTCGGTGACATCGCCCAGCAGCGTTGGATAGTCGGCACCCTGCAGGCGGGCGGGGTCTCGGTCGACGACGACGACCTGCTTCCCGAGCGCGTCGAGATACAGCGCGCTGGCCCGACCAACGCGGCCCCATCCGCAGATGATGAAATGACCAGTCATCTGGCCTATCTTCCGGTCCATCCGCCGCCTCTCCAGCTGCTGGCGTAGATGCCCCTCGATGAGCCCTTCGAGGAGGACCCCGAACGTGTACAGCGCGGTTCCCACACCCATGAGGATCAGCGCGATGGTGAAGAACACGCCCGCCGTGGACAGCGGGTGAACCTCGCGGAAACCTACCGTCGTGATCGTCGTGATCGTCTGGTACAAGGCGTCGACAAATCCGAACCCGAGGATCACATAGCCCGCAGTCCCGGCAACGATCACCAAACAAAACGCTAACAGCGCTCGGCCAAGCCGCCGCAGAGAGCTCACTTCGTAGATTGTGCACCCACGAGTCGACAACAGACGCAGGCGGAGGTGTCATGGCCGAAACCGAGAAGACCGCCGCGATGCTGCTCGATGACCTGGCCGCCCTGGATCTGCCGCAGCGGCGCGAGGTGGCCAAGGCGCTCCGGCAAGGTGGCCGAGACGTTCGCCGAGGTGCCCGACGGCCAGACTGCCTAGCGCGTGCTAGGCGTGCTCGCCCACCTACTCGACCCCGCACGGCCTCGGTATCGATGGCGGATTGGTCGCGGTGATTGGGTGAGGCCGGTGTCGGTGATGTGGCGGCCGAAAGTGCTTGCCGACCATTATTTACCGATGACTTTCCCGACCGTTACGCCGATGCGACCCGCCCCAGCGAGGGTGCCGCGATCGACCCGCTCGGCGATGACGCTCAGGTCATGTTCGGTGGCGGCGAGCAGTTCGTCGCGTTTGCGGGCCCGCTCGCCGGCCAGGGCGGGGTTGCGGCAGGCGATCAACCGTTCCCCTGGGTAGTCGGGGCGGGCGATCTCGGCCAAATCCTGGGTATCGAACAGGCTCATCTGCAGCGGCCCGTCGGCGGCGGCCCGTGCGGCGATCTGGGGGGCGCACAGCGCGGTGATCCACCCGAAATCCGTTCCACTGTCGTTGAGTTCACGCAGCGCGGCGATGCGCGGAGGCGATCATGCCCCGGTCGCCGACCAGCACCAGCCGCTGTAGCCCTTGGCGAGCGCCCCGCGCGCACGCGCACAGCGAGTGCTGCCAACAAGCGCAGCAGTTGAGAACTCGCCTGATCGTCGTCACCGCGAACCGCTCCTCGAGCAGCGCCTGGCTGCGCATCTCTGCGTTCGTCGGGCCTACCCCGGATTCCCTTGCTGTCGTGTTGACGCCGTCAACACCTTTCGCGTAACCGCAGGTAGTCTTGCGTTGTTTCACGTACTTTCGCGTCGTCAGTTCCGGCATTTCCGTGGTCAGCGTGATTTCTGGGACGGGTTCGATTCCCGGCAGCTCCACTGGAAAGATGCAGGTCAGGGCCACAAGCCCTGACCTGGTTTCCTTTCGCATCAACATTTGTCCGTTAGGCTCGCCGCCATGGCCTCGCTTCGAAGCGGCACGCGCAAGGACGGCAGCACCTACGTCCAGGTCCTTTACTGGTCGAGACCGTGCACGGCTTTGGCCCGACTCCCGCGCTTGAGTACGGATAACCTCGACCAATTCCAGGCCTACCCTCGGTGATGTGAATCAGCCCGTACCCCTCGATACCCCGCTGCTACGGCGGATCCGGGACGCTGTGATCGGTGAGGATCAGGTGATGCCCGGTCCGTACGGGCCGCGTCGGGTGACCTATGCCGACTACACCGCCTCGGGTCGGGCCTTGAGCTTCCTGGAGGACTTTATCCGCGACGAGGTACTGCCCCGCTACGCCAACACCCACACTGAATCCAGCGGAACCGGGCTGCAGACCACCCGGCTGCGCGAAGACGCCCGTTCCATCATCCTCGACGCTGTCGGCGGCGACGCCGAAACCGTCGCGATCTTCGCGGGATCCGGGTGCACCGGTGCCATCGACAAACTGATCGGCGTCCTCGGGCTGCGCATCCCAGCCACACTGGAGGACCGTTACCATCTCAGCGACACCATCCCCGCCAGTGAACGCCCGGTGGTCTTCATCGGGCCGTTCGAGCACCACTCCAACGAGCTGCCATGGCGGGAGTCGATCGCTGATGTCGTGGTGATTCCCCAGGACGTGGACGGCCACATCGACACCGCGATCCTGGCGAAAGAGCTCGTTCTGCACCACGGGCGTCCGTTGAAGATCGGCTCGTTCTCCGCGGCCAGCAACGTGACCGGGATCGTCAGCGACACCCACCGCATCTCGGCGCTGCTGCACGCGCACGGCGCATTATCCTTCTGGGACTTCGCCGCGGCGGGACCCTACGTCGACATCGAGATGTACGGCGACCAAACCCAGGATCGCCTCGACTACAAAGACGCGATCTTCCTCAGTCCGCACAAGTTCATCGGGGGGCCGAGCACCCCGGGGGTTCTGGTGGTCCGTCGGGAGTTGCTGCGCAATCGGGTACCAGATGTGCCCGGCGGCGGCACCGTCGCCTACGTCAATCCGACCGAGCACCGCTACCTCGAGGATCCCGCTCAACGTGAGGAGGGCGGCACACCGGCCATCATCGAATCGATCCGGGCCGGGCTGGTGTTCCAGCTCAAACAAGCTGTCGGCGTCGACGTGATCCGCGCCCACGAGGAGCACTACCTGCGCCGCGCGATTGCGGCCTGGCAAGACGAGCCGAACATCGAAATCCTCGGTAACCTTGACGCCGAACGGCTGTCGATCGTGTCGTTCGTGGTGCGCGCCCCCAGCGGCCACTACCTGCACCACAACTTCGTGGTAGCCGTCCTCAACGACCTCTTCGGAATCCAGTCCCGTGGCGGCTGCTCGTGCGCGGGCCCCTACGGACATCGCCTGCTGGGCATCGACTTGGACCGTTCCCATGAGTTCGAACGCGAGATCACCCTCGGCTGCGAGGGCATCAAACCGGGCTGGGTCCGCATCAACTTCAACTACTTCATCTCCGAGCCGGTCTTCACCTACCTCGTCGAGGCAGTCCGGCTCGTCGCCCGAGACGGCTGGCGACTGCTTGAGGACTACCGCTTCGACCCGGCCAGTGGAATGTGGCGACACCACCTCGGCCCCGTCGAGCCCCCGCTGCGGCTGCGCCAAATCTCCTACGACGAGAACGGGGCAATGCAATACCCGCATCACGACAACCGCGCGCCCGAAACCGACCTCGAACGCTACCTAGGGGAGGCCACGAGGCTCTTGACAGGCCCGCGGGCACAACCCGACCGCGCGGTCGCCCAGCACCCGATGACCCTGTCCGAGGACTTTGAACACCTGCGGTGGTTCGACCTACCGACGGCGTGTTTATCCACACGCTGACACGAACCCAGCGGCCCGACCGTGTGGGTGCAAACGCACAGCCGGCAGGGGATTGTCCGAATATTGGTGGATCTGATCTTGGTCTGACACGGCGTCGCTGTACCTTATTTGTGGCTAGTCAGCAATATTCATCACTTGTGTTGACAGCACAGCGATTTGGCCGAGCGTGACCGCAGGATGCTGACCGCGTTGCTGGCCTGGCTGAGATGATCAGCGCCAACATCGGCGACATCCACCCCACCACCGACGGCGGTGTCATGCACGTTCGCGGCGAGGGCCATGACGATCGCCGAATCCCTCCGGAGCAACAGCTGATTGACTCTATCGGGGACTATCTGACGACTTGCTCCCCTCCTGGCCGCCGGCCACTCCCCTGCCCGTCGGCGTCGACCACGCTACGACGCCGAGTGGATCGTGATTGTCGACGACTGGACGTCAGGGGTCGGCAGCAGTCCCGAACAGATCTTCAACGGGCTGCGGTCGATGGGCACGCCTGGCCACGGCCCCATGTCCGGCATGCCCGGAATGGGAGGTATGGACGAGATGGGACCGATGTCGGGGACGGGCGGAATGGGGCCGACGCCCACGACTCCAGGCGTGGGTGGTGCCTCAGCCAGTGATCTGCTCGGCGGCGACGTCGGCGACCTGACCTACCCCTACTACGTCATCGATGGGCGCATCCCTGCGGCGGCGACGAAGTTCACCGCCAAGCCTGGGCAACGCATCCGCATCCGCATCATTAACGCCGGAGCCGACACCGCATTCAGGGTCGCCCTGGCCGGGCGCCGAATGACCGTCACGCACACCGACGGCTACCCCGTCGTCCCCACCGAGGTCGACGCTGTCCTGCTCGGCATGGGTGAGCGCTACGACGCCATCGTGACCGCCGGCGACGGAGTCTTTCCACTGGCCGCCGTTGCCGAGGGCAAGAACGCCGTCGCCCGGGCACTGCTGTCGACCGGAGCGGGAAGCGCCCCCGATGCACGCCGTCAACACCTCTGGCGTCTCCGCAGGTAATTTCACGTACTTTCGCGTCGTTTCACGTCGTCAAATTCCGTGTTTACTCAGGTCAAGCCGTTTTCTGTAGCGGGTTCGATTCCCGGCAGCTCCACCGAATAACTGCAGCTCAGACAGAGCGTTGAGCTGGCCAAGCGAACTTCGAACACACGAAGGCGACCGTCACTGCGGTGCCCCGGGGTCGCCGGTGCCGCCGGCGCTTCTGTCGTTGTTCAGTCCTAACCGCTTGTGGACGACCTGGCGTGCCAAGTCGAGGACTGCCGGGTCGTCGTGCAGGACGAATTTGGTGTCGGCGGCCAAGAGGATCGCGTGTAACTCGAAGGCGAGGCGGTCGGGGTCCTCGTCGGCGGGAAGCTCATGCTGCTCGAGCGCGGTGACCGCGAAGGACCGGAGCAGCGCCACAAAACCGGACTGAATGGCGGCGACCCGGTCCTTGACCGGCCCCGGGCGGGTGCCCATCTCGAGCGCCGTCGCAGCGAAAAAGCAGCCGCCGGGGAAGACGCGGCGCTGCACATAGCTAAAGAACGCCTCGCACACCGCCGCTAGCTGGGCCAGACCGGGGCGAGCCGCGAGCGCGGGCTGTACGACTTCTGCGGCGAGGATCCGCTCGGCCTCGTCCACTGTTGCGAGCTGGAGTTCCTGCTTGGAGCCGAAGTGCGCGTAAAGGCCGCTCTTGCTGATGCCGGTGGCGGCGGCCAGGTTCCCGATCGACAGACCCTCCAGCCCGTCGACGGTGGCCAGCGATGCGGCAGCGCGCAGGATTGCGCCGCGGGTTCGTTCGCCGTCGGCGCGCGGGCGTCGTGGCGCGGAGCTGCGCTGATTCATCATGTGGCTTGCCATATTGACAAGATAGCACGACCGGTCGTACTTTAAAGTTAGCACGACCGATCGTGCTAACACTGAGCGGTGACCCCGAGCCAGGCCACAGCTCATCGCCCAGCAACCGCAAGGAGCTCACCATGCACGCAACCAGCACCGTCAACGGCGTCGACGTCGACCGCCTCGTCGGAACGATCGACGCCGTCACCACGAATCCCGCGCTGGCGCGGTTTCAGTTCCGTGCCCGCAACCACTGGATCGACGGCGCCTACAGCCGCTCGACGATCAAGGACTTCTACGGCGCCGGCCAAGAAGACGCCACCCGCACAGAGCCGTTTACCGTGGACACCGACGAGCCGCCGGTGCTGCTCGGTGAAAACCGGGCACCCACCACCGTCGAATATGTCCTCCACGCCCTCGCAGCGTGCCTGACCGGCACGATCGCCTACCACGCCGCCGCCCGCGGCATCGCAGTCGACAGCATGGAAACCACGATCCAGGGCGATCTGGACCTGCACGGCTTCCTCGGCCTCGACGGCAATGTCCGCGCTGGCTACGAGCAGATACGGGTAACGATCAAGGCGACCGGCGACTTCGACGACGATCAGCTCACCGAACTCGCCAGCCTCACCGGCTACTCGCCCGTCCGGGACATCGTCAGCAACCCCGTCCCCGTCACCATCGACCTAGCCCGCGCCTGAGCGGTTCGCACGATGTCCGCGCCATTCGTCCCCGTGGCGCGGACGTCGTGCCGGTGCGGCCAAGTCGAGGACTGCCGGGTCGTGATGCAAGGCGTCAGCCGGTCATCTACGTCGTGTTGACGCCGTCAACACCGTTCGCGTATCCACAGGGCTTTTTGCGTACTCTCACGTCGTTTCGCGTCGTCAATCTCAGTGTTTCCGCAGGTCAGCCTGCTTTATGCACCGGTTTCGATTCCCGGCAGCTCCACAACAAAATAGCTGGTCAGAAGCGGAAACGGGCTGCGGGAATCAGGTTAAGTTCGGGCCTGTCGCTTGGCCCGCCGGCAGGAGGGTGGCCGGGTCCTGGTAGGGCAGGCCGTGTGCGTCGGCCACTGGTCGCGAGACCAGTTTGCCGCTGAGGGTGCTCAGGCCCTTCGCCAGGACCGGGTCCCGCGCGGCCGCGCCGGCTACGCCGTGCGCCGCGACGCGGATGACGTACCGCAGGGTGGCACTGGTTAGCCCGAGGGTGGAGGTGCGGGCGACGGCGCCGGGGATGTTGGCGACGCAGTAGTGCACGACACCCTCTTCGACGTAGGTCGGCTCCGAGTGCGTGGTCGGCCGGCTAGTCTCGAAGCATCCGCCCTGGTCGATGGCGATGTCGACGACGACACTGCCGGGCCGCATACTCTTGATCATGTCGCGGGTAACCAGTTTCGGTGCTTTCGCGCCGGCGACCAGCACGGCGCCGATCACCACATCGGATTCAGCCACGTACGCCGCCGTCCGCGCCCGGTTGGGGACCACCAGGTCAAGCCGGCCACCGAACACGTCGGAGAGGTAGGACAGGCGCGCCGCGTTGGTGTCCAACACCCGTACGATCGCCCGCAAACCGAGAGCCATCTTGGCGGCCTCGGTTCCGGCGACGCCGCCCCCGATGATGGTGACCTTTGCGGCGGGGGTGCCCGGGATCCCGCCCAGCAGCAGACCCGCCCCGCCGGCGGGACTCTCCAGGTGATGGGCGGCGGCCTGGACAGCCATCCGCCCGGCAACCTCGCTCATCGGCGTGAGCAGCGGCAGCCGCCCGTCCGCGGTCTGCACAGTCTCGTATGCGATCGAGTCGATGCGCCGGTCAAGGAGGAACTCGGTGAGCCGGCGGTCGGCCGCCAGGTGCAGGTAGGTGAACAGCTGCTGACCCGGGCGGAACCGGTCATATTCCTCGGGGATAGGTTCCTTGACCTTGACGATCAAGTCCGCAGCAGCAAACACCTCGTCTGCGGTGCCGACAACCCGGGCGCCGGCCGCAACGTACTCGTCGTCGGGAAAGCCACAGCCCGACCCAGCGCCGGCCTGCACTACGACCTCCCGGCCGTCGTAGACCAGCTCGGCAACGCCGTCGGGCTGCACCGACACCCGGTCTTCCTTCTCCTTGATCTCCTTCGGCACACCAACCACCAACCCGGCCATACCCGGTCTCCCTCCTTACTCCGGCGCGTGCGCTGTGTGAGGTTCCCCCGCTTTTCTGGAGGCTCTCGATCTTGGTCTGATTGGGCCAAGGGGGGAGCTGATTGTGACCAGACCGAGCAAGTTCGCCCCGGACTTTAAGGCAGGCGCGATCGATTTGTATCGGACCTCAGAGGGCCGCACGATCACCGCGCCGTACACCTCAACGGACTCACCCGCACCAGTGTGTGTCGACGTCGTCGGCCGACCCCCATTCTCATCAGTCAGTGCAGCGACTCGAAGAGCGCAACCGACTGCCCCTCAAATCAGAGCCAGACTGACACAGCTTGCAGGACCTACCGTGGGGACGGTACCCGGTGACGGCTCCCGACAAGGCCGAATCGGCACTCCACCGCGGCGGCTACGTCATGGATA